>NZ_CABPSC010000003.1 GCF_902459585.1 Pandoraea nosoerga
CACCTCGCCGACGCGCGCGCCGGCCGCGGGCGACCCGAGGGCGTCCGGCGTCGCGCCCGCCGTCTGCACACCCGGGGTCTTGCGCTGTGCATGTGTGCGCAGCAGCGATTCCACGTTCGCGACGAGGCGTTCGGGCAGCGGCGGCATCGACTGTGCCGCGAAGGCCGCGGCATATGGCAGGCGCGACGCGCGCAACGACGCGACCACGTCGGCCAGATCGGGCGAAGCGGCAATGGCCGCTTCCACTTCGGCACGTTGCTCGGCGGGCAGTTCGTCATCGACAAACGCGAGCAGGCGGATATCGTCTTCGTGCATCACGCGTCCTCCTCACGTGCGCCGCTAGCCGGATCGACGCGGTCGGTGCGGTCGGTGCGGCGGGGCCCGGCTTCCGGGTTGCGAAACTGATCGCCGATCGTGCGACGCGCTCGCGACAGGCGGCTCATGACGGTGCCGACCGGCACGTCGAGCACCAGTGCGGCCTCCTGATAGCTCAGCCCTTCGACAGCCACGAGCAGCAGCACGAGGCGCTGCGCTTCCGGCAGACGATCGACCGCGCCGAACACCTGGTGGCAGCTCGCCAGGTCTTCGGGCGTGGATGCATGGAAATCGGGGATGGATTCGACGTCGGCGTCCTCCCACGCGAGGCTGCCTCGCGAGCGGACGCGCCGCGCGCGGATCTCGTTGATCCACGTGGTGTGTACGATGCGGTACATCCAGCTCAACGCCGAGGTGCCCGGCTGCCACTGATGTTCGCGCTCGAGCGCATGGACGCAGGCACGTTGCACGAGATCCTCGGCGTCGTGGCGATCCCCGGCAATGCGCAGCGAGAACGCCCAGAGGCGCGGCAGCAAGCCCGGGAGCAAGTCGGGGAGCGCCCCGGGTAGGTCCTGACCGGTCATCGGCGGGTTTCCTGGCGAAGAGGGCGGGGTGGCGAGCCAGTCCGAAGCAGCGCCGGCGCCCATCGCCGACGGTTGCCGCGAAATTATACTGAGCCGCGTCGACTTTGCATGGCGCCGCCCGGCCTGCCATCCCGCCCGCATCCGCTCACCCGCCCTTGCAGCCTGTGCGCTGCCTCATGCGCTTGGCGCGCCATTGAACCACTACACCTCAGGCCCTTCGGCCGGCTCCCCGCTTTGCCCCCCGGCGCCACGCAGCGCGACGCGTCAGGGCTTGACGACGTGCCACACGTCCTTGAAGCCATCGCCCTTCGTGTCTCCGGCGGCCGCGTCGTTCTTGAACAGGTACACCGGCTTGCCCTTGTAGGCCCACTGCATCTTGCCGTCGTCGCGCGTGACCAGCGTGTAGTCGCCTTCGGCCTTCGCGCCGGCCGGCGCCATCACGGGCGGCCACAGCTCGGCACACGGGCCGTTGCAGACACTCTTGCCGCTGCCCGCCACGTCCTTGTCGAACGTGTACACGGTGCGGTTCTGGCTGTCGACGAGCATGCCGCCGGCGGCCTTGAGCGGCGTTTGCGCGTGAGCGACGGCGGCCGCGAACAGGCCTGCGGCGGCGAGCAGCGAAGAGAAGACGGCAGACATCGTTTGGCGTTGATTCATGTCATGGCTCCTGAGTGATTTGTCGGGGTCGACACTCTCAGAACGTGCGGCCACCAGGCTTTATTCCCTTCGGCCCGGATTATTTTCGGGCGCCGTGCGTCGACGGCGAGCGGCCACCCCCGGGGCGCCGCCGGCAGCGATTTTCCGGCCGCTCGGTTAGCATGTCGTTCAGCCCAACGTACACCGCCACCGCGCGAGGACCGCGATGCCCCATGCTCCCCACGACCCCGTGAATCAGGATGCGCACCGTCACGACGCCGAGTCGCGGCATGCGCACGCCCACGCACAGCCTCCCAATCGCAGCGCTCACGGCCATGGGCACGAGCATGGGCACAGCCATGGGCACGGGCACAGCCACACCAGCGGCGTTACCGACCAAAAGCGCATCGGCATCGCGTTCGTGCTGATCGCGGCGTTCATGGTCGTGGAGCTCATCGGCGGCCTGCTCTCCGGCTCGCTCGCACTGCTGGCCGACGCGGGGCACATGGTCAGCGACGCCGCGGCGCTGGCGTTCAGTTGGATCGCCATCCATTACGGCAAGCGACCGGCGACGCTGCAACTCTCATACGGTTACAAGCGACTGGAGGTGCTTGCCGCGTTCGTGAACGGCTGCGCGTTATTCGTCATTGCGGCGTGGATCGTTTTCGAGGCAATCCGGCGTTTCTACCAACCGGTGCCGGTCGTCGGCATGCCAATGCTGGTCGTTGCGTTCGCCGGCCTGCTCGCGAACATTGCCGCATTCGCCGTGCTGCACGGCGGCAACCGCGACAACCTCAACATGCGCGGCGCATGGCTGCATGTGCTGGGCGACATGCTCGGCTCGGTTGCCGCCATCGTGGCCGCGTGCGTGATTCTCGCCACGGGCTGGACGCCCATCGACCCGATCCTGTCGATCTTCGTGGCGGTGATCATCCTCAAGAGCGCCTGGGGCATCGTGAAGTCCTCGGCGCACATCCTGCTCGAAGGCGCGCCCGCCGAACTCAGCTCGGAGGACATCAAACGGGATCTGGAAGCCAACGTACCCGAAGTGAGGAATGCGCACCACATCCACGCGTGGTCGATCACGGGCGAGCGGCACATGGTGACGTTGCATGTATATCCCGCGGCGGGCGTAAGCACCCGCCAGGCCGTCGTCGCCGTGCAGCAGCGTCTCGCGACGCGCTTCGCGGTCGATCACGTCACGGTGCAGGTGGAAGACGAAGGATGCCCGGACGGCCCCGGACCCGAGGGCCGGTGCTGAACGGACATCCCTCCCGGCGCAGAGTGCGTCCGGAATGCGTTGGAGCGCGTTGGAGCGCGCCCCGAAACGCCCCGTGGCACTCGCCCCGAACGCGCAACGACTTGCCGGAATCACTCGCCCTTGGGCGCTTCCTTCACGCGGCTCACCAGTTGCGTCGGGCTCACGAACTGGAGCGCGATCAGCACCCACAGCAACGTGATGGCCATGTAGATCATCGCCATCGCGTCGATGGATTGCGGCGCGCGCACCCCGGTCGAGAATACCGCGTAGTAAAGCGCCACGACGAGCGTTTGCGTATCGGGCCCCGCGGTGAAGAACGTCAGCTCGAACATGCCGATGGTGCGCACGAGCACGAGCAGGCCGGCGGCGAGAATGCCGGGCACCAGCAGCGGCAGCAACACGTGACGGAAGTACTTCAGCGTATTGGCCCCGAAGATGCGGGCAGCGGCTTCCAGATTCGGGTCGATCTGCTCGATGAACGGCGTCATCACCAGAATCACGAACGGCAGCGACGGCACGAGGTTCGCCAGGATCACGCCGGCGAGCGTGCCGCCCAGGCCGATCTTGTAGAGCACGGTCGCCATCGGAATGCCGTAGGTGACCGGCGGCACCATCAGCGGCAGCAGGAATACCAGCATCGCCAGCTTCTTGCCGGGGAACTGCGCCCGTGCCAGCGCATAGGCCGCGGGCACGCCCAGTGCGATCGACAGCACCACCACGGCGCCGACGACTTCGAGCGTGACCCACAGCACATCGGCGAGCTGGAAGTCGCGCCACGCCTGCGCGTACCAGTGCAACGTGAAGCCTTCGGGCAGCGGGGTGCCAAACCAGCGTGTGGCAAACGAATTCATCGCCACGGTCGCGATCATCAACCCCACGTTCACCAGGAAGAAGATCATCGCGCCCCACACCACCGCGCGCCACAGGCGCGAACCCGGGCCTTCGCGGCGCATGCGAGCGCGCCTTGCGGGTGCAGCAGGGGCCGTCGCCGGACGGCTCAGGGGCGAAGGCGTGGTCATGAAATCTCCGTTCTGCGCGGCCAGCGTGCCGGCCATGGGTTTGTCTGCGGTGCTCATCCCTTGCCTCCCGTGGTGGGGCCACTGTAGAACGCGCGCCGTGCGCCGAGCATGCCCGCCACGATCAGCAGCTGGACGAAGCCCATCACGATCGCGACGCACGAGGCGAGCGAGTAGTCGTAGCTCTCGAACGCCGCCTCATACGCGGCAATCGACACGACCCGCGTAGCCCCCGCCGGTACGCCGAGCAGCACGGCCGACGGGAACACCGAGAAGGCCTGCACGAACGACAGGCAGGCGGCCATGGTCAGCCCAGGCACGAGCAGCGGCAGATAGATCAGGCGAAACTGCTGCCACGGGCCGGCGCCGAGCGTGCCGGCCGCTCGGGCGAGCGTCGGATCGATGCCGGTGACATACGACAGGATCAGCAGGAACGCGAACGGAAAACCCGAGATCACGAGCGAAATCAGCACGCCCCAGTAGTTGTGCGTGAGCCGTACTTCATCGCTGTACAGATGCAGCGCGTGGAGCGCCTGCGGGAACCAGCCGTTCGGGCCATAGTAGGTCAGCATGCCGTCGGCGATGAGCACGGTGCCGAGGGTGACGGGCACGACCAGCAGCATCGTCACGAACTTCGATGCGCGCGTGCTTCGGCGCAGCGCGAACGCCGCGGGAATCGAGGCGCCCACGTTGATGAGGGTGGCCGGCACGGCGAGCTTGAGCGTGATGAGCACCGTCGGCCACAGCGTCGGCTCGGAGAAGAACTTGAGATAGTTCGCGAGGACACCCCCGCCTTCCATCGGTTGAAACGACAGAAACAGGCCGTAGGCGAACGGGTACACGAACATCGCGAGCAGGCACACGAGCGCCGGCGCAACGAGCCAGCCCCGGCCATCGAAGCGCGCGGCCGGCGTGAGCACGCGGGTGCTCGAAGCCGTGGAAGCGACGGCACTCATGCGCGTTCTCCCGCGTACACGAGCGTGCGCTCGGCGGGCACGCGCAGCGGGACCCGCTCGCCCACGGCGTAGTCGCCGGGCAGGCGGGCGTACAGCGGCCCGAAAGGCGAGGCGACGCGCAGCAACGAATCGCGGCCGCCGTACTCGACCGTCTCGACGACCGCTTCGAACGCATTGTCGTTGGCCGCCTGCGCGTGCTCGAAATCGTCCGGACGAATCGCCACGCTGACCTTGCCGTTGCCCGGCGGCTCCATCAGCACGCCCTCGAACGACGCGCCGCCGCACGACACGCGCGCATGATCGCCCTGCGCCGACGTGATCGAGACGTCGAGCACATTGCGATAGCCCATGAAGCGCGCCACGTGCAGGTTGCGCGGACGGCCGTACACTTCACGCGGCGCGCCGATCTGCTGCACCACCCCCTCCTTCATCACCACGATGCGATCGGCCATCGACAGCGCCTCGTCCTGATCGTGCGTGACGTAGATCGTCGCGCGGTCGAGCTTGCCGTGGATGCGGCGAATCTCGGCGCGCATCTCGATGCGCAGCTTCGCGTCCAGGTTCGACAGCGGCTCGTCCATCAGTACGACCGGCGGCTCGATCACGATGGCGCGGGCGATCGCCACACGCTGCTGCTGGCCGCCCGAGAGCTGCCCCGGCAGCTTGCGCTCGTGGCCGACGAGCTGCACGAGCTGCAGCGCCTCGCGAGCTCGCGCCTCGATTTCGGCGCGCGGCACGCCGCGCATGCGCAGACCGAAGCCCACGTTCTCGAGCACGCTCATGTGCGGAAACAGCGCGTAGTTCTGAAACACCATGCCGAAACCGCGCTTCTCGCTCGGCAGCACGTCGATGCGCTCGTCGTCGAGCCAGATCGCGCCGCCGGTCAGCGGCGTGAGCCCGGCGATGCAATTGAGCGCGGTGGACTTGCCGCAGCCGGACGGCCCGAGCAATGCGATGAACTCACCTCGTTCGATGGTCAGATCGAGGCCGTTCAACGCGGCCACGGACTGTCCTTCGGCATTGGTGAAACTGCGCGCCACGTGATCGAGGCGCAGTTGCTGAAAGTTGTGCTTCATGACGAAACCCTTGAGACTCTCACCCCGGCGCCCTGTGCGCCGGCCTACGCGGCACGACGGCAACCGCCTCCGGTTGCCGCCGCGCCCCACCGCGGCGCCACTCCGGCGCCGCCGCACTGCGTTACTTCGACTTCTGCGCGCCGATCTCGGCGTCCCACTTCTGGAAGGCGGCGACCATTGCCGTGGCATCGAGCGGCACGGCGTGCGGGAAGTCGGCGATCATCTTCCGGTACTCCGGACGGCCGTACTTGACGATCACTTCCTGACTCTTCGCCGGCGCCGACGTGATCGGCACGTCCTTCACCGCCGGGCCGGGATAGAAGTAGCCGTCGTCATACGTGAGGGCCTGCTGCGCCGGCTCGAGCATGAAGTTGATCAGCTTGAGGATGACGTCCATCTTTTCCTTCGGCACGCCCTTGGGTACGACCATGTAGTGCGCGTCGTTGACCCACGTCATATGGTCGAACGCCTGAATCCTGAAGGCCGCCGGCACGATACCCAGCGCACGCGGATTGATGTCCCAGCCCGTGACGGTCAGCGTCATGTCGCGGCTGCCCTCGCCCAGTTCCTTCATCACGGCCGACGTGCCGCCCGGGTAATACGGAATGCACGTGTCGAGCTCCTTGAGGAAGGCCCACGTCTTGTCCCAGCCCTTGACCGGATCGTGCGGATCCTTGTCGCCGAGCAGGTACGGCAGCCCCATGAGGAACGTGCGGCCCGGGCCCGAGTTGGCCGGACGCGCATAGATCAGCTTGCCGGGATTCGCCTTGCACCACGCGAGCAGCTCGGCCGGCGTTTTCGGCGGGTTCGGCACCTTGGCCGGGTTGTATTCGACGAGGGGGCCGGCCGGCATGAACGTCACCGTCAAACCATATCCCTTGGAGAGCTCCTGCATCGCGCGCACGTTCGGGGCGTACTTGTCGAGCACGCCCGGCAGCCTGGCGCTGTAATCGGGCAGCAGACGCTGCCAGAGGTTTTGCTGGATGCCGGCGGCAAGCGCGTCCGTGCCGGTCAGCACGATGTCGATATCGGACCGCCCGGCGGCCTGCATGGCCTTGATCTTGCCCGGCAGTTGAGGCGCGGGAGCGTTCGTGAAGGTGATCTTCGAGACGAGATCCGGATATTTATCGCGGAAGGCTTCGAAGCCCTTTTGCGTGAGCGCCAGATTGCCCGCCACGTCCACGATGTTCAGCGTAACCGGCGCGGCGCACGCGCCCGTCGCGACACCCCCCAATACGGCGGCACATGCCAGTGCGCCAAGCGTGCGTTGCCAGAATCCCCTGCGGCTGAAGGCCATGCTGTCTCCTTTACGTTGAAATTCTCGTAAGTCATCATATGACTGAGTCGTTGAATTTGCAATCGTGCGACATGGCGAATCGCCTCAGAGATTTCCCTAAGGCGTCAATAGAACCTTGTTTTCACGCACTATTTTTTGGTGTTGCGTACAAATTCATCATCTTTTGTCAGGGATTTCACCGATAGAGGGACTCTCCCCGCGTCACCTAAATTACGCCCAGTCATACGATGACGTAAAAGCTGCCAGATACCTTTCACCTCATCACCGTTTCGGCGCTCGCCGCCGGCCGGTGGCCAAGGACAAGTTGCCGTGAAAATTCAGCGCATCACGATCACCCCCATTGCCTTTCGCGACCCGCCCCTGCTCAACGCGGCGGGTATTCACGAGCCCTACGCCCTGCGCTCGATCATCGAGATCGAGACGGACAACGGTCACGTCGGCCTTGGGGAGACGTATGGCGATGCGCCGGTGCTCGCGCTGCTCGAAAATACCCGCCCCCATCTGATCGGCATGGACCCGTTCGACACGAACGGGCTGCGCGAGCGCGTGGCGGCGGTGGTGCGGCGAGGCGTTGGCGGCGAGCGCGTGGAGTATGAACTGGCGCCGGGCACCGATCCGCGCAAGGACGCCGAGAAAATCTACTCCGCCTTCGAAGTCCCGTTCCTGGATCTGCAGGCGCGCCATCTTGGCATTGCGCTCGTGGAGCTGCTCGGCGGTGCGGTGCGCGACGAAGTGCAGTACAGCGCCTATCTGTTCTTCAAGTACGCGCAACATATCGATGCGCCCGCGAGCGGCTATCCCGTCGATCCGTGGGGCGAGACGCTCAACGCCGAGCAACTCGTGGCACAGGCGCGCACGATGATCGACACCTACGGCTTCGGCAGCATCAAGCTCAAGGCCGGTGTGCTCGAGCCGGCGCAGGAGGTGCAGTGCCTCAAGGCGCTCAAGCGCGCGTTTCCCGACAAGCCGCTGCGCATCGATCCGAACGGCAACTGGTCGCTCGCGACGGCAATCGCCATGGGCCGCGAACTCGCGGGCGATCTCGAATACTACGAGGACCCCACGCCCACGCTCGAAGGCATGGCCGAGCTGCATCGCGCTACCGGCATGCCGCTCGCCACGAACATGGTCGTGACCGACCTGCGCCAGTTCCGCGAAAACGTGCGCCTTGGCGGCGCGCAGATCATTCTCTCCGATCACCACTATTGGGGCGGCCTGCGCGACACGCAGCTGCTCGCACGCATGTGCGAGACCTTCGATCTGGGCCTGTCGATGCATTCCAACTCGCATCTCGGCATCAGCCTGATGGCCATGACACATCTGGCCGCGAGCGTGCCGCGCCTGTCATACGCATGCGACACGCACTACCCGTGGCAGGCGCCCGACGAGGAAGTCGTGCGCGGCGGCAAGATCGCGATCCGCAACGGGGCCGTTGCCGTGACGAAGGCGCCGGGACTCGGACTGGAGATCGACCCTGACCAGTTGGCCAAATTGCACGAGCAATACCTGCGTTGCGGACTGCGCACCCGCAACGATGCTGTACAGATGCGCAAGTACCAGCCGGACTGGAGCGGCAAGGCACCCCGCTTCTGACCGGCAGCCGGACGCCTTCGCGCGCACCGGCGCCATCGTTGTCATATCGGTGTACTAATCGAATCACAAGAAGACACATCACAAGAGGAGAAGTCGTGAGACAAAAGACACTGTTTGCCGGGCTCGTATTGGCCGGTCTCGCCGCCGGCGCCGTGCCGGCAATGGCGCAGTCGAACGTGACGCTGTACGGGATCATCGACGACGCATTGACCTACAGCAGCAACCAGAACGGCAAGTCGAACACCTATCTGCGCAACGGCAACCTGGCCGGTAGCCGCTGGGGCCTGCGCGGCACCGAGGACCTGGGCGGCGGCACGCGTGCGCTGTTTCAGCTGGAGAACGGTTTCGACGTCAATAGCGGCGCCTTCAGCACGTCGGGGGTGATGTTCAACCGCCAGGCGTTCGTCGGCCTGAAGAACGACAATCTGGGCACGCTCACCATCGGCCGCCAGTACACGCCGTACTACCTGCTCGTCGGCACGATCGGCCCCACGACATACCTCACCGGCGCGACCGGCGCGCATCCGGGCGATATCGACGGCCTGGACACGACGATCCGCATCAACAACTCCGTGACGTACACGTCGCCGGTGCTGTGGGGCGTGACTGCCAGCCTGCAGTACGGCTTCGGCGGTCAGGCGGGCGCGTTCAGCAAGGGCAACATGTACTCGGGCGCGCTGCGCTACGACGGCGGCCCGCTGTCCATCGCGGCCGGCTACCTGCGCATGAACAACGTGGGCGGCGGCACGAGCTGGAACAGCGCGTCGACGGGCTCGTTCGGCACCTCCGCCGTCAACCAGGGCTACGTGACAGCCGACGTGCTGCAGCACATGGCAGTCGCGGGCATCTACACGATCGGCAACGTGACGCTCGGCGCCTCCTACAGCAACGTGCAGTACAAACCGGGCGCGGCGTCGCTGTTCCACGACACGGCCGTCTTCAATACGGCCGGCGTGCATGCGTCGTGGATCGTCGCGCCGCAGTGGCGACTGGCGGCGGCGTACAGCTACACGGCAGCGTCGAAGTCCAACGGCATCAGCGATGCGGCGACCTATCACCAGGTCTCGCTGGCGCAGGTGTATTCGCTGTCGAAGCGCACGTCGCTGTACGCGCTCGAAGCCTGGCAGCACGCCAGCGGCAAGTCGCTCTCCGCGAACGCGTCGAGCATCATCAACGCGGGCCCGGTGGTGGGCGACTCGCAGAACAGCACGCCGTCGTCGACGAGTTCGCAGTTCGTCGGCATGCTCGGGATCCGGGTCGACTTCTGACGTCTTTCCCAGAGCAGCACACCCGCCGGGCGAGCGTCGCGTGACGCGCGTCCGGCGGTCGAGAGTGGTCGCGAGAAGCCGTACTTTGGCCGCCGACGCCGCACAGCAATGGTGTGCGGCGTCGGCGGTCGATTCTTATCGGTCGTCGTATGTATTGATAGGTATCGAGCGGTCGATAAGGTAAACTGGGGACGTTCTCGTCACCCACATTCCAGCCGACGCCATGTCCATGACCAGCCCCTTGCCCGCACGCCCTCGCCGCAAGTCTCGCAGTCTCACGGAAGAGGTCGTGAGCGCCTTGTCCGAGCAGATTCGCGCCGGCACGTTCCGGCCAGGCGACAAGCTGCCGACGGAGTCGGCCATCATGGAGAGTCTCGGCGTGAGCCGCACGGTGGTGCGAGAGGCGATCTCGCGTCTGCAGGCGGCGCAGCTGGTGGAGACGCGTCACGGCATCGGCACCTTCGTGCTCGAGGCGCCGCGCGAGAACGCATTGCAGGTCGACACCAACAGCATTCTGACAATGCTCGACGTCATGGCGATTCTCGAGCTGCGCATTTCGCTGGAAACCGAAGCGGCCGGGCTGGCGGCGAACCGCCGCACCGACGCGCAGCTCAAGCTCATGCGCCAGTCGCTCGACGATTTCGAAATGCACGTGCGCCAGCGCACCGGCAACGCGGTCACGGCCGACGTGGCGTTTCACCTGCATGTGGCGAGCGCGACCGGCAACCGCTATTTCCATGACATTCTCGAACAGCTCGGCAATACGATCATTCCGCGCACGCGCGTGAACTCCGCCGCGCTGGCCGACGACGATCAGGTCTCGTATCTGAATCGCGTCAATCGCGAGCACGAGGACATTTACAACGCCATTGCGCGCCGCGACCCGGAAGCGGCGCGCGCCGCCATGCGCACGCACCTGACCAACAGCCGGGAGCGCCTGCGCCGCGCGCAGGAATCGGCGGGCGCGCAAGGGTAAGTCCGCGCGCGCCGTTTTTCCATCTCACAGCTCAGTACAGGTCAGTACAGGTCGCCGCGCACCGCGCGGTAATACCCCGCATCGATCTCGCCCGCCTTCGAGGGGTCGATGCCCGTGAGCGCCGCCTTCATCTCACCCATCGACGGTACGGCCTTGCGCTCGAGTTGCGACTCGGGTTTCCACAGCTTCGCGCGGTTGATCGCCTTGCCGCAGTGAAACAGCACTTCGTCGATGGCGACGACAATCCCCGTCTTCGGCGTGCGCCCCCCTTCCCCGAGTTTCGAAAGCAGATCGGCGTCGACGCAAATGCGTGCGCGGCCGTTGATGCGCATGAAGACTTCCAGTCCCGGAAACAGGAACAGCATGCCGACGCGATCGTCTTCGGTCAGATTTCGCAATGAGGCGATGCGATTGTTGCCGGGCCAGTCGGCGAACGCGACGGTCCTCTCGTCGAGCACTTTGACGAAGCCGGGCTCGCCGCCGCGCGGCGAAGCATCGAGGCCTTGCGCGCTGCCGGTGGCAAGACAGAAGAACGTGGCCACATCGAGATACGCGATATGAAACGGCAGCAGGCGGGACATCACTCCCTTGACGATCGTCTCCGACGGCGGGTCATACAGCGCGTCGAGATTTACCTGGGGTTGGCGGGACTGAGACATACGGGACGCTCCTTCATGAATACGGCCCGAGCATATCGCCGCCGCCCATGGCGCTGATAGACTATTGCAGACATTCAATAGCGCAATGACGCCATGAGTTTGCCTGCCCTGCTCAAACGAAAGATGGAGCGCGTGCACCACATGGGCGAGCACGACCCCCCGTTGCTCGCCCTGGTCGGGCGACAGAGCGTGCCGCGCGTGTCCGAGACGCACCGGCACGCCCCGGGCCAACTGCTCGGGCTGTTCACCGGTTTGCTGACGGTGCGCACGGGTCTGGGCGGGTGGGTGATTCCGACGACGCGCGCCGTATGGGTGCCGCCCAATCATCCTCATGCGGCCTTTTCTCACGGGCCTTTCTTTGGTTGGGCGGTGTACGTGCGGCCCGACAAATGCGAGGGGCTGCCGGCGCAGCCGCGCGCCATCGAGGTCTCGGGGCTCCTTCGCGAAGCCGTGGCGCGCGCCGCACCGTGGGAGATCGGGGTGCCGGACCGCGTGCAGGCCAACGTCATGCAGGTCATTCTCGACGAGATCGCGATGAGCCCGGCAGACACGTTCCGTCTCCCCATGCCGGGCGACGCGCGTTTGCGCCGCATTGCTTCGGCCCTGGTCGACAACCCCGCCGATGCGCGAACACTCGACGAGTGGTCGGCGTGGGCCAATGCGGCGCCGCGCACCGTGAGCCGCCGGTTCGTGGAGGAGACGGGACTCACGTTCACGGCATGGCGTCAGCGCGCCCGACTGCTGCGCGCGCTGGAGTTGCTCGCGTCCGGACAACCGGTCGGCACCGTGGCGCTCGATCTCGGCTACGACAACGCGAGCGCCTTCATCTCGCTCTTTCGGCGCACGTTCCACACCACGCCGGGCAAGTATTTTTCGTCAGGCGCCACCGCGGCGCGGGTGGTCGACGAGACCGCCGGATGACCCGCGCGTCGCAACGCGCCTCAAGCGCGCGGCGCGTCCGTGATCGAGCCGCCGCGCTCAGCGCCGTCAGTCGTCGAGCGGCATGCCGCTGCGATCCCTCACGCAGGCGACCGCGACGATCGACACGAGTGCGCACGCGATCATGAAGACGACCACCGGCACGTAGCTGCCGCCGAAGTAGGCGACCAGCGCCGTGGCAATAAGCGGCATGGGACCGCCCACCAGCGCCGCGCCGATCTGGTAGCCGAGCGACATGCCCGTGTAGCGGATCGTCGCCGGGAAGGCCTCGGCGAGCAGCGTGCCGATCATCGAGCCGTAGGTTGTCCAGATCACGCCAAGCCCCACGCCGACGGCCAGCGCCGCGAGCAGGATCGATTTCTGGTTCAGCAGCCAGAAGAACGGCGCGATCCACACGATGAACGCGATGCTGCCGTAGATGAACACCTTCTTGCGGCCGACCTTGTCCGACAGGTGCCCGAAGTACAGCATGAACGGAAAGGCGATCAGCGCGCAGACCAGCACGATGTTCAGGATTTCCGAGCGCTGGAACCCGTGGCCGATCATGTACGACACGGTGAACGTGGCGTACAGGAAGAAGGTCGACGTCTCCACGACCTTCGCGCCGATGGCGATGAGCACGGAACGCCAGTGGTCCTGCAACGTCTCGGTGAGCGGAATGCGCGCATGACTGCGCGTGGCGAGGATCTTCTTGAACGACGGCGTTTCACCGACCGCATTGCGAATCCACATGCCGATCAGCACCAGCACGATCGAGCCCACGAAGGGAATGCGCCAGCCCCAGCTCTGGAAGTCCGCGTCGCTCATCGTGTTGCTCATCGCGGACGTGATGATGTTGCCCAGGGCCAGGCCGAGCACCGCGCCCGTCTGGGGCACCGCACCATAGAAGCCCCGGCGATGACGCGGCGAATATTCGACCGCCAGCAGCACGCCGCCACCCCACTCGCCGCCAAGCGCGAGCCCCTGCATCAGGCGCAGGAGCGAGAGCAGGATCGGCGCCCAGACGCCGATCTGGTCGTAGTTGGGCAGCAGTCCCATGCATACCGTCGACATCCCCATCATCGACAGCGTGATGGCCAGCGTCTTCTTGCGACCGACGCGATCGCCGATGTGCGCGAAGATCACGCCGCCCAGCGGCCGGATGACGAACGCCAGCGCGAACGCCGCCAGCGCCAGCAACTGGCTGACCAGCGGATCAGTGCTCGGGAAGAACTGCTTGGCGAAGATGATCGACGCCATGGTTCCGTAGAGAAAGTAGTCGTACCACTCGATCGTGCTGCCGACCGCACTGCCGAGCAGGGCGCGCCGGCGCTCGGCATCGGGAACCATGGTCTCTTTGATGTCTGCCGTCAGCCCGGCATTGCCGGCGCTGTTGGGCGCAATTCCGCTCATTGTCTCCACCTCGTTATTTTGCAAACGAACGAAGTCTACAAAGGCGTATCGCACCCGTACACTGACGGTTTGCGTTATCGATATAACTCTTCGCTATACCCTGCGCCGGCAGGGCCTGCCGCCGCCATGCCGGTCACGCATACTGGGCCATCGCAAGCCGGCGCGAGGGGGCGCGAGGGACGGCGCGCCGCGCGCGTCATTCGACCTGTTGCGCGCCGCGCGAGACGATCGCCTCCATGAGCATTTGCGCGCCGTGCGAGAGCGGCGCGCCGCGGCGCGTCACCAGTTCGTAAGGCTCGCTGCGCGATGCGAGTTGCAGCGGCAGCGTGCACGCCACGCCGTGCCCGGTATAGAAACGCGCCACGTCCGTCGACACGAGCGCCACCAGCGACGCGTTTTTCTGCAGCAGCGACACCGTTGCAAAAGCGGAGGTCGTCTCCAGAAGCTGTGCGGGAAAGCGCAATCCGGCGTCGTGGAACTCGCGCTCGAGCAGCAGCCGCATCGGCATGTTCGCGCGGTAGACGACCCATCGGTAGTCGGTGAGATCGCCAAGCGCGACGCGCGCCTCGTGCGCGAGCGGATGCGCGGCATTGGCAATGACAGCCAGCGTCTCGTCGCGCACGAAGGTGCTGTCATAGAGATAAGGCGTCTGGCTCACGCTCGTGCGGCAAATGGCCAGGTCGAGCCGGCCGGCGTCGATCAGGCTGAGCAACGTGGCGCTCGTATCCTCCACGATCTCGATCGACATGTCCGGCTGCGCGTCGGTGACGACGGTGATGGCGTCGGTCAGCAACGGCACCGCGCCCATGATCACGCCCACCGAGACCCTGCCGCCGTGGCCGCGCATGATCCCTACCATCTCCTCGCGCAGGTGGGCGAGATCGGACTGGATCAGCCGCGCGTAGCGAATCACGCAGCGCCCCACGGCGTTGGGCTCGAGGCCGCGATTCGAGCGCTCGAACAGCGACGCCCCGAAAGTCGTCTCGATCTCGTGCAGCGCCTTGCTCGCGCCGGGCTGCGTCATGGCCAGTTGCTTGGCCGCGCCCAGCAGCGAGCCGTGCTCTTCGATGGCGATCAGCAGGCGAAGCTGCTTGACGTGCAGGCGGGAGATGATCGAGTTGAGGGTCGGGGGCATGTTGAACTGATGGAAAGTTATATCACTATCAAATGCTGTCAATTCCGGCGCGCCGCTATGGGGCATACACTGCGGAGTCTCGGCAACAGCATAGCCTTCCTATAACTTTCCGTCATCTACCATGTCCCTCATCAACTACATCACGCAGATCCAGTTCGGCTTCGACTCGATCCGCCTTCTGGCCGCGGAATGCGAGCGCATCGGCATTGGCCGCCCGCTGATCGTGACCGACGCTGGCATTCGTGCCGCCGGTCTGCTCGACACGGTGCTCGCCGCCCTGGGCGCGACAGCCCCGGTGCCGGTGTTCGACGGCACGCCGCCCAATCCGAATGAATCGGTCGTGCGCGATGCGGTAGCGCTGTACAAGGCAAACGAGTGCGACGGCGTGATCGCGCTGGGCGGCGGGTCGTCGATCGATCTGGCCAAAGGTGTTGCGGTGTGTGCCACGCACGAGGGGCCGCTTCAGCGCTTCGCGGTCATTGAAGGCGGCGCGGCGCGCATCACGTCGGCCACCGCACCGGTCATCGCGATTCCGACGACCGCGGGCACCGGCAGCGAAGTCGGTCGCGGCGCGATCCTGATCCTCGATGACGGCCGCAAGGTCGGCGTAATTTCGCCGCACGTCGTGCCGCGCGTGGCCATCTGCGATCCGACGCTCACGCTCGGTCTGCCGGCCGGCCTCACGGCCGCGACCGGCATGGACGCCATTGCGCACTGTATCGAGACTTTCATGGCGCCGTCTTTCAATCCGCCGGCCGACGGCATCGCGCTCGACGGCCTCTGGCGCGCCTGGCGGCACATCGAGCGCGCCACGCGCGAGCCCGGCGACCGCACCGCGCGGCTGAACATGATGAGCGCTTCCATGCAGGGTGCGCTGGCGTTCCAGAAGGGACTGGGGTGCGTGCATAGCCTGAGCCATTCGCTCGGCGGCATCGATCCGCGCCTGCATCATGGCACGCTCAACGCCATCTTGCTGCCGGCGGTGATCGCGTTCAACCGCGAGGCGCCGTCGATGCGGGAAGAAGGCAAGCTCGGGCGCCTGGCGCAGGCGATGGGGCTCGCATCGGGCGACGATGTCGGCCCGGCGATCGCCCGGATGACGGCAACGCTGGGGCTGCCGCGCGGACTCGCGGAACTTGGCGTGACAGCGGAAATGTTTCCGCGCATCATCGAGGGCGCACTGAAGGATCACAGTCACAAGACCAACCCGCGGGACGCCTCGGCGCAGGACTACCGGGAAATGCTCGAAGCTTCGATGTAAAGTGACGAGGCGCGCCGCGGGCGCGCTTCGCGTCGCGGCCTCCCGTGCGGCCCGTGCGGCCTGCACCGCCCGCGCGCCCGATTTCCGCTTTTCCGATTTTCCGCTTTGTGCCCCCTTTTCAAGGAAACCCAACATGGCCACATCAGGATATACAGACACCCGCCTTCTGATTGACGGCGAGTGGTGCGACGCCGCGAGCGGCAAGACGATCGACGTCGTCAACCCGGCAACGGGCAACACCATCGGCAAGGTCGCGCACGCCGGCATTGCCGATCTGGACCGCGCCCTCGAAGCCGCGCAACGCGGTTTCGCCGCCTGGCGCAAGATCCCCGCCGTCGAGCGCGCCGCCACGATGCGCAAGGCCGCCGCGCTGGTGCGGGAGCGAGCCGACGCCATCGGTCGCCTGATGACGCAGGAGCAGGGCAAGCCGTTCGTCGAGGCGCGCCTGGAGGTGCTCGCCGCGGCGGGCATCATCGAGTGGTTCGCCGACGAGGGGATGCGCGTGTATGGCCGCATCGTGCCGTCGCGCAACCTCAACGCCCAGCAACTCGTGCTCAAGGAGCCGATCGGCCCGGTCGCGGCCTTCACGCCGTGGAACTTCCCGGTCAACCAGGTCGTGCGCAAATTGAGCGCGGCGCTCGCGAGCGGCTGCTCGTTCCTCGTCAAGGCCCCGGAAGAAACCCCGGCGTCGCCCGCCGCGCTGCTGCAGGCGTTCGTCGAAGCCGGCGTGCCGGCCGGCACGGTCGGTCTGGTGTTCGGCGATCCGGCGGAGATTTCGAGTTATCTGATTCCGCATCCGGTGATCCGCAAGGTCACGTTCACCGGCTCGACGCCGGTCGGCAAGCAGCTTGCCTCGCTCGCGGGCCTGCACATGAAGCGCGCGACGATGGAGCTGGGCGGCCACGCCCCGGTGATCGTCGCCGAGGACGCCGATCTGGCGCTGGCCGTCAAGGCCGCGGGCGGCGCCAAGTTCCGCAACGCCGGTCAGGTGTGTATTTCGCCGACGCGTTTTCTCGTGCACAACAGCGTGAAGGACGAGTTCGCCAAGGCGCTGGTCAAGCACGCGCAAAGCCTGAAGCTCGGCGACGGTCTGGCCGAAGGCACGACGCTCGGGCCGCTCGCCAACGCCCGTCGCCTGACGGCGATGAGCCGCATCGTCGAGGACGCTCGCAAGACCGGCGCCACGATTGCCACGGGCGGCGAGCGCGTGGGAACGGCGGGCAACTTCTTCGCACCGACCGTGCTCACCGACGTGTCGCTCGAGGCCGACGTGTTCAACAACGAGCCGTTCGGCCCGGTGGCCGCGATCCGCGGTTTCGACAAGCTCGAGGACGCGATCGCCGAAGCCAATCGCCTGCCGTTCGGGCTGGCCGGCTATGCGTTCACGGAATCGGTCCGCAACGTGCATCTGCTCTCGCAGCAACTGGAAGTCGGCATGCTGTGGATCAACCAGCCGGCCGCGCCCTCGCCCGAGATGCCCTTCGGCGGCGTGAAGGATTCCGGCTACGGCTCGGAAGGCGGGCCGGAAGCGATGGAGGCGTACCTCGTCACCAAGGCGGTATCGGTCATGGCGGGATAAGCAGACAGGCAAAGCCCCGCCCCCGATCGTGCGCGAAGCGATCGGCACGCCGCCGGCGTATGCGCGAAGCCCCGACATGCCGGGGCTTTCGCACGGCCGGCGGGTGTAAGTCCGTGCGATTGCGGCGCCGTGCGGCAAGCCACGGAACCCTCGGGGCCGGGGCGCACGCCGCTCAAATCGCCGTCATCGCCTTGCGTTCTTCGTCGGTCAGAACTGGGCCGTCGAGCGTGACGCGCGAGTGATCGTCCCTGAACTTCGCGATGATCGGCTTGAGTTCGCTCTTGATGTGCGCCTCGCTGTAGCCGTTGAACAGATGGCCGAGCAGGCCGCGACGCAGATCGCTCGTTCCCATGAACCAGTCGGCGATCGGGAACGTCAGGTTCATGTTGTACTTCATCATGATGCCCATGTTGTGATGGGCCGTGTGATGCCGGCGGATCGTGTTGATGAACGGCATGTTGCGCACGAACCAGTTCTCGTGGCAGTGGCAGCAGTAGTGAAAGGTCTCGTAGATCACGTACTGGCCGACCATCGTCAGAAACACCATCCATCCCGCATTGGCGTTCAGGATCCACGACGTCACGTAGCCCAGCACGCCGCCGCCCACCCCGAGCGTGACCAGCACGCGCCACGGGAAGAACACGATCCGGAATTCGCGCGTCGTATCGATCGTCGACAACTGATCCGTGAAGTATTGGTGATGCTGGCGCGTGTGGCGGTTGTAAATCTCGCGCAGCCCCCAGACGTCCACCCGCCGGTGCATCACGAACCGGTGCATGAACCACTCGGCAAAGTTACCCGCCAGAAACACCGGCACGATCAGCAGCCATTCCCATGTGGGATGCTGCAGACGGCTCACGGCGTACCAGACGGCGCCGACAGCCACGACGTACATCACCGTGATATGCAGCAGGCCGTTGTACATCGGACTGATGCCGGACTTGTACTGCTCCCTGAACTTCAACTGACGCTCGGTAACCATGATTTGTCTCCTTTCTCGGAATCGGCGCTCGTCATGAAATGCACAACTAATATGTTAGTTGCATCGTGATAAAAGTCAACCGGGCGGTCTTCGCCGGTTTGCACAATGGGATGGAAAGCGATGGAATGACTCGGGAGAGTGCGCATGCCCGGGGCGGCGCGCCGACGACACCCGTTGGCGGGCGTTGTCAGCGCGATCGCCTCGCGCGCGGCGGGAGCAGGGACGGCGCCCTGCCCCCGGGAAGCCGATGACGTTCCGGCAACGACTCAGTGCGAGACGTCCTCCAGCGAGCGGCCCTTCGTCTCGACGCCGAGCAGCAGCACGGCAAGCGCGGCGATCACGAACGAGAGCGCCCCCATGGTAAATACCCCCGTCTGCCCCCACGTCGGGAGCAGCACGCCGATCGCGAAGGGGCCGGCGAGAGAGCCGACGCGCCCGATGGACGACGCGAAGCCAGAGCCGGTCGCGCGTGTGCGCGTCGGATAGAGCTCTGGCGTGTAGGCGTACAGCACGGACCACATCCCGAACAGGAAGAACTGCATCATCAGGCCCGCGGCGATCAGTTGCTCGATCGGGGCCCGGGTGCCCGCCGCCTGACCGTAAAGATACGCGGCGACGGCGCTGCCGAGCAGCATCAACGCGCAGGTCGGCTTGCGTCCCCATTTCTCAAGCAGCCACGCGGAGAAGAGGAAGCCGGGAATGCCCGCCAGCGAGATGTAGACCGTGTACAGCACCGACTTGGTGATCTCGTAGCCGGCCTGCTGCAGCAGCGCGCCAAGCCATGTGGTGAGCCCGTAGTAGCCGAGCAGCGCGAAGAACCAGGTGGTCCACAGCATGAGCGTGCGCTTCGCATACTCCCCGCGCCAGATTTCCGCGAACAGCGCCTTGCGATCGGCCGGCCCATGGCGCACGCCCGCGGCAATGGCCGGCTCGGGCAACTGGCGGCCATGGGCGCGCTGGACCCTCGCTTCGATGTGATTCATCACATCGGCGGCCTCCTTCATGCGTCCGGTGTCCTCGAGCCAGCGGGGCGACTCGGGCACCATGCGTCTGACAACGAACACGAAGACAGCCGGGATCGCCAACGCGATGAAGATGCCGCGCCAGCCGATCGCCGGCAGCATGAAGTACGAAAACGCGCCTGCCGCGATGAACCCGATCGGCCAGAAGCCTTCCAGGATGGCCACGTACTTGCCGCGACTCCTGGCAGGCACGATCTCGGAGACCATCGACAGCCCGATCGGGAATTCCATGCCCATGCCGAAGCCGAGCAGCACGCGGTACAGCATCAGCGATTCGACGCTGTGGGCGAAGCCGCACATCAGGCTGCCTACCCCCCAGAAAATCATGCTCACCTGGAAGACCGGCTTGCGTCCGAACTTGTCGGCAAGCAGCCCCGCTGTGGCAGCCCCCACGAACATGCCGAGAAAGCTGGCGCTGGCGAGCAGCCCCGCCTGCGACGCGGACAGACCGAATTCCGCCTTGATCGAGCCGAGGACGAACGTCATCAGCCCCAGGTCCATGGAATCGAAGAACCAGGCGGTGGCGATGATAGAGAAAAGCGTTCGTTGATAGTTCGTCATCGGCAACCGCTCGAGGCGCGCGACGACGTCAACACCTAGCCGCGACGCGGCTGCGGACATATCCATGCTTGTGTCTCCTCCAATACATGGCGCTGATCATCAGCTAACATATTAGACGGCGAGGCGCAAAGTGGCCCGTGTATCCGGCCGAATGATGAATGTGTCTTTGCGTGCCGGCGGCAGCCCGACGAAGCGAGGGGAATCGCGTCGATCAGGCGGCCGGGCGTCTCTCCGCCTTCTCGTCTCGAAGACCTCCATGCCACGCGTTGTCGATGATTTGCGCGTAGCTTTCTTCGATATTCCCAACGGGGAATGCTTTGGCCAACCGGGTCACGCCAAGGGAGTCGGTCAGCAATTCGTTCAGGGATGCTCGGGCGACGCCGAAAGCATTGAGATCGGTAGGGATGCCGAGCTTGCCGACAAGCGCCCGCAACGTACCCGGCAGCTCGCGAACGGCCTGCACCTCGTCGGCTGTCCCGATACCGAAGAGGCGCGCCACCTCCAGAAGCTCGGCGTGCCGCGAATCGCGCAACGCGTCGATGGCGTAGGGCAGAACGACGGCGTTCGTGGCGCCATGCGACTGGTGCGTGAGCGCCGCCACGCCATACGCGATGCCGTGCACCGCGTTGAGGCCGGCGCTGCCATACGACATTGCGGCATAGACGCTCGCGTAGCACATGCCGACGCGCGCCTGCACGTCGCTGCCGTCCTCATAGCAGCGAAGCAGATAGGCGGCGGCGAGCCGGATCGATTCGCGCGCGAAGAGCATCGTCAGCGCGCTGCGCCCGCTGTAGCCGGGATCGAAGCTGCCGTTGCGATCGAACTGCGCGGAGTCGAGCGTGACGAACGATTCGATCGCGTGCGTGAGGGCGTCGATTCCGGATTCGGCCGTGACCTTCGGCGGACACGTGAACGTGAGCTCGGGGTCGATCGCCGCGACCACGGGACGCAATCGATTGTCCATCACCGCTGTCTTGATGCCGGTCGCCGGATCGAACAGGATGGCCCCCGGCGTGAGTTCGGAGCCGGTGCCGGCCGTGGTGGGTATCGCGATATGGTCGATGACGGGCGCGTCGCTCGCGACACTGCTGCCAAACTCACGGATGGGGCGGCCCGCCGGCAGGGTGACGCACAACGCCTTGGCCAGATCGATGTTGCTGCCGCCGCCCAGCGACACGACGTGGTCCGGCAACTGAGCGCCGAGGGTGCTGCGCAATTCGGCCGTCGCGCGATCGCACAGGTCGGTTGTCGGGTCGGGTTGGCCGCCGGCGTAGACGTCGATGCGAATGCCGAGGCGCTCGCAGGCGCTGACGTACTCCGTCACCCACGGCGTTTTCTCCGCGAAGAAGCGGTCGGTGACGAGCAGCCCTCGCCGATAGCCCAGCGTGCGCACGAGATTGGGCAGCTTGCGGCGATACCCCAGTTCGATGATGAGCCGGGATGGCGCGCAGAAATGAATACAGTCGTCGATTCTCATGGGGTCTCCGATGGGGTGCGCCGTGGCGCCGGCGCTTCGCAGTGTTTCGTCAGGAAGCCGCGCACGACGGCACTGACCTCCTGCGTGTTTTGCGTCAGGATCGAATGACCTGCGTCAGCGATCACGTGCAGCGAGGCGTGACGAATGCCCGCCTGCATGCGATGGGCGTGAACGATCGGGCAATCTTCGTCGTTGCCGCCGTGCACAATGAGCGTCGGCATGGTGACGAACGCCAGATTCGGCAAGTGCGAGACCGATTTGAGCGCGCGCCACGTCCACGCCACGGCACGCGGCTCCGCCGCCTGCCTGAGGTTCAGACGCCGCTCGCGCTGCCGGATCTCGGCAAGGAGCGCCGTCTCGTCGGTCGATACGAACCACGACACGTCGCTCAGCTGCGCAGTGCCTGACATGAGCACGGCGGCGACCGGCGCACGATGGCGTGCCGCGCCGTGCGCCAGATGCGCCATCAACTCGAGAATCACGGACACCCCCATGCTCCAGCCGGCGAGTGCGTAAGGGCCCTCGCCGATCTCCTGTTCGATGATCGCACTCGCCACGCGCGCGAACGCGTGAACACTGCAGGCTTGCGGCGAAGCCGGTGCGCCGGCGTCGCCGCGTCCGGGCATGTTTGGAAGGATGAAACGGAACGTGTCGCCCAGCGCCGCAGCGAGCGCCCCCCATGAGGCGTTTGTCCCCTGAATGCCATGCAGCGCGATCACCGGAAAACCGTCCGGGTTGCCCTCCCGTCTGATATCCACCGCCCTCGCCCCAGTAATATATTAGTTGATTCATAATAGCACATCAGAAGGCGGCGACAACCGGACAAAACACCGGGAAAGCCCGTAGTGGTGGGCGTGGAACGGCGCCGTGATGGGACGTCGCTATCGTCAGATGCAGGTGATATACAATTAACATTTGCTCTGAACATTGATGAAATGGCGACAAGGAAAGCGACCCAACGGACGGGAAAATCGGAAGCCGCAGTGCTCGACGTGGACGCCATCCCGCGGGGTCGGATGGTTGACATGGCTTACGAGTGGATCGAAGAGGCGATCGTGACACTGCGGCTGGCGCCGGGTTCGACGATGTCGGAGTTGCAGTTGAGCGAAATGACGGGGTTCGGTCGCACGCCGATTCGCGAGGCCATTCAGCGTCTGGCTCGCGAGCATCTGATCGTGGTGCTGCCGCAGCGCGGCCTTCTCGTGCCGCCGATGGACGTCTCGAAGCAGTTGCGTCTGCTCGAGACGCGACGCGAAGTGGAAAGACTCATTGCCCGCAGCGCCGCAAGGAAGGCCTCGGCGGAGCAGCGCGCACATTTCGCGCGTCTGGCAAAGGAGTTCAGAAGTTCGGCCCGCACGGGCAAAGACGTGGAATTCGTGCGCGCGGACCGTGAGTTCAACGAACTATGCCTGGTGGCAGCCCGCAACGAATTCGCCGAAGGTGCGATGCGTCTGATGCACGGACTGTCGCGCCGGTTCTGGTACTACCACTATCAGGAAGCGGCAGATCTGCCGACGATGGCGCGGCTCCACGCAGAAGTGGCCGAAGCGATCGCTGCCGGAGAAGTGAAGCGGGCCGGCGACGCCCTCGACGCGCTGCTCGACAACATCGAGGCATTCACGCGGGCCACGGTGTTGGGGGATCGGGCCTAGGCCGGACGGAGCGCTGGGCACCGACAACCGCTCTCACCATACGCTCCGGTGTCCGCTTTTTGTCCACGGAACGGACGGTCCGCAACAGCGCTCTGCCCCCGGCACGGATCTCCCGCGTGCGGCCGAATAATCTCGACCGACTAGGACTTTAGTCCAATGCGCCGCAGGTTCAACTGGGTCAGATTTCGTATAGCCGGGAAAATCGGGGGTGGGGAGCACCGCCGGGATTCCACCACAGGATGCTTACAAAGCGCCTCGACATCGCGCCTTCCCGCCGAACAACAAGACAACGACACAACATGCCGCGCTCCGAATACCTTCCGAAGCGAAAAGCACTCGCTATCGCCACGTCTGCGATGGTCGCGAGTTGTATCTCGAATACCGCCATCGCCACTTCCTGTACCGTGATGGACGTCACGACCGATTGTTACTTGGTATCTGCCCCGGGTTATATTGGAGTCGGGATTCCGAACGTGACCCTCAGTTCCATCGCATACGGCGTATTCAACGCCATGCAATTGCAGTCTATCTCCTTGGACCAGGGCTCCCGTATAAGCCTTCTTTTTTCGGCCGTGGCGAATCAGGGCACGTTGGGCCTGCTGGAGAACAGCGGCTATTCGAGCGGCGACCAAGCCGGCTTTCTCAATATTGGCTATACCGGTGAAGTTCAAAATAACGCTACCGGCACTGTAGCTGGAAGGTATGGCGTGCAAAATGGTGTCTTGGAGAACATGGGCGCCACGGGTTATACGGGCACGATAGGAACCATTCAAAACGACGGCACCATTTCCGGAACCATATCCGCCATCTACAACGAGTACGCTATCGATTCCATCAACAACACCAACCTGATCTCAGGGACCGGCAGCGGCATCGACAATGGCGGATCGATCGGAACCATAACCAACTCGGGATTGATTCAGGGCGGGGGCGTTGCCATTTCCGTGGGTCAATTCGGGAGCATTGGTTGGCTGATCAACGCGGGAACAATCTCTGGTGACACGTCGGGCATTCAAAACAGGGGCACGATCACCGAGATTTCGAATCGCGGAAGGATCACTCACGCCTCAACCTCGGGAGCGGGCGTGTACAACGCGGGAGTCATCGGATCGTTGTCCAACTCAGGGTTCATCACTTCGGTGCTCAACGCCGGGACTATCACGCAAACGTCTACGTTGAGCTCTGCCGTTATGAACACGGGAACAATCAGCACGCTGACCAATTCCGGCACCATTAGCGGCGCGTATGCCATCGGTGTCGACGGATCGGGAACGATCGGCGCGTTGATCAATTCTGGCCTGATTTCTGGCTCGGCCGTGGCCATCTTCAATGTTGGCTCCATCGCCGGATCGTTGTTCACCACGATTGCCAACACTGGAGTTATTGCCGGCTCGATCTCAAACCACAGCATCAGTGACATGACCATCAGCGGCGGCACTTCGATATTCGGCACGCTGACCGGATATGGCGGCAGCCCTGGCACGCCGGACCCCGTTGGTCTGATCGACAGCCGAGCCAGCAATCTGACGCTCTCAGGCAATTTGCTGCTTAACGACAATGTCATGACCGGAACGCTGGTCAATACTGCCGGGGTCCTTCAGGTCAATAACCCGATCACCATCACCGGCAACTACAACCAGCATTCGGATGCCACCTTACTTATCGGGGTGTCGAATGGTGCGAGCGCCAATGGCCTGACGACCGACACCGGCTATGGCAGGTTGGTCGTCTCCGGCAATGCGACGATCGATCCCGGCGCGAGCGTCCAGTTGACCAGCACCGGCACCGGCGCCACATATGGCTTCGCTCCGGGACAACGGTTCGTGGTGATGCAGGCGCCGACGGCGGCCACCGTGAATTACAACGCCGGTTCGCTCAACTACGGCATTCGTGGTGCCCGCTATGCGGTGACTGGGGCAGAGGTCAGAGATGCGGCAACCGGCACCGACAATCTGGTCGTCACCGTTGGTGAGGAGCTTCCGGACCCGACGGCACCAACCGACCCCGGGACCGGCACCACACCGTCGAATCCCCCACAAACCTCAACGCCCAACCCGCCCGCCGCCCCGGCACCGATCCGGCCAACCATGCGCAACGCCGTCGCTTCGTTTGGCGGCCTGCAAAACTACACCGGGATCAGCGATCCAGGGCTGCTCGGTCTCTACAACGCCTCGCTTGCCATTGGCAGCGTGAGCGAAGCGAATCGCGCCGGATCGCAGCTTTCGCCAGCGCAGCAACTCGCTGCATCGCGAGCCGCGGCTGCACCGACGCTCAACGCGCTGGCGCTCACTGGCGCCCGTGCCGATGCGTTGCGGCTGGCGCAATCCGGCCACAGCGGCGTTGCCACCGGTGATGGCGGACCGACGTTCGGCGTGTGGGGGCAAGCGTTCGGCGGGCACGCCAGCCAGGGCATGGTCGACGACATCTCCGGCTACAGCGCGAACTATGGCGGCCTGATGCTCGGTGTCGACCGGGCGCTCGGCGACAAATGGCTCGCGGGCGGCGCATTCTCATTCAGTCACACGAAAATCAACGGTTCGGACGACAACTCGGGCAGTTCAACGCAGGTCAACGGCTATGGCTTGCTCGCTTACGCCAGTTATCTTGGGTCACCGTGGTATGTGAATCTGTCGGGCGGTATCGTGCAACAGCGCTACAACACCACGCGCGTGGTCGACTTCACGGGATTCTCCGGCGTGGCGAGTGGCGCGTTCTCGGGACAGCAGTACGTCGCGCGCACCGAGTTCGGGTATCCACTTGCGCTGGGCAGCGGCACGCTCACGCCGCTCGCGAGCCTGACCTATAGCTACTTGCATCAAGGCAGCTATACGGAGACCGGCGGCAATGGGGCTGCGCTATCTGTCGGCACCTCGCACGCGAGCTCCTTGCGCAGTGCATTGGGCGCACGACTGGAACGCGCATTTGCGACACGCTACGGCGACATCGTGCCGTTCGCACAAGCGCAATGGATTCACGAATTCGTGAATTCGCGTGCCGTCACTGGCGCGAGCTATGCAGGCGACTTTACGGGCGAGACGGCGTTCACGGCGGTGGGGCCGTCGCCGGTGCGCGACCTCGCTGACCTCACGCTAGGTGCGACGCTCGTGCGCAGCAGCAACCTGTCGCTCACCGCGCGTTACGAGCTACAGGTGGGCTCGCGCTTCGTTTCGCAAACGGCGAGCCTGCGACTGCAACAACGCTTTTGAGAATGGCGCGCCGTGACAAACGGCGCAGGAACGGTGCAGGAACGGTGCAGCAAAAGAAAAAGCCCTGACAAGTCAGGGCTTTTGAATTTTGGAGGCGGGAGTCGGAATCGAACCGGCGTACACGGCTTTGCAGGCCGCTGCATAACCACTCTGCCATCCCGCCATCGGGATATGCCGCATTGTAACCACTCGCTGTTGCCATCGAGGGCGCCCTTCGGATCGATCGCCGTGGGCTCTTCGGCAAATAAAAAGGGAAGCCAGGCTTCCCTCTGGATTTGGAGCGGGAGACGAGTCTCGAACTCGCGACCTCAACCTTGGCAAGGTTGCGCTCTACCAACTGAGCTACTCCCGCATGACACCGAACACCAAGGAATCACTCACTCAATGTCCAGCGCGAAACTGGAGCGGGAGACGAGTCTCGAACTCGCGACCTCAACCTTGGCAAGGTTGCGCTCTACCAACTGAGCTACTCCCGCATTTTCATGCGTACTGCCTATCCAACCACTTCTTAAAACTTCGCTGCCGGGCTAGTGCCGTAGCAGCGAGAAGGAGATTATGTCCAAACCACGATTCAGTGTCAAGCACCTGCACCGAAAATTTGTGAAGATTTTTCTCCCTCACCGCGTAATTCCCGCGCCTTCAGGGACTTACGCTCACATCTTGCCCGCGCCTCTTTCTCGAATCTGCGGCCACGCGCGGCGCAGATAATACAACATCGACCACAACGTGAGCACCGCCGCCACGTAAATCAGCCACGTGCCCCAGAAGCGCGAGTCGAAACGCAGCCCATTCCACACCAGCGTGCCGTTGAACAGCAACAGCGGAATCGCGACCATCTGCGCAGCCGTCTTGATCTTGCCCAACTGATGCACCGCCACGCTGCGCGACGCGCCAATCTGCGCCATCCATTCGCGCAACGCCGAAATCGTGATCTCCCGACCGATGATGATCAACGCCACCAACGCGTTGATCCGGCCCATCTGCAGCAGCATCAGCAGCGCCGCGGCGACCATCAGCTTGTCAGCCACCGGGTCCAGGAATGCGCCGAACGCCGACGTCTGGTTCCAGCGCCGCGCCAGAAAGCCGTCGAACCAGTCCGTGAGCGCGGCCAGCACGAAGATCGCGCAAGCCACCCAGTTCATTTCCTCCGTCGACAGCCAGGTCGCCGGCAGATAGTAGACGCCGACCACCAGCGGAATCAGCACGATCCGAAGCCAGGTCAGAAAAATGGGGACGTTGAAAGGCATGGCAGCATGAGTTCGGCAAACGGCAGTCGACACACGGCGCCCTCGGCAGCCGTACCAGACCCGCATTGTGCCGTGTATGCCCCGCAGCGACAAGGCCGATGCGCCGGCGCCGCTGTTGACATGTGCGCCAGTGTGCCCCTATCTTGCTCGCAACCACCCGCCATTAGCGCCGATCTCGTGAAACTGCCCTGGCCCCTGCCCGCACTCCGGCGACCGCTGCTGCCCCCGCACGCGCTCATCGCGGGACTCGTGGGGCTCAACGGCATGCTGCTCGTCGCGTCCGTGCTGTTGCGCGTGCCCGGCGCCGTCCTTCTCGACCTCTTCCTGCGCGGCGATCTCCACGCACTGGAGCGCATCGAGGCCCGCCATTTGCCGCGCCTGCTCTTCGGGTTGAACGCCATCGAGCGCATCGACTTCTCTCACCTGCCGCGCGCCCTCGTCGGCGTGTCCCTCGTCGCCCTCGCCTGCGGTCTCGTCATTCGCGCGCGCACCGCCTGGGCGTTCTCGCTTGTCATGCTCGCGCTGGCCGCCATCATCAACTTTCACCTGAACATCCGCTTCGACCTGACGTTCGCTCTCTCGCTCGTGTGTCTCGCGCTGTTGCTCTGGTACTGGCGCGAGTTCGATCGCGCGAGCTTCGCGGCCGCCACGCTGTACACGCTCGTGGCAGTCTTCGCACTGCTCGTCTATTCGACGTTCGGCACGCTCTATCTCGGACGCGAATTCGCGCCCCCCGTCACCGATCTGGCCACCGCCTTCTACTTCGCCATCGTCACCATGACGACCGTCGGCTACGGCGACATCGTGCCGCACACGACCGATGCGCGGCTTTTCACGGCGTCGGTCATCGTCTTCGGGATCAGCGTGTTCGCGACGTCGCTCACCGTCGTCATCGGCCCGCTCGTCGGTGGCAATCTCAAGA
This sequence comes from Pandoraea nosoerga, assembly GCF_902459585.1. GTDB lineage: Bacteria > Pseudomonadota > Gammaproteobacteria > Burkholderiales > Burkholderiaceae > Pandoraea > Pandoraea nosoerga. Next base: position 29,013 of record NZ_CABPSC010000003.1, read on the forward strand.
AAATTCTCGCGGGGAGGTTCACTCACGTGATTCGCAGAGACCACTTCATCGTGGCAGGCGCGTCGCCGCTCGCCATCAACGTACACCATGAGCTCACCCGGCGCGGACGACCCGTCACGGTGATCATCGCCACCGGCGTGGACAGCCCGTTCCCCGAGGACGCCGACGTCATGCACGGCGACGCGAGCGACAACACGGTGCTCATGCACGCCGGCATCGAGCGCGCGAAGGCGGTGCTCGCCCTGCGCGCGGACGACTCGGAGAACGCGTTCATCGTGCTCGCCGCCAAGGAGATCGCGCCGAACGTGCGCACCATCGCATCGGTCAACGACAGCAAGCATCTGAGCAAGCTCAAGCGCGTGCAGCCGGACATGATCTTCGCGCCGCCGGTCGTGGGCGGAGAACTGCTGGCGCGCACGCTCTCGGGCGAGACGGTCGACAACGACACGGTGATGCGGCTCCTGTTCCACGGCGATACCTGAGCCGTGCGACGCGGCACGCCGCAATGCGCCGGGCGGCCGCTCAGTGCAACTGGCGATAGATCTGCTCGGCCAGCGTCGTCGAGATGCCCTCGACGCTCGCCAGTTCGTCCACGCTCGCCGATGCCACGCCCTGCAAACCCCCGAAGCGCATGAGCAGGCGTTGACGCCGCTTCGCCCCGATCCCCTCGATCTCTTCCAGACGTGACGTCTGACGCGCCTTGGCCCGCTTGGCGCGCATGCCGGTGATCGCGAAGCGGTGCGCTTCGTCGCGGATCTGGGCGATGAGCATCAGCACCGCGCTCTCGCGGCCGAGTTCCAGCGGCGGACGCCCATCGGCAAAGATCAGCGTCTCGAGCCCGACCTTGCGCCCTTCGCCCTTGGCCACGCCGACGAGCCGCCCGATGTCGATGCCGAGCTCCACGAAGACCTGGCGCGCCACCTCCACCTGTCCCTTGCCGCCGTCGATCAGTACCAGTTGTGGGAGGTTCGCCTCAACGTCCGATGCACTCGATGCACCCGATGCGTCCGATGCCTCCGGCGCGCACGGCTGCGCGGACGCACCGGCCGCGTCGAGGGCCTGCGCCCCGGTGAACTCGCCGCCCGCCCCCTCGCTGTCCGGCAGCACCGCGGTTTCGGCTTCGGCGCGTGCCACGTCGGCCGCGACGGACGACGGATCGGCCGCATCGCCGAGCGTGTTCGCCGCCGCTTCCATCAGACGGCCGTAGCGCCGCGTGAGCACCTGACGCATGGCCGCATAGTCATCGCCCGGCGTAATGCCGGTGATGTTGTACCGACGGTACTCGCTCGTCTGCATCTTGTGATGGTGAAACACGACACAGGAGGCCTGCGTTGCCTCGCCCTGCGTATGGCTGATGTCGAAACACTCCACGCGCAACTGCGCGGGGTCGTCGATGTCGAGCCCGATCGTCTGCACCAGCTCGCGTGTGCGCGCCTGCTGGCTGCCCTGCTCCGTGAGCAGGCGCGTGAGCGCAAGCCGTGCGCCCTGCTGCGCCATGTCGAGCCATGCGCGGCGCTGGCCCTGCGGCTGGCGCACCATCGCAATGCGGCGCCCCGCCTGCTCGGACAGCGCGGCGAGCAGTTCGTCGTTCGGCAACGGGTGGCTCACGACGAGCACCGGCGGCACCGGCTGGCCCAGATAGTGCTGCGCGACGAACGCCTCGAGCAGACGCGACTCGAGCGATGCCGCCGGCGTATCCGACGGCATCGCCTGGGCGACGTCCGCTTCATTGCCCGCTTCATTGCCCACTTCATTGCCCACTTCATTGCCCACTTCCGCGACGGATGCATCCGGGGCCGGCATCTCCTCGTCGTCCTCGAACTCGTCGGCAATGCCACCCTCCACACCGCGCTCCACGTGCGCCGGGAAGTACGCCTTGTCGCCCAGGTGGCGGCCGCCGCGCACCATCGCAAGATTCACGCATGCACGGCCGCCGGCATAGGCCACGGCAAGGATGTCGGCGTCGACGTCGCCCGCCGTCTCGACGGACTGCTGCTGAAGCACGCCGGACAGCGCCTGCATCTGGTTGCGAACCGCCGCCGCCTGCTCGAACTGCAACGCTTCGGCATACGCCATCATCTTGCTTTCGAGCGCGCTGAGCACTTCGTTCTGGCGTCCGGAGAGGAAGGCCGCCGCGTTGCTGACGTCGCGCGCATAATCCTCGTGCGCAATCGCGCCGACGCACGGCGCGCTGCAGCGCTCGATCTGATGCAGCAGACATGGGCGCGTGCGGTTCGCAAAGACGGAATCCTCGCAGGTGCGCAACTGGAACACCTTCTGCAGGATCTGGATGCTCTCGCGAACCGCCCAGGCGCTCGGGAACGGCCCGAAATACTGGCCGCGCCGGTCCACCGAGCCGCGGTAGTACGCCATGCGCGGGTATCTGTGCTGCGTGAGTTTCAGGAACGGATAGGACTTGTCGTCGCGAAACAGGATGTTGTAACGCGGATGCAGCGCCTTGATCAGGTTGTTCTCGAGCAGCAACGCCTCGGTTTCCGAGCGCGTCACGGTCGTTTCGAGCCTGGCGATGCGCGCCACCATCAGCGCAATGCGCGGCGAGAGCTGCGTCTTGTTGAAATAACTCGAGACGCGCTTCTTGAGATTGCGCGCCTTGCCGACGTACAGCACGTTGCCTGCGGCGTCGTAGTAGCGATACACGCCCGGCAGATTCGGCAGTTGCGCCAGTACCTTGCGGGCGTCGAACACCGGCGCATCGTTGGCTTGCGACGATGCGGACTCGGCAGCGGGCGCGCCGCCTTCACCAGCAGCAGCGGATTTCGCTTTGCGGGGCTTGCGCGCAGGGGTGACGTCGTGGGCGTCTTCGGTCATGAACTCTGAAATTCGGTGCGTCCCGCGATCGATGGGCGATCGACGGGGGCGATCGTGGGGGCGATCGACGGTGTTCGTCGGGCTCGCCGGCGCGGCCGCCCGGCGCCATCATCGCGCGTCGCAGGGACTAAAATCCAAAGTTTAGACCAATCCGCGTCACCGCTTCTCAATGTCCCTGTCCGCCGCGCGCCCCTCGTTACCCTCGATGCCCTCATCCACCACGGCGGCTCCCGCCGCGCGGCCCCTCGTGCCGCGTTGCGACCTGTTCTGCACCGTCGTCGACAATTTCGGCGACATCGGCGTGTGCTGGCGCCTCGCCCGCCAGCTCGTGCGCGAACACGGCTGGTCGGTGCGGCTATGGGTCGACGATCTCGCGAGCTTCCGGTATCTGCGCCCCGACATCGATCCGGCGCTGGCCCGTCAGCGCTGCGACGGCGTCGATGTACGGCGCTGGGACGCCGACCTGGGAGCCCCGGGCGCGGCGCAAGCCACGTCGGGGACGGCCGCCGACGACAACACGCCCGGCGACGTCGTCATCGAGGCATTCGCCTGCAACATTCCCGACGCCTACGTCCACGCGATGCACGCCCGCAAGCTCGCCGGCAACCCGCCCGTCTGGATCAATCTCGAGTACCTCAGCGCGGAAGACTGGGTCGACGACTGCCATTTGATGAAATCGACGCACCCGCAACTGGGCCTCGTCAAGACGTTCTTCTTCCCCGGTTTCACCGTGCGCACCGGCGGCCTTGCGCGCGAGCGGGAATTGCTCTCGCGCCGCGACGCCTTTCTGTCCTCGCCGGCCCTGCGCGACGCCTGGTGGCAGCGCACCCTCGGCCTGCCGGCCGCGCCGCGCGACGCGCTCGTCGTCTCGCTCTTCGCCTACGAAAACGAAGCGCTGCCGGCGCTGTTCGGGCAGTGGGCCGCGAGCCGGACGCCGATCGTCTGTCTCGTGCCGCAAGGCCGCATCGCGCCGGCCGCCGGCGCATGGTTCGGACGCGAGGCGCTCGCCCCCGGCGAATCGGCGAATCGAGGCGCGCTGACCGCTTACGGACTGCCATTCGTGCCCCAGGCCGACTTCGACACGCTCCTGTGGGCCTGCGACGTGAATTTCGTGCGCGGCGAGGACTCGTTCGTGCGCGCCCAGTGGGCGGCGAAGCCCTTCGTGTGGCACATCTACCCGCAGGCGGAGAACGCCCATCACGTCAAACTGGACGCCTTTCTGGCGCGCTATCTGGGCGAAACGGCATGCGGCGCGCCCGAGACCGGGCCGGAGGCCGAGCCGCTGCCCCACGCCGCGCGCGAGGCGCTGCGCACCTTCTGGCATCTGTGGAACGGCTACGCCAGCACGGCGCCCGACTGGCCCGCGCTGGCCGCCCGCCTGCCCGAGCTGAACCACCACGCACGCGCCTGGGCGGACCGGCAGACGGCGCTGCCGGACCTCGCGCGACAACTGGCGAGCTTCGTGGAAAATCAGGTAAAATAGCTGGTTCTTCAACGCTTTGCTGCTGAACCTGCTGCCCCGGACCCTTCCAGGCGGATGCGGGAATCAAGCGGCGAATGGGCGTATGGAAGCGCTCAACAAGCGGCAAATCGCTTATTTCGTCACAGGATCTCGTTTTTTTATGAAAACCGCTCAAGAACTCCGCGTCGGCAACGTCGTCATGATCGACGGTGAGCCCAATGTCGTGCTGAAGACCGAATACGTCAAGTCGGGCCGCAACTCCAGCGTCGTGAAGATGAAGTACAAGAAGCTTCTGTCGGAAGGCCGCGGCGAATTCGCCTACAAGGCCGACGACAAGTTCGACGTCGTCGTGCTCGACAAGAAGGAAGTGACCTACTCGTACTTCGCCGACCCGATGTACGTCTTCATGGACGCCGACTACAACCAGTACGAAGTCGAAGCCGAGAACATGGGCGACGCCATCAAGTACCTGGAAGACGGCATGCAGTGCGAAGTCGTGTTCTACAACGACAAGGCCATCTCGGTCGACCTGCCGACCTCGCTCGTGCGCGAAGTGCAGTACACGGAACCGGCCGTCAAGGGCGATACGTCGTCGGGCCGCGTGCTCAAGGCCGCCAAGATCAACGATCTGCTGGAAATCCAGGTGCCGCTGTTCGTCAACACCGGCGACAAGATCGAAATCGACACGCGCACCGACGAGTACCGCAGCCGCGTCTAAACTGCGTCCGGGCTGCGTCCAGGCTGCGTCCAAGTTGCGTCTAAGCCGCCGCTAAGTCGCGACACGCCGCCCGATCGCCCCTGCGGCGATGCAATGCACCGCGCTCGGGCTACGCATCAAAAAAGGCGCTCTCCCTCCCGGGATGAGCGCTTTTTGTTTGCGCGGTGGCGCCTGCGTCGGCGGCCACCGGCGCGCCCGGCGTCAAGCGCCGAACGTCTGCGCGATCAACCGCTTCGCGGCCTGATATTCCGGTTGTGCGAGCATCTTCTCCCAGCCGTGCACCTTGCCGCGCCCCTTGAGATGCTTGATGCGGCGTTGCGACGCGGTGTCGGGCACCGTCTTCATTTCGCGCAGCAGGCGGTCCGCCAACTCGGGGCTGTTGCAGATCAGCACCATGTCGCAGCCGGCGTCCATTGCGGCGTGCGCCGCGCTCACCACGTCGCCTGCGGCACTCGCGCCCTGCATCGACAGATCGTCGCTGAAGATCACGCCGTCGAACGCGTACTTGCCGCGCAGGATTTCCTTGAGCCATTTCGGCGAGAAACCGGCCGGGTTCGGATCGACCTGCGGGTAGATCACGTGCGCCGGCATCACGGCCGACAGCGACATGCCGAGCCAGTCGTATGGCTGCGCGTCGACCGAGAGGATTTCGTCGAGCGAACGCTCGTCCACCGGAATCTCGTGGTGCGAATCGGCTGCGACGAAACCGTGCCCCGGAAAGTGCTTGCCGCAGTTCGCCATACCCGCGAGCAGCAGGCCGTGATTGAGGCTCTTGGCCAGCATGGCGACGACGCGCGGATCGGCGTCGAAAGCACGGTCGCCGATCACGGTCGAAGTGCCGTAGTCCAGGTCAAGCACCGGCGTGAAGCTCAGGTCGATGTCGCACGCGCGCAGCTCGGACGCGAGCACATAGCCCACCGCCGTCGCCACGCGCGTGGCCTTGAACACGTCTTCGTGCCAGAGCTTGCCGAGCTTGCCCATGGCCGGCAGGTGCGTGAAGCCGTCCGTGCGAAAGCGCTGCACACGCCCGCCCTCATGGTCGACCGCGATCAGGATGTCGTCGCGCACGTCGCGAATCTGCTTCGTGAGCGCACACAGTTGCGCGCGATCGTCGAAGTTGCGGCTAAACAGGATGACACCCCCGGTCAGCGGATGGTCGATGCGGCGAATGTCGTCCTCGCTGAGGGTCAGCCCGACGACGTCGAGCATCACCGGGCCCGGCCTGCGCTTCGTCATTACGTTTTCTCCGATGCAATGTTGCGTGAAGCGATCGCGAACGCGACCGCATAGTCTTTCTCGTCCGTGATCGAAATTTCGATGGACAACTGGCGCTCGGCCAGCCACTGCGCCAACTCCTCGGACACCACGACCATGGGTTTGCCCGACGGCGCGTTGAGCGTTTGCACCGCGCGCCAGGTCATGGGCCAGCGCATACCCAGTCCGATCGCCTTGGACACGGCCTCCTTTGCCGCGAACCGCGTGCACAGATAGGCGAGGCCGCGCACCTCGGAGCGCTTCTGACGGGCGTGATAAACCTTGAGTTCCTCCGGCCCGAGAATGCGCTGCGCGAAGCGGCCGTTCGTGCGCGACATGACGCCCACGACACGGCTGATCTGGAGAATGTCGGTGCCCACCCCGAACACTGCCGTCGCGCCATGCGCGGGCGCGCAAACGGGAATGCCGGCGGCGTGCGACGGTGTGGCGTCGGCAGGTGCGGACGTTGACGGATTGGGGTCGGTCATGTGCGGCGAGCGATTCGGTAGCGGTAGCGCGGTGACGAATGCATGGCGGCTCAGCCGCGCCCGGCCAGGCGGCTGGCGACCATGATGGCCTTCATCTCGCGCACGGCGTTCTCCCATCCCGCGAAGATCGCATGGCCGACGATGGCGTGGCCGATGTTCAGCTCGGAGATGCCTTCGATCGCTGCGATCGGCTGCACGTTTTCGTAATGCAGACCATGCCCCGCGTTGACGCGCAGACCCAGCGAGACGCCGAGCGCCACCGCGCGCTCGATCCGGGCGAACTCGGCTTCGCGCGTGGCCTCGTCGTGCGCCTCGGCGTAGCGTCCCGTGTGCAGTTCCACCACCGGCGCGCCCATGCGGGCGGCCGCGCGGATCGGCGCCTCGTCCGGGTCGATGAACAGCGACACGCGGCTGCCCGCCCGCGTCAGTTGCTGCGTTGCGGCCGCCACACGATCGTACAGGCCCACGACGTCGAGCCCGCCTTCGGTCGTCAGTTCCTGACGGCGCTCGGGCACCAGGCAGACGTCATGCGGTTTGACGTTGCAGGCGATCGCCAGCATCTCATCCGTCACGGCGCACTCGAGGTTCATGCGCGTGCGCAGTTTGTCGCGCAGGTTCGTCACGTCCTCGTCGCGAATATGGCGGCGATCTTCGCGCAGATGGAGCGTGATGACGTCCGCGCCCGCCGCTTCGGCCAACAGCGCCGCCTTGATCGGATCGGGATAGGTCGTGCCGCGCGCGTTGCGTACCGTGGCCACGTGATCGATGTTGACGCCCAGATCGATGGGGCTGCCGTGGAAGAAGAGGCTCATAGTTTTTGCAGGTCGAGCAGGATCTGCCGGGTATTGAGCGGTACGCCGCCCAGGTGGTGGTTGAGAAGAAAGCGCATGAGCAGCTTGCTTTGCTGCACGGTCTGCGCCCGCGAGTAGTCGTCTTGCTCCATGTCCAGCAGCGTTTGCCCGCTGATCACCGGCCAGTCAGCCGGTTCGTCGCCGCGCGCCGGCCGCACGCCCCACTCGGGGTGGAATACGTAGCGACGCTCGGGCGCGACCTTGCCGCGGGTCTGCGTGCAACGATCGAACGCCACGGCATACCCCGTCTCGCGCAGCAGCACGCGCTCGAACGCCCGCAGGATGACCCCCGCCGGCTCGCCGTGCGCGAGATGGTGCAGCGTGGTGAGATAGTGCTGGAACAACCTGTCGTGAGGATCGTCGCGCGCGCAGAACTTCACGAGCAGTTCGTTGAGGTAGAAGCCGCAAAGCAGCGCGTCGCCTTCGAGCGGACGCAGGCCGCCGACCCACTCGGCCCTGGTCAGCGTGCGCAATTCGCCCTTGCCCAGCCACGCGAGCGAGAGCGGCTGGAACGTCTGCAGCACGCCGCGCAGCGCCGAGTGCGGACGCTTCGCTCCCTTGGCGACGAGCGCAATGCGCCCGTAGTCACGCGTGAGCACGTCGATGATCAGGCTGGTTTCGCGGTAGGGATAGCTGTGCAGTACGAAGCCCGGCTGCTCCGCCACGCGGCTTTGCTCACGCTCGGCGGCCCTCGCGGGCGATGGTGCGCGACGCGCGCGCGCGGGCGCGCCTTTGGCAGTTTCGGCGGAGGCTTCGGCTTCGTGAAAAGCTTCGGAGGCCTCGTCGTCCACGGCGCGCGCCCGAGCGCTGCCGGTACGGCGGGTGCGTGCGCCCGTGCGAGGCGCACGCGGTGAGGCGGCCGATTCGGTTCGCCCGGCCTTTCTCGCTTGCCCGGCGGACGTCAGCTCGTCCGGCGCGGCAATCTCGTCGCGTGCGGTATCGAGCTCACTCGTAGCCATACGCCCGCAGGCCGGCCTCGTTGTCGGCCCAACCGCCCTTGACCTTGATCCAGACCTCCAGATACACGCGGCCGTCGAAAAGCTTTTCCATGTCGAGGCGCGCGTCGGTGGAAATTTGCTTGAGCTTGGCCCCCTTGTTGCCGATGATCATTGCCTTGTGGCTGTCGCGATCGACGAGGATCGTGGCGAAAATGCGGCGCAGATTCCCTTCCTGCTCGAACTTGTCGATGATGACGGTGCTGGTATACGGCAGTTCGTCGCCCGTCCAGCGAAACACCTTTTCACGCAGGATTTCGGCGGCGAGAAAGCGCTCGCTGCGGTCGGTCAGATCGTCCTCGCCGTAGATCGGCTCGCCTTCGAGCAGATACGGGCGCAGCACGTCTAGCAGACGCTTGATGTCTTCCGGGCGCTTGGCCGAGAGCGGCACCACTTCGCGGAAATCGCGCGCTTGGCCCACCGTCTTCAGAAAAGGCAGCATCTGCGCCTTGTCGGCGATGCGGTCGAGCTTGTTGACGATCAGCAGCACCGGCGTGGTCTCGGGCAACAGCTTGAGCACCTTCTCGTCGTCCGCACCGAAGTTGCCGGCCTCGATGACGAAGAGCACGACGTCGACGCTCGCGAGCGTGGACGTCACCGCGCGATTGAGCGAACGGTTGAGCGCACTGGCGTGGCGTGTCTGGAAACCCGGTGTGTCGACGAAGATGTACTGCGCGTCTTGCGTCGTGCAAATGCCCGTGATGCGGTGGCGCGTGGTTTGGGCCTTGCGCGAGGTGATGCTGATCTTCTGACCGACGAGGGCGTTGAGCAGCGTCGACTTGCCGACGTTCGGACGCCCGACGATCGCCACGGTGCCGCAGCGAAAATCCGTCTTATCGTTCATGGTTGGAAACTCTCTTGAAAAGGCGCCGGCGCTTCGCGCCCGCCCCTTGAATAGGACGCTCAGGCAGCTGCCGGCGGTTGCTTGGCCACGTCGGCCTTCTCAGTGACCTTCTCAGCGATCTTCTCGGCGCCCCTCTCGGCGCCCCTCTCGGCGGGCTTCTCCGCGACTTTCTCGGCGGCAGCCTTGTCGCCGCCCTTCTCGACTCGGTCGGCCCTGTCGACCTTATCGGCCTTATCGACCTTATCGGCCTTATCGACCTTATCGCCCTTGTCCGCCTTCTCGCCGCCCCTGTCCACACCCTTCTCAGCACTCTTGTCGGGGCTCTTGTCGGGGCTCTTGTCGCCGCTCCTGTCCGGCGCCACGCTCAGCGCCGGGACTGCCACCGGCGCGCGCGTCGCACCGTTGCTCGCGGACGCGGTCATGGCCGGCGCACTCATGGCGCCGGCGCTCGCCACGACGGCACCTAGCGCGGCGTCGCGCGCATCCTTTGCGTCCTTGGGCTCGCCCGCAGCCGCGGCCCGCTCGGCCTTCTTCGCTTCGGAGGCCGCCGCCTTGGCCGCACGCTTTTTCGCGGCCTTGGCGCTCTTCTCGGCCTTCGGTTTCGCGAGGGCCGGCATCTTCTGGACTTCCTCGAGCGCCTTCTTGGCTGCCGCCTGTTCGGCAGCGCGACGGCTCGCACCCGAGCCGCCCACCTTGATGTCCAGCTTCGGCACCGTGCACTCGACCTCGAACTGCTGGTTGTGTGCCGCGCCATGGGTGGCGGTGACGGTGTACTGCGGCAACGCGATCTTGTGGCCCTGCAGATATTCCTGCAGCAGCGTCTTCGCGTCCTTGCCGAGCGTCTTCGGGTCCACGTGTTCGAGCACCGGCGTGTACAGTCGCTCGATCACTTCATAGGCCTTCTCGAAACCACCGTCCAGGTACATCGCGCCGAACAGCGCCTCGAGCGTGTCGGCCAGAATCGACGGGCGGCGGAATCCGCCGCTTTTCAGCTCGCCTTCGCCCAACCTCAGGAAATCGGACACCCCCAGCGTCTGCGCAATCTCGTAGAGCGACTGCTGCTTGACCAGATTGGCGCGCACGCGCGACAGATCGCCTTCGTCGAGCTTGCCATAACGGCGAAACAGGATCGCTGCGACCGAACAGTTGAGAATGGAATCGCCGAGAAACTCCAACCGCTCATTGTTGGCGGCACTGTGGCTACGGTGCGTCAGTGCTTGGCTAAGCAATTCCGCATCGTGGAAACGATACTGGAGACGTTCTTCCAGTTGGTTCAGAGATTGAGGCATGGCGCAAGTATAGCGCGACGCTCCTGCCCCGGCGCGCGCCGTCGCCAAGAAACGACGGGCTTGGCCGCCGTGCGGCGGGCTTTTCGGAGCCGCGTGAGGGCGATGGATCGGACGTTTCCGAGGCAGGGCCGCCTCGTCGCACTATTTAAATCAAAATTGAAAACAATAATGCGGAAACTGACTTTTTATTGTCAATTTCCGCATCAATCAAACCGAACATCCGACCGCTTCACGCGGCGCTCCCCGCACGCGCGCTTACTGGAAACTGCCCAGACGCTTGAGGTTGGAGAAGTTCATCCAGATGAAGAAGGCCCGGCCCACGATGTTCTGCTCCGGCACGAAGCCCCAGTAGCGGCTGTCCGCGCTGTTGTCGCGGTTGTCGCCCATCATGAAGTAGTTGCCGGGCGGCACCTTGCAGATCACACCCTGGCTGTTGTACTGGCAGTTCTGCTTGTTCGGGAAGTCGTCCGCGCCAATGATGTACGGCGGCACGTTCGGATCGTTCAGGATGCGATGCTTCACGCCGCCCACCGTCTCCTCGAACTGCTTGAAGTAGGCGATATGCTCGTCGTCGAAGTAATCGGGCATGGCCGTCTCGGGCACCGGCTGACCATTTACCGTGAGGCGCTTGTTCTCGTATGCGACCACATCGCCCGGCACGCCGATCACGCGCTTGATATAGTCCATCGACTCGTCCTTCGGGTAGCGAAACACCACCACGTCGCCACGCTTGGGCTCGCCCACCTCGATGATCTTCTTGTTGATCACCGGCAGACGGATGCCGTAGTCGAACTTGTTCACCAGGATGAAGTCGCCCACGAGCAGCGTCGGAATCATGGAGCCCGACGGGATCTTGAACGGCTCGACCACGAACGAGCGCAGCACGAACACCGCCAGAATCACCGGGAAGAAACTCGCCGAGTACTCGAGCCACCACGGCTGACGCAGTTTCTCGTCGCGCAGGCGCGCTCGCGCGCTGGCCACGGCATTGCTGTCCTGCGAACCGGAACCCTGAACGCCGGAGCCTTCCAGCGCGAACTGCTGCTGGTCGAATTGCGCCACGGCTTGCTGTGCTGCCCGGCGGCGCGCCGGTTGAAACACCAACTTGTCGGCCACCCAGGCCACCCCGGTCACCAGCACCAGGATCAAAAGAATCAGGGCGAAATTCATGCGGGACCTGTCGCTACGTTATTTGTCTTCGACTTGCAAAATGGCAAGGAACGCCTCCTGGGGAATCTCGACGCTTCCCACCTGCTTCATGCGCTTCTTGCCTTCCTTCTGTTTCTCGAGCAGTTTCTTCTTTCGCGTGATGTCGCCACCATAGCACTTTGCCAGCACGTTCTTGCGCAATGCCTTGATGTTCTCACGGGCAATGATGTTCGCCCCGATCGCCGCCTGGATCGCCACGTCGTACATCTGGCGCGGGATGATCTCACGCATCTTCGCCGCCACCTGGTTGCCGCGGCGGCGGCTCTCCGAGCGGTGCACGATGATCGACAGCGCATCGACCTTGTCGCCATTGATGAGCATGTCGACCTTGACCACGTCAGACGAACGGTACTCCTTGAACTCGTAGTCCATCGACGCATAACCGCGCGAGACGGATTTCAGGCGATCGAAGAAGTCGAGCACGATTTCCGCCATCGGAATCTCGTAGATCAGTTTGACCTGACGGCCGTGGTACTGCATGTCGAGTTGGATGCCGCGCTTTTGCTGGCACAACGTGACGACCGCGCCCACGTATTCCTGCGGCATGTACAGGTTGACGGTGACGATCGGCTCGCGAATTTCCTCGATGCGGCCCGGGTCCGGCATCTTCGACGGGTTCTCGACGGAGATGGTCGTGCCGTCGCGCAGGACAACCTCATAAATCACAGTCGGCGCCGTGGTGATGAGGTCCATGTCGAATTCGCGCTCGAGACGCTCCTGCACGATTTCCATGTGCAGCAGGCCCAGGAAGCCGCAACGGAAACCGAAGCCCAGTGCTTGCGAGACTTCCGGCTCGTATTGCAGCGACGCGTCGTTGAGCTTGAGCTTTTCGAGCGATTCGCGCAGCGCGTCGTACTGGTTGGCTTCGACCGGATACAGGCCCGCGAATACCTGCGGCTTGACTTCCTTGAAGCCCGGCAGCGGCTCGGGCGCCGGCTTGGTCGTGGTTGTCACCGCATGCGTGACGGTGTCGCCCACCTTGGCCGCGTGCAGTTCCTTGATGCCCGAGATGATGAAGCCCACCTGGCCGGCCGAGAGCGACTCGCGCTGTTGCGAGCGCGGTGTGAACACGCCCACCTGCTCGACGGGATATGTCGCACCCGTCGCCATCAACTGGATCTTCTCCTTCGGCTTGAGCGTGCCGTTGACCACGCGCACGAGCATCACCACGCCAACGTAGTTGTCGAACCACGAGTCGATGATCAGCGCCTGCAGCGGGCCGCTCGCATCGCCCTTGGGCGGCGGCACCTTCGCGATGAGGGCTTCGAGCACGTCCTCCACGCCGAAGCCGGTCTTGGCCGAGCAACGCACGGCGTCGACGGCTTCGATGCCGATGACGTCCTCGATTTCCTGAATCGCGTTCTCCGGCTCGGCCGAGGGCAGGTCGATCTTGTTGAGCACCGGCACGACTTCCACCCCAAGCTCGATGGCCGTGTAGCAGTTCGCCACCGTCTGGGCCTCCACGCCCTGCGAGGCGTCGACGACGAGCAGCGCCCCTTCGCAGGCGGATAGCGAGCGGCTCACTTCATAAGAGAAGTCGACGTGTCCCGGGGTGTCGATGAGGTTCAGGTTGTAGACCTTGCCGTCGCGCGCCTTGTATTGCAGCGCCGCGGTCTGTGCCTTGATGGTGATGCCGCGCTCGCGCTCGAGGTCCATCGAGTCGAGGACCCGGGCTTCCATTTCACGATCGGACAAACCGCCGCTCAACTGGATGATGCGATCGGCCAGGGTCGATTTCCCATGGTCGATGTGGGCGATGATCGAAAAATTGCGAATGTGGTCCATGAGGCGGGCTATAGAAAAGTCGGTGCCATCGGATTCGGCTCGGCAGCGGCTTTCGAGAGAATCGGCAAACACGATATTTTAGCCGAAAGCGCGCCCATTCCGTCTGAAATCGCGCGCATCGCAGCGTTATATCGGCAATCACGGGAAGGTCCGGGCGTGGGCTCCGAAATGGCGGCAGTGCGCGGCGTCAGGCCGCCCGCAGGGTCGGAACGGCGGCGAGGACGGCGGCGGCGTCGAACCGATAGCGGCACAGCTCGCGTTCGCCCAGCGCCAGTACGGGCACGATTTCGTCGTACTTCGCTTCCAGCGCCGGGTCGCTGTCGACGTCCACGATCGTGACGGAGAAATTCCACGCCGGTCGCATCGCTTCGAGCGCCGCGAGCATGTCATCGCACAGGTGACACCACTTGCGGCCGTAAAGCGTGAGCGCCGGCGCGGTCATGGGGTGGTCGTCGACTTACTTGGCCGGCGTGCGCGGGCGCAGCGGCACGAACTGCGTGGCGTCGCCGCGGCGCACGAGGATCGGCACGAGACGCCTCGAATCGAGCGACTTGACCACTTCCTCGAACTGCTTGGCGCTGGTGATGTCGGCGTCGCCCACACGCAGGATGATGTCGCCCTGCTGCAGACCGGCGCGTCCGGCCGGACCTTCGGCGAGTTCGACCTGAACGCCGCCGCGCAGCTTCAGCTCCTTCTTCTGTGCGTCCGACAGGTCCGAGACGACCAGCCCCAGTGCGTTCGGATGCGGCGCTTCGGCGCTGCCGCCCTGCGCCTTGGAGGCCTTCGGCGTGTCGGCGTCGGCCTCCGCGATCGTGATGCGCAGGTCCTGATTCTTGCCCTTGCGCAGCACTTGCAGCGTAGCGGTCGAGCCCGGCTTCGTCTCGCCGACCATGCGCGGCAGATCCGTCGCGTGGTCGACGGCACGCCCCTCGAACTTCATGATGATGTCGCCGGGCTGCACGCCCGCCTTCTCGGCCGGGCTGCCCGGCTCGACGCTGCGCACGAGTGCCCCCTGCGCGCGCGGCAGGCCGAGCGAATCGGCGACGTCCTTGCTGACCTCGCTGATCGCCACGCCGATGCGCCCGCGCACGACCTTGCCGGTCTTCTTGAGCTGATCGGCCACGCGCATGACTTCGTCGATCGGAATGGCGAACGAAATGCCCATGAAGCCGCCGGTCTGGCTGTAGATCATCGAGTTGATGCCTACGACCTCGCCGCGCATGTTGATGAGCGGACCGCCCGAGTTGCCGGGGTTGACCGCCACATCGGTCTGGATGAACGGCAGATAGTCGCCGGTGTCGCGCCCCTTGGCCGACACGATGCCGGCCGTCACCGTGTTCTCGAGGCCGAACGGCGAGCCGATGGCCACCACCCATTCGCCCACGCGCAGCCTGTTGGAGTCGCCCACCGGCACCGTGGGCAGATCCTTGGCTTCGACCTTGACCACGGCGACGTCGGTGCGCTTGTCCGCACCAATCAGCTTTGCCTTGAACTCGCGCTTGTCGGTGAGCGTGACGTAGATGCTGTCGGCGCCATCGACGACGTGAGCATTGGTGAGGATATAGCCGTCAGCCGACACGATGAAACCGGAGCCCACGCCGCTGTTCTGCTCTTCGTCGGGCTGCGGCTGGCCGCGCTTGGGCGCACCGCCCTTCGGGCCCGGCTGCGGCAGAGGCACGCCGAAGAAACGGCGGAACAGCTCGGCCATGTCGTCGTCCATGCCCGGCGGCAGGCCGCGCTGAGTGCGGCTCACGCGCTCGGTCGTGCGAATGTTCACGACGGCGGGGCCGACCCGGTCGACGAGTTGAGTGAAGTCGGGCAGATTGGTGACGAGCGGCGCGTTCGACGCCGACGCCGGAGCGGCAAAGGCGGCGGGTGCGCCCGCCAGTTGCGCGGCAATGGCGCCGCCGAGAATGACACGAAGCAGGAGAGTCTTCTTCATTGGAAGATCGTGATGCGCGATAGTCTGGGAATCCCTGAGGACGGCCCGGCATCCGACACGGGCGTCGCGTCTCGATGCGCCTGGCTGCCCGGACCGCGCCGTCGCCGGTCGCGGCCCACCCGACAGCCGGTCACTTCGCCGGCTGTTTGTACTCGATGCTACTGGCGAACTGTTGCAGCGTGGCCTGCGGCACCTCGCCCAGCAAGGTCAGCCAATAGTCGCCGTAGCGCTTGATGAGGATGTTCGTCGCCCCCGCGCTACCGTGGCCTTCCTTGCGCTCACGCGTGGCCGGCTCGATAAACACCGAAAGGCCGGCCATGCCGTCGGAATATACCACCTGCTGGACTTCGAGCGGCTTGCCCTCGGCGCTCGAGCGCATTGTGCGGCGCACCTCGCGAACCGCCTTGAATCCCGGCACCTTCTTGTCGACGTCGATGCTCCAGCCGGCGTCGGACAGATGCGTCGGCGCGATCTGCGGCTTGATCACGTGCCAGCCATGCGTGGCCTGGATGGCGTGCAGGATGCGCGCCTTCTCGGTGGGCACGCCGATCGAAATCTGCGAGAAGGCGGCCTGCTCGAGCAGATGCCCCTCGGCATCGAGGGTCTGCGCACGCAGTAGCAGGCCCGTATTGCGGTCCGCCCACAGGCGGTAGCCGAAGCGGTAGTCGTCCCTCGGCGTGAGTTCGATCACCATGCAGTCGAAGCCGGCCATACGTTCGTTGGGCAACACCTTCGGCGCGTAGTAGTCGAGAACGTCGCGATTGGGCGTGGCGAGCAGCGCCGGGAACGAGTCCTTGCTCTCGCGTTTTTCCTGGAAGACGGTCTTCTGTTCGGGGATCAGCGTGTAGACGTCTTCATTCTGGCGAAGAATGCGGCGCTGACGGCCGTCGAGCGTCTCGAGTTCTTCGAATTCGTTCCCCTTGTCGGCAAAGTGACTGATCTTCGACGAACGCATGGTCGAACCACGCTGATAAACGAAGGTGCCGATGTAGTTCTGCGTCTGCGCCGCGCGATGGATCTTCGTGAGCCACGCACCGACTTCCCGGCGCTCGATCAGCGGATCGGAGGCCGACGAAGCCTGCGCCCACGCCTGCGTTTGCAGCGTGGTCGCGAGCAGAAAAGCAAAGAGGAAGAAAGTGCGCCCGAAGGGCGCACGCGGCAAGGATTCGGTACTCAGACGCTGCATTTATTCGTCCGCTTGCGCCGAGGCTCGCATGTAGGGGGAGACACCCTGGCCGATCGGCGCCGGGGCATATTGCTGATGCGCCGCCAGATACTGGTCGAGACGCGCATCGCGCAACACGATCAGGTCGTTCGTCGCGCCGGCGCTCGCGCCATTGGCCGCCACCGCCGTCTGCGGCTGCTGGGTGAGCGCCACACGCGTGAGGCTGGAGCCGGCGGCGGCTGGCGTTGCCGTCTGGGCCAGTACTTGCGGCTGGGCGCCGCCTGCCGGATGGTCCTGCAGACGCGGCACCACCACCCACGACAGCGCAGCGACCGCTGCCGCGGCGGCAGCCGTCGGCAGTACACGGCGAACACGCAGGAAAGGATTGATTCGCGTGACGCGCGAGCCCGTCGCTTTCGCGCCTTGCCCGGCATTGGCCTGGGCGTCGGCCAGCGCGGCCGGCGCGAGCAGATGCGGCTCGGCTTCGAGGCGCGCGGCGAAGGAGGCCATGAAGGCCGACTCCGAACGCGGCAGCGTCAGCTCATCGGAACGCAGTGCGTCCCCGATCAGATGGTACTCGTCCCACAGAGGCCGGCCAGAGGTGTCGGCCTCGTCCAGCAGGGCAGCCAGCTCGTCCGGATCGAATTCCCCGTCCATCAACGCGGAAATCCGCTCGGCTTGCAGCCCCCGCTGCGTTTGCACCGTCGCTGATCCCATGATATCCCCCAACGAAAATAACTTCCCCGGCGGCGCGCTCACCAGCGCTTGCCGTCAGGCGTGTCCAGCAGCGGCCGCAACCGGCTGGCAATCGCTTCACGCGCCCGGAAAATTCGCGAACGGACCGTTCCGATCGGGCACCCCATGGCTTCGGCGATCTCTTCGTAGCTCAACCCCTCGATTTCCCGCAGGGTAATTGCCGTCCGAAGTTCATCGGGCAAAGCCTCCATCGCTGTGTTGACGGTCTGAGCAATCTGCTTGCTCATCAGCATCGACTCAGGCGTGTTGATATCCCTTAGTTGATCGGCCTCGGCAAAAGTTTCAGCTTCTTCAGCGTTTGCTTCAGTCGAAGTCGGCGCACGGCGGCCCTGGGTCGCAAGGTGGTTTTTCGCCGTGTTGACAGCAATACGATACAACCAGGTGTAGAACGCCGACTCGCCGCGAAACTGCGGCAAGGCACGGTAGGCCTTGATGAAGGCCTCCTGCGTCACATCCTCGACCTCGGCGGCGTCGCGAACGAGTCGCGACACGAGGCGGATGATCTTGCGGTGATATTTCGCGACCAACAGCTCGAAGGCGGCTTTGTCGCCCTTTTGCACGCGCTCGACGAGCGCCTGGTCGATTTCTCGTTCACTCACCTGATATGGATCCGTATTTTCTCTGATCTGTAAGCCCGGCACGGGCCCGTTTGCACCCCGGCAGCGCATGGCCGCCGCGGCTGGAAGTGTCTGTAACGCCGCACGCCCGGGCACACTCACCGGAGCGTGGGTCAGCGGGACGGGACGCCTGCGCGGCGTCCCGCGAACTTAGACGCGCTGGAAGACCAGCGTGCCGTTAGTCCCGCCAAATCCGAAAGAGTTCTTCAATGCGACGTCGATTTTCAGGTCGCGGGCCACGTTTGCGCAGTAGTCCAGGTCGCACTCGGGGTCCTGATTGAAGATGTTGATCGTCGGCGGCGACTTCTGATGATGCACGGCCAGCACGGTAAACACCGACTCCAGGCCGCCCGCGCCACCCAGCAGGTGACCGGTCATCGACTTGGTCGAGTTCACCACGACCTTCCTGGCGTCGTCGCCCATCAGGCGCTTGATGGCCACCGTCTCGGCGATGTCGCCCAGCGGCGTGGACGTGCCGTGCGCGTTCATGTAGTTGACGGCGTCGGCATTGAGGCCGGCGTCGCGCAGCGCATTCTTCATCGCACGCAGCGCGCCGTCGCCGTCCTCGCACGGTGCCGTCATGTGGTTCGCGTCGGCGCTCATGCCGAAGCCCGTGATTTCGGCGTAGATCTTCGCACCGCGCGCTTTCGCGTGCTCGTACTCTTCGACCATCATCACGCCCGCGCCCTCGCCCAGCACGAAGCCGTCGCGGTCGCGATCCCACGGACGGCTCGCCGTCACCGGGTCGTCGTTACGCGTGGACAGCGCGGTCATCGCGGCGAAACCGCCGATGCCCAGCGGCGACACCGTCGCTTCGGCACCGCCGGCGAGCACGGCGTCCGCGTCGCCATACTGGATCATGCGCGCGGCCTGGCCAATGCAGTGCAGGCCGGTCGTGCACGCCGTGACGATCGCGAGGTTCGGGCCCTTCAGGCCGTACTTGATCGACAGATGGCCGGAGATCATGTTGATGATCGAACCGGGCACGAAGAAAGGGGAAATCTTGCGCGGTCCACCCTGGAGCAGATCGGTCTGGGTGTCTTCGATCATCGGCAGGCCGCCGATACCCGAGCCGACCAGCACGCCGATGCGTTCAGCGTTCTCTTCGGTGACTTGCAGGCCGCTGTCTTCAAAGGCCTGAATGCCGGCGGCGAGACCGTAATGGATGAACGTGTCCATGCGGCGCGCTTCTTTGGCCGACAGGTACTTCTCGGTCTCGAAGTTTTTGACTTCGCCCGCAAAGCGCACCTTGTGGGCGCTTGCATCGAACTTCGTGATGTTAGCGATGCCCGAACGGCCCGCGACCAGATTCTCCCAACCTTCGGCAACAGTGTTGCCGACCGGCGAGATCAGGCCCAGACCGGTAATGACGACGCGACGACGACTCACGATACTCCCCTTCTTCTGCTGGGTCATACAAAACAAAAGCCACAGAGGCGACAGGGTCCGACCCTGTGCTCCCTGCGGCTGACAGGCGTGCCTGGCACCGGGAAACCGGTCGGCACCCCGGCCGGCCAGTGATCCGTGGGCCCTTAGGCCTTCTGGGCGGCCTGGATGTAATCGATGGCTTGTTGCACCGTGGTGATCTTCTCGGCTTCCTCGTCCGGGATTTCCGTCTCGAACTCTTCTTCCAGGGCCATCACCAGCTCGACCGTATCGAGCGAATCGGCGCCCAGGTCGTTCACGAAGCTGGATTCGTTCTTGATTTCGGCCTCGGCAACGCCAAGTTGTTCCGCGACGATCTTCTTGACGCGTTGCTCAATGTTATCCATTCAAACCCTCCGGGGTAGTTAGTTCAGACAAGTGCGCGCATTTTAACAGGTTTGCCGTGCAAAGTTAGCCTGCGCCAAATAATGTTCAACGCCACGCAAAATCGCGCAATTCTATCGCAATTTGCGCGAACAACCATCAATTCATGAACATGCCGCCGTTCACGTGGAGCGTCGTGCCGGTGATGTAGCCGGCCTGCGGCGACGCGAGGAACGCCACGGCGTTCGCGATATCTTCCGGTGCGCCGAGGCGTCCCAGGGGAATCCGCGCCTTGAGCGCTTCATGCTGCGCTTCGCCGAGCGCCTTGGTCATGTCGGTGTCGATGAAGCCCGGCGCCACGCAGTTGACCGTGATGTTTCGGCTGCCGATCTCGGCGGCGAGCGAGCGCGACATGCCGGCAACGCCGGCCTTGGCGGCGGCGTAGTTCGCCTGCCCCGGGTTGCCGGCCGACCCAACCACCGACGTGACGTTGATGATGCGGCCGCTGCGGGCCTTCATCATCGGCTTGATCACGGCACGCGAGAGGCGGAAGATCGCCTTCAGGTTGGTGTCGATCACGTCGTCCCACTCGTCGTCCTTCATGCGCATCGCGAGGTTATCGCGCGTGATGCCGGCATTATTGACGAGGATGTCGAGCTTGCCGTGCTGCTTGAGAATGTCGTCGAGCGCGGCGGCCACGCCTTCGGCGTCGGTCACGTTCAGGACGATGCCCTTGCCGGCGAGGCCGGCTTCGGCGAAGTAGGCATCGATGCCCCGGGCGCCGCTTTCGCTTGTAGCCGTGCCCACGACCGTGGCGCCCTGACGGGAGAGTTCGAGGGCGATGGCGCGGCCGATGCCGCGCGAGGCGCCCGTCACCAGCGCCACGAGGTTGTCGAGTTGCTTGCTCATGTCAGAAATATCCTGTCTGTGACTTACGCTAGCTGGCCGCGCACGTCGGCGAGCGAGGCCGGATCGGTAATCGCCAGGCCGGTCAGATTGCCGTCGATGCGCTTGGTCAGACCGGTCAGCACCTTGCCCGGGCCGCACTCCACCACTTGACTCACGCCTTGCGCCGCGAGCCACTTGACCGACTCGACCCAGCGCACCGGCGCAGCAGCCTGACGCACGAGGGCGTCCTTGATGCGCGCCACGTCCGTCTCCACGGCCACGTCGACGTTGTTGACGAGCGGGATCTGCGGTGCGCTGAACGTCACGTTCGCGAGGTACTCGCGCAGACGATCCGACGCAGGCTTGAGCAGCGACGAGTGGAACGGCGCCGACACCGGCAGCACGAGCGCGCGCTTGGCACCCGCCGCCTTGGCCAGTTCGCAGGCCTTCTCGACGCCGGCTTTCGCCCCGGCGATCACGACCTGTGCCGGCGCATTGAAGTTGACGGCTTCGACCACGCCCGCCGCCGACGCTTCGGCGCAGACGTTGCGAACCGTGTCGTCGTCGAGCCCCAGGACGGCAGCCATGCCGCCCTGCCCGACCGGCACGGCGTCCTGCATGGCCTGCGCGCGAAAGCGCACGAGCGGCACGGCGTCCTTGAACGCGATCACGCCCGCTGCGACCAGCGCGGTGTACTCGCCCAGGCTGTGACCGGCCACGAACGCCGGCTTGGCGCCGCCCTCGGCAAGCCACGCGCGATACATCGCGTAGGCGGCCGTGAGCATCACCGGCTGCGTGTTGGTCGTCAGATTGAGGGCCTCGGCTGGCCCTGCCGCGATCAGCTGGGCCACGTCCTGCCCGAGGGCGTCCGAGGCCTCGGCCAGCGTCTCGCGCACGATGGCGTTGTCCGCAAAGGCGTCGAGCATGCCGACCGACTGGGAACCTTGTCCCGGGAAAACGAAAGCGAATGTCATGGCGCTGGTTTTACAGTCAATTTTTCAGAAACATGGCGGCGTGGTATCGCGCGTCGGTGTGACGCACCGGGGAGCCCCCCCCGACGCGTGGGCCGCGCCGCCATGCGCGGCGGGCGCCGCGTGGCGCTCAGGCGCCGGAACGCTTACATGCGGAACAACACCGCGCCCCACGTAAAGCCGCCGCCCACGCCTTCGATCATGACGTTCTGGCCCGGCTTGACGCGCCCGTCCCGCACGGCGACGTCGAGCGCGAGCGGAATCGAGGCGGCGGAGGTGTTGCCATGCTGGTCGACGGTGACGACCATCTTGTCTTCGGACAGCCCGAGCTTGCGGGCCGTGCTCGACATGATGCGCAGATTGGCCTGGTGCGGAATCAGCCAGTCGATCGCCGACTGCTCCAGCCCGGCCTTATCCAGGGCCTCTTGGGCCACTTTTTCCAGCACTTTGACGGCCAGCTTGAACACGGCCTGACCATCCATATAGAGGAACGCCTCACCGCGCACGGCGCCGGCGTCCACGTTGCCCGGCACGCAGAGGATGTTCGCGTAGCTGCCGTCGGCGTGCAGGGCGCTCGACAGAATGCCCGGCTCGCCCGACGCCTGCAGCACGACCGCACCCGCGCCGTCGCCGAAAAGCACGCACGTGGTGCGATCGTTGAAGTCGAGAATGCGGGAGAACGTTTCGGCGCCGATGACGAGCACGTTCTTGTACGCGCCCGAGCGGATGAAGTTGTCCGCCGTGGCCATCGCGTAGGCGAAACCCGAGCAGACGGCCTGCACGTCGAACGCGGCACAGCCGTTGGTGATGCCGAGCTTGTTCTGCACGAGGCAGGCCGTGCTCGGGAAGACGAAATCGGGCGTCGAGGTCGCGACGATGATCAGGTCGACCTGCCCGGCCTCCAGTCCGGCCATCTCGAGCGCACGCTTGGCGGCCTCCACGGCCATGTCGCTGGTCGTCTGTTCCGGCGCGGCGAAATGGCGGGCCTTGATGCCGGTACGGGCAACGATCCACTCGTCGCTCGTTTCGATGCCGCGCGTGGCGAGCTCGTCGGCCAACTGCTGATTGGTCACGCGTCGTGCCGGCAGGTAGCTGCCGGTACCGACGACACGGGAATGAATCGCGGACTGGGTCATCTTATGATCGGTTAGCGCGCCGGGACGGGGCCGCCTGGCTCAGAGCGCCGGGATGGCGCTCACGGGCTTGGTGTCCTGGAGCTGGGTCTGATTCTCTTGCATGGCGTGCGACAGGCGCTCGAGCACGCCGTTGCGAACTGCATCATAGCCGCGTTTGATAGCCCATTCAAACGAATAGGCGTCTGCCGAGCCATGGCTCTTGATGACGAGCGCCCGCAGTCCGAGCAGCGCCGCACCGTTGTAGCGGCGGTGATCGACGCGGTGTTTGAAGCGCGTGAGAATCGGCAGCGCAACGACGGCGATCAGCTTGGTCCACCACGTGCGGGTGAATTCTTCGCGGATCATGTCGCCGAGCATCTGGGCAAGCCCTTCGGAGGTCTTGAGCGCGACGTTGCCCACGAATCCGTCGCACACGACGATGTCGGTCGTGCCGCGATAGATGTCGTTGCCCTCCACGTTGCCGTAGAAGTTCAGCGTGGAGCCGCGCAGCAGCTCGCCCGCCTGCTTGATGACGTCGTTGCCCTTGATGACTTCCTCGCCGATGTTGAGCAGGCCGATCGACGGCCGCTCCTTGCCGTCGACCGCCGCAACGAGCGCATGGCCCATCTCGGCGAATTGCAGCAGGTGGGTCGGCTCGCAATCCACGTTGGCGCCCAGATCGAGCATGGTGGTGTAGCCGCCCTTCTGATTGGGCAGCACCGTGGCGATGGCCGGGCGCTCGATGCCGGGCAGCGTTTTGAGCACATAGCGCGAGACGGCCATCAGCGCGCCGGTGTTGCCGGCGGACACGCAAGCCTGCGCGCGCGCGTCCTTGACCAGATTGAGCGCCACACGCATCGAGGAGTCTTTCTTCTTGCGCAGGGCGGTCTCGACCGAGTCGTCCATGGCGACGACTTCGCTCGCATTGACCACGGACAGCCGCGGGTGATCCGCCACGCGCAGCTTCGCGAGCTGTGCGTTGATGATCTCCTGCTGTCCGACCAGCACAAGTTCGACGTCGTCGGTGGATTGCACGAAGCGCACCGCGGCCGGCACCGTCACCGATGGGCCGTGATCTCCGCCCATGCAATCGATCGTCAGGGTGACTGTCATGTCGACGTGATTGGCTTGCGGTACAGGTAACAAAAAAAGCGGCAGGATGAGTGCCGCTTTTGCCACATCGGACGATCAAACAGCGCCATGATGGGCGCGTATCGCCTGTTGGGCCGAGTTAGTCGTTCTTGGTCTTGATGACCTTGCGACCACGGTAGAAACCGTTCGGCGAGATGTGGTGACGCAGGTGCGTCTCACCCGACGTCGGCTCGACGGCGGTCGCCGGCGCGGTCAGGAAATCGTGCGAACGGTGCATGCCGCGCTTCGACGGCGACTTCTTGTTCTGTTGAACGGCCATGATAACTCCTCAAAATATCGCGAAATTTTAACACAGTTCGAGCGCCGCCCTACGGTGTCGGCCTGCCGGCCCGCCCTGTGCGACTAACGCAAACATGTACTTTGGTGAGCCGGAAATCCGGCCGCACATTACTTTCCGTCCTTGTCCGGCGAGCGCTTGAGCGCTGCCAGCGCCGCGAACGGAGACGGCTTATCCTCTTCTTCGGGCGCGGGTTCCGGTTCGGCCAACCCGTCGCTGCCCGTGGCCAGGCTATCGTGAACACTCGGACAAACCTCGTGCTTGGGAACGATCGGCAGGGCCAACAGCAATTCTTCCTCGATCAGCTCGCGCAGATCGAAATGTTTCGAGCCGACCAGCGCCTCGAGCTCGTCTTCGTCGAGCGGGCGGGCTTCGGCCGCAGCCTCGTCGCGCACGATCTCGAAGGTCGTCTGCGAGTCGAGCGGCTCCTGGTACGGCGTGAGGCAACGCTGGCACTCGAGCCACATCGGCCCTTTGACCGAGAGCGTCAGGAACTGCGCCACCGCCGGCTTGCCGTCTGCGCGCAGCACCTGCTCTTCAGCGCCTTCGGCGCGCCAGTGAAACACGCCCCTCGCACGGTCGGACGCCGAGACTTCGGCGGGCACTTCGGTTACCATGCGCGGCAACGCCGCAAGTTGCACGTCGCCTTCCGCCACCCGGCCGGTACGCGCGAATTCGAACAGATCGACGATATATTCGCTCATCACGCTCATCCTTGCCTTGGCGCATCTGGCCGCGAATTTCACGCCTCGACTGGCTCGCCGCGCCTTGATCCGACGCCGTTTTCCGGCATTCGAACCCGTATCGCGCGAACCGGCGGGACCGAGCGCCAGATTGCAAAAGCCGTGAATTCTAAATAGTTTTTCGTTTCTCGTCAAACACTTAAACCCGATGACCGCACAGCCCCTGCCATCGCTGATCCTGGCCTCCGGATCGCGCTATCGCCGTGAACTGCTCGAGCGCCTGCGCCTGCCGTTTACCGTCGTCGCCCCGGACATCGACGAGGCGCCCGCCGCCGGCGAAACCCCGCACGACACGTCCCTGCGTCTGGCGCGCCAAAAGGCGCGGGCCGTGGCCGAGCGCCACCCCGAGGCCATCGTCATCGGCGCCGACCAGGTCGCCACATTCGAAGGACGCCAGATCGGCAAACCCGGCAACTTCGAGAACGCCATGTCGCAACTGCGCGACATGCGCGGCAAAGTCGTCGAATTTCACTCCGCACTTTGCGTGCACGACGCCCGCAACGGCAAGAGCCAGGCAAAGGACGTGGTCACGCGCGTGAAGTTTCGCGACCTGCCCGACGACGTGCTGGCCGCCTACCTGCACGCCGAGACGCCTTACGACTGCGCCGGCAGCGCCAAGTCCGAAGGGCTGGGCATCATGCTGCTGGAAACCATCGAGAACGACGACCCGACGGCCCTCATCGGCCTGCCGCTCATCGCCCTCACGACGATGTTGATGCAGGCAGGGGTTCGCCTGCCCGGGCCGGGGCTGCCTGGAGGCCGGGCATGAGCGGCACGCTGTACCTGATTCCCAACACGCTCGGCGCGAACACCCGCGGCGGGCTGCCGGCCGTGCTGCCCGAGGACGTCCGCGCCGTGGCCGCGGGCCTGAAGTACTTCGTCGGCGAACAGGCCAAGAGCACGCGCGCGTTCCTGAAACTGGTCGGGGCCAGCACGCCGATTCAGGAAATCGATATCCGCGAGCTGAACGTCAATACGCCGCAGGCGGCCGTCGACGCCCTGCTCGCCCCCATTCTGGCCGGCGCAGATGGCGGCCTCGTGTCGGAAGCGGGTTGCCCTGCCGTCGCGGACCCCGGCGCGCTGCTGGTGCGCCGCGCGCACGAGAAAGGCGTGCGCGTCGTGCCGTTCGTCGGGCCGAGCTCCATTCTGCTGGCCCTGATGGCCAGCGGGCTGAACGGCCAGAGCTTCGCGTTTCACGGCTATGTGCCGACGGATGCCGGCGAACGCGCCAAGCGCCTGCGCGACCTGGAACAGCGCTCGCGCAAGGAAAAACAGACGCAGATCTTCATCGAGACGCCCTACCGCAACAAGGCCATGCTCGATGCGTTGCTGCAGCACTGCGACGCCTCCACGCTCCTGTGCGTGGCCGTCGACGTGACGCAAGACGGCGAGCAGATCGTCACCCATCGCGTCAAAGGTTGGCCGCAGGCGCGCGTCGAACTTCACAAACGGCCCGCGATCTTCCTGTTTCTCGCGCAATAATCGGCCAACGCGCCACTGCGCCGCCCTTCCGTGCTCGCGGCGACCGCCGCAAAACGAGACAGTGCCCCACGAAAATCGGAATTTCCGTGGGGCGCTGTCGTAACGCCTGCCGGTCGTCGCGATGCGACGCCGGTTACTTGAGCGTCAGGGCCGATCCCATCATCATCGTCTTCATGGCGGCTTCCCCGACGGCCGCGCCGAACCGGCGCGCAACGCGCTCGGGGAGGTTTTCCTTGACGGTGTAGTCGACCAGATCGGGGGCCTTGAGCACATCGCGCGCGACCGAATCGACAGTGCCGAGCCCGTCGGCCAAGCCGAGATCGACGGCGCGCTGGCCCGTCCAGAACAGGCCGCTGAAGAGGTCCGGATCGTCCTTGAGGCGATTGCCGCGCCCCTTCTTCACGGCGCCGATGAACTGTTGATGCACCTGCTCGAGCATGTCGAGCGCGTAGGTCTTTTGCTGTTCGGTCTGCGGCGAGAACGGATCGAGGAAACCCTTGTTGCGCCCCGCCGTCAGCAGGCGACGCTCGACGCCGAGTTTGTCCATCAGCCCGGTGAAGCCGAAGCCGTCCATCAGAACGCCGATGGAGCCGACGATGCTCGCCTTGTCGACGTAGATCTTGTCGGCCGCCGCCGCCACGTAGTAACCGCCGGAGGCGCAGATCTCCTCGACCACGACATACAGCGGCTTCTTCGGGTATTTCGCTCGCAACCGCGCGATGTCGTCGTAGATCATGCCGGCCTGCACCGGACTCCCGCCGGGACTGTTGATGCGCAGGATCACGCCGGCGGCCGACGAATCCTCGAAAGCCGATTCCAGCGCCGAGTTGATTTTCGACGCGCTGGCCTGTCCATCCGGAGAGATCTCGCCCGTCAGCGTGACGAGCGCCGTGTGTTTGCCCGACGCGGAACCGGTCGAGGTCGACGCGCCGTCGAAGTCGAAAATCGACCAGACGATGAGGGCGAAGATCGCCAGCGTCAGCAGTCGGAAGAAAATCTTCCAGCGGCGCGCGGCCCGCTGCTCGCGGATGCCGGCCATCAATACCTTCTCGAGCATCTCGCGCTCCCAGGGCTTCACCGCGTGGGGATCGCGACCGGCGACACCACCATTGCCCGCGGGCGGACGACCACCGGGCGGCGGGAAACCGGGTTCGGTGCGAGACGAGTCGGGCGGCAGGGAGTCGGCCATACGTTATCCAGAAATACTTCGATGAATACTTCGACGATGAGCGAGCGATACACGCAGTATGGTGAGCGAGCCGTCAGCGCGCGGGTGTCGCCGGGTCCGGCGCCTCGATATGGGCGTCGGGCCACCAGACGACCATGGTCCCCGCGGGCTGCCCGTCATCGGCTTCGGCGGGCCGCTCTTCGACCCGCACCGGCCGCAGCGCCCCGCCGCGGCACGGGCCGCCGACGCAATGACCGGTATCCGGCTCGTAGGTCGCACCATGCGTGGCGCACATCAAGTATAAGCCCGACGTCTCGAAGAACTGCCCCTCCGACCAGTCCAGCTCCATGGGCACGTGCGCACATTGATTGAGGTAGCCGTAAACGCGCCCTTCGTAACGAATCACGAACGCGGGCGTCGGGTGCCCGCCCACGAGCACCTCGAAGCGCACGCCGCGGCCGCCGTCCTCGAGCGCGGCGCCCGGGCAGATGGGCTGCGGCGTGGCGGCGTCGCTCACACGCGCTCCAGCAACCATTCGCGCAACTCTCCCACGCTGTTCGCACAGTACGCCGGCTCGAGCGCCACGAGCTGCTCGCGGGGATGCGCGCCGCCGTAGGCCACGGCCACGCCGGCAGCCCCGGCGCTGCGCGCCATCTGCAGATCGTGCGTCGTGTCGCCGATCATGACCGTGCGGCGCAGGTCCTGGCCGAGCTCGCGCGTCAGTTCCTGCAGCATGGCCGGGTGCGGCTTGGAGAACGTCTCGTCCGCGCAACGCGTCGCGTCGAACATTCGCATGAGGCCCGCCGATTCGAGGGCCCGGTTCAGGCCGACGCGCGACTTGCCCGTCGCGACGGCCAGAAAACGGCCGCGCGAGCGTAACTCTTCGAGCAACTCCCGAATGCCGGCGAACAGCACCGTCTCCTTGTCGCCTATCAGATAGTGAAAACGATAGCGCTCGGACAGGCGCGGATAGTGCGCCGGGTCGAGCGAGGGCACTGCCATCTGGAGGGCGTCGCGCAATCCGAGCCCGATCACGTGGCTGGCCAGCTCGTCGGTCGGCACGGGCAGGCCGAGATCGCGGCAGGCCGCCTGGATGCAACGGGTAATGGTGGGCGTCGAATCCATCAACGTCCCATCCCAGTCGAACACGACCAGATCGAATTCAGTGCTTGGCATCGCCTCAGGCGCCTCTAAGTTGATTCAGGAATTGCTCACATTCTGGCGGCAACGCCGCTTCCAGCGCAATTGGCGTGTCCAGCACGGGGTGCGTGAACCGCAGTCGCCACGCATGCAGGAACATGCGCTTGATGCCGGGCTTCGCCCCAGGGCGGGCGAGCGACTTGTTCAGCGTGAAGTCGCCATACTTGTCATCGCCCACGATAGGCGTGCCGCAATGCGCCAGATGAACGCGAATCTGATGGGTCCGCCCCGTTTTCAGTTCCGCTTCCAGCAAGGTATAGGGCGGCAACGTTTCCACCATGCGAAATACCGTATGTGACGCCTGGCCGTCTTCCTGCACACGCACACGCCGCTCCCCTTGCGCGGTGACATATTTATATAGGGGCGCCTTGACCGAGCGCTGGCGCTCGCGCCACGCCCCACTCACGCACGCGAGGTAGCGCTTGTCCATTCGGTTGTGGCGAATCTGCTCGTGCATGCCGACCAGGGCGGCGCGCTTCTTGGCAAGCAGCAGAATGCCCGACGTTTCCCGGTCGAGCCGATGCACGAGTTCCAGGAACTTCTGTTGCGGCATGGCCCGGCGCAGTTGCTCGATCACGCCAAACGACACCCCGCTGCCTCCATGCACGGCCACGCCGGCCGGCTTGTCGACCGCCAGCAGGTAGTCGTCCTCGAACAACACGGGGAATGTGGCAGCCGGCACATGGGCCGGGGCGTCGTCGGCGGCGGACGCCGCGACACGGACCGGCGGAATGCGGACGATATCGCCTAGGGCAAGTCGATAGGCGGCGTCTACTCGCCCTTTGTTCACGCGGACTTCGCCGCTACGCAGAATGCGATAGACGTGGCTTTTTGGTACTCCCTTGCACTCGCGCAGGAGAAAATTATCGATACGTTGCCCGGCCGA
The DNA here is from genome assembly GCF_902459585.1 of Pandoraea nosoerga. Lineage (GTDB taxonomy): Bacteria > Pseudomonadota > Gammaproteobacteria > Burkholderiales > Burkholderiaceae > Pandoraea > Pandoraea nosoerga. The sequence continues at coordinate 58,848 of NZ_CABPSC010000003.1, forward strand.
GCCGTCGTCGACCTCGACGAGCCGAACCTGCGGCGCCGACGCCGGCACAACCATTTTCTGCCGACTTTTGCCTAACTCATTCATTATGAATATAATTTGCCCAACAGAGATGGCGGTAGCGGGAATCATGCCAAATCCCCACCTCTGTCGGTGCATACCCCAAAACGGTATTTTACTTGCACCCCGGGCAGGCTGCTCGTCCGGTGACCCTGGAGCAGCGAGCGCACGCACGTCACGCAGCGTCGGCAGGAAGTTGGCCCACAGGCCGCTTCGGTCGCAACGCGCGGGACGCGGATAGAGTCGGTGGTTATAGAATTTTTTGGCGATCAGCCCGAACTCCATTGTTCGAGCTGATCGCTTTGTGAATATCGTTCGCGTAATAGTCGAGATTGAGGCGCCGCCACAAGAAGAATAAGTGTCGGCAGGCGCCCCGAGAAAATGTTGATGAAGTTTCTCGTCCAGTTTCTCCTGGTACGGACTGCAAGCCCGAAGTGATCCGCGCCGCGCCGGAGTTTTCCGGCACGTCGGCGAATCGGGGTGAGCGCGAAGACATATTCGCAGGCGCCTTTGCGTCCGTTGGCCTCATCGCCCGGACCCCCCGGCAATTCTTCCACTCCCGGCTCGAACCTCGCGTGTTGGATAACTCGAGTGATACGTGCCCGACGCACTGCGCATTGGCAGCTGCGGCGGGTGGGAGTCGTTTTCATGAAACGCATGTTGTTCAACGCCACGCAGCAGGAAGAGCTGCGCGTGGCCATCGTCGATGGGCAAAAACTCATCGACATCGATATCGAGACGGCCGGACGCGAGCAGCGTAAAGGCAATATCTACAAGGGTGTCATCACCCGTATCGAACCCTCTCTCGAAGCCTGCTTCGTCAACTACGGCGAAGGCCGCCACGGCTTTCTGCCATTCAAGGAAGTCGCCCGCGCGTACTTCCGCGACGGCGCCGATGTGCGCAATGCGCGCATCCAGGACGCCCTCTCCGAAGGCCAGGAACTCATCGTTCAGGTCGAAAAGGAAGAGCGCGGCAACAAGGGTGCAGCACTCACCACCTTCATTTCGCTGGCCGGCCGCTATCTGGTCCTGATGCCGAACAACCCGCGCGGCGGTGGCGTGTCGCGCCGCATCGAGGGCGAAGATCGTCAGGAACTGCGCGAGACCATGGCGCAGCTCGAACTGCCGGAAGGCATGAGCATCATCGCCCGCACCGCGGGTATCGGCCGCTCGGCCGAAGAACTGCAGTGGGACCTGAACTATCTGCTGCAACTGTGGCGCGCCATCGAAGGCGCCGCCCACAACATCGAACTGCCGCGCGACTCGGCGCTGATCTATCTCGAGTCGAGCCTCGTCATCCGCGCCATCCGCGACTATTTCCAGCCGGATATCGGTGAAATCCTCATCGATACGGAGGAAATCGCCGAGCAGGCACGCAACTTCATGCAGGTGGTCATGCCCGATCACCTCAACCGCGTGAAGCAATATCGCGACGACGTGCCGCTGTTCTCGCGTTTCCAGATCGAACACCAGATCGAGACGGCGTATTCGCGCCAGGTGCCGCTGCCCTCCGGCGGCGCGATCGTGATCGACCACACGGAAGCGCTCGTGTCGATCGACGTGAACTCGGCGCGCGCCACCAAGGGCGCCGACATCGAGGAAACTGCCCTGCGCACCAATCTGGAAGCGGCCGACGAGGTGGCACGCCAGTTGCGCCTGCGCGACCTGGGCGGCCTGATCGTGATCGACTTCATCGACATGGAGTCGGCCAAGAGCCAGCGCGAAGTCGAACAACGTGTGAAGGACGCGCTCAAGCACGACCGGGCGCGCGTCCAGATGGGCAAGATCTCGCGCTTCGGCCTGATGGAGCTCTCGCGCCAGCGCCTGCGTCCGTCGCTCTCGGAAGGCACGCACGTGACCTGCCCGCGCTGCAATGGCACCGGCCACATCCGCGACGCCGAATCGTCGGCGCTGCAAGTCCTGCGCATCATCCAGGAAGAAGCGATGAAGGAGCACACGGCAGCCATCCACTGCCAGGTGCCGGTCGAAGTCGCCGCGTTCCTGCTCAACGAAAAGCGCCAGGAAATCAACAAGATCGAAGCCCGCTTCAAGGTTGGCGTGCTGCTGATCCCGAACAAGCACCTCGAGACGCCGCATTACAAGCTCGAACGCCTGCGCTTCGACGACCCGCGCCTCGACGCGCCGAAGGCCAGCTACGCGCTCGCCGAGGAAGCCGCGCGTGCTTCGGAAGACGATCCGGCCGGCTACAGCAAGAAGAAGGAAGACGTCCGCCCGCGCCAGGAAGCTGCTGTGAAGGGCATCACGCCCGAGCAGCCGGCGCCGGCCGCCCAGCCGCGCGCCGAAGCGATCGTGCCGGCTGCGCCGGTGGCCGCACCGGCTCGCAGCGGGGGCTTCCTCGGTTTCGTGAAGCGTCTGCTCGGCCTCGAGCCGGCCGCACCGGCGCCGGTCAAGACCGAAGCGCCGGCCAAGCCGGCAGCGCGCGCGCCGCGTGAGCGCCACGAGCGTCCGCATCAACAGAACCGCAACCGCCGCGGCAATGCGCGTGACGAAAACAAGTCCGGCAAGGACAACGCCGGCCAGACCGCCCGTGAAGGACGCGACGGTCGCGAAGGCCGTGGCGCTCGTCCGGAGCGCGCGGAGCGCAATGAACGCAACGAGCCCCGTCAGGAAGGCCGCGACAAGCGCGAGCGCGACGACGCCCAACGCCAGGCCGCACAAGACGTGCGCACGGAGGAAGGCCGCGAGCCGCGCGAAGGTCGTGAGCGCGGCAGCCGCCGCGATCGCAACGAGCGTCGCGAACGCCGTCAGGCGGAAGGCGCCGAGGGGCAACAGGCAGCCCCGCAGCGCGCGGCGCAGCCGAGCGCACCTGTAGCCCCGCCGGCAGCCGCCCAGGATGATGCCGAGCAACAGGATCGTCTGACCGCGCAAATCGAAGGCGCACCGGCGGTGGGCCCCGAAGGCGAGACCGGCGAACAAGGCAGCGAGCAAGGGGGCGAAGAGCGCCGCCGCAGCCGCCGTCGCGGCCGTCGCGGCGGTCGTCGCGAACGCGAAGCCAACGAACAGCAACTGCATGCGGACGGCGAGCAAGGTGAAGGCATCGCCGCGGAAGGTAACGCCGAAGGCGCACGCCCGGTGCTGAGCGACGAAGCCGCCGAGAACGCCGCCGCCGACGCCCTGGCCCGCGCCGCCGCGCCGCTCGCCGCCGTGGCGGCGGCGTCGGCTGCATCGTCTTCGACGTCCTCCGCGTCGCCGGCCCAAAAGGTCGAGCCGACGGCGGCACCAGCCCAGGCCGCGCAGGCCACGGCTCAGGCGGCGCCGGTCGCCAAGGTCGTGGAAACCGCGCCTGCCGCCACGCCGGAAGTGCCGGCGCCGGTCGTTGCCGAGCCCATCGCTGCGGCGGCATCGGCGGCCGCGGTCACGCCGGTCACGCCGGTCACGCCGGCCCCGCTGGCGGGCGCAGACACCAGCGCCGCCCCTGTCGTGCCGCCGGTGAACGCACCGCTGCCGGCCGCCGCGCCGGTCCCGGCCCAGCCGACGGTTCCCGCCGAAGCGTTGACGGAGATCGCTGCCACGGCCGCATCGTCGAGCGCTGTCGACAACGCACCGATGCAAGCGCCTTCGGCTCCGGTGGAGACGGCACAGCCGGCCGCTACGGGTGCTCCGGAGACTACGGACGCTCCGTCCCCGGCAGCTCAGCCGGTCGACGCGGCAACGGCGCAGATCGCACAAACGCCGATAGCGCCGATAACGTCGACGACGCCGACGACGCAGGCAGTCACCACAGTGCCTGAAGCGGCAGCGGCTGCGACGGAAGTCGTTACGCAAAAGCCAGCGGCCGTGGCCGTCGAGCCCACGCTGGAGCGCAGCGCGCTGGAATCGACGCTCGCGAGCGTCGGTCTGGTGTGGGTCCACACCGACGCCGACAAACTTCGCGCCGCCAGGGAAGCGGCAGCGAAGGTCGTGCCGGCGCCGCGCGTGCCGCGCGAGCGCCGGCCGGTCGCGCCGCTCAACAACGGCCCGATGGAGCAGGTGGAAACGCGCGCACCGTCGAATCACGCGGTCTGAGCAAGCGGCCTGGCCATGCGGTTTGCCCGCGTGGTCTGACGCCGCCGCAGCCCTGCGGCGCCGGCTTCACGGCCGGTGTCCGCGGGATGCGACGCAGGAACGGAAAAGGAGGCTTCGGCCTCCTTTTTTGCTGCCTTGCCGCCGGCTTTCGGTCTCACGTCGGTGCGTGCGCAGCGCTCTCCGGCCTGCGTCCGCCTTTCGTTCGCAGGGGCATTCCACTGCCCCTTCGTTGTCCCTTCGTTGTCCCTTCGTTGTCCCTTCGTTGTCCCTTCGTTGTCCCTTCGTTGCCCCTTTCGTTGCCCCTTTCGCCCCCGCTTTTCCATCGTCTCTTCGTTTCGTCGCGCCTTTCCATCGCGCCTTTCCATTGTTTTCGAGACGGAAAAACCGTCTGTGCGCCCGGCAACCCGCGTTGTCCCGACTTGTGCGCGCAGCCGCCTGCCCTTATCTTGACGCAACCGCTGTGCAGTACAGGCTTGACGCTTCGCAACGAACACATGGCTTCTCCCCGTGACCGATGACCGCGCAGACAGCGCTCGTACCGCCACGCGGCCGGCCCCGAATTCCCACGTCGGCGGCCGGCGGGCCAATTCGTTAGAATGGAGTCGCAAGCCACGCTCCCCGACATGACTGAAACGATCATCCGACTCACCGATCTGCGAAACGACGTCCGCTATGCGACGCAAACCCCGCAGATTCCCGCACAAGTGCGCGCCGCGACCGGGCATCTCGAAGATGCGCTCGCGCGGCCGTTGCACGACCTGCGCATCTCGGTGACCGATCGTTGCAACTTCCGCTGCGTCTATTGCATGCCGAAGGACGTCTTCGACAAGGACTACGCCTTCCTGCCGCAGTCGTCGCTGCTGTCCTTCGAAGAGATCGAGCGCACTGCGCGGCTGTTCGTCGAACACGGCGTGGAAAAGCTGCGTCTGACCGGCGGCGAGCCGCTCCTTCGCAAGCACATCGAGCGCCTGATCGAAATGCTCGCACGGCTGCGCACGCCGTCGGGCAAGCCGCTCGACATCACGCTCACGACCAATGGCTCGCTGCTGGCGCGTCGCGCGCAGTCGCTCAGGGACGCCGGCCTGACGCGCGTGACCGTCAGCCTGGACAGTCTCGACGACGCGATCTTCCGCCGGATGAACGACGTCGACTTTCCGGTGGCCAAGGTGCTTGAAGGCATTGCCGAGGCGCAGCGTGTCGGCCTGGGACCGGTCAAAGTCAACATGGTCGTCAAACGCGGCACGAACGACAGCGATATCGTGCCGATGGCGCGACATTTCCACGGCAGCGGCGTGGTGCTTCGTTTCATCGAATACATGGACGTCGGCACATCGAATGGCTGGTGCATGGACGAGGTGCTGCCCTCGGCCGACGTCATTGCCCGCCTGAACGACGCCCTGCCCGTCGAGCCGCTCGAACCGAACTACCCGGGCGAGACGGCGCAACGCTGGCGATATCGCGACGGCGGTGGCGAAGTCGGCGTCATTTCGTCGGTCACACGCGCGTTTTGCGGCACTTGTTCGCGGGCGCGCCTGTCTACGGAAGGCAAGTTGTATCTGTGCCTGTTTGCCAGCTCCGGCTACGACTTGCGCACGCTGTTGCGCAACGGCGCGAGCGACGCGCAGATCTCGACGGTCATCGGCGACATCTGGCGAGGCCGTACCGATCGATACTCGGCCTTGCGCACCGCGGCCACCGGTCTGCCCGAGAATGCCCCACCGAAAGTGGAGATGTCCTATATCGGTGGGTGAGCACCCCGGACGGACACCCCGGACGGACACTCGGATGGTCGCCCCGAACGTTCGCCCATTGCGCCCCGACATCGACCTGCTTTCGCCCTTTCGAATTTCTTCACGACACATGATTTTTGCTGCCCCGGGCGCCGGTCGCGCCCGAGACTCCATCGCTGCTCCCCGACGCCTCGCCGCCGCCGGCCTTGGCGCGCTCGTCCTGTTGCTCACGAGCGTGGCCGCGCCCTCGCACGCCCGGGCCGATTGCGACACGTCGAACCGCGACATTGCGAACCATCTCATGACATACAGCGGCCAGCTTGGCGAGCGCAATCCGTTGCGCCTCGTGCTGCGCCCGAGCGCCGGGGGCAAGCTCGAAGGCCGCTACGCCAACGCCTCGTCGCTGAGCGATACGTACCTCACCGGCAAGCTCGAAAACAAGTCGCGCCTGCATCTGACGGAATTCGACGCGGGCGGCATGCCGCGCGCCACGTTCGACGGTGAATTCGCATCGGCGGGCGACGTCAATCGTCAACGCGGCGAGTCCACGAGTTGCGAGGTCATTTCCGGCCAATGGAAGGACCTGCGCACCGGTCGCACGGTGCCGTTCGAGCTATCGCTCGCGAGCGTTCAGAGCGGCAAGATCGACCACCTCTACGGCGTGGCCGGCGTGAACGACGACGAGACAGTCAATCGCGCCGCCACGCAATTCCGCAAGGGCGTGCTCGACGACCGGCGCGACGTGGTCGCACAATCGATCCGTTACCCGTTGCACGTCTCGTTACGCGGGAAGACGATCGTGCTTCGCAACCCGAAGTCGCTCCTCGCGCGTTACAACGAAATCTTCACCGACGGCTACGTGCGCACCATCGGTGCGGCAGTCCCGCGGCTGATGTTCGCGCGCGACCAAGGGGTGATGCTCGGCGACGGCGCCGTCTGGTTCGACGCCGCCGGGCGCGTCATCGCCCTGAATCGTTCCTGAGACGGGTGCCACCCGTCGCAGAACCCGACATCGCCCACGCGCCCATGCCCGCCCCCCTCATCCCCCGCGAAGCCATCACCGGTCTGATCCTTGCCGGCGGACGCGGGCAGCGCATGGGCGGACGCGACAAGGGCTTGCAAACGTTTGCCGGCCAGCCGTTGGTCGCGCATGTCGTGGCGCGCCTGCGCCCGCAGGTCGGCGCACTGCTCATCAGCGCAAATCGGAACGGCGATGCCTATGGTGCCTTCGGCGCCCCGGTCGTCGCGGACGAGACACAGGACTTCGCCGGGCCGCTGGCAGGCATGCTGGCAGGGTTGCGCGCGGCGAGAACCGATTACGTACTGACCGTGCCGTGCGATTCGCCCTATCTGCCCGAGGACCTCGGCGAGCGCCTCGCCGCCGCCCTCGGTGCGGCGGCGCGCGACGGCAGCGCGGCGCCCCTGCCCTGCGCAGCGGCCGCCTATGCCGCCACGGCACAGGGCCCGCATCCGGTCTTCGCCTTGCTGCACCGGTCGCTGGCGGACGACCTTGCCGCGACGCTGACGGGCGGAGAGCGTCGCGTCCGGGCGTGGCTGGCACGCCACAACGCCCTACAAGTTCACTTCGGTGACGAGCGTCCGTTTTACAATGTCAACACGCTGGACGACCTCCATTCCGACACGCCGCGCGCCCACTGACGTCCCAGGCGTCGACGCGGCCTGATCCGTCGCCATCGCTTTTACGGGATTCACGCCCGGTACTGCCGGATGACGACGCCACACCGATGACAACACTAGACGACGCCCTGGCCGGCTTGCCGGACTACGACCCTAACCACATGACGGTCGAACTGGCGCGCGCGATCATCGCGCGCACCGCGCGTGCGGTGTCCGCGATCGAGCGCGTGGCCGTGCGCGACGCGCTGGGTCGCGTGCTGGGCCGCGACGTCATTTCCCCACTGAACGTTCCCGCCTTCGAAAACGCCGCCATGGACGGCTACGCCTTCGCCGGCAGCGCATTGGCCGCCGGCGGCGACGTGCGGCTGCGCGTGGCAGGCCGCTCACTGGCTGGCCGCCCGTTCGATGGCGTGGCGGCCGCGGGCGAATGCGTTCGCATCATGACGGGCGCGCTGATGCCGGCCGGGTGCGACACGGTGATCCCGCAGGAGCAGGTGCGGCGCGCAGACGGCCCGGAATTCGTGACGTTCCCCGCGAGCGCCGTCACGCCGGGGCGCCACGTGCGCCACATCGGCGAGGACCTCGCGGCCGGGCATCCGGCGCTGCACGCGGGCAAGCGGTTGCGCCCGGCCGCACTCGGACTGTTGGCCTCGCTCGGCATCGCCGAAGTGCCGGTGCGCCGCCGCATTCGCGTGGCGTTCTTCTCGACGGGCGACGAACTGCGCTCGGTGGGCGAGCCGCTCGCCCCGGGCAATCTCTACGACAGCAACCGTTACACGCTGTACGGCATGCTGCAACGGCTCGGCGTGGAAGTGCTCGATCTCGGTGTCGTGGCCGACGATCCGCAGGCGATTGAAGACACGCTGCGCATGGCGTGCCGCGACGCCGATGCGGTCATCACCTCGGGCGGCGTGTCGGTCGGCGAGGCCGACTTCACGCGCGAGATGATGACGCGTCTGGGCAACGTGGTGTTCTGGAAGATGGCCATGCGCCCGGGGCGCCCGTTCGCGTTCGGCGAGCTCGAGTGCGACGGCCACCGTGCGCTGCTCTTCGGGCTGCCCGGCAATCCGGCGGCCGTGATGGCGTCGTTCTATCATCTGGTGCGCGACGGGCTCTTCGCGCTCATGGGCGCCGAGCCGCAAGCGGTGCCGCGTCTGCCGGTCCCGACGACCACCGCCATTGCCAAGCGCCCGGGCCGTACCGAGTTCCTGCGCGCAATTCTCGCCGCAGACGGGCAAGGCCGCTGGCAGGTCACCGTCGCCGACGCACAAAGCGCCGGCATCCTGCGCACGATGAGCGAAGCGAATTGCTTCGTCACGCTCGACACCGCCCGCGCTGACGTGGCGGCCGGCGAGCTCGTGGACGTCATCGTGTTCGACGGTCTTGTCTGAGTTCCCGATCAAGCGAAGCAACGAAACAGCAATAAATCGCCGGCGTCGGGGCTTCGACGACTTCGGCACCCCACACATCGAAAGCACACGTCAATGACAACGAAAAAACAGATCACGTACATCAGTCCCGGCCAGACGGCCAAAGCGCTGGTACTGGTCTACCTCACCTTCAGTATTCCGCTGGTGCTGCTCGCCTTTCTGGCCGCGTTCATCCGCTACGGGGAGTTGCCTGGCCTCGCGTTCATTTCCGCGCTGGTGCTCAACGCCATCGTGGGCTTCGTACTTCTCTGGATCGCCTGTCACGCCTATAACTGGGTGGCCGAGCGATTCGGCGGCATCGAAGTCGCGCTGAGCGACGTCCCCGACGACGAATACTGATTCGCCCGAGATCGAGAGCCCATTTGCCGCCATGTCCCTGACCCTGCGAGTTGCCACGCCCGACGACGTCGGTGCGATCCACGGCCTGATGCGAGAGCTGGCCGTCTTCGAAAAATTGCTGGATATCTTCGAGGCCACGCCATCGAGCGTGCACGAGGCGCTGTTCGGCGACAAACCCGCTGCCGAATGCCTGCTGGCCGAATGGGATGGCCAGGCCGTCGGCTACGCCGTGTACTTCCACAACTTCTCGACCTTCCTCGCACGCCGTGGGCTGTATCTGGAAGACGTCTACGTGCAGCCGTCGATGCGCGGCAAGGGCGTGGGGCAGGCGCTCATGCGCAAGCTCGCCGGCATCGCGGTGGAGCGCGGTTGTGGACGGTTCGAATGGACGGTGCTCGACTGGAACCAGCCAGCGATCGATTTCTATATGTCGCAAGGCGCGACGGTGCTGCCGGACTGGCGCGTCGTGCGCATGGCCGGCGATGCGCTCCAGCGATTCGCCGGGAGTGGCAGCGCCCCGCGCTGATCCGAGGCGGCGTGCCAGCCGCTCAGGCTCCGTCGTCGGGGTCCAGATCGACGCCGAGCAGTTCGATCGCCTGCTCGCCGGGCAACGCCTCCACCGCCTTGAGCTGGCGCGCCATCGCGCGCGTGCGCACTTCCGCCTTGTCGATCGAGCGCGCCACCGTCTCGAGTTGTGACTTGGTCTTGGCCAGCACGTCGCCGAACTTGGTGAATTCGGTCTTTACCGCGCCGAGCACCTGCCACACTTCGCTCGAGCGGCGTTCGATGGCCAGCGTGCGAAACCCCATCTGCAGACTGTTGAGCAATGCCGTCAGCGTAGTCGGTCCGGCCACCGTCACGCGGTACTCTCGCTGAAGCAGGTCGGAGAGTCCCGGTCGGCGCAACACCTCCGCATAGAGACCTTCCGTCGGCAGGAACAACAAGGCGAAGTCGGTGGTGTGCGGTGGTGCCAGGTACTTTTCCGCGATGGTCTTGGCCTCGAGACGAATGCGCGTCTCCAGCGCCTTCGACGCCTCTTCCACCGCCACCGGATCGGCGCGCTCCTGCGCATCGATCAAGCGCTCGTAATCTTCGCGAGGGAACTTCGCGTCGATCGGCAGCCAGACCGGCGTGGCGCTGTCGCCGCTCTGCCCCGGCAGCGCGATGGCAAACTCCACGCGCTCGGCGCTGCCCGGCCGGGTCGCCACGTTCTTCGCGAACTGCTCCGGCGTCAGCAGTTGTTCGAGCAGCGCCTGTAACTGCACTTCGCCCCAGATGCCGCGCGTCTTCACATTCGTCAGCACACGCTTGAGGTCGCCGACGCCGGCCGCCAGCGTCTGCATCTCGCCAAGGCCGCGATGCACCTGCTCGAGCCGGTCGGACACGAGCTTGAACGACTCGCCGAGCCGCTGCTCGAGCGTGGCGTGCAGCTTCTCGTCGACGGTGCGGCGCATCTCCTCGAGCTTCGCCGCGTTATTGACCTCGATGTCCTTGAGTTTGTGCTCCAGTGTGGCGCGCACTTCGGCCAGGCGACGCTCATTGCCCTCCGCCAGTTGCGTGAGCTGCTGGTGCTGCGCTTCACCGAAACGGCGCAGCGTCGACGCCTGCTCTTCACGCATCTGCTGACCATTGAGCACCAGACTCTGACGCACGGCGTCGAGTTGTGCGGCGTTGGTCTCGGTGAGCTTGGCAAGTTGCTGCGCGAAGCTATCGATCTGGTTGTTCTGCACCGTGGCCACGCTCGTCATCTGCGCGGCCAGCGTCTGCTGAAACTGCGCCATCTGCGCGCTCTGCTCGCCGCGCCCCGCCCGGGCGGTATCCGCGAACTCCTGACGCAGGCCACGCTCCGTGCGCTCGACCGAACGCAGCAGGTCGTCGCGCAGGCTGGCGAGCGCGCCGACGAGAACAGCGTCTTCACCGCGCTGCCACACCCTCACCGCAATCGCGATCATGACCAACAGATTCAGCGCCGCCAGCGCCACCAGCACCATCTCCATCATCGCGTTGCGACTCCCTTCGATTCCCTGACTTGCCTTCCACGCTTTCCGCCCGTGCAGGCGCGCATAGTCATGACTTGCGCACCTCGGGATTGAGCAGGCACGGCGGCTTGCCGGCGGCGGCGCCGAAGCCCAGCGCCGCAATGAGGTTGTCCGCCGCGAGGCTTGCCATGCCGCGACGCGTGGCCGCGGAAGCGCTCGCGATATGCGGCGTGAGCACCACGTTCTTCACTTCGAGCAGACCGGGGTGAACCTTGGGCTCGCCCTCGAACACGTCGAGACCTGCCGCGGCAATCCGCTTGTCGGCGAGCGCCTGGGCCAGCGCGGCGTCGTCCACGATGCCGCCGCGTGCGAGGTTCACGAGCGTGGCCGTCGGTTTCATCATGGCCAGCTGCGCGGCACCGATCGTGTGATGCGTCGCGGCCGAATATGGCAGCACGAGGATCACGTGATCAGCGGTGCGCAGCAGCGTTTCCTTGTCGACGTAGCTCGCGTTGCACGCCGCTTCAGTGCCGGCGTCAAGACGCGAGCGGTTGTGATACACCACCCGCATGTTGAAGCCCTGCGCACGGCGCGCGATGGCCTGCCCGATGCGCCCCATGCCGATGATCCCGAGCGTGCTGCCATGCACGTCGGCGCCGAGAAACATGTCGTAGGCCCACTTGTCCCAATGCCCCTCGCGCAGCCAGCGCTCCGACTCGGTGACGCGACGCGCGGTGGCCATCAGCAGCGCCCAGCCGAAGTCGGCCGTCGTCTCGTTGAGTACGTCGGGCGTGTTCGTCGCCATGACGCCGGCCGCGGTCATCGCCGCGATGTCGAAGTTGTTGTAGCCCACCGCCATGTTCGCAACCACGCGCAGATGCGGCGCGCCGGCCAGCACCGATGCGTCGATGCGCTCGCTTGCCGTGGTGATGGCGCCGACCTTGTCGGCCAGACGGGCGCGCAGCTCATCGCTCGAATACACCGTATCGGCGTCGTTGCGCTCGACGTCGAAATACTGCGCCAGACGCTCGATCACGTCGGGAAAAATCGCTCGGGCTACCAGGATCTTCGGTTTCACCAGTTGTCTCGCAGAGGTCGGCCGCGTGGCAAAGTCGCGGCTCAGAAGAATATCAGGGTCGTCAGGACGAACAGCGGCAGCAGAATCGCGCCCGACCACAGCATATAACCAAAGAAGCTCGGCATGCGAATGCCGCGCTGCTCCGCAATGGCTTTGACCATGAAGTTCGGCGCGTTGCCGATGTACGTGTTGGCGCCCATGAACACCGCACCCGCCGAAATCGCCGCCAGCGTGGCCGCACCGGTCGTCATCAGCGTCGCCGCGTCGCCGCCGGCCGTATTGAAGAACACCAGGTACGTCGGCGCGTTGTCGAGGAACGACGAGAGCAGGCCGGTGGCCCAGAAGTACATGACGTTGTCGGGCGCACCGTCCGGCCCCGTGACGAGGCGAATCACCCAGCCGAGCGCGCCCGCTTCGCCGGCACGCAGGATCGCGACCACGGGAATGATCGTCAGGAAAATGCCGGCGAACAGCTTGGCGACTTCCTTCATCGGCTCCCAGTTGAAGCCGTTGCCCTCGCGTGCGGTGCGCGGCGTGATCGCCAGCGAAATCAGCGTGATCACGACGAGTCCGGCATCGCGCACGATGTTCTGCAGCGCCACCGGCGTTCCGAAGACGTCGAACGCCGCGTCGGGCTTCCAGACGCCGCTCATCAGTACCAGGCCCACTGCCGCGGCGAGCAGCACGAAATTGCGCTTGCCTTCCAGCCGCACGGGCGCCGTCTCGGACGCCCTATCGGACGCCGAACCGGACGCCGAATCGGGCGTCGGGTCCAGTTCGTCGGCCTGGCATTCGGTCTTCTGACGGAAGTAGTAGCTGTCGATGAGGAAGAACAGCACCAGCAGCACGGCGCAGATGAACAGCGTCTCCGGCCAGATGTGAAGTGTCGTCCAGAAGAAGTCGACGCCCTGCAGGAAGCCGAGGAACAGCGGCGGGTCGCCCAGCGGCGTGAGCGAGCCGCCCGCATTCGCCACGAGGAAGATGAAGAACACGACGACATGCACGTTGTGCCTGCGGTTGTCGTTCGCGCGGATCAGCGGACGAATCAGTAGCATCGCGGCGCCGGTCGTCCCCATGATGCTCGCGAGCACCGTGCCCAGCGCGAGCAGCCCCGTGTTGAGCCACGCCCCCCCGCGCAGGTTGCCGTGCACGCAAATGCCCCCGGCCGTGGTGAACAGCGCGGTAAGCAGGACGACGAACGGAATGTATTCGGCCACGACGGCATGCACCGCCCCGTGCCACGCCGCGCCCGCGCCGAATACGAGCGCGAACGGCAGCAGAAACGCCGCCGCCCAGAACGCCGCGATCTTGCCGAAATGATGGTGCCAGAATGCCGGCGCGAGCAGCGGCCCGAGCGCAATCGAAAGCAGCAACCCGGCGAACGGCACGCCCCACCAGGCGACGAGCTGAGCGCCGTCCGGTCCGGCAGCGAACGCTGCCGGGCTGACCGATAGCAGCCCTGCCGCGGCCAGCGCCCCGAAAATCCCCTTGTGCATCGTGTCTTGTTCCTGTTGATGGATGGTCGACTCCTTACGAGTCACCGCCCTCGCGAGAGTGCCCCCAACGCGCCGACCTTGGGATATTTCCCAAGTCACATCGGCATCATGCGAAAGACGCCCCCATGGCACAACGCCGGAACCGTTGCCCCACCCCGACGCGCTCAGGCGCCGTCGACGATGATCACGTGGACGCGATACGGCCCGTGCGCGCCCAGCACCAGCGTCTGCTCGATATCGGCGGTGCGCGACGGTCCGGCGATGAAGTTGGTCGCGCGCGAGAGCTGGCCGCGTTCGCTTCGCATGAGCGCGAATCCATCCTCATGGCCTGCGACGATGCGCGATGCCGGCACGACGGCGATGTGGGTTTCGGGCAGCAGCGTGGCCGAGGCAAAAGTCTGCGGCCCCGACATCATCATCAGCGCGCCGGTCTCGGCAATCGCGCAGAAGCAGCCCGTAATACCGACGAGATCCTCGCCATGCGGCTTGCGGAATTCGACTTGGCAGCCCGCGCCGGCCCAGTCGAGTTCCCGCAGCGTCGGCCAGGCGACGGCCCGCATGTCGAGCCCGTTGGCCTGCAGGTACGTTACCGCCGCGGCCGGCACGTCGCTCATCGCCGGCACGCGCGCGATCGTGCTCGACAGCGCTTGCGCCTTGCCGATGAACGTAGCGATCAGGTCCGCCGGCATTGCCGGGCGCGGGCCCTGCGGATGCCGCGCCAGATAGTCCTCGGCCGCCGCCACCTCGTTCGCGCGCGCGGCCTCGGGGCGATGCTGCGCGTGACGGATGCGGGCGAAGATGCGGTTGCGGGCGTCGGAGGTGTCCATGGGCTGCGTCCTGTGAAGCCGACGCGCCGGTCTGAGGCGGCGGCGTCTCGCTGTGTCGGGTTCGTCTCACGAAGCCGCCGGAGCGGCTCCGGCGGGTGATGGGCAATTATAGCGGCAGCCCCTCGCGCGGGGCGCGGCCGTCGCACACTATCGGAATGCTCCGGTGGCGCGCTCGGACAACGCGTCAGTGGTCCGCCGCCGGCTGCGGGGCGATCTCGAAGACCTGGCGCAGATAGGCGAGATAGGCGTCGTCGTCGCACATGTTCTTGCCGGGCGAATCCGAAAGCTTGGCCACCGGCTGACCATTGCACCGCACCATCTTGATGACGATCTGCAGCGGCTGGTAGCCCAGGTCGTTGGTGAGATTGGTCCCCACGCCGAAAGCCAGTCGGCAGCGATCGCGAAAGCGCTCGAACAACTGGAGTACCTTCGGAATGTCCAGGCCGTCCGAGAAGATCATGGTCTTGGTGTGCGCGTCGACGCGGTTCTGCGCATAGTGCTCGAGCAGCCGTTCTCCCCAGGCGAACGGGTCGCCGGAGTCGTGGCGCGCGCCATCGAAGAGCTTGCAGAAATACATGTCGAAGTCGCGAAGGAACGCGGACATGCCGTACACGTCCGACAGCGCGATGCCCAGGTCGCCGCGATACTCCTTCGCCCACGTCTCGAAGCCGAAGATCTGCGAGTCGCGCAGCCGCGGGCCGAGCGCCTGACAGGCTTGCAGATACTCGTGCGCCATCGTGCCCAGCGGCGTGAGGCCGAGCTTCGCCGCGTAGTACACGTTGCTCGTGCCGGCGAACTGTTCGCCGAGTTCGTCGCGCAGCGTGAGAATCACCTCTTCGTGCCACTCCTTCGAGAAGCGGCGCCGCGTGCCGTAGTCGGCGATCTTGCAGTCGCGATAGTCGGCCGGCTCGGCGAGCATGCAGATCTTGTCCTTCAGGCGCTGACGCCCTTCCTCGTAAGCCGGCGTTCGCTGCGTATTGCGGAAGTAGACCTCGTTGACGATGGCCAGCACCGGGATCTCGAACAGGATCGTGTGCAGCCACGGCCCCTGGATCGTGATGTCGATCTCGCCGTTGCCCTTGGGCGACGGCTGCACGGTGATGTACTTCTCGTTCAGATGGAACAGGTCGAGAAAGTCGATGAAGTCGCTCTTGATGAAGCGCATCGCGCCGAGATAGCGCAGCTCCGATTCCGTGAAGCGCAATCCGCACAGCAGGCGGATTTCGTCGCGAATCTCGTCGACGTAAGGCGTGAGATCGACCCCTTCGGTGCGGCACTTGAAGCGGTACTCGACCTGAGCGGCGGGAAAATGATGCAGCACCACCTGCATCATCGTGAACTTGTAGAGATCGGTATCGAGCAGCGACGTAATGATCATGACGGCGAGCCCCGCGCGGGGCGCTTACAGCGATGTCCGATGGTACCGCAAAGCGGCGCGGGACATGAGGGCGCGAGGCCCGCGCGCCGCACGCGAAGCGGCGCGCCGCGGCAGGTTCGGGACGCGCCGGCTCCCTCACCGGCGGCGGCCGGCTGCGTTACAATACGCGTTTTAACGGCCGCTCGAAGCCGTTTCGCCCTACTCTGGAGTTGTTGGCATGACCCACGTTGTCACCGAAAGCTGCATCAAATGTAAATTCACCGACTGTGTGGACGTTTGCCCCGTGGACTGCTTCCGCGAGGGTCCGAACTTCCTCGCGATCGACCCGGACGAGTGCATCGATTGCGCCGTGTGCGTGGCCGAGTGCCCGGTGAATGCCATTTATGCCGAAGAGGACGTGCCGGGCGACCAGCAGGAATTCATCGCGCTCAATGCCGAGCTCTCGCCGAATTGGCCGAGCATCACCAAGACGAAGCCGGCCCTGCCCGATGCCGACCAGTGGAAGGACGTGACGGACAAGCTGCATCTGCTCGAGCGATGAGCCGCGAGCGGTAATCGCGCTCGGGGTGCAGAAAAAATGCGCGCCGAGTGTTGACAGTGAGCGAAAGCCGCCTCTATAATCGCTTTCTCTTTTGATCCCCGATAGCTCAGTCGGTAGAGCGCCGGACTGTTAATCCGTAGGTCCCTGGTTCGAGCCCAGGTCGGGGAGCCAAGAATACCGAAGCGACGGCCTCGCCCACGCGGGGCCTTTGTTTTAGTCGATGTGTTGCAACGGCAGCGCACGGCACGCAGGTTTGATCCTCGATAGCTCAGTCGGTAGAGCGCCGGACTGTTAATCCGTAGGTCCCTGGTTCGAGCCCAGGTCGAGGAGCCAAAACGCAAGAAGCCTCGCCAATCGGCGAGGCTTTTTTGTTTTTGCGGCATGACCGTCCGTTCACACTCTCGCGGCTTCACTCGCCAACGTCGCGACACTACCGCACGACGCCGGCGCGCGCCCCTGACCCGCGACACCAACTCCCGGCGCCAATCCACGGTGCCAAGCCACGGCGCCAAGCCACGATACCAACTCGCGCCACTGACGCCCCGTCGCCATGAAAAAACGGGGCGCCGTGTCCGACACCCCGCGTCTTTTCCTGCCTCGGTTCCGGTGTCTTACACCGGCGTTACTCCCCCGCGGGCGCCCCGATCGCCACGGACGAAGCGCTCGTCGACGTTTCCGGGCGGTTCTGGTTCTCGATCCAGCGACGACGCATCGGCGCGAGCAGGAACTTCGCTGCCACGGCGGCCGTAATGCTGATCACGGCGGCGGCAATGAACACGCGATCCCAGTGACCGCCCACGGCCAGCACCGACGCGAGCGGCACCAGCAGCGCTGCCGTGCCCTTGGCGGTGTACAGCGTGCCGGCGTTCGACGCCGCGTTCTTGCTGCCGAACGTGTCCGCGCACAGCGCCGGGAAGATCGAGAAGATCTCGCCCCAGCACAGGAACGTCATCGCCGCGAAGAACACGAACATGTACGGGTTCTGACCAAAGTGCATCAACCCCAGCATGGCCACGCCTTCCCCGAGGAAGATGATGAACATGGCGTTCTCACGGCCGATCTTGTCCGACACGAAACCGCACAGCGGGCGCGTAAAGCCGTTGCACAGGTTGTCGATCGACAGCGTCATCGTAAGCAGCGGCAGCGTGGCGCCGAAGAGCGTCATGGGCATCGATGCAATGCCGTAGTCCTTCGCGATCGGGCCGATTTGCGCCGTGGCCATCAGACCGCCGGCGGCCACCGCCACGAAACAGGCGTAGATGACCCAGAACACCGGCGTGCGAATCATCTGGCCCGAGGTGTAGTCGACCTTCGTTGCCAGGTTGCGGCGCGAGACGGTCACGCCCTTGGGAACACGCGGCTTGACCAGCATCAGCGCGAGCAGGAAGATCGCCACGCCCTGCACAATGCCGAAGTTGAAGAACGCCGCTTCGTAGCCCGACGAACGGATCATGTTGGCGATCGGAATGACCGTGATGGCCGCGCCGGCGCCGAAGCCCGCTGCCGTGAGGCCAGCCGCCAGACCGCGCTTGTCCGGAAACCACTTGAGCGCATTGCCCACGCACGTGCCGTAGACGCAGCCCGCGCCGATACCGGCGATGATCGCCGCCGTGTACAGCACGGCGAGCGTCTCGGCGTATGAGTACATGATCCACGACAGGGCGACGCACACCGCACCGCCCGCCACGACCGGGCGCGGACCGAAGCGATCGACGAGCCAGCCCTCGATCGGCACGAGCCACGTTTCCACCACGATGAAGATCGAGAACGCCACCTGGATGGCCGCGATGCCCCATTGGTGCTTCGCCTGCATCGGCTCGACGAACAACGTCCACGAATACTGCAGATTGGCCACCAGGCCCATACAGATGATGCCGATCACCAGTTGTGACCAGCGCCCTCCCAGAAAAGAGGTTTTCTCCTCCGGTTGTGCGGCTGCTTGCATGACTTGCCTCCTATTCCTGTCAGACGATTGGCGACGGCCCGCGCTTGATGTTTGCGGTGCTCGCCGTCATCGCGTCCCGACGCGCGCCCCGGCATGGGGATCTGCGCAGTACGGCACGCCTCCTGGCATTGCATGCGGCTCATGCTCGGCCGCTTGATCGCGGAGCGTCGCCTGGCGGCGCGCTCGCGGGGCTCGGGCCCCGGCTGGCTGACTCTCGGAAGCGCCAAAGGACACTTCCGGCCCCCGCTTCGGCGCGGCGACGCAGGCGTTACGCCCGCGCCGGCAAGTTGCCGGCTGCCGAAGGGTGACTGGAAAAACGAATTCGAGTGCGGACCGGTCTGCGGTGCCGCGCCATCGGCGACGACCTCGCGAGCCCTGTCCCGTCACTCAGGCGGGCGCGCCTCGCGGACGCGTGATCGCCGGATCGCCTGCCCGCGGCTGGCGGCAGGCAGATGAGGCTCGCCGCAGCGCCCCGGCCAATGCCGGTGACAACGACGGCGGATGCGACTGGACAGCCGGTGCGAGGAAAACATCGCACGAAGACTGCCCGAAAAGAAATATGGACTTACCCAACTTGCGTCTCCGATGAGTGCGGCACGATGCCCGTCGCCCAAATTCTCAGGCGCCCGGCCATGCCTTCGTGCCACCTTGAATCTGATATACAAGATTCAATATATCGAATTAAGTATTTTTATGGTTCCAAAATTAGTCGATGGCCGGATGGCTGTCAACCCGAGAGCGCCCTGCCCCCTCATGGCGATCGGTGCCCGGCAGCGAGGATTGTCATCGCCGGAAGGTAAGCGCTCGATAACCCCCGGACCTAGGCACCACGGGCCGTTGCGGACGGTTGGAGGTCGACAGGCTGGCGAGGCATGTCGCATGCGAGGTGACCTCGCGCGGTGCAGCGTCAGGGAAAACGATGACGTTTCGGGGACTTCGAGACAGGCGTGGCGGCGGGCTCGGATTGGGGTGCGGGCCCCGGGACTCTGGGGTGAGCCGCCGCAAGGACGCGCCGCCCGTGCGGACGAAAGCAGGTGGATCCCGCGGAGGAAGAAAAAGACGGGGGACGGGGCGGAAGGGAGGAGGAGAAAGGGCGACGGCGATGGCGACGGCGATGGCGACGCCGCCCGCGCCTTACGCCGGGCCGACGTCGCCCGAGTTGTTGCGGATGAAGGCCAGATGCTCGCGCAGCGCGCGCTGTGCGCTCGCGGTGTCGTGCGAGGCCACGGCGTTGAAGATGCGGCGATGCTGATCGATGAGCTCGGCCAGATCGGCGCCGTGGCCGACGATGGCGCGATAGTTGTCCACCACCGAGCCGCGCAGCAATTCGAAGATGGCGTGCATCAGATGCACCAGCACGAGGTTGTGCGTCGCCTCGGCCAGCGCCAGGTGAAAGTGCGCGTCGAGTTCCGGCACGCGCGTGAGCAGCGACTGCCCGCGAGCAGCGCCCTCGCCGTCCAGACCGTCGCGACCGGCCGCGTAGGCCGTCTCGAGCGCTTCGAGCGCCTGCGCCAGACGCGTCACGTCCTCTGGCGTTGCACGCTCGGCCGCCAGTTCCACCGCCTTCGCTTCGAGGACCTCGCGCATTTCCAGGACGTCGTCGACCGTCTTGCTGTGCCGCGACATCAGTTGCGAGAGCGGCTCGGCCAGCAGCGGCTGGCTCGCGTTGGCGACCAGATACCCGCCGCCGGCGCGGCCGACGATCAGCCCGCGCGATTCCAGCCGCAACAGGGCCTCGCGCAACGAGGGTCGCGACACGCCCATCTGCTGCGCCAGATCGCGCTCGGACGGCAGCGCCGAGCCCGGCGCGAGCCGGCCCTCCACGACCATCGTCTCCAGTTGCTCGTAGACCATGTCGGACAGGCGCAGCCGCGGCGGGGGCGTAACCGGCGCGAAGCCGGCGGCGGCGCCGGGGGAGTCGCCGGTGGGGACGGACGCAGCGCAGGCCGGGGCCGATGAAGCGGACGAAGCGGATGAAGCGGACGATGGCAGGGTCGATGACATGGGCGGTGACATAGGCTTGGACGACTCGTTGGACGGCATGTCGGCTTGGGTTCTCGACGAAAAAGGACGGACGTCACGAAAAAGATAGACGTCACGATACAGGATGCGGCCGGCGCCGGGGCGCAGGGAGCACGCCCGGCGCTCGCCCTGTCGCGGGCGCATCGCCCCGAAATTAAGGGTTAACCCGGTAGTCGGAATCGGATCATTCCCTTTACGATGGCGTCATTCGATAACTGGTAGACTGGTCGACCAGTCTACCAGCAGACCAGTTAATCTTCATTACACGTCAACCTCCGTCCGAGAGCAAGCCCGATGGCATCGAACGCCCCGCTTCCTGGTTCGTCCTCCGCTCGCACGCCGCGCCCGCACCTCGCGCCGGATGCGGGCCTGACCACCGTCACGGCGGGAGCGGCGAGAAGCCCCGTCCACACCGACGAGCCCCTCGAGCCGGTGTTCGAGAGCGTCGACCAGACCACGCGCGCCGCCCGCCTCGCTGCCTTGCGGCGGGCCGCGCCGGACGCGCAGTGGCTCACGGACCGTGAGCAGATCACGCCCTACGAGTGCGACGGACTGGCGGCGTACCGCAAGCTGCCGCTGGCCGTGGTACTGCCGTCCGACGAGGATCAGGTCTGCCGCATCCTGCGCGCCTGCCGCGAACATAACGTGCCGGTGGTCCCGCGAGGCGCGGGCACCGGCCTGTCGGGCGGTGCCATGCCGATCACCGACGGCATCGTGCTCTCGCTCGCGAAGTTCAAGCGCATCCTCGAAGTCGACGCGTATGCGCGCACGGCCACCGTGCAGCCCGGCGTGCGCAATCTCGCCGTGTCCGAAGCCGCCGCGCCTTACGGCCTGTATTACGCACCGGACCCATCCTCGCAGATCGCGTGCACCATCGGCGGCAACGTGTCGGAGAACTCCGGCGGCGTGCACTGCCTGAAGTACGGTCTCACCGTACACAACGTATTGCGCGTACGCGCCGTGACGATGGACGGCGACATCGTGGAATTCGGCTCGCACGCCCTCGACGCGCCCGGCCTCGACCTGCTCTCCGTATTCATCGGCAGCGAGGGGATGTTCTGCGTCGTCACGGAGATCACCGTGAAGCTCGTGCCCAAGCCGCAGGTGCAGCAAGTCATCATGGCGAGCTTCGACGACGTGGAAGCCGGCGGCAACGCCGTGGCCGCGATCATCGCCGCCGGCATTATCCCTGCCGGACTGGAGATGATGGACAAGCCCGCCACGCAAGCCGTCGAAGAATTCGTGCACGCCGGCTACGACCTCGATGCGGCGGCCATCCTGTTGTGCGAATCTGACGGCACCGCGGAAGAGGTGGCCGAGGAAATCGCGCGCGTCTCGGCGGTGTTGCGCGCCTCGGGGGCGACGCGCATTCAGGTGTCCGCGTCCGAAGCCGAACGGCTGCGTTTCTGGTCGGGTCGCAAGAACGCGTTTCCGGCCGCCGGACGCATCTCGCCGGACTACTACTGCATGGACGGCACCATTCCGCGCCGCACGATCGGCACGCTGCTCAAGCGCATCGAAGCCATGGAAGCGCAGTACGGCCTGCGCTGCATCAACGTCTTTCACGCGGGCGACGGCAACATGCATCCGCTCATTCTCTTCAACGGCAACGACCTCGATGAATGGCACCGCGCCGAAGCGTTCGGCAGCGACATCCTGGAGGCCTGCGTCGAGCTTGGCGGCACCGTCACGGGCGAGCACGGCGTGGGCATCGAGAAGATCAACTCGATGTGCGTGCAGTTCTCTCCCGAGGAGCGCGACGCGTTCTTCGGCGTGAAGCGCGCGTTCGATCCTGCCGGCCTGCTCAACGCCGACAAGGCGATTCCGACGCGCGCGCGCTGCGCCGAGTACGGCAAGATGCACGTGCGCGGCGGTCTGTTGCCTCATCCCGATCTGCCGAGGTTCTGATGTCGCAAGTCATGCACAGTGCGCCGTCCGGCGCCAATGCCAACGTAGACGCTGGCGCCCAGGCGGCCGAGGCGGCCGAGGCGGCCCAGGTGGCCGAGGCGGCTCAAGCGGCGCTCGCGCAGATTCGCGAGCGCGTGCTCGCGGCCACGGCCAGCGGCATGCCGCTCGACATCCAGGGCGGCGGCACCAAGCGCTGGTACGGGCAGGCGCCCGTGGGCGATCCGCTCGACGTGCGCGCCTATCGCGGCATCGTCTCTTACGATCCGGCGGAGCTCGTCATCACGGCACGCGCCGGCACCCCGCTCGCGCAAATCGAAGCGGCACTGGCCGAACGGGGCCAGATTCTGCCGTTCGAGCCGCCGCATTTCGGTCCCGGCGCCACGCTGGGCGGATGCATTGCCGCAGGACTTGCCGGCCCGCGCCGCCCGCACGTGGGCGCGCCGCGCGACTTCGTACTGGGCGCCGTCATGATGAACGGGCGCGGCCAGATCCTGCATTTCGGCGGACAGGTGATGAAGAACGTGGCCGGCTACGACGTCTCGCGTGTGCTGGCCGGCTCGCTCGGCACGCTCGGGGTGCTGCTCGAACTCTCGATCAAGGTGCTGCCGCGCCCCGTGGCCGAAGCGACGCTGCGCTACGACATGCCGCAGGCGCAGGCCATCGATCAGCTCAACCGCTGGGGCGGCCTGCCCCTGCCCCTCACGGGCTCGGCCTGGCATGACGGTGTGCTCAGCGTTCGCCTGGGCGGCGCCGCGGCAGCGGTCGAGGCCGCGCGCAAGACCATGGGCGGCGAGCACGTCGGCACGCTCGAAGCGCACGCCTATTGGGAGGCGCTGCGCGAGCACACGCACCCGTTCTTCGCCGCCGCACCGCTCGCCGGCGAAGGGCAGCCGCTGTGGCGCCTGTCGGTGCCGCCGACCACGCCCCCGCTCGCTCACGGCGACACGCACCTGATCGAATGGGGCGGCGCGCAGCGCTGGTGGATCACCCCCCGCGCGGCCGACGAAGTTCGCGCAATTGCCGCTTCGGCCGGCGGGCATGCTACGCTGTTCCGTCATGGCGACAAGACAGCCGGCGTCTTCACTGCGCAACCGGCCGCACTGCACGCTATCGGCGAACGCCTGCAGCAGGCTTTCGACCCGAGCCGCATCTTCAACCGCCATCGGCTGTACCGCTAAATTCGACGATGCAAACGAACCTCGCAGAATTTCTCCGCCAGACGCCGGACGGCGACGAAGCCGAAGCCATCCTTCGCAAATGCGTGCATTGCGGCTTCTGCACCGCCACGTGCCCCACCTACCAGTTGCTGGGCGACGAGCTCGACGGCCCGCGCGGGCGCATCTATCTCATCAAGCAAATGGTGGAAGGCCAGAGCGTCACGCGCGAGACGCAGCGTCACCTCGATCGCTGCCTGACTTGCCGCAGTTGCGAATCGACGTGCCCGTCCGGCGTGCAGTACGGACGCCTCGCGGAGATCGGTCGCCGCCACGTCGACGCCAAGGTCGGCCGCCCCGCCGGCGAGCGCGCGCTGCGCTGGACGCTTGCCCGCGTGCTGCCCAACCGCGCCTTGTTCACGCCGGCGCTGCGTCTGGGGCAGCAGTTTCGCTCGGTCCTGCCGCGCGCGCTGCGCGAGAAGGTGCCGCATCGCCAGCGCTCGGGGGCTTGGCCGCACGCGAGGCACACGCGCCGCATGCTCATGCTCGAGGGCTGCGTGCAGCCGGCCATGCTGCCCAACGTCAACAAGGCGACCGCCCGCGTGCTCGATGCGCTGGGCATCGAACTGGTTCGCCCCGCGTCCGCGGGCTGCTGCGGCGCCATCCGCCTGCACCTGAACTATCACGACGACGGCCTGGACGACGCTCGCCGCAACATTGACGCCTGGTGGCCGGAAATCGAGGCCGGCGCGCAGGCCATCGTGATCAATGCATCGGGCTGCGGCGCGACGATCAAGGAATACGGTCATTTGCTGCGGCACGATCCGCAATACGCTGGCAAGGCGCAGCGCGTGTCGGAGCTGGCGCGCGACCTCGCCGAAGTGCTGCTCGACAACCTCGAAGCGCTCCAGCGGCGCGTACCGGCTCGCAAGACGGGCAAGATCGCGTATCACCCGCCATGCACGCTGCAGCATGGTCAGCAGCTCAAGGGCGTCGTGGAAAAGGTGCTGGCGTCGGTCGGTGTGAATGTCATGCTGCCTCAGGACAGCCACATCTGCTGCGGCTCGGCCGGCACGTATTCGATCACCCAGCCCGAGCTGTCGCACCAGTTGCGCGACGCCAAATGGAAATCGCTCGACGCGCTCGAGCCTGAACTGGTGGTCTCCGCCAACGTCGGCTGCATCTGTCATTTGCAGGCCACGACCAAGGGCGAGCATGCGCGCGATCACGCACCGGTCCAGCACTGGATCGAGCTGCTCGACCGGATGATCGCCACGCCGGCCGCCAACTGAGCGACACTGCATTGATTGTCCCGGATCTCGGGACAATCAATCCCAGGTCCGCCCGTTTATCTGGACGATAGCGCTCCCTAGAATCGTCGGTAAGTCACCACGCCGCGCCGCGGCGCAGACGAACCTCACCCTGATTCCCTTGCCGGAGCCCGTCATGATCGATACCAAAACCGCCCCCTACGCCGCGCTGCTGCTGCGCGTGTCGCTCGGCATCCTCTTTCTTGCCCACCTGTCGCTGAAGGTGTTCGTCTTCACCGTACCGGGTTTCGTGGCGTTCTTCAGCTCGCTCGGCATGCCGCCGTTCCTCGCCTATGTCACCATGGCCGTCGAATTCGTCGGCGGCCTGATGCTGATCACCGGTTTCTATGCGCGCTTTGCCGCGCTGCCGCTTGCGGTGCTGATGCTCGGCACCATCGTCAGCGTGCATGGCCATAATGGCTGGATGTTCGCGAACAAAGGCGGCGGCTGGGAATTCCCGGCGTTCTGGCTGGTGGCGCTGCTGGTCGTCGCACTGCTCGGCGACGGCGCCTGGTCGATTCGCCGAGCGCGCACGGCCTGACGCGCCCCATCTTCGCCGATACGGCGCGCAAATTCCTGGTACCCGGTGCTCACTGACGGCCCGCTACCCCCTTCATGCGACCTGATGCGGCTGGAGGACAGCCGCCGGAGAAACTGCCATGTCCGCCCTGCCGACTCTCTTCGTCTCTCACGGCTCGCCGCTGCTCGCCCTGGAACCTGGCCGTACCGGCCCGCTGCTGACGGCGCTGGGGCGTGCGGTGCCGCGGCCGCGGGAGATTCTCGTCGTCTCCCCGCACTGGTCGACGCCGACGCCGCGCGTGGGCAATCTGGCGCAGCAGCGCACCATTCACGACTTCGGCGGTTTCCCGCGCGAACTCTATACGCTGCAATATCCGGCCGCGGGGGCCCCGGCGCTTGCCGGGCGCACGGTGCAATTGCTGCGCGACGCCGGCCTTGCCGCCAGCGTCGACGACCAATGGGGACTCGATCACGGCGCGTGGGTGCCGCTGCGCTACCTGTATCCCGATGCGGACGTGCCGGTCACGCAGTTGTCGCTGCAGCGCCATATGCGGCCGGAATACCACTATCGCGTCGGCCGGCAGCTCGCCTCGCTCGCGCAGGAGGGCGTGCTGATCGTCGCGTCGGGCAGCTTCACGCACAACCTTCAGGAAGTCTTCCGCGCGCCGGCGGAAGATCGTGAAGAAGCCCCGTATCTGGCGGAGTTCGCGGCGTGGTTCACCGAGCATCTCGCGGCGATGGATCTCGAGGCCCTGTTCGACTACCGCGCGCGCGCGCCGCATGCCGAACGCGCGCATCCCACCGACGAGCATCTGCTGCCGCTGTACATGGCGCTGGGCGCCGCGGACGACCCCGCCCGGCAGACGCACTTCGACACGGGCGCGACTTATGGCGCGCTGCGCATGGACGCCTTCGCGTTCGGCAGCGCCGCCCCGTCGCTCGTCGAGGTCGAGGCGCTGGCACAATGACGCCTGCAGCGGCCGGCGCACGCCGGCCATCCCCCGTGTATTCCTGAGGAGCCTCGCCCCGGCATGAACAAACTTCGCGAGATCGAGTGCTTCATCGCCGTGGTCGAGTCGGGCAGCTTCGTCAAGGCCGCGAGCTCGCTCGGCATTTCGAAGACCGCCATCTCTCGCTATGTCGCCGATCTCGAGGCGCGTCTGGGCACGCGCCTGCTCCAGCGCACCACGCGACGCCTGTCGCTCACCGAACCGGGACAGCGTTATGTCGAGCGCTGCCGTCAGATCCTTGCCGAGCTGGACGAGGCCGATGCGATGGCCGGCGAGCAGGACGGGCAGCCGGCCGGCCCGCTGCGCGTCAATGCGCCGCATACGTTCGGCGTGCTGCATCTGGCGCCGCTCTGGCCCACGTTTCTGGGCCGCCACCCTCAGGTCTCGCTCGACATCACGCTGAGCGACCGCCTCGTGGACATCGTCGACGAAGGCTACGACCTCGCGATCCGTATCACGCGTCTGCCCGACTCCTCGCTCGTGCATCGCCGGCTCGCGGGCACGCGCATGGTGCTATGCGCGTCCCCCGAGTACCTCGCACGGCACGGCACGCCGCGGCATCCGAGCGAGCTCGCACACCACGACACCATCGGCTACAGCTACTTTTCTCACCGGCGGGAATGGCGCTTCGATGGCCCCGACGGACCTGTTTCCGTGCGCACCCGGGCGCGGCTCATCGCCGATAACGGCGATACGTGTCTGGCAGCCGCCCTGGCCGGCGCGGGCGTCATCCTGCAGCCGGCGTTTCTCGTGCAGGACGCCCTGCGCGACGGCCGGCTCGTCGAATTCCTGCCGCAATACACGCAGGGCGAGACCGGGATCTTCGTCGTCTATCCCACCCGCAAATACCTCAGCGCAAAAGTGCGAGCGCTCATCGATTTCCTCGTGGAAGCGTTCGCCGCCCCGCAATGGCGCACGCCCGAGCGGCGCCGACGCCACTGACGCCACTGACGCCACTGGCGCCGCCGTGCGGGCAGCCTGGCTTGCCCGCATCCGCGTCAAAACGCGCGTCGAACCGCACGCGAATAGCCGCAAACGGCGCCCAACACACCCTAACGTCACGGAGCATTCACGGCGTATTTATGGCGTGAGGCGAATGTCCCTTATACTGACGAGCCTGCTGTCCCATTTCACATATTTTGGAAAACTTCTTACTGATCGTCGCCGCGATTGCGCTGGTGTTGCTCAATGGCTTTTTCGTGGCGGCGGAATTCGGTCTCGTCAAACTGCGCCAGACGCGCGTTCATGTCATTGCCCGCCAACGCGGTTGGCGCGGTCGTATTCTGGCCAAGGTCCACGGCCAGCTCGACACCTACCTGTCGGCCTGCCAGCTCGGCATCACGCTCGCCTCGCTGGGACTGGGCTGGATCGGCGAACCGGCCTTCGCGCGCATTCTCACGCCGCTCTTCGAACTGGCCGGCGTGAGTTCCGCCGAGCTGATTCACGCACTCGCGTTCTTCATCGCGTTCTTCACGATCTCGTACCTGCACATCGTCGTGGGCGAGCTCGCGCCCAAGTCGATGGCGCTGCGCATGCCGGAGGCCATCTCGGTATGGACCGCCGCGCCGCTCTACGGCTTTTACTGGCTGATGTACCCAGCCATCTGGATCCTCAACCACAGCGCCAACCGGCTGTTGCGCTGGACTGGGCTCGATCCTTCGCACGGCGCCGACGCCCACTATTCGGCCGACGAAATCAAGCTCATCCTGCGTCGCGGCGCCACCAGCGAAAAGCTCTCGCGCGACGACTGGAACGTGGTGGCCTACGCCATCGACTTCAGCGACCTCACGGTCTCCGACCTGATGCGCCCGATGAGCGAGGTGGCCGCGTTTCGCCGCGGCGCCACGTTCGCGCAGAACATGGACACGGCCTATCGCCACCGTTACAGCCGCTACCCGTTCCTCGACCACGACGGCGAAACGGTGCTCGGCGTCGTCCACCTCAAGGACCTGTTCCTGGCCGAGCATCACGGGCAATCCATCGAAGACCTCGGCAGCATGGCGCGCCCGGTCGAGCGCGTGAAGCCCGACATGCCGGCACGCGAGCTGTTCAGCCGCTTCCGCCGCGGCGCGCCGCACTTTGCCATCGTCGGATGGCCGGACCAGAAGCCTATCGGCTTTCTCACGCTGGACAACCTGCTCTCGGCGCTGGTCGGCAAGATCCGCGACGAGTTCCGGCAGACCGAGGACGACTGGACCCGCATGGAAGACGGCACGCTCATCGGACGCGGCAGCCTGCCGATCCTCACGCTCGAGCGTGCACTGGGCCTCGACATTCCGAGCGAACACGCGGAATCCGTCGGGGGCCTGATCATGAACGCCCTCGGCTATCTCCCGCGCGAAGGCCAGAAGGTCGACTTCGAGGGCTTCTCGGTCGTCGTCAAGAAGATGCAGGGCCCACGGATCGTGCTCGTGCGCGTCTATCCCGAGAGCGTGCGTGAAACCCGTGACATGCAGTCGAAGGCGGCCCATGTGGCGGTGCAACAACGAGCGGACCGAGCGGACGATTGATTCCGGCCGTTTCGCTTGCCAAAATACGCACTATGCGCGACACGCCCGTGAGAGGCGGCGCATATCAGGCACGAGGCGCCTGACGAGCCGAGGGGCATGGCACGACAGTCCGTCGCAACAGAGCCACGGGAGGCGATGGTGGGCGACACGGGGAAGTTGTCACTCGATGCACTGATTGGCGTGTGCTACGACGGCGTGCTCGACGAGGCGTGCTGGGAA
The DNA here is from genome assembly GCF_902459585.1 of Pandoraea nosoerga. Lineage (GTDB taxonomy): Bacteria > Pseudomonadota > Gammaproteobacteria > Burkholderiales > Burkholderiaceae > Pandoraea > Pandoraea nosoerga. Next base: position 87,964 of record NZ_CABPSC010000003.1, read on the forward strand.
CGGGCGCTGCGCGAGTTCAACCGCTGGGCGGGCGGCATGGGGTTCCACTCGGTCACGTGGGACCGCGCCCGCCACCGCGCCACGCGCGACTCCCATTCCCTGGACGCGTCACCCGCCATCGTTCGCGAGTTCGTCGAAAAGCTCGCACCAACCGACCCGCGCGTCGCCCTCATGCTGCGACTGCCAATGGGTCACGCCCTGCGCTGCCACCATCATCTGAGCGAGCGCTACGTGGCGCGCAGCGAGCTGTACAACGACTTCCTGATTCCTCACGGCGTGCGCTACACGTATGGTCTGCATCTCGATGGGGCAGACGGCACGAGCGAGTTGCTGGCAATCCTGCGCAGCCCCGATCAGCCGCCTTTCGAGGAAGCCGGGCACGTTCCCGAACTCGAGGTTCTCACGAAGCATCTCGCGCGGGCCGCCAGGCTGCGTGCGGGCACGCGGCGTCTGCGCGCGCAGGCGGCGACCGGCCTGGCGGTGCTCGACCATCTCGACACGGCGGTCGTCATCACCGACGAGAGCGCGCATGTGCACTACCTGAACGCCGCGGCGCACGAACGGCTCGCGGCCATGCGCAACGTCGGCATTCGCGGCGGAAAATTCACGGCCGTGCTACCGGGCGACGAGCACGCGTTGAAGCGTCTGATCGCGAACGCGGCCGCGCGCATGCCGGTGGCCGGCAGCCATCGTCTGCACGGCGACAGCCAGCGGCACTGGGTGATCACGGCGCTGCCGCTGCGCGAGTCGCACCTGTGCGCCGCACCGTGGGAGCGGCCAATGGTCATGCTCACGCTCGGCGACCTGGACCGGCGCGTGACGCTCGGACCGTTCACGCTCAAGGTGCTGTTCGGGCTCTCCCCCGCCGAAGCGCGACTCGCCCAGGCGCTGGCCGAAGGACGCGAGCTCACGCAATACGCGCAGGACGCCAACGTCGCCATCAACACGGCGCGCACGCAGTTGCGCCATATCTTCGACAAGACCGGTTGCCGCCGGCAAGCCGACCTGCTGCGGCTGCTGCAGGCGATTCCCGCACTGCGCATGCACTCGCCACGTTGAGCACCACCGGCGTCGGCGTCCCGTCCGCTGGCCCACGAAGCGCGCCGGAACAAAAAAGGCGACCCGAGGGTCGCCTTTGCTTGCCGATTCGTGGGCGCTCAGGCGCGCGCGAACGCCTTGCGGTTGAGTTCGAGCTGGGTGATGAGCTTCTGCAGGCGCGACTCCGCCATGCGCGTGAGCGCGATGAAACGGCACCCGACGTGGTATTCCACATCCTTCGCGAGCGGCACGGTGCGCACCGCGCAGACTTCCAGGTCGACCTGGACGGTGCCGTAGTCGCGCAGCTCGATCTCGGCGTGCATGAGCATGGAGCCCTTCGGGATCTCGGCGGCGGCCGCGGCCTTCGTGCGCAAGCCCACGCCGCCCAGCGACAAGTCGAACACCGACAGGCGCATCGGCGTCTCGTCCGGGAATTTGACCGTGCACTGGTACGGGTCGAGGATCGGCGTCTTCACCCGGAAATAATCGCGGCGCTGCAAGCGCACGAGCGTTTCCGGATACGACGAATAGAACGCAGGATAGCCTTCGAACTCACGCTCTTGCACGTCGCCGATCGGAAAATGCACCTGGATGCCTTCCGGCACGCCGACGAACAGCGCGCGCTTGTTGGCCAGCAGCGCACGGTTTTCCGTCTCCACGCCGCCCCAATCGAAATAGAAACCGCGCGCCTGCGGGTCGACCTTGAGCAAACGGGTCACGAGCTGGCGCTGCCCGTTCGCGAAGTACACGGTCATGAAGTCGCCGCGGGTGGCCAGATGACGCAGCACCCCGCCGATTTCCAGCGGGTTGCTGATGCGATACGAGTCGTGCAGTTGAGACTCTTCGTCCGACGGTGCCGGTGTCACCTGCGGTTCTGTCGTTTCCATACCTGATCTTCTATTTGTCCCCGTGACGGCCGCGCCTGGTCGCACGATCCGTACGCAATAAAGCCTTCGCGATGCACGCGCGGTGTTGCCATCGCCACATCGCGGCGCGAGTGCGCGCCCGCCGACGCTCGATCACCGTTGCACACCGGATCATGAACGTTAACGGTCGCCGGCCGGAAATATTGAGTGCCCGGCGCACGGACCTGCTGCTCCCCGTGCCGTGCGCCACACCCGGGCGTTCGCCCCGCCCTTGTGACTTATCGTTTCAGACGTCGCAGGCGCGGGCCGATCAGCGATGCACCGCAGCCATCAACGCGCCGAAGCCCATGAACGCGCCGCCGCTGATCCTGTTGAACGCCTTGAGCACGCGCGCCTCGCGCAGGTACGGCGCAATGCGCAGGCCGCCTGTCGCGTAGATCATGTACCAGCTCATCTCGATGACCGCGAACGTGCCGAGCAGGATCGAGAATTGCGGCAGCTTGGCGGCCGAAGGATCGATGAACTGCGGCAGGAAAGCGGCGGCGAAGAGGATGGCTTTCGGGTTGCTGGCGGCGACCAGAAACCCGGACTTGAACAGCTTGCCGAAGCTGGAATCGGCGGCGAGTGCGGGCGCGGCGAGGTTCGCGGCGGCCTCCTTCGTGTCCACCGGCGAGCGCCAGCTCTTGTAGCCCAGGTACACCAGATAGGCCGCGCCAATGTAGCGCAGCGTGTCGAACAGCATCGGCCACGCCTTCAGTACCGCGCCGAGGCCGGCAGCCGAAATCGACATCATGGCGATGAGCGCCGTCATGCAGCCGGCCATCGTGCCCAGCGCAGGGCGAAGCCCGTGTCGCGCGCCGTGCGTCATGACGAGCAGCATGTTGGGCCCGGGCGTCGCCGACACGAAGAATACGGTGACCACGAACAGCCACCAGGTTTGCAGGCTCATGATTGCCTCGAGAAAATGCCTACGCGAATCCGAACAGGCATTGTAGCGTCGAACCGCGACGGCGGCATCGTCCTCGTGTACGTCTCATGCGAATCAAAAATGCCGGAGAAAGGGGGAGGCCCGAAGCAAACGGGCCCGATGGCTTTCGCCATCGGGCCCGTTCATCGTGCGATGCCGGCCAGCCGGGAGGCTGGCGCGGCATGACAAGCGCTAATTACAGCGGCTTGATGTTCGCGGCTTGCTTGCCCTTCGGGCCAACCTTGACCTCGAACGACACGCGTTGGTTCTCTTGCAGCGACTTGAAGCCGTCAACCTTCACTTCCGAGAAGTGAGCGAACAGGTCTTCACCGCCGGCGTCCGGGGTGATGAAGCCGAAGCCCTTTGCGTCGTTGAACCACTTAACAATACCGGTTTCCATGTTTTTTCCTAATAAAACAATAGCCTGGGGTCGGAATGACCCCTCCAGCGCTGACAATCAAGGGAAAATGAAGGACTAGAAACCAGCGAGAAGCAGGAAAACTACGTCGGACAACAACTTCGCGGCTTGACAATCTGCAATTGGTTTTATACGTGTAGCACCGACGCTTGTCAACAGGGAAAATGCCGCAAAATACGTAACAATTTTCGCAAATAGCGGGGAATTCGGGCGCTCTTCATGTGTCCGACCGGCAATTCCTGCCCGTACAATGGGCGTTTTATCCCGCGCCCATGCCGTTATTGCGCGTTTTGGCTACTGTTTTGGCTACGGTTTTGGCTCTTGCTTCGACTCGTGTTTCAGGGTTCCCCAAGCGGTTTTGCGCGGAATCCCCTCTGGACACCGACACGCCCCTCCGAGCCGCTATGCCATTGTGCCGCTATGCCGCTACGCCACTGGGCCTTCGATCTCCCTGACCTGCCTACGGATGGAGCCTGACCGCCTCATGCGACCTGCCGCGTCGCACCCCGCCTGTCCTTACCTTCACGCTCATGCACGCGCCGGCGCGCATGGCGCCCGGCGATCCGTCGCCCGCTGGCTCTCGCGCTGGCGGACGTATTCGCTCACGTTTGCCGTCTGCGCCACACTGGCGGCGTGCGCCGGCTCGCCCGCCTACGGCCCGGTGCCGGCCGGCAGCTACCGTGTCCAGTCCGGCGACACGCTCTATGGCATCGCCCGCGCCAACAACACGACCACGGCCGACCTGGTGCGCTGGAACGGTCTGACCGACCCCGACAAGATCGAAGTCGGTCAGGTGCTGCGCGTAGTGCCGCCTCCGGGTTCCGCGAGCGCGCCGGCGGCGGCGTCCGGCACGAGCCCGTCGGGCGGCGCCTCCCGATCGCGCCCCAGCGCCCGGCCGGCGCCGAAGAAGTCCGCTCCCGCGCCAGCGGCACCGCGTGTGGCCACCAACAAGATCCCGATGGTATGGCCGGCCGACGGCCCTGTGCTCGCCAACTTCAACGGCAGCAGCAACAAGGGCATCGACATCGGCGGCAAATCGGGCGATCCGGTGTATGCCGCGGCCGCGGGCAAGGTCGTCTACGCCGGCAGTGGCCTGCGCGGCTACGGCAATCTGGTGATGGTGCAACACGAGAACGGCTATCTCACCGCATACGCTCACAATCGCGCCCTGCTGGTCAAGGAAGGCGCGACGGTGAGCAAGGGGCAGAAGATCGCCGAGATGGGCGACACCGACTCGCACGGCACCGTAAAGCTGCACTTCGAGGTGCGACAGAAGGGCACGCCGTTCAATCCGCGCGACTTCCTGCCGTCGCGCTGATCTCGACGGCGCGAAAAACGCGCGCGAGACGCAAAACGGCAAGGCGCGAAGCCTTGCCGTTTTGCGTTGTGCCGCCAGCGATGGCCCGGATCAGGCCGAAGCCAGATACCCTTGCGCCAGTCCGTTCGAGCGCGCGTCGCGCCAGTCGCGATGCGCTCGCGGATCGGTCCACACGAGCAGATGCAGCGCCGCCAGAGCCCGCGGGTCGTTGAGCAGTTCCCATTTCTGCGTGTTGGTCAGCTTCGCCGGCCCCCTGAGCAGGGCCGCCTCCACGCGGCCCGCGCGCACGGCATCGCGCTTCGCATCGTCGAGCGTCGGCGCCACGCTGGCCGCGACGAGCGCATTGGCCATAGGATCGATCACCGCATCGACGAAATCGACGCGCCTGGGCGACTCGTCGGTGTACTTCTCCGTCATGCGCAGTTCCTTGGGCGGCCATGATTCCTCGGGAATCAGGAACAGGCGCGCGCGCTTGAGGGCGCGCCCGAGCGACACGCGGCTGGAGAACACCGACACCGGGATCGAAATCATCATCGAGCCGACGATCGGCATCAGCCACCAGATGAAGTCGGGGTTGAGCCAGTAGACGATGCCGCCCCACCCGAGCCCGATCAACGTCTGCAGACCGTGGCGACGAATCGCCTCGCCCCAGTGCGTCTGCGCATCCTCGCGCGGCGGCGACTTCCACTGAATCGCGATGCCCGTGAGCGCGGCCAGCACGAATTGCGTGTGAAACAGCATGCGCACGGGCGCGAGCAGCGCAGAGAACACCATTTCGATGAACATGCTCACCGTCACGGCCACCCAGCCGCCGAAACGCTTCGCGCCCTTCACCCAGATCAGCAGCACCGCCAGGATCTTCGGCAGGAACAGCAACGTGGCGGTCGCCGAGAACAGGGCCAGCGCCCGCTCGGGATGCCACTCGGGCCACACCGGGAACAACTGGCGCGGCGCCGTGAAGTACTCCGGCACCACCAGCGTATGCTTGGCGAGCAGGCACGTGGAGAGGATCAGGAAGATGAACCACAGTGGCGCGGAGACGTAAGCCATCGCCCCGGTCACGAACACGGCGCGATGCACCGGGTGCATGCCCTCGGCCAGGAACAGCCGGAAGTTCATCAGGTTGCCCTGACACCAGCGGCGGTCGCGCTTGAGCTCGTCGAGCAGGTTCGGCGGCATTTCCTCGTAGCTGCCGGGCAGGTCGTAGGCGATCCACACGCCCCAGCCCGCACGCCGCATGAGTGCGGCTTCGACGAAGTCGTGCGAGAGGATCGCACCGGAGAGCGCCCCCTTGCCGGGCAGCGGTGCGAGCGCGCAATGCGCCATGAAGGGCTTCATGCGGATGATCGCGTTGTGGCCCCAGTAGTGCGATTCGCCCAGTTGCCAGTAGTGCAGGCCGGCGGTGAACAGCGGACCGTACACGCGTCCGGCGAATTGCTGCAGGCGCGCGTAGAACGTCTCGCGCCCTGCCGCGAGCGGGGCGGTCTGAATGAGACCGGCGCTCGGATGGGCTTCCATCATGCGCACGAGCTTGGTCAGGCATTCGCCGCTCATCACGCTGTCGGCATCGAGCACGATCATGTAGCGGTATTCGCTGCCCCAGCGGCGACAGAAGTCGTCGAGGTTGCCGCTCTTGCGCTTGACGCGGCGCTTGCGGCGCCGATAGAAAATGCGCCCGAAGCCGCCGACCTCACGGCACAGCGCCTGCCAGGCGTCGACTTCGGCCGTGCAGTGATCGGCCTCGTTGGAGTCGGACAGGATGAAGAAGTCGAAGCGCTCGAGCGAGTCGGTCTTGGCGAGCGACTCGTAGGTCGCGCGCAGCCCGGCGAAGACGCGGCCGACGTCCTCGTTGCAGATCGGCATGACGATGGCCGTGCGCGCCTCGGGCTCGATCGGTGCATCGCCGGCCGCCATCTTGGAGATCATGTGGCGCTCGCCGCCGAACAGCAGAACGAAAAAGCCGAAGATGGCGGTCCAGAAACCCGCGGATACCCAACCGAAGAGCAGCACGAAGAGCACCAGCACGGCGAATTCGAGCGGATCGGCGCCGTGATACGGCAGCACGGAGGCCATGAAGTGCGTGGCCAGCGCCGTCTGCGCGATCATCAGCGCGAGCAGCATCCAGCGACGGCGGCGCCCCGCCTGCGACCACTGGCCCCTGGGGTCGGGCGCGTCGCGCACGAGCGGATCGGGATCGGCGCGGCCGGTCAGCTTGCGCCACAGGCGCGCGAGCGGGTTGAGCGACCAGGGCCGGGGAAGGAGCGACGTGCGGCGTACCGGCGGCGCGATGCGCAAGGTCTGCACGCCGCGCACTTCGGTGAGGCCTGCGGCCTCGGCCAGGGAACCGCCCTCGGTCAGGGCGAGGCGCGCAGGCTGCGAGGCGAGCACGGCGTCGCTGTCGGATTCGATTTCGGCGGCGTCATGCGTATGCCATGCCACGGTCGCCACGGGCGCCGCGGCTGCGGCGTCCGACACGGTCACGCCGGCGACGGGCTCGGGCGCCTCGGGCATCTCGGGCGTCTGGGGCATCTGGGACGCGCGCGCGCCCTCGCCCGTACCGTCGTTCGTCACGCGCGCGGCAAGCAGGCGCTGAAGGCGCGTGAGCACGTCCAGCGTATCCCCGCCGTCGCGCTTCGCTTGCGCGAGCAGCGCATGGCGCGTCTCTGCGGGCAGGGGCAACCGGTCGACATACAACTCGTCGACCGGAATATCGGAGCGCTCGCTCACTCGGGGGGTAACAGGTAGCTCCACGTTTCGGATAGGGTATTGCTGCCGTTGCGCAGGTAGGCGCGCATTTCGACGGGTTTCTCGGAATCGAGGCGGCGCATGCGAAGCATGACGCGATAGCCTCCCGTGACGTCATTGCGCTGCGTCTGCACTTCCAGGATCTTGCCGTTGCCGTCGATGGATACATTGCCTTCGACCTTGGCATCGTCCGGCAGTTTCTTGAGCGCCGGGCCCTCGAAATCGAGCGCAAACAGCAGACTGTCGTCTGGTTTCCCCCGGTAGCCGTGTCCTCGACGGCTTTGCGTCACCCACGCCGTGGGAGGGCGCTTGTCGTTGTCTTTCTGCCAGGACAGCTTGTACTCGAGCGAGTACGGCTGCTTGGGTTTGGGCGGCGAATCCGGCACCCAGTACGCGACGATATTGTCGTTCGTTTCGTCCGGGGTCGGGATCTGCACCAGTTCCACGCGGCCCTGTCCCCACTTGCCCTTGGGCTCGACCCAGGCGCTCGGGCGCAGTTCGTAGTGGTCGTCGAGGTCCTGGTAATCGGTGAAATCGCGATCGCGCTGGACCAGACCGAAACCGCTCGGATTCGACAACGCGAACGACGACACGAGCAAACGCTTCGGATTGACGAGCGGACGCCAGATCCATTCGCCGGTCCCCGACTGGATCGACAGGCCGTCCGAGTCGTGGACTTCAGGGCGATAGTCGGGCACCGCGGGCGGCTGGTTCTCGCCGAAGAAGAACATGCTGGTGAGCGGTGCGAGCCCGAGCTTGGTAACGTTCTCGCGCAGGAACAGTTCGGCCTTCACGTCCACGGTGGTGTCGACGCCGGGTCGCAACGTGAAGCGATACGCGCCGGTCGCGCGCGGCGAATCGAGCAGCGCGTAGATGGTCAGTTCCTTCGCACCGGGCGCCGGACGCTGGATCCAGAACTCGGTGAAACGCGGAAACTCCTCGCCCGAGTTCAGCGCGGTGTCCAGCGCGAGCCCGCGCGCGGACAGCCCATAGGTCTGGTTCTTGCCGAGCGCCCGGAAGTAGCTCGCGCCCAGAAAGACCATCACTTCGTCCTTGTACTTCGGCGTGTTGACCGGAAAGTGGATGCGAAAGCCGGCGAAGCCGAGCCCGCGCAGTTGCTTCTGGTCGACCTTGAGCGCGCCGAAGTCGAACATGTCGGGGCTGTAGCGCACTTCACGCGCGGTGTTGCCCACGAGTTCGTTGATTTTGACGGGACGGTCGTAATACGAGCCCTCGTGGAAGAACATCAGCTCGAACGGCAGCTTCTGCGCGCGCCACAGGGCCCGCTCCGGCTTGAAGCGGATGTTGCGGTAGCGGTCGTAGGAGAGATTCTGCAGGTCCTTGGGAAGATTCGGATCCTTGGGTTTGTAGCGATTGTTGGCGAGCGTGCGCGCCTGTTTGGCCACGTCGTCGAACGAGAAAGCATGCGCGGCGCCGCTGACGAGCGCGCAGGCGCTGAGCACACCGGCGAGCGCCAGGTGCAGGGCACGGTGGGAAGTCATGCGAGAAACCGCGTTGAGCAGGAATTCCATCGGCAAAGGGAATGGCGTGTAACGCGCGTGCTGACCGTAGCCAGCGTGCGCCGAACGCGCAATTTTACCCGTTCATTCCCTGATTGACTAAAGATGCATCGGCAAAACCTTCGAAGCAAGCGCTCACATTAACCCAATCCGCCGGCCCGACGCCGCCTGCGGCGCGTCACAAATTTGTGACGATTTGTGACCAAGGGGCAAAACGAGGGGAGAAACGGGGGAAAAAACGAGGGAAAAAACGAGCGGAAACGGCGAAAAAAGGATGGCTTTTAAGGATGGCTTTTGCAGGCTTGCCCCGGCTTTATCTTCCAGGTTGCGTCATTCCGGCGTCAGGCACTCGCCTTGTTCGAACGACATTCGCGTCCGGCTAGCCCCACATGGGACGAGAGTCCGTGCCGATCGACGCAGCGCTTCGCGCCTCACCGATTTGCCAGCGCCAACATTGCCCCGAGCCCCATCAACGCCCCGCCGATGGCGCGCCTCACCAGACGCTGCCGACGCAACATCGCGGCACGCAACCAGCCCGCCGAAAACCCGAGCGCCACGAGGCTGAACCAGGCCCAATGCGCGAACGACATGAACGCACCGTAGGCGGCGCCCAGTTGCCAACCCGTGCCCGCGTGCACGACCTGGGTGAACGTGCTCACCACGAACAAGGTGGTCTTCGGGTTCAAGGCGTTGGTAAGGAATCCGGCGCGAAATGCCCCCTTCGCCTCTCCCCGGCAAACCGCGCCTGCAGCGCCTGCAGCGCCGGCCACGCTCGCCGCGCCGCCCTGCGCTCCGGCGTCCTCCTCGGTCACGTCCAGCACCGACGAACGGTCGTGCCACGTCCGCCAGCCGATGTACACGAGGTATCCCGCCCCCACCCATTGGATCGCAGTGAACAACCATGGCACTTCGGCAATCAGCAGCCACACACCCACCAACGTGTAGAAGACGTGCACCTGCACCCCCGCCGCAATACCCAAGGCCGCCCACAAACCCGCACGACGTCCGTGCCGCCAACTCGAACGCGTCACCATCGCGAAATCGGGTCCCGGGCTGATCACCGCCAATATCGTGATCGTCATTACCGCCAATAGCTCTTGCATGAGTTTTTCTCACCTTGTCCGGGAATGCGCGGCGGCCTTTCCCGCTTTCACGCCATCCCACTTGCGCTTTTCATTTTCCGACCGCCCGGTTGCGTATTTTCCATCGGCGCGCCCCGCGGCCAAAACGATCTTTTCGCAAGGGAATCCGTGATAATTTCTCACGCATGAACCGCCCACTCCCCCTCAATGCGCTCCATGTGTTCAATGTCGCCGCCAGCGAACTCAGCTTCGCCCGAGCCGCCGACCGCCTGTTCGTCACCCACGGCGCCGTCAGCCGCCAGATCCGCTCGCTCGAACTTGCCGTTGGCCTTCCCCTCTTCGAGCGCCGCAACCGCGCGGTCTTCCTCACGCCCGCCGGCGAACGCCTCCACGCCACCACGCGGCAAATCTTCGAACAGCTCGACTCGACGCTCGCCAGCCTCCAACCCGCCCGGCGGACCCAGCCGCTCGTCGTTTCGTGCGAGCCCACCCTTGCCATGCGCTGGCTCATCCCCCGCCTCGCCGCTTTCGCCGACGCTCATCCCGATATCGCCCTTCACCTGCACTCGGCCGGCGGCCCGCTCGATCTGGCGAGTGCAGGCGTCGACGTCGCCATCCGCCGCAACGACTTCTTCTGGGGTCACTCGCTGGTCGCCGAAACCCTCGCGGACGAATGGATCGGCCCGGTCGGGCTGCCCGCGACATTCGGCCGCGCGCAACTCCACACGCGAACCCGGCCTCACGCGTGGCAGGACTGGCAACGCGCCATGCAACGCGCCGGCGCTTCGCCTCACACACTGCCCCGCTTCGACGCGGACGCAGCGCCGCCCCCCTTCGAGCACTTCTATCTGAGCCTGCAAGCCGCTGGCGCCGGACTGGGCGCCGCCATCGGATCGGTGTACATGGTCGGCGACGAACTGAGCGCCGGGCGCCTCACCGCTCCCCACGGCTTCGTGCGCGACGGCTCCGCATACGTCGCACTCGCGCGCGAACCGTTCGACCGGCATCCGGCCCGCGAGGCGCTGCTGAACTGGCTGAGGATTTCGCTGGCGGCGTCGGCACGCCCCTGGATCGGGACGCACGCCCCACAATGACCCGCCACGTGCGGCGAATGAAGAGAGATGGCGCCGCCTATACCTGACGCCTTACCGCCGTTCTTCGGGATTTTCGTTTTTGGCGGGCGCCGCCGCCGTTGTCGCCGTTGCCCCCGGTTCCGGCGGCAATGGCGCGGGCGGCGGGCCGGCAGGTGCGCTGGCGGCATCCTCGACCGGCGCCACAGGCGGTCGGCCGCCCGCCGAGAGCATTCGCACGCCGCGCCATTTACCCCAGCGGTAGTACGCGAGCGCCATCACGAGCGACACGGCGAAGCCAAGCGGGAAGCTCCACCAGATCGCCTCGGCGCCCCACGTTTTTTGCATTTGCCACGCGAACGGCAGCCGGATCACCCATTGCGACACGAACAGGATCACGAGCGGCGCCGTGACCGCGCCCGTCGCGCGCACCACGCCAAAGAGCACGATGGTCACGCCGAACAGCACAAATGACCACGCCACCACGGTGTTGATGTGTTGCGCCTGCGAGATGGCAAAGCCGTCGCCGGGCAGAAACGCATTCATGAACTGCCGGTTGAAGAGCAGAATCGCCGCGACCAGCACACCGGTCATGACGAAGTTCAGCCCCACGCCCACGCGTCCGATCCGTGAGACGCGCTCCCACAGTCCCGCCCCCACGTTCTGTGCCGTCATCGACGACACGCCCGCGCCGATGGCCAGCGCCGGCATCTGCACGTAAGTCCACAACTGCGACGCCACCCCGTAGGCGGCCGTCGTCTGCGACCCGTAGCCGTTGACGAAGCCCATCATCACCATCGCAGACGACGAGATCACCACCATCTGCAAGCCCATCGGCAGGCCCTTCACCACGATGAGCCGCAACAGCCCGGCGTCGATGCGCAGATAGCGCCAGTCCTTGCGCTGCAACCACAGCGGATCGCGCCGCCGGTAAAGGGTATACATCAGCGCGGCGAGGCTCAGCGTCTGCGCGACGAGCGTGGCGCCCGCCGAGCCCGCAATGCCGAATGGGGGCACCGGTCCCCACCCGAAGATGAAGAGCGGGTTGAGCGCGATGTCGAGGCCCACCGAGAGCAGCATGAAGCGAAACGGCGTGCGCGCGTCGCCCGCCCCGCGCAACGCCATCATCACGAAGTTGTAGAAGTACATCACCGGCAAGGCCACGAAGATGATGCGCAGGTACGAGACGGCGAACGCGCGCGCATCGCCCGGGGTGCCGAGCGCATCGAGCAGCTCCGGCGTGAAGACATAGCCGAATACGGCCACCGCCAGCGACATCAGCACGAAGAACGAGGCGCTCGTGCCGACGATGCGCTGCGTGAGCACGTGGTTCTTCGCGCCGATGGACTGGCCGATGAGGATGGTGTTGGCCATGCTGATGCCGAAGACCACGCCCAGCAGGAAGAACAGCAGGATGTTGGCGTTCGACGCCGCAGTCAGCGCCGACTCACCGAGGAAGTGGCCGATCCACATGGCGTTGATCGAGGCATTGAGCGACTGCAGCACGTTGCTGCCGAGCACGGGCAGCGAGAACCAGAACAGGGTCCTGCCGATCGGGCCGCGCGTGAGATCCCTTTGCGCCATGGCCGCTACTTCGCGTCGAGCTTCACGCCGGGCGCGGGCGTGGGCACGCTGCATCGATGGCCGCGCACGTTCTCGACAAAGTGCTGGATCAGCGGCAGTACCTTGGCTTCGACGTCGCCATGCCCGTAACCGAAGCCGGCGAAATTGAAGTGTGTCGCGCCATCGACCACCGCGAGCCAGTGGCAACCGGCCGGCAGATCGGCGTATGGGACGGTGCGCGTCTGCCATTTGCCATCGAGCGGCGCGTCGCGCGTGCCGGTCACGAGCAGCACGGGTTTTTGAATGCCGTGCCACGCCCCGGACGGAAAGACCGGGCCCGGACCCTGGGGCGAGAACGCGATATAGCCCTCGAAGCGATCGTCGCTGTCGAGCCCGAGCTTGTTCTTCGCGCCCGCCTCGATCATGACCGTCGCCGCCCCCATCGAATGACCGGCGAAGACCGCCGGTCCCGAACGGCACTGCGTTCGCGCCCAGCGCAGCGCAGCGCCCGTGTCTTCCAGCCGCTCGTCATACGCTTCGGGGTCCGTAGTGAGTGCCAGCAAACCATCGCGCAGCCCGCCGTTGCGCACACGGTCGCGTAACGAGTCACGGCCGCTTTCCTTGTGCGCCATCGTCACGGTCAGCCAACCGTATTGCGAGAGCGCGCGGCCCAGCCACGCGAGCGCGTCGCGGTCGTCGCCCGCGCCGGGGCTGAGCACCGCCACGCCATGGCAGGCCGACGGCGGCCGAAAAACATGGAGATTGACGTAGCCGCCGTCGCTGCGCAGCACACGTTGATCGGCGCCGGTTGGCGGTCGCGGCGAAGCGTTGGGTGAGGAGATGGCCGGTGCAGCCGATGCCCCGGAAGGCGCGGAAGGTGCGGCGGCCGCCGGATTCCGCGCGGGCGTACCGGGCAAGGCTGTGTCGGCAGCCGAGGCGGGCGGCGTCAGGAGGATCAGTGCCGCGAGGCAGGCGAGCCTGATCGCGCCGGGGCTGCAGGCGCCGAGCGCGACGAGCTTCGTCCCGATCGATCGTCCCACGGCCCTGCGCGACAGTCCGAGCATCCGTTCTCCCTTGGTATCTGGCGGCCTGCAGCCAAGTCGGCCTGATGGCCAGGGACCGGTCTCGCGCCGAAGTCCCGCTGCGACATCACACGATGGATCATCTTAGCGCGGATTGCGAAGGAACTCGCATGATTTTTGCATCGACGACACCTGTCTCGCGGGCGCAACGCGCGCCACGGGCCGCGCACACGTCAGGCGCGCCGAGGACGCGCACCGCGTGTGTCGCGCGACAGTCCGAGCGCCGACGCATATCCCGCCGGATCGAAGCGCCAGGTCAGCACGAGCAGCGCCACGTTGAGCACGATCAGCCCGATCCATGCCGGGAGAAAACTGCCCGTCGCCGCTCGCGCCGCGCCGGCCGCGAACGGCGCCACGGCCGCAATGCAAAAGCCCACGCCCTGCATGAAGGCCGCCAGCGCCGCCGCGTGACGCGGTTGCGCATGATGGTCGAGCGCCAGCACCAGTCCCAGCGAAAACGTGCCGCCCAGTCCGAAGCCGATGCCGCCGATCCACCACCACGCGGCCGCCTGCGGCGCGACCACGAGGCCGACCACGCCGGCCAGTGTCGCGGCGAGCGCGAGCGCCAGCCAACGGCGGCGGTCGACACTGCGCCGCGCCAGCCACGGCAGCAGCAGCGCCGCGACGACCTGACATGCCGTGAGCCACGCGAGCAACGCACCGCTGTGCGTTGCGCTCATGCCGCGCTGCTGATAGAACGGCGGCAGCCACGCGACCATCGTCGTGTACGTGCAGTTGATGAGCCCGAAATACACCGCGAGCGTCCATGCCCGGTGCTTGCGCAGCAACGCGAGCATCGAAGGCGCACCGCCCTCGGTGCGCTCGCTCGCATCGCGGCAGGCGGCGCGCAGATCCTCCGCCGTGGAAGGCGTCGGTGCGCGCGGCGGCGCCGCCATCGGCGAGAGCGACCGGAGCGGCGAGAGCGGCGAGAGCGGCGCACGCCACCACGCCAGCGCGGCCGCGCCTACCACCGCGAGCCACACGCCCAGCCCGGCGCGCCAGTCGTCCGTCCGCGCGGCGACCCAGGGACTCACCGCGGCGCCGAGTCCTCCGCCGCCCATCAGCGCCGCCGAGTACAGCCCCATCATCGATGTCATGCGCGCCGCGCTGAAGTTCGCTTTCACCACACCCGGCAGCAACGCCTGGATGATCGCGATGCCGACACCGGAAGCCAGCGCGGTGCCGATCATCGTCGCGGTGTCGTCGGCGACGAAGCGCAGGCCGCACGCCAACGCCAGCGCCGCGAGGCCCAGCAGCACGCCGCGGCGCTCGCCGAACCGGCGAGTGAGCCCGCTCGCGGCGAACGCCCCCGCCCCCATGGCCAGCACGGGCAGCGACGTCAGCAACGCCGCCACGGGATATGTCATCCCGGTCGCCTCGCGGATCTGCGGCAGCAGCGGGCTGACGGACGTGAGCGTGGGCCGGAGCGTCAGCCCGACCGCAACGATGGCCAGCCAGAGCGTCATGCCGGCACACCGTCGCTCACCACGACGCGACCATTGGCCACCACCCAGCGCCGCGGCGCGCGCGTCACGACAGCCTGCGCGGCATTGACGGCGTCCACGAGCACGAGGTCGGCGCGCGCTCCGACTTGCAGGCCGTAGTGCTCGAAACCGCAGACCGCCGCGCCCTGGTGCGTCACGCAATCGAGCGCGATCTGCTCGAGTTCGTCGTCGCGGCGCAGGTTGTAGCGCAGTCCGATCATCATGGCGCGCTCGAGCATGTCGGGCGAGCCGTAAGGCGTCCACGTATCGCGAATGCCGTCGTTGCCGCCGGCGAGCGCCACGCCCGCACGCCGGCATGCCAGCAGCGGCGGCACCGTGCGCGACGGCGGCGCCGTGGTAACGAGCGCCACGCCCGCCTGCGCAAGACGCGCGAGCAGGGCCTGCGCGCGCGCCGCATCGAGCTCGCCCAGACAGAACGCATGCGACACCACGACCTTGCCCTGCATGCCCAGCGCCGCAATGCGCTCGAGCATGAGCTCGAACGTGAACACGCCCATCTCGCCCGGCTCGTGCAGATGGATGTCGACCGGGCAACCATGCTTGTCGGCGAGCGCGAACATCGCATCGAGCGACGCCTTCGGGTCACGGTCGATCGCGCACGGATCGAGCCAGCCGAGCACGTCGGCGCCGCGGGAGAGCGCCGCGTCGAGCAGCTCGAGGGTGCCGGCGCGGTCGAGCACGCCCGATTGCGGGAACGCCACGATCTGCATGTCGAGCGTATCGGCCAGCGTGTCGCGCGTGGCGAGCACCCCATCGAGATGGCGCAGGCCGGCGTCGGTGTCGATATCGACGTGCGTGCGCAAGCGCGTGGTGCCCGCGGCGAGGAACGCGCGCGCCAGCGCGAGCGACGCCGCACCGGCATCGTGTCCGCTTTGCGCGCGCCACTGGCGCTCGTTGTCGATGCGATCGACGAGCCGCGTGCCGCACGCGTTCACGTACCACGGCATGCCCCACACCGTCTTGTCCAGATGGGTGTGCGACTCCACGAGACCCGGCAGTAGCAGCGCGCCGCGCGCGTCGATCCGCCTAGCCGCGGCGTCCTTCGTCGCGGGCAGCGAGGCGCCCAGCGCGACGATGCGCCCCTGCGCGACGCGCACGTCCACCGGCGTGCCGTCGAGCGCGCGTGCATTGCGAATGTCCAGTGTTGTCATGCGTTCCTCAATTTCAATGTGCAGCGATGAATGCAACGGAAAAGGCAGAACGCCGCACGGGCGCGCGGCGAGCTGCCATGCCGGTCAAGCGGCCGGGGCGCCTCAGGCGCCCTGCGCCAGCGACGCGGCGACGTTGCGCGAGCGCGTGAGCAGGCTCACCAGCACGAAGGTCGCGCCATTGACCGCAAGCGCCACCAATCCCATGTTGATCGACGCGAGCGTGGCCGACGCGCCCGGCAAGAGCGTGCGCAGGTTGACGTCGAAGCCGACTGCCGCCAGCAGTACGACGGCCCCCGCGCCGATGCCGGCAAACGCGCCGTACTTGTTGCCGAACGGACGCGGCAGCAGGCTCGCCACGAACGACGGGAACAACTGCGTGAGCAGGCTCGAGGCGAACAGCGCCAGCGCCACGAACGTCGCCCCGCCGCGCAGCACGAAGAACACGGCGACCAGCCCGAACAGCGGCAGCACGCGCTTGGCCAGCTTGCCGACGAACGCATCGCTCGCCTGCGGCGCAAAGCCGTCGCGGTAGATGTTCTTGGCGATCAGCGTGGACGCGTTGAGCAGGATCATCGAACCCGGCACGAGCGCGGTCAACACCCCGACGCCGCCGATCACGCCCACGAACCACGGCGAGAACGTCTGCTTGACGATGCGCAGCAGCGCGAGGTCCGAGTCGGCGCCCGCGAGTCCCGGCACTTGCAGAATCGCCGCGAAGCCCACGAAGAACATGAAGGCGATGACCATCTGATAGAGCGGCATCAGAATCGTGTTCTTGCGCACCGCGCTCTCGGTCTTGGCCGCGTACACCGACGTGAAGACATACGGGTACAGGTAATAGCCGAGCGACGTGAGCAGGATCGTCGAGTTGTACCAGGACAGCGTCAGCCCGCTCGTGGGCATCTGCAGGAAGCCCGGGCGCGCCGCTTCGATGCGATCGAACATCTCGCCGAAGCCGCCGTAGTAGTGCAGCGGCAAATAGATGCCGAGGAAAGCCGCAATCACGAGAATCAGGATGTCCTTGTAGATCGCAATGCTCGCCGAGCCGTGGATGCCCGAGACGGTGATGTAGAGCACCATCGCGATCGCCCCGCACCAGATCGCCAGGGCTGGCGAAATCGTGCCGTAGGACGCCTCGGAGACGATGATGCCCAGCCCGCGCAACTGGATGATCAGCAACGCGCTCATGCCCAGCACGGCCACCACCGAGACGATTACGCCCATCGCCCGCGAGCGGTACGCCGTAGCGAAGAAATCGGAGAACGACACGCAACCGTGGCGCGTGGCATGACGCCATGCCGCCGGGAGCATCCAGTAGCCCAGCAGATAGGCGAGCGCACCGTAGGCGAGGATGTAGAACGCGGGCGGCCCCTTGCTGTAGGCCCAGCCGCTCGCGCCCAGAAACGTGAACGTCGAAAAGGCCTCCCCGGCCATCAGGAGAAAGACGAGCAGCGTGCCGAAGCCGCGGCCGCCCACAGCCCATTGCTCGAGACTCATCGTGCGCCCGCGACGCGCGCGCAGCCCGACGAAGAGCGCGAATGCCAGAAATGCCGCAATCACGGCGAGCGCGGCATTCATGATGCGCCCCCGTCGCGGTGGTCGGCGCGCGGCGCGTCGCGCGAACCGTCGAAGCGGAACATCACCACCATGACAAGCGAGGTCAGCAGCAACCAGGTGATGTTCCAGGTCATCAGGAACGGCAGCCCGGCAAGCCGGGTGCCGACGTGTTCGGCGAGCCAACCGCCGCCGTAGAAGGCCGCGACAGGCAGCGCGGCCAGGCAATGTACGGGTTTCATGACGTCTCCAGCCCCAAGGAATTCAAAAGGCGCCGCCCCCACCGGTATCACGGCGGGGGCGGCGCGGCCATGGCTTCGTCCACTTCGCGAGCGCCCGGTGTGGCTGACAAGTCGCGTCGAATTGCCATATCATCAACCAAACACAACAAAATGGTTAACCATTTTTGTTGACCATTATCGGTAACGATTTGCCGGAATGCAAGGCCGGTGTGCCGGGAGGGAGGAAAACCGAGGGTTAACCGAGAGTTAACGGGAAGGAGAGCGCGGGAAGGAGAGCGCGGGAAGGAGAGCGCGGGAAGGAAGAGCGGGAAAAAAAGAAAGAACGGGGAGAGTGATGAAAGCGTGGCCGGGAGATTGGCGGGACGAATTGAAGCCAATCGGGACAAAAGCGAGACGAAAACAAGGCGAAGGCGCGATTCGAAGGCTGCCGCCTCGGACGGGTACAATGCGCCCCACGCCCATGTGAAACGGCACGAGACGCCGTCCGGCGCCGGCCAGACTGGTGGCGAGCGAACGGCGCTTGAGCGCCCCGCTGCCCGGGTTTCGCGGGGTGAACGATTTTCAGGGAGGTCAGGCTTGAGCCGCACCGCAGCACCGGCGTCGTCGCACGACGCTTTCCCCGCCGGCACCCCGTCCGGCGCAGATCCCGGGCCGGCGCGCCCCGAGCGGGGCGACGTCGCGCCGGGCAGCGCCGGCCAGCAGATCGAGGCGCGCGTCTACGCCGCCATCTCGCGGGCGCTGCTCTCCGGCAAGCTGCGCCCCGGCATGCCGCTGCGCGAGCGCAATCTCGCACAGGCGTTCGACTGCACCCGCGGCGCGGTGCGCAAGGTGCTCGCCAGACTGGGCTTCGAGGGCAAGCTCGTGCTCGAGCCCAACCGCGGGGCCTTCGTGCCGCAACCCTCGCTCGACGACATCCGCCAGACATACCGGGCGCGACGCGTGCTCGAGACTGGCGTGATCGCCAGCATTTGCGGCCGCCTGAGCGCAGACCAGCTCGCCATTCTGGACGATCACGTCGCCACGGAAGCGCGCTCGCATGCCGACGGCACGCACGAGCGGTCCATCCAGCTCGCGGGCGAGTTCCATCTCAAACTGATCGGCATGGCCGACAGCGCCGAGCTCGATGCCTTCGCGCGTGCGCTCGTCGCCAAGACCGAGCTCTACAAGGCGCTGTACGATCCGGCCGAATTCATGCATTGCGCGCCGACCGAGCACGCCCGGCTCGTGGGCCAGTTGCGCGAGGGCCGTACACCGGCCGCCACAGCGCTTGCCACCGCGCATCTCGACGAGCTCGAAGCTCGCGTGCTCAAGCGGGCCGCCGCCGCGGAGACGCCCGACTTTCGCGCCATCTTCGCCGAAGCGTTCGCGACAGGCGCGCCGCGCGCATGAGCCCGCCGCGCGCGAATCCGTTGTGTGTGAATGCGTGGTGTGAATGCGTCGCGCGTCAAGCCGACGCGGCATTCCCGCCACGGCTCAGGGGTCGCATCGCACGCATTGCACAATCGGGGTATATTTCGCCTGTTTGCGACGGGCGCCACGCCCGATCCCCCTCGCCTGACGCATGAAGCCCGAAGGAAGCCCATGTCCCATCTGGTAGTCCACGGCGGCCAGCCGCTACGCGGCCGCATCACCCCCTCCGCCAACAAGAATGCCGTTCTCCCGGTGCTGTGCGCCACGCTGCTCACCGACCAGCCGGTGCGCCTCATCGGCGTGCCCGAGATCACCGACGTTCGCAAGATCCTCGACATCTTTCGCCAGCTCGGCAGCGACGTGAGCGTCGATTTCGACACCGGCACGCTCGAGCTCCACCATCGCAACACCAAATTCGACCCGCGCACCGACCATCTGCCGGAAGAGATGCGCTCGTCGATCATGCTGGTGCCGCCGCTGCTCGCGCGTTTCGGCGTGGCGCGCATCGAGGACAACATCAAGGGCTGCACGCTCGGCGTGCGTGAGATCGACCCGCACATCGAAGTGCTGCGCCATTTCGGCGGACGCGTGGAGCGCACCGAAGGCTCGCTGCTCATCCATGCCGACGACGCGCGTCCCGCCATCCACCACTGGCTCGACTACGCGTCGGTGACCACCACGGAGAACTTCGTGCTGTGCGCGGCGAGCGCCAACGGCCGCTCGCAACTCAACAACGCCGCCTCCGAGCCGCACGTGCAGGAGTTCTGCCGCTTCATGCAGATGCTCGGCGTCCCCATCGAAGGCATTGGCACGTCGCAGCTCGCCATCGAGGGCGTGACACGCTTCGGCGGCGGCGAATTCCGCTTCGCAGAGGACTTCCACGAGATCACGACGTTTCTCGCGCTCGGCGCCATCACCGGGGGCGAAATCACGGTCAAGAACACGGCGCCCGAGCAGTTCCCGCTCATCGACCGCACGTTCGCCAAGTTCGGCGTGAAGGTCGAACACCGCGACGGCTGGTCCACCGCCACGGCGCAGGGCAAGCTCAAGGTGCAGGCGCCGTTCACGCAGAACATTCTGACGAAGGTCGAAGCGGCGCCATGGCCGTACTTCCCGGTCGATCTGCTGCCGATCTTCATTGCGCTGGGCGTGAAGGCCGAAGGCAGCGCCATGTTCTGGAACAAGGTGTACGACGGCGCCATGGGCTGGTCGACCGAACTGTCGAAATTCGGCGCGCATGTCTTCCAGTCGGATCCGCATCGCCTCATCACCTTCGGCGGCGTGCCGCTCACGCCGGCCGTGGTGGAGAGCCCGTACATCATTCGCGTGGCGATCGCGTTGCTGATGGTGGCGGCCAGCATCGAAGGCCAGTCGACGATCAAGAACGCGCAGCCAATCCGACGTGCGCACCCACACTTCGTGGAAAACCTCTGCTCCGTGGGCGCGAACGTCGTCTGGTCGACGCCGGAATAGTCAGTCCCTGAGCGGCTCGTGCGCCGTCTCGCGTGCGGCGACGAGCGCAATCGCCGTGACGGCCAGCGCAGCCGTCACGTACAGCGACACGGACACCGTCGTGCCGTATTCCTTGTACAGACTCACGATGATGAGCGGCGCGAAGCCGCCGCCGAGTATGCCGGCGAGCGTGTAGGCCAGCGACGATCCGGCATAGCGCACACGCGTCGGGAACTGCTCCGTGACGAAAGCGGCCTGCGGCCCGTACATGATCGCGTGGATCACCAGACCGATGACCACCGACAGCACGATCAGCGCCGGGTTCAACGTGTCGAGCAGCACGAAGAATCCATAGGCCCAGATCGCCGCGCACAGTACGCCGAAGCCATACACCGGCCGGCGACCAAGCTTGTCGGAAAGCGCGCCGAACAGCGGCACGGTCAGCGCGTTGAACGCAGTACCGACGAGCACGGCGGTGAGCGCCAGCGGACGCGACAGATGCAGCGTGCCCGTCACGTAAGTCAGCGTGAATACCACCATCAACGCATAGAGCACGTCCGAGCCGATACGCGAGCCGCCGGCGATCAGCAGGTGGCGCCAGTGCGAACGGAACACGTCGGCGATCGGCATTTGCGCCTGACGATCCGAGTGCGCCATCTCTTCGAACAGGGGCGTTTCCTCGACGCCGCGTCGCACCCACAGACCGAACGCCACGAGCACGAGGCTCAACAGGAACGGCACGCGCCAGCCCCACGACAGGAAGTCGTCGGGCGAAATCGACAGCGTGATGAGCGCGATGAGGCCCGTGGCGAGCAGCGTGCCGAAAGACGGGCCGACCTGCGTCCACGACGCATTCAGGCCGCGCTTGCGCTGATCGCCGTGCTCGACCGAGAGCAGTACCGCACCGGCCCATTCGCCGCCGAGGGCAACGCCCTGCACGAACCGCAGCGCCACGAGCAGCACCGGACTCCAGATGCCGATGGCCGCATACGTCGGCAGCAGCCCCATGAGGCCCGTGGTCACGCCCATGACCACGAGCGTCAGCACGAGCACGGCGCGCCTGCCGATCTTGTCGCCCAGGTTGCCGAACACGAAGCCGCCGAGCGGGCGCGAGACGTAGCCGACGGCGTATGTCGAGAGCGCCAGGATCGTGCCGGCCAGCGGGTCGACCGACGGGAAGAACAGGCGGTTGAACACCAGCGCGGCGAGTGTGTTGTAGACGGTGAAGTCGTACCACTCGAGCGTGGTGCCGACCATGCTGGCCGTGGCTAGGCGCCCTTTCTTCGAGCGCTGCGCGTGCGCGGTGGCGGCGGTGGCGGCGGTGGCGGCGGTGGCGGCGGTGGCGGCGGTGGCGGCGGTGGCGCGCGTATTGGAATAGGTCGTCATGGATGTCTCCAGTGAGTCCGTGAGTTCCGGGGGAAGGGAAGAACGCAGAACGGGGGAACGGGGGAACGGGGCGAGGACCGGGGTCAGTCGCCGTTGGCGCCAAGACGCCACAGCATTGCGAAGCGGGTCACTTCCGCAGCCGGCACGCCATGCGCCGCGGCAAGCGCTTCGGCAGCCGTGCGCACGGCGTCGGGGTCCGTCCCCTCGATGAGCACCACGGCGTCGGCAGAGGGCGGGAGAGCATCCGCTGCCGTGAGAGAGACCGACAGCGCGGGCACCGTCACTTGCAGGGTGGCGCGCACGACTGCGTCGGTCTGCGCGATTTCCGCGAGCTGAGCGTCGAGGCGCGGGCGCGCCTGCTGCACGGTCGTCTCCGGCAGCACGAAGGCAGCCAGCATGCCGCCCTGCCCTTCGCCGGCTTCCACGTCGAGCGTGCCGACGCGGCGCTGCGTGTGCCGCATGCGCGAGAAGTTGCGCAGCGACCATTCCGTCTGATGCGTGAAGGCGCGCGTGTACGGCTCGCTGGTGAAGACGCCGGCGTCCTGCGTGCAGTAGAGCGCGAGGTACGGACGCGCCGTGTCGTGCAGCGCCTTGAAACGACGGGCGAACCGGAAGCCGGGAATCGCCACACGTTCCTGCATGTGTTCGCGGTCGTACCAGCGATTGAAATCGGCTTCGAAGGCCGGATCGATATTCGTCCAGATACAGAGTTGGGCGCGCGGGAGGGTTGCAGTCATGAGCAGTCCATCGGTTTCGAACAATCGGGAGACCGGCCGGCGCTCAAGGCGCGAGGCTCGGCCGTCCGGGCGAGTGTGCAAAACGAGGGAAAACGCGTCCAACAAGAAATCAAATTCGCCGCGACAGCAAATTCTTATGACTGCCGCAAAACCCTTGCATGACAGGCTCAACGACCGTATTGGGCCCGGCGCGGGCGGGATTGCGCGACGCCGTGGCGCGGAAATACGTCGGGCCGCTCAGGACTCGCCGTCACCCCACGCGGGCGCGGTCATGGCCGCCGCGGGCGGAATCGCAATGTCCGGGCCCATATTGAGCGCGAACTCGCTGGCGGTGCGTTGCGCAAGGCGTGCAACGTTCTCGGCGAGCAAGGCGCCGGTGCGAAACGAGCCGACGAGCGGCAGATTGGGGAAGTTCGCATTCACGCGCAGCAGGTGCAGGCTATGCTCGCCGAGTTCGCGCTGGATGATGGCCGGCGGCAGGATGGCGACGCCGAAGCCATCGGCCACGAGGCGGATGATCGCCGCGACCGAGGTCATGCAATTGACGCGCACGGGCCGTTCGGCGGCGACCGAGAACATGCGCTCGAGGGTCTTGTGCGGGCCGGAATGGCGCGAGAAGCTGACCAGCGGATAAGCCGCCAGGTCTGCCACGTCCAGCGTCTCGCCTTCGAGATTCAGCTTGGGGCTCGCCACCCAGCGCATCGGAAATTCCGCGAGCACCACGTTTTCGATTCCTGTGCCGTTCTGTATGTCCGTCTGCAACACGAGGTCGAGCGAGCCGGCTTCGAGTTGCTTGCACAGGTTGATGGTCGTCTCGCTGGTGACTTCGATCTCGAGTTGCGGATATTCACGGTGAATGCGAGCGGCCAGATCAGGAAACCAACTATGCACGATCGACTCGACCACGCCGATCTTGAGCACGCCCGGCGGCATGTCCGGGTCGCTCAGTTCGCGCTTCATCTCCTGGCCGAGCATCACGATGCGCTCGGCATACGCCAGCGCTTTTTGCCCCGCCGCGGTAAGCGTCACCTCGCGGGCGCTGCGATCGAACAGGCGCACCCCGAAACTCTGCTCGAGCGACGCGATGCGACTGGACACCCCCGCCTGCGTGGTGTGCAGACGCTCGGCCGTCAGCCGGAAATTGCGAAGCTTGGCGAGCCAGACGAAGGTTTCGAGAAAGCGCAGATTCATGCGGGATAACAGCGGAGCATGCCCGGGAGTCGTCCATTCTAGCGGGAACGAAAAACGCAACCCCGCGCTTGCAGCGTATGGGTGAGCGGTCACGCTGTTACGTCCGGACGCTCCCGCGATGTTTCGCGATGTTTCGTTTCCGTAACGTTTTCGCCCGCCCACTCCTTCGACGCCATGCGCCAACTCCTTAGAAATCAAGCGGTTGAGCGTGCCGAACGCTCTGGCACGGGATTTGCAAATACTTGGCCAACGGCCCCGTCGAGGCCGGAGGGCCGAATCCTTGGAGACCGTCATGGCAACCGCCCATTTCCGCCGACCGCATCCGACAGTGGAACTCGCGCGCTGCGTGTTCCGGCAGCACTACATCCGCATCATGCAGGCCGACCAGCCCGGCAGCTACGCGGTGCTCGTGGACATTTGGCCGATGGACGGCCGCACATTCTCCAGCATCGATCAGGCCAAACACGCGGCAATGCTGTTCATCCGCGACATGGAAAACGAGTGAGTCCACACCGGCGTCGCTCGCGCCAGCGGCCCTGGCGCGCAGCGTGCGCCCCCAAAAGACGAGACCGATGAAACCTCACCACCTCCCCCTCGGCGTCGAACGCCACGCCCGATCCGTCCTGGCGCATGCGGCCACGCGCCAGGAAGTCGTGCTCGATCCCACGAGCGACCCCTATGCGCGTGTCGCGGTCGAGGCCTATGCCGAAGCGTGCGCTCACGACCAGCCTTGGCTTGCCGAAGCGCTGCAGCGCCAGTACCGGCTCGCGGGCGGTACACCGTCGAGCGCCGCGGCACTCTGGCGGTCGTTTCACGCAGCGCAACGACAGGCAAGAGAAAGCGATTCGTATGACGAGGCGGCGTGGACTCACGTGGCACTGCATCTGTGCGGCGTGCTGGGGGCGATGAATCTCTAGCCGGCCCTGGCGCGCGGCGCAAGCGGCGTTGTTGCCGAAGATTCACAAAAGCGCGGCGAGTGAGGCATTTCTGGCATACTTCGTGCAAAGTAAATTACGAAGTTTGCACCTCGCCCAATGAGCAAGTTTCCCGCGCCGGTTCGATGTCTGAACCGGCACCTCATCGCCAGTATTTTCGGCACGCTGATCCTGTTATTTCCCGCCGCCGCGCTGGTTGTGCCGCGCGGAGGAAACACGGTGATGTTTCTGACCGTGGCGCTGGCGGCCGCCGTGCTGTGGGCGGACCGTCGATGGGGTGAGATCCGAACGCTCGTCAGCGCCGACCTTGGCGTTCGCGTGCTCGTCATTTCGCTGGTCTTGCCGTTTTTCGGCGTCCTGCTGACCGAGACACTCCACGGAAAAGTCGTCTCGAATACCCTTGATTCTCCCGTTCGTTTCCTGCTTGCCGTCATCGTATTTTTCGGACTGCGCCGGCTCGTCGACGCCATACCCAAGTGGGTCGATCTCACGTTCGGCGTGGGTGCCGTCAGTGCGGCGGCCATGGCGTTGTATTCGACGGCCGACCTTCTCGCACCGCGCGCCGGAAGCACGTTCCTGAATCCGATTCACTTCGGCGACATCGCGCTATTGCTCGGCATCCTCTCGGTAGTATCGATTCACTGGCTCTCCCATGACAGGCCTTGGACCGTGGCGTTCAAGCTCCTCGGTGGCGCTGCCGGTTGCTATGCCTCCGTGGCAAGTCAATCGCGAGGCGGATGGATCGCCTTGCCCTGCCTGCTCGTGGTTTGGCTGCTGTGGCGCAGGCATCCGATGAGCATGGCGCGCCGGGTGACGATCGCCGCTGTCGCCATCGTTCTGCTCGCGAGCGCTTTCACGTCGCGGACTGTTCGCGAGCGGTTTGTCTCCGTCCAGACCGACCTCACCAGCCTGTCCGCGGGGCATCCGGATACGTCTACCGGCATTCGACTCGAATTGTGGAAGGCCGCCGGCCAGCTCATTGCGGACCATCCGATCCTCGGCCTCGGCGCTCATGGCTATCGCGACGCCATGCCCACGATGGCCAAGGAAGGCGTGCTCACGCCCACTGCGGCCGACTACGGCATGGGCGAAGTCCACAATCAGGTGCTGGCGTATTTCGTCGACTACGGACTGCCCGGCCTGCTGGCGATCCTTGCCGTCTATGTCGGCCCGGCCTGCTTCTTCATCCGTGCGGCCAGGCTCACCCACAGCCCGCGAGCCCACCGAGCGGCGCTCATGGGGCTGATGACCGCCGCCGCCTTCGCCATCTTCGGGTTGACCGTCGAGACGTTCAATCTAAAGGTGACGGTGGCCTTTTACGCGACGATGCTGGCATTATTCGCAGCATTCGCCTGTCCCGCCGTCCCCGACGACGCCTCGCCGCCCGCCTCACGTCAACGCTAGAACCAGAGCATGCTGAGCATCCTGATCCCCACCTGGAACAACCTGCCGTTCCTCAAGCTGTGCATCGATAGCGTTCGCCGCCATTCGCGCGAGGCGCACGAGATCCTCGTTCATGTGAACGACGGCAGCGACGGCACGCTCGACTGGGTGCGCGAGCAGGGGCTGCGCCACACGCACAGCCGCGGCAACGTCGGGGTATGCCTCGCGCTCAATCAGCTCGCACCGCTCGCGTCGCACGATCAGTTGCTCTTCCTGAACGACGACATGTTCGTCACCCCCGGCTGGGACACCGCGCTGACAGACGCCGCACGCGCGCTCGACACGCCCGTGTACTACCTGTCGTCGGTGATGATCGAGCCGAATGCCGGCGTCAGCAAGCAGGTGGTCTCGCGGGACTTCGGCACGACGGTCGAAACGTTCGACGAGGCAGGACTGCTCGCCTTTGCCGCGTCGCTCGGGCGCGGCGATGTGAATGGCGTACCAACGCAGCCCACGCTCGTGAGTCGCAGTCTGTGGCATCTGGTGGGGGGGTACAGCATCGAATTCGGCCCGGGCATGAGCAGCGACGACGACTTCCTCATGAAGCTATGGCTGGTCGGCTGCCGCACGTTCCGCATCGTCGGCAAGAGCGTGGTCTATCACTTTGGCTGCCGCTCCACCGGCCGCGTCGTGAAAAACCGCGGCAGCCGCGAATTCCTCATGAAATGGGGCATGACGCAGGCCGAGTTCAAGCGCGACTACCTCGAGCTGGCCGGCACGCCGGCCGGCAACGCGCTGCCCAACGTCCCCCAGCCGAGCGGCAAAAGCCGCATCAAGCGCGCGCTGCACGGCAGCAAACCCTACCCGCTCGAAGACCTCGCGCGTTGGGACGCCAACGTGCCCGACCACCTAGAACTGGACTGACGCGCGCCGCGTCCCCCGTTCGCCGACCGGCAGCGGTCGGCCGCCCCTCAGTTGCCCCTCAGTTGCCCCTCAGCCGTCTCGCTTCACGGCATCGCGGAAATGTCCGGAATGTCCGGAATGTCGGGAATGTCGCCACGTAGGGAACGCAGGGAACGTCAACGGCGTGGATGGCGAATCCTCGCCCAGGCGTGCTCGAGACGCTGCACAGCACGATGATCGTGATGTTGCGTCCACCACCGTCCGACTTCCCAGACCATTCCGGCCAGCAGGGCGATGAGCGCGAGCGCGCCGATCGTGTACCAGATTTCACCGAATGAGGTTGCCATGTTGGCCTCCCGAAAATGCGTCACGGAGGCCCGCCGGCCGTCCGTGATTGCATTCTAGGCGAGACTGCCCGGCTTTCCCGCCGGATCTACCCTCGGGTCGGCATCACAGCTGCCCCATCATGAGTTGCACGCCGAGGCTGCTCACCGACACCGCGGCCCATACGCCCAGCCCCAGCAGGATCGGCCGCACGCCTGTCGACGCCATCCGGCGCAGGTTCGACGACAGGCCGATGGCCGTGAGCGCCACGATGATCAGGAACTCGGCGGCGTCATGAATCCACGGCTGCAGGGCAGCCGGCACGAACCCGGCGGTGCGCACGCCCGAGGCGATGAGAAAGCCCAGGATGAACCACGGGAAGATGCGGGCGAGGCTGAAATTGCCCGCGCCGGCGCGCTTGGCGCGGTAAGCGACGATCGCGGCCAGCGTCAGGCAGATCGGAATGATCAGCGTGGCGCGGGTGAGCTTGACGATGGTCGCGTAATCGCCGGCCGCCTTGCTGTAGCTATAGCCAGCCGCGACCACCGACGACGTGTCGTTGATGGCCGTGCCCGCCCACATGCCGAAGCCGAGATCCGACAGATTGAGCATGTGGCCGAGCATCGGGAACAGCAGTACGGCTGCAATGTTGAACAGGAAGATGGTCGAGATCGCGAAGGCGGTCTCGTGATCGTCCGGCTTCACGATCGGCGTGACGGCCGCGATGGCGGAGCCGCCGCAAATGGCCGTTCCTACGCCGATGAGCAGCCTGAGTTTGTCGCCCACGCCCAGCAGACGTCCCAGCCCCCACGCCGACAGGCCGGCCGCGGTGATCGTGACGGCCGTCACGGCCAGCGACTCGAGCCCGGTGTGCGCCACTTGCGACAGGCTCAGACCGAAGCCGAGCGCGATGATCGACCATTGCAGCACGTACTTCGAGGCGAATTTGATGCCGGCCTCGTAGCGCGCACCGGGCGAGAAGATATTGCGAACGAGAATGCCGAGGAGGATGCCGAACACCGGGCCGCCCACCAGCGGCATCTGGCGACCGAGCAACAACGCGACGAACGCAATGGCGGTCGAGAGCAGCAGACCCGCCCACGGATTGTGCTGATCCGGCACCAGCGTGTCGGGCCGACTGGCCGCGCCAGGGCGGGCGGTGTGGGTTTTGGTTGTCATGGCAGGCACTCCGATGGAATGACTGCAAGTCTAAAAACTCCGCTTCAATAATAAAAATCGTTATATCGGATACAAAACATCCAGAAATTGGATAATTTGCATCCTCTCGAGGACGCTTGCCGTAACACACTGAATTCGTCCTCTCTCCCCGGTGCGCATCGCCCGCTACACTGTGTCCGATCCGCAAAAGAAATCGTCAGGATTCCCCTCAGGAGACAGTTCCATGTCGCAAGCCGCCCACAACGCCGACAACGTCCCACTGCGCGCCCAGTGGTATTTCGATTTCGCCTCCCCGTTCTCGTATCTTCAGTTCGAGCGGTTCCACACGCTGCCGCCCGACCTCGACATCGAGCTCAAGCCGATCGTACTCGGCGCGATCCTCGCGCACCTGCAGACGCAGGGGCCGGCGGAGACGCCGTACAAGCGCCTCTTCACCTACCGCATGGCGCAGTTTCGCGCCGAGCAGGACGGCATTCCCTATCGCATGCCGCCCGTGCATCCATTTCATCCAATTCGCGTGCTGCGGCTGGCCGTCGCGCTGGGCGCCACGCGCGACGTCGTGCGAGCGATCTTCCGCTTCATCTGGGCCGAGGGGCGCGACGTCACCGACGCCGGCGAATGGCAGGTGTTGAGCGAGCGGCTGGGCCTGTCGGGCGACGATGCCATTGCGCGGGCGGAGGCGCCCGAAGTGAAGGCCGCGCTGCGCGAGAACACCGAGCGCGCCATCGCGTCGGGCGTCTTCGGTGTGCCGACCTTCGCTCACGACGGGCAACTGTACTGGGGCGACGACGCCACCGACATGTTCCGGCATTGCCTCGCGCATCCTGACTGGCTGCGCTCGCCCGAGGTCGCGCGCCTGGAGCGCGTGACGGTCGGTGTGCGACGCGAGCGCTGAGCCCGCGTCGTGCTCACGTCGTGCTCACGCCGTGGGCACGCGAATCATTTCGCCCCGCCGAGCACGAGCGGCAGCGGCACCGCCTCGGCCATCGCCGCGTAACCGGCGTCGCTCGGATGCGTGCCGTCGCCGCTGTCCAGGCGCGGCAGCATGCGTGTGGGCTGGGCCGGGTCGCGCAGCGCCGCGTCGAAGTCGATCACACCGTCGAACGCGCCGCCGGCACGCACCCATTGATTGACGGCCTCGCGCACGGCTTCGCGCTCGGGCGGGAGCTTGCCCGGCGCAATGGTCGTCCCGAGGATCCGGATGCCGCGCGCGCGCGCCGCCGCGATCAGCGACTGGTAGCCCGCGATCATTTCCTGCGCGGTGACGATCACGTGCGGCACGTCGCAATCGAGCCCGGCGTGCGGCGGCACATACCCGAAGTTGATGTCGTTGATGCCGATCTGCACGATCACCGTGCGCACGCCGGGCTGCTCGAGCGCATCGCGCCGAAAGCGCGCGACCAGGCGCTCGCCGTAGCAGGCCGAGTCGTGCAGCAGGCGATTGCCGCTGATGCCCAGATTGAGCACGGCGACGTCGCGACGGCCCGCGCTTTCGAGGCGCCGGGCCAGCACGTCCGGCCAGCGGCGATTCGCGTTGAGCGTGCTGCGCATGCCGTCGGTGATCGAGTCGCCGATCGCGACGATGGCCTGCGCAGGCGTGTCGGGCACCACGCTCACGCCCGCGAGCCAGAGCGTGTTGGTAAAGCGTGTCGGGAAGCGCGATGCCTTCGCCTCGTCGACGAAGTCGCCCGCGACGCTCAGAAATGCGCTCTGCTGCGCGATCTTGTGCCATGTCGTCGGTGAGCGCGCCTCGCGAGTGAAGAGGCTGATGGCAAGCGGGGCGCCGGCGCGCACGGCGAACGGCAGCGGATCGCTGTCCATCGATGCCCCCGGCGCGATCCGGGCCACCGGTTGACCGTTGAAAGTGAGTGGCCGAGCCGTCGCGGCGTCGATGGCGGCGCCGCGCAACGACAGCGCCACGCCCGCGCGCTCGATGACGAGCGGCTGAGTGCCGTAGGCGTTGCTCAGGCGCACCCGCATCTCGTTGCCTGAGAGCGTCGGGTAGACGATCTGGCGCACGGTCCGACCGCCCGCGGCCGGCGCCCGGTTGAACGACGGGGCGGCCGGATGCTGCGCCACGGCCTGCGGCGCCGTGGCCCACGTGCCCACGCGCGCATTCTCGGCGAGCGCCGCGGGCGTCATGCCCGCCGCGGCCGCGCACAGGACCCAGGCCAGTGTCAGGGACAGGGCGCGGCGCAAGGGCCGCTGGCCAAGGGCCGCGCAGAACCGGCAGCGCCGGAAAAGCGAGGAGAGCGGGGAGAGCCGGGAAATCAAGGACATCGGGAATGTCGGGGCCGTCGGGAGCATTGCGACAAGAAGAGGCGGTTGCGCCGAAAACCTCCGGCGACAGCCGACATTGTGCCTGATCGCAGCTTGCGGCAAGCACCCGCCGCGCCGTTGCTGCCCCGTGTCGCGCGGGCTGGGCGGAGGGGGCGGGGCCGAGCGGGGCCGGGCCGTGGGTGGCGGAACGTCAGCGCGTCGAGATCACGATCGCCACGCGGCGATTCTGCGCGCGTCCGGCCGGCGTGCTGTTATCGGCCACCGGATTGCGTTTGCCTGCACCGATCGTCTGGATTCCGGCGCGACGCATGCCGGCGTCGACCAGCACTTCGGCCACGGCCTCGGCGCGACGCGCCGAGAGCTGCTCATTGTAGACGTCGCTGCCCACGGAGTCCGTGTAGCCGTACACGCGCACGTCATTCAGTCCGACTTTCACCAGCGTGCGGCCGATGCGAGTGACGGTCTGGCGCGCGGCATCGCGCACCACGAACTTGTCGGTATCGAACAGGACGGTGTCGGCCATGCCGAACTCCCAGCCCTCGTCAGTCTCGACGAAGCCCTCCGCCTTGAGAGCGGCGATCTGTTCGGCGCTCAGGCCGTGGACGGGAGTGGTCTGGCAACCGGCCAGTGCGCCGAGCCCCACGAGGCAGGCAAGTGCCACGAAGCGGCGTGCCCGGACTCCCAGGCGGGCGAGTCGGCCGACGACGGGCACAACGCCGTGCACCACGAGGCGCACCAGGAAGCGCACCACGAAGCTCATAACAAGGTGCAAAGCGCGCGCGGCTGGCGTGCGATGCAGGCGGTGAGTGTCAACAGCGAAGTCCACGGTAAGTCCCCATTGCAATGTGTGATCCGGTCGTCATTTATGGTTATGGTGATACTCGATCTGGCTGCCGCGCGAGGCCTCATGCGAGCCAACCGAGGTCACGCGAGTTCATGCCAGTTCATGCGAGATGCTTTGCGACGTGCCAGGTGCCGACGCCGGCCCGCTTGGCCTGATACATGGCGGCATCGGCCGTGCGCAACAGTCCCGGCGCATCGGTCGCGTGATTCGGATACAACGCCACGCCGATACTCATCGACGTGGTGACCTCGCTGCCGTCGGGCAGCGGGATCGGCTTTTCCATTGCCGCGAGCAGGCTTTGGGCGAGCCGCACGGCGTTCGACGTCTGGCGCACGCCGGGCAGCATCACGGCGAACTCGTCGCCGCCGAGCCGGGCCACCAGATCGCCTTCGCGCAGCGGCTGGCGCAGACGCTCGGCGATCGCCACGAGCACCGCATCGCCCGCATTGTGGCCCAGCCGATCGTTGATCTCCTTGAACCGGTCGCTGTCGAGGTACAGCAGCGCGACGTGCGTGCCGAGCTCATGGGCGTCGCTCAGCGCCTGGGCAAGACGCGCCTCGAAGTACCCGCGATTCGGCAATCCGGTCAACGGATCGTGATTGGCCTGATGCGCGAGCGTGGCGTTTTGCGCCCGAAGATGGTTCTGCCACCCCTCGAACTCGTCGAGCAGGGCGTTGAAGTCGTCGCCCAGTTCCTTGAGTTCGGCCAGCGGCGTGGGCGCCACGCGCTGATGGAACGCACGCTCGCGGCGCACGGCATGCGCGACTTCCGCCAGCGCACGCAACGGCTTGACGATGTCGCGGTGCATCCGCTTGGCAAGCACGTTCGCCACCGCGAACGTTACCAGCAGACACGCGAGTACGCCACCCACGCCGCTCAATAGGAATACGAAGAACTGGTGCCCCTGCCCCTGCACTTCGATCTGGCCGACGATCTTGCCGTCGTGGCGGATCGGCAGCGTGACCGGTCCGGGCAGGGCAATGTCGGCAACGGTTCGTTCCACGCGTGCGAGCGTGCCGCCGTCCGGTCGCCGCCACAGGGCGAATTGCGCGCCGTTGGCGTCGAGAACCCGCACCTGCACCACGTCTTCGTCGTTGGCGATGACGGCAATGCCCTCCTGCGCGGCAACGCGATCGCCGAACACCACGGCCGCCTCGGCCGTGTAGGCGAGCGAGCGGCCGAGCAGCAACAAATTGTTCTCGGCGTAGGCGCGCAGCGCGATCCAGGCCACGAGCGTGAGCGAGACGGCGGCCAGTACCACCGCGGAGACGGCCAGGCGCAGGTGCGTGCGTCGCAGCACGCCTTGCAATGAAGGACGGCGACGGCGACGCGGCGATGGCGCCCCCGGCATGGCCGCGTGGCTGTCGAGCGGCGGCGTGGCGGCCTGGCGCGACGCGCTGCTCGAGGCAGCGGACGCCGTCTCGCCGGCCGAACCGGGTGCGCCGGACGCATTGGATACACCGGGTGCGCCGGGCCGCGCCTCGGAGGCGAGCGGCGTCAGAAGGCCGGCCATCGAAGCGCCGGGGCCGGGGGGCAGAGTGGGGGTTGGGGGGCGTTGGGTCGTCATGGTGTCCCCGGTTTTCGCGCCAGCTTCAGCACGTTGGGGTGGACACGAACGCCGCTGCGCGCGACGGTGTCGAGGTTGATGTCGAAAGTCACCCGGTCGGGATCGACGTTCAGGCAGAACATCGTGCCGTGTGTGCACGAGTCATTGCGCTCGCTGATCGTCAGCATGGGGTGACCGGCGATGCTGGCAAGCACGTGCCGGCGTTCGGTGTCGCTCAGGGCGCCGAGATACAACGCGTCGCACGACGAAGCCATCGCGGGGTCGGCGACCGACATGCGCAGCGCTTCGACCGGCAAGCCGGTGCTGGGCAATGGTCCTGCGAGCAGCTCGCGTGCGTAATCGGTGCTGCCGCTCACGCAAAGGCGAACCTTGGCGGGAGCGGTCGGCCAGCGGGTGTAGCTGATGATGCCGAGCACCACCTGCCGCACGTTGGCCTCGCGCGTGAGATTCGCTGCCGGCGCGGCCGGCGCGCCCGACACTGCCGCCTGCGCCGTCTGCGCCGTCTGCGCCACGGCTGGCCCGACGGCAATCAGCGCTCCGGTGTACAGCGCAACGCAGGCGAGCGCGAGACGCACGCGCACGCGGGGACGCAGCCGGCGCTCCCGCCGGTCACGTCCCGCCATGCTGCTCGCCGATGTCCAGACGCAATGCAACGCTGTTTTCCTTTGCCGAAATTGCCGATATTGCCGGGTGCACACCGCCATGCCGGACCGAGGTACTGCGCGGGGCCCCCGCTCGAGTCAGGGCGCATCATACCGAAGGGCTCGCTCGCCGGCCATATGGGCAAGCCGCCGCCAAGACGCCATTGCTCCGTGCACGACTCGTCGCCGCGGTCGACTCCCCCATCATTTTCGACAGGCCGCGCAGTGTGTCGGAACAACGCACAGCATGCGCGAGACGAGACGTTTGGGAAAGCCCTCCCGTCCCCGCGTTTTCCCTTGTCCACAGCACTTTCCGACGTGGCACAATGGTGCGCATAACCTTTTGAAAAACAAGAGAAACCGAGCGCGCAGATCGCTCGATTTTCGAGATAAGCAGGGCGACGCCAGGGAGGTGTTGCATGACGTGCCGAAACCCCGCTGCGGGCGGCTTTCGGGGCGCGCGCGCATGAACGAGCCCGTGCCTCGTCGGGCACCCGACGTTCAAGCCGAATTGAGTCGCGCCGCGCTCGACAGCGCACCCTACGCCATGTTCGTCTGCAACGACGACGGCATGCTCGAGCGCGCGAACGCGGCGTTCACAAGACTCACGGGCCACCCGCCCGGCGACCTGCTGGGCAAGCGCAGCTTTCTGTCGCTGCTCGACCCGTCCGAACTGGCGCGCCGCCGCCTGCCCGCGCTGGCCAGCCTGTCGTCCGGCGAACCGGTGCCTTACGACGACGAATGGCATCTGCTCACGCGCACGCGCAGCTGGCTGCCCGTGCGCGTGGCCTTGTCCTGCGTCGAGCATGTGCCGGGCGAGCGGCGCTGGGTCGGCATCGTGCTCGATCTCTCGCAGCACGTCGAAGTGGCATCACGGCTTTGGTATGTCACCCATCACGACCCGGTCACGCGCCTGCCCAACCAGACGCTGCTCAACGAACGGCTCGAGCTGGCGATTCACCGGTGCGCTCGCCAGCAAGCCGGCCTGAGCGTGATGCTCATCGAGCTCGATCACCTTCGCCGGCTGCGCAGCACCTTCGGGCCGCCCGCGGCCGAGCTTGCACTGCGCATTGCCGCGGAGCGTCTGCGCGAGGCGGCCGGTCCGGAAGACGTCCTGGCCTGCCTGGGCGGCAGCCAGTTCGTGATCGTTACCAACGAGACGGGCGACGCGGCGCGCATGCTGGCGTCCAGGCTGCAGACGCGGCTCGCCCAATGGGCCGACGTCGACCATAGCGCCGTGACGCTCGACGCGAGCATCGGCGCGGTAAGCTATCCCGCGCACGGCAACACGCCGCAAACGCTGCTGCGCCGCGCGAACGTGGCGCTGTCCATCGCCATCGCAAACGGCGGCGGCCTGCGCTTTTTCAGCAGCGAGATGGACGCGCAGACGAAACGCCGCAACGAACTCGAGAGCCTGTTGCGCGTGGCCGTGCACGAACAGCCGCACACGCAGTTGCGTCTCGTCTATCAGCCGCAGGTGAGCTTGCCCGACGGTGAAATCCGCAGCGTGGAGACCTTGCTGCGCTGGCGCCATCCGGTCATCGGCGCGGTCGGCCCGGCCGAGTTCATTCCCATTGCCGAGACTTCCGGCATGATCCTCACGCTCGGCGAATGGGTGATGCAGACCGCGTGCCGTGAAGCGAGCCGCCTGCTGCGCCGCTGCGGGCGTTTGCCGCGCGTCTCGGTGAACGTCTCGGCGCAGCAGTTCGCGCGGCAGGATGTCGCGGCCATGGTCGAGCGCGCCTTGCGCACGCACGCACTGGAGCCCTCCCATCTCGAGATAGAGATCACGGAGACGGTGCTGCTCGGCGATTCGAGCGCCGCCCTCGGCTGCCTGCGCTCGCTGCGCGACCTCGGTGTGGAGATCGCCGTGGACGACTTCGGCACCGGCTACGCGAGCCTTGCCTACCTGACGCGTTTTCCCGTCAACCGCCTGAAGATCGATCAAAGCTTCGTGCGCGACATGCTCACGCATGCGCCGAGCCAGGCCATCGTGAGCGCGGTCATCGCCATGGCGCATTCGCTCG
Source organism: Pandoraea nosoerga (assembly GCF_902459585.1). Classification (GTDB taxonomy): domain Bacteria; phylum Pseudomonadota; class Gammaproteobacteria; order Burkholderiales; family Burkholderiaceae; genus Pandoraea; species Pandoraea nosoerga. The sequence continues at coordinate 124,344 of NZ_CABPSC010000003.1, forward strand.
GCCTGCGCGTGACGGCAGAGGGCGTGGAGACGCAGGCGCAGGCGCAGCGCCTTGCCGAACTCGGTTGCGACGAGGCGCAGGGTTACTGGTTCGCGCGGCCCGTCGACATGCACGGGCTCTATCACATCGTGGCGCCGCTCGGCAGCGGGGCCCGCCGCTGAGGCCGGCGCCGGCCCTGGGCCCCTCCCTCCCCTTTCCCCTTCCCCTTCCCTTTCCCTTTCCCTTCCCTTTCCCTTTGGGGACCACGATGTTCGCGCCGCGACATGGCCCAGGCCGAACGTCGATTCTTGGCGCTACCGGACGGGACATCGGCTCAATAAGCTGAACGCCTTGAGCCTATGTCCCTGCGGAGAATCCCATGCTGCCCTTGCCCAAGTCACCCCGCTCGAGTCCATCATCGTCGACGCTGGCGGCGCATCGCTTTGCCGGCACTCTCGCGGCGCTCGGCGTCGCAGCGCTCGGTCTGGCGCTCACGCCGCCCGCGCAGCGCGCACTGCCCGGCTGGCTCGACGCACTGTGCAGCGTTGCCACGAGCGCGAATCAGGCGCTCGTACAACGCTTTACCGAGCCGCTGCCGGCGCCGTCCGCGAAGTCTTCGTCGCCGTCGCCGCTCTCGGCGTCGCCCGCGCCGTCGCGAGCTGCCGACGCTCGGCTCGCCGCGATGGCGAGCACCTCGGGCGGTGACGGCGCCGCGGCCCGTCCGGCAACGGTGCTCAAGCCGCTGTCGTGCGAACCGTTGGCGAACGCGCCGGGCAAGTCGGTGACCACGGCGATCGTCGAGTTTGCGCCGCTTGCCTACGCGCCTGCGCACCGCCATCCCGGGGCGGTAACGGCGGTGGTGATCGAGGGCACGATTCGATCGCAGCTCAATGCCGAGCCCGTCCACACCTATACCGCCAACCAGACCTGGTTCGAGCCGCCGGGCACGCTGCACACGCTGACGGAAAACCCCGACCCCACGCGTCGCGCGCGCCTGCTGGCCTTTTTCGTCACCGAGGAAAACTGCGGGCCGCTGACGATCTACGAGCCATCCGCGCGTCCGTCCTGAGCCCGGCGCAAGACGGCGACCAAGTCATGCGCGCGGCAATTCGCGTCTTGCAATTCACCTCTTGCAATTCCTGCCTCCGGCGCCGCATTTTCCGGCGGTACGGCGCGTGAGGACTCGCGCTCGACGGTAGAACGCGGTATGGTACGTCGCGAAGGGAATCCCCCGAACGACGTTGCAACGAGGAATATCGCCATGAAAACCAAAGCCGCCATTGCGTGGGAAGCGGGCAAGCCCCTGACCATCGAAGAAGTCGACCTGGAAGGGCCGCGCGCCGGCGAGGTGCTGATCGAGGTCAAAGCGACCGGCATCTGCCATACGGACTACTACACGCTTTCCGGCGCGGATCCGGAAGGAATTTTCCCGGCCATCCTCGGCCATGAGGGCGCGGGCGTGGTGGTGGACGTCGGCCCCGGCGTCACCACGGTGCAGAAGGACGATCACGTCATTCCGCTGTACACGCCCGAGTGCCGCCAGTGCAAGTTCTGCCTGTCGCGCAAGACCAACCTGTGCCAGGCCATCCGCAGTACGCAAGGCCGCGGCCTGATGCCCGACGCCACCTCGCGCTTCTCGCTCGGCGGCAAGCCCATCTTCCACTACATGGGCACGTCCACCTTCTCGAACTACATCGTCGTGCCCGAAATCGCCGTGGCGAAGGTGCGCTCCGATGCGCCGTTCGACAAGGTCTGCTACATCGGTTGCGGCGTGACCACCGGCGTGGGCGCGGTCGTCTATTCGGCCAAGGTCGAAGCGGGCGCTAACGTCGTGGTGTTCGGCCTGGGCGGCATCGGTCTGAACGTGATCCAGGGCGCCAGGATGGTCGGCGCCGACAAGATCATCGGCATCGACATCAATCCGGGCCGCGTCGAACTCGCGAAGAAGTTCGGCATGACGCACTTCATCAACCCGAAGGAAGTCGAGAACGTCGTCGACACCATCGTGCAGCTGACCGACGGCGGCGCCGATTACTCGTTCGAGTGCATCGGCAACGTCACGACCATGCGTCAGGCGCTGGAGTGCTGCCACAAGGGCTGGGGCCAGTCGTTCATCATCGGCGTGGCGGCGGCCGGGCAGGAGATCAGCACGCGTCCGTTCCAGCTGGTGACCGGTCGCGAGTGGAAGGGTTCGGCCTTCGGCGGAGCGCGCGGGCGTACCGACGTGCCGAAGATCGTCGACTGGTACATGGAAGGCAAGATCAACATCGACGACCTCATCACGCACACGCTGCGACTCGACCAGATCAACGAAGGCTTCGATCTGATGAAGCGCGGCGAGTCCATCCGCTCGGTCGTGCTGTATTGACCGCGGCGCAATGAAGGCATGGCGGCGTGGCGCCCGCGCCGCCTGAAATCGCCCGGGTGACGGAAGTCGCGGATGGCCGGGTGCAGTCACAAACGCCAATATTCCTGTCGCGTTTCGTTACACGATACTGAAAACTCACCATGGCGGGCGTCGGTCGAACCGGACATCAAGACTTCGGCCGGGTTGCCGCGGCGTGACGGTAACGCCGTTGCGCCGCACCGCCGACACAGGGAGACCGACATGAACCATTGGACCTTGCCACGCGTCCTCGCCGGCGCCGTCGCCATGGCGGCGATGGCGGCAATGACGGCTGCGCCGGAGGTGGCGTGTGCGCAGTCGGGCCAAGCGGTGATCAACTCGGCGGCCAACGTGCGCGCGGGCCCGGCGACCGACTATCCCGTCGTGGCGCAAGCCGCAGCCGGCATGCCGGTGACCGTATATGGCTGCCTGTCTGGCTACACATGGTGCGACATCGGCTTGCCGGGCACGCGCGGCTGGATCTATGCCGGGTTGCTGAGCTACCCGTATCAGGGCAGTCCGGTGCCGGTGCTCAACTACGGCACGATGATCGGGTTGCCGATCGTCACCTTCTCCATCGGCGCGTATTGGGGCAGCTATTACCGCAATCGTCCGTGGTATCACGACCAGCGGTACTGGCGCCGTCCCCCGCCGGGGCCGCGTCCGCCGCACTGGGGCGGACCGGGACCGAGGCCGCCGGGCCACTACCCGGGACCGGGCCCCCGTCCGCCCGGCGCAGGCCACGGGCCAGGACCGAGGCCACCGGGTCACGGCACAGGTCCGGCGCCTCGGCCGCCCGGCCACGGCGCGGGTCCGGGACCGGGGCGCCCCCCCGGCCATGGCGCCGGCCCGAGGCCTGGCGGACATAGTGGTGGACACGGGGGCCGTGGCGACCATGGCAGTGGTCATGGCCCTCGGCCGGGCAACGGCCCGGGCGGCCCGAACCGATGAGACGCCCGCGTCCAACAAGGGACAAGCAAGGGACAAGCAAAGGACAAGCCGCGGAAGCGGGCGGTGGTCGAGGGCGACGGAGCGATGCGCGGGTAGCGGTTTCAGGGGGTGCCGCCGCGACGTCCTGTACGACCGGCACAGCCAATACAGCCAATACAGCCAATACAGCCAATACAGCGAATATGGCGGATATGGCCGATACAGCGCATATGGCCCCAAATTCAGCGCCCGCTGCACGTGCATCCGCAAAAGCGCTTAAAATGTGTGCAATTCCGGCCAGGCGGAGGCGCCGACCAGGCGCCGATGGCCGGACCGCAGGACAGCGAGCCATGGCCCGGGCGACGCGCACGAGTTCGCGTGCCGGGCATCCAGCATCAAATCAAGACCATTCAGCAGACCTTTCTCCGGTGTGCCGACGCGTAGACGCGACGGTCACGACAGTCCGGCAGGATCCTCCGTAAGTCTCGATCGTGTTCGTCCCGCCCCGGCGTGTCATCCGCACGCCGTGGTTGCCTATCGCCATGGCGCGGCCAGCACGCCTGCCGCGTCGGCGCATGGACGAAGCTCGCCTTCCTGCGGCGATCCGCCAGGCATGGGAACGAGCGGCCACAAGCCCGGGGTGCCCTTGCAGCCAGGTCGCGGGATACGTCTCCCGTGAGTTTCCCCGTGGCGCGCATGACGTGAGCGCCAGCGGCATACGTTGCAGGAACCTTTTGCAGGTCATGAGTCTTTTTCGCACTAAAAACATCGAGAGCATGCTGGTTGCCAGCCGTACCGGCAGCCTGCGCAAAGTGCTGGGCCCCGTCGATCTCGTCCTGATGGGCATCGGCGCCATCATCGGCACCGGCATCTTCGTGCTCACCGGCACCGGCGCCCTCACCGCCGGCCCCGCCCTCACCCTTTCCTTCGTCATCGCGGCCACCGCATGCGGCTTCGCCGCCCTGTGTTACGCCGAATTCGCTTCGACGATTCCCGTCTCCGGCTCCATCTACACCTACAGCTACGCCACGCTCGGCGAGATCGTCGCGTGGGTCATCGGATGGGACCTGATGCTCGAGTACGGGCTGGCGTCGTCAGCCGTCTCCGTGGGCTGGTCCGGGTATTTTCAGTCGCTTGCCGCCGGCTTCGGCCTGCATCTGCCCAGTGCCATCACCGCGGCGCCCGGCAGCGTGCCGGGCGAGACCACCTTCATCAACCTGCCCGCCGTCGTGATCATGCTGCTCATCACATGGGTGCTGTCTTACGGCGTGCGCGAGTCCGCTCGCATCAACAACCTCATGGTCGCCGTCAAGATCGGCGTGGTGCTGCTGTTCATCGCGGTGGGCGTATGGCACGTCAAGCCAGCCAACTGGACGCCGTTCATGCCGTTCGGCACCAGCGGCATGTTCAATGCCGCGGCGCTCGTCTTCTTTGCGTTCATCGGCTTCGACGCCGTCACGTCCGCCGCCGAGGAGGTGCGCAATCCGGGGCGGGACCTGCCCATCGGCATCATCGGCTCGCTCATCGTATGCACGCTGTTGTACGTCGCCGTGGCCGCCATCATGACCGGCATCGTGCCGTTTGCCCACTTTGCGGGCATCGATCATCCCGTCTCGCTCGCGCTGCAGTACGCCGGGCAGAACTGGGTGGCGGGCTTCGTCGACCTGGGCGCCATCCTCGGTATGACCACCGTGATCCTCGTGATGACCTACGGGCAGACGCGCATCACCTACGCCATGTCTCGCGACGGCCTGCTGCCGCCCATGCTCTCGAGCATCCATCCGACACACAAGACGCCGTTCGCCGGCACATGGATCATCGGCGTGGTCTTTGCCGTCATCGCCGGCTTCGTGCCGCTGGGCGTGCTCGCCGAGCTCATCAACATCGGCACCCTGTCGGCGTTCGCGCTCGTGTCGGTCGCCGTGCTGGTGCTGCGCCGCACGCGTCCCGACCTGCCGCGCGCGTTCCGGGTGCCGGGCGCGCCCGTCGTGCCCCTCGTCTCCGCCGGTCTGTGCCTGTTCCTGATGGCGCACCTGCAAGCGGCCACGTGGATTGCGTTCATCGTGTGGCTCGCCATCGGCATGGTCGTCTACTTCACCTACGCGCGCCGCAACGCGCTGCTGCACAAGCGGGACGACGCGCGGAAGGCGCCGACCGCCGGGCAATCCCTGCCGTAACGCACTCCACCTGCCGGCCTCGCGCCCCGGCGCGAGAGCGCGTATAGTCCGGCACAGGCACGCGCCGCAACGCCGTGCGTCCCGTTGCGGCGCATGCCCACCCGCCTCCATGGCGGGCGGGGTGTTGCCGCATCCCGCAAGTCGTTGACCGCGGTTTCCTTGTTTGAGTGGCTTCACATCCCTGCAAAGGAAAAAAGAACATGCGCCGCCATGCCCTGCTCGTCGCACCCGCCGCGCTCGCCGCTTTCGCTGCGGGCTTCCTCGCTTCCCATTTCCTGCCGAGCGCGAACGCGCAGGCCACGGCCCTCACGGCGCAGATCATCGACGTCGGCGCCATGACTGACGATCAGATCGGCAAGCTCGTGCCCAATGTCGGCACGCTGCGCACGAAGACGCTCGTCGCCACCCCCAACGGCACTGTCGCCGTGCAAAGCGGCAACGTGCCGCGGCACACGCATCAGGAGGCGGACGAGATTCAATACGTGATTTCCGGCAGCGGCACCTTCTGGCTGGGCGACCAGCAGCGCGAAGTGCATCCGGGCGACCTGATCGTGATCCCCCGCGGGACCGTGCATGCCGGCTCGCAGAACACGAGCGGCGAATTCAAGGTGCTCGCGATCAAGCTGCCGCCGCAAGCCCCGAACGATATCCAGTTCGTGAAGTGACTGGCGCCGTGCGACTCAGCCGAAATTTCGGTTGAGCCACACCGCCCCGTAGCCGAGCGCGAACATCGTGAGCAGCAACGGCACGGAAATGCGCAGCACCTGAATGGCGAGCGGACGCGGCGGCAGGCTGTCGTCCTGCGGCATGCGTCCCGCCTCGTGCAGCGCGCCGGTGCACAACGCGGCCGCCACGGCGCTCACGAACACCCAGAACGTCTGGTTGTAGAGCAACGCGACGAGCAGCAGCGTCAACGCGACGTTGCGACCGTGATAGATGAGATTGACGGCGGTACGAAAGGCTTGCGGCGACATATTCGTAGCGCGCCGGTGCCTGCGGCGAAGCCGGTCCGGCGCGAAGGTACTTGTTGTTCGTCCCTGGATGGGCAATGCGCCGGCGGCGCATCGCGACCCTCGAAAGCGCTGTGAAGGCACCCAAGCTTAATCAGGCTTAACGGCTTTCGCCAGCGCAGTCTTTAACTTGTGAGATGCCGGCCGCATGCCGGCGTCGCACTGGTCGCAAGCCAGTCAGCCGCAATCCCGCCGCAGGTCAGCGGCGTGTCGCGAAGGCGCGCGGCATCAACCCATGCCTTTGGGGCCATGCCGGGCGACAGACGAATGCGGTATGCTCGCTCGCATGACCTTCCCCGCTCCGTTGCCAGCCCCCTTGCCGACTCGTTTCCCGGACTCCGCCGACACCGGGCGCGCGTCCGGGCGTGGCGTGTACGTCATCGTCGCGCACCCGCGCTGGCGCGACTCGCGCGTCAACCGGCGGCTCCTCGCCGCGGCCCGCAGCATCGCCGGCGTCGACGTGAACGACCTCTATTCGACCTACCCCGACTTCAGCATCGACGTGGCCGCCGAGCAGCGACGCGCGGCACACGCCGACCTGATCGTGCTCGTGCACCCGATCTACTGGTACAGCATGCCGCCGCTGCAAAAGCTCTGGCTCGATGAAGTGCTGTCCTGGGGGTGGGCTTACGGCCACGGCGGCCACGCCCTCGCCCACAAGGACCTCTGGCTCGTGGCAAGCACGGGCGGGCCGCAGGCGAGCTACCGCCCCGAGGGCTACAACCGGCACGACTTCGCGGACTTCCTGCCGCCATATGAGCAGACGGCGCGGCTGTGCGGCATGCGGTTCCTGGCGCCGCACGTCTTCCATGGCGCGCGCCGCAGTGACGACGCCGCGCTCGACGCCCATGTGAGCGAGTTCGCCGGACGGCTCGCCACCTATCCGCAATGGCCAGAGCTGATCTCGATGGCCGAGGCCCCCGAGTGCGAAGACATTCCCGTGGCGGACCGTCCGCGCTGCCAGACCGGCGTTGCCGACGCGGTGGCCGCCTCGCCGTCCGGGGACCAGGAAACCGACGCCGGGAGGCATGCCTGATGGAACACGTTCCCGCCTGGTTGCTGGCGAGCCTCATCTATCTCGCGGCGGCCGTGATCGTCGTGCCGCTTTCCCGGGCGTTGGGCCTGGGTGCGATCATCGGCTACCTCGCGGCGGGGATTGCCATCGGCCCGTGGGGACTCGGCCTCGTCTCGCGCGTGGAAGACGTGCTGCATTTCGCCGAGTTCGGCGTGGTGCTCATGCTCTTTCTCGTCGGCCTCGAACTGGAGCCACGACGCCTCTGGAACCTGCGCCGGCCGATTTTCGGCTGGGGCTCGGCCCAGGTGCTCGGTTGCGCCGTGCTGCTGTTTGCAGCCGGCGTCGTGCTCGGCGCGCCGTGGCGCATCGCGCTGGTGGCCGCGCTCGGCCTGGCGTTGTCGTCGACCGCCATTGCGTTGCAGGTCATGGCCGAGCGCAATCTGCTCGCCACCCCGAGCGGGCAGGCCGGCTTCTCGATCCTGCTGTTTCAGGACGTGGCCGCCATCCCCATCCTCGCGCTGCTGCCGCTGCTCGCCGACTCGGTCGACAGCCATGTGATGACCGGTGCCGAGCGCGCCTTTGAAGCGCTGAAAATCGTCGGCGTGATCGCGGCCATCATTCTGGGCGGGCGGCTCGCCCTGCGCCCGCTGCTGCGCTGGATCGCGAACAGCCGCACACCGGAGATCTTCACGGCCGCGTCGCTGTTGCTGGTCGTCGCGATTGCCGCACTCATGCAGTGGGTCGGCCTGTCGATGGCGCTCGGCGCCTTCCTCGCCGGCGTGCTGCTCGCCGAAAGCGAATACCGGCGCGAGCTGGAAACCGACATCGAGCCGTTCAAGGGGCTGCTGCTCGGCCTGTTCTTCATTGCCGTGGGCATGAGCATCGACTTTGGCGTACTGCTCACGCAGCCGCTGCGCATGATCGCCGTGGTCGTGGGCTTCATGCTGGTGAAGGGACTGGCCATCTACGGCCTGGCGCGCATGATGCGGCTGCCGTATCAGGAGCGGCCGATCTTCACGCTGCTGCTCGCCCAGGGCGGCGAATTCGCATTCGTGGTGTTTCAGGCGGCCGGCCCGCAGGTGCTGCCGCCGGCCGTGTCATCGTTTCTGATCGGTGCGGTGGCGCTGTCGATGCTCGTCTCGCCGCTGCTGCTCGTGGCCATCGACAAGTGGCTGCTGCCGCGCTACAGCCTCAAGGGCTCGCCTCGCATGAAGGAGATCTCCGAGCCGCAATCGGCCAGTGTCGTGATCTGCGGCTTTGGCCGCTACGGGCAGATCGTCGGCCGGGCGCTGGTGCCCCAAGGCGTGTCGATCACGGTGCTCGACCATGACCCGGACACCATCGAGAGCCTGCGCCAGATCGGCTTTCGCGTCTTCTACGGCGACGCCACGCGGCTCGATCTGCTGCGCATCGCCGGCGTGGCGAGCGCGCGCGCCGTGGTGGTGGCCGTGGACGACGTGGACCAGTCGCTGGAAATCGTGGACCTGATGCGCGAGAACTTCCCACACGTGCCTATCGTCGCGCGGGCGCGCAACGTCGGCCATCTGTTCCAGTTGCGCGATCGCGGCGTGCAGCACATCGAGCGCGAAGTCTTCGAGTCGTCGTTGCGCAGCGCCCGCTCGGTGCTCGAAGCGCTCGGCTGGCCGGCAGCCGAGGCGCGCGAGGCGACGATGGCGTTTCGCCGCGCCAACCTCCAACTGACCGACGAAATGTATCCGTCGTACCAGGACCGCAACAAGATGATCGCGACAGCGAAGGAGGGCCGCCGCCAGTTCGAAGAGCAAATGAAGCGCGAACGGGAACAGCGCCGTGCGCAACGGCAGGTCACGTTCGGGTGGGACGACGACGGCGCGCCGGACGCCACGCCGATACCCCCGTCGGCCGCCGGGACCTCGCGAGACTCACAGACCCGACCGGGCTCGCACGACGCGTCCGGAAACGAGCCCGGCGCCTGACGACGCCGTCCTCGCACGCGGGGCGAACTGTTTTGCCATCCGAAACAAATCTTCGACAAACACCCGTGCGAGCTCGCCGGCTCACATGGCCCGGGCGAACCCGTCGAATGGACGGAAATGGCCGTCTGCCGGCACGGTCGCGTCGGCGCGCAGACGCGCCTCGGCCTCGGCGCCGGCCAGGCCGCGATAGTACAGATGCACGGCGATGGCCGCCGAATAGCGGCGGATTTCGACCAGCGTGAGGTGCGCGTGCTCGGCCGACGTGAACATCAGATAGGGCGAGTCCTGCTCGATCAGGCCCGCGACCTGATGCAGCCCGTGGCGATGCAGCACTTCGGTGAGTTCGTCGCGGCTGCGGTGCGTGTTCGCATCGGTGGCCGGGTACATCATGCGCAGCAGCGCGAGCGGATGCTCGGCGCAGGCCATCGAGAGCGCCTGCGCGACAGCGTGACTGTCGAGCGCCGTGGCCACGGCGTCACCTTCGGGACGATGCTGCGGAAAGAGTTGCTCAAGGGTCAGCGTCATGATGAGTCCAGTGCAAGAAGGCTGCAAAACTGCGACAGCGGACTCCACAGTCTAGTGAGTCGGAAACGCCCGATAAACGCCGCGGCGTGAAGACCTGCGTTGCGCGCGCCGCAACAATTACCAAATATTTCGCGCCTCCTCGGCCTCGCGCCGGTTGTCTCCGGCACTCCCCTTGCTCCCCTTGCTCCCCTCGCTCCTGACCGCCGGCCCGCCCCACGCGCCATTCTCATCGTGCATTACGCAGTTTTACTCAATGTGCCGAAGGCAGCCCGCATGCGAGAATTCCGCGATTAACATGTTAACTATAAGGAAGAGGCAGTCGTGATCAAAGGTATTTCCCGTTTCTTCACTCAGGTCGTGCATCGGTTTCTGCCCGATCCGCTCATCTTCGCAATCTTCCTCACCGTCATCACGTTCGCGCTCGCGCTGGGCTTCACGCCCAAGACGCCGGGCGAACTCGTGCTGCTCTGGGGCTCGGGCTTCTGGAATCTGCTCGCATTCTCGATGCAGATGGCAATGATTCTGGTGACCGGTCACGCGCTGGCCAGCTCCGCACCGATGAAACGTGCGATGGCCGCGCTGGCCGGCGCGGCGCGCTCCCCCGCGCAGGCCACGATGATGGTGGCGCTGCTCGCCGGTGTGGCGTGCGCCATCAACTGGGGCTTCGGCCTCGTGCTCGGCGCGATGTTCGCGCGCGAAGTCGCGCGCCGCGTCAGGGGCACCGACTATCGGCTGCTCGTCGCCTGCGCCTACATGGGCTTTCTCACGTGGCACGGCGGGCTCTCGGGCTCGGTGCCGCTCGTCGCCGCCACGCACGGCAATCCGATGGAAAAGGTAGTGGGCCTGATTCCGGTCTCGCAGACGCTGTTCACCGGCTATAACGCCTTCATTACGATTGGCCTGATCGTGATGCTGCCGCTGCTCGCGCGCGCGATGATGCCGCGCCCGAACGAGGTCGTCTCGATCGACCCGAAGCTGCTCGTCGACGAGCCGACGCACGAGCGCGTGCTCGGCCCCGACGCGACGATCGCCGAGAAGCTCGAGGAAAGCCGCCTGCTCTCGCTGCTGGTGTTCGCGCTCATCGCCGCCTACCTCGTGATTCGCACGCTCACGAAAGGCTTCACGCTCGACATCGACACCGTGAACCTCGCGTTCCTCGGTATCGGCATCTTGCTGCACCGCACGCCGATGGCCTATGCTCGCGCCGTCGCGAACGCCGCGCGCGGTGCATCCGGCATCATGATCCAGTTCCCCTTCTATGCCGGCATCCAGGCGACGATGGACCACTCGGGCCTCGCGGGCGTCATCACGAACTGGTTCATCGAAATCGCCAACGTGCATACGTTCCCGCTGCTCGCCTTCCTCAGCTCGGCCGTGATCAACTTCGCCGTGCCCTCGGGCGGCGGCCACTGGGTGGTGCAGGGCCCCTTCGTCATGCCTGCCGCACAGGCGCTCGGCGCCGACATGGGCAAGGCCGCCATGGCCATCGCCTACGGCGAAGCCTGGACGAACATGGCGCAGCCGTTCTGGGCGCTGCCGGCGCTGGCGATTGCCGGCCTCGGCGTGCGCGACATCATGGGCTATTGCGTGACGGCGCTGCTCTTCTCGGGGGTGATCTTCGTGGCCGGGATGTACCTGTTCTGACGGCGCCCAGGGCCGCACGAAGAGGTTTCGCGCGGCCCGCCTGCACGGCGCGCCCGTATCGCTTGGTGATATGATTTTTGCCGACACCGACAAGACTCATCACTGATGCGATATCCCGAAACGATGTCCGACACGCTGGCAGTTGCCGTCACCGAAGCCGATCATGTCATGCGCCACTGGCAATACGATGTCGATGGCCAGATCCGGATTGGTTCGGAGTCCCACAAGCGCATGTTTTGCCACATGCTGCTCGAGTCGCATAATCCATACAAGCCTGCGATCATCGACTGGCCGGTGTTGCCTCCCGACGCGCTCAAGCGCCTGACAGCCCTGCCCATCTGGGACATCGCGGTGCAAACGGAAGGTCGCGCGTCGATTCGTGTCGCCACTTACGCCGCAACGGTGCAGGACCCGCTGTTGCGCAAGGCCATCGCCATGGACGCGGACGAAGAGGCCCGTCACAAGGTGGTCCTGTCCCGACTCGTCGAGGCGTATGGCATCGAGCTGGCCCCGGAGCCCGCCTACCCCGCTCCCAAGGACGCCGAATGGGCGTGGATGAAAACCGGCTTCAGCGAGTGCATCGACAGCTTCGTGGCCTTTGGCCTGTTCCGCTCGGCGCAGCGTTCCGGCTACTTCCCCGAGGCGCTCGTGGAAACCTTCGAGCCGGTCATCCAGGAAGAAGCACGCCACATCCTGTTCTTTACCAACTGGGTCGCATGGCATCGCCATAATCTGCCGCGCTGGAAGCGGCCGTGGTTCTATGCGCGCGTCGTGGCCGTGTGGATCACGCTGGTGTGGGAGCGCCTGGCGATCGCGCGCGGCATTGACACCGACGGCGTGGCGCGAGACTCCAACTTCCTCGTAACGGGCACGGCGGACATCGGCGAGTCGCTCAAGCCGCGCGAACTGATCAAGCTGTGCCTGGAAGAAGATGCGCGCCGCATGGACGGCTACGACAAACGCCTGCTTCGTCCAACCTTCGTGCCGAAACTCGCGCGTCTCGCGCTGCGCTTCATGCGAGGCTGAACCACCTTGGCGCCTTGCCGTCTCGGCGCCTCACGGAACACGCACAAAAAAACCGCCCCGGACTCACGTTCGGGGCGGTTTTTCATGGCGATCGGACGCCGGTGGCGTCCATCATCCGATCAGCTGCCTTGGCTCACGTCCAGCTCACCGGCAGCGCGAGCGCGGGCCAGTTCCTGCTTCACGTGCGCGCGCGACACGCTCGGGCCTTGCGAGGCGACGATCGGATAGTCGAGGTCGTTCTGCGCCATCAGGCCTTGCGCGCGCGCCTGCGCCAGTTCGGTCTTCACTTCGGCGCGGCTCTTCGCCGGCCCCGAAGCGACGTACACGGGATAGTCGGCGTCGCCGTGGGGGATCAGGCCTTGCGCGCGAGCCTGCGCCAGGCCGGAGAGCACGGCGGCACGGGTGAGCGGCTGACCCTGCGAGGCAACCTCGGGATAGCGGTTGCCGTTTTCCGCGGCGAAGCTGCCGGCGGCACCTAACGAAGCCACGGTTGCGATAAGCGCGACTCGGGCAACCCGGGCGATTGCGATGTTCTTGCGGTTCATTTTCCTGACTCCTGTCAAGTTGCGACGACTATGTTTTGAATTGCGCCGTCGATGGAAGGAAGTTTAGGACTGGCCGTTGCAATGAAAAACGCGATATTCGTCCACGAACTATTGCGTTTTTCGATGAGAATCGAAGTCCCTAATGAAAGCAGCAGAGGCGTGCATTCCGGGTACATTCCCCGGCGGCATTCCGGAGCGTGAGAACGCCGCGGCGCGCCGGTGCAACGACGCGCCGCGGCATGGACGGAACGCCCGTTGGCGCGCAGGCCCGTTCAGTCGACGAGCGATGCGCCCAGAGCGTCGAGCAGGAAGTTCGAGCCGCGCTCGCGCGAGCCGGCGTCGTCGTAGCCATCGAAGAAGGCTCCCTGCTCGGTCATGATGACGTGCGTGCCGCCATCGCGCGGCTTGAGTTCGAACGTCGCCAGCGACGCCGAGATCTTGCGCTCGTCCAGGTGCATTTCGTATGCGTAGACAACCCGCGCGTCGGGGACGACGTCGAAGTACACCGCGTCGAACGTCGACACCATGCCGCTCGTCCAGCGCGCGCGGGCCCGCTCTGTTCCGCCGGGCCGCACATCCATCGACCGCTCGATCAGCGTGAGGCCGTCGCCGCGCGCGAACCAGCGATCCTTGGCTTCACGCTCGGTCAGCGCGCGGAACACCCGCGACGGCGAAGCCGGATACTGGCGCTCGATCCGGAAGCTGCCGTGCACCACGCTTCGCTGCGAGGGCGCGTCAAGCTCGCGCAGCACCTCGCGACCGAGCTTGTCGAGCGTCTGCTTCCAGCCTTCGCTGGCGCCTTCGGGCATCCAGGCGTAGGCGGGGTCGTGAACGGTATAGCGTTGCTCGACTTCCAACCGGGTGCCGTCGCCGGCGTCGGCGAACGTCGCCGTCGTCAACGCGCCGAACAGCGCGTGTCCTTTCACGTCGCTGACGTTCATCTCGATCACGAGCCGTTTGAGCTCGTCGATCTCGACGAAGCGGCCGCGAATCCAGTGCGACTCGCCTTCGGGCGACTGCATGCGCAGCTCGAACACACCGCCCTCGCGGGGCTCGACCGTCGCTTCGGGCACGGTATAGCCGAGCGGACAGAACCAGCGCTTGACGGCGTCCGTCGTCGTCCACGCACGAAATACGGTCTCGCGCCTGGCAGGGTATGTCCGGCCGATGCTCAACGGGCGCGGCGAGCCGCCGGCCTTTGCTTCACTTGTCGTCCTCATGAACCTCTCCTTCGGGCGGCAGGCTGGCCAGATACTCGCCCAATCGGTCGAGATGGCCCTCCCACTCGTGACGGCGCTGGTTGATCCATCGCTCTGCGAGGCTCAGCGCCTGGGGTTCGATCCGGCACGTGCGCACACGGCCGGTCTTTTCGGTACGCACCAGCCCGGCGCTCTCCAGCACGGACAGGTGCTGCATGACCGCCTGCAACGACATCGACAGCGGCTGCGCGAGCGCACTCACGGACGCAGGCCCCTGCGCGAGCCGCACGAGCATCGCGCGGCGCGACGTGTCAGCCAGTGCCTGGAAGGTCAGATCGAGGGCGTCGTCATGGTCAAGCATGTACTTGAGTATATAGATTCGAAAAAGTAAAGCAAGGACTTTAGTATCAGGAGCCTCAGGTGACGATGTGGTGGTCGTGCGGCCGCACCTGGGCCGTGTGCTGGCGATGGAGGATTTCGCGCAGCGACTGCTCGATGGTCTCCGTCATGGCGTCGAGCGCGAGGTCGTTGGCTTCCATGCCGAACGGCTCCTCGATCTCGGCGCTCACCGCTTCGAGCGCGAAGAACGTGTACGAAATGAAGGCGACGATCACCGGCGTCATCGGGCCGATGGAGTCGACCAGTCCGAACGGCAGCAGCACGCTGTAGAGATACGTCACTCGATGCAGGATCACGCCATACGTGAACGGAATCGGCGTGGTCGCGATCCGCTCACAGCCGCCGATGGCCTCGCCCATACGATCGAGGTGCATCTCCATGACCTGCGCGAGCGGCGCGTCGATCTGGCCCTCGAGCCGCCGCTCGCGCAGCCATTCGCCGGCAAGCAGCAGCAGCGCGATCGGCTTGAACCGCTTGCGCGCGAGGCACGCCACGTCCTCGGGCGAAAGCAAGCGCTCGAAGTCGGCGCGGGCGTCGGTGCCTCGCAGTTGATGACGCATGCCGTGCACGAACGCAATCAGGTACGCGACGAAGCGTGGCGAATCGGCCGTGTCGGCGATCAACGTCATCGACTGACGCGCCAGCGCCCGCGTCTCGTTGAGCACGCTGCCCCAGAGCACGCGCGCTTCCCAATAGCGGGCATAGCTCGTGGTATTGCGAAAGCCGAGAAAGATCGCGAGCGTGATGCCGATGAGCGAGAACGGCACGAACGTGAGCGGAATCTTCCATTCGAAGATGCGCCCGTGCGCGACACTCACGAGAATCGAAATGATCGTGGTGAAGACGAGCTGCGGGGCGATCTTGGGCAGGATCGAGCCGCGCACGACGAAAAGCATGCGCAGCCAGTGCAGATTAGGGCGGACGATCATGATGACGAGAGGCTCGCGAAGCAAGCGAAGACAGGCCGTTGGCGGGAGCCGCGACCCGCGCCGTTGCGCCGCGATGATACGCCCATATCGACGGGTTTGAAATGGCCGCGGCCAATGTCGTGCGCCACCGCGCACTGCCGAATGCCGCCGACTGCCCCCCAATGCCGCCGCCCCGCCCTGCGGAGCTCGGCTGAACGAAACGCCCGTGGGCCGCGAGGCCGACGGGCGTGCGCCCTTCCTTCCTTCGCGAAGACCCGCGCGGCCTACTTCACTTCGAGCGCCTGCGCGAGCGTGACCGGGTCCTGGAAGATGCTCGAGAAGTCGAGCGCGCCGTGTCCGTTGGCGCGATGCACTTCGAAGATACGCCGTGCCAGATCGCCGAGCGGCGTGGCGACGTCGCTCGCCTGTGCCGCCCCGTGCGCGAGGCGCAGGTCCTTGGCCATCAGATCGGTGGCGAAGCCGCCGGTGTAACCGCGCGAGGACGCCGCGTTCTCCATCACGCCCGGGCACGGATTGTAGACCTCGAGCGTCCAGTTGCGCCCCGAGCTCTGCTGCATGACCGCCGAGAGCACCTTCGGATCGAGACCGTTGGCGATGCCCAGGCGCAAGGCTTCGCTCGTGCCCGCCATCAGGATGCCCAGCAGCATGTTGTTGCAAAGCTTGAGCGTCTGCCCCGCGCCGAGCGGACCACCGTGGTGAATGGCCCGGCCCATGCTGCCCAGCAGCGGCCGCATGCGCTCGACGAGCGCGGCGTCGCCGCCAACCATGAACGTGAGCGTGCCGGCCGCCGCGCCGGCCGTGCCGCCCGAGACCGGCGCGTCGAGCAGCAGCGTGCCCGGGCGTGCGAGCGTGGCGATCTGGCGCGGAATCTCCGGCGGCACCGTGCTGCTGTCGATCAGCACAGCGTCGGCCGGCGCGTTGGCGAGCACGCCCGCCTCGCCGCTGTACGCCGTCAGCACGTGCTCGCCGGCCGGCAGCATCGTGATGACGACCTGCGCGTCGCGCACGGCGTCGGCGATCGATGCGCAGACCGTGCCGCCGGCACAGGCGAGCCGCTCGAGCGCGGCGGCGGACAGGTCGAAGCCGCGCACCGCATGCCCGGCACGAACCAGATTGGCCGCCATCGGGCCGCCCATGTTGCCCAGGCCAATGAACGCGACGCGCAGGGCGCCTTGTTGTGTTTCACTTGCCATCGTCTGTCTCCCGAGAAGGCGCGTTACTTCAGCGTGATCGTCGTGTTCACGCCGGCAGGCCCGGTGCCGCGCGCTTGCCAACGCGCGGTGACGGTCTTGGTCTGCGTCCAGAAGAGGATCGCCTGCTTGCCGTTCGGGCCGAGGTCACCGAGCTTCGACGCGCGCGAGCCCGTGAAGCTGAACCATGCCACCGGCACCGGAATCGGCAAGTTGATGCCGACCTGGCCGACGTCGATCTCGTTCTGGAACTGACGCGCGGCGCCGCCGTCCTGCGTGAACAGCGCCACGCCGTTGCCGTTCGGGTTGGCGTTGACGAACGCAATCGCCTCCTCGAGCGTGTCGACGCCCGTCATGCACAACACTGGTCCGAAGATCTCTTCGCGGTAGATCGACATGTCGGCCGTCACGCCGTCGAAAATCGTCGGACCGACGAAATTGCCGTCCGGCGCTTCCTTCACCGCATGGCCGCGACCGTCGAGCAACAGCTTCGCGCCCTCCTCTACGCCGGCGCCGATGAGCCTCTCGATGCGCGCGCGCGCCTGCTTCGACACCACCGGCCCCAGATCGGCCTTGCGATCCGTACCCGGGCCGACCTTCAACGCGCGGGCGCGCTCCACGAGCTCCGGCACCCACTCGCGCGCCTCGCCCACGAGCACCGCGACGGACGTGGCCATGCACCGCTGCCCGGCCGCGCCGAACGCCGCGCCCAGCAGATGGTTGATGGCCTGCTCGCGGTCCGCGTCCGGCAGGATCACGCAGTGGTTCTTCGCGCCCATCATGGCCTGACAGCGCTTGCCGGCATCCGACGCGCGGCGATAGATGTGCGTGCCGACGTGCGTCGATCCGATGAACGAGATGGCCTTGATATCGGGGTGATCGCAGATGGCATTCGCAATGTCGGGGCCGCCGTGCACGACGTTGAGCACGCCAGGCGGCAGGCCGGCCTCGAGCGCCAGCTCGGCCAGACGCAGCGACGCGCTCGGGTCCTGCTCCGACGGCTTGAGCACGAACGTGTTACCGGTGGCGACCGCCAGTGGAAACATGAAGCACGGCAGCATCACCGGGAAGTTGAACGCGGTGATGCCCGCGCACACGCCGAGCGGCTCGATGAGCGTGTACACGTCCACGCCGCCCGCGGCGTTCTGCGCATACTCGCCCAGTTGCAACGACGCGATCGAGCAGGCGTGCTCCACGACTTCGAGGCCGCGTCCGACTTCGCCCTCGGCATCGGGCAGCGTCTTGCCGTGTTCGCGGGTGATCAGTTCAGCCAGTTCGCCCGTGTGATCGCGCAGCAGTTGCTGGAAGCGCAGCATCACGCGCATGCGGCTCGCCTGCGACGTGTTGCGCCACGTCTTGTAGGCGGCCTTCGCCGAGGCCACGGCGGCGTCGAGCTCGTCGGTCGTGGCGAACGGCACGCGCGCGACCACTTCCTGAGTGGCCGGATTGACGACGTCGCGCCACTGCGTCGACTTCGACTCGACGCGTTTGCCGTCGATGAGCAGCGGAATGGTGGGTAGGGACATGACACGCTCTCCTGATCGAACGAATACGGGGATTCGGGGTTGTCGGTAATCGGTTTCGCTGGGTGGCGGCGCCGCCCGCCCGGGGGGGAGCAAAGGCAGGCGGCGGCGCCGGCACTTCAAAGATAGGCAATCGGCGCGAGCCCTGCTGCCGCGTTCACTTCGACCGCACTCACTTCGCCGCCGCACTCGTCTTCACGAGCGCGCAGGTGGACTTCGAGAGCGGCTGGAACGCTTCGGTCGCGGGCACCGTGCCGACCTTGGTGTAGTAGTCCCACGGGCCCTTGGACTCGGCCGGCGACTTCACGCGGAACAGATACATGTCGTGAATCACGCGACCGTCGGGGCGGATCGAGGCGTTGTGCATGATCGGAT
The DNA here is from genome assembly GCF_902459585.1 of Pandoraea nosoerga. GTDB lineage: Bacteria > Pseudomonadota > Gammaproteobacteria > Burkholderiales > Burkholderiaceae > Pandoraea > Pandoraea nosoerga. The sequence goes on from NZ_CABPSC010000003.1 coordinate 143,151, forward strand.
CGCGAATCGGCATTTCGCGCATCTTTTGTGCGACGGTCTTGGCATCGACGCTCTTGGTCGCCGCCACGGCGCGCAGGTAATGCAGCACGCTCGAATACACGCCGGCCTGTACCATCGTCGGCTTCAGGTCCTTGTACTTCTTCTGGAAGCGGGCCGACCAGGCGCGCGAGGCGTCGTCGTAGTCCCAATAGAAGCCGTCCGTGAACATCAGGCCCTGAGCCGTGTTCAGCCCGAGCGCATGGACGTCGGAGAGGAACACCAGCAAGGCGGCAAGCTTCTGGCCGCGCTGCACGATGCCGAATTCGCGCGCCTGCTTGAGCACGTTCACGGTGTCCTGACCGCCGTTGGCGAGCGCCACGACCTGCGCCTTCGAGCTTTGCGCCTGCAGCAGGAACGACGCATAGTCAGACGCATTGAGCGGATGGCGCGACTGCCCGACCACCGTGCCGCCAAGCGCCTTCACGTTATCAGCGGCGTCCTTCTCCAGCGAATGGCCGAAGGCGTAGTCCACGGTGATGAAGTACCACGACTTGCCGCCGTTCGCGACAATGGCGCGCGCCGTGGCGGCGGATTGCGAATACGTGTCGAACATCCAGTGAAAGCCGGTCGGGGAGCAGTCTTCGTTGGTCAGACGCGTGGTCGCGGGGCCGGAGAACAGTGCGATCTTCTGCTTGTCCATGGCCAGCTTCTGCACGGCGAGCGCCGCCGCGGAGTTGGTCAGGTCGGCGATTGCGTCGACGTTGTCGCGATCGAACCACTCGCGCGCCTTGTTGGCGGCGACGTCGGCCTTGTTCTGGTTGTCGGCCGAGACCAGCTCGATCTTCATGCCCTTGCACTCGGCGGCCAGGCAGTCGTCGATGGCCATCTGCGCCGCGACGACCGAGCCCGCACCGCCCATCGCCGAATACGTCCCCGACATGTCCGTGAGCACCGCCACCTTCACCGGACGATCCGGCAACTGCGCCATGCCGCTTGCCGACATCACCCCCAAGCCCGCGCCGAGTCCCAGCGCGAGCAGCCACGGCTTGATCTTCATCGCTTTGTCTCCTTCAGGTCCTTTCAGGTCTCTTATGCTTTCGTCGCCATCGTCTATGCGCGGCGCTCATAAATTGTATTTGTGCGAATTTGCTTTACATAGCGCAAATGTGCATCTAATTTGTGCACAAATGCACATAGGAGACCGGGCGATGACCCGCAAGACAACAACGCGGCCGGCGAGCGCGATGGGCGTGGCCGGCAGTTCGAACGGCCCGGGCGCCGAGCCGCGCCCGGACTGGGACGACCTTCGCTACTTTCTCGAAGTGGCGCGCACGCAGCGCGTGAGTGCGGCGTCGCAGCGGCTCGGCGTGGACCACACGACCGTCTCACGGCGCGTGCGCGCGCTGGAGCAGGCGCTCGGCACACTGCTCTTCGACAAGTCTCGCAACGCGGGTTACGCGCTCACGCCCGAGGGCCAGCAACTGCTCGTCCATGCCGAGCAGATGGAGAGCACGCTGCAGTCCGCCTGCGAACAGGTCGCCGGGCTGGGGCAGACGCTTTCCGGCCACGTTCGCATCGGCTCGACGGAGGCCTTCGGCACTTATTTCGTCACGCCGGTGCTCTCGCGTTTTCAGCGGGAGTACCCCGCCATCGACTTCGACGTGCTTCCCGTGCCGCGCTTCGTGAGTCTGTCCAAGCGCGAGGCCGATCTGGCCATCACCATCGAGCGCCCGCAGCGCGGCCCATACGTGTGCAGCAAGCTGTGCGACTATCGCCTGCAGCTCTACGCCACGCCGGGCTATCTCGCGCAGTACGGAGACGTGCGCGCGTTCGCCGATCTCGCCGGGCGTCGCTTCATCAGCTATGTGGACGAGCTTTCGTTCAGCAACGAGCTGCGGTATCTGGAAGACGTGGTACCCGGCTGCGACGTGGTGCTGCGCAGCACGAGCGTTATCGCGCAATACCAGGCCGCGCTGCAGGGCGAAGCGCTCGCGATCCTGCCGTGCTTCATGGCCGCGCAGGACCCCCGCCTCGTGCCGCTGCTCGCCGACGAGGTGGTCGTCACGCGCAGCTTCTGGATCTACTGCCACGAAGAGCTGCGCACGCTCAAGCGAATAACGGTGCTGTGGGATTACCTGCGCGACGCCGCCCAACGCAACGACGCGCTGCTGCAAGGCCGCGCCGGGCAGCTGAAGTGGGACTGATCAGCGAATCTTGCGCTGCTCGTTGTCAATGACGGTGGGAATCGCCGCGCGCATCGCCTCGATGAACCGTCGCAGGCGCGCGGGATAGTACTTCGCGTATGGGTAGATGATGTACATCGGCAACGCCGTCGTGCGCCATTGCGGGACAAGCTGGACCAGCCGGCCCTGCGCAACGTCCTCCGCCATCACCCACGACGAGCAGACGCCAACGCCCAGACCTCGCAATGCGGCACTGCGCAATGCATACAGGTTGTCGGTACTCATGCGTGGATCGAATGTCACGCGCACGGTTTCGTGTGTCGTCTGGTGCGTGAGCGTGATCTCGTTGCGATAGAAGGTAGTGAGCGAGAGCCACGGCAGCGAGGCCAGCTCGGACGGATGCTCCGGCGCCGCCCTGCCAGCCAGCAGCGTCGGCGACGCCGCCACGATACGCGGCACGTCGGTAAGGGAGATCGCCACGTTGGCGCCATCGCGCAATTCGCCCACGTGGATGGCACAGTCGATGCCTTCGGCAATGAAGTCGGGCTCCCGGTCCTGAAGGAACCAGTGGACCTTCATGCCGGTATAGCGTTCCAGAAAATCCGCGAGCGGCCCGATCAGCATTTCCTGCCCGAAGGCGTGCGGGGCGAGCACGCGCAGCGTGCCTTCGGGGTCGTCGCCCGTGCCGCGCAGGTCCGCTTCGAAGGCTTCCCAGTTCGTCACCAGTTCCTTCGCGCGCGCAAAGCAACGTTCGCCGTCCTCGGTGAGCTTCATGTGGTGCGTGGAACGTTGCAGCAGGCGCAGCCCGAGCGAGCGTTCGAGCATCTGCAGACGCCGGCTGACGGTGGGCTGCGTGGTGCCCAGCAGCGCCGCGGCCGCCGAGAGGCTGCCCGCCTCCACGATGCGCACGAACGTCTGCATCAGCTCGACGCGATCGGCGCCGGTGCCGCGGACGGTGCCGGCTTCCCGGCTGTCCGGGACGTCCACGGATACGGCCAGAGGGCGGCGATGAGGATCTGTCATACGTCTCACGTATAAAGGTTGTACGGATTATAGGTCTACCGCTGCACCGCACCAAGCGAGACACTACGCCCCGTACTTTCCTATTGGAGCCTCCCGCATGAGTTCCGCTCAGCTTTCCACCGCCGGTCAGGCCGCAACGCGGCCGCAGCCGGCGCTTTCCGCCCGTCTGATCCTGCTGCTCGCCACCGGCACGGGACTGACCGTGGCGTCGCTGTACTACGCCCAACCGATGCTCGGCATCATGACCGACGACATCCATGCGGCCAATACGACTGTCGGCTGGGTGCCGACGCTCACTCAGCTCGGCTACGCGCTGGGCATCCTGTTGCTGGTGCCGCTGGGCGACATCATCGACCGCCGTCGCATCGTGCTGGTCAAGGGCGCGATTCTGACACTCGCGCTGCTCGTTGCCGCCGTCTCTCCGGGGATCGGCACATTGCTCGTCGCGAGCCTGGCGATCGGACTGACCGCGACGATGGCGCAGGACATCGTGCCGGCAGCGGCGTCGATCGCACCGGAGTCGATTCGCGGACGTGTCGTCGGCACCGTGATGACCGGCCTGCTGCTGGGCATTCTGCTCTCGCGGGTGGTGTCGGGCTTTGTCGCGGAGAACTTCGGTTGGCGCGCGATGTATGTCGTCGCGGCAGTCAGCGTGGCCGCGTTCGGCGTGGTGGCATGGCGCAGCCTGCCTTCGTTCCATCCCACGACACAGATGAGCTACGGCCAGTTGATCGGCTCGATCGCGAGCCTGTGGAAGCGCCACCCGGCCTTGCGTCGTGCGGCATTCGCGCAGGGACTGCTGTCGGTGGGTTTCAGCGCGTTCTGGTCCACGCTGGCGGTGATGCTGCACGAAGCGCCGTTCCACCTTGGCGCGGCCGCTGCCGGGGCCTTTGGCCTGGCGGGTGCGGCCGGTGCGCTCGGCGCGCCGCTGGCCGGGCGTATCGCCGATCGCAAGGGTCCGCAGATCGTGACGCGTCTCGGCGCCGGCCTGGTCGCGGTCTCGTTTGCCGCGATGCTGCTCGCGCCGATGCTCGGCGCCCATGCGCAGTTGTGGCTCATCGGGCTGGCCGCCATTGGCTTCGACCTGGGTGTGCAGGTGGCGCTGGTGTCGCACCAGACCATTGTCTACGGCATCGAGCCGGCCGCTCGCAGCCGTCTGAATGCCGTGCTCTTCGTGGGCGTGTTCATCGGCATGTCGATCGGAGCATTGCTCGGCGCGCAGGCCCTGGCGCACTGGGGCTGGACGGGCGTCGCGTCGCTCGCCACGCTGGCCGCGCTGGGTGCACTTACCGTGCGGATGTGGCCCGGTACGAGCGCCGCGCACTGATGCACTGATTCGCGCTTCGGCAACGCAACGAGAAGGCCGCTTCCCTCGGGAAGCGGCCATTTTTTTGCGACGTGTCGCGGCGCTCAGCGAGCGGACTTCGCCGCCCCCTCCTGCGCGCGCTCGAACAGTTCTTGGGCGTCGATGCCATCGAGCGAGAGGCCAAAGCGCTCGCTCAGGATCTGCGCGAGTTGCGCTGCCGAGGCGATGTCGGTCTCGGCGACGACCTCGCCTTGCGACGAGCGCTCGATCAGCCGCGTGTCGAGCAGCGCGATGCGTCCTTGCGGCAGCACGCGGCAGGCCATCAGGTGCTGCCGGAAAATCGACTCGGGCGCGCTCGACGTGTACCAGTTGCCCAGCTTGTAGTCGATCCACTCGGCAGGGCGCGGCGTGAAGCGATAGACCGGCAGCCACTTTCCGGACGACTGCACGCTCAGACGGTACTCGCTCACGGGCGCGTCGTCCCCGGTGCGCACGGTGTCGAGCTGCAGCGTCTCGAGCACGGTCGACTGCGGCTGTGTCGAATGCAATCGCAGCGGCGCCGTCAGCGTGACCGAGCCGAAGCCGACGTCGACCAGCCACGCCTGGCCGTCGAGGTCGACGCGCAGCAGCATGTGCGTGAGCGGCGCTTCAGCGTCGAAGGTTCGCCCCCATGCCACGCGGCCGATGAGCGGCGTCACCCGAAAGCCGAGATGCGCGAGGACGTTCGCAAACAGCGTGTTGTGCTCGAAGCAGTAGCCGCCGCGCTCCCGGTCCACCAGCTTGGCCGCGACCGAGGGCAGATCGACCTCGACCGGGCGGCCCCGGATCGGGTCGAGATTCTCGAACGGGATGGCGCGCGGGTGGAGTGCGTGCACGGCGCGCAGGACGTCGAGCGTCGCGGCACGCGGGCCGGTGTAGCCGATGCGCTGAAAATAGCGCTCCGGATCGAAGGGACGGGACATGGCGGGCAGCCTTTCACGGAGTGCGGACATACGCAGAGCCCATACGTTAGCGCATTAGCGCGATGCGCGGGCAAAGCCCCGCGGCTGCCCGCGGGATTGCGGCACGGCGCCCGGCGGGCGAAGGCGGCCGGGGCAAGGCCCCAAGACTGGCGGCAGGCGCACACACGCGCACACACGCGCACACTCACCGCATCGTTACGCCGTTGCGCAGCCTGCGGCATGCGGTGGCGATCAGTCCTCGGCTTCGCAGAAACGAATGTGGTTGTTGAACGGATCGGTCACCGTCATCTGCTTGCCCCAGTCGAGTTCTTCGATGCCGGGGTTCATGTTCGGGTAACGCTTGCCGCTCAGCTCGCGCTGATAAGCCTCCACGCCGCGCATGTACACGAACGTCGTGGCGCCCGGGCTGGCGTCGCCGAAATGGCCGGACAGATGCAGTGTCATGCCGGCGCGCGAAACCTGGCAATACAGCGGTAGACCATCGGCGAAGCGATGCTCCCAGTCGAGCTGGAAGCCGAGAAAGTCCACGTAGAATTCGCGCGCCTTGGCTTCGTCGAAGATGCGGTGAATTGGCGCGACGGTGTCGAACGCGATGCCGTCGTTCGCCGCGCAGGCGAGTTTTGCGGCGAGCACGTTCCAGTCCGCAAAGCCGAACTGCGCGGCTACGGACTCGAGTGCCTGTGCATGAGAGATGCCGATACCCTCGCGCGCGAGACGTTCGCGCAGGGATTTGGCCATGATTTTGGCGTCGAGATAGGTTCGCATGTTTGCCATCCTTGGTTACGTTCGGCGACGACGGATACGATCAGTGCTCGCGTTGCTGATGCGCGTCGCCTGCTAAACGGGACGGACATGCGACCTGCGATGCTTTCACCGTGCCCGGCAAGCGGGTGCGAGCGGCAGGCAGCATCGGCCTTGGCCGCGATTCTAGCAGCAAGCGCAGCCGGCGCCGCGACACTGCGCAATACCGCCCGGACGCCCCAATGCGACGCCCCAACGCGATGCCAAAATGCGATGGCTGCACGCCGAATTCCGCATTGGCCGCGGCCACCGCGCACCGGTATAGTGGCGCAGGCCGAACGGCGCTGCATGCGCCGCTTACCGTTCCGATGGAGTCCGCCTTTCATGATCGATGCCGAGCGCGTAATGCAGGCGCTGGCCGCGCGCCACATTAGCCCCGACGCCCGTCAACGCGACGCCCTGGCCGCCCTCTCTGCCCTTTCTGCCCTTTCTGCGCTCTCTGCCCTGGCCCGCCTGGGCGCTTCCAGCGGCAAATGCGACGGCAAACGCGACGGCGAACGCGGCGGCAACTACGGCGGCGTCTATTGCCACGGCTTGCCCGGACGCGGCAAGAGCCTCATCGTCGACACGGCGTTTGCCGTGGCGGCATGCGAGAAGCGTCGCGTGCATTTTCACGAATTCCTGCGCGACGTCCACCGTCAGCTCGTGCGCGAGCCGAAGTGCGACGATCGCCTTGCTGCCGTCTTCCATCGCTGGCTCAGTGGTGTCGAACTGCTCTGCTTCGACGAATTCCATGTGCACGACATCGCCGACGCTTTGCTCATCGGCCGCTTTCTCGACATCGCACTCTCGCGCGGCGTGCGGCTGGTGCTCACATCGAACTATGCGCCGCAGCAATTGCTGCCCGCCCCCGAATTCCACGCGCGTTTCGAGCCGACGATCTCCGTGATCCTGCAACGCTTTGCCATCGTCCATTTCGACGGCGCCACCGACTATCGGACCGGCGGCGAGCCCGCGCAGCTACCGCGCTGGATCGCGCCGCTCGAACTCGCCCGTGAGGCGCTGCCCGAACACTATGCCGCGATCGAGGGCATGCCGGCGGGCGCCCCCACGGAGGTCTCGCTCGCCGGCCGCGCCCTGTGGGCACGCAGCGCGGGCGAGCGAGTGCTATGGGCCGACTTCGACGCGCTGTGTGTGGCACACCGCTCGCATCTCGACTACCTCGCGCTGGCGCAACGGTGGTCGGCGCTCATCGTCGACGAACTGCGTGTCGAGCGATTGCGGCGTCCTGATACGCTGCAGCGTTTTCTCTGGCTGGTGGACATCTGCTACGACCGTCAGTGCTCCTTGCTGATCGCCTCGGACGCGCCGCTCATCCCCGCCCTGGACGCGCTGAGCGATCGGCGCGATCTGTCGCGCACGATCAGCCGTCTCGCCGAGATGGGTTCGCGCGATTACGAACGCCGCACGCTCGTGCTCCCGCGCTGAGAACGCGGTTTGCCCCGCATCGCGATCCACCCGCCCTGTGCCAGAGCACCGAAATTCCGAAACCGGGTACATCCATGGCGCGCAAGCACGGCGAAGCGTTCGAACGGCTCGGACACGCAGGCGGTGGTGTCGCCGCCAAAATGCCCGCCCCACGTCGTTAATCCATTAAATAATTCCGGGCGGTTGCCGTTATGCCTCTGGCGGTTTGGCCGAAATTTGCAGACCGAAGGCGCTTTTTTACGTCAAACCCTCGCCACCGCGACGGATGTCGTCGGCCATGAACGCGCGGGGGTGTCGTTACCGAGAGACAGCGAAAAATACGAAACTGAGCATTCGATATGCCATTGCGGCGGCATGGCTTTGCACCCTCCTGGCCGGCTGCGAAGACTCGGAAATTGGCAAGGTCAAAGCTGCCGATCTTCCTGGGGACCGGACGCAGACCTACGGCTCGGCACTGTCGGAGCGTGGGGCTTGCAAGCGCGTCAGTTGGAAAACATTCAAGGACGAACGCAACCGATCCGCGGTGGAATACCGCTGCGAGCTCAATGACGCGGTTTCCGAGTTGAACAAGGTCCGCGACGCGCAAATCGAAGACATCAACGGCTATCTGAAGGCCGCTACCGAAAACCTGAGCAACGCCATTGACGGCGCCGCCGGGGATGCCGCCCGTTACGCCAGGCTTCTGGACGAAAAGAAGGCGGAGCTCCAGCAAATCGACGAGAAGATCCAAGCGCAGACGGCCGGCATGGATGGCCCGCAAGCGTTGCGAGCGCAGCAGGTGCTCGGCGATGCCCGCGCCTATGCCGCCTCTCAGGTGCAGCGCTATCAGGCCGAACTGGACAAGGCGAACGCCGGTGAGACTGCGGCGTCGTTGAAAGGCTCGTTGAAGCGCTACCAGGACCAATACGCCAACAGCATTGCGAATCTCCACAGAAAGTACGATGGCGTGAAGTCGGTGACGGAAGTGATCCAGTGGGTTGTGAAGGACAGCGACGTGTTCCCCGTCTATTTTGGTTTCGATATCGATTCGGACCTAGGGAAGCAGCGTACCGACATATCGGCCCAATTCGCGGCACACCTGCGGCAGATCGTCAGGAACCGCGGTCAGGCGTATGTGGCCCTCGTCGCCCCGACCGTGCTTGCCGGTGTTCCCGCCACCACCGACAAAGTGCCGGCGCCGACGCCTGTCACGGGCACGAATTCGGGGACGGCGGTGGCCGGCCAGGCATGCTACGACGCGAAGCTCAAGGAGTTCCGAAGCGCGATCGGAGAGGAAGCGCCGGTCAGCAACGACATGATGAACGAGTGGCGAGGCCAGTGCGGGATCGCGCCCGCCTGAACGGGCTACGGGCCGGCCGCCTCTGCCATAGCGCCGGCCATCGCCCGCTGCCGAAGCGGTGCGGGCGGCCGACGGCGGGTCGCGCGGCACATGCGTTGCGCGCGCGACGGTCGCGCCTTCCGAATTCCCTGTCTCCCGACATCGGGAATTCGGTTGCCCGTCGCGCGCAAGCCGTTTTGTTCTGGTGTTTGACCGGCGCGTGCTAGCATGAGGCAAAAGAGGTAGGAGTTTGTCACATGCCAACACAGATGTATAAGCAATACGGGAAGCGAACGTATACGATTCGAGTCGCGCCCAACGGGGTTTCGGGCTGGAGAGCCGTAGCATCGGTCGGCCATATGGAAGGCGGCGTGTTCTTCACCGACTTTTCCAAAATCACCGGCCTTTCGGGATATTCGGCAGACGACGCATGGGTCCGGGCCGAAGCGCAAGTCCTGACATTCATCGACAAGATCGACAGCTAGCCGGTTGCCCGCGGTTTGTTCGCCTTTAGTCCGCCTTAGTCCGCCTTATTCGGTCTTTAGTCGGCCTTTAGTCGGCCTTTAGTCGACCTTTATGCCGCCTTTATTCGGCAGTTGGCCGCCGTTTGTCTGCCGGTTATCGGCCAATCATCGGCCGTCTACCCGCCGTTTTGCGCGAGCACATTGAGGCAAACGGCACGTCGTCCCGAAATCGCCCGCGGGTTTCGAGCGGTTTCGACACTTGCGAGAGCGTGGTATGAATCACGAAATTGACAGCGTGGAACAGCTCGAAGCGATTTACGGCGAACCGAGCGAACGCGCGCTGTGGAAGGAACTGAATTACCTCAACGAAGACTATCAGGCCTTCGTGAAGGCAAGCCCTTTCGTGGTATTGGCGTCCGTCGGTGATCGAGGTACCGATTGCTCTCCGAAAGGGGATCCGGCGGGATTCGTTCAAATCCTGGACGAGAGAACACTCGTGATTCCGGATCGGCCGGGCAATAACCGCATCGACAACCTTCGCAACATCATTGCCGACCCGCGCGTCTCACTGCTCTTTCTGATTCCGGGTGTTGGCGAGACGCTGCGCGTCAACGGACGCGCGCGCATCTGCGTCGATCCCGCCTTGGTCTCCCGCTTCGAAATCAACGGCAAATTGCCGAGAACGGTTATCGTGGTCTCGGTCGACAGCGTGTATTTCCATTGCGCCAAAGCGATCGTCCGTTCCCGGCTTTGGGACAAGGAAACCCAGATTCCCCGCGACGCGCTGCCAAGCACAGGCGCAATGCACCGACGCCTGAGCGGCGGCCATTTCGATGGGGACGCCTACGATCGAAATCTGCCGCAGCATACGGCGGACGGGTTGTATTGAGGGGCAGGCAAGGCGGGCGAGTAGCGCGCAGCCCCCGCCCGGACAGGCCGCCCGGCTCATGGCCGAGCGGTTTCGTCGCACTGCCGTGCCCCGCACTACGACCGCGCGTTCAATGACAGGCGCCCGTCAGTAGCCGGCAGCCAGGCCGTCCCCGCGCGGGTCCGCCGCACCGCGCAACACGCCGGTGGAGGCATCGACCTGAATCACGCCGGCGTGTCCCATCGTATCGGTGAATTTCTCGACAACCTTTACCGGATGACCGCGGCGCTTGAGTTCGTCTGCGACCGTTGCTGGGACGCGCGACTCGATCTTGAGATCGTTCGATGAGACGCCCCACGTCCGGCCGTACAGCCACCGCGGGGCGTTGATCGCATCTTGCGGCGACATCCCGAAGTCGACCATGCGCGTGACGATCGCCGCCTGCGTCTGCGGCTGGCCCTCGCCGCCCATCGTTCCGTAGACGAGGAAAGGTTTGCCGTCCTTGAGCAACATTGCCGGATTGAGCGTATGGAAGGTTCGCTTGTTCGGCGCGAGATGGTTGACGTGGTTCGGATCGAGCGAGAAGAACGAGCCGCGGTTTTGCAACAACACTCCCGTGCCTGCAGGCACGATGCCGGAGCCGAAGTCGTAGTAGATGCTCTGGATCAGCGAGGCGGCGTTGCCATCGTTGTCGACGACACCGAACCATACGGTGTCCCCCTTCGGGTCCATCGGCCTTACGTCGTTGTCGGCCTTGCGCATATCAATGCGCGCGGCCTGCGCCTTCGCGTGCCGCACGGACAACAAGTCGGCCAGGGGTATCCTGACGAAGTCGGGGTCGGAGAGATATTTGTCCCGGTCCGCGAACGCCTGCTTGGTCGCCTCGACAAGCAGATGGTAGTAGTCGGCGGACCCTTCGCCCAGCGACTTCACATCGTATTGATTGAGGATGTTGAGAATCTCGAGCGAAGCGAAGCCCTGCGTGTTGGGCGGGAAATTGTAGACTTGGAAACCGCGGTACGTTACCGAAATGGGTTGAACCCAGTCCGCATGATGCTTCGCGAAGTCGCGGCGCGTGAGCATGCCCCCGTTCGCCTGCAGTTCCGTGACGATCTTCTCGGCGATTTCGCCTTTGTAGAACGCGTCGGCGCCGTTATCGGCGATGAGCGTCAGCGAGCGCGCCAGATCGGGCTGTTTCAGGATGTCACCGACTCGATACGGCGAGCCGTCGGGTCTGAGAAACGTCCGCCGGAAGCCCTCGAACTGTTGGAGATTGCGATACACCTTGTCGGAGACGTCGACGTTGACGGCTTCCCACTTCGCGACGGAAGGTGTGACGACGAAACCGTCTCTGGCATAGGTGATGGCGTCGCGCAGCAGATCCTTCCACGGCAGGCTCCGGCGCATTGTCTCGTGCGCGTATCGGTATGCCTCACTCCATCCGGACACGGCGCCGGGGACCGTATTGACCGAAAGATAGCCGCGGGAAGGAATCGTGCCCAGCCCCTTGTCCCGATAGAACTTGATGGTGGCGTTTTCGCCCGCCCGGCCGCTTGCGTTCAATGCGCGAAGTTCTTTCGTTCTGGCGTTGTAAATCAGCCAGAAATTATCGCCGCCGATAGTATTCATCTGCGGATAGACGACGGCAATGGTCGATGCGACGGCTATCGCTGCATCGACGGCATTCCCTCCTCGCCGGAGCACATCAAGACCGGCTTGCGTGGCGAGGTAGTTTGACGAAGTGACCATGCCATTTGTCGCCATCGGGTTTGTGCATTGGGCCGGTGTCTCGCAATACGCCCCGGTCGACTCGGCCGCGCTGGCTGCCGCACAGAACGTCAAGGCCCCCACCGCCATCCAGGTGCGCGCGTACAGAAAAATGCCGTCCATTTACGTCCCCCCTTTTTTAAATTGCTATTGCTGGATAAACCATCTCCTTTGCAAAACGGGGTTAGATATATCAGACTAAAAATCCAAAGAAATCCGCAATGCTACGCGACATCTCTACGCAAAAACACTTATCGCAGGCGCATATCAGGAAAGCGCATTTATGAGGTGATTTCGTTCGAAATCTGTGATGCGAGAAACGACATTGACAAAAATCCGTTGTGGAAAGTCGTTAAACCGGCGGAAATGAAATGGAAGGGCTGACCAGATTCCCGCGCCTAGTACGGCGGTCCGATCACATTCCTGATGGAAAGCGAGTTGTGGCCTCGCGTGATGCGAATCGGGGCGATGTCTGTCTTAGACGTTCCGCCGATCCCGGCTCTTCACTTCTACGGCGAAATCCACGACAAACAAACGCATGGTTAATGCTGAAATCGCTTATATCGCAAGCTACTGGGAGGCGTGACCAAGAAAGCCTGAACACCGCCTGAAACCAGACCGAGGGAATCGCAAAAAGCGCCTGCGATGGGACTCGGTCCCCGAACTCTCATCCCAAAATCGCACCTGACAACGCCACGCACGGATTGCCAAACACCCCCAACCCCGCGTAAAATGGCGCTCTTCGCGGGCGTCGTATAATGGTAATACCCTAGCTTCCCAAGCTAGAGCCGTGGGTTCGATTCCCATCGCCCGCTCCACTTCGACTTTCCATGGTGTTCCAAGGACGTCCATGGAGTGTTGCAAGTCATTGTCACGGTTCGGTTTTTTCGGAAAACCCGTTCCAGTGACGTCCAGCGAAATCCACTGACAGCCGGTCAAAACCGGTACATTAGGTGGTACATCGCAATGCGGAGCTTCCCAGTTCCGCATTGTTGCTGGGGGAGCCGGGGCCCGATGGGAAACATGGCACTCAACTCGCTTTCAAGGAGTTGGGATCATGCTTTCGGACCTCACGGTTCGCCAGGCCAAGGCGACCGGCAAACCGTACACCCTGGCCGACACAGACGGCCTTTCCCTCTTTGTTTCAGCCACCGGTGCAAAGGCGTGGCACTTCCGCTTCTCGTGGGGCGGCAAGCGCGACCGCATGTCCTTCGGCACGTATCCAGCGCTCTCGCTGAAGGACGCCCGTGCGCTTCGCGATGAAGCCCGCTCGCTGCTCGCCAAGGGCGTCAATCCGCACAGCGAACGCAAGCGCAGGCGGCACGCGATCGTCCTGGCCGGCGAGCACACCTTCATGGCCGTCTACGAGCAATGGCTGGCCCATCGCCGGCTCTCGCTGGAGGAAGGACGGCAGACCAGCCTTGAACAGATCGGGCGCGTCTTCAAGAAAGACGTGTTCCCCTCGCTGCGGCACCTGACCATCTACGAGATCACCCGCGCACACCTGCTGGACATCATCGGCAAGGTGGAAAAGCGCGGCTCGCTGTCGGTGGCCGAGAAGCTGAGGACCTGGTTCACCCAGTTGTTCACCTACGCCACGGTGGCGATTCCCAACATGGGCGATAACCCGTCCAGGGACCTGGAAGTGGTCGCGCTGCCATTGCCGCCGGTCGAACACAACCCGTTCCTGCGCATGCACGAGCTGCCAGTCATGCTGCAGACACTGCGCAAGTACCGCGGGCGCCTGAACACGCAGTTGGGCTTGCGGCTGTTGATGCTCACCGGTGTGCGCACTGGCGAGTTGCGCTTCGCCACGCCCGATCAGTTCGACCTCGACCGGGGCCTGTGGATCATCCCGGTGGCCAGGCTCAAGCAGCGCAAGCTGCTCACCAGGAAGAAGCGCAAGCGTCTCATCGACATCCCGCCCTACATCGTGCCGCTGTCGGTGCAGGCGCAGGAGATCGTTCGCCACCTGCTCGACAACTTCAAGCCGGCCCAGGTCTACCTGATCCCGGGCGACTGGTGCCTCAAGCATCCCGTCAGCGAGAACACGTTTAACGGGGCGCTCAAGCGCATGGGCTACGAGGACCAGCTGACCGGCCACGGCATCCGTGCCACGATCTCGACGGCGCTGAACGAACTCGGGTACCCGAAGAAATGGGTGGACGCCCAGCTCTCGCATGCCGACCCGGACAGGATCAGCGCGACCTACAACCATGCCGAATACGTCGAGCAGCGCCGCGTCATGATGCAGGACTGGGCCGATCGCCTGGACCTGTTCGAGCAGAACCAGGTCGAGGTTGCCAGCCGGCATCTGACCATCACGCTCCAGGGCCTGCCGACCATCGCCGGCCAGGCGGCCGCGCAGCCGCCGGTGGTCGACCTCTCCGCGCCGCAACTGATCGTGACCGCGCCGGCGCCCGGCCAACCCGAAGCGCCGGCATCGGTGCAGCGGCTGTCGGCCGTGCGCATGCCCGAGTACGCACGGCCGCGCCTGTCGGAGGTGCAGCGCGAACGCCAGCAAGTGCTGGAGACCTTCGAGGCGCCGCACAACCTCTCAGTGGCGGACTACGCCAGGCTCGCGGGCAAGTCGCGCCGCTGGATCACCTACGAGATCCAGGCCGGCAACCTGCTGTCGATCCACATGGGGCATCGCGGGCAGCGAGTGCCAGACTGGCAGCTCGATCCGCTCAAGCGCAGGCTGGTCCAGTCCGTGCTGAAGCAACTGCCACGGGGCATCGACACCTGGGACATCTACCACGCACTCCTGCGCTCGTACGAGGCGCTCGGGACACGGCCGGCCATCGAAGCCGTCAACCCAACGAACCTGCACCTTGCCGCGCGGCTGGTGGCCGCACAGTGCACGCAGGCGAGCGAGCCAGTCGTGACGACCGAGTTCCCTGAGCCGGTCCGGCAAAGCGTGCAGCGGCTGGTGCGCGAAGCCGTCGCTGCCGATGCCGCCGAAGCGACGGCCGGAGATTGATCAAGCCAGGGTCGCGCCGAGGTTCGGTCAGGCGCTTGCCTGGAGCGCTTGGAAAAACGGCTCCAGGTGGGTGCTGTCCGTACTACGACGGCTCAGGAAGTACGTGGTGAGCGTCAGCGCGCCCTCTTGCAAGGGACGCTGGACAACGCCAAGGGAACGATGACCCTCGATGCGGGCGGCGGGTGCGAGGCAGACGCCGTAGCCGGCGGCCACCAAGGTCATCATCAACCCGAACGATGTGGCCGTCGTGACGGCCGAGGGAACGACGCCGGCCGCCGTCAGCAGTGAGTCGATCTGCCCGCAGTAGCCCACACAGCCGCGCCCATCCAGGGCGATCCAAGGGTGGTCGGCCGCCTGCTCCAGGGACACTGACGCAAAGGCCAGCAAGGGGTGATGGGCCGACACGGCCAATGCCAGCGCGTCGCGCCAGACGGGGCGGACATCGATGCCTTCAGGTGCTGCGGGCGACTGGCAGAGGCCTGCCTCGAAGGCCCCCGTGAGCAGTCCTCGATGCAGATCCTCCAGGCGTTCTTCATGAAGGCGAATGGGGTGGTTCGGATGGCGCCGGCGATGTTCCGCCATCGGCACCGACAACCGGGGATAGGCCAGGCAGTCCGACAGGGCAATGTTCAAGGGATCGGGAGCGATCATCGTGTCACCTGCACAACGCCGACACTGGAAAAAACCGGGCGCGACCGGTCGATGAGATAAGTTTAACGTGGTTTAGATTCGCTTTGCGCGTGACGCTTCTGTTGATGCAGAAGCGATCGGTGCAACGCGGGAGACCCGCAGGGACAAGAACCTATGAAAGCGAGCCAGCGCGCGCTTTCGGCGTTGCCGTGCGCGAGGCACGGACTGCGCAGGGGCTTGCCCAGGAGGTGCTCGCGGAACAGGCGGGCATCGCCCGGTCGCACATGGGCAAGATCGAGCGCGGCGAGCACATGCCCACGCTGGTGTTGATCCTGCGGATCGCGAAGGGGCTGGGGTGCTCGGCCGCGACGCTGATGGCCGCGACCGAGGCGCAACTGTCCGAGGAAGAGAGCGGCACCGAATAGCCATGCCGTCGTGGCGGTGAGGTGTCAACAACGTTCTTGTACGTCAAGGCTGTGACTTGCCAGGTGTTCATTGCCACCTCGCATTTGACACGCGGCCTTTTTCGTAACATCATTTGTTTCATGAAAAGAGACAGCCGCCTCTCGTCTGTCCTGCATGCGCTGCTGCACATGGCCGAGCAGGATGGACCCGTTACCTCGGAAACCTTGGCGCTGTGCCTGGGAACCAACCCGGTCGTCGTTCGACGCACGATGGGATACCTGCGGCAAGCGGGAATCGTCACCTCCGAACGAGGCCACGCAGGAGGATGGCGTATCCACGCCGACCTTGGCAGCGTCACCCTGCGTCAGTTGCACGAAGCCCTGGGAGAGCCGGCGACGTTTGCCATCGGCAACCGCAACGAGACACCGGAGTGTCTGGTCGAGCAGACGGTCAATGCGGCACTCGAAGGCACGTTTGCCGAAGCCGAGGCGCTGCTGCTCACGCGGTTTTCGGAAATCACCCTTGCCGATCTGGCCTCTGACTTCGCACGCCGGCATGCGGCCTTACGACACTCAAGGAATAAATCATGAATCACGACGTGATCGTCGTCGGCGGAAGCTACTCAGGCATGGCCGCGACCCTGCAACTGGTGCGCGCACGCAGGTCAGTGCTGGTGATCGATGCGGGCCAGCGGCGCAACCGCTTCGCCAGCCATTCACACGGATTTCTCGGCCAGGATGGTGTGCCGCCAGGTGAAATCGCTGCAAACGCACGCCGCCAGCTCGAGGCCTATCCAACGCTGACCTGGCTTGAAGGTCGGGTGGAAGCGGTCGCCGGGCAGGCGGACGAATTCACCGTCACGACGGCCGATGGCGAGTCGCACCTGGGGCGACGCATTCTATTGGCGACGGGGGTGACCGACCAGCTTCCAGCCATCGACGGACTCGCGCAACGCTGGGGGAAGACGGTTTTTCACTGCCCGTACTGCCATGGCTATGAACTTGGACAGGGACGCATCGGCATCGTCGGTGCCAGCCCGATGTCGATCCATCAGGCTGAGCTGCTGACGGATTGGGGGGATGTCACCTTGCTCGTCAACGGTGCATTGGAACTCAACGAGGAAATCAGGTCCACTTTGGAACGCCGAGGCGTGGTCATCGACGAGGCCCGCATCGACAGGATCGAGGGACATGCCGACGTGACGATGGTGGATGGGAGGCGACTGAGCTTTGCGGGCCTGTTTGTTGTAACGCGAACCGCCCCCTCCAGCCCTTTGGCCGAGACGATCGGTTGTGCGCTGGAAGAAACGCCCATGGGCATCCAGATCCGCACGGATGCCGAGAGCAAGACCTCGGTGCCTGGGGTCTTTGCCTGCGGCGACGCGGCACGGTTTCCTCATTCGGTGTCGCTGGCCGTGGGCAACGGGGCCATGGCCGGTGCCCAGATTCACCGATCACTGCTTTGGCCCGAGACCATCGAGCCAGCGCAAGCGGAAGGCCGCGCTCGATGACCTCGTTCTCCGACCCGACGGCTGTATCCGGTTATGCGGAAAGAACCGCGAGGATCGTGCCGGGCCTTCGCGACCTGCACCGGATGGCGGGTGTGCTGCTGGCCGAACACGCGCCGGCCGACGCGCGCATCCTGGTGCTCGGCGCCGGCGGCGGGCTGGAACTGAAGGTCCTCGCCGGAATGCAGCCCGGCTGGCAGTTCGACGGCGTCGATCCCTCCGCAGAGATGCTCGAACTCGCCCGCAAGATCCTGGGCTCGATGGTGTCTCGCGTGTGCTTGCACGAGGGCTATATCGACAGCGCCCCCAAGGGGCCCTTCGATGGCGCGACCTGCCTGCTGACATTGCATTTCCTGCCGCCAGCCGAGCGCCTGAAGACGCTGCAGCAGATGCACCTGCGACTCAAGCCCGGTGCGCCCCTTGTCGTCGCGCACCACAGCTTTCCCGGCGAAGATCCCGGTCGGGACAGATGGCTCTCGCGCAATGCGGCGTTCGCGGCTACTTCCGGCGTACCCGTGCGTCAAGCCGAAGGCAGCATCGCGGCGATCAAGGAACGGCTGCCCGTGCTTTCGCCCGTGCAGGATGTCGATCTGCTCCGCGAGGCTGGATTCACGGACATCGACCTTTTCTATTGCGCGTTCACCTTCAAGGGTTGGGTCGCCCATCGAGCATGAGGGGGTATCGACGATGCAAGACATAGGGTCGGCAGGTGCGCTGCCCGTGTGTGGCGAGGAGACTCCTAGCCGCGCGCCAGGGACAGGTAGGGGTTGTCCGGCGGGACTTCCGCGAACAATGCCGAAGGCGCCGCCAACAGATAGCCGTGCAACCGCCGCGACTTGCGCGGTCCTGTGACATCGCAGGTCCAGATGTTCAGGCCGCTGTCCTGTTTGCGGTGCAGCCCCAGCTTCTCGAAGCGCTTTTGCACCCATTGCCAGTCGTGCAGATCGTCCTGTCGGGCCAGCGCCTGGATCTCCGGATGTTCCTGCACGTAGCGCTGGAAGACGCCGGGGCTGACCAGGTACGCCGTGCCATCGACGGTATGCACCAGTGCCTTCGCATCGTTGATGATGAGCTTGCGCGACTCGATGCCTTGCCTGAGCCAGGCGATGAAGGCTTCCCCGGACGGCGTGGCCTTCGCGGGAGCCGGCATCGTGGCAGGACCGGTCAGCGCCGAATGGGTCACTGTCACAGTTGCTCCGGCGGATGGTGACGGCGGTTCCGCGCTGGCGGACGATGCACCGGCGGTGGCTGCGTCGGACGCATCGAGCATCGACAGCAGATCGGAGACCGGGTCCGCGAGCCCGGCCGGGGAATCCGCCACCCCAGGGGGCGGTGAGGTGGCCGGGATGCCGTCGGAGCCCGGCGCTGCCTCATCGCCAGGGAGGGGCTCTTCCGTCGTGACCGTGCCGGCGAACGGTGCGGGACGCTCGCCCGACTCCCAGATCAAGGCCGGCGACAGGCGCAGGAAGGTAAAGCTGTGCGACCAGCCGGTGCCGCTCGTGACGGTCGCCCGCCAGATCGCCTTCCCATCCGGGGCGGGCTGCACGATGCCATGGTCCTGGAGCACCGAGAAGACGGCGGTGTTGTTCGATGGGATGCCTTCGATGCCCTGCGACAGGAGATGCGCGCGCAGTTTGTCGCTGACCGTCTTGCTGACGAGCCAGAGTGCGTCCTGGGTCAGCCATCCATCCGACGGGCCGCCGGGCTGGTTCAGCTTGAACTCCTCGCGCAGCAGGTAGCGCAGGCCATCGAGCAGCTTGCGCTGCAGCGCATGCTTCGGCGCCGCCATGGCCCTGGCCGGATCACCGCCGAGCGCCAGGGCCACCGATGCCTGGTCGGCCTTGACGACCAGCTCGCCCAGCGTGCCGGCATGCTCGTACTGGCCCGCCAGGACGTAGAGCAGCGCCGACCATAGATCGTGGTAGTCGCTCAGCCAGTCGAGGATGCCGGCATCGAGCACACGGGTGTAGAGCAGCCCAGTGGCGGCGCCATGCAGCCGGTACTCGCGATCCGTCCGGTAACGAAAGCGGTACGGCTGCCGCAGCGGCCCGTGCCAGGGGTGCCAGACCAGGCCATCGGCCTGCTCGACGTGCAGGTCGACCGCGATCTTGCCAATGTCGTGCAGCAACGCGGCGTAGGCGGTCCCGGCGGTCCAGGCCTCGGCTTGCGCGGCCTGGGCCTCGGGCGAGGCGCCGGCCGGAAGCAAGTGGGACTGCCTCAGTTTGAGCGCGTAGGCCACGATCTCCAGGCCGTGGTCCAGCATGCCGCCCGGCCAGGCATGGTGATGCGCCTCCGAGGCCGGGAACTGCTGGACCAGCTCGGCGTAGCGCTCCAGTGGCGCCAGGTACAGCGAGCGGAACTGCCGACGCGACAGCGAGGTGCGCTGCCAGATGTGTTCCAGCAATCGCTGCCGGCGCGGCTCCGCCAGCAGCGATGTGGCCGACTGCGGCCGGGTCAACCCTTTGGCAGGCTCGACGGGAGGCGGCGCCGCGGCGTTGGCCAGCGGCACCCGTTTGCGCTGGAACAGCGAAAGCATGGCGGCATCCTGGTGATGGGCTGGCCGGAGGAGCCTTTTGGCCTTTTCGGGTAGGGCCTTTCCCCTTGAGGCCATTCCCTTGCTCCTTCCCCAGCCCTTTGGCCTTCGACAAGCCCTTTGGTATAGGGGCAGTCGGCTTCGTGTGCCGCAATCAATGCGGAGCCCGTGCGCTCCAGGATCGGACGGAACAAGCTCTGTGTTTTCACCGGATCAGGCAGTTTCAACCGGCGCTGAAAGCACGGCAGGCCCTGAAACCCCTGCGCCCGAAGGCATGCTTGTCGAGAATGAAGTAAGGAAGTAAGATTTCCTTTGAAACTTACGGAGGCCTCCCATGCTTGCCAAGCTCACTTCGAAAAATCAGATCACGCTGCCCAAGGCGGCCGTGTCCGGCGTGGATGCGGCGGAGTACTTCGACGTGACCGTCGAGAGCGGCCGGATCATCCTGACGCCGGTGCGGGTCCAGAAGGCCCAGGCCGTGCGCGAGAAGCTGGAGCAACTCGGGATCACCGAGCAGGACGTCGAGGATGCCGTGGCCTGGGCGCGGCGCTGATGCGCAGGGTCGTGCTCGACACCAACATCGTGCTGTCGGCGCTGGTCTTCAATGCAGGACGCCTGGCCTGGATACGCCATGCCTGGCAGCAACAGCAGTTGCAGCCGCTGGTCTGCCGGGAGACGGCCAGTGAACTCCTGCGCGTCCTGGCCTATCCCAAGTTCAAGCTGTCGACCTTGGAACAGCAGGAGTTGCTGGCGGACTTCCTGCCCTACGCCGATGTGGTGGAACTGCCGATGCCATGGCCCGACCTGCCGGCCTGCCGCGACGAGAAGGACCAGGTGTTCCTGGTGCTCGCGCATGTCGGCAAGGCGGATGCGTTGATCACAGGCGATGCGGACATTCTCGCCATGCGAGAGGACTTTCCCGGCTTGATCATGAGCGCCGAAGCATTCGCGGCGCGGCAGGCATGAAGGAGACCGGCACCGCCATGCCCAACGACCGTGGAACGACCATGAGGTAGCCAACCATGAAGCACACCGCAGGCATGACCATCGCAGCGCGACTCGGCCGCTGGCTGGGCGGCGTATGGCGCGGTTGGCTGCGCGCGGAGCGTCGGGTGCATCGATGGCTGATGGCGCAAGGACTGCCGGCGGGCGGTGCAGCGGTGCTGATCTGGGGTGGCAAGCTGGCGACCCTTGGGGTGTTGCTGTACATCGCGGTCTGGGCGGCGCTGTTGCCGGTCGCTCTCGTCGTGGCAGCCAGGATGGCGGAGCAAGCGCCGCAAGGCGACGATGATTTCCTCGGACGCAAGGCCGAAGAGCTGGATCATCGCGAAAGCCTTGCCTACGACCCCATCAACTACAGCGATGACCCAGATCCACGATTCGAAGACGATTGAACCGGCACTTGGAGCTATTTCTGCTTGGCCGCACTGATCATCAAGCCTGCTCCCCTGCCACCAGCTTGTCCGGCATCTCGTGTCCCTGTACTCAATCCTTGAAGCACATTGCCTGCACGGACACCAGCCCAGGCCAGTGCTGCAACCCAGAACGTGGGCAATACCAAGAACATCGTGGCCATCACGAAGTTCAGCAGCATGTCTCCGAAGGCGTTGTTGAGGCCCACCAGCGGATCGAAGTTCGTGTGCGGCCGGTTCCAGCCCCACCCCCAGCCGTAGAGCGCATCGAGGATCGTCGAGTCGATCCAGCGGGCGAGCTGAAACCAGAAATCGGTGAAGAACAGCGCGAACTGCACCACGCTCACCGTGACCACGGCCTTGAGGTCATAGGTGCCAATCAGCAGCACCAGCGGGATGCAGATGACCAGCGCCATTTTGAGCAGGGACAGCACCATCGGCAGCGCCTGCCGCACCACGTCCATCGCCGGGAAATAGCCCAGTGATCCGGCGGTCAGCCCCACGTCGCTGGCGGCGCGCGTGACGATGTTGGGCAGCGTCATGTCGATCTGGCCACCGTAGTCCGTGTAGACCGCCCCCTGGTTGAGCTTCTGTTGCCGAGGGCTCGCGACGGCGCGGATCACCGAGTCGTTGACCTCGGCCTGGCTCAGGAAGCCTGCCCAGCCCGCCAATCGCGTCAGCAGGTTGGGATCGACCTGGGCCAGCAGTCGTGCCCGCAGGCCCTGGCTGCCGTCGGCCCACCACTGCCGGCAGGTCGGGTAGCCGCCCCCGCCGGGCACCTGGGCCAGGCCGGCGTCGCGCGTGGCGTCGAACGGCCAGGCATCGCGCGGTGTCCTGGAGCGGTAGCTGTCGTAGAAGCCGGCGGTGCCGACGAAGTAGCTGGAGCCGATCCAGGTGACGTCGTGCATCTGCTCCTCGCTCAGGCTGGGCCGGGTCATGAACAGCTTGGCGCGGGCGGGGCCGTAGCAGTCTCGGGTGAAGTCGCTGATCTCCTGGGCCAGTACCGGGTCGTCGATGCGGGTCGCGTCGATGTCCATGCGGATCTGCCGCAGGTCGGTGCCGCAGGGAATGGCCGCGACCGAGGCGCCGGTGATCGCGCGCGAGATCGCGTGCATGGCGAACCACCACACCGGCACCTTGGCCGACTGGTTGTTGATCGTGCTGAACGATTGCGACCAGCCGGTATCGGTCGGCTCTGGCACATTTACTTGGCATTGGGTCGAACGCGAACGGTCGTACTTGATGGTGTTGAAATCGACGTCGATGAAGGGGATGCCCGCGAACATGATCACCACGATGGCGACGAAGACGCGGTTCTCGATGCGAGCCGAGGACAGCACGCCCTTGTTGCCTTCGTCCGCGCCTTCCGCGCGGGCCTTCAACCATTCCTGGATGACGATCGCCAGGAACGGGACGGCGAACATGCCGCTGGCGACCAGCACCGACCAGATGCCGTTGTGGACTACCCAGGACACCAGTGTCAGGTAGTACTCCAGGTAGTCGGTGGTGAACAGCGTCATGGCGAACCTCGCGCTACCGTGCCTGCATCAGCAGGCTGGCTTCCAGCGCGATCACGGCGACGATGGACGCAACCTCCGCGCGCAGCAGTCGCTGCCCGGCAGCGCGCTCCGGTTCCCGCGTGCGCAGGCGACGGCGCATCCAGAGCCAACCCCAGGCAGTGATGGCGTAGAGCAACAACCGCCAGACCAGGAAGGCCCCGGATTGCGCCGCCATCCAGCGCTGCCAGCCCTCGATGCCGCCCGCAATGCGGATGCCGACCACATTGACGGCGGTCGCGGCGATCAGCAGCGACACCGCCCACACCAGTACCCGGATGGCACGCCGGCGGGGCAGCCAGCGCGGGCACCGCCCTGCGGCACTCATGGATGGCTTCCGCCGGACGGCGGCCGCTGCAATTCATCGACCCGATTGCGTACCGGGTCGCCCTCGTAGATGCCACGCGCACCGGCGGCGCGGGTGCTGTGGCGCTGGATGATCGCCATCGGCGAGTTGCTGGCCAGTTCGCGGCGCAGCTCCAGCTCTGCCTTCAGGTTGTGAATCTCGCGATCGAGGATGTCGCTTTCGTGGGTGACGGCCTTCTGGGCCAGTTCGTTGGCGGCCACGTTGGGCTCCTTGCGCCCGGTCAGCAGCGTGCGTTGCAGCAGCAGCGCCTTCTCCAGCACGCTGGCCAGCGCAACCTCCGAGGCCAGGCGCCGAGCCAGGATGTCCTGGTCCGTCTCGTCGCGCAGCGCCTCGATCACGCCACGGGTGATGGGCAGCGACGCGCTGCCCGCAGCCTGCAGGTTCTGCGCCGTGGTTGGACGGCTGCCGGCGACCAACTCCTGCAGGGCCTGCAGCTTGTCCTCGTATTCCTCCTGGATCAGCGGGGTCAGGCCAACGCCCGGCGTGGTGACGGTCTTGGTGCATGCATCGCAGGTGCGCTGCTCCTGCTCGCCCAGCACGCGAACGGCCCAGGCTGCGGCGGCATCGGGCGAACTCCAGGTCTGGCAGGCCAGGTTGCCGCCGCAGTTCGCTTGCGGGATCGAACTGGTGTCGCCGACGCCACGGCCGTTGAGCAGGTTGTAGCCGGCGCGGGTCACGTCGCCGACCACGCGCACCGGACGTTGGCCCGCGCCGCCGGCGTTGTCTCCGCCGACCCAAGGAACGCCATTGTTGCCACGGTTCGCCTCGGCGTCGTCGATCGCCGAGACCGCATCGGTGCTCGCGACGGCCTGCTTCAGCGCCATGCCTTCGGCGAGCTGGTCCCAGCCGAGCTGCCCACCCGCCATGTCGGCCATGCGGTTGGCGATGGCACGGCAGGTCAGCTTGCTGCGATCGAAATCCAGCCTGGCTTGCAGCACCCCATTGGTCAGCAGGTTATACAGCCCTGGATCGGCGCGCTGGATGATCAGCGCGGGCAGCGACGCCACGGCAGCGGTGGCGTTCTGGATCACCGAGGACATGATGGCCTGGAAGCCGTTGGTGATGCCGTTCAACTGGTTCTGCAGCGTGGTGGTGATGCTCATGTCGCCACAGATCAGGTTGCTGT
This sequence comes from Pandoraea nosoerga, assembly GCF_902459585.1. Lineage (GTDB taxonomy): Bacteria > Pseudomonadota > Gammaproteobacteria > Burkholderiales > Burkholderiaceae > Pandoraea > Pandoraea nosoerga. The sequence goes on from NZ_CABPSC010000003.1 coordinate 167,769, forward strand.
TCCAGCCGACGCCAACACCGATGGAGTGCATGTTGGCCGCACCGCTCATGGATACCGCGCGGCCGCCCCCAATGCTGTAGAGCACGTCGTCGCCGATCACGCTGCCCTGATGCTGGACGCCGTACTCGTTGACGCTGGTCTGCGCCCCGGCGCCGGAGCAGCACATTGCTGCAACGGCCAATGCGACGCAAAGAAATCGACGGGCGCTCGGCGGTGGAGTCGTCATGGCATCGGGCCTCACAGGAAATCGACGCTGCCGAGGAACACCTGGCCGCGGCGCTGGCAGCAGCTATAGGGACGCCACAATGCCCAGGCGTAGTCGCCTTGCCGGGCCTGCACCTTGGCATTGCCGTGGGGGAATACCGCGCAACTGCTGGACAGCGTGGGGGTCAGCTCCTGCCACTTGCCCGTGGCGGCATCGGTTTCCATCAGGGCGCCGGCCGGCCAGTAGCCATCGCGCGAACTGGCGAGCAGTGGTTGGTAGACGTGGATCTGGTTGCGGCGCGTCACGATGTCACCCGCGCGCTGGGCGACCACGGCTGCGGCCTTGTGGTCATCCACCTGGTGCAGGAAGCCGCCACGCGGATAGACGTTGCCCCAGAGATTCATGGCCGTGCGCGTGCCGATCTCGCGCCGGCCGGGAATCAGTGCTTCCGGATACAGCGCCTCGGGGATGTTGTAGCGCCATGCCAGCGTGTCGAGCGTGCTCAGCAGATAGGGCATGAAGGCGGTGCCGGCGCCCTCGCAGGTGTAGCCGGAGGCGCTGGCGAACTGGCTGAACACATAGCCACCCGGATGGCCGATGACGTCGGCGTTCTTGAACTTCGCCAGGTTGTTCTCGTGATCCTCGTTGGTGGTGCCGTCGCCGCCGGCCTTCGCGGTCGGGTTCGGCAGGCTCATCGCCCGCACCTCGACCCAAGGGTTCTCGCCGGTGTTCGAGTAGCTCGACACCACGGCATCCGGGATGTAGTGGCGCACCTTGACCGAGGTGCGTACGGTGCATCCCGTCCAGGTGCAATAGAGCCAATAGCAGATGCCGGTGACGCGGTATTCCAGGCAATCCGGCGACAGGGTGGAGGCCACGATGGTGGCGGTGTTCAGTGCAAAGGACGATGCGGAACACCCCAGCAGCAGCGCTGCGATGGCCAACCGCTGGCGCCGGGATGGCGCGAACGGACGCCTCGTCATGGCTGCGTCCTCCGGTATTGGTCGATGCGGGCTACCGCACGGGCCACGTCCGTCTCGCCATAGACCACGTATCGGCGATCCACCACGATGGCGGGAATCTTGGTGACGCCAAGGCTCCAGGCATCGGCAATACCCTGGTAGGCGGTGCCGATCCTTCGCTGCAGGTCTGTACCGCCCAATTTCAGGCGTTGCTGGACGATGGCGCTGGCGCGCTCAGGATCGGTGGGCAGGTTGTCGGCCAGCTCCGCTTCGAGCACCGCGGCCGCGTCCAGGATGAGGTGTCGGTCAGCCTGGCCAAGGACCGGATGATGCGAGTCGGTAACGACCCAGACTTCCGAAGCGGCGGCGCGAGTGGCCAACGCCAGAATGGCGATGGCCGTAGCAATCCATGCTGGGCGAGCGCGAGCGGCATGAGGAACAGCGCGAGAGTCCATGGGACAACACCGGAGGGAAGCCAATCCGGTGGCAGTCGAACCGAAACCAGTCCTCGACGCGACAAACAAAGCGGAGACCACCTCGCCCCGTTTTCACCATCCTTGTCTGCCCCGACTCGCTGATCCGGACCTACGCGCGTGCCATGAGCTGACTGTGTGCAGTGGATGGGTATGGGCCGATCCAGCCCCGTGGCCCAAGCTGTTCACATCGGACGCCGATGTGGCTTGATTGCTGGCCGAGATTGATATCGGCGATGACAACGGCCACGTATCTGGTTGTTGCGACTTGAGCCTAGACGATGTCCCCAGTCCTACTGGATGTCCTCGGCGGAAGGAATGCCGCGGCAGACCACACGGTCGCGGGAGGCGTTGAGCGCATAGACGTACCCGTACTGCCCTTTGCTGGCCGGGAACGCTTTGAGCTCGTGGGCGATGAGGCCAACGATCAGATCGTTGACCTGCATTGTGGACTAGTTGTGATCTCTCAGTAGGTTGTTCATCCGGGGCTCCTGGGGGCTGGTTTCGCTTCGTAACCCCCATCTTCCAGAGATGCCCCGGATGAACAACCTACTGAGGGATCACAGCTAGAGGCAGAGAAGACTAAGCCACCAGCATCACCAGCAGAACGACGCACAGCAGCGTGATGTATGCCTTGGCGTGAATGGTATCGGGAATCCGGCCAATCCACCTCGATGTGGCCCGGATACCCAGCCATGAACCAACCGCCAAGACCGCGCAAGCGCGCAAGTCGATGTAACCCGCGTGCCATGCACCCAGCGGTGCATCGTTCCACGCCAGCAGCGCATAAGTCGACGAGCCGACCACGGCCATTGGCAGCGACAGTGGGTTGGCCGCTGCTGTCGCAGCGGTCATGCTGGCGCCGCGGCGGCGCATCAGCGGCACGGTCATCACGCTGCCGCCCACGCCCAGGAAGGCGGCGATCGCACCAATCGCCGTGCCTGCGGCAGCGGTCATCCACCGTCCCCATGGACGAATCCGCGCAGCCGTTTCCTGGGTGAAGCCCGGCCGCAGGATGCTGTCGAGGATCGTCAACCCCAGGTAGAAGATGAAGGCCCAGCGTACCCAGTCCCCGCTCAATGCCAATGCGGCAGCCGCGCCCGGTATTGCGCCCACGGCGATGTAGCCCAGTAGCGGGCGCACCTGATCCCACGGCACCGTGCCAGCTTTGTGATGGCGCATCGTCGCCAGCCCCGCACCGAAGATCATCACGCAGGTGGACGTGGCAACGGCCACGTGCATGGCGGCGTCGCCCACGGCGCTGCCGCCATGCGTAGCCAGGAGCACGGAATACAGCACGGGCACGACGACGAAGCCACCGCCGAAGCCGAACAGCACGGTCGTTATCCCGGCGAGGAAACCAAAGAACAAAAGCAGGAAGTACATGGCGGAAACCGCATCGTGAGAGGACGAAACTTCACGATAGGGTGCGCCGAATTGGCTGTCTCTCGCTGATTGGTCAATAATCCTTTTGTTTAGGCCATCCATTGCCATGCGCAACATACCGCTGGACTCCGTGGATGCCGTGGCGCGCCCCGTGCTGGCCATCGGCACCGATTACCCGCCGGGCACCTTGCTCGACACCCATACGCACCGGCGCGCCCAGGTGCTGTACGGCATGAGCGGGGTGATGGAAGTGGAAACGGACGATGGCGCATGGGCCATTCCACCGTACAGCGGCGTGTGGATTCCCGCCGGCAAACCCCACCGCGTGCGGATGCAGGGTGTGAGTACGCGCAGCCTCTACATCGAGCCGGCTGCCGCGCCGCGCCCGGCAGATCACTGCGAGGCGCTGGTCATCTCCCCTCTGCTGCACCAGTTGCTGCTGGCCTCGGCGGACATGCCCGCGCTGTACGACGAGGACGGGCGCGACGGTGCGCTGGCGCAGTTGCTGCTGCACGAAGTGCGCCAGACGCAGACGATGCCCCTGTTCGCGCCGATCCCCCAAGACCGCCAGCTTGCACGGCTGTGCAAGGCGTTCCTGAAGTCGCCCAGCATCCAGGCCACGCCGCAGATGTGGGCGCAACGGCTGCACAAGAGCCTGCGCACTTTCAACCGGTTCTTTCACCAGCAGACGGGCATGAGTTTCGGGGCATGGCGGCAGCAAGCCTGCCTGCTGGCGGCGCTGCCCCGGCTATCGGCTGGGCAGTCCGTCACGCAGGTGGCGCTGGATCTGGGCTACGACAGCCCCAGCGCGTTTTCCACCATGTTCAAACGGCGGCTCGGCAAGACGCCGATGAACTTCATCAGCGAATCCGACACGGCCGCATCTCGGTAGGGGGTTCCGTGTCCCTGTCGTGAAATACACATCGCCCAGCCGCCGCAAGCAGGCAGTGGCTGAACGTTAACCATCCGTTCCCCATGATCGCCATGTTCATCGCTACCTTTCCTTTTCGGAGGACAAGGCCTGTCCTTGGCTGCGTACGGAATTCAAGCCCGCACCGCGTTTTCTTGTCCGCGTCCTGGCGATATCGACACGGCACCAGGGACGTACCTGCCAATGCTCAGCTTCGAACCGGTCGATGGCTGCTGCATCGCGCAAGGTCATGGCGATCATGTCCAATCCATCGACCAGCATCCGCTTCTGCCTGGGTTGCAAATCGAAGGGATATTCATCGCCCTGCGGCGTGGAAACGATTTGCTTCTCCACGTCGATGGTCAGGCGCTTTTCCTGGCCATGCGCCACGCTGTCCATCAACGCCTGGACCTGCTCCGGCGGCAAGGTGACAAGCAGCAGGCGATTGTTCATCGCATTGAAATAGAAGATCTCTCCGTAACTCGGCGCGACGACAGCATCGAACCCGGCCTGCTGCAATCCCCATACCGCGTGCTCCCGGCTCGATCCGCAGCCGAAGTTCGCCCCGCCCAACAGAATGCGCGCGCCGCGATATTCCGGACGGTTGAGCACGAAGTCCGGGCGAAGCCGCCCTTCGGTGTCGAAACGCAGGTCATGCAGCAGTCCGTCTGCCAATCCGCTCTTGTCGATCCCCAGCAGGAACTGCTTGGGCATGATCTGGTCGGTGTCCAGGTTGCCGATTGGCAATGGCGCCGCCACGCCTGTGATACGGTGCGTTTCGCTCATGCACGGAACTCCTTGCGAATGTCGACGATGCGTCCGGCAATCGCGGCAGCGGCAGCCATGGCCGGACTCATCAGATGCGTGCGGCTGCCGCGGCCCTGACGGCCCTCGAAGTTGCGATTGGTCGTGGAGGCGCACCGCTCGCCCGGCGCGAGTACGTCGTCGTTCATCGCCAGGCACATCGAACAGCCCGGTTGCCGCCATTCGAATCCCGCCTCGACCAGCACCTGCGCGATCCCTTCGCGTTCGGCCTGGTCACGAACCAGCCCGGAGCCAGGCACCACCATCGCCCGCACGCCTGGGGCAACCTTGCGCCCCCACACCACCCGAGCCGCCTCGCGCAGGTCCTCGATGCGGGCGTTGGTACACGAACCGATGAACACGCGGTCGATCGGAATACCTTCGATCGGCGTGCCGGGCGCCAAGCCGATGTAATCCAGTGCCTTATGCCAAGTCGCCCTCTCGATGTCACCCACGGCATCGCTCAACGGCGGCACGGTGCCGTCCACCGGCAGCGCCTGGTCGGGACTGGTACCCCAGGTGACATAGGGAGCGACCTCGGAAGCATCGAAGCGATGCTCGGCATCGAAACGCGCCGATGCGTCCGTGCGGAGTTGCCTCCATGCGGCACGAGCGGCCGCCAGCGCAGCGTCGTCCATATCGCAGATCCGCTCGCACACGTAGTCGGACGTGATCGCGTCCGGCGCGATCAGCGCGGCGCGGGCACCGGCTTCCACGGTCATGTTGCACAAGGTCATGCGCGCCTCGGCGGACAGTGCGGTGATAGCTTCGCCGACATACTCGACAGCATAGCCACGCGCGCCTTGTGCTCCGATCTTGGCGATGATGTGCAAGATCAGGTCCTTGGACGTCGTCCCCAGAGGCAGCCGACCATCGACCTGGATTCGCATGTCCTTGGCCACGCGATACACCAGAGTCTGCGTGGCAAGCACGTGCTCCACTTCCGACGTGCCGATCCCGAACCCGAGTGCCCCGAGGGCACCGTAGGTCGTGGTATGGCTGTCGCCGCACAACACGACCATGCCGGGACGGATCAGGCCAAGTTCCGGCGCGACCACATGCTCGATGCCTTGCATCGGATCACGCACGTCGAACAGCTTGATCCCCTGCTCAGCGCAGTTGGCGGCAAAGTTCGCCGCTTGCCGTGCGGCGGGGGCAATGTCGATCGTGCGCGCAGCAATCGGCACCGGGCGCGTGGGGATGACGTGATCGACCACGCCCAGTTGCTGGCGTGGGCGCCGCACCCTCAGCCCGCGTTGCGCCAGTCCCGCGAAAGCCTGTGGGCTGGTGTATTCGTTCATGATATGCAGATCGGCATAAAGCAGCACGTTGTCGGCGTCCAGGCGTTCGACGGTGTGCGAATCGACCAGTTTCCGGTAAAGCGTCGTCGCTGGCATGGGCAGGCTCGCGGACAGTCAGGAAGGCAGGAAGGCGAGGACGTGATCAAGCAACACCTCGGGCGCTTCCTCCGGGATGTAGTGGCCGCAGGGCAGCGCCATGCCCTTTACGCCAGGATTCCAGCGGCGCCACTCGGCCAGAGGATCGAAGCAGCGTTCGATCACGCCATCGCGTCCCCACAACGCCAGGAAGGGACATTGAATCTGCTTGCCCGCGGCAAGATCGGCCTGATCGTGTTCGAGGTCGATGCCTACCGAGGCACGGTAGTCCTCGCAGATGCCATGTGCGGTTGCCGGATCGGACAGGCAGCGCAGATAGGCGGCATAGGCCTCAGGCGCGAAAGGCTTCAGGCCGGCACTGCGGGCACCGATGGTCTGCTTCAGGTAGAGATCCGGATCGGCCCGGATTAGCGTCTCCGGGAAGGGTGCCGGTCGCACGAGGAAGAACCAGTGCCAGTAGGCGCGCGCGAATTCGAATGAGGTCTGCTGGTACATCGCCAGCGTGGGTGCCACATCCAGCGTGACCAGGTGGGATACTTGAGCTTGCGGATGGAACTTGCATTGCCGAGTGCACTGCCATCACAGAGTATCTCGATGCGCTCGTCGGGGAGCCTGTCTTGACGGGCTCCACAGCGTTCGAGAGGGGAATGATTCACATGATGAGCAAGCGCGCCGAACTGGAGCTGCTTGACGCCATCAGTGTTTACTTCCACCATGGAACGCCGGGTTTGGGGCCACTGGTGGAGCAATACCAGAACAGGGAATGGGGACTCAGGCAGCGCGACAAGGCCTTGCGTGGCATGCATTATTTCGACGATGTGCTTCGCAAGCGAGCTTATGTTGCCGGCGACGCGTTCTCCATGGCCGACATTACGGTCATCGCCGGACTGATATTCGCTGATATCGTCGACTTGGCGGTACCCGCCGAATGCACGGCGCTCTTGGCATGGTACGAAAGGATGAAAATGCGCCCCAGCGTAAAGAGCCAACCTGCATTTGTTCGCAGGTAGGCCGTTCGACGTATTCGTAACCAAACGCTCGCAAGACAAAATACCGCCGTGGAGCGTTATTACACAAGTCGAGGGCGACAGCCGTGGAGAGTCAGAGAAACACGAACTCCAGTGACAAGATCTTGTCCATTGCAACACGAATCGCCCAAGCACACGGTTACGGTGGCTTGAACGTGCGCCGCTTGGCCGAAGAAGTTGGTGTCAAACCTGCAAGTCTTTACCATCATTTCCCGAGCAAGGCGGCTCTTGCTGCTGCAGTTGCCAGACGATACTGGGAAAATTCGTCGACGCAATTGGAAGAACTGTTGAATCGGTTTCCGGACCCCACAGATTGCTTGCGCAGATATCCCAATATGTTCAGAAAGGCGCTGGAGAACGACAACCGCATCTGCCTGTGCAGTTTCATGACGGCTGAATACGATGACCTTCCCGAGAATGTGAGGCAAGAAGTTCGAACATTCTCTGATGTGCATATCACATGGCTGGCTAAGGTTTTGGCGAGCGCCGGGATTGTCAATCCGAACATCGCGAAAGAACGCGCGCAGGCCATCTATGCTGCAATCACAGGAGCGCAGCTGATGGCACGTGGGCGTTCCGACTTAAGTCTTTTCGATACGTTGATCACGAGCTACAGGGTAGCCGGACTTCTGCCGACATAGAGGCGAGGCCGACGGACGCACCACGAAGACAAACGGCTCTCTCGCGTTTCGTGTGGAAAGAGCCTGATCATGATGCCGCAGGTTTCAGCCATGGATTGCGCGGTAGGTGTTTGAGCTTGGCGCACAGCAGGTAGGCGATCGCGATCAGGTTGTCGTTGGTGGCGTAGCCTTTGGCCCGGGCCTTGGCAGCCTGGATCTGCGCATTCATCGCCTCGACGAAGCCGTTGCTCAATCCACTGCGGAAGTGTTCGAGGATGCCGTGCCTGTGCTCGCGCAAGGTGGCACCCAGGCGCTTGAACGACGGCAGCCGGTAGCGACGCGCCCAACCGATCCAGCGATCCAGTTCGCGCCTGGCCTCCTCGTGCGCGCGAGCCACCGCGTAGAGGCTGCGCAGCGCCTCCTTCAAGCGCCACGCGCGGGCCGTCTTCAGGCTGCTGCGCTGCAGCCAGTGCAGGGTGCAGACCTGCTTGTGGCTCCAGCGCTGGGCGTCCTTGAGCAGCGCCCAGCGGCTGCCCTTCAACGCTGGCTCAACCTTGACCTCGGCCCGGCGCACTTCGTCCAGCGCCCGGCTGGCCAGGGCCACCACATGGAAGGGATCGAAGGTCAGCCGTGCGTTCGGGCAATGCGCGGCCGCGCCCGCCTGGAAGGCCTTGGACAAGTCCATGCTCAGGTCGCCGATCGCATTCGCATCACCGCCGTGCATCTTCAGATCGGCCACGAACGACTCGAAGGTCGCCGCATCGCGCCCGGGCGTGGCGAACAGCAACCGCCCCGCGTCTGCGTCATGGAACAGCGTGATGTAGCGCTGGCCGCGCCGGCTACTGGTCTCATCCACGCCGACGCGCCTGACCGCGCTGTAGTCCTCCCGTGCGCGTGCCCGGTCGACGTGATGACGCAGCACGCGCCAGATGCGGTCATCCGACACGCCTACCAGCCGCGCCACGTGCGCCACCGGCATCGCCTGGCACAGCGCGATCACGAAGGCCTCCATCACCAGCGAGAAGCCCGAGCCCGGACGCGCCCATGGCGGCTGGACCTGGCCGGTCTTGCCGCACGCCGTGCAGGCCACCCGCGGAAGACCGGCGTGGATGAAGGCCTTGAACTGGAAGAAGTGCAGGTGCTGCCAACGGCGCTCGATCCGGTCATGGATCGGCTGGTCCGCCGCTCCGCAGGCCGGACACCCCAGCCGCTGCGCTTGGCACTCGACGGCAAAGTGGATGGCGCCCTCAGGCCGCCGGAAATCCACCGAAGTCACCGCCCAAGGCGGACTCAGGCCCAGAGCCTGCGTGAAGAGAGGTTCCATCCAGCCACACTGCCGCACAGGCTCCGATCAAGCAAGGCACCTTCCACACGAAGCGCGATTGATCCAGACAAACGCACGACTGCTGTTTGGGCAAGGCAACCGCCACGTCACGTTTGGGGCGCGTCCGACGCGCCCGGCATTCTCAGGGCTGGGGGACTCAGGGGCAACCTCAAGCCGTAGTGCTCCTATGCATGAGATCCCACGGCTGCGTGTCGTCGAAGCTCATGCTCAGATGCTCGATGAAACGGCGAACTTTCAACGACACATGGCGCTTGCTCGGATAGATGGCATGAATCGCCAAATCCTTTGTTTTGTGGTCAGGCAGCAGGACACGAAGCGCACCGCTGGCGATGGACTGCTCGAACACAAAGCTGGGGCCGTAGACCACCCCCGCCCCTGTCAGCGCTGCCGCGAGCAGCATCTGCATGTTGTTTGCAGCGAGCCGGATCTCACCATCAATGTGATATGTCTGGCCGTTAGCATCCGTAACGCTCCAGTCTCCGGCTGAAACCGCCTGGGAGAAAGCAAGCCGAGGTGCCTGGCGGAGCTGTTCGATGGTTTTCGGCTCGCCATGTCGTGCCAAAAAGGATGGGGCTGCACAGAACATCATGCGACACGAGGCGAGCCGCCGAGCAACGAGGTCGGAGTCCTGCAGACGGCCGATGCGGATAGCAACGTCGATGCCATCTGCCAGTAGATCGACATAGCGATCGCTCAGCGTGGTCTCGATCGAGACATCGGGGTATTCAGCCAGATAATTCGATACAACACGACCAAGATGCAGTGCCCCAAAGGTTGTCGGCGCAGCCACGCGCAAAATTCCATGCACACTCTGTTGCGCGTCCTGGGCTTCGCGGTTCGCGTCCTCGTATTCTTCCAGCAAGCGCTTGCATCGCGTGTAGTAGGACCTTCCTACATCCGTTAGCGTCAACTTGCGCGTGCTGCGTTGAAGCAACCGAACTTTCAGCTGTTCCTCGATCGCGGAAACGTGCTTGCCCGCCATCGACGGTGACAGGCCAAACCGTCGAGCGGCGCTTACCAAGCTGCCTTCTTCGACTGCGGAGACGAACACCGCCATGCTGAGCAATCTATCCATCCATACCACCTCATTCGATATCCTGATTATCAGGTGGTGATAAATCTAGGCCTATTATCGTCCGAATGGAATGGGTCTAGCCTAGCACTGTAGCCAGCCGATCCCCGGTGGGCTTTAGCAAAAGGATGTTCCAATGAAGGTCGAATCGAACAGCATAGAGATCCATGTCGAGGAGCAAGGGCAAGGCGATCCGTCACTCGTTTTTCTGCATTACTGGGGCGGCTCCTCCCGCACTTGGAAGCACGTCTGCTCCAGGCTGGCGCCGAACTTCCATACGCTTGCTCTCGATCATCGCGGCTGGGGTCAATCCGACGCGCCTTCGATGGGCTACGGGCTGGCAGACCTTGCAGCCGATGCAGAGGGCGTGATTGCAGCGCTGCACCCGAAGCGCTACGTTCTGATCGGTCACTCTATGGGGGGCAAGGTCGCTCAGCTTATGGCTTCGCGGCGGCCTGTCGGACTGGTCGGGTTGGTTCTCGTCGCTCCTTCACCGCCATCGCCAATGATCTTGCCGAAAGAGGCACGCGAAATGATGGCAGGAGCCTACGCAAATCGCGAAACAGTGGAGGCGACTATCGACAACGTGCTGACGGCCCTCCCACTGTCAGCGGAGGATCGCGAACAAGTGATCGCGGACAGCTTGCGTGGCGCGCCAGCGGCCAAGCTAGCTTGGCCCAGAGCGACCAGCTTGGAAGACATCACCGGACAGGTAGGTGCCATCGACGTACCTACGCTTGTTATTGCAGGCGAGCGGGATCGCGTGGATTCGCCCGAGGTACTGAGGAAAGAATTACTTCCCCGCGTATCGCAAGCCGTCATGACCGTAGTACCAAGTGCAGGGCATTTGCCTATGTTAGAAACACCGGATGCATTGACTCCATTGATTGAGAATTTCTGCCGTTCACTGCCAGGGAAGGGGTGAAGCGGACATCGCGGCGGTGCGCAATTGAAGCGCCTCGCAGCTAATACGCGGCGAAAAGCTCGCCCCCCGAAGGGCGTTGCACGGACGTGGGCGGCGCAGTTCGTGCACTGGTACAACCACGAGCACCTGCACAGCGGGCTGCGCTTCGTGGCCCCGGCCGTTCGCCATGCCGGTCAGGATGAGGTCCAGTTGCAGGCACGCAGATGGGTATACGAGCTTGCCCGCCAGCGCCATCCGCAGCGCAGGACCGGACCGACCCGCAACTGGAGCCGCGTTGGCGCCGTCACCCTCAATCCCGACCGCGATGCGGGCGCGCCGAGGCAAAGCCGACAGCATGAAAGTAACCGATTAGCTGCATGAGATCAGGCGACAACTACCTTGACACGCACCGAGAGCACGCCGGCAACGGCGTGTTCTTACCCGAAGTCAAAGTCAGATCCTGAGCGAAAGTCCGTATCGCTACCACACTGGATCAGTGCAACGCCTTTTCGCCCGGGCGCAGCGTCAAGACACGCACACCGTTCCCGGTGACAGCAACGGTATGCTCGAACTGAGCCGACAATTGCCCATCGCGCGTAACCACCGTCCAGCCGTCGTCCTCAGTTCGAATGGCACGTCGTCCTTGGTTCACCATCGGCTCTATGGTGAAAACCATGCCTTCGCGCAGTACTAGCCCCGTTCGCGGCTTGCCCCAGTGCAAAACCTGGGGGTCCTCGTGCATTTCACGACCGATACCGTGCCCACAGTATTCCCGGACGATCGAATAGTTGAGTTTCGCATCGGCCGAGTTTGCAGGCAGGAAACCGTGACCCGATGGAAAGCATTCCTGGGGCGTATGCAGGAAATTGTGCCGTGGAAGCTGCTGGCGAGTGTGATCGAGCCGTTCCAACGGAGGGCTGTTGAGTTCCATGCAGGGCATCGTCCCATTGGCTGGGGCGGATGCTTCTCATGGGCGCAACTACGTCCACCGCAGTCAATTCTTGCCGGAATAATAGCCGGAGGCAGTCGCGTGCAAGTTAGTCGAATTCTTAGGCTGACGAGTCTGCGATCGGCATGCCGGAAGCCCCTGTGCCCATAAGAAATGGAAGCATCGCTGCCAATACCTCTTCTGGCGACTCCTCCGGTTGAAGGTGGCCGCCCCGGATGGGTACGCCTTGGACGTTGTTGGCCCATCGGCACCAGATGTCGATGGGGGACGGGCCTTCCCACCCTTGTGGCCAAAGCACAAGCACGGGGCAGGACAGCTTCCTGCCTACGGCACGGTCGGCCGCATCGTAGGCGCGGTCCTCCTGCGCTGCTGCCCGATAGTCCTCGCAGATGGCGTGCCGAACATCGGGATCTTGGAACGCACGCCGATAGGCCTCGAGAGCGAACGGCTCGACATTGCCCAGCCCGCCCGCCATACGGGCCAGCGCAGCATCGATGAATGCCTGCGGGTCGGCGGACAGCAGCTTTTCCGGGAGCCCGAATGGCTGGGCCAGGAAGAACCAATGGAAATTGGTGCGTCCAAATCGTTCGTCCACCAGATCCCATGCATCCAGGGTCGGAATCACGGCCAGCGAGGCGAAGTGCGTCACATGCCCCGGGTAATCGAGCGCAAGGCGGTAGTGGTCCCAATCGGCTTCGTCCTGCGCGTAGAGCTGCACCACCCACGGGTTCTCGTCCAGTTCGTCGAAGGAGTCCTGCAGCGCATTCTCCAAGGCATCGCGGGCCTGCCACAGCCAGGCGGTCTCGCGCCCTTCGGTACTGATCGGCTGCAACTCGAAGAACGCCGCCACCGATTGGCCATCTTCGAGCAGCATGCTCTTCGTGGCCGGCAGGTACTCGACCCAGGGCAGCAGGTCGGCGAAGGACGGCGCCACGTCGTAGAGCGCCGCGTGGTCGGCCCTCGTCGCGGGTCGCCGATGATTCGACCCAAGGGCGGCGCCAGGTGCCTCGATGCCGTGCGCGGCAAGGCGGGCGACATGCTGCGTCCAGGCGTCCGGCTCGATGTCAGCCTGGACTGGCCTGGGGGCCGGACGACGCGGCCACGGCAGTCGCCAGCCCATCAGTAGTCCTCCAGCCGCTCGCCGGGCATCGCGTACTGCACGCGCTGGTGGAGCGGGAAGACGGTGCTGTAGCCGGGCACCGGTACCGGGTCGGAGCCGGCCAGGTGCGGAAAGACGTACATCACCAGATCGGGGTTCGGCAGTCGATGGAACTGTCGCTGGATCTCGTTCGCTGCCGTGCGGGTGTAGGCCGCGTTCCGGGCGGGCGCCGCGAGGGTGTCAGCGTCGGTCAGCGGACGGCGCAGGTCCTGGCGTGCGTCGAGCAGCAGGCGGCCGGCCTGGCCGCCGCTGTAGCCGCCAGTCTCGTGCTGCCAGATGTCCAGCATGGTGTGCTCGCCCCGGGGCAGCAGCTTTTCCGAGCTGGTGGCACAACCCGCGAGAACGGCGGCGGCGAGCAGGACAAGGGGGCGGTCAATCCAGGTCCGACGCATGTGCTTCTCCCATGAGGTGATTCACCCGGCGCCCCTTGGCGTCGTGGTCGATGGCGATCGGCTGCTCCAGGTGCACGGCCACCCTGGCGCCGGGCTGCACGTAGACCGCGGCGAAGGCCTGGCCGTAGAGCTTGTTGACCCAGTCGGCCATGTCGCGCACGCCACCGGCCAGGATGCGGCCCATGGCCTCGTTGCCCGAAATGCCGACCGTGCCCAGCGAACCGCTGTTGTTGGCGACCACGGCCACGCTGCCGTTGTCGGACTTGATGAGCGAGGCGGCGCCCGCGCCGGCCGCGGTGATCAACGCCTGCGATCCCAGGTACTGCTGGGCATTGCTGCGCCGCTCGCCCGAGACGCACGGGATGCCGTAGGGATCGCTGATCCAGCCCAGGCCGTCCAGCAGACTGGTGCTGTTCTGGCTTCGACTGCGCTTGCCGTCGTCCTCCGGCACCGTGCGGATGGTGCCGTCGCTGAACACGAAGGTGATGGAACGGACCTGCCCACGCACGCACGAGAGCGTCCAGTCGCCCGAGGCCGTGCCGCTGACCACCGCACCGGCCACGTCGGGAATCTCGATGCCGTTGGCCGCCAGGTTGTCGGCCCCGATCAGCACCTTGAAGGGAAACGGGTCGTTGACGGTGCCGTCGATGGGAATGCGACCGATCAGCGCGGTCATGGCGACCGAGCCCATCAGCGTGGCATTGGCGGGCACCGTATAGACCGCCTGGGTGGTGCCGCCAACGGCCTGAGCCGTCCTGTCGCTGACGGTCTCCGCCGCGGCCGACAGTTCCGGCGAGGCCGGGCCGAAGCTGGAGGGAAATCCCGGCAAGCGCTGGCCGCCGGCCGAACCGCCCTTGGGATCGGGCCGGGCGTCATCCGGTTCGATCCAGCGCATGCCGCCATCCTTGAGCGGCCCGCCGTCATGCCCGTCCAGTCCAAGGCCGATCGGAAGGTCGGCGGCATCGCCCTTGCCGGACAGCCCGTCCAGGCGGCGCTGCAATTCCTGCATCAGCCCTTGCGTCTGCTGCCGGTCGCTGGCGGCCTGGGTTCGCTCCTGTTCCAGGCGGCGGCGTTCGCTGTCGAGGGCATTCTGGATGCGCTGGTCGATCGCACCCTCGCGGGTACGCAGGCGCTCGTTCTCCGCCTTGTGCTGGCGGTTGTCGCTCAGCGCAGCCTGCAACTCGCTGCGGAGCTGCTTGACCTGCGCGACCAGGGTAGCGACGGTATCGCGCGGGGTGTCGCCCGCGATGCCGAGCGCCTTCATTTCCTCGGGAGTGAGCTGCCCGGGGACATCCGGCTGGCCAGGTGCAGCGTCACTGCCCGAGAACAGCCTGGCACCGACGACCACCAGCAACAATGCCATCGGAATCAGCAGCCACTTCAACAGGGGATTACTCCTCATCGGACGTCCTCCCCGCAGCGGCGGCCGGCGGCAGGTTCGTGCCGGCATCGATGGGGCCGAGCACCGGCATCAGCGACTCGGCCAGGCCACGGCCGCGCGTGACCAGGTAGACCACCGTGGTGTCGGTCGAAGCGCCCGCCGGCCCCAGGTCGGGATGCTGGAAGGTCGCGGCAACGAAGTCGCCCTGCAGCGCCCTTGGATCGAGATCGATACGGTGAGGCGAGGTGTTGGTCAGGCGCACCGCGGTGACCCACTGGTCTTCGAGTCGCCAGGCCGCCAGCGCCCGCGCCTTGAGCGGCAGCGTTGGCAGCAGTGTGTCCAGCGCGAGCGGGCGCCGCAGCGGCACGCGCCCGATGCCGGCCACGGGCTCGACGGTGCGCAGCGGTGCGTAAAGGTTCTGCGCCGCGTAGCGCGTCAGGACAACGGTTATCGGCGTTTGCCGACGCTTCGCGGTATGCGCTGCCTGGGCTGAACCGGCGGCTGTGTCTTCGCTGGCTTCCTCGGCGGCATCCTGCAGGACGATGCGTACAGGCTCCAGCGGCTGCTCGCCTTCCCGTGCGTCCGTGGCTGTGATGTCGACCAGTACGATGGCGCCGGATTCCACGTCCTGCAACTGCAGCCGCGTCGGCGCGATGGCCTCGCTGGCGCGCAGGTAGATGGCGCCGCCCGCGCTCTGCACGCGCAGCCGCTCGCCCAGGCTCGGGGGCAGGCCGACACGCACGTTGCGGTCGATGAAGACCACGCGCTCCTGGCCGACGACCAGCGGGACGGACAGCGGCAACCGCTGCCAGCGCAGGATCTCGATGGCATGGCTGTCCGGCACCAGGCCGAAGCCAAGGGCCAGGCTCGCCACGATGGCGAAGACGTGGTGTTTCACGGGTTGCCTCCCTGCGAAAGGCCGCCGCCGGGCGTGCCGGACGGAGGCACTGCCGGCGACGGTGCCTCAATCCGCTGCGGCGCGCCGTCATAGCAGTCCAGCGCAAGGCCGAAGGGGTTGTGCTGGGGATCGACGTCCAGCCGCACCACTTTCAGCGGATAGCGCACCAGGGCCCGCTTGACCTGCTCGGCGCCGTAGTACTCGTCCGCGCTGACATCGAGCGTGACGATCCAGTCGCGGCTGGAAACCGTCTTCACCCGCATCGTGGGGTTGTCGCCAAAGCCGCGCCCCGGAATCTCGTAGATGCCGCGCACCCGCTGGCGCAGTTCGCCGCTGCTGCGCCGGTGCTCGTAGTCCTGGCGCAGGAAGGCCTGGCAGGCCGGTGTGAAATAGGCCGACAGCGCGTGGAGGTTGCGCGGGTAGTCCTGTTCGCCATCCGTCGGCCAGCGCTGGACCTGCTGCCAGACGTAGAAGGCGAAGGCATAGACACTCTCGGGCGGCACGTCCCACCATGCGCGGGTGCTGCCCGAGCGCAGATCGGGGGGCACGTGGATCGTCAGTTGCCTCGGCGCACTCCACCAGCCGAAACCGAGCAGCAGCGCCACCACGAACAACGCGCCGGCGCCCAGGCGCAGCGTGCGCACATGGGCCTGCAGGTGATGGACTTCGTTCCTGAAACGGCTCATGAGGCGGCTGCTCCGCGTGAGCGCCGGGTAGTCCAGTACCCCGAACGCGTGATGAGACGGTGCCCACCGAGCCAGGGCGCTGCCAGCGGATGGCGCAGCGCCAGGCGCCACTGCAGTTGCCGGTACAGCCAGGTATCCGGGCGGCCGCGCTTCTGCCGGCGCAGGAAGCCGCCACCACCGAACACGCCAGCCGCCACGCCGGCCACGATCAAGGTCGGCACCATGGCGACGCTGTGCGTGGCCCAGGCCAGCGGCACGCCGGCGATGAACCCCACCACTGCGGACAGACCGGCGCAGATCCAGAGTTCGTCGGCGGTCAGGCCCCTCACCACCACGGGCTGGCGGTTCAGCCTGTGCGGCAGGAAGGTCACCAACCCGTCACGCGCGATATCGTTCAAGGCAGCCATCGCCGATCAGAGCACGCCGGTGGCCTTGGTCAGCAGCCAGATGCCGACCACCAGCAGGATCGCACCCACGGCGACCGTCAGGCCGAACTGGCCCCAGGTGGCGCGGCCGGTATGGATTTCCGAGTAGCGCGTATAGGCGTGGTAGCACACGCCGACGAACATCGAGGCGACCACCAGCAGCGCGACCAGCAGCACGATGTCGTAGCCGTAGTTCTGCAGCGTCTGCATGATGCCGCTGCCCTGGCCGCGCGACGGGTCCTCGATGGTCGGCAGGCCCTGCGCCCGGGCCGCCAACGGCAAACCCATCAGTGCCAGCGGCGCGAGGATGGTGGTGGCAACGCGATGGGGAATCGGATGGGTCTTCATGGCGGTAGGGCCTTTCGTGGTGGTCAGGACAAGAGGAAATAGGTCAGCACCAGGTACATCGCGACGAATCGCACGACGACACCCAGGAACTGGCGCTGGGACAGGCGCTGTTCGGCCCACCCGGTGTAGGCGGTACGCATCGCCCACACGCCCCATAGGAGCAGGACGGCGAACACCAGACCGAGCACCACCGTGGCCACGGAGGCGGGGGCGAAGCCGCCATTGGCCTGGAAGGCGCTGACCTGGGCGGCGTTCATTGGGGTGCCTCCTCGTCGGAGGGCGGGCAGGACTGGCGGTAGTCACCGGACAGCTCGACCGGATCGCGCGGCTGGGCGCGCGGCGGCGTCAGGTAGTCCTGGATGCCCGCCCGGATGCGCTGGAGGTCCTTGCGCAGGCGGGCATGGTCGAAGTGGTAGCGGGCGCGCTCCTGCGGAGCGGTATGGGCGGCGTGCTCGGCCAGGCGATCGATCAGGTCGAGCTGGCGAACCAGGGCCGCAAGCTGCTCGCGTTCGATGCCATCGTCTGCTGCGGTGGCGGGTTGCCCGGCCGCAAGCAACATGGCCAGCAGCGACCATGCGAGCGTATAACGGTTGGGTTGCGCCATCGAGCCATTCCCGTGAATGCGGATGGCCAGATGCTGTTCCGTCGCCGGCTTCGGTGCCGCCGTGAATGCGAAATGCGGTTCGACCGGATTCCATCCGATAGCTGCTCATTCGGGGCTGGATGCGGCCGCCGATGATTGGTCATCGGCCGGGGTTCGTTGGTAGAATTGAGCAAACTTGGCAAGCGAAGGCTATGAAAGATCAACCGAGACGGTTTTCAGATGACTGACGCCGAAAGCGAAATCCTGACGCTTGAAGAGGTCGCGGCATACCTAAAAGCCGGTAAGCGGACGGTCTATCGCCTGGCTCAAAGGGGAGAGATCCCGGCGTTCAAGTTGGGAGGGACGTGGCGCTTCCGGCGATCCGAGCTGGATCGCTGGATTGCTAGCAGCATTAGCAAGATGAAACCGGAGACGGACTGAGTCTGGAAAGGCTAGCAGCCGGCTACGCCTGAGACATAAGGGGGAGACCGCAGTTGACGACAACACAGCTCTTGACACCGCATCAACGTCAGTACGTTGCGTGGCTGCTCACGCGCCGTGCGGCGGGCGATTCCGTGGAATCGCTGGCCTCAACACTGGTCGACTCGCAGGTTGATCTCAATCCTCATCAGGTTGATGCTGCTCTCTTCGCCTGCCGCAATCCTCTTTCGCGCGGCGTACTCCTCGCCGACGAAGTGGGCCTCGGCAAGACCATTGAAGCGGGGTTGGTGATCTCACAGCGTTGGGCCGAGCGACGCCGCAAGATTCTCATCATCGTTCCGGCCAACCTGCGCAAGCAGTGGCACCAGGAGTTGCAAGACAAATTCGGCCTGCAAGGATTGATTCTCGAAGCCAAAAGCTATAACGCGATCCGCAAGCAGGATCGACAGAATCCATTCCTCTTCGCCTCCGGTCCGGTCATCTGTTCCTACCAGTTCGCCAAGTCCAAGGCTGACGATCTCAAGAGCATTGACTGGGACTTGGTCGTTCTCGACGAAGCGCATCGCCTGCGCAACGTCTACAAGACCAGCAACGTCATTGCCAAAACCCTCAAGGATGCGTTGTCGCACGTTCACTCCAAGGTGCTGCTGACCGCAACGCCGTTACAAAACTCATTGTTCGAACTCTATGGGCTGGTCAGCTTCATTGATGACCGCGTGTTTGGAGATCTCGACAGCTTTCGCTCGCAATTTACTGGCCGGGAGCAGGCGTTCAACGGTCTGCGTGACAGGCTGGCTCCCATCTGCAAGCGCACGCTGCGCAAACAGGTTCAGCCCTATGTGTCGTATACGGCGCGCGAGGCCATCATCCAGGAATTCACGCCCTCAAGCGAAGAGCAGGAACTGTCCCGCCTCGTCGCTGATTACTTGCGCCGCCCCAACCTAAAGGCCATGCCTGAGGGACAGCGCCAGCTGATTTCACTGGTGCTCTGGAAGCTGCTTGCGTCCAGCTCACACGCCATCGCAGGTGCGCTGGAAACGATGGCCAAACGGCTTCAGGGAGTGCTCGACGAGACGGCCGAAATTCCTGATCTGGCCGAAGAACTCGACGAAGACTACGAATCCCTGGACGAAACTGCGGATGAGTGGAACGAGCAAGGCTCTGCTACGGCGGCACCAAGCCGCGCAGAGCGAGATGCCATTGCACAGGAAATCGAAGAGCTTCGCCACTTCAAGGAGCTGGCAACCAACATCCGTGACAATGCCAAGGGTAAGGCGCTGCTGACCGCACTGGATCGTGCCTTTGCCGAACTGGATCGGTTGGGTGCAGCCCAAAAAGCCATTATCTTCACCGAGTCCAAGCGCACACAGGAGTATCTCCTGAGCTTGCTGGCTGACACGCCATACGGCGACGGCATTGTGCTCTTCAACGGCACCAACAGCGACCAACGTGCGCAGGCGATCTACAAGGACTGGTTGAAGCGCCACGAAGGCACCGACCGCATCACCGGCTCCAAGACCGCCGACACCCGTGCGGCACTGGTCGAGCACTTCAAGGAACGTGGCAAGGTCATGATTGCCACCGAGGCCGGAGCCGAGGGCATCAACCTCCAGTTCTGCTCGCTCGTCATCAACTACGACCTGCCCTGGAACCCTCAGCGCATCGAACAACGCATTGGCCGGTGCCACCGCTATGGGCAGAAGTTCGACGTGGTGGTTGTGAACTTCGTCGATCTCAGCAATGAGGCGGACAAGCGCGTTTACGAACTGCTGTCGCAGAAGTTCCAACTCTTCGAGGGCGTGTTTGGGGCTAGCGACGAAGTGCTGGGTGCCATCGGTTCGGGCGTCGATTTCGAGCGACGCATCGCGGATATCTACCAGAACTGCCGAGAACCAGAGGAAATCAAATCCAGTTTTGAACAGCTCCGCCTTGACCTGTCGGGAGAGATCAGTGACGCAATGGTCAAGACGCGTCAGGCATTACTCGAAAACTTCGACGAGTCAGTGCAGGAAAAGCTGCGCATGCGCGCCGACGACAGCCGCAACGCGCGCAATCGCTTCGAACGCATGTTGATGGACCTGACCCGCGCAGAATTGATCCAGTATGCCTCGTTCGATGACAGCGGTTTCGATCTCTGCCAAATACCGACTGGAATCGAGCACAGCGGCCTCGCGGGCATCGAGCTGGGGCGCTACGAATTGCCCCGCCGCTCCGGTGATGCGCACCTATACCGCATCAGTCATCCACTGGCACGATGGGCTATCGAGCAGGCCAAGGCTCGGAAACTTGATGCAGTTCGTCTCATCTTCGACTACGACGCCTACGGTTCAAAAATCAGCACGCTTGAAGCCTATCGCGGCAAGGCTGGATGGCTCACCGTGAGACTGATCACTGTCGAGACCCTCGGCAACCGGGAAGAACATCTGCTAGTCGCCGCGGCAACAACCGACGGCGTTTTGCTCGCGGAAGATGACCCGGAAAAACTGCTGCGTCTGCCCGCAACCACGCAGGCAGTCAGTCTGTTCAACGTCCCCGACGCCACCCTTCTGGTCGATGTGGAAGCGCGCAAAAGCGCGCTCTTGCGCGAAGTCAACGAGCGCAACCTTGGTTACTTCGAGCAGGAAGTCCAGAAGCTGGATGCCTGGGCGGACGATCTGAAATTGGGTCTGGAGCAGGAGATCAAGGAGATCGACCGCGAGATCAAGGAGGTGCGCCGAACCGCCGCGACCTCGCCGACGCTGGACGAAAAGCTGTCATGGCAGAAGAAGCAGCGCGAACTGGAAGGCAAGCGCAGCAAGCTGCGCCGCGAGTTGTTTTCTCGACAGGATGAGGTTGAAGCACAGCGCAATGACCTCATTAGCCAGTTGGAATCGCAGCTTCAGCAGCAGGTGGAAGAGCACATGCTGTTCACCATTGAGTGGGGGTTGATATGAAGCTGCATCGCAGTATCAATAAGGCTTTCGAAGCCTTACCTTACGGCAAACTAGGATTTTCAGCCATTGTCGTGTTTAGGCGCGGCATGGATGGCATCTACCTAAGCAGTTTTTTCTTCCGACTAAGGTTTTGCCGAATTGGTGAACATGCTTCTCATGCAATCGCATGATTCAAAATGCATATTTTGTCTAGCGTAAAATAACTTGCAAGGAAAGAGCGAGGGGGAGAAATGAAATATCCCGGATCGAACTGGTGGTCATTCGATTTCCATAATCACACGCCAGCGTCCAGCGATTACGATGCGGGAGAACGTACGGCTCTGACTGCGCGGGATTGGTTGTTGGCATACATGCGGTCAGGCGTGGATTGCGTTGCCGTCACTGATCACAACTCAGGTGGCTGGATTGATTCCCTAAAACAAGAACTAGAAGCAATGGCTAGCGAGCAGCCTCCTCATGCGAACTTCCGAAAAATTCACCTGTTTCCTGGCGCTGAACTTACTTCCTCTGAAGGGCTGCATATCTTGGCTGTGTATGGACCGGAAGAAGGGGCTGCAAAAATTCATGGCCTATTGACCTTGGCTCAGTACAACAACGATATCAACAACGCACACGGGATTTGCAATGTGGGTGCTTCTGTTATCTGCGACTACATTCACCAAACCGGCGGCGTAGCCATTCTGGCGCACGCCGAAGAGATTAATGGCATCTTTCACGGTTCTGTGGATACAAGCACGGGGAACTTCACTCCAACCAGGCCAGACCGCTCTATTGAGCAGATTCTGGAAAAGGCTGATGCCATTGAGATTCACGATGAGCACTCCCGCGCTGCCCAGTATTTCGCGGATAAGGTGAAAGGTCGAGCCATTGTGGACGGTTCCGATGCGCATCGAACGAATAAGGCAGGTGCGCGTCGTGTGTGGCTGAAAATGGCACAGCCCAGTATCGAAGGACTGAAGCTGGCATTGCTTGACCCGACTAGCTCGTTATTACGCGCGCAAGAAAAACCAGCAGCACCTTTGCATAGGATTGTCTCGCTGCGGATTGAGCAGCTTCATTTGCGGCGGCAGCCCCTGGAGATTGTGTTCAGTCCGTGGTTCAACGCCGTTATTGGTGGGCGCGGCAGTGGCAAGTCCACTTTACTGGAGGCACTCCGGCTAGCTATTGCCCGCGAAGTAGATATTCTAGAGCTTGGCACTGCGCAAGAAAGTGATGTTGTTCGTGCATTCCAGCGTTTCCGCACCCCAGGCGGCGCGAGGGGAAACTCAGGCATGGTTAGGCAAGACACAACACTTGTCGCTACCGTCGAGAAATACGATCCGTCAACGAATATCAATGAAACCTATTCGTTTACATGGAAGCCGGCCGGATTCCAGGCGCAGAGATTGGATGCAGGTGTTTGGAAAGACACTGGGTTAAGTGTTGAGCAGGCTGCAAAGTTTTTTCCGGTCAAGGTATTCAGCCAGAAACAGATTTTCGAGTTGGCGGAACGTCCCAGCGCCTTGTTGACTTATATTGACCGCGCTCCGGAGGTTGGATTTCAGGCATGGAAGGAAAGATACGAAGATTTATGTCGTTTCTTGCGTGAGTTGCGCGGCAAAGAGCGAGTACTGTTGCAGAGCATTGAGAAAAAGGCGGAACTGGAAACGGAATTTCGTGAGGTTTCGCGCAAGACGCTGGCCTATCAACAATCCAACGTTGCTGGACAGGTCAAGGTATATCGGGATAATCAGCAGGCGCAGAAGGAGATCAACGATTTTATCGAGGTCATCTTCACCCCCATCCGTAAATTGAACGAAGCCCTGGAACAGGATAATCCCTACGCCAAGAGTCGATTGGGCAACATTGCTTTGCAAGTCCCCGACCCGTCGGATATCCAGCAAGAAGCTGCCAAAGTAACTATTGAACTGCATGCAAAGTATCAGGCGGTCCGCCAGATCATTGCTGAAATGCAGCAACTGGTTGCAGGGCTCCAGGAAAGCCAGCCGGTCGTGGACTATTTGCAGGAAACCGAAAGGGCAATCGCGGCGTACCGTGATGAAGTCGCCCGACTGAGAGATCAGGGCATCGGCACGGCGCAAGAGGCTGAAGCAGCTTTTAAACGTAAGCAAGAGCTGGAAACAGCCTTAGCTGAGATCGCCGTTCAGCAGACTCAGCTGCTGACATTGCAGAAGCAGATTTTTGCGGCTTACGCACGGTTAAAGCTGCATCGCCGCAAGCTTACCCGATTAAGACGAAAGTTCGTTAACGATGTTCTGGTATCCAATCCGAACTTGCGCATCACAATTGATGAACAGGCGGATGTCGATCAGTCTAAAGACGAGTTTCGTTCCATCTTGCGATTGCAGGATGGAACCTTTGTCGACGATGTCCTCTCGATGGATGAGGCGACCGGACAGAAGACAGGATTGTTAGGAAAGTTGGTGGCGGACGGCTTGCATGATCCTACACATAAACGTGTCACCAGCCTAAAGGCTGGGATTTTGGAACGCAACCGAGACATTCTCGGTCATGCCCTGCATGGCCGACTTGTAACGGCCATTAGCAGATTGAGCCCTGATGACTGCGATACTTTGCTGGAGTGGTTCCCGCAGGACTTTGTGAAAGTTGAGTTCAGGCGCAATCAGAACGAAAACTTCCAGTCGTTGGAGCGAGCTTCCGCAGGCCAAAAAACATCCTCGGTTTTGTCATTTCTGTTGTCACACGGCAACGAGCCCTTACTGCTGGATCAGCCAGAAGACGATCTCGACAATGCATTGGTTTCTGAGTTGGTGGTTAATCAAATTCGCAACAACAAATCACGCCGCCAAATGATTATTGTGACCCACAATCCGAATATTGTGGTGAACGGTGATGCCGAATTAGTGTTGCCAATGGTATTTGCAGCAGGCCAGATTCAACAAAATGACGCTGGCGGCTTACAAGAAAGGGCTGTGCGAGAGCGCATCTGCAACATCATGGAAGGTGGGCGCGATGCGTTTCGCCAGCGCTACAAACGCATTCTTGAAGATCTGGACGCCTCGGTTTAGTCGGAAGAAATATGAGTAAGAAGCAAAAACTAGAACTGACATGGATTGGGAAGGAAAAGCGGCCCAAGCTGGAGCCGCGCATCCTGCTCGAAGAACCAGAGAAGTCGTACCACGCTAAACAGCGAGTAACTGATAACGACATCTTCGACAACCGATTGATCTTCGGGGACAACCTGCTGGCGTTGAAGGCATTGGAGCAGGAATTTACTGGGAAAGTTAAGTGCGTATTCATTGACCCACCCTACAACACAGGCAGTGCATTTACACACTACGACGATGGGCTTGAACATTCCATCTGGCTGGGGCTGATGCGCGACCGGCTGGAGATCATCCGGCGGCTGTTGTCGGAGGATGGCTCGCTTTGGATCACCATCGACGACAACGAGTGCCATTACCTCAAGGTGTTGTGCGATGAGATTTTTGGGCGGGGGAATTTTGTGTGCAATGCCATTTGGGAGAAGGCCGATTCTCCCCGGAACTCTGCACGGCAGTTCTCAACGGACCATGACCATTTGCTGGTCTATGCAAAGGCTCCTGAGTGGGTCCCCCGGAGGCTTGCGCGGACAGATGAGGCAAACTCAATCTACTCAAACCCGGACAACGATAAACGGGGGCCTTGGCTACCTGGGGACCCGTATGCAAACAAGCCCTACTCTAAGGGCAAGTACACGATCACCGGGCCGACTGGCCGAGAATTCTCCCCGCCAGCGGGCCGCTATTGGCGAATTTCGGAAGAAAAGCTGCGGGAACTGGACAACGACGGGCGGATTTGGTGGGGGCCGACTGGCAACGCGCGGCCGAGCATAAAGCGCTACCTTGCTGAGGTTGGCGATTTGGTGCCGCGAACCCTTTGGTCCAAGGACGAGGTGGGAAGCAATCGCACGTCGAAAAATGAAATGCGCGCATTGTTTCCTGGCGACGAATCGTTCGGAACCCCAAAGCCTGAGCGCCTTCTCAAACGTGTTATCGAAATCGCCACTAACCCCGGCGATCTGGTACTCGATTCCTTCGCTGGTTCCGGCACCACCGGCGCGGTCGCGCACAAGATGGGCCGCCGCTGGATCATGGTGGAACTGGGCGAGCACTGCCACACCCACATCATTCCGCGCCTGAAAAAGGTCATTGACGGTGAAGACAAAGGTGGCGTAACTGAAAGCACGGGCTGGAAAGGCGGCGGCGGCTTCCGCTATTACCGTCTGGCGCCCAGCCTGATTGTCAATGATCGCTGGGGCAATCCCATCATCAACCCCGAATACAACGCAGCGCAACTGGCTGAAGCCCTGTGCAAGCTGGAAGGCTTCTCCTATGCACCTTCGGAAACGCATTGGTGGCAGCATGGCCACTCCAGTGAGCGGGATTTCATCTACGTCACCACGCAGAACCTGTCCGCCGACCAGTTGCAGGCACTCTCCGACGAAGTGGGTTCCGACCAGAGCCTGCTGGTGTGCTGCTCCGCGTTTCGGGGTGTGACGGCCGCCAAGGCGGCGGAACGCTGGCCGAATCTAACGTTGAAGAAGATTCCAAAGATGGTGTTGGCCCGCTGCGAATGGGGCCATGACGACTACAGCCTGAACGTGGCCAACCTGCCGTTGGCCAAACCTGATCCGGTGGATTCTGCTGCGTCCGCCGAGGCCGTCAATAAGAAGTCCAGGAACAGAAAAGTGGCTGCCACGCATTCGAATCAGGGCGGCTTGTTTGGGGAGGACGAATAATGAGCAACCGCGTCCTGCACGCCGTCACTGGTCGTTTGTCTCTTCGTCCGCCGCAGGCAGAATCGCTTTCCAGGCTGGCACGCATGATCGAGGCTGCCCCCGATCTGTTAAGCCATGAGCGAGATGTCACATCCATCCTTTCCACATTAAGGGCAGAGTTCCCTACGCTGGAGGACTTCGAGCGCGATTTCCCCTCGCTGTGCTTTGCGCTGGCAACAGGTGTGGGCAAGACTCGGCTGATGGGCGCCTTCATCGCCTATTTGCATCTGGCGCACGGCATCAACAACTTCTTCGTGCTTGCGCCCAATCTGACCATCTACAACAAGCTGATCACGGACTTCACGCGCAATACGCCCAAGTACGTGTTCAAGGGAATTGCCGAATTCGCGCAGCAACCGCCGCTGATCATCACCGGTGACAACTACGACCAGACCGGTGCGGCGGTGGATGATCAACCACAGGGCTTCGCCCAAGATGTCCGTATCAACATCTTCAATATTTCCAAGATTAATTCCGAGGTGCGCGGCGGCAAGGAGCCACGTATCAAGCGCATGCGTGAGGTGCTGGGCGACAGCTACTTCAATCATCTGGCAAATCTGCCCGACCTGGTGTTGTTGATGGATGAATCACACCGCTATCGCGCCAGCGCAGGTGTGCGTGCCATCAATGAACTGAAACCGCTATTCGGTCTGGAAGTGACGGCGACGCCCTTCGTGGAATCCAGCAAGGGGCCGGTGCCTTTCAAGAATGTGGTCATGGACTACCCGCTGGCGCGGGCAATGGAGGACGGCTTCGTCAAAGAACCTGCCGTGGTCACCCAACGAAACTTCGACGCCAAAGCCCACACGCCCGAAGAAATCGAGAAGACCAAGCTGGAAGACGGCGTGCGCCTGCACGAGACGACCAAGGTCGAACTGCTGACCTACGCCCGCGAGAACGGCGTCAAGCCGGTCAAGCCTTTCATGCTGGTTATCGCCCGAGATACCACGCACGCGGCGCAGCTCAAGGAATTAATTCAGACGGAACGGTTTTACGAAGGACGCTACGCCGACAAGGTGATCCAGGTTGACTCCAGCAAGAGTGGCGCAGAAGAGGAAGAGATGATCCGACGACTGCTGGCGGTGGAAAGCCCGGATGAGCCGACCGAGATCGTCATCCACGTCAACATGCTCAAGGAAGGCTGGGACGTGACCAATCTCTACACCATCGTGCCGCTACGCGCCGCCAATGCCCGCACCTTGATCGAGCAGTCGATCGGTCGGGGCTTGCGCCTGCCCTATGGCAAGCGTACGGGCGTGGCGGCGGTGGACCGCTTGAACATCGTCGCGCATGACAAGTTTCAGGAGATCATCGACGAGGCCAATCGTGGCGATTCGCCAATTCGTCTGAAGCAGGTCATCCTTGAAGCACCGAATGCTGACGACAGAAAGGTCAGCGTGCAGGTCGAATCCGGGGCAGCGTCGCGCCTCGGCTTGACGGAAACGCCGATCTTGGTCACAGGGCCCTCTGGCACCGACAGCGGACCGAAAGTGCCAGGCCCTGAACCGGTGTTCACCACGGAGGCGGAGAAGCAGGCCGCGCGCGTGGTCATGAACGTCATAAGTCAGTACGAGGCTAAGCGCGATCTGGTGCCTACCAGCGGCGCATTGCTGAAACCCGAGGTGCAGAAAGAAATTCTTGCGGAGGTGACGGAGCGGTTGAAACCTCTGCAAGGCGAGTTGTTGGCGGGTGTGGATGATTCAGCCCCCGCACTTGACTTGTCCGCCGTGGTGGCCAAGACCACGGAAATCGTGGTCCAGCAGACGATCGATATCCCGCGTATTGCCGTGGTGCCCACTGGCGAGGTCACGACAGGGTTCCATCCATTCCAGCTTGATGTGAGCCAGCTTCATCTTCAGCCGGGTGAGCGCGAGATCGTCGGGCAGATGCTGCGCACCAACGAGCAGTTCACGCTGGCTACCGAGGTCGGGCTCAGAGAGCAGCGTCTGGAAGACTACATCGTCCACGCGCTAGTCGACTTCGACGACATCGACTATTTCACCCACGCCGATCTGCTCTACGACCTCGCGGGCCAGATGGTGCAGCACCTACGCAGTTATCTGTCTGAAGAAGAGGCCGTCAACGTCCTCGATCGTGACCGGCGCCTGATCGCGCGCGAAATCCATGCGCAGATGATGGCCCACTTCTGGGAGGAAGCAACGGAGTACGAGGTGCAGGTCAGTCGCGGCTTTACGGAGCTCAAGCCGTGCAACTACACCGCCACGGCAGGGCAGGCTCCGCACCATTTCCGTGAAACGGTGGAGGACGTGGGCCGCATCAAGTCGATGCTATTCGGCGGCTTCACGAAGTGCCTGTATCCGCTGCAGAAGTTCGATTCAGACACCGAGCGCCGCTTCGCCGTCATCCTGGAGCGCGACGCCTTGAAATGGTTCAAGCCCGCGAAGGGGCAGTTCCAGATTTACTACAAGCTAGGCACCGAGCAGCCGGAGTACGTGCCGGATTTCGTGGCCGAAACCGACTCGACGATCTTGATGGTGGAAACCAAAGCACGCGCCGATATCAACACACAAGAGGTGCAGGCCAAGGCCGCTGCCGCCATGCGCTGGTGCAAGCACGCGTCCGATCACGCCGCGAGCGTAGGCACCAAACCCTGGAAGTACCTGCTGGTGCCCCACGACGATATCAACGAGTCGAAACGGCTCGCGGATTACCTACGCTACGAGGTCAAGGCGTAGTCCAGCTACCGTCGCTCACCCACGGAGATTCCGATATGAGTCGTGCTCATCTGCGCTTCCAGGTAGATTCCCGCCTCGCCACATTGTTGAGTCAGGAATATCCCTCGTCCGAGCGAGCGTTGAAGGAACTCGTGGACAACGCATGGGATGCCGACGCGGAGCAGGTCACGATCCTCCTCCCGAAGCCTCTGAGTGGCGACCCTCTTGTCATCCAGGATGACGGCACTGGCATGACCGAGGAAGAACTGCGCCGCCACTATCTGTCGATCGCATCTGATCGGCGCTCGCGACGCGGGGAGCGTACGGCAGGAAAGAATCGCTTGGTCAAGGGGCGTAAGGGCATCGGCAAGTTCGCCGGGCTCATGGCCGCAGCGGTGATGACGCTTGAAACCCGGGCGCGTGGTCGGTTGTGCTGTATCACCTTGCGGCTGGACGATCTGTCCCAAGTCGAAGACATTGAACAGTTGAATATTGGCCTGCAGAGCGAGCCTTGTGGGCCGGAACTGCATGGCACGACCATCACGCTGAGCGAGCTGCATCAGGGTCTGGCTTATCCTGATGCCAATCGGCTGCGCCAGATTCTTTTGCAGGACTACGGGCGACAGGATGACTTTGCCATCACGGTCGATGGCAAGCGGCTCGACGTCGATGATGTATCCGGTAGCTACTCGGAGTATGAAGAGGAGCTTCCAAATGCGGGCAAGGTAAGGCTGCGTTTCTCCATCAGCGACGGCAAGTCCGGGTTGCGTCAGTCAGGTATCACTTTGCGTGTGGATGGCAAGGCCGTTGGACGGCCTGGGTTCTTCGGCCTGGATCAACGAGATGACTTTCCATCCAAGCTGTTGCGAAAGCTCTACGGCGAAATCGAAGCAGATGGACTGTGCGATCACATTACGGCGGGTTGGGATTCGGCGGTCGAGAACAGCGAACTTCTGAGAGAGGTTGAGAACTACGCCCAGCCCATCTTGCGAGAAGCTTATGAGCAGCAGTATCGGCGCGAAATTCAGTTGGCGCAGGCTCGCCTGCAGAGGGCGATCCTCGCGCGCTTGTCGGCTCTGCCAGAGCACAAACGTGCATTTTCCGATCGTGCGATCAAGAAGATTCTCGACAAGTATTACGGTGAGCCGGAGAGCAAAGTCGAACCGGTGGTAAACGTGCTGTTGGAAGCGATGGAGCGTTCCGACTACCGTATTCTTCTGGAGCATATCGCGGAGGCAACGCCGGGCGATGTCGCAGGGGTAGCTGAGCGCCTGGATGAATTTGGCTTGGCGGAGATGGCATTCCTCGTACAGCAAGCGACAGCTCGTCAGGTCTTCCTTGATCAACTGGACGGCCTTGCCCGTGATGCCGCCACGACGGAAGCCGTCTTGCACAAGGCACTGGAGCGAAACTTGTGGGTATTTGGCGCCGAATACTCGCTATTCAGCTCAAACAGTACGTTGCGGCGACAAGTGGAAGATGTCCTCGGCAAGGCCTACACAGGTGACAAGGCCGACAAACGCCCCGACCTGCTTCTCAACGAGAACCTCGGCGGACAGTACCTGTTGATCGAGTTTAAGCGGCCGAGCCACGCGTTGAAGCACGAAGATTACGTGCAGGCGATTGGTTACCGGCACGAACTGGCGAAGTATCTGGGTTCCCCGATTCAGGTTCTGCTCGTCGGCGGCAGTCGCTCTTCGGATTTTCCGACGGACAATCGTGAGCCAAATGTCGAGGCTCGAATTTTTAGTCAGGTCATCTCCACCGCGCGGCGGCAGATTGAGTGGCTGCTACGTACAGCGGAGACATGTTCAAACTGATCCTCATGTCTCGATGAACTCGACGAAGCATATTCCATCGTAGCGGCGCACAGATCACAGGTACTTCTTGAAACTACTGGCCGCGATATTCGTTGCAACCCCGAGCATCGCCGCGCTCGGCAGCAGGATCACCAATGGGTGCAAGGACACCGGCAACGCCAGGTAGGTCACCCACGGCAGCACCGCCAGCGGCATCAAGGCCGCCTTAGCCCGGTGGTAGACGAAGCCCGATTCCCGCCCGGCGCCGAACTTGCGGATGTCGCGGCGAACCAGTCCATCGACCAGGCCGACGAAGGCCGCGAGCAGGAACAGCGGCAGCGTGAGCACCAAGACCAGCAGGCGGACGATGAACGTCAGTACGGTGAAGCCGGCGGCAATCAGATAGCGCTCGGTCCAGACATAGACCTGGGCGAGGTAATAGCGAAAGTCTCGGTGCGCGCCTCGACTGGGTGCGCTGGCCTGCGTCGAGGCGTCGCGCATCCAGTCCAGCAAGCCCGTCTTCACGAAAACCCACTCGTAGGTGCCCTCCACCAGCCAGCGCGCGGTGCGTCCCGGCTCCTGCACGACGGCGCTCCGGGTGAAATGGGTGGAGAGCTGGTTCAGCTCGTAGTCGAGCATGCCCTGCGCGTGGCGCCAGCCCTGGTCGGGCCAGAACAGGTGCATGCCGACGCATTCGATGACGATGGACAGCAGCAGCGAGGCGACCAACACGCCGAACAGGCGCCATGGCAGTGTGACCACGCTGGCGACCAGGCTGCGCTGGCGTGCCTGCTGTCGCTCGGCGGTCGCGGCGGGCTCTTTCATGATGGAGCCTCTTCATCCGGCGTGCCTTCTTGCACGTCCTCGGCAAGATCCGCTGGCAACGCGTCGTCGTCGTGCAGCCGGAGCAACTCGTTGCCCTCCCACCATTCGCCCGCCTCGGCGTAGTGCTGGCGCATGTAGCCGGCCAGTTGCTGCAGGTCCCGGGGCATGACTTCGTCCGGATCGGGCGCTGGCAACGGCATGCGGACCTTCCACAGGTTACCGCCTTCGATGAGGGCGAAGCATTGCCCCTTGGGCAGGCCGACCACGTGCGCAGGCTCGATGAGCGGCACGCTCGACGTGCTGATGCGGTCCTGCGCGTTGCTGGTGAAGTCGGTCGGGCCGTGGATGTCGGAACTGTCGGTGGCGCCGCTGACAAGGGTGGTGGTGTAGACCTCCACCTTCGGCAGTTGTCGTGTCAGCAGTTCGGCGGTGGCGGTCTCCCGCACCCGCAGCATGAACAGGTTGTTGAAGTTGCCGATGACCTGGCCGGCCTTGGCGCGATTGCCGATGCGCGCCTCGATGTCCGAGAGCGTCTGCGTATAGGCCGTGACCTGCATGCCCGCACCGCCACCCTTGTTGATGAGCGGGATGAACTCATCTCCCATCAGTTCGTTGAATTCGTCCGCATGAACGTTGATGGCGACCTTGGCATCGGCCGATGCCCCCGGCAGGCCATCGTCAATGCCGTGCTTGTAGATGTGCCCTGCTACCGACACCAGGTCGCTGAACATGCTGTTGCCGACGGCCGCCGCCACTTCGGCGTCGGACAGCGCATCCAGTCCCACATAGACCACGGCCCGCTTCCTGATGATCTGCATCCAGTCGAAGATCGGGCGCGGGTCGGACAGGTCGGAGTAGTTCGGCGCGAGCAGTTGCGCGATCTTGCCGGTGGTGAGCTTCTCCAGCAGCGGCAGCAGCGAGGCGACGATCTTGTCGAAGTAGGTACGGTCGTAGCGCACCGCGGAGCGCAGGCCGTCGAGCACCGCGTCGTAGGTTCGCGTCTGCGACAGGTACTGCTCCAGTGCCACCACCCGCTTCTCTCGCCCGACCATGTGGCGCGGGATGGTCTTGTCGTTGAGGCGTCCTTCGAGCTGGACGATCACCTCCCAGGCCTTGGGCTCGGTTCGGGCAAAGAAGTGCTGGGCGTACTCGATGAACAGCGCGTCGATGTTGACGACGTGGCGCTGGATCAGCAGGTAGTCCGGGCGCTGCCCCAGTTCCACCAGGGCGCGCGCGATGATGTTGACGAAGCGCCAGGCGAACTCGCGGAACGCGGCGCTGTTGCCCTCGCCGGAAAGCTGCCCCGCAATGCGGGTGGCGACTTCCGAGATGCGCCCGAACCGGCCGACGGCGTTGTAGCGTGCCGAGATGTTGGGCCAGCCCAGGTGGAAGACGTACATCTCACCCTCGCGTCCGGCGCGCCTGGCTTCGACATACATGCGCTTGAGCAGGTCGGCATCGCCCTTGGGATCGAAGACGATCACCACCTCGTGCTCGCCATGGATCTTGCGACGGATGTCCTGGGTGATGAACAGCTCGGCCAGGCGCGTCTTGCCCACGCGCGTGGTACCGAGCACCAGGGTGTGGCCCACACGCTCGCCCAGCGGCAGGGTGACGTCGGTTTCGTGCGGCTCTATGCCATGCAGGCGCGGCATGCCACCCACTGCCGGCAACGGCCGGACCGGGTTGATCGGGCTGTCCCAGGCCAATGCCCGCGCCAGCCTGGGCAGCGGCGACGGCGCGAATTCCAGCCGCTCCTCCAGGCGACGCGCCAGGCGGTAGAACGTCGTCGGTTCGGCATAGCGCCGGAACTCGGGCTTGTAGGTCTGCGTCAGCCGATGGGTGTGTCGTTGTTCCCAGCGGAAGCCACGCCCAACGAACAGGCGGTACTGGCTTACCGGCACGTCGCGGCTCGTCATCACGTAGCGTGGCAGGCGACGGATGTGGCGGCGGTAACGCAGGATGGCCCAGGCGTCGCGCAGGCGAATCGCGCCGAAGGCCAGGAAGGCCAGCGCGCTGCCGAGGCCGAGTACCGGATTCAGCGCGAGCGACCACGGTGCCACCACGCACACCACCGCGGCGCCTGCGCATACGGCAACGGTGTATAGCTCCACCGCTGGCCGCAGCAGGACTTCGACGGCGTGCGGCTGGGCCATCGGGCAGGCCTCACTGTTCGATGCCGGTGGCGGTCACCAGCACCGGGTAGTGGCGCAGGCCCAGGCGCTGGGCCAACTCGTCACCTGAAACCGGCGCCATCGTCAGCCCCGGTGCCAGGGCACGCAGCGCCGCGAGTGCCTGCGGTGTGTCGACCTGGACCACCAGCCCCACGGCCCCGAGCTCGCGCAGCGCCGGGGCACGCTGGCGCAGCCAGGCATGGGAGCGCGGGTCATCACCAACCAGGAACATCGGCGTGAGCCCCGGCGCCTGGATTGCCTGGGGAGCCACATCGCCAGGGGTCAAATGGGCCGAGCGCACCGGCAGCATGGCCGCCTCGCCGGAAGGCCCTTCGGGCAGGCGTGGCATGTCGATCCTGGGAGATGGCCTGCTTCCGGTACGCGGTTGCAGGTCCAGGGCCTGGTAGTAAGGCAGCGCGGAGGTACCGCCGCGATCCTCGACGACGATCAAGGGCGGCGTTTGCGCGAAGGCGGCTGGCACGGACACGAGCGGCAGCAAGCCGATCAGCCACGGCACAGCCGAACGGAAGATTCGAGGCTTCATGGCAGGGTTCTCCGGGTATCCGCGCCCCGCGCTGGCTCGCCCAGAACGCGGGCCAGGTGGCGTCCAACGCTTTGGCGGTAGCGCGCAGCGGGTGCGCCACCAGCGGGACGGTGGTAGCGGCCGATCGTGATCAGCCAGTCCTGGCCCGGCGCGTGCTGCTCGCGCAGGATCTGCGCGGCCAGCGCCAGGTTCCGATAGGGATCGAGCAGTTCGCAGGGGTGGTCGTAGCGGTGGCGCTGGTAGCCCAGGTTGATCTGGCCCAGGCCGGCGTCGATGCGGGTGCGCGGCACGTCGCGCAATGCCCGTTGCAGGCCGGCGCAGGCCTCGGCACGGGTGGCGAACCGATGCGATTCCCCGGCCACGTTGAGCGTCCAGGGCCAGGGCACGAGGCGGTCGTGGTACCGGGTGCCACTCTCCTGCAAGGCCACCGCGTACAGCACCGCAGGCGGAATGCCCGCACGCTGTGCCGCGAACTGGTAGGCCGGCGGCGGAACCTCCCCGGCCTTCGCCTGGCCGAGTGACCAGCAGGCCAGCAGCGCGAGCGCGAGACGCCCCAGGCCTACTGTCGCTGCCATTGGCCGCCGACCTGGCGCACGACGGCGGGCAGTTCGCCCTGCAGGCCAAGGGACAGCCAGCGCCCACCATCGTGGTTGAGGGTGATGTGCCGGGCGTGCACTTTCGCCGGGTCGATACGGGCCCGGCGTGCCCATTCACGGATGCGCGCGTCGTCGGCGCGACTGCCGACGACATAGACATCGAACTCGACGCCCGACGCCTGCAGCCGCTGCACGGCCTGGTCGCAGGCGGTGCATCCGTCCTTCACGAAGACGGCGGTTCGGTCGGTGCCCGATGCGATCGAGGTGCCCACGCCGGCCGGCTTGGCACCGGGCAGGTTGACCCGCGTCATGCCCGGCGCGATCCGCTGCCAGGCGGCGTCGTAGGCACGCTGGTAGGCCAGCGTCTTCTCGACCCGCCGGGCTTCGGCCCGGACCTGCAATTCCGCGTAGCGGCGGCGCTCCTCGTCGGAGCGTGCTTCGATGCCGAGGGCCGTGAGCGGGTCGAGGCTGGGCGAGTAGACGCCCAGCGGCCCCTGCATCAACTCGCGATAGCGCGTCCATTCATCCGTGCGCAGCCCCCAGTCCTGCGCCCGCTGTTCGTCGCTGCGAGCGATGGCCGCAGGCGCCTCGCGGCTCGGCGCCGTCCTGGCCGCGGTGGTTGCGCTGGTGTGCTGGGCAAGCGCCGCCTGCGCGGCGGAGGCGGCCAGTAACGCAGCCAGCAATTGCGGGATCAAGTGGCGCGGGACCATCGGTGTGGGCCTCCTTATCGGGGCTGGATGGGCAGCCTGCGGATCTCGTCTCCCCGCCGGAAGACGGCGCCATCGCGCGCGATGCCGTCCAGTCGCCAGCCGCCCTCCGACTCTCCGGCGCGCAGCAGGCGGACATCGGCCAGCCCGGTGCCACCGACAGGCATCACCGACACGAAATGTTCTTCCGCACGCAGTTCCACTCCGATCAGGCGGAATGAAGGCTCAGCAGGCTGGGGTTGGGCCGGCACGGGTTTGGATGGCCGTGGTGCGGGCGGCTTGGGCTGGTGCGAGACCGGGCGGGCTTCCAGTCGCGTGACGCGGGTTTCCAATGCGTGCAGCGCATCGGTGGCGGCGTAATAGGCCTGCGCCAGCTCGATCGCCGCCAGCCGTTGGTCCAACGCCGCAGTGTCCTGCTCGTAGCGCGCCTGCGGCAAGGCGGCGGGCTGAGTATCGCGTTGTTCGATCCGATGCGAGAGGCCATCCACTCGGGATTCGAGCAGGGACACCTGCGCGGTGGGCGCGAAGGCCTGGGCCTGTTCCGCCAGCCCGGACAAGGCCATGTGATCCACCAGCAGCACCGCGCTGACGAGCAACAACCAGGTTGCGGCCGCGACCCGCAGCAGCGTCGTGCGCTGGCCCGTCGCCGAGTCCCGGAGGGTCATGGCGAAACCTCCCGGATCAGCGGAGGGGGCTCCGCCGAACGGTTGATTTCCGGTGGCTTGGGCTCGTGCGGCGTATGAGCCTCCCTGAGCCTGCGGATGAAGCACACCTTCCGCTCGCCGTCGTCGACCTGCAGATCCCAGGCGGGGCCGGCCAGGGTCAAGAGCGCGTCGCGCAGCAGGACCGGGCCGAGCCGGTAGTGAGCCGCCGGCAGCGGCAAGGCCAGCAGATCGGCGGACTGCTCATCGCACAGCCGGTAGCCGGAACGCAGGACGAGGTGCCGGAGGGCATCCCCGACGGTGGCGCCCAGCGTGCCGGGGATCTCCGCATCCACCACTTGCAGCAACAGGTCGTACTGGGCCGCCGTCGGCGCGAGTTCAACCAGGGTGTAGCGGCCATACCGCGTCACCGGCACGAACTCCGTCACGGCTTCGGGCGCGATGTCGATGGCTTCGGCTGGGGGTGCCGGAGGCACGGCGTTCGTCATCGCGCAGCCGCTGACCATGGCGGCCAGGAGCAAGCCGGGCAAACGGGTCAGGTTGCTGCGTCCGGCGATACGGAAGGACTGGCAGGATGGGCGCATGGATCGGTGTCCTGAAACAACGAGCCGTCACCATCGCCGCGCCGGCCCTCTGCCGCAGCAAACAAAGCGAATCCATCGGCTTCCGATTTGCCAGGAAAAAATGCCGGCGACCACAGGGTCGCCGGCATGCAAGGCATGGATCATGCCACCACGAGTTGGCGTGCCAATGCCACTTCTACGGAATCACCGTCCTGGTTCAGGACGTCGAGCCCCGATTCCGGCACGTCGCCCGACGTACTCTGCGACACCATGATCTTCCGCGCCATCAACCCCAGGCAGGTCATCTGCGAGGAGTTGGCGTAGCCCAGGTAGATCACGCGCACCGGCTGCTTCTGGCCGATGCGCCATGAGCGCCGGGCGGCCTGCTGCAGCGAATACACGTTGTAGCCCGACTGGAGGAACACGATCGTCGGGAACTCCAGCAGGTCCAGGCCGGTTTTCACCAACTCGGGATTGGTGATGAGCACGTCGATGCCACGGTCCAACTGCTCGGCGATCCAGTCCTCGCGGCGGGAGGCATCCACGCTCGCGCGCAGTACCGCCACCTTGAAGCCTTCCTGCTCCAGCAGCACCTTCAAACGCGACGTGGTGTCGCGGGTGCCGGTGTAGACCGAGTAGACCAGGGTCTTGCGACCTTCTGCCTTCTCCTGCCGGCAGATCTCGATCAGCTCGCGTTCCTTGGGCATCACCTCCAGCTCGTTGAACTGAGCCGGAACGAACGCCAAGGTGTTGCGCGTGCGCGGATGCACCACCGTTTCCGACCGAAAGCAGCAGTCCGGCCAGGCCAGCAGCACGTTGAGGACCACGCCGAGCAGTGTCGTGTCGCGCTTCGCCAGGGCCTGCTTCAGCTCCTGGGTCAGCCGACCCGCCAGATCGCGGTAGGCCGCGGCTTGCGCCGTGTCCATGGCGACTTCGCGGAACTCCTCGTCGTAGGGCGGCAACACGTTGCCACCGATGTCCTTCAGCTTGAGGAAGACGGTGAACGGCAGGACGCAACGCAGCACGCCCTTGGGACCGAAACCCGGCGCCTTGACCGTGCGTACCGATACCTTGGTGCCCTTGGCCGTCTTGTGCGCCGTGCCGGTGCTCTCGGAGTAGATGTCCTTCAAGACACCGTGATCGCGCATGAACGCCATCGCGGCCGACGTCATGCTGCCGCTCTTCGTCGGCCGGTAGCCGTCTTCGATCATCCGCCCCGGCAGGGCTCGGAACAGCAGGTGGAACAGGTCGTCGCCGTAGCCGCCCATCAGCGTGCCGGTGAGCAGCAGCGTCTTGCGCGCCTTGGCCGCCAACACCCCCATGGCCTGGCCCTGTGCGGAGCCGCCGTTCTTGTACTCGTGGGCCTCGTCGGCGATGAGCAAGTCGAACGTGCCTTGGGGAAGCTGCCTCTTGACGAACTCGGACGGCTGGTAGCCGCCCTCGCCGAAGCCGAACTCCATGTTGGCCATCGCGCGTTCCATCCGGTGGGCTTGCCGATCCGAGAAGACCAACTCGCCGCGGTCGTCCATCAGGTTGATGAACTCGTGGACGTTGTCCCCGAGCATCGACGCGAGGAAGGCGTCACCGAACTTCTGCATCAGCTTCTGCGCGGTGACTTCCCCGATGGTTGGAATACGCTTCAGTGCCTTGAGCACGGTCGAGGACTGGTCGCTGGCGGACAGGCCTCTGGGACGGATCAAGGACCACAGCGGTGCACGGCAGTGGCTGCACTTGCGGCGGGACTCCTCGGCTTCCAGTTCGACCGGGTTGATCGGCTCGCCGTCGAGATCGGTGATGACATGCCCGCAATCCGGGCAGGCCCCCACGTCGCCGTGAGGCGTGCGCCGTCGAACGAAGACAGGTTTCCAGTGGAACCCCATCCGCATCCGCACTCGGCCCAGGACGAAGAACTCCTGGCCCTGCGCCGGCACGTCCAATTGCTCGCGCAGTTTCAGCAGCTTGACCAGCGTGTCCGGGCCGTTGAGCACCCAGACCTTGGCACCGGCCACCGTCTCCTGGATCTCGCGCCGCCACTTGTAGACCAGATGGGGTGGCGAGAGCACCAGGGTGCGGCGGTAGCCTTCGGCGTTGAGCACGGCGGCCGTGGCGATGCCAACGGTCGTCTTGCCGCAGCCCATCTCGCCATTGACGATCGCGGCGCGTTCGCCGCGGTCGACCAGTAGCTCGGTGACGGCATGGACCACATCGGCTTGCGCCGGGAACAGCTTGCGCTTGAGCGCGGCGAGGATCTGTTGCCGATGCACCCGCACCTGGCCGGTGTAGACCGGAGGATTGGCGCGGTTGAGCGAGTCGAGCAACTCGTCGCCGAACTCGGACACGAAGTCCTGCAAGCTGAGCGTGAGGGGTGAAGCGGCCGCTTCGAGCAGGTCGCCCTGCACAGCGGTTTCGGGAACGGTTTCGAGATCAAGGGACATGGTGATGCTCCAAGGCAATGGGGCATGCACCTCCCACACGGGGCGGTGACATGCCCCTGGGTGGGAAGAAAGACGCGGCAAAGAAACGTGTAGGTGCCGCTGGATGCGGATCAGTATTCGCTGGGCAACAGCAGTGTGGTAACGCTGCGATCCCATTCGGTGATGATCCAGAGCTTCAGGTCGCGCGTGACCTGGTAGGACGAGAACAGACGATCCTCGCCGGACTTCAGCGCGGCGTCGTTCTGCCGCCGATCGCTGTCGTCCAGGTCGCCCCAGTCGCCATGAAGATGGCGGCGCAGGTACGGCGTGGGGTTGAGCCGGCCCTGTCGGACCAGCTCGTCGACGCCGGCGGTCATGACCACCTGCCCGGGCGAAAAGCGTGCGTGCGACGCGAGGTTGAGGACTGCGAGTGCCATGGTGGTATCTCCTTCTGCAAGAAGGGGCCACGGCACCTCATCGGGGCAGCGTGACCCCGGTGGGTGGATGAAAGCGACGGCGAACCGTCAGGGAACAGCGATCAGCGGATGGTCAGCACTTCGCCCCACGTGGGCGAGCCCAGCGTCAAGTCCCATGCACGAATGACCGGCACGAACTTGTCGGTGAGGATTCGCGTCTCGGCCACGGAGCCGTCGTCGCGCTCGGTGTACTCCGTCTGGAGGGTCTTCTCCTTGTGGGTATCACCTTTGACGACGAGCACGCGCCCGCTCTTGGACGTCACCACGCCGGAGATCGCGCCTGCGGCCAAGGCCAGGGCGAGATGCCAGTGCGACAAGGCCCGCGCGGGCGGACGCAGCGATTGCTGCGCGGCGCCCAGGTGCGTATCGAGCGCCGGCCAGAGTCCTTGCAGCCGGCCGACTTCATCGGCGAACTGCTCGGGCTCCATCGTCACGCGATAGAAGTGCTCCGGCTCGGCCGGGCTGGCAGGGACGGTGTACGGCAGGAACGGCCATTCGAGCGGCAGCTCCTCGGCTTCGGCGTCACCCTGTCCGATCTGCAGCAGCAGACCGCGCACGGCCTTGGCCGATTCCGATGCCTGGTCGCGCTGACGAATCCTGCGACCGAAGATCACCACCTGCTTGAACTGCGTTTCCACCGCACGGTAGATGCGCAGGTCGGCGAAGTGGCGCGTCAGCCATCCGACCAGCTCGGCGTCGAGCACGTAGGACGGCACGATGAAGACCAGCACGCCACCGTACTGCAGCAGCGGCAGCGCGCGCTGATAGAACAGCTTTTCCAGCCGCGCACGGCCCTGACCCTGATAGCCGATGTTGCCGTTCACGTCCTTGCTCAGGTCGCCATAGGGCGGGTTGAGCCACAGCAGGCCGAAGGACTGGCGCGAGATCAGCGTGTCCATCAGGTCGCCGTGAATGCAGCGATCGACCAGTTTCCGTGCGTGGCGGGCACGCTCGGCGTCGTACTCGACGGCGAAGGCCTGGACCTGCTCGCGCCCGAGGGCGTGGGCGGCTTCAGCGATCGCCACGCCTTCGCCGGCGCAGGGATCGAGGATGGACATGGCTCCGGGAGACGGCGCCAGCGCGGACAAGGCCCGCTCCAGCGTCGGCTCGTCGGTGGGGAAGTAGCCGTTACGAATGAAGTTGCGCGCCAGGCGCGGAAACATGAGTGCCATGGATTTCTCCTGGTGATGGATGAAGGAAGGCGGGCACGCGCGGCGCGCATGCCCGTGGGGATGGCTCACGCCACACGCCGAAGCGGTGCGTTCGCGGCCAGTTCGTACTGCGTGGCGCCGAGGGTGCCGTTGCGGATCAGCTCGCCCAACGCCTTCGTCAGCGCCGGGACATCGAGGGCCAGCCGATGGCCTTCCAGCGGCCCGAGGGCCAAGGGAAGACCGGTCAGCATTCGCCGTGTCTGCAACAGCGCCAGCACGGTGTCGCGCCAGTGGTCGAGCAGTGGCAGCGGGCAGGTCTCCTGCACCAGCGTCCACAGCCGGTCGAGCCGGTGAGCGGAATCCCTGGGCAGAAGCGCCAGCGCGCTGGCGTTGGCCTTGTCTGGCTTCACGCAGCGACGATCGAACAGCCACACATTCGTCAGCGAACCGAACAGCGTTCGCCGATAGGCACGGGTGATGCGCTTTTCCAGGTTCTCGACGTTGCCGACGAAGACCGGGATGGATGCGCCCTGCTCGGTGATGACGTGGAACTGATCGAGTCCCTGTTCATCCCGGCCGAGGGTCAGGCGGGCGAGGAACTCCTGAACGGCGGTGTCGCGCGCCCAGATCGAGAGAAAGACGAGATTGCCCTGCTCGTCACCGACGCAAGCGTCGGCCATGAGGTCGGGGCATTCGTCGATGCGGTACAGCGGTTTCGCGGAAGAAGGTGCAGGCATGGTGATGTCCTCATTGGAAATGAAGGAGCAACCACAGCCCGCGGGGCCGTGCTCGCCCCGGTTGGGTGAAGGTAGATGCGTGCCGCTAGACAGCGCGCCCCGCGTGGAAGCGGTGAACCCGCTCGCGCCACTCGGGGCTTTGCACCGGCGCCATGTCGAGATAGCGCAGCGGGCACGAGTAGTAGTACGGATGCACGGACTCGTCGAGGGACTTGTAGCCCCAATCGCCGCCCGAGCTTTCCAGCAGATGGCAGCCGATGTAGCAGACGGACTCACCGGCCGCGAGGCCCATGACGCCCGCCTGCCTGGCGGTGACGCGAACCACGGTCCACAGGACGTCGCCGTCCAGTGTGTGGTCGATGACTTCGCAGCAAGCGCGTTCGGACGCCTGCGGAGCGAGCAACTCGCGGATCAACTGATCGCGCGTCTGACGAACGAAGGTCCAGCCCATGAGGGTCTCCTTGAAGAAAAGGCCGGAGCCATCCCCGTCGGGGGAGAGCCCCGGCGGGTGGCGGAATGCCGCGCAAGGCGGCGGATGGATCAGGCAGCCTTGAGGTGCCAGTCCTGGGACAACGGAGCGAACTCGTAGCCCAGCTTGTCGAGACGGTCGCGCTGCTGACGCAGCACACGACGATCCACGGTCGCATCGAGCTTCACGGTCTCGCCCAGAGGCCACAAGGCACCGAACAGCGCCGCGTCGTCTGCCTCGGCCGAGGCCGCAGCGGACACGGGGGGCGGTTCGCTGCCGAACGGCGTGGTATCGATCAGGGGATCGCGCGGACTGCGCGGCTTCGCCTTCGGCTTGGCCGGGGGCGTTGCCGGTACGGGCGCCTGCGTCTCCTCGTCGATCGGATCGACTTCCTGCGGACTCAGTCGGCGGGCTTCGTCGCGGCTCAGGGCGTCGATGTTGGACAGCGTCATCCCGCCCAGATGGGCGCGGATCTCGATGACCATGCGGCCGTTGGCGTTGTACGTGGAGGGGCGAATCTCGACGATGACGAAATCACCGTCGTACTTGCCCTCGCGGTACTGATCGAGTTCGGCGTTCTTCACGACGAACTCGCCGATCGAGGTCGCCAGGCGGCCGACGTTGAAGTCGCCGTTCCTGCCGTGGATGGTCTTGATGGCCAGTTGGCCGGGGATGGTGATCATGAAGGTCTCCTGCTGACGAAGAGAAGACAAGGCCCCGG
This sequence comes from Pandoraea nosoerga, assembly GCF_902459585.1. Lineage (GTDB taxonomy): Bacteria > Pseudomonadota > Gammaproteobacteria > Burkholderiales > Burkholderiaceae > Pandoraea > Pandoraea nosoerga. Next base: position 210,363 of record NZ_CABPSC010000003.1, read on the forward strand.
GGATGGGGCCTTGCGGATCAGAACGACTCGGCAGCGGCCAATGCGGGGGCATCGGCTGCGTCGTCGGCAGCATCGGCGACGGACTCGGAAGGCTCCGGTGCCGAGGCTTGCTGCGCAGCGGGCGCGTCGGACGTCACGGGGACTTCCGGCTCGCGCTCGTCGGTCTCGGTCGGCTTGGGTTCGGCCTTGTAGACGAGCTTGCCGTCGACCTTGATCCAGCTGACGAACAGCAGGCGGGCCTTGAGGCTCACCCCCTGCTCGCCGGCACGCTTGCCCTTGGAGTAGGTGAAGGTGTCGGTCCACAGGTCGCCCAGGCGGAAGCCGATCATCACCTTCTTCTCGGCGTCGACCGCCTGAATGCAGCGGCGCACCAGGTGCTGCGCTTCCGATCCCGATACGCGCGTGTCGAAACGCACATACGAGACGTCATCGCTGGGACCGTTCAGGGCTGCGATGTCGCAGGCCAGGAACGCATCGCCTTTCTTGGGCTTCACTTCGCGGATGCGATTGAGGTACCCGAGGCCGGTGATGTGCAGATCGAAGTAGGACTTTTCGGTGGAAGTGGTCATGGTGAATCTCCTGGGAACAATGAGGCGGAGACACACCCGACCCAAGGCGGGGAAGGTGTGGAACCCCCGCGTGGGTTGATGGAACAGCTTGGTGGCATCGCCATCGAGAACCGATGGCCGTTCGCGCATGGATGCCGGTGCGAACTGGTGTGATCAACGCGGTCGGAACCGCGTCGCAGCCTTGAAGATCGTGGCTGCCTGGGCATGCTGCCGGCAACGCCAGCGAACATGCGGTCAGCGTGCGGCACATGGCGGCCGCCGTCCGCCGGGAATCGGCAATGCGCCGGCACCGCGTTCCGCGAAAAAGAAGAGCCCCGACATGGGGGCTCGAATGGGTTGCGGGTTAGTCGTCGTCGTAGAGCGTCAGCCCGTCCAGCACGGGCGCGTCGGCATCGAAGATCAGCAGACGCACGTCGGCGAGCGCGGCCAGGTGGAGCACCTCGACGAGGGACTCCGGCATGCCCTTGGCCCGGTGCTCCTGCCGCAGTTCTTCGGCGGTGATGCCCTCGACATGCTGCAGGTTCGCATCCGTCCAGGGGGTGGCGATCAGCTTCACGCCGACCGCCGGGCTGTAGGGAATGCGGAAGGCCACGAACAGAAAACCGCTCGGCGTGGCGATGTCGGCCAGGTTGGCCAGATAGCGGCCGGCCTCCTCGGTGATGTGCGCCGAACTGATTTCCCAGGCACGGCTGTAGAAGCCGGTCTCGAAGCGCAGGCGCCGCACCACCTCGCGCGCCGCTTCCTCGGAGTAGGTATCGCCGACGTGCAGCGGCTGGCTGGCTTCTTCGGCCATGACGGCGTAGACGAGGTTTCGGGCGATGCCGTGGCTGGGGCACTGCGCGTCCAGTTCGGGCGGCACGTTCTGGCCTTCCGTGATCAGCGCGAAGTCGTCGCAGAAGACGCAGGCATGGCGCTCGACCTGGCTGTCCGGCAGGTGCGACTGCGAGACGTGCAGCGGCAGATAGCTCAGCGGGCAGTCGTCGTCGTAGGAAATCGCCAGCAGCCGCTGCACGGACAGGCCATCGTAGCCGCGGACGAAGGGATTGTTGGAATGGGACATGAATATCTCCAGCAAGGGATGGCCGAGGCAATCCCCTGCCGGGGATTAAACCCCAGCGGGTGGATGAAGTGGCAACCGGTCAGCCGGCCGCGGCGTCGGGCCGCCCTGGTGGCGGGCGGTGCAGGTCAGTGGAAGATGGTGATTTGGGACATGGCCGCTCCTGCGAAAAGAAGGAGGGACATGGCCCCGAACGGGGACGCATGTCCCTCGTCGGGTGGGATGAAAGGACGGTGGGTTGCCAGGCGCGGCTCACCAGCCGTTGTAGTGCAGCGTGAGGTCGGCGAGGACCTTGCGCCGCTCCAGGTCGAGGCCGCCGAGGTCGGACAGCCCCTCGAAGCCGCAACGCTTGAGCATCGCGCCGCCCTCGCGGGCGTTGTAGAAGCTCACCATCGCGGACAGGAACATGCGTTGACCGCTGCTCAGCACACCCAGTGCGTCGTTGAGCATCAGCATGTTGGGCCGCAGGTCCCACTTGGTGGTGGCACGCTGCAGACCTTCGCGTGTGCCGTCGCCGAACCATTCGGCACCGGCGATGTTCACGCCGCGCTTCCACGCCTCGAAGAAGGCTTGGGGCGCGGCGGCGAAGTGCTGTTTTTCCAGCTTGATCTGATCAAGTACCTCTTGAGGCAGAGCACGGTTCATGACGGGGGCTCCTGGTGATTGGATTCACGGGTGGAGGCGCTGCTGCCAGCGGCCCGTTTGCAGGGCGTGCTCGGCAGCGTGGTGCGAGCGGAAGAAGCTGGCCGACTCGCGCGAGACGGGACCATCCGCATCGGCGGTGCCGATGTAGTGGCCGGCTGCGCTGCACAGCACCTGCAGGGGCAGGCGCTTGCCGACGTAGGCCAGGGCCTGGTAGCCGATGGATTCGGCGCGGGCCTGTTCAGCACTCAAAGGGGCTGTTGCGAACGCGAGAGACATGTGGTTCCTCCTGGTGGTTGAAGACCGGGAGCACCACGCCCCGTCGGGAGCGGAGACCTCCCGAAAGGTTGAACATCGAAAGCACCACGCGTCGTGGCGACGCGCGTCCGCGGTGGTCGGTGCGAGGCGGACTGGATCGATCAACGCGGCGAGGCGCGTTGCAGCCTTGAAGACCGGAGCTGCCAGGGCATGGTGCTGACGACCGTCAGCGACACATGCGGAAAGGATGGAAGCGCGGCGGCGCACCGTCGCCGATCAAACGGAACCGCGCGCCGTCCGGTTTGGCCCGAGCACTGCCGGCAGCAGCAGTGCACGATCCTTCCGCCCACGACAAAGGCGCCGAAGCCCCGTAGGGCTTCGGCTGGAGAAGAATCAATCCACCTGTGGGCTGCAAGCAGGCCAGGCCGTCGTCAAAGCCATTCGCTGCGTCAGCAATCTCACCCGGCCCGTTTCGTGGCTGGAGCCGGCATCCTCTGGCGTGCATCCGCACACAAAGGGAACCCGTTGTTCCGCCGGCGGGCACCGGCACCGAATACCGTCGACCGCAAGCGGTCTCCTGGCACCTCGCAGCCTTGCGGGCCAAGGCGTCAGGAGACCGCTCGCGGATGTACGGAACAACCTGGATCAAAGGAACCGCGTTGCGCGCGATTCGACGGAGCAATGACCTTCTCGCCCTGCCAGCCGTGAGGCCTGTGCAGGACGCGCACACCGTTGCAGAAGGGAACGCGCGCTGGGGAGTCCCGCGGGGCGCGGGAGGTTTGCCCCGCCGTCGGCAAGATCCGGCGTGGCAGCGGGAGACGTGGGCGTCAGTTCGCCTTGGGGCGCCGGCGCGGTGTCCTGGAGGTGCGACCGGATGCGCCGCGCTTGCCTGCCGGGGCATCTTCGACCGGCTGCGTACCTTTGCAGTCCGGGTAGCGGCTGCACGACCAGAACGCGCCGCTCTTGCCGCTACGCTGGCGCATCGGGGCGCCGCACTGCGGGCAGTCCGGCGCGGGCGGCAGCTTGAGGTCCAGCGTGGCGCCGCGGTACTGCTGCACGAGCCGGGCGACCCAGCTCGATTGCTTGGCGATGAAGGTGTCCAGCGTCATCTGGCCGGCCTCGATCATGTCCAGTGCCTGCTCCCACACCGCCGTGGTCCCCGGGTCGGCGATGGCCGCCGGCACGGCGTCGATCAACGTGAAGGCCGCATCCGATGCACGGATGGCGCGGCCTTTCTTCAAGAGATAGCCGCGGGCCAGCAGCCCGCTGATGATGTTGGCGCGCGTCGCCTCGGTGCCGATGCCCGTGGTGTCCTTCAGCTTCTGCTTCAGGCGCGGGTCGGTCACGAGCTTGGCGACGCCCTTCATGGCCTTGACCAGCTCGCCCTGCGTGTAGGGCTTGGGCGGCAGCGTCTTCAATGCCTTCAGCTCGACCTGACCGACTTGACAGGCATCGCCAGTCTTCAACGGCGGCAACACTTGGCTTTGCTGCGCATCGTCCCGGTCCGTGTCGTCAAGGGCCGGCGCCGCCAGCACCTGGCGCCATCCGGCCACCGCGATCTGCTTGCCCACCGCCACCAGCGACTGCCCGCCGCACGTGAGCTGCGCCACCGTCCGGTCGAACTCGTGATGCGGCAGGAACTGCGCGAGGTAGTGGGCACGGATCAGCCGGTAGACGGCCAACTCCTTGTCGGTCATCGCCGAGAGATTGGCCGGCTCCAGCGTGGGGATGATGCCGTGATGTGCCGTGACCTTGCCGTCGTTCCAGGCCCGCGAACGCTGCTGGCGGTCCAGGCGGTCGATCAGCGGCCGCAGGCTGGGATCGGTCTTGACCAGGCTGTCGAGCACGGCCGGCACCTCGGCCAGCATGCTCTCGGGCAGGTAGCCCGAATCCGAGCGCGGATACGTCGTCGCCTTGTGCGTCTCGTACAGCGCCTGGGCAATGTCCAGCGTCTCCTGCACGTCGAGGCCCAACTGCTTGGAACAGACTTCCTGCAAGGTACCGAGGTCGAACGGCAGCGGCGGGCCTTCGCGCACGCGCTCGGTTTCGACCGACAGCACTTGGGCGGAGCCGGCCTTGCGCAGTCGCTCGGCGGCCTGCTGAGCCACCGGCTGTTGCAGGCAGCGGCCCGCATCGTCGCCGCTGCCTTGCGGCGGCGTCCAGCTAGCGACGAAGGACTGGCCTGCATGCGAAAGCGCAACCTCGATGGCCCAGAACGGTACGCAGACGAAGCGCGCGATCTCGCGATCACGATCGACGACCAACTTCAGCGTCGGCGTCTGCACGCGGCCCACCGACAGCACGCCGGTATAGCCGGCCTGGCGCCCCAGCAGGGTGAACAGGCGGCTCAGGTTCATCCCGATCAGCCAGTCGGCGCGCGATCGGGCGAGTGCGGAGAAATACAGCGGCAGCGTCTCGGCGGACGGCTTGAGCGCACCCAGCGCCTTGCGGATCGACGCATCGTTGAGCGCCGACAGCCACAGGCGCTGAATCGGCCCGCGGTAGCCGCACAGGTCGATGATCTCGCGGGCGATCATCTCGCCCTCGCGGTCGGCGTCGGTCGCAATCACCAGCTCGCCCGCCTTGGCGACGAGTTGCTGAACGACCTTGAATTGCGCTGCGGTCGCCGCCTTGGGCTCGACACGCCAACGCTCAGGAAGAATGGGCAGTTGCTCGATGGCCCAGCGCTTGTATTGCTCGCCGTAGCCTTCGGGTGGAACCGTCTCCACCAGATGACCGATGCACCAGGTCACGACGACGCCGGCGCCGCTGTAGCAGCCGTTGCCGCGTTGGCTGGCGCCCAGCACACGGGCGATGTCCTTGCCCTGGGACGGCTTCTCGCACAGGAACACGCGCATGAAGCCTCCTTGGAAATGTGCGGTTCATCTGATGGGCGTCAGCTTGGCGGGGCCAGGAGATGCCGGCAGCAAGGAAGCCGATTGATGCAGACACCGCTTTTTTGATCGGCAGGCGGTCCGTTGCAGCAGCCGTACGCATAGACCGCAGGAGCTGGCGCAGCAAGAGCATTGTTTCGGGAGGGCGGCTGGAACTCCGTGGACGACCTTGGAGCTATCCCCTGGGGATAGCTCGCTGGTGCATCGCGGGCGTATGACGGTTGCTACAGCCGCCCTCGGGGGAACGGCGATGGGCGAATTACTGTCCGCCGGCGGGCTTGGCGCTGAGCGCCACCGACTCGATGCGGTACGGCAGGATGCCCACGCGCCGCGCCTCGACCTTGAACGTTACGCGCTCGTTCTCGTCGGCGTCCTCCCATTCGTCGCGCACGGTGCGGCCCTCGACCAGCACCCGCATGCCTTTCTGGTACAGCGTCTTCCAGTGCTCGGCGTCGCGGTGCCACAGCTCCACGGGCGCCCAGAAGCCGCCGCGATCTTCGTACTCGCCGTCCTTCTTCGGGATCGGGTTGTCGAAGTAGACGTTCAGGCGAAGCAGCCGGCGCGGCTCGTCGTTGCCGTTCGGAAATTCGCGGTAGTCCGGCGCAGAACCGATGTTGCCCTCGCCGACGAAGTGCGTGCTCATGGTGACTCCTTGGTGGTGGGTGGAACGGAGGCGGTATGCCCGTGGACACGCCGCAGGTAAGCCGCTTCGGCCTGCGCGGCCTTGTTGGCGCATTCCAGGGCTTGGCGAGCGATGCTGTGGGTCAGGCTGATCTGCATGTTCAGCACGATGCGCTGCAGTTCCATCGCGTACAGCTCGTCGATCAGCGAGGCCGGCGTCGCGGGGTTGGCCAGCAGGGCCTCCCACAACGCCACGCCCATGGAGGAACGGTCCAGGTTGCGCCAGCGCAGGAAGGTCGTCCCTGCGCCAGTGGCTTGCTGGGCCAGCTGCACGTCGAGCAGGCTGAAGGGGTAGGCGCGCGCCTGGGGCAGCACGCGCCGCTGCGCCAGGCCAATCACGTCGTCGCGCAGCGCTGCGCACTGGCTGGCCCAGGTCTCCAGACTCCCCTTACCCTTAAAAGGCTGTAAAAGGCCTTTTAGGTAGCCTGCGTGTTCCAGCCGCTGGAAGTCCGTCTGTTCCAGCGCCACGAAGCGCGTGGAGTGGCGGATGGGGGGCGATGCGGTCATGCGCCAGTCCCCTTGTCGCCCGCTGCACCATCGGCTGCGCCGTCCGTGGGAAGCGGCGCATCGGGCTCGATGGCAGGCGCAGCAGACGGCGTGCCGGGCTTGGTTGTCCGCCGCGCGATCGGTGGCGCGAAGCGCGAGCGGCGCGTGCCTTCCAACACGTCCTGCGGCAGCTCGCCGAACTTCTCCAATGCTGCTCTCGCCGCGGCGTTCTTCGCCGCGAAGTCGTCGCGTGTCGTCCCCGAGTAGCGGTACTGCTGGGCCAGCGAGAACAGGCTGCGCAGCGCGTGCGCACCATCATTGAGCCAGCGCTCCAGGGTGCTGCGGTCGATCAGCGCCGTGTGGTGCGCCAGGATGAGTTTGCGTGCCAAGTCATCGTAGTCAGCCAGCAAGTACACCGCCATGAAGCCGAGCTGCGCGTTGACGAACAGCGGCAGCTTCACCGGCTGCACGTTCATGTTCTCGCCCAGCGACAGTGCCGGCGGCACGTCGGCCAGCGCCTGGTCCACCTGCTCGCGCAGCGCCTGCAGGCGGGTCTTGGTATCGGCCAGCTTGTCCTCGACCCTGAGCATCCACCAGTCGCTGTAGGGGTCGTCCTGCTCCGAACCCCGCTTCATCTTGTTCATCGCGCTGATGAAGCCGTTGAGACCGATGATGCCGGGGCGTCCTTCCGCTGGCACTCGGCCATGCCAGATGCGCGAGGCGTGGTGCGTGTGCAGCGTCAGCGACATCGCGCTGCGCAGCGATCCGAGATTCAGTTGCAGGGGTTCGTTTGCCATGTGGGCGACTCGCGTAGGGGAACGGAGTCGCCAGCATCGGCACCGGTCGGAAGGCCGTCAGTCAAGAAACCGTATCCAAGGCCCGCCCGGTTTGTTCGCCGGAAAGCTCCCTGTCCCAGCTATCCCCTGGGGATAGCCTCGCGGCGGGTGGCGACGCCAGGCGCCGCCTGCTGTTCCAACTGTGCAATGAAACCTTCGAACTGGCCGTCGGCGACATCGGCATGGCAGCCGGCGGCGATGTCGGCCCAGCCCATGCAGGCTGCTTCCTGTAGCGCCTTGAGTTTGGCTGCTTCAGGCTCCTTGGCATTCATGGCAAATCTCCTGTGAGGAAAACCGCCTTCACTCCCGTGCCGGCGGCCACTGCTGCGCGGCGTGCAACACGCGCAGGATGGACACCGCGCGAGCGTCTTCCATGTAGACCACCACGTAGTTCGAGCGCACGACCATTTCCCGCGTGCCGGCCACGCGGCCAGGCCGGTAGAGCTTCGGGCGCTCCGGCAGCTTCGTGGCCTTGGCCTCGATGTCGTCCTTCAACCGCTGCGCGGCATCGGGGTTGTCGTCCGAGATGTAGTCAACAATCGCCAGCAGGTCGGCGCGGGCAGCTTCGCGCCACTCAAGTACGCGCACGCCGCTTCCTGTCGATCAGGGCCTGCGCCTCGTCCATGACCTGCTGGTGCGGCACCGGCGGCCGTGTGTCGGCCAGCGCCTCCTGGACCTTCGCCCGGAACCAGGCATCGTAGGCCTCCGGATCGGCCGTGAGGCCAGCCGGCAGCGCGCCTTCCTTGACCACACGGGTCAGCAGGATGCGTACGGCGTCCGAAACGGTGAGGCCGACCCCGGCGAGCTTCTCGGCAGCATCGGCCTTGAGCTTGTCGTCCACACGGATGTGCAGCATCGAAGTCTGTGCGGCCATCGTTGCTTCTCCTGTTATGCATTAGCCCTATTTTGTATCTCAATTGAGACCTTGACAAGGGAGTGGCCGGATTGCCCGCCGGAAGGCTCCCTGTCCCAGCTATCCCCTGGGGATAGCTCGGCCGGTCACGGGTCGCGCAGGGCCGCACGCAGCCGCGCCAGGTGGGCGCGCGCCACTTCGGGGGATACCGGCGGTGCCGATGGCGCCGGTGCCGGCGCGGGTGGACGGGAAGCAGGCGGCACCGTGGCGCTGTCGCCCGCCCAGGCCTTGAACTCCCCTCGGATTGCCTTCTGGATGATGCCGAACAGGTAGCCAGCCGGGTTGCGCACCGAGCTGTTGCAGCAGCGCGCCTCCCATTCGTCCAGCACCGCCTGTCGCTGGGCTTCGTCCACCTGCCGCAAGGCCACCAGCGCGCCGGACTGCTGCTCGTGCTTCAAGCGCTGGAAGCGGTCTGGCAGCCGCAGGTTCTGCAGGGCCCTCGCGCGCGGTACTGTACGTACTTCATTTATACGATCATTACGTACTGTACGGTCCTCCTTCGGAATCCGAAGAGAGCCGTCCGGCGCGGGTTTCGGCCCCGCTTCGGATTCCGAAGACGGGCGCGCAGCATTCCGAAGAAGGGCTTCCTGGCCTTCTTCGGATTCGTGGTCGGCACCCTCCTGTGGATAACCTGGCGTCGTCCAGCCATGCCGCGCCATGCGCTGCGCCAGCACCTGCAAGCGGGTCGGCAGCGTGCGGCCGCTGAGCAGTGGGTCTTCGGCAATCTCCTTGAGCGTGTTCATGCCCACGATCTGCACCGCCTTGGCGGCATGGGTCAGCGCCTGGCTGACCAGGCCGAGGTAGTCGGCATCGAGCTGCATCGCCTCAAAGGGCGACAGCGGTTCGTCGTGCAGCACGTACAGGTTGCCTTGAATGCGGCCGGTCTTCGGGTCGCGCCGTCGTCGCACGAGGCTCAGCCAGCGCGTCAGCCGCAACAGCGTCAGGGCGCGCGCCACGGTCTCGTGCGAGGCCTGTGCCGCGCAGGGCATCGAGGCCAGGTAGGGGCGCAATTGGTCGTAGGTGGGAAAGGCGGTCACGCCGTCGTCGTTGAGCTGCAGGCGGAACACCTGCCAGGCGTTGCGCTCCAGCGGCGTCAGGCGTCGGTCGAGGAACAGCCTGCGCGGCACGCTATCATGGCGGTTGCCGCTGTAGAGAAACCCGTCCTGGCTTGGCGCCGTGCCCTGCGCAGGTTCCTGCGGATCAAGGTGCCGCAGCGCCTCGTCGAACACCGCCGACAGCGCAACCGGGCCTTCGCGCCGTGGTGCGCCGGCCGTGGTCATGGCTACACCAGCCCCTGGTCGATCCAGTTCCGTATCGCCGACCAGATCACCGACATCGGCAGGCTCATCGCCTCGGCCAGGTCCATGGTCAGCGCCAGCATCGCCATGTCGTCGGTCAGGGCGACATGGCGCTCGGCGACGCCGTTCTTCCAGCGTTCCCACAAGGCCACGTCCTGCGCCTCGTCGAGCACCGGATGCCGGCCCTTGCGCTTGGGCAGCCCGAGGATGTTGCGGCGCAGCGCCACTTCCTGATGGGTGAGACCGTAGAACTTGCTGACCATCTCCGTGCTCGCCCCCAGGCGCAGCATGCGGTCCACCGTGGCGATCTCCCGCTCCACGTCGTGCACCTGGCTCAGCAGCCGCTTCAACACCCCCCGGTTCACCGACACCGAACACCACGACACCGTGGCATTCACCAGCATGCTCACGAGTTCGGGGCGTTTCAGCGCATCCAGCTCTTCCTCGCCGAAGCCCATGGCCTTGCAGCGGCGCAACTGGCCGTTGCGCAGGTCATGCAGGGCCTGGGCGATCACGGCTTGGTTGAGCGGGTGCGGTGCCGACATACGGGGGGCTCCTGTGCTCAGGCTTCGTGGCCCGCTACGCCGGCTTCCAGATCCAGCAACCGGCGCGCCAGGCGCAGCAGACGGAACAGCTTCACCAGCGCAGCATCGCTCAGGCGTGTGGTCGAGCCGCCGTGGCCATGCAGCAGCGCCGCCAGCTCGTCGGCCAGCCGCGCACGGTCCACTCCGTTCGCGGAGGGCGGCGCCGCACTCAGCACATGCAGCAGGGTCAGCACCGCCCGCGCGAACGCCGGCAGTGCCTTCGCTTGGTCCACGGCCGGCGCCACGCAGACGAAGCCGATGCCGCCGACACTGGCCTCGATGTGGTCGGCGACCGCCGCTTCCTCGCCGATCTCGCGCGCGAACTGCGCGATGTGCACACGCAGGCGATCCGGCGCGTCCAGCCCCGGCTCGACGTACCAGACGTCCGAGATGGGATAGAGCCCGCCGACTTGTACGGGGATTGCACGCAGCGCATCGGCCTCGAATTCGGGCAGCTTGTCGCCAAGCTGGTCGGCGACCATCCGCTGGATGGACTGCAGGCGCTCGGTGGTCGGTGCCGGTGTCACGATGTGTCCTTGCAGGCGCTCGTCGCGTTGTCCGTGCTGGTCCTGCGGCGCTTCGGGCGATGCAGGCGGTGGCGCTACTGACGCCGCAGGCGAGACCGGCGTGGTGTCGCGCGGTACGGACGACACGGGTGGCTGCCGAGGTGCGGAAACCGGTGCGGCAGGAGCAGCAGGCACGACAGGAGCCGCCGAAGGCATCGGCGCCGCCGGTTCGCTGGTCAGCGCGCGCTGGCGGCTTTCGCTGTCGTCGATTTCCAGCGCCAGCGTGTCGTAGTCCACGCCCAGCATATCGGCCATCTGGCCGATCAGCTCATCCTGCGCACGCTGGGGCGAGAAGCCCTCCGGCTGCGCATCGAACTGCGACAGCACGTCCTGAAACAGCGTCCATCTGCGTGACGGCCGCACGCAGCGTATCGCGCTTGAGAAGATCGCCCTCGACCGGCACATACCCCGCCGCCTCGATTTTTGCGCGCGAGCTTTCCGATCTCGCCAATCCATGGACGACAAACCCCTTGTCCTTCAACTTCCTTGCCACCCTGGCGCCCACATAGCCCGTGGCGCCGATCACCAGAACCTTCATCTGAATACCTTTGAACTGTACGTCTCGTCTTTGAGGAACGGCGCGATACCCTCGGGCCGAGCGCGACACCCGCTCATGTTTCATGCCCTCGCACGCCGGCGAAAATTCCTGCCAAGAATACGTTGGTTGCGCATGAGATATATCCCAAATGCCGAGCTGGCATCTCGCTTCCCCACGAGTGCTGCGCTTGCGCGTTCGGCGCGAAGCAATTTTGGGAAATGACTCATCCAACACCGCTCGCATAGTGGGCCGCGCCCAGGCTGCGCTTCACGCCATTTCACGCTCACCGCGGAGGCAACAGCCTTAATTTGAACAAACGTTAAAAAATAACTTACAATGCGGTCGCGGCGCGCGCGCATGTGCGTTGCCCTTTCCATTTCACTTACGCCAGCGAGTCTCCTCATGAGCGGTAGACCCAGAGAATTCGACGACGCAGCCGTCATCGACGCTGCCATGGACGTCTTCTGGACGCACGGCTATGAAGGCACCTCCGCGCAGGCGCTCGTCGAGTGCACCGGCCTCGGGCGAGGCAGCCTCTACAACGCCTTCGGTAGCAAGCTCAACCTCTATCACGAAGCCCTCACGCGCTATCAGACGCTCGGGCTTCAGACCCAGGCCGATATCCTGAACGCCCCCGGCCCCGTCAAGGAACGGCTGCGCGCGCTCATGCAATGGGGTATTGACGAAGATCTTAATCCCGACAAACAGCGCGGCTGCATGTCGCTTTTCGCCGCTCTCGAACGTGGCGCGAAAGATCCCAAGGTCCGCCAGATCAGCCAGGCCTATCTCACGCGCATCGAGCAGGTCATCGTGCATCTGATCGCCGTCGGACAGCGTAACGGAGAGCTGTCCGCCGAACGCTCGCCGCTGCTCGTCGCGCGCACGTTCCTGTCCACCTATTACGGTCTGCGCGCACTGGGCCGCACCGTCAGCGATCGCGCCTTCCTCGAAGATATCGTCGAAGGCACCCTCGCTCAGCTCTGAGACCGCCCGGCGCCGAAGCCTCCGCGCACCACACAGACTCCCCGGACCCCGTCCTTTCACGGGTCCATTCCCCAACCCCAAATTTGTAATGATCGTTAAAAATATGCCATCAAGATCCACCATGCCACCCGTCGTCTATTTACTCGGACTTACCGTCTTCGCCATGACCACGGCCGAATTCATGGTCGCCGGGATGATGCCCGCCCTCGCGCGGGCGATGGACGTCGGCATCGGCGCCATCGGCAACCTCATTTCGCTCTACGCGCTTGGCATGGCTGTCGGCGGCCCCGTGCTCACCGCCGTGTTGCTCGCGCTGCGCACGCCGCACAAGCGCGCCCTCGTCTGCCTGCTCACGATCAACGTCGCCGGCGGCGTGCTCGCCGCCGTCGCGACCCGCTATGAAGTGATGGCGCTCGCGCGCGTCGTGATGGGAATTGCCAGCTCGGCCACGTTTGGTGTGGCGCTGACGCTGTGTGCCGATCTCGTCGCCCCGTCGGTGCGCGGGCGCGCCGCGGCGTTCGTGCTCGGCGGCCTGATGTTCTCGCCGGTGGTCGGCGTGCCGCTCACGGCCTACATCGAGCAGCATTACGGCTGGCGCGCCAGCTTCTGGCTCGTCGCCGTCCTCGCCGCGCTGTGTACCGTCGCCGTCGCGCTGTGGGCCCCGGCCACCGAAAAGCGCGGGCGCGAGAGCATCAGTCTCGCCGCCGAAATCCGCTCGCTGCGCAACCGTCCGCTATGGGCCGCATTCGCGACGAGCGGCCTCATCATCGGCGCCACCTTCGCCGCGTTCAGCTACTTCTCGCCCATCTTCCTGAACGTCGCCGGCCTGCCCGCCGCCGCAATCCCGAACCTGCTCGCGATGTACGGCGTCGCCAACATCATCGGCAACGCCGTGACGGGACGCTTCGCCGACCGCCACACGCTCACCGTGCTTGTCACGGGCCTGGGCGTACTGGCCCTCGCGCTGGTGAGCTTCGCGCTGTGGGCCCGACTCGCGCCCGTGGGCGTGGCGGCCTTCGCCGCCATCGGGCTGACCGGCGTGTCGCTCAACCCGGCCATGGTCGCCCGCGTGATGCGCGCCGCCGCGCCGGGGCCGCTGGTCAACACCATGCACACGTCGGTGATCACGGCCGGGCTTGCCTTCGGCACCTGGGCCGGCGGCGCCGCCATCGACGCCGGTTACGGCCTGCGCGCACCGCTGTGGATCGGCGCGGCCATGGCAGCGCTGGGCCTCGTCAGCCTGCTGCCCTACGTGCGCCACGGACTGGCGCAAGCGCCTGATACCGCGTGCCCGGCCTCGTGAGTCACCACTTACTCACCGCCAGCTTCAATGACGGCGCCGTATCACGTGAACAGGCCGGCCACATCCGAGAAGACTGTCGCCACCGGTGCGGCCCGGCTTGCCCACGTCCCCACCATCACCATTGCGTCGCAGATCACGCCGATGGCAGGCATGTCGTCTCTCCGGTCGTTCGATTCCCTGTCGCCCGTTGCCCGTTCTCAGGCGTGCGGCTCAGAAGAAGTTGGCGAGGCCGGCCAGGAAGTCGGCCACCGGCTTGGCGCGCAGCGCCCACGTCCCCACCGTCACCAGTCCGTCGCAGATCGGTCCAATTGCAGCCATGTCACACCTCCGGTTGTCGTTTCGTCGTTTCGTTGTTTCGTCGTTTCGCGTTTGCCGCGAGTTGAGTGAACGATAAACCTCGGGACGCACGCCGGAAACTGAGATAAATCACAGGCGGCGCCCGGGCGACGGAAGGCGCCGGAGGCAGCCGCCGCGGTCGAAGGGCGCGCGCAGTGTAAACTGCAGGGTTTTCGACCCCCCAGTGGAATGGTGCAAGTGCCCCGGCGTCCCGTTATCAGCGCCCCGACACTCATACGCTCGCTGGCCCGTCTGAGCACGTTCGCGCCCCCGGAGGCAGCGCCGTCGCTCTCGGACCGCCTGAGTCAGTGGCTGGGCTGGACCGACGCCATCGCCCTGTCGTCGGCCCTCAAGGCCAACCCGCCGGCTGCAACACCCGGCGCGCGCGCGCCTGCGCAGGATCCGGCCGGCGAACTCGCCCGCGTGCGCGCAGACCTGGCGGCCGCTATCGCGCGCGATTGCGGACTAGCAGCCGCGCCGGGCGGGCGGATTCGCGCCCTGAGCGCCGCCGAGCGCCAGCGTGCGGCGTCCTTCGCGGATTTTCCGGCCTATCGCCAGCGCTACGCGACTTCGCAACAGAGGATGGATACGGCCATCAGCGCCGTGCGCACGCGCATGCGAGCCCGGTTGGCCGCTCGTTCGCCACAGGGCGCGCGGCTCGCCGGCGTGGACGCCGTCATGGAACGCGTGATGGGCGCTCGCGAGCGCGCCCTGCTCGCGAGCGTGCCGAATCTGCTCGAAGGCCACTTCGTGCGCCTGCGCGACACGGAGCAGGCGGCGATGGCCGCCCCGCGCGTGAGCGGCGCGGCGCCGCTGCCGCCGGCCGGCGCCTGGCTCGACACCTTCCACCGGGACATGCAGAGCATCCTGCTCGCGGAACTGGATATACGCCTCGAACCCGTCGAAGGGCTGATCGCCGCCCTCGCCTCGGTATCGAACGGCGAAAACGTTAGTGAACCCGGACAACAATGACCCGTTACCTCGTTGATCTCGTCGCCTTTGTCGCAGGCCTGGCCGTCGTCGGCTGGATCGCCATCGGCTATGCCGGCACCAACACCCTCGCGCTCGCCATCGCCTTGCTGATCGCAGCGGTCTATCTCATCGGCGCGCTCGAGCTCAAACGCTTTCACCAATCGACCTGCGCGCTCGCGCGCGCCGTGGCCGGGCTCCATGCCACGCCGGCATCGCTGCCCGCCTGGCTCGACACGCTCCCGGCCGGTCTGCGCAACGCCGTGCGCCTGCGCGTGGAAGGCGAACGCGTCGGCCTGCCTGGCCCCGCTCTCACGCCGTACCTCGTCGGCCTGCTCGTGCTGCTGGGCATGCTAGGCACGTTCCTCGGCATGGCCGCCACGCTGCGCGGCACGGGTCTCGCCCTCGAGGGCGCCACCGACCTCGAAGCGATCCGCGCCTCGCTCGCCTCGCCGGTCAAGGGGCTCGGCTTCGCGTTCGGCACCTCCGTCGCCGGCGTTGCGACATCCGCCATGCTCGGCCTGCTTGCCGCCCTGGCCCGCAAGGAGCGCGCGCACGCGGTGCAAGCGCTCGACGCGCGCATCGCGACCACGCTGCGGCCGTTCTCGCAACAGCACCAGCGCGAAACCACGCTGCAATTGCTGGCACAGCAGGCCACCGCCATGCCCGCGCTCGTCGAGCGTCTGCAGGAGATGATGGCTGCGATGGAGCGCCACGGCCAGACGCTCGGCGAGCGACTCGTCGCAAGCCAGGACGCGCTTCACGCGAAGACCGGCGCGTCCTATGCACAGTTGACCGACGCGATGCAGCAGTACCTGAAGGACAGCGTGGCCACCACGGCCAGCGCGGCCGGCGCCGCGATCCGCCCGGCAGTCGAAGCGACGATGGCGAGCCTCGCACGCGAGACGGCGTCCTGGCAGCAGACCGTTTGCGCCGCGATGCAAGATCGCATGGACGGCTTGTCCGATCGTTTCGAAGCCACCACCACGCGTGTCGCAAACGTCTGGAACGCGTCGCTCGACGCCCAGTTGCGCGCCAACGAGTCGCTCGCGACCGACCTGCGCGCGGCGCTGGGCGAATTCACGCAGACGTTCGATACGCGCTCGGCCAAGCTTCTCGACGAAGTCGCCGCGCGTCTGGAGAGCGCGACGGATCACGTCAGCGCGGCACACGCGGGCGTGGCGAAGCGCTGGGAAGCGTCGCTGGCCGCGCAACAGGCGACCAGCGACACGCTCGCCAGGGACCTCGCGGAGTCGCTCGCGCAATTCGCTCAGACGTTCGAAACACGCTCGGCCGGTCTGCTCGCCGACGTCACGTCGCGCCTCGATAACGCCACGGGCAGCATCGCCACCGCGCAGACCACGGTCGCGCAGGCCTGGGAGCAAGCCCTGGCCCAACAACAGCGCTCGCACGCCGCGCTCACGCAAGACCTCGGCGCAGCACTGGAGCGCTTCGCGCAGACGTTCGAGGCCCGCGCCAACGCGCTGCTCGCCGACGTGGCGACCCAGCTCGACGCGGCCAGCGGCAGCGTGAGCGGCGCGCACGAACGCGTTGCGCAAGCGTGGGACCGGTCGATCGCCCAACAAAAGCAAGCCAACGAAGCGCTCAACGCCGAGCTCGCTGGCGCGCTGGCGCGCTTTGCCGAAACCTTCGAGCAACGCTCGGCGCAATGGCTCCAGAGCGTCTGCGCCCGCATCGACTCGACCTCCGAGAGCGTGGCGCAGACCTGGCGCGAAGCCATCGCCGAACATACGCGCACGAGCGAGCGTCTGGCCGACGGCAACCAGCAGCTCATCGCCGCGACGACCAGCGCCTTCAATGATCACAGCGCGTCGCTGATGCAAGCGCTGAGCGCCGCCAACGCGGCCCACCACGACGCGACGGCCGAGCGCGAGACGCAGCGCCTGTCCGCCTGGACGCAGACGCTCGAAGGCACGCTCGCCACGCTGCGCGCGGAATGGCAGAAGGTCGGCGAACACGCGGCCAGCCAGCAGCAGGCAATCTGCGACGCGCTCGCGCGTGCGGCGCTGGAGATGTCCGAACAGACGCGCGCCAACGCCAACGACACCATCGCCGAGATCTCGCGTCTGGTGCAAACCGCGTCGGAAGCCCCGAAGGCTGCCGCCGAGATCATCGGCGAACTGCGCCAGAAGCTCTCCGAGAGCATGGTGCGCGATAACGCGATGCTCGAAGAACGTTCGCGCCTGCTCGACACGCTCGGCACGCTGCTCGATACCGTCAAGCACGCCGGCAACGAACAGCGCGCCGCCGTCGACGAGCTCGTCACCACGTCCGCTCGTTTGCTCGAGCGCGCCGGCGCCAATCTCGGCGAGGCCATCGCCGCGCAGACCGACAAGCTCGCCGCGGCGTCGGCGCAGGTCGCCGGCAGCGCCATCGAGATCGCCAGCCTTGGGGACGCCTTCGGCGCGGCGGTGCAGAGCTTCGGCGAATCGAACGCGCAGTTGCTCGAGCATCTGCAGCGCATCGAAGCCGCGCTCGACAAGTCGATGGCGCGCAGCGACGAGCAGTTGGGCTACTACGTCGCGCAGGCGCGCGAGGTCGTGGAGCTCAGCGTGCTGTCGCAGAAGCAGATCCTCGAGAATCTGCAGGATCTGGCGCAAACGCGGGCACAACCGGGTAGCGTGGCAGCATGAGGGACGAACTGGGCGCTGGCGTCGGCGAGGGCATGGAGGGTCTGGAGGGCGTGGGGAGCGTGGAGGGCGGCGACATTGGCGCCGCCTCGCCGACGTGGGCTGTCTTCGGCGATCTGATGTCGGTGATGCTCGGCGCGTTCGTGCTGATCATGCTCGGCGTGATCGGCGTGCAGATCGAGCTCTCGGCCAGACTGGAGCGCGAGGTCAAGGAGCGGCGTGCCGAGACGCAGCGCCGCGAGACGCTCGAAAAGGCGCTCGCCGGCCCCCTCGCGGGCGGGCGGGTCACGCTCGTGAACGGCCGCATCGGCATCAGCGGCAACGTATTGTTCGCGCTCAACTCCGATCAGTTGCAACCGCAAGGGCGCGAAGTGCTGCGCAGCCTCGCGGGGCCGCTTGCCGCCTACCTGCGCGCGAGCGACGAAATCCTGATGGTCAGCGGCTTTACCGACAACCAGCAGGTGCGCGAGACGAACCGGCGCTTCGCCGACAACTGGGAGCTCTCGGCGCAGCGTGCGCTCACCGTCACGCGCGAGCTGATCGCGGCGGGCGTGCCGCCGTCGTCGATTTTCTCGGCGGCGTTCGGCGCCGAGCAACCGGTGACGTCCAATGCCGACGAAGCCGGCCGCGCGAAGAACCGTCGCGTGGAAATCGCCCCCATGCCGCGCAGCAGCGCCAGCAACGCAGGTAAGCCCAATGCGTGACGCCCACTTCGATTCGCCCGCATGCGATGGCGCCTCGGCGTGCGAAGCGCCGCACGCGAACGCCGCACCCGACGTGCCCGCCGCGCCCGACGCCGTCTCGGCACAACTCGCGCAATGGCGCTCGCAAGGCGCCGACAAGCGCGACCCGGTGCTTTTCCATCGAATCGAAGCGCTCGCCGCGCGCAGCCGCGGCTATGGCGGAGACGTGCGGCGCATGCTCGACGAACGTCTGAAGATGCTCGTCGAAGCGTTGGCACGGCGGCTCGCGTCCGCTGAAACGGTAACGCAGGCGCCGCGGGAAACGCACGCCGACCCGTCCGTTGCGTCACCGCTTGCCGCGCTCGCCGCCGGCATCTCGCAACGCACCGGCGAGCGCGCCGCCCGGGCGTCGGCGTCTCGCGCCGCTCACGCTCATCGGCTCGCGGCACGCGGCGATCGTGAGCCGCATAGCGCTCGTGACGGGCAGGCGGGCGATGCGCCCGCGTCTTCCGTCGCCCCGGCTGCCGCAAGGCCTGCCGCCACGGCGCCTGCGCCCGTGGCCGTGCCGATCACGCCCACCGTCATCTCGACCGACGACGCCTTCGAGGATCTCGACGTGCTCGAGTACTTCCGCGAAACGTGGTCGAAGCTGAGCACCGACGGCAATCTGCGCCAATCGCTCGCGCAAGTGCCCGAGAACGCCGGCCCCCTGAATTCCAGCCATCTCGTGCATCGCGCCCTGTCGCTCATGCACGACGTCTCGCCCGACTATCTGCGGCACTTCCTGCGCCACGCCGATGCGCTCTCGTGGCTCGAAGACATGGAGGCGGCCGGCGTGCTTGGCGCCAAGGCCACCGCGCGCGCCACCGCCGCCGTCAAACCGGGTCGCACCAAGGCCCGCTGAGAGAGGTTCGCCGGGATCTTCTCCGGCATCGCGGCGAACACGGAGGCCCGGTCAGGGCGTGGGAGGCAGAGACGGAAGGCAGAGGCGAACGGGAGGGATGGGGCGTCCTGCGATCAGCCGCCGTCAGCCCGCGACGCGCGGCTTTCCGCCGCCGGACATCCACCGCAGCGTCAGCCCCCAGAAGCTCAGCGCGAGCAAGCTCACGAGCGCGCCCAGCGCGCATACGCCCGTCCATCCGAACGTCGCGAAGGTCGCCGTTGCGGCAACGCCGCCAAGGCCGCTGCCCGTCGCGTAGAACAGCATGTAAGCGCCGACGAGCCGACTCGGCGCCTGCGCACGCGCGGCGAAGATGAGGCTCTGGTTCGTCACGTGAATCGCCTGCGCCGCGAGATCGAGCAGCAACACCCCGAGCGCCAGCCACCCCAGCGACACGCGCAGGCCCGCAAGCGGCAGCCACGAGAGCGTGAGCACGAGCAACGCCGCGCCCGTCGTGCGCTGTGCCCAGCCGCGGTCGGCCCAGTACCCGGCACGCGCGGCCGCCAACGCCCCCGCGGCGCCGACGAGGCCGAACGCGCCGATGGTCGTGTGCGAGAAATGGAACGGTGCGGCGGACAACGGCAATACCAGCGCACTCCAGAAAATGCTCAACGCCATGAACATCAGCAAGGCAATGCCGCCGCGGACCTGCAAGGTGCGCTCCTCTCGGAGCAGCGCGAACATCGAGCGCAGCAGTGCCACGTAGGGCTGGCGCGTCGCCGGCGCCCGCTGACGGGGCAACGCGCGCCACAGCACGGCGCCGAGCACGAGCATCGCCAGCGCCGAGGCCAGATACACGCCACGCCATCCCGCAACGTCGGCAACGCCGCCCGCCATCACGCGCGCCAGCAACAGGCCGACCACCACGCCGCCCTGGGTGGCGCCCACGACGCGGCCTCGCTCGTGCTCGCCCGCCGCACTCGAGGCAAACGCAATGAGGCCCTGCGTCATGGCCGTGCCGAGCATGCCGACGAACGTCATGCCAAGCAGCAGCACCCACGCCGAGGACGCCGCCGCAACGCACAGCAGACCGGCCGTCAACAAGCCGAGCTGCACAAGCATGAGGCGCCGCCGCTCCCATTGATCGCCGAGCGGCACGAGAAACAGCAACGCCAGCGCACAGCCGATCTGGGTGGCGGTCACGACGCTGCCCGCCGCGCCGTGCGAAATCGAGAAGTCGTTCGCCAGCATGTCGAGCAGCGGCTGCGCGTAGTAGACGTTGGCGACGCTCAGCCCGGCCGCGCATGCGAAGACGGCCACGAGCGCACGGGGCATCCCGCCCGCGATTGTTGCCGGCGACACGTCCGCCGCCGGCGTCGATTGACACGATGACATGGGGGGCTCCCTCAACTGGTTTCAAATTGATACTTGTTGGATCATACCCAAACAAGTTCTAAAATGAAACCTAATTTCCAACACCCCGGCCCTCCGACGCCCGCGCCCTGCGCCAACACCCGCGCGGCGATGCCGGGCCGCCATCCGTCTGAAATCCCTCTGAACGAGGCCGCAGCCCATGCCCACATCGAAGTCCGTTGCCACGCCGGCGCCAAACCCGTCGCTCGATACCTGTCCCGTCGCGAGAACGGTCGACGTGATCGGCGATCGCTGGAGTCTGCTGATCGTGCGCGACGCCTTCGACGGCGTGCGCCGCTTCGGCGACTTCCTGCGCAGCCTGGGCGTGGCGCGCAGCATGCTCGCCACGCGCCTGCGCGCGCTGGTCGACGCAGGCATTCTTGCGGTGCAGCCAGCCTCGGACGGCACGTCCTACCAGGAATACGTACTCACGCCGCAGGGACGCGAACTCTTCACGCTCATCGTGGCGCTGCGGCAGTGGGGGGAGAAACACCGCTTCGGCCGTCGCGAGCCGCACTCGACGCTTGTCGATACGCGCACCGGCGAACCGCTGGCCGATCTGTGGCCGACGACCGCGGACGGGCAGCCCGTCGCGCCCGAGGACACGCAGGTGATTCGCCCGACCTGAGCGCGGATGAGGGCGCGCGCGCCGCCGTCAACTTGCCACTGGAGGCGATTCCGGGGGATAATCGAGCCCGCTCCCGCCGCCTCGATGCGGGAAAATCCTTTGAAAAATCATCGTGTTGGGCGTTGACTTGCGCTGTGATGCCAGTCCGCCGCCTCCCGCAATGCCTCGACAAGCCGTCGCCTCAGACGGCTTTTTGCTTCCATGACGAATCACGGACATCCGCCGGCCGACGACGCGCAACCGGCCCACGACGACGCAGCCGCCACCGGCGCGACGCCCTCCAACGAACAGGACGGCGACGTCTACGTCGGTCCGGACGGCGTGGCGCACCCGCGCCGCATTCGCAGCTTCGTGCGGCGTGCCGGGCGCAGCTCCGAAGCGCAGAAGCGCGCCTTCGACGCGCTCGGCCCGAAGTTCGTGTTGCCCTACGCCGCGCAGCCGCTCGACTGGCCGGCCGCATTCGGCCGCGACGGCGCGCCGCGCATTCTGGAAATCGGTTTCGGCATGGGCGACGGCACCGCTCATATCGCAAAGTTGCGGCCCAACGACGATTTTCTCGGCGTCGAAGTGCACGAACCGGGCGTGGGCGCGCTGCTCAAGCTCATTGGCGAAACACCGCTCTCGAACGTTCGCATCGTCCAGCACGACGCCGTGGAAGTGGTCGAGCACATGCTGCCCGCAGGCTCGCTCGACGGCGTTCACATCTTCTTCCCGGATCCGTGGCACAAGAAGCGCCACCACAAGCGCCGCCTGCTGCAGCCGCCCTTCGTGGCACTGCTCGCTTCGCGCCTGAAGTCCGGCGGCTATCTGCACTGCGCCACCGACTGGCAGGAGTACGCCGAGCAAATGCTCGAAGTGCTCGGCGGTGAAGCGTCGCTCGAGAACACGGTCGCCACGGCCGACGGCTATGCGCCGCGTCCCGACTATCGTCCTGTGACGAAGTTCGAGAACCGCGGCCTGCGTCTGGGTCACGGCGTATGGGATCTCGTATTCAGGAAACGCTGATCGTCCCCGGGCGGCAGCCGTTCGCCGCGTTCGCGCAAACACGAAGGGCACCCGAGGGTGCCCTTTCTTCGTTGCGGCGTGGACCGCGCGTCAGTCGGCCCAGACTACCAGGCCGCTGTAGGCCGTCGCCAGCACGACGATACCGAACACGATGCGATACCACGCGAATGCCGTGAAGTCGTGCGACGCGATGTAGCGCAGCAGCCAGCGCACGCAGATGAAAGCGCTGACGAAGGCCGCGACGAAACCCACGCCGAAGAGGCTGAAGTCGTCGAGCGACAGCGTCGAGCGCGCCTTGTACAGTTCGTAGACGGTGGCGCCGAACAGGATCGGAATCGCGAGAAAGAACGAGAACTCCGTCGCCACGCGGCGCTCGAGGCCGAACATCATGCCGCCGATGATCGTCGCTCCCGAGCGCGACGTGCCGGGCACGAGCGCAAGGCACTGCGCGAGGCCGACCTTCAGGGCGTCGGCGAAGGACAGATCGTCGATCGACGCCACGCGCGGCGGCTTGCCCGTTTCGGCGTTGCGGCGGTTGTGCCGCTCCACGAGCAGGATGATCACGCCACCGATGATGAACGCCGTGGCCACCACGATCGGATTGAACAGCACCGCCTTGATGTGCTTGCCGAAAAGCAGGCCGAGCACGATGGCCGGCACGCAGGCGACGACGACGTTGACGGCGAACCGGCGCGCCTTCGCGTCCCCGCCGAGCCCCAGCACCACCTGCGCGATCTTCGCGCGGAATTCCCAGCACACCGCGAGAATCGCGCCGAACTGGATGACGATCTCGAAGACCTTGCCCTTGTCGTCGTTAAAGTCGAGCAGACTGCCGGCCAGAATCAGATGGCCGGTCGACGAGATCGGCAGGAATTCGGTCAAGCCTTCGACCACGCCGAGAATGACGGCTTTGAGCGCCAGCAACAAGTCCATGCGATGAGTTCCTGAGAAGTCGTTAGGTGGGAAAAAAATGTACAAGATGAGCGCGTCGAGCGAAGCAGGCCGTGCGGGAAGGCGCAGCGAGAAGCCGGAGCTCGGAAGCGCGCCGCCTCACGCGCGAGCCGTCATCGCGAATCGAATTTGACGTTCACGCCATGCGCGAGCACGGTAATCGCCCCCGGCTGACGCACGGCCCCGCCGATATTGAGCTGTTCGGGCTTGAACGTATAGATCGGCGCGTTCTGCAGCAACTGCATCGCGATCAGCGCGCCGGCCGCGTTCAGTTGCCGCGACCACCGCTCGGGCAGGCCGTCGATGGCGAACGTCTCGACTTCGGGATCGCGCAGCACGACCGACATCGTCGCGGGATCGTAGGCGAGCGCGCTGTCGATCGCCAGCGTGCCCGTGAGCGGCGCGCCGCCCAGCGGGTGCGTGACAGTGGCGTCGACCGACACCGCCAGCCGGTTGCGCTCGGGCAGCAAGGTCAGCCGCGGGTGCGACAGATTCACGTCGAGCACGGCGAGCACGCGCCGGTCGAATGGAAACTTGCGATCGAGCGCGCGCTGCAATTGGCCTTCGGAAAACGTGTAGTCGTTGCCGAACGGCAACCCGGCGCAGGCTCCCAGCCCGGCCGCGAGCAAGGTGGCGCCGCTCACGGCGAGCCAGCGCCGCCGCCCGGCGTCGGGAGCGTGGAGCGCGCCCCGCACCTCGCGGCACTGACGCATGGACGAATCTCGATACGAATTTGCCGGCATGTCGTGTTTCGCTACAGGGCTCTGGCGCCCGACACGCGCGACTATAGCACCCGAGTGCGACACGACACTACGCGTGGCCGGGCGCCGTCATCGCCTCCAGTGCGGACAGCCAGGCGATGGCCTGCGCACGATCGCTGCCACACATTTGCGCCGACGGTTGCAGCGATCCGCACACGGCCGGACGCAGCGCACTGCCGAAAAGCCGGCAGCGGTCCTCGTCGTCGAGTTGCACGCAGCGCGTGTTCGCCGGCTTGCCGTTCGGCATGCCCGGAATGGGTGTCGAAATGGAAGGCGCGATGCAACACGCCGCGCAGCGGGGTCGGCAGTTCATGAAACGGCGGATCAGAGGATGAGAAGGATGAGAACAATCAGGGCAAGCGGGGGGCGACGCGCCGTCCCGCGCGGCGCCAGGTGATGCGAGGCGATGCGAGATGATGCGAGGTGGCGCGATGGGGCGCGATGGGGCGCGTGTCGTGATCGCGAGGCCCCCGCATTTTAGCGCGAGCGGGCGCACGGCAGGGCACGCCGCGCGTGCCCCCAGCGTTTACCACGGCAGGCTGCCCGACGCGTCGAAAAATCCGCCCGTGACCGGGCCGCGCTCGCCGAGCGCCAGCATCACCACGCTGCGCGCGGCCTGCGCAAGGTTCTCACGCGTCCGCTTGCCGCTCGCATCGCCCGCCAGATCGGCCGGCGCGCCAGGGTCGACCGAATTCACGGTGATCGACGTCTCGCGCAGCGTCTGCGACAACTGCACGGTGAGCATGTTGAGCGCAGCCTTCGACGCATTGAAGCCGATACGCCGCATCGACGCATGTTCCCACGACGGATCGTTGTTGTACGCGAGCGAGCCCAGTCCGCTCGACACGTTGACGATGCGCCCGCGCTCGGCGCGCGACAGCCACGGCAGCATCGCCTGGGTAACGCGCAGGGTGCCGAAAAAGTTGGTCGCGAACACACGCTCGACCGCTTCGATGGAGGCGCGCTCGGGCGCGTCGTCGCGCGGATCGGTGACGCCGGCGTTGTTGACCAGCACGTCGAGCCGGCCGTAATACCGGCCAATGCGGTAAGCGGCAGCGTGCAGCGTCTCCGGCTGCAACAGATCGATGACGAGCGTCTCGGCCTGGAACCCGGCCTTGCGCAACGGCTCGACCACCTCTTCGCCCTTCGCCTGCTCGCGCGCGCCAACGAGCACCGTCATGCCCGCCTCGGCCAGCGAGCGCGCCACTTCCTGTCCAATCCCGCGAGTCGCGCCCGTCACCAGCGCCACTTGTCCCAGATGGCGCTGCGCGTCCTCGCGCACCATACTTTCGATAGCGTCCCGTTTCATCACTGCTCCCGTCGAATTGCCTGTTGTTCTGCGCCCGATCGCACGCAAATTTGTTAGCATCGAGTTTATGAAGAATCCTTCAGTTTTTCCATTCGCATATGAAACCTGACAGCCGAGGCCCCGCAGCGCCCCGTAAGACGCCGCAGCAGGCCCGATCGCGGGTGACGATCGACGCGATTTTCGACGCAGCGCTTCAGGTTTTGCTGCTCGATGGCGGGCGTCAGCTCACCACCACGCGCGTGGCCGAGCGCGCCGGCGTGTCCGTCGGCACGCTCTATCAATATTTCCAGAACAAGCAGGTGCTGCTCTACGCGGTGCTCGAGCGGCACGTGGAGCGCATCGTCGAGACGGTCGAGACCACCTGTCTGGCCGCGCACGGGCAGCCGCTCGAGACGATGGCGCGCGAACTGGCCCGCGCCTACGTGGGCGCCAAGATGAGCGACATCGAAGAGGCGCAGGCGCTGTATCGGCTCTCCGAGGACCTGGACGGACGGGAAGTCTTCGCGGACGCGGCCACGCGCATGCACGCGGCTGTCGTGGGCATGCTCGCCAGCGCGCGCAATGCGCGCTTCGACGACCCGTCCACGGTCGCCTTCGTCTTCCTGAATTCGATGACCGGGCCCATCAAGGCGATCCTGGAGAACCGCGCACCGGCCGGCACCTGCCACGAGACGCTGGCCGCGCGGATCGCCGAGCAGATCGCGACAATGTGCGCCGCCTATCTCGATCGCGTGGCATGCCCGCAGAGCGTGCCGCAAACCTCGAAAACGGCGGCATAGGCGCGTACTGCGTCAAAAGTTCACGCGTCATCGTGAGCGCCGCCCGGAACTGGTAAAATGCCGGGTTGTGTTTGCCTACTACCCACGGTAATCGAGATGAATTACGAACAGGCCCGCTTTAACATGATCGAGCAGCAAATCCGTCCCTGGGACGTGCTCGACCAGCAAGTGCTCGATCTGCTGACGATGGTCAAGCGCGAGGAATTCGTGCCGGCCGCCTACCGCGATCTCGCTTTCGCCGACGTCGAACTGCCCCTGCCGGGCGCTTCGATCGCCAACAAGAGCCAGCACATGATGTTCCCGCGCGTCGAAGCGCGCGTCCTGCAGGCCCTGGCACCGAAGAAGAACGAGAACGTGCTCGAGATCGGCACGGGCTCGGGCTACATGGCAGC
This sequence comes from Pandoraea nosoerga, assembly GCF_902459585.1. GTDB lineage: Bacteria > Pseudomonadota > Gammaproteobacteria > Burkholderiales > Burkholderiaceae > Pandoraea > Pandoraea nosoerga. The sequence continues at coordinate 236,729 of NZ_CABPSC010000003.1, forward strand.
CCTGCTGGCCTACAACGCCCATCACGTGACCACGCTCGAATTCGACGCGAACCTCGCCCAGGCCGCCCAGCAGACGCTGCGCGCCAACGGTGTGACGAACGTGGAAGTCGTCAATGCGGACGGCGCCCACGGCTGGAGCGCCGCCGCGCCATACGACGTGATCGCCATCTCGGGCGCACTGCCCGAACTGCCTCAGGCGTTCCTCGACCAGTTGAAGGTCGGCGGCCGTCTGGCAGCGTTCATCGGCGGCAACCCGGTCATGGAAGCGCAGCTGATCACGCGCCTGTCCGAGACCGAATACCGCACGGAAAACCTGTTCGAGACGCAAGTGGCCTATCTGGTGGCGCCGCAACCGTCGAGCTTCAGGTTCTGAGCCCGGCGAGCCGGGGCGTGCCGCCGGCTGACGGCGCGCACCGGATCGTCGCGAGCGGACCGGCTCCGCCCCGCGAGGGGTTCCACGAGAACCGGACGCCATCCATACGACACACGAACATCATGCAAAACATTTCACCGGCGCAATTGGCCCAGTGGCTCGCGGATGGGGAACGCGGGCAACCCACGCTGCTCGACGTGCGCGAGGACTGGGAGGTCCAGACCTGCCGCATCGCCCAAAGCAAGAATGTGCCGCTTGGCGACGTGCCGAATCGTCTGGGCGAGCTCGACGCCGACGCGCCGATCGTGTGCATCTGCCACCACGGCATGCGCAGCGCCCGCGCCGCGATGTTCCTGGAACAACAAGGTTTTACCCAGCTGTTCAATCTGGACGGCGGTATCGACGCCTGGGCTCGCCAGGTCGATCCGTCGATGCCGACTTACTGAGCCAGGGCCGTGCGCCCCCCGAGGCTCGCCGCGCGACGGCATGCGGCCGCGAGCGCCTTCGCGCTGATGGCGACGCTCGCCACGCTCATCGGCTTCGCCGCCCCCGCCGGCGCGACCGACCTTCTCCAGCTCTATGGCGAGGCGCAGAGCCGCGACGCGCTCATCGCCAGCGCCCGCTCTGCCTATCTCGCCAACATTGAAGCCCTGCCGCAGGCACGCGCCGCGCTGCTGCCCCAGGTCTCGGCGCGTTGGGGCGCCGTCAATACGCACTACGGCTCGGGCAACATCTCGAACACGTTCGGCAGCAGCGGCTACAGCCTCGCGCTCACGCAGCCGCTGTTTCACTGGGACAGTTGGCAGTCGTACCAGCAGGGCAAGCTCACCGTGGCCAGCGCCGAAGCGTCGTTTGCACAGGCGCAGCAGGACCTGATTCTTCGCGTGGCGACGGCCTACTTCGACGTGCTGGCCGCGCAGGACGACCTCGCGCTGGCCTCGACGCACAAGCAGGCCATTGCCGAGCAGCTTGCCTCGGCCAAACGGAATTTCGAAGTCGGCAACGCCACCATCGTCGACGCCAACGAAGCCCAGGCGAGCTTCGATCAGGCCACCGCGCAGGAAATCGCCGCGAACAATACGCTCGACGTGCGCCGCGCCGCGTTCGCGCGCATCGTCGGCCATCCGGTGGGGCCGCTCGCCACGCTTCGCGCCGGCGCCACACTGCCCTCGCCCGAGCCGAACAACGTGGCGGACTGGGTGGCGCAGGCCGAGCAAGCCAACTACGGCGTGCAACTCCAGACGCTCGCGCTGGAGATCGCGCGACGCGAGACGTCCAAGGCCAAGGCGGGCTACATGCCGTCGGTGGACCTCGTTGCCGCCGGCGCGCACTCGAACGTCGGCAACGCGAACAGCCTGCTTACCTCGGCGATGTCGAGTCCGTCGAGTCAGGGTACGGGACCGAGCTCCGCGGGGCAGATCGGCATTCAGATCAGCATTCCGATCTTCTCGGGCGGCTCGGTGCAGAGCAAGATGCGACAGACGCTCGCGCTCGAGGACAAGGCACAGAGCGATCTCGACGACGCGCGCCGCCTGGCGGTGCTCAACGCGCGTCAGTCGTATCTCGGTGTGTCGAGCGGGCTGGCGCAAGTCAAGGCGCTCGAAGCGGCCGAACAGTCGGCGCAGTCGTCGGTGGCGTCGAACAAGCTCGGTTATCAGGTGGGCATCCGCATCAACGCGGACGTGCTCAATGCCGAAGACAAGCTCTTCGCCACGCGGCGCGATCTCGCCAAGGCCCGCTACAGCACGCTGCTCTCGAGCCTGCAGCTCAAGGCCAGCGCCGCCACGCTCGTCGACACGGACCTGCAACAACTCAACGGGCTGCTCACGGAGAACCCGGACGCTTCGGCCGTGAGCGCCGGCGCGCGCGCACCGGCCGGCACGCCCGGCGTCGGAACACCCGAGCGCGGCGTGCGGCCGGGGACCATCGCGCCGCTGCGCCGCTAGGCGATCGGCGCACGGCGCCGACACGGAGCCGACACGGAGCCGACATCGTCCGCGTCAAAACGAAAAGCCTCGCATGGCTTGTCGCCTCATAGCGAATGTGGCGAATGTGGCGAGCGTGGCGCGTTCCGCGGTTCGTCGAGCCACCGCCCCAGCGCGGCGACGGTGCGCGCCGTCGCGCCCTGATGCTGCCTGGCGAACAGCGTCGCGGCGGTACGCATCGCGAGACGATGGTCGTCGTTGACCAACAGGTCGGCCAGCGCCGTAGCGAGTTCGCCGGCATCGCTCACCCGCCGCGCCGCGCCGGCTGCCAAGGCGTTCTCGCTCGCCTGCGTGAAGTTGAACATGTGCGGCCCGAACACTACGGGCGTGCCCGCCGCGCACGCCTCGATCAGGTTCTGTCCGCCCAGGGGCAGCAGGCTGCCGCCGATGAACGCCACATCCGCCGCCGAGAAGTACGCCGCCATCTCGCCCATCGAGTCGCCGAGAATGACGTCGATATGCGCGGGCAGCGGCGTGCCGTCGTCGGGCCATGCACTGCGACGCACGTAGTTGAGCCGGACCTTGTCGAGCATCGCCGCGACTTCGTCGAAACGCTGCGGGTGACGCGGCACCAGCAGCAGCAGCGACTGACGGCCCACGTCGGACGCCGCCGCCAGCATGGCGCGCGCCTGCAGCACCAGCGCCTCTTCGCCGTCGCGCGTGCTCGCCGCGAGCCACACCTTGCGCGCGCCGAAGCGCTCGCGCCAGCGTGCGCCGAGCGCGAGCAGCGGCTCGGGCGGCGTCATGTCGAATTTGAGGTTGCCCATCACGTCCACGTCGTGCGCACCGAGCATGCGCAAGCGCTCGGCGTCGGCATCGCTCTGCGCGAACACGCGGCTGAACCCGCCGAAGATCGGGCGCGTGGCGTCCCCAAAGCGGGCCGCACGCCGGAACGAGCGCGCCGACATTCGTGCGTTGGCGAGCACCAGCGGCACGCCGTCCTCGCGGCACGTGAGAATGAGATTCGGCCAGACCTCGGTTTCCATCACCACGCCGACGCTCGGTCGCCAATGCTTCAGGAACCGGCGAATCGGGCCGACCATGTCGTAGGGCAGATAGCAGCGTTGCACGCGCTCGCCGAACAGGCTCTCGCCCGTGGCGCGACCGGTCGGCGTCATGTGCGTGAGCACGACGCCATGCGACGGATAGCGCGCGAGCAGCGCTTCGATGAGCGGCTGCGCGGCGCGCGTCTCGCCGACGGAGACCGCGTGCACCCAGATGAGCGGGCGGCCGGTGTAGGGCGGCGCATCGTAGAAACCGAAGCGTTCCCCGATGTGACGGCGATAGCCGGGCTCGAAACGGCCGCGCCACCACAGGCGCACGACCGCCAGTGGCGCGACGACCCACCACAGCGCGCGATAGACGAGACGCAACACCATTCAGACGAGCGCGCGATGCGTGAGGCGTTGCAACACCGCCAGCGGCGAGCACTCGGGGTGCACCATGGCGTCGGCGGGCAGGAAGAAAGTCTGCTCCATCATGAACTGACCGGACATCACCGCGTGCGACGTCTGGTCCGAGAAACAGATCCAGACGCTGCCCGGCGGAAACGGCATGGTCTGCTGGCCGGCTTCGCGTTGATAGGTCAGGTCGGCCTTCATGCCATCGTGCAGATGCAGCATGATGTGATCGTAGCCGCTGCGCGGGCGCTTCGTGATGCCCACGACGTTCTGCAGCCACGCGGAGCCGGGCCATTGTCTCGGCACCTTCGGCAGAAATCGTCTGGCCACGTCTTCGAACGGCTCGCCCACGCGCCACACGCGCGGCTGGCCGGCCGGATTGATGTTGGTGAACACGCGCAGAATGCGCTCGCCGTAGTTGGGGCGCGACGGGAAAGCGTCCACATGCAGACGGCTGTCGTCCTTGCGCCAGGAGGTCTGGCGCGTCTCCACCTGATGCAGGCGCAGGCTCGTCGGCGCCGCGCGCAGCTTGCCGCGATACTCGGGCAGCAGGCCATCGATCAGGCTGCACGCCTGCGTGTAGTAACGCTTGACCAGCGCGTGTACGGCACGCCGCGTGGCGTCGTCGGCCGCAACGCCGACAAGCACGTCGGTCTTCGGATCGAGACTGATGTTCTTGCGCTTCGGGTCGGCGATCGCGGGATCGAGCAGCCGCTGCTCGGCCGCGTCGATCGCAAACGCCAGGTGCGGGAAGTACAGCACCTTGCCCGCTTCAACATCGGCCACGAGCGTCTCGCGCGGCACCGACAGCGCACCGCCTTGCCAGTCCCCGGACTCGACGGTGACGATCTGACTGTTTTCGTTCGTTTGACTCATGCGATTGGGTCCTCCCCAGTCACGGCGGCGCCGCGAACGACGGGCCCGTCCCCCGCCGGCCGCGGCGACAGCGCCAGCCGGCGCACGGCGTCGCGCACCTGCGTGAGGGTCGGCTTGTGTTGGGCGTCGCCGAGATTGACGATGCGCGGCGACCAGAATCCGCCGGTGCGCCACGCGGTGCTGAAATTGTATAGCTCGATGGTCGGACGGTTCAGCGCTGCGGCAATATGCACCAGCCCCGTGTCCACACCGACGGTCATCGCGCCGCGATCGATCAACCCCACGACCTGCGACAGATTCATCTTCGGCGGCACCCACGCCACGTGGCCCAGTGCGGCTGCCAGCCGCTCCGAGACGGCGCGCTCGGCCGGACTGCCCCACGGCAGCACGATCAGCAAGCCTTGCGAGGCAAGCTCGCGCCCCAGCGCGATCCAGTGGTCTTCCGGCCAGGTCTTGTCGTCTCTCGACGTCGCATGAACGAAGACGGCATACGGACGCTCGGGACACAGGCCGTGATCGGCCCGCTCGGTGGCGATGCCGAAATCGATCTCGGCGGGCACGGCGAATCCCATCGCTGCGGCAACCAGCAGCCGCGAGCGCGTGACGACGTGCGTGTGCGGTGCGATCCGCACCATGTGCTGATAAAGAAACCGCACCGGCCACTCGTAACTGGCCCCTTCGGTACGGTTGCCCAGCCCCCAGACGGTGCCGCGCGCCGTGCGCGCGATCCAGCCGGTCTTCACCAGACCCTGCGTGTCGATCACATAGTCATACGGGGTTTCTCGCAACGCGCGGCGAAAGGCGCCGATTTCCTGCCAGGTCGACGCCGCGAACGGATGCTTACGCCAGCGGCGCAGCGCGAAAGGAATGACCCGGCGCACGCCGCGCACGAGTTTGACGAGGTCGACGAAGCCCTCTTCCACCACCCAGTCGATCTGGGCGTCGGGATACTGGCGCAGGATGTCCTGCACCACGGGCATGTTATGGACGACGTCGCCGAGCGACGAGACTTTGACGATCAGAACCTGCAACCGAACGCCCCGGCGGTTCGGCCGGGCCTCGTGAGCAAAACCGCGATTCTACCCCGAGCCGGGGCGCCGCTCCTACGCGAACGCTGCCACCGTCGGCCAGGATGCCTTACCGTCTTACCGTCACCCCGCCCGGACTTCAGAACGGCAGCCTGGCGTCGGGCTTGACAGCCTGAATGGCGCGGCGGAAGTCGTCCTGAATGCGCCTGAGCGCGGCGTCGCTGTCGGCCTCGAAACGCAGCACCACCACCGGCGTGGTGTTCGACGAGCGTGCCAGACCGAAGCCGTCCGGATACTCGACGCGCACGCCGTCGATCTTCACGACGTCCTGCGCGCCATCGAACGTGGCCGTCTCGCGAAGCTTGTCGATCAGCGCGAAGTTTTCGCCCTCGGCGAGCGGGATTTGCAGCTCGGGCGTGGAAATCGAGTTCGGCAGCGCATTGAGCACGGCGCTCGGATCGGCCGCGCGCGACAGGATCTCGAGCAGACGGGCGCCGGTGTAGAGCCCGTCGTCGAAGCCGTACCAGCGGTCCTTGAAGAACACGTGCCCGCTCATCTCGCCGGCGAGCGGCGCGCCGGTTTCCTTGAGCTTCGCCTTGACGAGCGAGTGGCCCGTCTTCCACATCAGCGGCTCGCCTCCATGCTGTTTCACCCAGCTCGACAGGTTGCGCGTGCACTTGACGTCGTAAATGATCTTCTCGCCCGGATTGCGACTCAGCACTTCGGCGGCGAAGAGCATCAGTTGGCGGTCGGGATAGATGATCTGGCCGTCCTTGGTGACGACGCCCAGACGGTCGCCGTCGCCATCGAACGCCAGGCCGATCTCGGCGTCGGTGGTCTGCAGCGTGCGAATGAGGTCCTGCAGGTTTTCCGGGTGAGCGGGGTCCGGATGATGGTTCGGGAACGTGCCGTCGACGTCGCAGAACAGTTCGATGACCTCGCAACCGAGCGCGTTGAACAGCGCCGGCGCATACGCGCCCGCCACCCCGTTGCCGCAGTCGACGGCGATCTTCATCGGGCGGGCCAGATGCACGTCGTTCACGATGCGAGCGCGGTACGACTCGCCGATCTCGTCGGCCGTGTACGTGCCCTGGCCGGCGTCGAAGTCCTGCTGCTCGATGAGCCTGGCCAGTGCCTGAATGGCCTCACCGTAGATGGCGCGCCCGCGCAACACCATTTTGAAACCGTTGTAGTCGGGCGGATTGTGGCTGCCCGTGACCATGATGCCGGAATCGACCACGCGGCCGTGCAGCGTGACGTTGGTGGCGAAATACACCATCGGCGTGACCACGACGCCGATGTCGACCACGTCGACGCCCGAGGCGCGCAGGCCGTCGGCGAGTGCGCCGACCAGTTCGGGGCCGGAGAGCCGGCCGTCGCGGCCGACCACCACGGCATTGCCGCCTTCGCGACGCAGGGCCGTGCCGAAGGCGCGGCCGATCAGATGCGCGACATTGGCGTCGAGCGTCTTGCCGACGATGCCGCGAATGTCGTAAGCCTTGAAAATCGCAGGCGAAACTTGCGTGGATTGCGTCATGGGAAAGGATCTCTCGGAAACGAGGGAGGAAATGAGCATTGCGGCGCGTGGATCACGCCATGCCGGCGGCCCGGGCGCGATGCGTCCCAAAGCGGCGCGCCGCCGGCCCCGGCTGCGCGGCGAACGAGAATTCCCGGCGCGACGTGCGGCCGGGAGCGGCTGCATTACGCTAAAATTATACGGGACTTCGCCGCAGCGCGGCATGTCCCGAAAGCCCTGTCAGCGAGCGCCTACAATCACGGTTTGATCACGGTTTGCGCCGCCCGACGAGCGGCCAGCACTACCCGCACCGGCCTCGCGAGGCCGGTTTTGCTTATTTCGAGAACGAGTGAGCCGCGCGAGCGCCACATGCCCTATCGGACCATCATTCGCAACATCCTCTGGATGCTGACCGAGCGCGGCGCGCAGATCGCCGGCGGCATCGCGGTCTCCGGGCTTTTGGCGCGCAGCCTCGGGGCCGCGCAGTTCGGCCTGTTTCAATATGCGCAATCGCTCGTGTTCCTCGCCGCCTCGCTCACGCTTGTGTGCGGCAGCGAAGTCGTCGTGCCGCGCCTGGTCGGCAGGCCCGAAGCGGAGCAGCGCACCGTCATCGCCCACGCCTTCGTGCTGCGCCTGGCCGCGGCCGCCATCGCCTACACGCTCCTTGCCGTCTATGTGATCGTGTTCGCCGAGTCGGCACTGCTCGCCGTCACGCTCTGGCTTGGCGTGGCGCTGTGGTTGCGCGAGCCGTCGGGCGTCGTCGTCGCCTGGCTGCAAGCGCGCACGTTCAATCGTCCGAGCGTCACCGCCAATCTGTGCGCACTTGGCGTGAAGCTCGCGCTCGTCGCGGTCCTCTTCCTCGCGCACGCCGGCATTGCCGCGTTCGCGATCGTCTATGCGATCGAGGCTGTCGTCGCGGCGGCGTTGCTCGTGCGCCATTACCTCAGGCGTTCGCCCCGCACGCCGATCGTCTGGCAGCGCCGGCTGTTGCTCGAACTGCTCGAGAGCGGCACGGCGTTCTGGGCAGGCCTGATGCTCATGATGCTGTTCAAGCGCATCGACCAGCTCGTACTCAAGCCCATCATCCCGCTCGCCGAGCTCGGCGCTTATGCGGCGGCCATGCAGGTCACCGAGAACTTCGTGCTCGTCGCGCCAATCATCGCGAACTCGCTGGCGCCGCAACTGATCTTCCAGACGGCCGACAACGCGATCGCCCGACGCAACACCGTGCGGGCCGTATGGCTGATGGTCGCCGCCGGCGCCTGTCTGGCCGTGCCGATCGCCGTGCTCGCGCCATGGATCGTGCACCTGATCTACGGCGCCGGATTCGCCGAGTCGGCCGAGATCCTTCGCGTGTCGGCGCTCATGGGCATCCTGGTCTTTGCCGACGCCGCCCTGAACCTCACGCTGATTCGCCGCGGCGCCGGCCGCTGGGTGATCGCGAAGTGGCTGTGCGCGGCGATCGTGGCGTTCACCGTGGTGCGCGCGCTCGCGCCGACGTTCGGCGCACTTGCTGGCGCGCTGGGCTATGGCGCCGGTTACGCCGCCGCGCTGCTGCTCGGCGTCTGGCTGCTGCGGCGGGACTGACGCGATGACGGCCACGATCGACATGCCGACCTCGCGTGCGCGCGCCATCTGCCTGTTCACCGGCACGCTTGCCGCGTTCGCCGGCGCGGAGCGCGCCACCGCCACGCTCGCCAACGCGCTGGCCGCACGCGGACATCGCGTACACGTACTGTCGCTGTGGGGGCACGCGCCCGTCTTCGCGCTTGCCGACGGCGTCACTCACCACGCGTTGTTTGCCGAGCGGGTGCCGTTCAGGCGTCACTATGCGTCGATCGTGCGGCGCGTGCGGCGCTATGTGCGTGAGCGCGCCGTAGACGTGATGATCGACGTCGACCCGATGCTCGCGCTCTACACGGTGCCGGCCACACTGGGATTGCCGGTGCAGCGCATCGCGTGGGAGCACAGCACCTATGCGAGCGACCTCGGACGCCGCGCGCGGCGCTGGGCGCGCGCGCTCGCCGCCGCGCGGTACGGCGCCGTCGTGGTTCTGACCGATGCCGACCGCGCCGCATGGCTGGCACACCACCCCCGCGCCCGCGCGCGATTCGTGACGCTGCCGAATCCGCTCGGGCTGCCGATGCCGGACGCTCCGACGCCGCATGACCACGATCGCTGCGTGCTCGCCGTGGGACGCCTCGTCCCGGACAAAGGCTTCGATCGCCTGATTGCCGCGTGGTCGCGAGTGGCCGCCGGCGCCCCCGGTTGGCGGGTGCAGATCGTGGGCGATGGTCCGCTGCGCGACGCGCTCATCGCGCAAGCGCGCGACGCCGGCGTGGCGGACAGCGTAAGCGTGTTGCCCGCGGTGCGCGACGTTGCCCGGTACTACGCGAGCGCCGCCGTCTATTGCCTGCCGTCCCGGCGCGAGAGCTTCGGACTGGTGCTCCTCGAAGCCAAGGCCTACGCATTGCCCGTGGCGGCCTACGCTGCCGACGCCGGGCCGCGCGCGCTGCTGCACGATGGCGTGGACAGCCTCGTCGTGGAGGACGGCGACATTCCCGCGCTGGCAGACGCCCTCGCCCGCCTGATCGGCGACGCCGGCCTGCGCGAGCGCCTCGGCCGTGCGGGCTACGATCATGCCCGGCAGTTCGATGCGGCGGTCATCGCCGCACGCTGGGAGGCGTTGTGGACACCGTCTGGGTTGACGACGGAGGACGTCCGATGAAAATCGCCCTGTTCGTCACCGGATTGCAATTGGGCGGCGCGGAAACGCAGGTCGTCGACCTCGCAAGAGGGTTTCTGGCGCGCGGGCACGATGTGGCGCTGATTTCGCTCACGGGCCGGTGCGCGATTGCGCTGCCCGAGTCCGAGCGACTTGCGCTGGTCGAGTTGCGGGCCGGGAAAGCGCCGTGGTCGCTTGCCGGCGCGTTGTGGCGGCTCGTGTCGTACCTGCGCGCATGGCGCGCGGACGTCGTGCACGCGCACATGGTGCACGCGAATCTGCTTGCACGCGTGGCGCGATGGTTCGCGCCGATGCCGGTGCTGGTCACGAGCGCGCACAGCCGCAACGAAGGCGGATACCTGCGCATGCTGGCGTACCGCCTCACCGATCGCTGGACGGATCTGACGACCAATGTGAGCGAGGATGCCGTGGCCGCATTCCTTGCACGCCGGGCCGCGCCGCAGGGGCGCATCGTCAGCATGCCCAACGGCATCGACACCGCACGTTACCGGCCGGACGCGCAGGCGCGCGCGAACGTGCGCGCCGCACGGGCGTGGGGGCTAACGCCGACGACGCCGGTTGTCTTCGCCGCGGGCCGCCTCGTCGACGCGAAGGACTACCCGACGCTGATCGACGCGTTTTCCCGCGTGCTCGCCCAGATGCCCGACGCGAGGCTGTTCGTCGCCGGAGACGGGCCGCTGCGCGCGTCACTCGAGGCGCTCGTACAGGCAAGGCAACTCGTGGGCGCCGTCACGCTGCTGGGGCGTCGAAACGACATCGCGCAATGGATGTGCGCCGCGGACGTGTATGCGATGTCGTCCGCCTGGGAGGGACTGCCGCTGGTGATCGGCGAGGCGATGGCGTGCGGGCTGCCCGTGGTGTCGACCGATTGCGGCGGTGTGCGCGAACTGCTCGGCGTTCATGCCGGCAACGCACTCGTGCCCGTCGGCGACGCGCGGGCCTTGGGCGAAGCGTTATTGCGGCAGCTGCGCCTTCCGCGCGACGCGCAGGACGTCCGCGAAGCGACCGGTGCCGCCAACCGCGAGCGCATCGTCGCGCATTATTCGCTCGACGCCGTCGTGACGCGATGGCTCGACATGTATGCTCGTCTGGCGAGGACGAGCCCGGAAAATTGATGTTCCTATGCAACCACCTGTCCTGTTCTGCTCGAATTCGTTCTGGTCGATCCACAACTTCCGTGGCGGGCCGATTCGGGCGCTTCTGAGCGCCGGCTACCGGGTGCATGTCGTGGCCCCGGACGACGATTACGCGCCGCTGCTTCGGGCCATGGGTTGCACCGTACACGTCATGCCCATGGCGTCGAAGGGCCAGAACCCACTGGAGGACATGGCGCTGACATGGCGGCTGTTTCGTCTCTATCGGCGAGTCCGCCCCGTCGTGTGTTTTCACTACACGATCAAGCCGAACATCTATGGCGCCGCCGCCGCGCATTGGGCCGGTATTCCGTCGGTGTCGATCACGACGGGCATGGGCACGGTGTTCATCAACAAGTCGTTGATTACTTTCGTAGTTCGCCAACTGTACCGTTTCGCGTTCCGCCACACGCTGGAGAATTGGCTGCTCAACGAGTCCGATTTCCGGGCGATGGTCGACGGCGGTCTGATCGACGCCCGCAAGGCCCGGCTGCTGCCTGGCGAAGGCGTGAATCTCGATCATTTCGCGCGCGCCCCGTGGCCGGAGGAAGATGGCACGTTCCGATTCCTGTTGATTGCACGTCTTTTGCGTGACAAAGGGGTGCTGGAATTCGTGCAAGCCGCGCGAAAACTCAAGCCGTCGATGCCCCAAGTGCGTTTTCAGTTGCTGGGGCCCGCAGACGTCGAGAATCCGACGGCCATCTCGCGAAAACAGGTTGCCGCCTGGGTCGATGAAGGCCTCGTCGAGTATCTCGGGGTCACGCAGGAGGTGCGCCCCTTCATCGCGCAAGCGCATTGCATCGTGCTGCCCTCCTATCGGGAAGGCCTGTCACGGACGCTGCTCGAGGCCAGCGCCATGGGGCGCCCGGTGCTCACGACCGACGTTCAGGGATGCCGGGAAGTGGTAACCGAGGGCGTAACGGGATGGATCGTGCCGGTACAGGACGCTGCGGCCCTGGCTGCACGAATGAAGGAAGTCGCCGGCATGCCGGCAAGTGCGCTGGAGGCGGTAGGCGAGGCCGGCCGTGATAAAGTAGCGCAGAATTTTGACGAGCGAAGGGTAATTGCCGAATATTTCCGCATATTGGGCATTGTCAATCGCGATACCCCCGCCTCTACGCCCGGCGTTTAAATCGCGGCGTACCGAGAAAACACCCGTCGAATCGAATAACCCCGGTAAAGAGGCAATCGACTTCTCCGTACTATGCTGAACCTGACCTTGGCATTGGTGGTTTCATTTGTCACTACGCTGCTGATCGTGCGTTATGCCCATGTGCACGCGCGATTTTCGAGCGATAGCGATACGCAGGGCGTTCAGAAGGTTCATGCGCATCCCGTAACCCGTATTGGCGGACTGGGCATCATGCTCGGACTGCTCGCGGCGGGCACATTTGCGACACTCTATTATTCCGGCAATCTCCGGGAAATTCTGCTGCTGGCGGCCAGTGCGGCGCCGGTATTCCTCGGCGGGTTCATCGAAGACATTACCAAGCGCGTGTCGCCCAGAACCCGTTTGCTGTGCGCAATGGTCTCGGCGGTGGTGGCTTACTGGATTCTTGGCATTCACATCAACCGCGTCGATATCGCATTCATCGACAAAGGGCTTGCGCTTCCCTGGATTTCAGTTGCGCTGACGGTCATTTGCGTCGCGGCGATGACCAATGCGATCAATATCATCGACGGATTTAACGGCCTGGCCGCCATGGTCAGCATTTTCATGTTCGCGTCGCTCGGATACGTCGCTTTTCAGGTTGGCGACAATGTCATTCTCTCGGCGACTATGATCATGGTCGGCGCCGTTCTGGGATTCTTCATTCTCAACTATCCGAACGGACTGATCTTCCTCGGCGACGGGGGTGCGTATTTCATCGGCTTCATGCTCGCCGAGCTTGCCATTTTGCTGGTCATGCGCAATCCGGCGGTGTCGCCCTGGTATCCGGCGTTAATGCTGATTTATCCGATCTTCGAGGTTTGCTTTTCGATCTACCGGCGTCGGTTCGTGCGCGGCGTCTCGCCGAGCATGCCCGACGGTGTGCACCTGCACATGCTCATCTACAAACGAGTATTGCGCTGGGCCGTCGGCTCAAAGGTCGCCGAGCAGCTCGCACGGCGAAATTCGATGACGTCCCCGTATCTGTGGGTGTTGTGCCTGCTGGCGGTCATCCCGGCCACGATATTCTGGCGACACAGCGGCTTGCTGGCCATGTGTTGTCTTGTGTTCGTGATCGTATATACCTGGCTCTATCAACGCATCGTGCGGTTCCGCTCACCCCGCTGGATGACTTTCAAGAAGAAGTAAGCCAGTCCCCATCGTTCCCTGATGGTCGGTCCATCGGCCATCGACAGGTCTCATGCTGAGTCTCGCCATCGCCCTCGTCGTGTCGTTTGCGGCGACACTGTTGATCGTTCGCTATGCGCACGTTCACGCCCGCTTCTCCGGCGACAGCGACGTCGCCGGCGTACAGAAGTTCCACGTGCGCCCGGTGCCACGCATCGGCGGCGTCGGCATTCTCGCCGGTCTCATCGTCGCCGCGACCGCCCTTGCGTTTTTCTACCCGAAGGTCTCCCGCGACATCCTGCTGCTCGTCGCCTGCGGGCTGCCCGCATTCCTCTCCGGCTTCATCGAAGACCTGACGAAGAAGGTCACGCCCACCGTGCGGCTCGTTTGCACCATGTTCGCCGCCCTGCTCGCCTGGCTGATGCTCGACATCCACATCACGCGCATCGACATCGGCGTCGCCGACCGCGCATTGGTGCTCGCCGCCGTGTCGGTGCCGCTCACCGTGCTGTGCGTGGCCGGCATGGCCAACGCCGTCAACATCATCGACGGCTTCAACGGCCTGGCCGCCATGGTCGCGATGATCATGTTCGCCTCGCTCGGCTACGTCGGCTTCCAGGTGCAGGACCCGATCGTCCTTACCACGTCGATGATCATGGTCGGCGCCATCCTCGGCTTCTTCATCTTCAACTTTCCCGGCGGGCTGATCTTTCTCGGCGACGGCGGCGCCTATTTCCTCGGTTTCATGCTCGCCGAGATCGCCATCCTGCTCGTCATGCGCAACCCGCAGGTCTCGCCGTGGTATCCGGCGCTCATGGTCATCTACCCCGCCTTCGAGGTGTGCTTCTCGATCTATCGGAAGCGCTTCGTTCGCGGCATCTCGCCGGGCATCCCCGACGGCGTGCATCTGCACATGCTCGTCTACAAGCGGCTGATGCGCTGGGCCGCCGGCGCACGCACGGCAAGCGCCCTCACGCAGCGCAACTCCTTGACGTCTCCGTACCTTTGGCTGCTATGCTTGTTGGCAGTGATCCCGGCAACGGTCTTCTGGCGACATAGTCTCGTGCTCGCGCTATGCTGCGTCGCCTTCATGGTGACTTACGTATGGCTGTATCTGCGCATTGTCCGCTTCAAGGCGCCGCGCTGGCTGATCTACAAGAAGTGAACGACACCGGGGGCGGCGCGCATAACATGTGCGGTCGCGGCACTCCCCAGCCCCGTGATCGGGACGACAAGACAAGACAGCGCCACCAACGCGATGCGTGACATCTATGCCATCGGCGACCTCCAGGGTTGCCAAACGTCGTTTGAAGAACTGCTCGCGCGCCTGCCGCAGGACTCGGATCTGTGGCTCGCCGGCGATCTCGTGAATCGCGGCCCGCGCTCGCTCGATACGCTGCGTCAGGTCATCGCGCTGGGCGATCGCGTGACGGCCGTGCTCGGCAATCACGATCTGCACCTGCTCGCCGTGGCCGCCGGCGTGCGGCAGGCACATGGCAGCGATACGATCGACGACATTCTCAACGCGCCTGATCGCGACGCGCTCATCGACTGGGTGCGCCGTCAACCGCTCGCACACTTCGCACACGGGCACCTGATGGTGCACGCCGGCGTGCTGCCGCAGTGGGACGCCGCGCAGGTCATCTCACTCGCACGGGACGTCCAGACGCAACTGCGCGGTCCCAACTGGCAGACGTTCCTGTCGCGCATGTTCGGCAACCAGCCCGACCAGTGGCACGAGAATCTCAATGATGAGGATCGGCAGCGGCTCACCATCAATGCGCTGACCCGCATGCGTTTCTGCACCGTGGACGGGCGCATCGACTTCAAGATCAAGGAGGGCGCCGACGCGGCCACCGACGAGCTCAGGCCGTGGTTCGACGTGCCGGGACGACGCACCGGCGAGGTCACAGTCGTGTTCGGGCACTGGTCCGCACTCGGATTGTTGATGCGCGAGCGACTGCTCGGCCTGGACACCGGCTGCGTGTGGGGCGGCAAGCTCACCGCAGTGAAGCTCGCCGACACGCCGGCGAGGCGCGAATTGATTCAGATCGCGTGTGCGCAGATTCGCGATCCGTTCGCGTCGGCGGACGACAGGCGGCGCGACAGGATCAAGAAGGCTGACAAGGCCGCGGAGGCTGAGAAGGTTGAGCAGTTCGAGAAGGCTGGCAAGGCCGAGAAGGTTGACAAGGCCGACAAGAGAGAGACATCAGAAAAAGCCGCCAGGCGCAAGGGGGCTTGACGGCCTCGCGGGAACGCCGTGCGCGTGCGCACCTCAGGCCTGCACCGGCTGCGCCGCGTCCCCCTCGTCGTCGCCCAGGGTCGCCTCGCGCGAACCGACCGAGCCGCTTTCCGGCAACACCGCTTCGGGCAGAAACGCCTGCAAGGCTTCCCCCACGGCCTTCTGCGCCCCGAGCGCCAACTCGCGGCGATGCTGGCCTTCGTGCGGATACTGCGGCTCGCCGATCGACAGGCGCACGGTCATCGGCGGTGCGCGCAGGATCATGTCGATGGATTCGATCAGACTCATCTCGCCGATGTACGCCGGCGCCATCGTGTGGCGCTCGCTGGCCGCGTCCGCATAGAACAGGCACAGCGGCTGTACCGGCTTTGCCGTGGTGAGCGGCGCCTGCAGCAAGTTCGCGTGAAATGGCAGCAGGCTGCGGCCGTCCGTTGTCGTGCCTTCCGGAAACACCGTGATGATGTCGCCGTCGCGCAGGCAGTCGGAGAGGTAGTGCATGATGCGGCGTGCGTCGGCACGACGCTCGCGTTGCAGGAAAATCGTGCGCGTTTGCACGCACAGCCAGCCGACGAGCGGCCAGTGCCGGATTTCCGCCTTGGCCACGAAGCGCACCGGCTGCCACGCGTTGATCGCAAAGATGTCGATCCAGGACACGTGATTGCACAACAGCATCACACCGCTGTCGGGCAGCGGCGCGCGTTGCTCGACCTCGAGGCGCATGCCGCACAGTTTGAGCAGTTTCCGCGACCATGCGCGAATGCGCCGGTGCTTGGCCGCCTCGGACAGAAACGGAAACAGCAGCAGCACGGTCAGCAGACCGCGCGCGAGGTGCAGGCCCAGACGGAGTTTTTTGATCAACAGCACGGCAATCGCATCCTAGACGGCGAGGGCGTGGTACGCCACGTGGCCACCGACCAACGTGAGCCGAACGCTGCCCGGCAGTTCGTATCCCAGAAACGGGGTGTTGTGTCCGGCGCTGCGCAACTGTTGCGCCGAAACGGTCCAATGCGACGATGGTGCGAACACACAGACGTCGGCCGCCAGCCCTGCGGCCAGCCGGCCGGCGCCCGGCGCGGCGGCGCCGAGCCGCTGCCCCGGCCCGTGTGTCACGCGCGCGAGCGCATCGACGAGCGGCACGCGGGCCTCGTCGGCCCACTTCAATACCAGCGACAACAGCAGTTCCAGCCCGCTTGCGCCGGGCGCCGCCTCGGCGAAAGGCACGAGGCGAGCGTCCGCCGCCAACGGCGTGTGGTCCGAGCAGATGGCATCGATCGTGCCATCGCGGGCCGCATCGCGAATGGTATCGCGGTCGCGGCCGCCCCGCAGCGGCGGATCGAGCCGGTGCTGGGCGTCAAAATAACCGATGTCCATGTCGGTGAGATGCAGATGGTGCGCGGCGACGTCGCACGTCACCGGCAGCCCCTCGGCCTTGGCCGCACGCACGAGCGCGACACCGGCCGCCGATGACAGACGGCACAGATGCACGCGCGTGCCCGTGATGCGCACAAGCTCCAGAATGGTGTGCAGCGCGATGGTTTCCGCGGCGACGGGAATGCCCGCGAGCCCGAGGCGAGACGCCACCGCGCCGCTCGCCGCCACGCCGCCCGCGGCAAGCGGCGCATCCTGGGGACGCAGCCACACGCTCAGGCCGAACGTGCCCGCGTACTGCAGCGCCCGCAGCAGCGTGCGCGTGTCGGGCATTGGCGCGCTCGCCTGCGACAGGCCGATGCAACCCGCCTGCGCCAGTTGCGCCATCTCGGCAAGCTCCCTGCCCGCCAGCCCGACGGTCAGCGCGCCGAGCGGATGGACCTGCGCGCGATGCGTCGCACGGGCGCGCAGTTGCAACATTTCCACGAGATCCGGCTCGTCGAGCACGGGATCGGTGTCAGGCGGGCACACGACGCGGGTCACGCCGCCCGCGAGCGCCGCAGCGGCCTCGCTGGCTGCCGTCACTCGCCGTGCGGCGAGATCGACGAGCCCTGGCATCACGATCGCGCCCGCGACGTCGACGGTTTGCTCCGCCGTGAAATCGGCAGGCGCCGCGTCCAGTGCGACGATCTTGCCGTCGGCGATGAAAACGTCCTGCGCGCGATCGGTTCGGGTGGCGGGGTCGATGAATCGGCCGCCCTTCAGATGCAGTTTCATCGCGCCCTCATCCGTGGTTCGCGGCAACGATGCTCATCACCGCCATGCGCACGGCAATGCCGAACGACACTTGTTCGAGAATGACCGATTGCGGCCCGTCGGCGACGGCTGAATCGATCTCCACGCCCCGGTTGAGCGGGCCCGGATGCATCACGATGGCATCCGGCCTGGCCAGCGCCAGGCGCTGCGGGGTCAGGCCGTAGTACCTGAAGTACTCCGCCGCCGACGGCAACAGCGCACCGTTCATGCGTTCGTTCTGCAGGCGCAGCATGATAATCACGTCGACGCCGCGCAGCCCTTCGTCCATGTCGTGAAACACACGAACGCCCAGTTGCTCCAGCCCCGTGGGCAGCAACGTGCGCGGGCCGATGGCGCGCACTTCGGGCACGCCCAGCGTCGTCAGCGCGTGGATGTCGGAGCGTGCGACACGCGAATGCAGGATGTCGCCGACGATCGCCACCGTCAGGTTCTGGAATTCGCCCTTGTGGTGACGAATGGTGTACATGTCGAGCAGCCCCTGCGTCGGATGCGCATGACGCCCGTCGCCCGCATTGATGACGTGCACGTGCGGCGCACAGTGCCCGGCGATCAGGTACGGAGCGCCCGCCTGTGCATGACGCACGACGAACAGATCGGCGTGCATCGCCGAGAGGTTGCCGATGGTGTCGAGCAGCGTTTCGCCCTTGCTCGTCGACGACGCATTGACATTCAGATTCAGCACATCGGCCGATAACCGTGCCGCGGCGATTTCGAACGTCGTGCGCGTGCGCGTGGAGTTCTCGAAGAACAGGTTGAAGACCGATTTGCCGCGCAGCAGCGGAACCTTCTTCACGTCCGCATCGTTGACGCTGACGAACTGCGCCGCCGTGTCGAGGATGTGCAGGATCACGGCGCGCGGCAGCCCTTCCACCGTGAGCAGATGCTTGAGTTCGCCGTTGCGGGTGAGCTGGGGATGGCCGCGTCGCCCGAGGATTCCGTTAGCCATGCGCGGCCTCCGAGGGCGGGGAAGCGGTGCAATGGGCATGGCGCAATGCGGCGGCGGACATAACCTCAGGCAGGGACATGCTCGTCGAAATATTGCTGAAGGATGATGCGGGCGGCCTCGGCATCGAGCGAGGTCTTTGAGGTCTTTAAGGTCTTTAAGGTCTTTGGCGAGCGCTTGACGCCGGCCTCGGCCAGCGCGGCGGCTGCCGCCACCGACGAGTAGCGCTCGTCGACCCAGACGACGGGCACGTTGAAACGTCCATTGAGCTGGTTGCCGAAGCGCTTGGCTTGCTGGGTCATGTCGTGCGGCGTGCCGTCCGGATGGCACGGCAGGCCGACGACGATCAGCCCCGGCTGCCACTCGGCGATCAGCTTGCCGGTCTCGGCAAATCGCACTTCGCGGTTGAGATTGGCGATGACGGTCAGCGCGTGCGCCTCGCGCAGCATCTGATTGCCGATCGCGACGCCGATCCGGCGCTCGCCGTAATCGAAAGCGAGCACCGTGGCGCTGCCTGCCGTCATGCGTGACCCGCGTCGGCGGAGAGCATGGACGACGTCACGCCGAGCAGTGCCAGCGCGGCGTCGAAGCGCTCGGCGGGCGGCACGTCGAACACGATGCCCGGATCGGCGGCGACCGTCAGCCAGCCGTTGCGGCTGATCTCGTCCTCGAGCTGCCCGGCGCTCCAGCCCGAATGGCCGAGCGTGAGCAGGAAGCGGCCCGGCCCTTCGCCGTTGGCCACGGCTTCGAGCACATCCTTGGACGTCGTCATTTCGAGCCCGCCCGGCACCGACAGCGACGAACTGTACGCCGTACCGGTGGCCTCGTGCAGCACGAAGCCACGCTCGGTTTGCACGGGACCGCCGAAGAACACCGGTTGGCTCGCCAGCGGATCGATTTCGAGCTTCAGATCGAGCCGCTCGAACAGCGACTTCAGATCGATGTCGGTGGGACGATTGATGACCAGCCCGATCGCGCCTTTTTCGCTGTGCTCGCACAGGTACACGACAGTGCCGGAAAACGTCGGGTCCGCCATGCCCGGCATGGCGATGAGGAACTGATTGGTGAGGTTGATACGGTCGTTCGGCATATGGCCAGAGTTTATCGGAGCCTGGTGACGGTCTGCTGCCCGGTCGCTCGCCCCGTCACCGGTGCCTCGGCACCGGGTGGGCCCGCGCGGCACTCGCCGGCGGCCCGTCAGCGGACGAACGCTTTGCGCATCGTGGTACGGCCATCGGCCGCCAGCGGCAGCCCTTTCGCCGACTTTATCACGGAACGTCGCGTGCGGTGACGAGCCGCTGCCCGAACACACTGGCGTCCAGCGCGCGCTCGCGCCACATCGCCATCTCGGCGATCAGGTCCGGGCGAGGCTCGGGGTACGTGTCGGCGGCAAATTGATGCAGCATGCCGCGCAGCGCCTTGACCGTCATCGCCAGCGCGGCCGGCCCGCCGGGCTCCGCGGGCGGGGAAGCCGCCAGGCGCTCCCCGGTGGCGGCCACCGCGGCGGCCAGCCGCGCAACCGGCGCCAGCCCGATCGCGGCCGAATACTCGGCCACGCGCGCGGCCACGGCGGGATCGCTCAAATTCGGGAGGGCCTCGTCGGCAAGGCTCAGATACGTCTGGCAGACGTCCTGACGCACCGCGAGCGGCCCGATGCGCAGCCAGTCCCGTGCACTGCTGCCGGCCCCCTGCTTCTGGCCCGCCTGTGCGGCATCGACGAGCGGTTCGGGCAAATGAGCCGCCCGGCGCAGCACGCCGAAGTCGGCCAGCAGCGTGCCCAGCCAACTGTCGGGCGCCTGTGCGTTCCAGATGGCGAGAGCCTCGATCAGATCGTGACCCGGCACGGCTTGCGCCGCGTTTTTGCCTGCCGCGGCGGCCGCGGGTGCGGCAGAGGCTGCCGCCTCCGCGCTGCCCGGCACGCCGGGGCGGGCCAGTTGCCTGCGCAACGCCATGTTCATTCGCCCGAGTTGCCGCTTGTCGGCCAGACTCAGGGGGGCCCGCACGAACCGCAACCAGGCGGCGGCCAGACGCCAGTAATCGAGCGGCGCGCTCGCGCCTGCGCGGTGAAGGTCGGCGGCGAGATCGGCCAGCTCGCCGAGGGCGGCGGTCGTGTCGGTGACATCGGCATCCGGCCGCAACAGTCTCAGCAGCACCCGTTCGACGTCGGCGCGCAACGGCGCCGTGCCGGGCGGCAGCCCATGCAGACGCGGGCGGGCAATGGCCCAGCCGGCCATGCGCAACTCGCCGGTTGTCGGCTCGCCGGGCCAACGGCCCGGCTTGCCGGGTTCGGCCCCATTGGCGCTCTCGGCAGGGGCTTCCGCGGCGGGCGCGGTGGGCGCAGGGAGCGCAGTAGGCACGGTGGCGGTGGGCACGGTGGGCGCGGCGCCTGCGCGCCAGATGTCGCGTTCGAACTGACGCAACGCATTGCGCTGAACGTCCTGACCGCCGGGCTCGCCGTATGCGGCTTCGGCGATGGCCTGCACCAGACGCTCGCCATGCAGCGCCCAATCGGCATGCCCGCTCGCCTGCAGCAGACGGTTGGCGCGGCGCAGGGGACCGAGCGCCGCTGCCGGACCATTCGACCACGCGTCCGAGGCCTGCGTGAGCGCGTCGGCCACGTCGGGCAGGCGCCACAGCGGCATGTCGCGCGAAGGCGTGCTGTCGGGAGGCGTTTGCGGCGTCACCATAGGCCATCTCCAGGCCGCGAGGCCAGTCTTCGTGAATTCGGGCGGGGAGTTTGCCGCACCGTCAGCCGGTTGCCCGGCGCGACGGCGGGCGGGTACGTCGGAAAATGCTGGCGCGGCGCGGGCATCCGGTCGGGCGGACGGCAGCGCCGTCCGGCCTCAGATCTGCACCATCTCGAAGTCTTCCTTGCGCGCGCCGCACTCGGGACAGGTCCAGTTGATCGGCACGTCTTCCCAGCGCGTGCCGGGCGCGATGCCCTCGTCGGGCAAACCTGCCTGTTCGTCGTAGATCCAGCCGCAAATCAGGCACATCCAGCTCTTGTATTCCATTCTTTCTTCAGCGACGAGCGTTCCGTTACAATGGCTTGTCAACCGCTTCGGGCACCCCGGCGCAAATGCCGGAGGGTGTCGTGAGCGCCCTGCCGGTCCATGGCCCGGCAGGAACCGCCCACGGCGCTGGAAAGCGCTCCGAAACGGGCATTTAAGGCGTGATGGTACCAACGAACCCCAAGCCTGACCAGATCGCCGTCTATCCTGCCTCCATGCACACTGAATCCCCTCCCATCCTCCTGACCTTCGGACTCTCCGACCCTACTTCGGCAACCGGCGTGCAGGCCGACCTGCTCACGTTCGCGAGCATGGGCGGCTATGGCGTCTCGGTCCTGACCGGCTACTCCTCGCAGGATTCGCGCGCCTGCGACGACGTGCAGCCGATCGATCCCGACTGGATCGGCGACCAGGCGCGCATGCTGCTCGAGGACATGCCGATCGCCGCGTTCAAGGTCGGCAGCGCGATCAACGCCGAAAACGTTGCGGCCATCGCGGAAATCGTGGCCGATTACGATGAAACGCCGCTCGTGGTCGCGCCCGATTTCGGGCTGGCGGGCGAGCATCTGCTCTCCGCCGACGAATTGCGCGAAGCCACCGCCAGCCTGCTCGTGCCGCAAGCGAGCGTGCTCGTCGTGAGCCCGGCCAGCGCGATCGCCCTCGCGCAGGCCGCATCGGAGAACGAAAACCTGTCGCTCGACGAGGCGGTGAGCCTGCTGCTCGAAGGGGGCTGCGAATTCGTGCTGGTGAGCGATGGCAACGCCCCGCAGTTCACGCATACGCTCTACAGCGACGGCGGCGTCGTGCGCGAGGACGCGTGGGAACGCCCGGCGAACAACGTCGCCGGCGCGATCGACACGCTCGCCGCAGCCGTGGCGGCCATGCTCGCCAATGGGCTGGCCGTGCCCGAGGCCGTGCGCGAAGCGCAGGAGTACCTGCAGCAGGTGCTGGAGAACGCCTTCCGTCCCGGCATGGGCCGGCACTTTCCCGACCGCTTCTTCTGGGCGCGCAGTGAAGAGACCGATCAGGACATCGAAGCCGGTGATGCCTGATACCCGAACGGGTCGGCGCACGCCGCGGCGGTACCGTCCGTTTCCCGAAGGACCATGAAAAACGCCCGCGGATCCGCGGGCGTTTTTCTTTGAAGCGCGTGCGTTCGCCGCGCCAGGCCTCCGCTCAGGAGACGCGTCGCGACGCGCCATGCACCGGTGCCATCGCTTCGTCGTCGCACCCATCGCACTCGCCGGCCCCCTCGCCCTTCGGCCGCCCCCATGTCTCGATCACGCGCCGCGTGAACGGCTTGAGTTCGTCGCCCTGGGCGCGCAGCATGCGCACGAGCGCGGCGTATTGCGCTTCGAAGATCAGCGAGTTGTAGTTCTTCAGACGCGTGATGTCGTCCATCGCCTCGTCGTTGCGACCGGCCAGCGCAAGCAGCACGATGTAGCGCTTGATCATCGTCGGCCCCGCACCGAGCGCCAGGGCTTCGCGATGCGCGGCAAGCTTCTCGTCGAGCTGGTCGCGATTGAGAAAGAGCGCCCCCGTCACCGCATAGTCGCCATACGGCGCAAAGAACAATGCCGGATCCGTGCGGTAAGCGTCGATCTTGCCCGCCCGGTACGCCACTTCGACACGCTGATAGTCGCCGTACAGCCACGGAATCGCCACGCACGCGAACACCACGATCACGCCGTTGACGGCGCCGGTCGCCGTCGGCGACACGCTGTCGATGGGTTTCGTCTCGCACAAGCCGAGCAGGAACAGTGCAGGCAGCAGGAAGAACGCATAGTGCTGCGGATACTCGAGCATCGCATGCACGGCGAGCATGCCCAGCAAAATGAATGCGAAGGCGACGGGCGGCGTCTTGATGCCGCGCACCGCGCGCGCGAACCAGAACACCAGCGGCAGCAGCACGAGCAGCGTGCCGACGAGGCCCGTCTTCGCCAGCAGATCGATCAGCACGTTATGGGCGTTGTCGGCCATCTCGACCGGGCCGAGCTTGTCGACCAGCGCGAATTGCGCGTCGATGTAGTTCGACCAGCCGGCGCCAAAGAGCCAATGCTCGCGGAAGATGGCCAATCCGTATTCCCACAGATTCAGGCGCCCCGTGACCTGGCCCGCCTGATGCATGCGGGCCACGGCGCTGCCGTCGAGCTGCCATCCCCAGGCGACGTTTGCCCAGCCGACGAACATCGTCATCGCGGCGAGCAAGGGCAGGATCGCGACGGGAACGAACCAGCGCATTGGGCGACGGACGTTGCGCGCTGACTCCGCGCGTTCGATCCATACGAGCCACAGGCCGAACGTCGACATGAGCGCCAGTTGCAGCCATGGTGTGCGCGAGCCTGTCAGGCAGATGCCGAGGTCGAACACTGCACTGGCGAGCAGCCAGGCCCACGCCGGCAATTTGCGTTGATACCAGAGATAGAAGGCACCGGCGCTGGCCAGCGACAGATACGTCGCCAGGTGATTCGGCTGGTACATGTTGCCGAAGAGCCGTCGCGCGACCGACACCGTATATCTCGCGACGAGCCACGGCACATGCGACTCCAGATGAAACGCCTGCACGAGCTGTGCCGCCACGGCGTATAGTCCGCCCAGCGTGAGCGCCACGGCGCTCCATCGCATGAGCACGCCGCGCCAGCCCAGTTGCGCCAGCCAGAAGCCTGCGCTCACGGCCACGATCATCGCCACGCCGTAGAGCAGCGCCGTCATCATCAACTGCGGCAGCTCGGTGGACAGCATCGCGCGCTGCATCAGGATCACGCCGACGAACGCCAGCGGCATCCACGTCACACGCGGCATGCGCAGCACGCGCGAGTCGCGCTGCCACACGGCCACCATCGACAGTGCGCCGAGCAGTGCGAACAGCGCGAAGGCCACCGTCTCCGAGTAGAACGTCGAGATCGGATACGTGTGCTTGACGAGGTTATAGGGCAAGGCCCAGATCAGGGCCAGCGTGAGCCCGATCAGCGAAAGCAGCAGTGGAGGAAACAAGGTCGTCGCCGTGCAATGCACCGGTGGAAAGATGCGCAAGCATAACGAAAAATGGCCGCCCGAGGGCAGCCATTTCACGCCTCGCGCGCCTCGCGCGCATCAAGCAACCGCCCGCGCAAACGACGCGCCAGGCTGCCGGGAGCACGGCAGCGCCGCGCCGTGCAGCCTGTGCGCCGGTCACTCTCAGGCCCCGGTCTCGGCGGCCTTGGCGCCCCGGCATTCCGGCGGGGCCAGCTTGGCGGGCAACGTTGCCCCGCCCGGCGCGCCTTCGCGGCCCTGGGCGTAGCAGGTCCAGACGATCTGCCCCTCGGGCGCCTTGCCGACCGTGAGCGCTTCCTGCCGGCCTTGTGCGCCGGTGCTTGTGGGCACCAGCACGATCGCACCGTCGCCGGCGCGTTGCGTGTAGGCGACCGTCACATTGCCGCTCGCGGAATCGATGGTCACGCCGCTCACGTTGTCCGTGGCGCTCGGTGCCTGCCAGCCGCTGTTGAACGGCGCGCCATGCATGGCGTTCTCGCTTACGAGCGCCTTGGCCGATGCAGCGGCCCCCAACCCCTCGACGACCCTGGCGCGCACCAGATAATTCTGCAGATAAGGCACTCCAGCCGTGACCAGAACACCGATGATCGCCAGCACGATCATCAGCTCGATCAGGGTGAAGCCCCGGGACTTGGCGATACCGGTGGTCCGGTGGCCGAAACGACGCATTGTGTAACTCCCAGCGAAAGCATTGAAAACGAAACGGACGCGCTGTCCGGACATGGGACGGCGCTCGTCGGGGGGAAGTGGGCGGAGTATGCCACACGCCCTGGGGCGCGAGCCCTGCCACAGATCAAAATCGGGCGGCGCCGTGCGGGTACGGAGAATCGTCCTAGTGACGGGCCGGACGATTCGTCCGAGCCGGGCGTGCGTCTTCCCACAATGTCATGGCGGACGCCCGGCGTCCGCCACCGCAATGGACCGCGTTACTCGGAAGAGGTTGCACGCGTTTGACGGGCCTCGCTGCGGCGCTTGAGCACGAGCCCCAGCGCCACGACGAGCACGGCCCCGGCCGCTGCGGCCACGTAGTGGGTGTATTCGGCCGCGGCGCCCGGCAGTTGCAGCCACGGGCCGATGCCCGGATCGGAGACGATGAGGCCGCCAGCGATCCAGCCGAGCAGGCCTGCCCCGGCGATCACGATGACGGGGAAACGATCGAGCGCCTTGAGGACCAGTTGCGAGCCCCAGACGATCAGCGGAATGCTCACGAGCAGACCGAAGATCACGAGCGGCAACTGGTGATGGTCGGCCGCCCCTTGCGCGGCGCCGGCAATCGCGATCACATTGTCGATGCTCATCACGAGGTCGGCGACGATGATGGTTTTCACCGCCGTCCACAGTTTGTCGGCGGGCTTCACGCTGTCGTGCGCGTCATGGTCGGGCACGAGAAGCTTGACCCCGATCCAGAGCAGCAGCACCCCGCCCAGCGCCTTCAGATAGGGAACTTCGAGCAGCGTCACGGCAAACGCGATCAGAATCACGCGCAGCACGATCGCGCCGACGGTCCCCCACACGACGCCCTGCAGCCGCTGTTTGGCCGGCAGGTTGCGGCAGGCGAGCGCGATCACCACGGCATTGTCGCCACCCAGCAGGATGTCGATCATGATGATCTGCAGGACCGCGGCCCAGTTCAGCTCGGCAAAGAACGCAAGCATGGCGGGAAAATCCTCGGAAGCGAAAAACGGTAACGTCAGGGATACGGCAAGAGCAAAAAAGGGAGCCCGAGGCTCCGGGCTCCCTTCTTGAAGACCTCTCGCGCGGCCGCCGGTTCCGGCAGCCCGCGCGCGGTCGTGCGGCGGATATTACAGCACCGACTTGAGCAGACGGCCCATTTCCGACGGGTTCTTGGTCACCTTGATACCGCAGGCGTCCATGATGGCCAGCTTGGCTTCGGCCGTATCGGCACCACCCGAGATCAGCGCGCCGGCGTGGCCCATGCGCTTGCCCGGAGGCGCCGTCACGCCAGCGATGAAGCCGACGACCGGCTTCTTCATGTTGCCCTTGATCCACTCGGCGGCCGTCGCTTCGTCCGGACCACCGATTTCACCGATCATGATCACGGCGTCCGTATCCGGATCGTCGTTGAACATCTTCATGACGTCGATGTGCTTCAGGCCGTTGATCGGGTCGCCACCGATACCGACGGCGGTCGACTGGCCCAGGCCCAGCGCGGTCAGCTGGCCCACGGCTTCGTAGGTCAGCGTGCCCGAGCGCGACACCACGCCGATGCGGCCCTTCTTGTGGATGTGACCCGGCATGATGCCGATCTTGAGCTCGTCCGGCGTGATCACGCCCGGGCAGTTCGGGCCGAGCAGCAGGGTCTTGCGACCTTCGCGGCGCATACGGTCCTTCACTTCGATCATGTCGCGCACGGGAATCCCTTCCGTGATGCAGATCGCCAGGTCCAGGTCGGCTTCGACGGCTTCCCAGATCGCGGCGGCAGCGCCTGCGGGCGGGACGTAGATCACCGAGACGGTCGCGCCGGTTTGTTCCTTGGCTTCCTTGACCGAGCCGTAAATGGGAATGCCCTCGAAGTCTTCGCCAGCCTTCTTCGGGTTCACGCCGGCGACGAACGCATTCTTGCCGTTCGCGTATTCGCGGCACATGCGGGTATGGAACTGGCCGGTCTTGCCAGTGATACCTTGGGTGATGACCTTGGTGTCTTTGTTGATCAGAATCGACATTGCTTGATTTCCTTCATCCGGTTGCCTGACAGCGCTCGCGCGGCCCCTGCGGGCGGCACGCCGCTGCGGCTTCGACAGTTCTGGTTACTTGCCTGCGGCAGCCGCGACAACCTTCTGGGCAGCTTCTTCCATGCTGTCCGCAGAGATGATCGGCAGGCCGGACTCGGCGAGCATCTTCTTGCCCAGGTCCTCGTTCGTGCCCTTCATGCGCACGACCAGCGGCACCTTCAGCGAGACGGCCTTCGATGCAGCGATCACGCCCTCGGCGATGACGTCGCAACGCATGATGCCGCCGAAGATGTTGACCAGAATGGCGGTCAGGTTCGGGTTCTTCAGCATGATCTTGAACGCTTCGGTGACCTTCTCGGTCGTGGCGCCACCGCCCACGTCCAGGAAGTTGGCCGGCTCGCCGCCGAACAGCTTGATGGTGTCCATCGTCGCCATGGCCAGACCGGCGCCGTTCACCAGGCAGCCGATGTTGCCGTCGAGCGAGATGTAGGCCAGATCGAACTTCGACGCTTCGACTTCAGCCGGATCCTCTTCGTCCAGGTCGCGGTAGGCGACGATTTCCGGATGACGGAACAGGGCGTTCGAATCGAAGTTGAACTTGGCGTCCAGCGCGGTGACCGTGCCGTTGCTGCTCACGTTGAGCGGGTTGATTTCGGCCAGCGAGGCGTCCGTTTCCCAGAACGCCTTGTACAGACCCTGCAGGATCGCGCGACCTTGCGGGATCGAAGCGTCCGGAATGCCGATCTTCTTCGACAGGTCGTCGGCTTGCGCGTCGGTCAGGCCGACCGACGGCTCGACGATCACCTTGTGGATCAGTTCCGGGTGCTTTTCGGCGACTTCTTCGATGTCCATGCCGCCTTCGCTCGAACCCATCAGCACGATCTTCTGCGAGATGCGGTCGACCACGAGGCTGACGTACAGTTCGTTCTTGATGTCGGCGCCTTCTTCGATCAGCAGGCGATTGACCTTCTGACCTTCCGGACCGGTCTGGTGCGTGACCAGTTGCATGCCGAGGATCTGGCCAGCGTATTCACGCACTTGCTCGATCGACTTGGCAACCTTCACGCCGCCGCCCTTGCCGCGACCGCCCGCGTGGATCTGGGCCTTGACCACCCAAACCGGACCGCCGAGTTCCTCGGCTGCCTTCACGGCCTCGTCCACGGAAAACGCCGGAATGCCGCGGGGCACCGCGACTCCGAATTTCCGGAGGATTTCCTTGCCTTGATACTCATGAATCTTCATGCGTGATTCCCTTCTTGCTGAGTTGGAAGTTTGGGTTCGAGCGTGCGAGTCGAGACACCGTCGCGCTCCGCTTCTGTCGTGGCGGGCGTCGAGGGCTCGTTCGCTCGATCGTTTGCGCGGCCGTTGAACCAGCGCGGGTAGAACCGGCGCACCGCCTCGCCATCAAACCGCAGGGCGTGACAATGTCCGAGTTGGAAAGGGGGCGCCGCGTTATCGGCATCGTTGGCCGCCGTGTCCGGCGTATGAATCACCACACCGGCAAAGGCCTGAATCGCTGCCGTGGGCAGGACGCTGCAGAGTTCCGTGAGATGGGTGCAGCCGGCGGCGCCGCCAAGGCGCTCGCGAACCGCGCGGCGAAAGCCGAAGCGCAGATTAAGACCAATCAACTTACGGTATTGCGGGCCGATCTGGTCACAAATGCCGGGATATGGCACCCAGTCGGAGACGGCCTCGGCGTCATGCACTTCGAAGTTCTCGTCGATCGTCAGACGCAGCCGCAGTTCGTGGATCGGCGTGCCTTCCTTGCGAAGTCCCGTCGCCAATGCAAAATCCCGATCCTTGTGATCGGTCAGACAGGCTTCGATGTCCCATAGGCCGTCGTCGCGCGAAAACGCTTCGACAGCGATCGTGCGACGGTGACGCAGAGTACGAGGGGCAGGC
Organism: Pandoraea nosoerga; assembly: GCF_902459585.1. Taxonomy (GTDB): domain Bacteria; phylum Pseudomonadota; class Gammaproteobacteria; order Burkholderiales; family Burkholderiaceae; genus Pandoraea; species Pandoraea nosoerga. The sequence continues at coordinate 266,072 of NZ_CABPSC010000003.1, forward strand.
GCGGAGAGCGGCATGCGGGAGTGTGCAATGCATGAACGCGGAAAGATCTTGATTCTAGCATAGGCGGCCGGCGGGACTGCCGCAGCGCAGCAGAAGCCCGCCGCATAAGGCCGAATTACCCGACCCATTGGTCGGGTTATCAAAATTGGCGGGTCACCGACGGTATGGTGCAACGCCAAATGGCGATAACCGAGAAGTGACGCGTCACGCGGGAGTCCGCCCCAGCGGGCGTTGTCGTTCAGGTCGGCTCGTGCGCGACGGGCGTTGCCCGTTTTTCGGCGATGAATCGCGGCACATCCATCAGAAAATGGAGGGGATGAGAGTCAGAGATCGTCGGAAAAGTCGTCCACGCCACGCACGATTTTGCTGATAACGGTACGCGAGAAGCCGCGCGAGGCCAGAAAACGCATCTGTCTGGCCCTCGCTTCGGGCGTGGTGGCCACCTCGCCGAACTTTTTTTCCCACACGGCCCGGGCGCGGGCCAACTCGGTGCTGCGCAATTGTTCGGCAAGCTCCGCCACCGTCTGCGCATCGACCTGATGCTGCTTGAGTTCGTTGACGATGCGCGTCGTCCCTAGCCGGGACGCCCGGCGATTGAGCACACTCTGCGCGAAGCGCTCGTTGGAGAGCCAGCGCTCCTGCTCCAGGTTGTCGAGCAGGCGCTCCAGCGCGTCGGGATCCTCGGCGTCGGCATAGGGAAGCAGCTTGCGGCGCAACTCGGCGCGGCTGTACTCGCGGCGCGCGAGGTAGGACAACGCCCGCCCCTTGAGGCTCAGCGCGGGTTTGCGCGATGGCCTGGCCGCGACGGCGTCGTCGCCCGGCGGGGGCGGCGCGTTCGGATCTCGGGGCGGACGGCGGTGGATCATGGCCTCAATGGGGTGCAGTGCGACACGCGATCTGCAGCGTCTTCGTCATGCAATCAGTGGCAGAAACAAAAAACGGCAACGCGCCGCCGCAAAGCTTCGCGTTGCCGTCCCGACTCCGAGGTCCTCAGACTTCGTCGTCTTCTTCTTCGATCTCGCCGGTTTCGTTGATCGCCGTCACCCCCAGCGACGCGCGCACCTTGTTCTCGATCTCGCGGGCGACTTCCGGATTCTCGCGCAGGAACTCACGCGCATTGTCCTTGCCCTGGCCGATTTTCTCGCCGTTGTAGCTGTACCAGGCGCCGGCCTTCTCGACGATCTTCGCGCTCACCCCCAGGTCGATGATCTCGCCTTCGCGCGAAATACCCTGACCGTAGAGGATGTCGAAAATCGCTTCGCGGAACGGCGGCGACACCTTGTTCTTGACGACCTTGACGCGGGTTTCGTTACCGACCACCTCGTCGCCCTTCTTGATCGAACCGATACGGCGGATGTCCAGGCGCACCGACGAATAGAACTTCAGCGCGTTGCCGCCCGTCGTCGTTTCCGGGTTGCCGAACATCACACCGATCTTCATACGAATCTGGTTGATGAAGATCACCGTGCAGTTCGTGCGCTTGATCGTACCGGTGAGCTTGCGCAACGCCTGCGACATCAGACGCGCCTGCAGACCCGGCAGCGAGTCGCCCATTTCGCCTTCGATTTCGGCCTTCGGCACCAGTGCCGCGACCGAGTCGATGATGATGAGGTCAATCGAGCCCGAGCGCACCAGTGCGTCAGCGATTTCCAGGGCCTGCTCGCCCGTGTCCGGCTGCGAAATCAGCAGATCCGGCACGGAGACGCCCAACTTGCTGGCGTAGCCGACGTCGAGCGCGTGTTCCGCATCGATGAACGCGCAGGTGCCGCCAAGCTTCTGCATTTCCGCCACGACCTGCAGCGTGAGCGTGGTCTTGCCCGACGATTCCGGGCCGTAGATTTCAATCACGCGGCCGCGCGGCAGACCGCCGACGCCGAGCGCGATGTCCAGACCCAGCGAGCCGGTCGAGACGACCTGGATGTCGGCTTCGACCTCGCCGTCGCCCAGACGCATGATCGAGCCCTTGCCGAATTGCTTCTCGATCTGCGCGAGGGCGGCGGCGAGCGCCTTGCCTTTCTCGGCCGACAGATTGGCAGACCCTTTCTTGCTTTCTTCCATGAATCGTCCTTTGATATGATGAGCGAGACGGCTCGAGTGAGGCGTGAATGCCGGTACTGTATAAAAAACCAGTGCTCTTTGCAAGTGCCTGTTGTCCGAAAGCGCCGAAACGAGAAAAAAAGCCGCGAACCACGCGCCGCAACATCACAGGAGACACACCGCAGCCGTCAGGCTTCGGTGCCTACACAAGCCTATCACGCCCATGCGAATTCTCATCGCAGAGGATGACAGCATTCTGGCCGATGCCCTGACCCGCTCGCTGCGCCAGGGGGGCTACGCCGTCGATCACGTCAAAACCGGGCTCGAAGCCGACTCCGCTCTTTCGGCCCAGACGTTCGATCTGCTGATTCTCGACCTCGGTCTGCCCCGCCTGCCGGGTCACGAAGTTCTGCGCCGGCTGCGCGCCCGCAATTCCCATCTGCCCGTTCTGATCCTGACCGCCTCCGACAGCGTCGACGCCCGCGTGAAGGGCCTCGACCTGGGCGCCGACGACTACATGGCCAAGCCGTTCGCACTGGCGGAGCTCGAAGCGCGCGTGCGGGCGCTGACCCGGCGTGGCGCCGGCGGCGGCTCCACCGTCATCCGCCATGGCCCGCTCAGTTTCGACCAGGTCGGACGCACCGCCTATATCAACGAGCAGATGCTCGACCTCTCCGCGCGCGAGCTCGAACTGCTCGAAGTGCTGTTGCTGCGCACCGGCCGTCTGGTCTCGAAGGAACAGCTTGTCGACCATCTGTGCGGCTGGGGCGAAGAAGTGAGCAACAACGCCATCGAGGTGTACATGCATCGGCTGCGCAAGAAAATCGAGCCGAGCGGCGTGCGCATCGCCACCATCCGCGGATTGGGGTATTGTCTGGAGAAGCCAGCTTCCGCGCCTGCCAACGCCGCCTGAGTCCGCGCATGTCGCCGCACCGGGCGACTCGTGCGATCCGATTCATGCGATCCATTACGAACTTGTTACGAAGTTATTGCGAAGTCCATTGCGGGATTCGGCGCGCGAGGGCTGAGCGGGTGCCTGACGAGGGCAGGCGCCGAGGCGGGCCGAGCCGCCCGCGGACCGCCCTCCGCCGGCAACGTCATCCCTGAACCCTCGCCGTCCCGGCAATTTCGCTCTCCCAGTCCGCCCGCCCGATGCGTCTGAGCCTTCGCCATCACCGTCGCGCCCCGGTCACTCCGGCCGATCCGGTCACTCCGGCCGATCCGGTCCGTCCGGCAGACGGCATTCGCGCGCCCGACGCGGACCCCTTCGACCCCTACGCCGATCCCTTTGCGCGCCAGGGCTTCGGCGCACCGCTCGAGCGCGAGGCCGAGCCGCCGCCGCGCTCGCTGTTCGGCGAGATTCTCGACTGGATGCTCGCGCCCCTGCTGTTGCTCTGGCCGATGAGCATCGCGGTGACGTATCTCGTCGCGAAGTCGATTGCCAACGGCCCGTTCGACCGCGCCCTGGAGACCAATACCTACGTGCTCGCCCAGCAGGTGCACTCGGATCGCGGGCAAGTCACGCTCACGTTGCCCATGCCCGCACGCGATCTGCTGCGCGCGGACGCCACCGACAACGTCGACTTCCAGGTGCTCGGCGCGAAGGGCGAACTCGTCGCCGGGACGGCCGAGCTGCCGCTACCGCATGAAGACGACCGACCGCAGCCCGGCGTCGTGCAGTTTCGCGACGAGACGGTCGGCGGCAACGACATTCGCGTCGCCTTCACCTACGTCGATCTGCCGCGCATGGATCCCCCCGGCAGCATGGCTCTCGTGCAGGTCGCGGAGACACTCGACAAGCGCAGTCAACTGGCCAACGAGATCATCAAGGGCGTGATCCTGCCGCAGTTCGTGATCCTGCCATTGGCAATCGTGCTCGTCTGGTTCGGGCTCTCGCGCGGCCTCGCGCCGCTGCATGCGCTGCAGGAGCACATTCGCGCGCGGCGGCCCGACGATCTGTCGCCGCTCGAAGCCCGGCAGGCGCCGCCGGAGATCGCCCCGCTCGTCAATTCGTTGAACGATCTGCTCGAGCGACTGGAACAGAACATGAAGCTGCAGCAACGCTTCATCGCGGACGCGGCGCATCAACTCAAGACACCGCTTGCCGGCCTGCGCATGCAGGCGGAGCTCGCGCTGCGCCAGACCTCGCCGGACGAGCTGCGCCGTTCGCTCTCGCAGATCGCCGCGAGCTCCGAGCAGGCCGCACGCCTCGTCAACCAGTTGCTCGCACTGGCTCGCGCCGAGAACAGCGCCAACGACGCCGCCGCCTTTACGCCCGTCAATCTGAGTCTGCTCGCGCGCAGCGCCATGCAGGACTGGTTCCAGGCGGCCTTTGCCAAACGCATCGACCTCGGCTTCGAGGAGCCGCCCTTCCCCGTGCATCTGTCGGGCCAGCCGGTGATGTTGCGCGAGTTGCTCAACAACCTGATCGACAACGCGATCCGCTACACCCCGGCCGGCGGCAAGGTAACGGTGCGGCTGCGCCACGAGGCGTCCGACGGCTTCGTCCATCTGGAGGTGGAAGATACGGGGCCCGGCATTCCGGCCGCGGAGCGCCCGCGCGTGTTCGAGCGCTTCTATCGCATTCTCGGCAGCGACAGCGACGGCAGCGGTCTCGGGCTCGCCATCGTGCGCGAGATCGTGCAGATTCATCGCGGCGAGGTGAGCGTGCTCGATCACGTCGACGCACAGCACCCCGAAGCAACGGGCACGCTCATTCGCGTAACCCTGCCGCTTGCGGAGCCTATCGAAAACCCGCATGCGTGACGAAAGTACGTCAAATACGTTCGGAATCGGGCCAAAGTCGAGGGTAAGTCCCTAGCCGCGTAAGCTTCGAGTCAGTTTGGCGTCAGACGGCGGTAAGGTTGTCCTCCAATAATCAGTTGCAACGGCCCGGGCGTGTCCCAGGGGCGTGCTTACATTACAGGAGACAACCGCATGGCTACTGCAACGACAGCCACCACCCATGCGCCGATGACCGCGGAAGAACGGAAGGTCATCTTCGCGTCGTCGCTGGGCACGGTGTTCGAGTGGTACGACTTTTATCTGGCCGGTTCGTTGGCCGCCTTCATCAGCAAGCATTTCTTCTCCGGCATCAACCCGACGGCGGCCTTCATCTTCACGCTGTTGTCGTTCGCCGCCGGCTTCGCGGTGCGCCCGTTCGGCGCCATCGTGTTCGGCCGCATCGGCGATCTGGTTGGCCGCAAGTACACGTTCCTCGTCACCATCACCCTGATGGGTCTGTCGACGCTGGTGGTCGGCCTGCTGCCGAGCTACGCTTCGTGGGGCATCGCGGCACCGGTGATCTTCATTGCCATGCGTCTGCTGCAGGGCCTGGCGCTGGGCGGCGAGTACGGCGGCGCCGCCACCTACGTTGCCGAGCACGCACCGCACGGCCGCCGCGGCTTCTACACGTCGTGGATCCAGACGACGGCAACGCTCGGTCTGTTCCTCTCGCTGCTCGTGATTCTCGGCACCCGCATGGTGATGGGTGAAGAGGCGTTCGGCGACTGGGGCTGGCGCGTGCCGTTCGTGCTGTCGATCGTGCTGCTGCTGATCTCGCTGTGGATTCGTCTGCAACTGAACGAATCGCCGGCGTTCCAGCGCATGAAGGCGGAGGGCAAGGCATCGAAGGCGCCGCTCACCGAATCTTTCGGTCAGTGGAAGAACCTGAAGATCGTGATCCTGGCGCTGGTCGGTCTGACGGCGGGTCAGGCGGTCGTGTGGTACACGGGCCAGTTCTACGCGCTCTTCTTCATGACGCAGGTGCTCAAGGTCGACGGCAACACCGCGAACATCATGATCGCGCTGGGCCTGCTGATCGGCACGCCGTTCTTCGTGTTCTTCGGCGCGCTGTCGGACAAAATCGGCCGCAAGCCGATCATCATGGCCGGCTGCCTGCTCGCGGCGCTGCTGTACTTCCCGATCTTCAAGGCGCTCACGCACTATGCCAACCCGGCACTGGAAGCGGCGACGGCACGCTCGCCGATCACGGTGATTGCCGACCCGAACGAGTGCTCGTTCCAGTTCAACCCGGTCGGTACCTCGAAGTTCACCAGTTCGTGCGACATCGCGAAGAGCTACCTGTCGCGCGCCGGTCTGAACTATCACAACGAAGCGGCGCCGGCGGGCACGATCGCGTCGGTGAAAATCGGCGACAAGGTGATCCAGTCGGTCGACGGCAAGGCTGCCGATGCGAAGGACAAGACCAAGGCGTTCGAGACCGACATGTCGGCCACGCTCAAGGCTGACGGCTATCCGGCGAAGGCCGACCCGGCGCAGATGAACAAGCCGATGGTCGTGATCCTGCTGGCGATTCTGGTGATCTTCGTGACGATGGTGTACGGCCCGATTGCCGCGATGCTCGTGGAGCTGTTCCCGACGCGCATTCGCTATACGTCGATGTCGCTGCCCTATCACATCGGTAACGGCTGGTTCGGCGGCTTCCTGCCGGCGACCGCCTTCGCCATCGTGGCCGCCAAGGGCGACATCTACTCCGGCCTCTGGTACCCGATCGTGATCGCGCTGGTGACCTTCGTGATCGGCATGCTCTTCGTCAAGGAAACCAAGGACGTCGACATCTACGCCAACGACTGACGGCGCACCCCGTCATCCAGGCCGGGATGACGCAATGACGGCAACGCCGGGGCCTTCGGGTTCCGGCGTTGTTTTTTGGCGCGAGCGCGCTGGATGAACCTGGCACGGCATCGCCTGCCCTCTGTCTCGGTCATCCGTCTCGGCCCCGGCGCCGCGCGTCGCCCATGTCCGCGGTTTTCGAATTCTCGCAAAAAACTGTTGACAGTCCATATAGGCCTACCTATAATCTCTCTTCTACGGCGAATTAGCTCAGTCGGTTAGAGCGACGGAATCATAATCCGCAGGTCCGGGGTTCGAGTCCCTGATTCGCCACCAATACCCAAAAGGGCTTTGTAATCAATAGGTTACAAAGCCCTTTTGCCATTCGGTGGGTCACTTGGTGTGTCACATGCACAAGTTGCCCCGCCTCTATCAGTCCCGTCATGGGGTCTACTACCTGCGAGTCATTCGCAACAAGGTCAAGACCCGCCTCTCTCTGGGGACAAAGGATTTCCGCATTGCTAGACTGTTCGCCTTACGGTTGAACATGGAACTAGCAATGTCCACTCCCGATTTTGACCCAGACAAGCTCCGCAAGCTGGACATTGAAGTCAGCCCCACAGGTGGCGTGAATTTCAAGGACGTGAAACCTCACGATCTGGATACCCTATCTGCCGTTTTGGACAAGCTGGGCCTGCGAGAACAATACGCACAGGAGGCTATCAACTCCGTATTGGCTCAATCGGCGCGGGCCTCTTTGGAAAGGTCTGCCGTTGGCATGCCCCAAGGGGAACGGGTTACACCCAAGAGCAAACCATTCAGCGAGGTAGTGTCGCTCTATCTCGTTGAAAAAAAACTCGACAACGTTCCAAAGACCCTCTACGACAAAGAGCGCATTTACAGCGAGTTCCAAGGGTTCTATGGCGACCACGATATTAATCAGTACACCGCCAATGAGGCAGTGAGCTACAAGAATCGCATACTTGCCGAAGGCAAATCGGCAAGTATTATCAATTCTCGCCTATCTTTCCTGCGGTCGTTGTTTGAATACGCAATAGGTAACAACCTCTACTTTGCGGACAATCCGTTTGATAAGGTCAAAATCTAAAACAAAACCAAGCTCAAACAGCAGGTTCGCTCATACAAGGAATTGACCACCGAGGATCTGCAAGCAATCTTCAATGAGTCCACCTACCGTGAGTTCATGGACAAGCCGGATTATTACTGGCTCCCCTTCCTTGCCCTCTATACAGGTGCTCGCCAGAATGAACTTGCGAGCATGACCTTTCAGCATATCTACCAGCATGAGGGAGTGTGGGTATTCGATATCACCGCCGATATAGCCAAGAACAAAAATTCCGTACGCAAGATTCCATTTCACAAAGCCATACTGGAATCGAAATTTTTGGACTATTTGGATGAAACCAAAGCCACCAACAAGGTGGGATATGATATGGTATTTTTCCCAGACAAGCTCCCTACCGAAGGCGGGAAAAATGGATTCGGAAAGAATATCTCACGCCGTTTTGGTGACTATCTGGACCTCCTGAAAATTACAGACGACAGAAAAACATTCCATTCATTGCGGTCAAATTTCGTCAACGAGATGACAAATTTGAATATCCACCCTGCGATCATTATGGGATTGGTTGGGCACTACGAACAAGAAAGGGTTGACCTATCTTCGCCTCACTTCGTGAACTACCAGAAGAAAAAACCAATCCACGTACTCAAAGAGGCAATCGATAAATTGGAGTACCCGATTGAAATCTGGCACTAAAAATTCGGAAGTAACACTTATTCTCCCTGCGTCAACTATCAAATTTGATAGGTACAGCGAAGAAAAATTCAGGCCGAGTGTCAAGAAAGAATGCCACCGAAGAGTGGCATTTTTTATTGGCATTCGGAAGGGGGCAAGGGGCCTGCCCCATGCTTTTGGTTCTAGCTCCGCAGGACGAGCCAGGCACGAAGTGCCGTGGGGGTGCTTGCACCCCGTAGTGAGTTACGGGGTGTACTTGCCCCGTACAACTGACGTTGATAAACACCTCAAATCGCTATAATTTGCCAAGCCATTTTTTCACGCTATGCTTAATAGGTAGCAGAAGAAAAACAATGGCAAATTACGCGATAACAAGAATAAAAAAGTACACAAACGTTGGATCAGCCTCCTACCTGATAAATCACCATTTGCGATTGGTTCATGTCGCCAATTCGAACCCCTCCAAGACGTCAAAAAATGTCACTTTAGAGAAAAAAGATGACATTATGGGCTTCCTCTGTGAGGTGCCAAAGGGCACAAAAAAGAATGCCTGCCGTTTTGTGGATGTCTTTTTTGGGGCCTCTGAATTCAAAGACAAAAGGCAATTAGATGAGTGGGTTAAATCTACAATGGATTTTGCCCGCAAAGAATGGGGTGCTAACAACATAGCCTTGGCGGTGCTACACAAAGACGAAACAACCCCTCATATTCACGTGATTTTTAAGCCTGTGAACCCAAAAACCAAGAAGTTAGGTGCTGGGTACTGGTTTGACGGCAAAGCCAAAATGACGGCCTATCAGGATAAGTACCACAAGGCTGTGGAGGCATTGGGTTTTGAGCGTGGAGATCCCACCAAGCGAGCCCACCACACCACAATCAAGGAATTTTATGCCAAAGCGGAGAAAGCAAAAACCGCTTATGCCGAGTATCACAAAAGCCTATGGGAACTCTATGAGGAAGTTGGAAAGGTAAAGCTATGGGGCAGGCTCAATCCTGCTAAGTTGCAGGCGACTTTAAAGCCGATTTTTGCGAGGGTTTCAGCCAAAGCAAAAAAAGTTATTGGGCTCAAGGAATTTTTGGAGGTGGATAAAACCACAAAGCAGAATGCCAAATTATTGGACCAGTTGGATTATCAGGCTATGCAGTTGGAGGCTTTAACAGGTTCACCCAACCCAACACCAAACGAAGTGCAGGAAATTTCCAAGGTCCTCGGTGAGTTTAGGTCCAATTTGGATAAATCCACTCCTGAAATTGAACCAAACAGGGCAGGCCCTGAGCAGGACAGCATTCTATACAAAAAACCTCGAAAAAACGCGATTTAATCGCTCGCCGTCCGTTTTATTTCTATCTATTCTTTTATTTCCCTGCGGGTACAGATCTCTATGGATGGTTTTCTATATCGTATTCTGTGCTGAATTTGTACTGTATTTTATATAGTCTTTCTTCGAAAGACTGATGTGTCTTTGAGTCTTTACCGGGTTATTAGTCTTTCAGACTACTAAGCCCGGCAAAGCCTCACCCTTGCCCCAGAAAATTAAATCTGTGGTGGGTGGCAATGCCGAGCTTAGTACTTTGCTACATACCCGGAGGGAGTCGATTTAAGCGCTCCGCTTTCTCAGTTCAGGACCTTAAATGTCCCCGTTAGCACGGTCTGAGATTACGCCTCTCGTTTGTGCTCTGCTAACGTCTCTTCTAGCACCCCTCTTGGAATAAATTCCAATGGTTCGCAATCGTCTATCTCCTATGGAATTTTGGTTGGAGATACGCAGTCAGTTTTTATTTTGACGAGCCTTCTGCGTTGCTGGGCAACTTCCCGAACAGTGAACGGTAGTCGACAGATAAAAAAATTGCCCCACACCTTCCAGTATGGAGCAATTTAATCTTGACTTTTTAAATCGGATGATTATATTGACCTCATACACTCGGCAAGGTGTTATTTCCAATTTAAGAAATTTTTAGAAATAGTCAAATCTTGGAAATCAAAACAAAAAGCCAGTCACACGACTGGCTTTTTGATTATCTCACTCTCCAAGAGCTTCCCGAATTTTTGCCAACTTGTCTCTGTTTTTCTTATGCTCTTTGTAGAGGTGATTGACGAGCTCCTGCAATTCGTCCACCACCTCATTGAATCTATTTTTGTCCTTCAGGGTAACAAGTTCGTTGATTCTGTTTGTGATTGTTCTTTTAACACCCAAAGCACTTTGACCACCTGAACCATAAACAATCCAATAAATATCTACGTACTCCGCGTCAGGGTAAGTTTTTTTGAATTGTCCCCAAATATCAGAAATGGTCTTACCCTCGGAGGCAAGCGCCTTAATTCTCTTTTTATCTTCTTTTGAGATTTCCATAAATACCCCGCTTACATTATCCCACCACCCAGAACATGCCCTTTTGTGGGGCTCTTACTACAACCGCCACCTGCTGATGTCGTTGACCCGCAGTAAATGCACTTCTTCGGCCCCGCGTCGACAACATGCCCTTTTGAGGGGCTCTTGCTACACCCACCACCCGCCGTTGTCTTGGAACCGCAATAAATACATTTCAGCGGTTCATAAACTACATGAGTTTTCGTTGGACTCTTCGAGCAACCACCACCTGCCGTTGTCGTTGACCCACAATATTTACACTTACCCATAAACTCTCCTTAGAAACCCCGATTTCCGAGAAATGTATTCGGGCAGGCTCGTTGCCTTACTCATTGTTACACGACTCCAATCGCAAGTGCCAGATCGCTACTTGCCGATTGGGGGCGAACGTGTGACACTTGGGGTGTCACTTTTTCATTCGCAACCCCACCCGCCAGAATGGCAAGTTGTTGATTTATCAGGGGATTTACAAAAAGCCCGGAATCTCCCTGATTCGCCACCAAATGCGAAAACGGCTTCCAGCGATGGAAGCCGTTTTCATTTGTGCGCGTCGCACGAAGCGAAAGCCAGTTCCTCAGGACTGGCTTTTTCATTGGCGCGGTCGTGCGAGCCGAGGCCATCCATTGTAGCGCGGCGCGCGTTTTGGCACCCGTTTGCGTCGCATTTGGCACTGATCAAGCAACGACTTTTGCGTAGATTTTGTCACTACGGCATGATTGTGGCTTTGCATGAAGCCCTCCCGCCTCCGCCGTATCACGCCTCCCACCCTTTCCGCCGCCATTTACCGCTACCTCACCGAGGTGTCCGTCTTGAAGAAAGGCGCCACCGCCGAGCAATCCATCGCCCGCACCTGGCTGTCGACCCGCATCGCCGGCCGGCCGATTGACCGTATCCGCAACACCGACCTCATCGCCATCCGCGATGAGTGGCTGCAGGATAAAGCGCCGGCCACGGTCGTTCGGAGACTCGCCATGCTCTCCCATGTGTACACCGTCGCCCGCAAAGACTGGGGCTGGCCCGACCTGGCCAACCCGGTACAACTCGTGCGTCGGCCGACCGTCGACGACGCTCGCGACCGGCGCGTGATCACCCGCATCAGGCTACGCGGCGTCCCTGAATCTGAGTGCCCCCGTAGCGAACTGGACTGGATCGTCAGGTCGACCCGCTCGGCCGAACTGCCCGTCATCGTAACGCTGGCGGCCGAGATTGCGATGCGGCGCGGAGAACTCTGCGGCATCCGGCGCGAGCACGTCGACCTGCGGCACGGCATCGTGCGCCTGCTCGATACCAAGAACGGTACCTCCCGGGACGTGCCGCTGACGCCGTGGGCACGCGAAGCCCTGCGACAGCACCTCGCGGGTCGGCCACCGCGTGGTCGGGTTTTCACGATGACACCGGGCGCTGTGACTCGCGCCTTCATCCGGGCAAGGCAACGGGCGAGGCAAGATTACGAGGCAATGTGCCGGCGACACGGTCGCCGCCCGAACCCGGCGTTTTTCATCGACCTGCGCCTGCACGACCTGCGGCACGAAGCCACGTCGACGCTTGCGCCAATTTTTGAGTTGCACGAGTTGGCCAAGATCAGCGGCCATAAGGACACGCGCATGCTGCTGCGCTACTACCATCCGGACGGCCGCGAGCTGGTCGCCAAGATTGCACGTAGCGCGCTCGGGCGCCGGCAATCCGCGCAAATTCGCGCGGGCCAGGCACCGCTTGACCGTCGGGCACCGTCAAAACAGCCCCTCCATCACACCCGGCTCCCAGTTGGTAATGACCAACTCGCGGCTCGTCGACGGCCGTCCGTGGCTGTTTGCCACCGAGTACCGGATGTCCAGGTCGAGCATGTGCAAGCCGTCGAACACGCGCCGGATGTCGGGATGGTCGTTGATCGACACCATGACCTTGCCGCGCGCGGATCGCATGAAGTCAGCCATCGCCTCGTACTCGCTGAACTCGAACGGGACGCCGTAGCCCTCGGTCTGCCAGTATGGCGGGTCGAGATAAAGGAACGCATGCGGCCGGTCGTAGCGGGTAACGCACTCGTGCCAGGGCAGGCTTTCGACGTGGGTTCCGGCCAGGCGCAGATGCGCGGCCGACAACGATTCCTCGATCCGCAACAGATTGACGGCCGGGGCCGTGGTGGCCGTCCCAAAGGTCTGGCCGGCCACCTTGCCACCGAAGGCATGGTGCTGCAGGTAGTAGAACCGGGCGGCCCGTTGGATATCGGTCAGCGTCTCAAGCCGCGTCATTTGCTGCCACTTGAACACTTGCCGGCTACTGAGCGCCCACTTGAACTGGCGGACGAACTCTTCGAGGTGGTGCTGCACGACCCGGTAGAGGTTCACCAGCTCGCCGTTGACGTCGTTGATGATCTCGACCGGCGCCGGCACGGGCCGGAGGAAGTACAGCGCGGCACCGCCGGCGAATGCCTCGACGTAGCACTCGTGCGGCGGGAATAGTGGAATGAGTTTGTCGGCCAGCCGGCGCTTGCCGCCCAGCCAGGGGATGATGGGAGATGCGTTGTGCATTGCCTTCGTCAAGTGTGGTAGGCTTACGCCGCCTCTGCAGGGGTGGCGCGGCCTTGCCAAGCTCGCAGGCGTCATCTGCGGGTGCGGGGCGTGCCTGGTGCGCCAACACCGGGCACTTCGCCGCGTCTTCTTTCATTGATCTGCTGCGGCCGCCAGCGTCCTGCGCTTGAACGGGTTCACGGTGAAGCACAGCGGGATGCGCTCATAACCGGCCCACGCGGGAGCGCCCCAGTCACGACCATCCCACCGATTCCACGCCTTCCAGCCCAGCTTGGCCATGCCCCAGCGAGCGTGGCAATACACGTTGAAGGCACCGCCGCGACCGATGGCGATGAAAAGCACCAGGTCGGGCCGCTCGACGTAGCGCAGTACCCGCCAGTCGGCCGCCTTGAACGGCACGCCGAATGGCCCGTAGTCCCACCCGTAGGCCGGATTGCGATAGAGCCACCACACCCTAGCCAGAAAGCGCCGCAGCGGTGTGGTTCCCCACGACGCGTCGAGATAGCCGTCCTGCCACCCAGCGTCGAGCGTCGCATCGAAGGTCTGGAACCACCGCAACCCGCGCGGCAGGTTGCCGGAGTCGTCTGCCACGGCCGCGAGGGCGGGGGCGAGGGCCCAGGCGAGTAGCGTCATGAGCAGCGACGCCAGCACGAGGATGGGATACAGGGCAAACATGGTCACCTCCGCGAATCAGGGGGCCGATGGCGGCTCGGCGCTAGTCGGTGCCGTAGTGGTCAGCTCCGTCATCCCCGCCCGGCGTCCCGCCACGTCCCGGTCGGAGAACGCCGTATTGGCCATCATCGCCAAGCGCCGGTCATACGCCATCGTTTCGCGCACGGCCGGAGCCACAACCATCGCGCCAGCCGCGCCCCCGGCCAGAGCGCTTCCCGCACGCCACAGGTTCGCCATGGCACGGCCGCCACGGGCCAATCGCCCCTCGGTTTGCTCGACGTTGCGCAGCTCCCTGTTCAGTTCGGCCAGTCGCTGAGTTAACGCCCGAAACGCGCGGGCCTGCTCGTTGGCCGACGCGAATCCCGCTCGATACAACCTGTTGTACGCGGCGACCGTTTGGTCGATCTCGCGGCGGATGGCTTGATCTGTACGCGTGTCGAGCTGCTGACGCGCGCTCGCGAGTCGCTGCGAAGAGGTGAGGATATTGCGGTGCGCCCGAACATACGCCCCTTCGGTTGCCTGAACGTCGCGCTGCACGGCCTGCTCGGTGCGGGCGGATTCACCTTGCCGGTGCGGTTCATCGTCTTGACCGGCTTCTTGCCGGTCTGGGAGTCGACGCTCATCGACACCACTTCGGCCTCGACACCATCAACTTCCAGCACGATGGCGCCGACGTATTCTTCCAATGCCATGGTTGGCTCCTTAGTTGCGTGAGATTGATCGGCCTTACAGGATCAGGTCGATGCGACCAGCGAAAATGTGCAGCCCGTTGACGATGTCGGCGGGGATCGCCGCGTTCAGCGTATTGGCGTCCTGCGAGTCCTTTTCAACGATCAACATGCCCTTGTGCGCGTCCACGTTTTCGAGGATTTCCAGTTCCTCGCACTTGATGGCCACGTCGAGGATCTCGCTTCGCACTTTCGGCGGAGTACGGGTGGACAGCTTGTCGCGCGGAAAGCGCAGCGCGACTCGCTGCACGACGGCCTTGCGGAAGTAGTCCAGCGTGCGGATCGTGGTCAGGTCCAACAGTGCGGGGTCGTCAGCCCCCGTACTGTTCTTGGTGTAGGTGGTGATGGCACGAACAATCTGCACCGTGTCGCCCGGACCGATCTCCAATGGCGTCACGCCGTTGTGAAGCGCCTTCTCCTGCTCGGTGCGACTCGGCCGCATCGTCACCGGCGTGACATCCAGCCCCTCGATGACGAGCGTGTTCAGCGGGCGCGCCGGGTCGGTCTCGCTCGCGACCACGGCTGCATAGCCAGCCGCAATCTCGGCCGGCAAACACACCGACCCACGATGCCATCCGATGGTAATGCGCTCGGCGTTGAGCGCCCCGGCCAACGTCGTACCGGTCGAGAGCGTGTCGGGCGTGCCCACGACGCCGATCGCGGAGCGCTTTTCGATCGCGTTGGAAATGGTCTTGAGGTGGTCCCGCAGCTTCGTGAGCGTCGCTTGCGTGTTCCAGCACGACACGTAGATGTTGTACGTTGCCCCGAAGACCGCGTCGAGGGCGGGCGAGATGTCCGGATCGTTCAGACCGCCGGCCATGGCGGTGATGGTAGCGGTGACGCCCGCCGACCGGTTGAACTGGTCGAGCTTGATCGCGTTGCCCATCTCGCCCTTGTTCTTGGCCGTGATGGTGACCTTCGCGTCCGCCAGCGTCGCGGTCACCGGCAGAGCTTCGGTCTGCGTAATCGTGTCGACCAGGCGAGCGGCGATCATTGCGGCGGTGTCGTCCGCATAGGTCGCAACGTCCACGCGGTCATTTGCGACATACAACGCGAATGCGCCGTCGGCCGTTGCCGTGCCCGCGAACTCGACCGTCCCCTTGGCCGGTTGGCCCGCCGCCGCGTCGTCGACAGCAATCACCGTCAGCGTCACATACTTGTTGGCCTTGATGGCGGCGACTGCGGCTCGATGGGCGAGTGAACCGGCACCGAATGCGCTGGCGGCTTGATCCCCGGAGAAAATGTCGATCGGCGTCAAGGCCGGCGTTGCGCCACCAGCCAAACGTTGGCCGACGATGAGCACAGTCTGCTCGTTGGTCGGAAGGTTGCGGACCGCGAGCCGCGTGTTGTACTCGACGTACTGTCCCGGCTTGCGCAGACCGGACGGGATGGTGTCAAAACTGACGTTAGGGCTTGCCATGGATTACGCTCCCTTAGTGGACTTCTTGCCGTCGGCCGTGGCCGGCGTCACAACGGCACCTTCGGCGCCCTGGATGACCAGATCGCCTTCCGCAACTCGACGGCGGTAATACACGGTATCCGGCACCTCAATTGCATCCGTATCCGTGATGTACTCGCGCGAAGCGCGTTCTTTCGGCACGCGCAGGCCGGTTCGTGCTTTCACCAACATGGGTCACTCCTCTTTCATCTACACTCTGTCCTCGGCATCCGGTTCGCCTTGGGTGCCGCTGTCCTTGGGCTGCAAGTAGTACTTGAGCACCGTGGTTTTCCAGTCCGGTGTCGGCGGATCGAGCTTGCCGCCGTACTGCTCGAAAACCGCTCCCAGACCGTTCGGGTCTTCCACAGCGCCCTGGGGATACGCGCCGAGAAAGAGGCTTTCCTCCATCCATGCCGTCCGGAATTCGAGGGCGAATACGGACATCGCCTCGCGCCGCACTTGCGTGTTGAACAACGTTCGAACCGAACCGGGTTCCAACTCTCGAATGGGCAGCCCCAGATCCTGCATCGTCAGCAACTTGCGAACCGACGCGATCAGGAGGTTGGTGCCGACTTCCACCTGACTGGCGCCGCCATGCCGGCTTGCCTCTTCGCTGCGGACACTGCGAGCGCCGACCATCACGACAAACACCGCTTCGGCCTTCCACTTCCCCTTGCTGGTTCCGTGCGGGTCGGTACGTTTAACGCCACCAAAAGTGACCCATGCGGCAGGGAAGCGGCGCACCACTTCGTCCAGCTCGTCGTCATCGAACTCGCCGCCGTAGGTCTTGACCTCCGACACCATGCGGCCGAGACCGCGCGTCAGCCGGTCGACGATGCCCAGCTCGATCGCGGTAATGATCGGGATATGGGTCATAGCGATTAGCGAACGTCTCGGCCAAACACGCGGGTGCCTGGCACGAAATGAACCGCGTTGTCGGATTGGGGCACGTCACCGGCCGGCGCAACGCCGAGCGTCACCTTGCCATCCGCCACCAACTTGAAGAAGCCGATGGCCGCGTCGTAGCGCTTGCGAATCTCGTCGGTCATTGACGTCCCGTGGCCGCACAACTGGAAGCGCGCGATGTCGCAGCAAAAGCCGGCCACGACCTTCGGCACGGACGCCAGCGGCAGCGCGTACCGGCCAGCAAGGTACGCTTCAATTTCACTCGTCGCCGCGTCCAGCGCCTCCGCGAGCACCGCTTCGTTCGGTTCTCCAGCGCTTCAAGCCACACCGCTGCGGTGGCTGCAAGCAACTCGGCCGACGGCGCACCAGGCAGGCGCAGCAGGACCAGCTTTTGCAGGCCCGTCCCGACTTCGGCGCGCAGCCACGCGAGATCGTTAGCCATGCTTGAATTGCTCGAGTGCCGCCAGGCCGGCAGCGACCTTGCCCATCTGGCGTGGGGCGGTCGCCGGCTCCGCCGTCATCACCGAGGTCGACGAGACGCGCGTGCCTGCCAGTACCTCGTAGAGATAGCCGTGAGTTTTCAGCGGCACTTTGAGCCGCCCCGACTCCCGCGCGGCCAGCACCTGACCCAACGCCTCGATCCATGCTTCGATCGGCGCATCGAACACCTGGCCACCGCGTTCGATGCGCTGTGCATTGACGTCGGGCAGCAGTTCACCTAGCAGCTTGGCGAGCCGGTCGAAAGACAGCTCTCGCGTAGCCGGTCGGAACAAGCCGACGTACTGGATCAGCACCTTCGCGAGCGGTGCGGGCATCTGGAGAGCGGCCAATACGGCTTCGCGCGCGCCGTCGTGCCCGATCAGAGCATCGAGGCTGGCGACCGCTCCGCAGGCGGGACATTTGACTTTCATTGCGCCTCCCGTCAATGGCCTTGCTCGGTCCACAACACACGGCACCCGTTGCGCTGAAATTGGCCTGTGCGGTAGTGGCCGCACTCACCTCGGCCGCTGCGGTAGTACGTCGCCTCGCCGCGCTCGACCAGCGCGCGGCACAGGGAGCACGTTTGCACCTGGACGGTGGGTTTCGCACCGCTCGAGTACTCGATACCGATGACCACGAAGCCTTCCTGCGTCAACTGTTCGATGGTCAAGGCGATGCGCATTGCCGTTGCAGCGGTGCGGCATCGTTATGCGGTTTTCCGTTGGTAAGTCCGAAATTCGGCGGTCGCCTGATAGGTGTGCCGCCATTTCCTTGCTTTCTCGTCGTCGATTTCCTCCTCGTTCAGTTGATTCAGGCGCAGCCATTCGGCCCAACGCGCTTCCGGCGTGGCGGGCACGCCCCAGGCCGTCGTTTCCGTGATTGGCGCGGGCATCACGTCCGCCACCGGGTGTGGCGCGACCATTGACACCGGCTCGCTGGCCTCGACTTCACGCGCCCGCTGGGCGAGTTGCTCGCGATTGATCGTCATGAAGCCGGGGATGGTGACGGTGTCGCTGTGCTCCAGCACCGGGGCGCCGCGCAACTCTTCGCGCACCTCGACCAGCTTGGCTTCCAGGCGTTTCTCGCGGCCGGCGGCACGCTTCTCGCGGGCGCGCTCGATGACTGACTTCGGCATGTAGTCGCGCTTGTTGGCATCCAGCTCTGCGGTGCAGAGGAACCGGCCGTCCTCGTCGTACACCCACACGATCTGCGGATCGTGGATGTCATAGCCGACGCGCAGTTGGGTGCCGTGGAACTCTTCCAGGGCGCGGGCAAAATACCGGTTGCCGAACACCTCCAGCTCGCAGCGGCGCACCGTGCGCAGCACCTGCGGGCGGAACAGCGGACGGGCTTCGTCGTCGGCCACGCGATGGGGCTCGAAGCCTTGCGCGACGTGCTGCGCCCACTTTTCGTTGGGCGTCATGTGGCGCCGGCGCCCGGTCTGTGGGTCGGTCAGCTTGGGCAGGCTGCGATGGGGGCGGTCGTTGTACTCGGCCACCTTCTGCTCGCAGAAGGCCACGAACGCCGGCCAGGCCATCAGCGGCATCGTGATCACTTCGCCCGGCTTGGCAATCGCTTTGCGGGACAATTTGAACGTCAGCAGCTTCGCCTCGCGATCCATGTCGTGGCCGATGTAGCCGGGCAGTTCCTTGGCGGCCGTCACCCAGATGGTCTGGTGCAGCTTTTCGATCACGCCGCGCGCCTGCGAGTTGTACGGCAGGCTGTTCACCATCTCGATGCCGAGGCGGCCCATGAAGCCGGTGGCCACGTCCGTCATCATCTCGTTCTTGTAGCCGGAGCCGTTGTCCACATAGAACACCGCGCAGATCCCGCCGTTGAGGCAGGCATAGCGCAGCGCGTCGAGCACCGCCAGCGCGGACTCCGCCAGCCCGACCGACCAGCCGACCACGCGGCGGGTGGCGATATCGATGACGGTCGTGATTTCCGGCCGAAACGGGCGGCCGTGCAACGGATGCTGCACTTCGGCGTCGAACGTGTGCCCGTCCGCGCTGTAGATGTCGCCCGGCAGCAGGTGCTCGAAGCCGCGCCGGATGAAAGGCTTGAGTGTCTTCAGTTCACGCTCGCCCATCCGGCCGATCTCGCGCGACACGTTACCGACCTTGGCCAGGAAGCGGCGCACCTGCCACACGCTCGGCGCTGGTCGCATCGGCTGCGCCAGCAGCCAATCCCGAACGAACTGGCGATACGCATGCTCGACCGTGGGCTTTTCCGGGCGCTGGTAGTGGCCCAGGAAGAACGGCGCCCAGTCGGGCACGCTCATGTCCCGCTCACGCTTTTTCGGCGCCAGCATGCCACCGCGCTCGTACTCGACAAAGCGCAGCACGCTACGCACGCTCGGCAGGCCGTCCGGGCTCTTGCGGCCGCGCTCGTCGCGGGCCATCTTGAGCATGCCGACCAACTGCTCGTTGGCGGAGCCAATGCGGGCCATGTCGATCAGAACGGCGGCGGCCTTCTTCATCGGATAGCCCGAGCGCTGCATCAGCAGGTCGAGCGCCAGCAGCACGCCTTTGCGGGCATCGGCCTTGAGCGCCTGGGCTTCGGTTTCGATCAGCGGCAACTGCTCTTCGCGGCGCGTGGGCAGCGACGGTGCGGGCAGCGTTGCTGCCAACTGTTCGGCGGCCTTGGCTTTGATAGCTGCTAGCACGTTGGCGGGAGGCGCGTATTCATAGCCACCGCCGCGACCAGAGCGTGGCTGGCTGACCCAGCCCTCCCTTAATGCCATCGCAATCACGTTTGCTTTGGTCGTTGGTAGGCCAGCCAACCGCATGGCTGCCAATTCCGCCGCGCTGTAGTGGGTTTTTATCAGAGCACTCATTTGGAGGCCCGCTTGATCCGGTGCATCAGTTGACCGAGCAGCTTCTCGTCCATCTGGCCTTCGATGGCGCGCTGCTTGGCCTTGATGTGGCGATCCAGCACGGCCATCGCCCCAAATTCGGCACACAGCGCCTCGTCGGCAGTCAGCACCTTGCGGCCGACGTGATGCGCCATCCATTCCAGCGGGCTGAAATCCTCGCAAACGATCATGATCGCCATGAAGGCATCGACCGGGATACGCCGGTCGGCCTGGCTGGGCGCCGTCCACAGATCGAGATGGGATTTGTTGATGGGACGGCTGAGCAGTTCGGCCACACGTTCGGCCACACGTTCGCGGGACAGGCCCCGGCCAAAGGCCGCATCCAGCACAACGACCAGGGCCTGGCGGATAGCAGCATCCAGGATGTTCTCGCCCTTGACGGCCACCACGCCGCTGGGCGTGTCGATGGCAAACACATCAAAATTGAGCGCGAGTTGGCCTTCGGCCGCCTCGGTACGCGCTGCGCGTTGACGTTTACTCATTTTTTGATATTCCCTTGTCACCTCAGTACGGTTTCCGGTGCGCTCGGAACACTTGAGCGTTAGAATTGACGTGTGAAAACTACGCCGGCGCGTTAGCCTGGCCGCCGCATTCCGGTTCGATATACTTGTGGGCGTAGCGGGGGCGAATGCGCCGGCCGTCGGGTGTCCAGCGATCCGGCCACAGTTCGTGCGCGGGCACACCGAGAAACTGGCTGATCGCCAGCTCGCCCGAAAAGGCGGGACGGCCCAAGGCATTGCGCACGGTGGACGGCGGCAGGCCACGCTCGCGCGCCAGCGCGTTCATCGTGGTGCCCCGCTTGCGGATGGCGGCCTTGATGTCTTCCTTGTGCCAGCCAGGGGCTTGGGTACGGCTCATGTCGGCTCCTTTTGAATCACCGGTGACAGCCGGTTTTTTGTTCGGGTGATAGTCCCGAAGGTCAGTTTTAACGAAGCTTAACCGTATCGAAATGTATTGTCAATACGGTTCAGTCGATACGGTTTGCTCGGCATGGTCGTCAAGCACAATCAGATCAAGAATCCTTTGAAAACAAGCTCTTAAATTATGGCAATTTCAAATCAAACTGTATCGATAGCGATACGATTAGCGGGCATGGAACTGTATCGATGAAGAAGTTGCACTCAGCCTCGGAAATAGCCCGAATGGCGTTGCCCGACCTCCCGACGACGAAGGCCAATGTAATTGCGAGGGCGGAAAAGGAGCGTTGGTACTTCGAGGAACGCAAGGGCCTGGGCGGGACTCGGCGCGTCTATGAGATTCCGGCGCGTTACTTGGGCCAGGCGGATGCGTCCGCGCCGGCCCCAGACAAACCCGTGGTGCCGAAGGCGCGCGGCGAGGTTGTCGGCACAATTACGCCGGGCGGCCCTAAGGTAGATTTGGAGAAACTCCAGTTTGTGGACAGAGTTTTGGAAGAATGGCTACAGGAGCGGGGGCTGCGCCTGAAGCCCGAACGCCGCGCCGCTGTCTTATCGGTTTTGTACGATTACATGACCAACAAGGGCGCCACCAGCGAAGAAGTTCAACGACTGCTTAAAATCACAGCGAGCTAATTGACAAGGATTTATACTGCTGCTTTGCTTTTACCAGAGCAGCATCGTGTTTCAAGAAGAAGAGCCTGAACAGGCCCTGAAACGCGCGCTGGACAATGCGCTGGAGTCATCCAGTCCTACGGGGTTGCAGTGCTATTCGAAGTACGGGTCGCCGGACGGAGGCCGCAATGCTGCCAACGATCCGCGCTATGGCCAGCCTGGCGTTCAAAATCGGGGCATCGCTTCGCATTCAAGTGACAAAAACGGCGCAAATCTGCTGAAGATTGCGCCGTTTTTAATCGCTTTCTTGCATTTTTTTCTCGACGACCCGGGGCAGGTGATAGCCGCATGGTTACTGGCTTTGTGGCCTTTTTTATCCCCCTTTCTAAGGAGACAAAATAACCACCACCCCACATCCATTGGCCGGCGTCAGTCGAAATCGAACATCTCGAAAAGCGACTTCTTCCTGCGAGGCTGCTCATAGTGACGACGGCGGCCGTCGTGACCATACTGGGGACTGCGGCGATGCGCGCCGTCGCCGTATTCGCGATGGTCGTGCGGATCACGATACTCGCGCGGCATGCGCTCGTCGCCGGCGCCGCCGCGCGCCGGATGCGCCGGATGCGCCGGATGCGCCGGATGCGCCGGATGCGCCGGATGCGCCGGATGCGCCGGCATCGTGCCGCCGCCGTCCGCGCGCTCGATCAGTTTGTCCAGCTCGCCGCGATCGAGCCACACGCCCCGGCAACTCGGGCAGTAATCGATTTCCACTCCCTGACGCTCCGTCATCAGCAGGTCCGGGGTACCGCACACGGGACACTTCATCGTTTCGCTCCGTCACGTAAAAGACAACGCCTTCAATGTATCGGTGGCAGCTCAACGAAAAAACCTGCATTTCCATTCGCGAAACTTCGAAAAATCCGAATCCTCCCGCCCTCTTAGTCCTCTTCCGGTTCTCTTCCGTCTCATTTCCGCACATGCGCGCAAAAAAAGCGGCGCCAGCTCTCGCCGACACCGCCCGGGGCACCACGTCAGATCCGGCGAATGGTCAGAGTCCCGCCATCGTCCCGTCGCCGTGGGCCTCAGTGCAGGACCTTCGCCCTCGCCGCGTCACGCCGCGCCCTGGCGCGTCGCGTGAGCATGTTCAACCCTTCGACGAACGCCGAGAACGCCATCGCCGCGTAGATGTAACCCTTCGGGATATGCGAGCCAAAGCCTTCCGCGATCAGCGTCATGCCGATCACCAGCAGGAAGCCCAGCGCCAGCATCACCACCGTCGGGTTCGCGGCAATGAAGCGCGACAGCGGGCCGGCCATGAACAACATCGCCGTCACCGCGGCAATCACGGCCACGAACATGATCGGGATGTGCTCCGTCATGCCCACCGCCGTCACGATACTGTCGATCGAGAACACCAGGTCTAGCATGAGGATCTGCAGCACCGCCGCGCGCGCCGAGATCGTCGCGAGCGTGCCGCCCGCGGATGCCTCACCAGGTTCGCCATGCGCGTCGTCCGGCCCCGTCGCGACGTGATGATGCATCTCCTTCGTGGCCTTCCAGACAAGGAACAGCCCGCCCGAGATCAGGATCAGGTCTCGCCACGAAAAACCGTGACCGAACAGCTCGAACAGCGGCGCCGTTAGCTTCGCAATCCACGCCACGGTGCCCAGCAGCGCCAGTCGCATGACCAGCGCCAGCGCAATGCCCATGCGCTGCGTGCGCGCACGCATCGACTCCGGCAATTTGTTGGTGAGGATCGAGATGAAAATCAGGTTGTCGATGCCGAGCACGACCTCCATCACCACCAGCGTGACGAGCGCCGCCCATACCGCCGGGTCGACCGCCAAAGCAAGAAGATAGTCCATATGTGCGCCAGAGTTTCCGTAGGTTATCGGCCCGTCGCCGCCGTCCCCGGCGGCATCCAGAGCCTTCGTTATCCCGCACTCTGCGTAGTGTGCGAGTCAGGACAGCATCATCACGCAACTCACGCTTCGCAAAAACCAGCCATATACTTCACAACAGTTCGGTTTTTTCGAAGTCACCCATCATGTTGAACTACCGACATCTTTACTATTTCTGGGTCGTCGTCAAGGAGGGCGGGTTCGCACGGGCGGCCGAACGTCTGGACATGGCCGTGCAGACGATCAGCGCCCAGGTGCGCGAACTCGAGAAATCGCTGGGGCATCAGTTGCTCAAGCCGGCCGGGCGCGGGGTTGCCATGACCGAGTCGGGTCAGGCGGCGTTCCGGCGGGCCGAGGAGATCTTCCGCCTCGGACAATCGATTCCGGATGAAGTCCGTGAAGCGGCAAGCGGGCGCGTCGCGCGCCTTGCGGTCGGCCTCGCGGACGGCATCTCGAAGCTCGCCGCGCACGCGATTCTCGCGCCGGTTCTCGACACGCCCTCGCTGCGGCTCGTCTGCCACGAAGGCGAGCACGAGCAACTGCTCGCCGAACTCGCCCTCCACAAGCTCGACCTCGTGCTCGCGAGCCAGCCCGCGCCGTACAACCCGACGCTGCGACTGGCCAGTGAGCGCCTGGTGGAGTCGCCCGTGGACTGGTACGGTCCCGCATCGATCGTGCGCCATACGTCGCGCGACCACTTCCCCGCATGCCTGAGCACGCTGCCCGTCCTGCTGCCCACCGGACATTCGGCGCTGCGCGCCCGTCTGGATCTGTGGTTCGAGGCGCAGGGCATCCGCCCGAACGTCGTGGGCGAATTCGAGGACAGCGCGCTCATGGCCGTGTTCGCCACGCGCGGCATGGGCGTGTTTGCGTTGAGCGAGACCGGCGCGGGCGACGTGTCGATGCTGCGCGGCCTGCGCTGGCTCGGCCGGCCCGACGGCGTTCACGAGGAAATCCATGCGATCCGCTCGCGACGCGGCGAGGGCCATCCGCTCGTGCTGCGCATCCTCTCGCAATTCGGCCCGTCGCCCGATTCTGATATAAGAACGGTGAAGGCGCTTTCGGCGCCGCCCTCCTCTGCAAGGAAATCCCATGTCCAGTCGTAGCGACCAGCACAAGGTCTTCCAACTCATGCTGTTCGTCGTGACGGTGGTGTTCGGATGGATTCTGTTTCCGCTGTTCGGCGCCCTGTTCTGGGGGACGATTCTCGCCGTACTGTTCCAGCCGGTGCAGCGCCGCCTGCTCACCCACATGCGCGGCAGGCGCAATCTGGCCGCGCTCATCACGCTCGCGCTGGTACTGCTGATCGTGATTCTGCCGCTCACGCTCGTCGTCGGCATGCTCACCCAGGAAATCAGCGCGGCGCTCGTGCGCTTTCGCACCGATCTGCCGCAACTCACCATCGCCTTTCAGCAACTGCTCGACCGCCTGCCCGCCAGCGTGCACCGCGTGATGGACCTGGCCGGCGTGCAGGACCTGAACGCCATCCAGCAACGGCTTGGCGACGGCGCGGCCCAAATCGGGCGTTTCGTCGCCGTCAACCTGGTGAGCATCGGCCAGAACACGGCACAGTTGCTCGTGAGCTTCGGCGTGATGCTCTACCTGCTGTTCTTTCTACTGCGCGACGGCGCGATCCTCGGCACGATCGTGCGTCGCGCCATTCCGCTCGACGAGCGCCACAAGAGCCAGTTGATCCGCCAGTTCACGACCGTCGTGCGGGCGACCGTGAAGGGCAACATCGCCGTCGCGGTGGCGCAGGGCGCGCTCGGCGGTTTCATCTTCGCCGTGCTGGGCATTCAGGGGTCGGTGCTCGCCGCCGTGGTGATGGCGTTTCTGTCGCTGCTGCCGGCCGTCGGCGCCGCGTTCGTGTGGGTGCCGGTCGGCGTCTGGCTGCTGCTTTCGGGCTCGATCTGGAAGGGCGTGGTCCTGTTCGCGTTTTGCGGCATCATCGTGAGCCTGGTCGACAACGTGCTGCGGCCGATTCTCGTCGGCAAGGACACCAAGATGCCCGACTGGGTGGTGCTGATCTCCACGCTCGGCGGCATGTCGCTCATCGGGCTCACCGGCTTCGTGATCGGCCCGCTCATCGCCGCCCTGTTCATCGCGAGCTGGAACATCTACACACGCATGGGCGAGGACGACAGCGATCAGGCAGACGCCGGCTGATCATTGGCGGGACGCCGGCCGACGGACGCACCGGCGCCCGGGCGCGGCGCGCCCTACGGCGTGACGAGCTCGCCTTGCCGCCACAGGGCCAGATCGGCGCCGGCCTGCGCCATCACGCTGCCCCAGTCGCCGCGTTGCGGCTGACGATAAAGCGTGACAGACGGATACCAGTCGCTGTCCCGGCGCGAGAGCTGCCAGCGCCAGTCCGGCGTGAAGCCGAGCAGCCCCCAGACCGGCTTGCCGAGCGCCCCGGCCACATGCAGCGCGGCCGTGTCCACGGCAATCACGAGATCCATCTGTGCGATGACGGCCGCCGTCTCTGCGAAGTCGCTGAGTTTCGCGCCGATGTCGCGCACATTGCCGTGCGCCGCGAGCTGCGCGCGCTCCTCCTCCGTCGCGTCGACCTGCAGCGAGTAAAACTGTGCGCCGGTATCGAAGACCGGCGCCCAGTGCTCGAGCGCCACGTCGCGATTCGGCGGGAAAGGCCGTGCGCGCCACACGAAGCCCACGCGCAATTGCCCTTCCGGCCTGGCGCCCAGCATCGAGCGCCAGATCGTCTCGCGCGCCGCGCTCGCGCGCAGATAGGGCGAAGACATGGCAACGTCGCCGCCGATCTCGAGCAGGTGCGGCAGGCTCAACAGCGGCATCTGCCAGTCGAACGACGGCACCGGCATGTGCTCGCCGAGCACGGTCACGCCGCGCGCGAAGCCGCCAAGGAGCGTGACGAGCGGCGCCTGCACCGAGAGCACCACGTTGGCGCCCATCTCGACGAGGCGCGGCACGAAACGCACGAACTGCAGCGTGTCGCCGAAGCCCTGCTCGCTGTAGACGAACACGGTCTTGCCCGCGAGCGGCGCCTTGCCGTCCCACAGCTTCTCGCTGAACCGGCGCTTCTGGCCACCGTCCTGCCAGCGCCATTCATAGTCGTGCCAGCCATGCTCGAAGTCGCCGAGCAGCAGATTGGTCTGTGCGCGGTTGGTGCGCGCACCGGGATGTTCGGGCGCGAGCTTGACCGCCTGACGCAGGCACTGCAGCGCCTCGGCAAATTCGTGCCGCTCACGCAGCGCCACGCCCAGGTTGACCAGCGGATCGGGCTGCTGCGGGGCGATGGCGTTGGCGAGCCGGTAGGCGTCGATCTCTTCGTCATAGCGCCCGAGCGCACCGAGCGCGCGACCGCGATTGAAATGCGCCTGCCACAGCGCGGGCGCTTTCGCCGACGTGCGCTCGAACCAGAGAAGCGCACGCGCGTTGTCGCCCGCCTGGGCCCAGGTAAGGCCGATCGTGTGCATCGTGCCGATGATGTCGGGCGACTGCTGGACGGTCGCCTCGAACAATGCCTCAGCGCGGATCGGACGGCCTGCCTTGAGGCTGGCCATCGCGGCGTCGTAGGTGGCTTGCGCGCCGGCCTGCGGCACGAGTGCGAGCAACCGGTCGAAGGCGTCGGCGGCATCTTCGAACGCGCTCGTGCGCAACGAGACATAGGCGAGCCCTTCGAGGGCGGGCAGAAATTCGGGAGATTGTTTCAGTACTTGACGCAACTCGGCGATCGCTTCGTCGAGCCGGCCGGCGGCACTCAGTTGTCGTGCACGCTCGCAACGCGCGTCCAATGGCGTCGTCATGCGGCGCATTCCTTGCTTGTCTAGGGGGATGAGGGGACGGGCCGGCAAGCCGTTTCTCGGCCGCGGCGTATTGCCGGCGGCCACAGGCGCCGTGGCCCGTGCGAGCGGTGCACACTACATGACCGCACGGCCCGAATCAAGCCGCGCGGATTGGTCCGCGCCGCGCTCAGAAAGTTCATATCTTCACGACAAGACGGCAGGCGGCAAAAACGTCCACAGGTCGCCATTGACGCGATCCGGGTGCCGCCTGCGCCAGCCGTGCGCCCCGCCGGCCGCAAGCCTGGACGCCTGGACGCCGCCGCAACGCAAGCCAGCGGTTCGGTATCACGCAGCGAAACATGGTACTTGCGCAGTGCAGCATAAAAACCACAGTCGGTCACGCAATGCCCGGTTTGCCAGACCGATGCACGCGCTTTAACATCAAACGCCGAGGCAATCTGGTAGCATCCGCTGCCGTCCGTGCGCGCGGGCATCGTCGCTGCCGTGCCGCACACAGACGCTCCAGATCCGTTGTTCGTCCGCCCCCCGCATTCACTCGAGGTACCGATGACGCGCGTAGCCCGTCCGTTCATCCCCGCCACTGCGCGACGCCTGCTGCCCAATCGCTGGGACTTCATTGCCTTCCCGCTCATCATCGGTTTCCTGATGGTCAGCTCCTCGGGCATCCGCCAGACGTGGGCCCCGCTGGCCGACCTGCAGACCGAGGTCATTTCGCTGGACCCGGCCAACCTGCCCGAATACGCCCTGCGCACCACGCTGCGCATGCTCGCGGCAATGGTCGCCTCGCTGCTCTTCACGCTGGTCTACGGCACGCTCGCGGCAAAGAGCCGCCGCGCCGAGAAGCTGCTCGTGCCGATGCTCGACATCCTCCAGTCAGTGCCGGTGCTGGGCTACATCTCGTTTACCGTCACGTTCTTCCTCGCCCTCTTTCCCGGACGCGTGCTCGGCGCCGAATGCGCCGCCATCTTCGCCATCTTCACCAGCCAGGCGTGGAACATGACGTTCTCGTTCTACCAGTCGATGCGCACCCAGCCGCGCGACCTGTCGGAAGTCGCCGTGAATCTGCGTCTTTCGCCGTGGCAGCGTTTCTGGAAGCTCGACGTGCCCTACTCCATGCCCGGCCTCATCTGGAACATGATGATGAGCATGTCGGGCGGCTGGTTCTTCGTGGTGGCGTCCGAGGCGATCACCGTCGGCGACAAGACAGTCACGTTGCCCGGCATCGGCGCCTATCTGGCCACGGCTATCCTGCAGCGCGATCTGCAGGCCGTAGGCTGGGTGATCCTGGCGATGGTCGTCGTCATCGTGATCTACGACCAGTTCCTGTTCCGCCCGATGGTGGCCTGGGCCGACAAGTTCCGCCTGGAAGACACGGTCTCGCAGGCCGCGCCCGAGTCGTGGGTGCTCAACGTGATCCAGCGCACGCGCGCGATCCAGTATCTGCTGCGCCCGTTCGGCAAGCTGCTGCGCACGCTCGCTCGGCTGCGCATGCCGCTGTCGCTGCCCGCGGCGATCCATTCCGAATCGAAGACCCCGCTCTCGCGCCTGATCGACGGGCTCTGGGCCGCGCTGCTGGTGGTGCTCGGCGTGTCCGCCGCGTGGAAGATCTGTACGTTCGTGCTGGCCGAAGTCGGCTACGCCGAGGTGCTGCGCGTGTTCGGCCTGGGCGTGATCACGCTCGTTCGCGTGGTGGTACTCATTGCGATCGCGTCGGTCATCTGGGTGCCGCTGGGCGTGCTGATCGGCCTGCGCCCGAAGCTCGCCGAGCGCATCCAGCCGCTCGCGCAGTTCCTCGCGGCCTTCCCGGCGAACCTGCTGTTCCCGATCTTCGTGGTGGCCATCGTCCATTTCCGCGCCAACCCGGACATCTGGCTCTCGCCGCTCATCGTGCTGGGCACGCAGTGGTACATCCTGTTCAACGTCATCGCAGGCGCAACGGCCTTCCCGAACGACTTCAAGGAAGCCGCCACGAACTTCCGCATCCGCGGCTGGCAGTGGTGGCGTCAGGTGATGCTGCCGGGCATCTTCCCGTATTACGTGACGGGCGCCATCACGGCCTCCGGCGGCGCGTGGAACGCGTCGATCGTCTCGGAGTACGTGCAATGGGGCGACGACAAGGTCGCCGCGCACGGGCTGGGCGCATATATCGCGCAGACGACCGCCGCCGGCGACTATCCGCGCATTCTGCTGGGCATTGCCGTCATGGCGCTGTTCGTCGTACTGTTCAACCGCTTGCTGTGGCGCCCCATGTACGCCGTCGCCGAAAGCAAGCTTCGCCTGAATTGAAGGGGCCGTGATGCCGAACGATACCCAACCGACCACCGGAAAAGAGATCTTCTCGCTGGCGAATGTCAGCCGCGGCTTCCGCAAGGGCAGCGACGAGCGTCAGGTGCTCGACGGCGTGAACCTGCAACTGCACGAAGGCGAGATCGTCGGCCTGCTGGGCCGCTCTGGCTCGGGCAAGTCGACGCTGCTGCGCATCATCGCCGGCCTGATCCAGCCGAGCACGGGCGACATCCGCTACCTCGGCGAGCCGCTCGAAGGCCCGCCCGAAGGCGTGGCCATGGTGTTCCAGACGTTCGCCCTGTTCCCGTGGCTCACGGTGCTGCAAAACGTGGAAGCCGGCCTGGAGGCGCTCGGCGTGGAGCCGAAGGAGCGCCGCAGGCGTGCGCTGGCCGCCATCGACCTGATCGGTCTGGACGGCTTCGAGAACGCCTACCCGCGCGAGCTCTCGGGCGGCATGCGCCAGCGCGTGGGCTTCGCGCGCGCGCTCGTGGTCAATCCCACGCTGCTGCTCATGGACGAACCGTTCTCGGCGCTGGACGTGCTCACCGCCGAGACGCTGCGCACCGACCTGCTCGATCTGTGGAGCCAGCGCCAGCTGCCGATCAAGTCGATCCTGATCGTCACCCACAACATCGAGGAAGCGGTGTTCATGTGCGACCGCATTCTGGTGCTGTCGTCGAATCCGGGGCGCGTGGTCGCCGAGATCCGGGTGCCGTTTCCGCATCGCCGCAACCGCCTCGACCCGGCCTTCCGCAAGATGGTCGACGAAATCTATGCGCTGATGACCTCGCGCCGCAGCGCGCACACGATGCAGAAGATGCCGCTCGAACTGTCAAGCCCGCTGCACGAGGTGTCGACGAACCTGATGGCCGGTCTGCTCGAGGCGCTCGCCGGGCCGCCGTACAACGGCCGGGCCGACCTGCCCGAGATCGCGCAGACGCTCCTTCTCGAAGTGGACGACCTCTTCCCCGTGGCCGAAATCCTCGACCAACTCGGCTTCGCGGAACTCAAGGAAGGCGACATTCTGCTCACTGCCGCGGGCAAGCGCTTCGTGGACATGAGCACGCAGGAGCGCAAGGTGCTGTTTGCCGAGCATTTGCTGCGCCACGTGCCGCTCGCGGCGAAGATCCGCAGCGTGCTGCAGGAGCGCCGCGGACAGCGCGCCCCGCGCGTGCGCTTCGAGCAGGAACTGGAAGATTCGATGTCGGACGATCTCGCGCAGGAAACGCTCGACACCGCCATCAACTGGGGGCGCTACGCCGAGATCTTCTCGTACAACGACCACACCGAGACGTTCAGCCTCGAGGACATGGAAGGCGGCGGCTGAGCGTCGCCCCGCCGCTCGTCAGAAGGCGTAGCCCACGCCGATCATCCACGTCTGGTTGATCGTCTTCGAATCGGGCTCGTAGGCGCTCGTGCCGGGGCCGACCTGGGTCACGTCGGAGCGGCCGTACTGAAAGCGCGACCACTCGTAGGTGGCGTTCACGTGGAAGTTGCGCGCCACGGCATAGTCCAGACCGAAGCCGGCCGCCACGACCGGCTTGTTGCCCAGCGTGAAGGTGTTCTGCGAGCCGGCCAGCGTCATTGACGAGCCGACCATGGCGCCCGCGCGAATGTCTGCCGTCGCCACGAGCTTCGGCATGATCTCGAGCTGCCCCATCAGCCCGGCGCCCACGACATGGTGGCGATAGCGCTCGTAAAAGCCATAGGGATCGCGGCTGCTGTCGCGAATCCAGTCGCGATAGCTGTAGCTCAGGTACGGCACGACCTGCGCATTCCACGGGCCGAGCCGGAACGGAAACGCCCGGCCCGCCCTGAGCGTGACGTCCGTCGTGGTCGAGCGCGTGGTCATGTTGTAGTTGGGCTCAATGACGCGCCCGGCGACATCCTGCAAATAGCCGCCGTAGCTGACGTTCCCGTGCGCCACGCGCACCGAACCGCTGAAGTAGAGATTGGAGAGGCCGAAGAGCTGGCGTTGGGTCGACGCGCCGAGCGCGAATGCGGCCGTGGTGCCTCGTTCCGAATCGCTCTTGCCGGGTCCGATGTCTTCCCAGTAGTGCAGCTGCTGGGCGCCGGCCCCGACCCACACCTGGTTGTTGGCGCGCAGCATGGCTTCCTGCGCATGGGCGCCGGCCGCCAACACGGCGACGCCGGCAAAGGCAGCGCCGGCAATGACGACGCGGGTCATGGCAACGCGGACGCTGGCTGCGCGCTGGCCGCAAGCGATGGTGCGGCGCGTATTGTGCGTCATGGCACGGCCCTCCCCAGGCGTGATCTCGACGACAACTTGGAAGCGGCCATCGGGTGGGCCGCCGTTTTTCGGCATTGTTTCAGCGCGCCGTGCGCCGCGCAAGCGGAGAAATGTGGATGCTTTGCGAACCCCGATCGTCGGGATTCACCCGCGCCGAAGCGTCGCCCCCGCTCGCGGCCTTCGGGCGGCCTCCGGGCGGCCCCTCCGCCGCGCTGGCGCGCCGGGGCAGTGGGCGTCTGTCGCGTTCGAGAGATTCGTCGAAACGTCCGGCGCCTGTTTGCACCGTGTCAAAAAGGCCACACCTATTGGTATAGATACTGATTCGTGGTCGGTTTTGTGCGGTCGCATAATCGATTCAGAACCTGCCCGTCGCGAGTCGAGCGCGCCGGGGGGCGCGGCAACCATGTCCCGGGCAGGTTCTTTCCGCGGCGAAGACCGTGTATCAGACTCGAGAAGACGCAACATGAGCTACTACCATTCGAAAGAAGAAGGGCGGGGACGCGCCATGACCTTCACGGCCGCCCATCGCTGGCGCCGGCGCGCGTTTGCCGTGACCTGCGCAGTGATCGCCGCCCTCGCCTACTACGCGGTCCATCACCCGAAGTAAGCACCCCGGCCCTGGATCGCGCCCGCGGCTCGCTGCGGGCGCAGCGCCAAATGCAACGAGGCGCGCACGACTCGATATCGCACGCGCCTCGTCGGCAACGTCTCGCTTTTTTCCGCGAATCTCCGCGCTTGCCGCTACCTTCGCCCTGCTTTTCCGTACTTCTGCGCGACGTCGCCCCGACTTCGCCCCGACTTGCGCCTCAGGCCGCGTTTCCCAATGCCGGAGCATGCCAGTCGAGCGGCACGTTGGCGAGCATGTCGTCGACCATCGCATCGAGGCTGAACGCCGGTTGCCAACCCCAGTCGTAGCGGGCGTGGGTGTCGTCGAGCGTATGCGGCCACGTCTCGGCAATGCCCTGCCGGAAGTCAGGCGCGTACTTCACCGTGAAGCCCGGCACGCGGCGCGCGATGGCTTCGGCGAGCGTTTTCGGATCGAAGCTCACGCCGGCCACGTTATACGACGAGCGCACGCGCAGGCGCGACGCGTCCGCGTTCATCAGTTCGAGCGTGGCGCGCACGGCATCGGGCATGTAGATCATGGGCAGCGTGGCGTCTTCCTTCAGGAAGCAGGTATAGCTTTCGCCGCGACGCGCCGCCTGAAAGATGTCGATGGCGTAGTCCGTCGTGCCGCCGCCGGGCGGCGTCTTGTAGCTGATCACGCCAGGATAGCGCAGGCTGCGCACGTCCACGCCGAACTTCGTGAAGTAGTACTCGCACAGCCGCTCGCCGGCCTGCTTGCTGATGCCGTACATCGTAGTCGGGTCCATGATCGCGAGTTGCGGCGTTTCGACGGCCGGCGTATGCGGGCCGAACGCGGCGATCGACGATGGCCAGAACACCCGCAGGCCCTTCTCGGGATGACGCGCGTTGTGCTCGCGCGCGAGCTCGAGCACGTTGAGCAGGCCGTTCATGTTGAGCGTCCAGGCCTGCAGCGGGCGCGTCTCGCCGGTGGCCGAGAGCAGCGCTGCGAGGTGGAAGATCTGCGTGATGCCAAAGCGCTCGACGAGGGCGGCAAGCCGCGTGGCATCGAGCACGTCGAGCGTCTCGTAATGCACGGCGTGTCGCGACGGCCCCGGGGCGATGTCCGTGGCAATGACGTTCTCGTTGCCGTACCGGGCGGCCAGGGCCTCGACGAGCTCGCTGCCGATCTGTCCGTTGGCGCCGATGATGAGGATCCGTTCCATGTTCAACCTTGTTTGAGAATGCCGAGTTCGTTGCCGGCCTGGGCGAACGCCGCCAGCGCACGGGTGAGATGCTCGCGCGTGTGCGCGGCCGAGAGCTGCACGCGCACGCGCGCCTGCCCCTGCGGCACGACCGGGTAGAAGAAGCCTGTGGCGATCACGCCGAGTTCATACAGGCGCTGCGCGAAACGCTGGGCAAGCGCGGCGTCGAAGAGCATGACCGGCACGATCGGGTGCGTGCCCGGCTTGATCGTGAAGCCGAGCGCCGCCACTTCACGGCGGAAGAAAGCCGTGTTCTCGTGGAGCTGCTCGCGGCGCGCCGAGGAGTGCTCCAGTTCGTCGAATACGGCAAGCGAGGTGCCGACGATCGCCGGCGCGAGGCTGTTCGAGAAGAGGTACGGGCGTGAGCGCTGGCGCAATGTCTCGATCACTTCGCGGCGCCCGGCCGTGAAGCCGCCCATCGCGCCGCCAAGCGCCTTGCCGAGCGTGCCCGTGATGATGTCGATCTTGCCGAGCACGCCGTGGTGCTCGTGCGTGCCGCGCCCCGTCGGCCCCATGAAGCCGGTGGCGTGGCACTCGTCGATCATGATCAGCGCGCCGTATTGCTCGGCCAACGCCACGATGCGATCGAGCTGCGCGATCGTGCCATCCATCGAGAACACGCCGTCCGTGACGATGATGCGGTGGCGCGCGCCGGCGGCCGCCTGCAACTGGCGCTCGAGATCATCCATGTCGTTGTGGGCGTAGCGCAGACGCTGGGCCTTGCAAAGGCGCACGCCGTCGATGATCGACGCGTGGTTCAGGGCGTCCGAGATGATGGCGTCCTGCTCGTCGAACAGCGGTTCGAAGACGCCGCCGTTGGCGTCGAACGCGGCGGCATAGAGAATGGCGTCTTCCGTGCCTAGATAAGCGGCGATGCGGGCTTCGAGCGCCTTGTGCGGGCCCTGCGTGCCGCAGATGAAGCGCACGGACGACAGCCCGAAGCCGAATTCCTCGAGCGCCTTCTGACCCGCTTTGACGAGCGACTCGCTGCCCGAGAGCCCCAGGTAGTTGTTGGCACACAGGTTGATGCGCGTGTGCCCGTCGTCGCACATGACCTCTGGCCCCTGCCGCGACATGAGCACGCGTTCCTGCTTGAAAAGGCCCTGGCGGCGCGTGTCCTCGAGTCGTTCGGTCAGTTGGCGGTAGAAGCCCTCGCGGGCCTGCGAGGCGGGTACGGTCATCGTGCGCATCTCCTGAGTGCGTAGGCCGGCGCCGTTGTGCGGCACCGCCCGGTGAATTGCCGGCGCGAGTGGATGCCGGAAAGTATCGAAAGCGTGGAATGGCTCCAAGACTGCCGCGCGTGCTCTGCTACCATGCAGCCATTCACCTTATCGGAAAATATACTTTATATTGAACTAGTTTCAATATATTGAAAAATTCTAATATCCCGGAATTTATATGGCAAGCCCCACCGTCCCGCCCGCCTTGTCCCCGATCGCGCCGCCGCCCGTGGGCGACATGATCCAGCAGATGCGCAAGGAGCGCGGCATGACGCTCGAGACGCTCTCGCGCGCTTCCGGCGTGTCCAAGTCGATGCTCTCGCAGATCGAGCGCGACAAGGCCAATCCGACCATCGCGGTCGCGTGGCGTCTGGCCAACGCACTGGGCGTGCGGCTCGACCAGTTGCTGGGCGCGCCCTCGGGCGACCCCGAACCGGTGCGCGTATTCGGCAAGCACGAGACGCCGACGCTCGCCGGCGCCGAGCACGCCTACACGCTGAAAATCCTCGGTCCGATGGAACTGGCCGGGAAGTACGAGTGGTACGAGCTCACGCTGCAGCCCGGCGCTGCACTGGTCTCCGAGCCGCACGACCCGGGTACGCGCGAGCATTTCACGGTGTTCGACGGGCAGGTCGACATCGAGGTCGACCACTTCGCGCGCCGCGCCAGGCCCGGCGAGACTGCACGCTATCCGGCCGATCGCGCCCACGCGATTCGCAATGCCGGGAAGTCCGTCGCGCGCGGATTGCTGGTCGTGATTCACGGCTGATCGCGGGGCGACTCACGGCCCGGCACGGCGTCGCCGGCGCATTTCCGATCGCCAGTCGCTCAAGTCCCCGCCCGGAATGCCGTTAGCACACGTTCGGTCGGTGCCCATGCGAGGCATCGACGGTCGATCGACAATCGGACCGGACGGGTGCAGGGACACTTCTCGCGCAACGTGCGGCCGCCGTAACGGCACCACCGTGCGGAATCAGTGGGGAAGACGAAGGAATGCAGCGATTGAGTTTGAAAGCGAAGTTGTGGGCCGCAGTCGCATTGATGTGGGCGAGCCTGCTCGCCATGGCGATCTGGGGAGCGTGGGCGCAGCGCGACACCATGCTGGCCGAGCGCCGCGCCGGTCTCACGCACGTGGTCGAGTCCGGCCTGAGTCTGGTGAAGTACTACGCCGGACGCGCCGAACGCGGCGAGATCAGCGTGCCTGAAGCGCAAAAACTCGCCCGCGAGCAGATCGGCGCCATTCGTTATGACGGCGAGAACTATTTCGGTATCTTGAACTCGCAGCGCGTGATCGTCCTCAATTCGGTCAATCCCAAGCTCGAAGGCAAGGACATGAGCCAATTCCGCGACCCCTCGGGCAAGCTCATGTTTTCAGACATCGTCGCGGCCGCACGCACCGACAATCCTTTCGTCACCTACCTCTGGCCCAAGCCCGGCTCGGACAAACCCGTCGAGAAGATCAGCCGCGTGGGCGCATATTCCCCATGGGACTGGTATCTGACGACAGGCGTGTACGTCGACGACATCAACGCCGCGTTCGTCGGTGCGCTGCTTCGCTGGGGCGCAATGCTCGCCGTGATCGGCCTGGCCGTCTCGGGCGTGATGCTGCTCATCATTCGCAACGTCCAGCAAAGCCTGGGCGGCGAGCCCGAATATGCGGCGGACATCGCCACGCGCATTGCCGACGGCGACCTGCTCACGCAGGTGCGCCTGCGTTCCGGCGACAGCGGCAGCCTGCTCTTCGCCATGCAGCGCATGCAGGCCAACCTGCAGCAGATGATCGGACGCATTCGCAGCGGCACCAGCGCCATCACGCTGGCGGCGCGCGAGATCGCCGAGGGCAACACCGACCTGTCGGCACGCACCGAACAGCAGGCGGCAGCCCTCGAAGAGACGGCCTCCTCGATGGAGGAACTCACGTCGACCGTGCGCCAGAACGCCGATAACGCGCGCCAGGCCAGCCAACTGGCGCAGAACGCTTCGGCCATTGCGGTGCGCGGTGGCCAGGTCGTGGACCAGGTCGTCGCCACGATGGAGGGCATCTCGCACAGTTCGAGCAAGGTCGTCGACATCATCGGCGTCATCGACGGTATCGCCTTCCAGACCAACATCCTCGCGCTGAACGCGGCTGTGGAAGCCGCCCGCGCGGGCGAACAGGGACGAGGTTTTGCCGTGGTCGCGGGCGAGGTCCGAACCCTTGCGCAACGCAGCGCCGCGGCGGCCAAGGAGATCAAGGAATTGATCGAGGCGTCGAACGGCCGCGTGCAGGACGGCTCGGTGCTCGTCGCACAGGCAGGTCAGACGATGCATGACGTCGTGCAGGCCGTGCGCCGCGTGACGGACATCATGGGCGAGATCTCGGCGGCCTCCGAGGAGCAGAGTCACGGCATCGAGCAGGTGGGCCGCGCCATCACGCAGATGGACGAGGTGACGCAGCAGAACGCCGCCCTCGTCGAAGAAGCGGCCGCAGCGGCAGCGTCGATGGAAGACCAGGCGCGCTTGCTGGACCAGGCCGTTGCCGCGTTCCGCATGTCGGCCGAGCATGGACAGACAGGCGCGCCGCAGCGGACCGTGGCTTCGGCCGCCGTAGCGCGGCAGCGACTGGCCGCCTGAGAGGAAGAGAAACCACGCGCGCGAGGCGCTGCGGATGCGGCGGCCGGGCGCTGCGGCGCACCGTCAGGCCATCACGCCGTCATACGCGGCCATCCCTGCGCGCGGCCGTCGGCTCAGGCCGCGAGCTCAGGTAGCGAGCTCAGGTAGCGATCTCAAGCAGCGATCTCAAGCAGCGAGCTCGCCCGCGAGCCCCGCGTCGATGATCTGACGGGCGACCGCCGGCATGATGCGCAGCGGCGGTGAGCCGGGGCCGAACGTCTGGCTCGCGGCGTAGCCGCCGTCGAGAATCAGCGACAACGCATCGACCAGCGGCGCCGGCGCCTTCAGCCCCGCTGCCGTCGCCAGTGCAGTAAAGCGCTGCACCACTTCCGCCTTGTAGCTCGCCACCGCCTTGCGCGCCGGATGCGTCGGATCGGGAAATTCTGCCGCCACGTTCACGAACGGGCAGCCGCGATAGCCCGGCTTGCTCGCGCGCTCGGCAAGATCCACGAAGATCTGCAGCATCTGCGCGCGCGGGTCGCCCTCGCGCCTGGCGATACTTTCGTCGATGCGCGCGAGGCTCATCGTCTGCATATGCTCGAGGTAGGCGAGAATCAATTCGTCCTTCGACGCGAACTGACGGTACAGGCACATCTTGTTCACGCCGGCGCGCTTGACAACGGCGTCCACGCCGACGGTGCGCACGCCCTCGGCGTGGAACAGCTCCACCGCGGCATTGAGCAGGTACTGCTGCGCGAGCGGCGCCGGCGTGACGTGGCGGGCGGTCTTGCCCCCGCGCGCGGCCGCGCCGCGGCGTCGCACCGCGCCGGTGGCCGGCTCGCCTGCCGACGCTTTCGCGCGCGCCTTGGAAGACCCGGGCGCTTCGGAAGCCTTGATCGACGCCTTCGCAGACTGCGAAGACTTCGTCGCCTTCATCGCCTTCATCGCCTTCGCATGCGTCGGCGTCATCATGGCCTTCGCGGCTTCGGCCACGCTCGAGGCGTTTGAGACGCTTGAGGCATTTGAGGCATTTGAGGCGTTTGCCCCGCTTGCCCCATTTGCCACTCTTGCCGCATTTGTCATTTCCGCCGCCTTCAGCGGCACATCCATCGCCATCGCTTGCGCCGGCGCGCCGGACGTTGTCGACTTGGCCATGCTCTGGTACTCCTGGAATCTGTCGCCGGCAATGCCGGCAATGCCCCTGCCGTCGCCAGGGAATGCTTGACATGTTACCGATCGGTTCATAACATGGCAACCTCATGTTACCGATCTGTCACAACTTGCCACCCCAGTAGACAGCCCGGTCCCCGCAAACGTTCCCGAGGCGGCCTCGAGCGCCGCCCACTGTCAGGATTTCCGCCATGAAGGCTGCTCTCGCAAAGCGCATTAACGGTCGCTTCCACTACGGGTGGATCGTGGTCGGCGTGATTTTCCTCGTTCTACTGGCTTCGGCGGGCATTCGCGCGACGCCGAGCGTGATGATGGTGCCGCTCGAGCATGATTTCGGCTGGAGCCGCGCCACGATCTCACTGGCCATCTCGGTCAACCTGGCGCTCTACGGCCTGACCGGTCCGTTCGCCGCTGCCGCGATGCAGCGCTTCGGCATTCGCCCCACCGTGATGGTGGCGTTGTTGCTCCTCGCCTCCGGCACGGCGCTGTCCTCGCTGATGAGCGCGCCGTGGCAGATGGTGCTGATCTGGGGCGTGATGGTCGGCGGCGGCACCGGCGTTGCCGCGGTCACGCTCGCCGCCACCGTATCCAACCGGTGGTTCC
This sequence comes from Pandoraea nosoerga, assembly GCF_902459585.1. Taxonomy (GTDB): domain Bacteria; phylum Pseudomonadota; class Gammaproteobacteria; order Burkholderiales; family Burkholderiaceae; genus Pandoraea; species Pandoraea nosoerga. Next base: position 305,605 of record NZ_CABPSC010000003.1, read on the forward strand.
ATACGCACCGCGGCCTCGCGATGGGCATTCTCACGGCGAGTTCGGCCACCGGGCAGATGGTGTTCCTGCCCATGATGGCGGCGATCACCGAGCGGTACGGCTGGCGTCCGGTCGTGCTGATCGTGGCGCTCGTCGCCGCCGTCGTGCTGCCGCTCGTGGCGCTTCTCGTGCCGGAGCGCCCGGGCTCGGTCGGCCTGCGCCCCGTCGGCGCCCCGGAGGACGCCCCGGACGTGCCGCTCGGCCAGGGCAACCCGCTCGCGCATGCGCTCTCGGTGCTGCGCATGGCGGCCGGCAAGCGTGACTTCTGGCTGCTCTTCTTCAGCTTCTTCATCTGCGGCGCAAGCACCAACGGATACATCGGCACGCATTTCATCGCCATGTGCGGCGATTACGGCATCTCCGAAGTGAAGGGCGCCGGCATTCTCGCCGCCATGGGCATGCTGGACCTGGTGGGCACCACGCTCTCGGGCTGGCTCTCGGATCGCTACAACAGCCGTGTGCTGCTGTTCTGGTACTACGGACTGCGCGGCCTGTCGTTGATCTACCTGCCCTACGCTTTCGGCTTCGACTTCTTCGGGCTGCCGCTCTTCGCGCTGTTCTATGGCCTCGACTGGATCGCGACCGTGCCACCAACAGTGCGCCTGACGACCGACGTATTCGGCAAGACCCTCGCGCCCATCGTCTTCGGCTGGATCGTGGCCGGACACCAGTTGGGCGCCGCCACCGCAGCGCTCGTCGCCGGTTCGCTGCGCGCCACGCTGGGTAACTACACGATGGCGTCGATGCTCTCGGGCGGCGTGTGCATTCTCGGCGCGTTCATGGTGCTGCGCATCGCGCGCCGGGCCCCGACCAGTGCGGTGCCGGCCAACGCGTGAGCGGGCGGCCGGCGCAAGCGCCGCGCACCACGGCGGTGCGGCTGGCCGTCGTGCGCAGACGATGGCGCCGTCAGCAGATCTTCCGAAATTGCCGTAACCTGTACGGGTTTTGTGCAGCACAGCATTTTCCATTTTCACAGGACCTTCAGCAATGACGGACTCGCAACAAACCTCGCTCTCGGCGCTCGATACGGATCTGTTCTCGCCGTACCGGCTTGGCCCGCTCGAACTGAGCAACCGCATCGTGATGGCCCCGCTCACGCGTAGCCGCGCAGGCGCTGGCGACGTTCCCGGCCCGATGGTCGCCGAGTACTACGCACAGCGCGCGTCGGCCGGCCTCATCATCAGCGAAGCCACCAACATCTCGCAGCAGGGCAAGGGCTACGCCTTCACGCCTGGCATCTACACCGACGAACAAGTCGCCGGCTGGAAACAGGTGACAGACGCCCTGCACGCCAAGGGCGGCAAGATCTTCTGCCAGCTCTGGCACGTGGGACGCATCTCGCATCCGTCGCTCCAGCCCGGCGGCGCATTGCCGGTCGCCCCGTCCGCGATTCAACCGGCGGGCAAGGCGTTCACCGAGCACGGCTTCGAGCCGCACCCGACGCCGCGCGCGCTGGAGACGTCCGAGATCCCCGGCATCATCGAGCAATATCGTCATGCAGCCCAGTGCGCTAAGCGCGCGGGATTCGACGGCGTGGAAATTCACGCGGCGAACGGCTATCTGCTCGACCAGTTCATGCGCGACAAGACGAACCACCGCACCGATCAGTACGGCGGCAGCATCGAGAATCGCGTGCGTCTGACGCTCGAAGTCACGCAGGCAGTGGTCGACGTGTGGGGCGCCGACCGCGTGGGCATTCGTCTCTCACCGATCAGCCCGGCCAACGATTGCGGCGACAGCCATCCCGAGCCCGTGTTCACTTACGCCGTGGAGCAACTGAACCGTTTCGGGCTGGCATACCTGCACGTGGTCGAAGGTGCGACCGGCGGCCCGCGTGAAGTGGAGAACGGCTTCGACCTGCAGAAGCTGCGCCGCCTCTTCGAAGGCACGTTCATGGCGAACAACGGCTACGACCTGGCGCTGGCGGTCAAGGCGCGCAAGGAAAACCTGGCGGATCTGATCGCGTTCGGCAAGCCGTTCATCGCCAACCCGGATCTGGTCGAACGCCTCAAGCGCGGCGGCCCGTACAACGCGCTCGATCGCGACACGCTCTATGGCGGCGACGCCCGCGGCTACATCGACTATCCCACGCTCGACGAATCGGCGGCGTAAGGACGTCAGCAGCGTAAGCGGATCAGAAGCGTAGGGGGATCAGAAGCGGCGCCGAGTCGCCGACACCTCCATGACAAGGGCTCCCGCGGGAGCCCTTGTCGATTGCGCGATGCACTGACGAGCGAAGCCGCGATGGGTCACACAGATGGGCCACGCAAATGGGTCACGCAGATGGGCCACGCAGATGGGCGGCCGCGCCTTTCTCCTCACGCCGCCCGTTGTGCCTGCCAGCGCACCAGGTCCGCACCGGCCGGGTTCTGATACAGACGCAAGCCGAACTCGGGCAGAATCGCGAGCAGGTGGTCGAAGACGTCGCCCTGCACACGTTCGTATTCCGCCCACACGGTCGTATTCGTGAAGCAATACAGTTCGACCGGAATACCCGTCGCCGACGGCGCCAGCGAACGGACCATGCACGTCATGCCTTCGTGAATGCTCGGATGCGCTTTCAGATACGCCAGCGCATAGGCGCGAAACGTGCCGATGTTCGTCAGACGCCGCGTATTTCCCGGCACGCCCGCGGCCACGCCGAGCGCGGCGTTTGCCTCGGCAATCGCACGTTGCTTCTCGCTCAGGTAGGGCGCGAGCAGATGCAGCTTCGACAGGCGCGCAATCTCGTGCTCGTCGAGAAACCCGATGCTGCCCGCATCGATGCACAGCGTGCGCTTGATACGCCGTCCTCCGGATTGCTGCATGCCGCGCCAATTCCGAAAACTCTCAGAGATCATCCGCCACGTCGGAATCGTGGTGATGGTCTTGTCCCAGTTCTGCACCTTCACCGTATGCAGCGCGATGTCGACCACGTCCCCGTCGGCCCCGACTTGCGGCATCTCGATCCAGTCGCCCACGCGCAGCATGTCGTTCGACGTCAATTGGACGCTGGCAACGAACGACATGATCGTGTCCTTGAACACCAGCAGCAGCACCGCCGACATCGCGCCCAGTCCCGAGAGCAGCAACCACGGCGAGCGATCGATGATCGTGGCGACGATGGCAATGGCCGCGACCACGTACAGGGCGATCTTGCCCAACTGCACGTATCCCTTGATCGAACGGGTGCGTGCATGCTCGGACTGCGCATAGACCGTCTGCGCCGCGTCGAGGATGCCGACCAGCGCCAGCGTGGCATAGAGCAACGTGGTGGCCAGGGCGACGTTGCCGATCACCAGCACCGCCTTCGGCGGCAGATCCGGCACTAGCCCGATACCGAACTGGATCACCAGATATGGCAACACATGCGCGGCGCGATGGAACACGCGATGCGCGAGCAAGGCGTCGTCCCAGCGGTTTGCCGTGCGCTGCACGACGATGCGCACCACGCGCACGATCAGAAACTGCGCGATCGTCTGTACCAGCAACGCCGTCAGAACCAGTATGGCCAACGCCCCGGCCAGTCGCGCCCACGGCGCGCCGTCGAACCACGCCGATATTGCTTCCCACGTCATCCTGCTACTCCTTGCTGCGCGTCGCCCTCGCCATGCGGCGAGCGCGGTGAATGAAAAAAATGACGGCCGCAAAGGGCCGTCATCCTCTGCCGTGCGGGCCGGGGCGCCACCGACGTCCCCCGCCCGGCACGCGAACCGGCCTCGAACTTACACCGGCGCCCCGAACGGCACGCTCGCCACCACGCTGGGAGCCCCCGGCTGCGACGGCGCGATGATCGTGCCGCCCGTGCTGCCGCGCGACTTGCCGGAGCTCAGGTAGTCGGCGATGGAGTCCTGCGTCACCTCGCCGAGGTACTGGTTGTCGTCGCCGAGCACCGGCAACGACGCCAGATTGTGCTCATACATCCGCGAGAGCAACACGCGCAGATTGTCGTTCGCCACCGCGCAAGCCTTGAAGTCGCGCACCCGCTCGCCGCAGGTGCCCTGTGCGTGACGCGTATCGCGCCGCGCAACGTAGCCGAGCGCGCGGGCGTTCTCGTCCACGACCACCAGCGAACGCGTGTCGAGCTCGTCCATCATGCCGTAAGCCTCGGCGAGCGTGGTCTGCGGTTTGACGGTCGGCAGCGGAGTTGCCGCGTCTTCGGCTCGCACGAGCAGCAGGCGCTTGAGAATTCGGTCGTGTCCCACGAAGCTGGCAACGAATTCGTCGACCGGGCGGGCGAGCAGCGCATCGGGTTGCGCGTACTGCACCAGACGCCCCTGGCGAAAGATGGCGATGCGATCGGCGAGCTTGATCGCCTCGTCGATGTCGTGGCTCACCATGATGACGGTCTTGCCGAGCTGGCGCTGCATCTGCAGGAATTCGTTCTGAATCGACTCGCGATTGATCGGGTCGACCGCGCCGAACGGCTCGTCCATGAGCAGCACCGGCGGGTCGGCCGCCAGCGCGCGGATCACCCCGATACGCTGCTGCTGGCCGCCCGAGAGCTCGCGCGGATAGCGCGACAGGTAGCGCTTCGGATCGAGCGCGACCATGCCCATCAGTTCGGTCGCGCGCTCGCGGCAGCGCTTCTTGTCCCAGCCGAGCAGACGCGGCACGACCGTGATGTTCTCCTCGATCGTCATGTTCGGGAACAGACCGATCTGCTGGATCACGTAGCCGATGTGGCGACGCAGCTCGATTTCGTTGATCTTGCCTGTGTCCTCGCCGTTCAGGAGAATGCGTCCGGACGTCGGCTTGATGAGCCGGTTGATCATCTTGAGCGTGGTCGTCTTGCCGCAGCCCGACGGACCGAGGAAGACGCAGATTTCGCCCGGCGGCACCTCGAGGCTGACCGAGTTCACGGCGGTCACGGGCGTACCGTCCTTCTGGACGAAGCTTTTGGTGAGATTGTCGAGTGTAATCATACGGTTCGGATTCCTTTCGGTGTCAGCACGCGCTGCAGGCGGTGCAACAGGGTGTCGGCAACGATGGCGAGCAGGCTCACCATCACCGCACCCACGACGAGCTGCCGGGTATCGCTCTGGCTGATCCCCTGGGTGATCAGCACCCCGAGACCGCCCGCCCCGACGATGGCGCCGATGGCCATCACGCCAATATTCATCACGACGGCCGTGCGCACGCCGCCCAGCACCACCGGCACGGCCAGCGGCAATTCCACCAGACGCAGACGCTGCCAGAACGTCATGCCGATGCCGATACCCGCCTCGCGGATGCTCGGATCGATCTGCTGCAACGCGAGGCATGTATTGCGCATGATCGGCAGCAGCGAGTACAGAAACACGGCGGCGACGGCCGGCGCCGGGCCGATGCCCATGCCGTAGATGGACAGCGCGGGAATCATCAGGCCGAACAGCGCGATCGAGGGAATGGTGAGCACGACGGTGGCCAAGCCGAGCACCACGCCCGACAGCCAGCGAAAACGCGTGACCAGCACGCCCAGCGGCACGCCGACCACGATGGCCGCCCCCACCGAGGCGGCAACCAACCAGGCATGCTGGCCCGTCAAGGTCAGCACGCGGTGCCAGTTATGGGTCAGAAATTCAATCATTGCGCGAGCCCTTCCTGTTTGAGGAACTCGCTCGCCACCTGCGACACGCTGCGGTGATCGATATCGACCTGCGCGTTCATGTCGCGCATGTTCTCGTCGTTGATCTTCGCGGCGAGCGCGTTGAGTTCGTCGGCAAGTTTCGGATTGGCGTCGAGCACTTCCCTGCGCACGACGGGCGTGGCGGCATAGGCCGGGAAGAAGCCCTTGTCGTCGGCCAGCACCTTCAGGTCGAAGCCCTTGTTGCGGCCGTCGCTCGTGTAGACGAGGCCGGCGTCGATCTGCTCGTTACGCAGCGCCGTATAGACGAGCCCCGGGTCCATCTGCTTGATGTTGCGGCGCTCGAGATGGAAATCGTAGAGCGCCTCCATCGGCTCGAGGCCGTCGGAGCGGCCGACGAATTCCATGTCGAAGGCGAACTGCATCTTCGGGTTCGCGCGGAATTTTTCCACCAGCTGCGAGACGGTTTCCAGCCCTTCTTCGCGGGCGATCTTGCCCGGCACCGCGAAGGCGTAGGTGTTGTTGAGCGTCGACGGATTGAGCCAGACGAGACCGATCTTGCCGTCGAGTTCCTTCACGCGCTCGTAAGTCTGCTGCGGATCGAGCTTCTCGGTGACCTTGTTGTAGACGATGAGCGAGGTGCCGGTGTACTCCCAGACGATGTCGAGCTGGTTGCTCTCCATGCCCTGGCGCATGACCACGCTGCCCAGCCCGTTCTTCAGTTCGACGTCGTACCCCTTGCTGCGCAGGTACTGTGCCGTCATCTCCGACAGAATCAACTGCTCGGTGAAGTTCTTGCCGCCGATGGTGAGCGTTGCGGCCTGCGCCGCCGTAGCGCTCGCGGCCATCACGCCAAGCGCCAGGCATGCCGCGCCGAGCCCCCGCATCCAGCGAGCCACGCGGCCGGTGAGCGCACGGGAAATTGAAACTTGCATACGTGTGTATCTCCTTTGTCTCAACGCGTCGCCGCGCCGTGGCGTGCGAACCAGAGGCCGCTCGCGAAGGCGACGAGGCCGTCGAGCACGAGTGCGAGGAGCGCCGTCCCGGCCGCGCCGAGCAGCAACTTCGTCGGATCGTTGAGGTAGATGCCCGGGAAGATCAGCTGTCCCAGGCTGTCCGCGCCGATGAGGAACGCGAGCGGCGCCGTACCGACATTGATCGCCAGCGCGGTGCGAATGCCGCCGATGATCACCGGCATGGCGTTGGGCAGATCGACGCGAAACAGTATCTGCGCCGGTGTCATGCCCATGCCGCGCGCCGATTCGCGCAACGCGGCGGGTACCTGGCGCAAGCCCTCATAGGAATTGCGCACGATGGGCAGCAGCGACGCGAGCCACAACGCCAGAATGGCGGGCCGGTCACCGATGCCGAGCACGGCCATCGACAGCGCCAGCACGGCAAGCGACGGCAGCGTGTTGCCGATGTTGAAAACCTGCACGGCACGCTCGGCGTGCTTCTCGAACATCGGCCGCGAGATCACCACGCCCGCCGGTACGCCGATCGCGATGGCCAGCGCCATCGATATCGCCACGAGCTTCAGGTGCTGTTGGGTGTAATAGATCAGGTCACCCCGGTATTTGGCGAGCGTGTCGACGCCCAGCCAATACACCAGGCCGGTGACTGCGGCGGCGACGCCGAGCAGCCCGAAGCCGGCCAGATAGAGAATGCGATACTGCTTCGCCACGTTCATGCTCCCTTTGAATGGGTTGGCAGCGCTGGCGCGAGGCAATAGCGATCGCCCCGCGTGACAACGCGGTCAAACAAGCATGACAACTGTTAGCTGCCTTGCGAATTGTGAAGTGTTCGCTCCGAAGGTCTGTGATAGACGACGGTGACGAACCAGGCGTCGCGTGATGCGACATGAGAGACGAGCTTTCGACGCCATGAGCGCCTGGGCCTCTCGGTGCACGCTTATTGAAAGCGCGCGAAAGTTTTACTGCACGAACTCATTGCTTGATGGAACGGATCGCCGGCGCAACGAGGAACACCGGCAACGCTTGCATTTCTGTGTTTCTATGGGCCAACCGCAGCGATTGGCTTTTTTTATTCTAGTACAGATAGTGCGTCGATGCCAACCCATAGAGCGCGTTTCGTGAAGAATTCCGGGAAATTACACGCAAATCCGGCACAATTTCCTCACATCCATAGGACAACGAACCAATTGCGTGCGCTGTAATGGCCCGTCATTGCTGGCATAGCGGCCTGCGGCATGCCCTTGTCCCGAAATCCTGCATTTTTGCGTTCCGCATAGCGGTCCTGCGTGCCGCGTCGTTTTATTTTTCCACATGACATCCGTCATTTGTAACGACCGTTTGAAGTGCCCTGCAAGGCGCGCGTCCAGGGGGCCGAACGGATAATTGGAGGCGTCGTTTGGAAACGGGTGCGAAGGCGATAAAACTCGTGTATTCTCCGAGGTTTATCTTAGTTTTCAATCATTTAGCGCAAATTCGGGGAAACACGGCGGCAACGCGAGGCCATGACCTTGCGACCCGTCGTGCGGGTGCGGTGATTGAACGGTGCAAGATGATCGTGCAAGCGCACGAAGGCGTTGATTGGCGAATAACAATTATGAAAAGTACCATCAGCCGTACCGAACAGGGCAACCGCGCTGCCGCGACCACGATATTGGTCGCCTGCGCCGCGTTGACGCTCGCGGGGTTTCTCACACGCGCATTCGAAGGCGCCGTGAACCCGCTGCTGACCTTCTTCCTCGTGTCGGCCGGCGGCATCCTCAATCTTTCCACTGCATGCCTGCTGGGCGTGCAGTACCTCTACAACGGCAAGCGTTATTTCGCCCAGTTCGGCTGTGCGTTTCTGCTGCGCGGCCTGTTCATGTTCACCGAGGGCGTGCTGCTCGCCAACCAGCTCGCCGGCATTGCGGCGCATGTCACGCGCGCGCCGTTCTGGCTGGCGCTGGTGGCCGAAGCCAGTTTTGCAGCATACGTCATGCTCAGCGTGCGCAGCTACGCCCGCACGCGCAGCGATCCGCACACGCGGCCGGGCTATCGGGAGGCGGCGCGCTATGGCGCGACCGTCCTGTTCATCTGGGTGGGGGTATCGCTCTCGCTCATCGCGCTCGTCGGTGCGGGGCGCACGCTGGTCACACCGCATCTCGCCGGAGGCCTCGACGCCGAGACGCTTGCGCTCGGCGCGCTCTTCGTCGCTTACGTGGCGCTCTGGTGGCGCGTCGCGGCGGTAACGCGCCTGTCGCACAAGCTCTTCCTGCTGGTGTGGGTCGTGGTGACCATCTCGCTGTGCCAGCTGCTGCTCTCGCTTACGGCACCAAGCGAAGCGTCCTATCAATGGTACGCCGCGCGCCTGCTCGCGCTGGCCTCGCCGGGCGTGGCAACGCTCGCACTCGTCTGGGAGATCACCCGCCAATACCAGTCGCTCGCGCTGACGAACACGGATCTGGTGGAGAAGGTCTTCATCGATCCGCTCACCCACATCTACAACCGTCGCTATTTCGACAACCGGATTCGTCTGGTGGCCGAGCGCGTGCAGCAGCGCTCGATTCCGCTCTCGGTGCTGCTCATCGACATCGACTATTTCAAGCAGGTGAACGACCGCTACGGGCATCCGTTCGGCGACGCCGTCCTGCAGCGCATCGCCAACACGATTCAGCACTGCATCCGTTTGCCGAGCGACTTTGCCGTGCGGCTCGGCGGCGAGGAATTCGCCGTGGTACTGCCCGAAATCGATCAGCATGCGGCGCTGCGCGTGGCCGATCGCATCCGTGAATCGGTCAAGCGCGCGAGCACCGACCTGCTACCGGCCAAGGCGCGCGACGACGGCGAGTCGATCACGATCAGCGTGGGAATTGCCTCCTGGCAGCCGGGCGAGCCGCTGATCATCAGCTCGATGCTCGAGCGCGCCGACCAGGCGCTCTATCAGGCCAAGCACAAGGGGCGCGATCAGAGTGTGCTGGGCGGCGGACAAATGGCCGCGTGAGGCCGGATCGTGGCAGGCCGGACGAAACGGCGGCCGCCGCGGGCGGCCTCACCCGCCGCGCGACGCGTTGGGCGGCCCCTTGAGCTCGATGGTGTTGCCGTCCGGATCGTTGAGATAGCACGACGGCCCTTCACCATGCGCGCCATAGCGCTGCACGACTTCACCGAGCGTCACCCCATGCGAGGCGAGCCCGCGCCGGATGGCCTCGTCATCGAACGGCTCGACGCGCAGGCAGAAGTGGTCCATGTTGCGAGCCTCCGCACCCGGCGCGGCCCCGCCCCGGCGGCCGATCGTGCCGTCCACGTCGACCAGATCGATCAGCGAATCGCCGGCCCGCAGCTGCACGAGCCCGAGATCGGCCTGCGCTTTCTCCAGCGTGCACCCAAGCACATCGACATAGAAGTGCTGGAGCCGGGCCACGTCGTTGGTGCGCAGCACGACATGGTCGAGAGCGACGAACGGGATTTTCATCATGCGCTCAACGCGTAGCGCCGCCGCTTCTCGACCTTGGTCTCGTGGGTCATTTCGCTGCGGCCGTCTTCGAATACAGTCTCGAGCCGCACCGTGAATCCCCACAGGCGCGCAACGTGCTTGAGCACTTCTTCGAAGCTGTCGTCGAGCGGCTTGCGATCGCTTTGCACATGACGCAGCGTAAGCGATCGGTCGCCATGCAGGTCGACGTGCGCGACCTGGATGTTCGGCTCGAGCTGGCTCAGGTTGTACTGCTGCGCGAGCATCTCGCGGATCTCGCGGTATCCCGAGTCGTTGTGAATCGCGGTGACGCGCAGGCGGCTGTCGCGGTCGTCGTCGAGCACCGAGAACAGTTTCAGGTCGCGGATGACCTTCGGCGAGAGGAACTGCTGGATGAAGCTCTCGTCCTTGAAGTTGCGCATGGCGAAGTCGAGCGTCTTGAGCCAGTCGCTGCCGGCGATGTCGGGCGCCCAGCGACGGTCCTCGTCGGTCGGCGACTCGCACATGCGGCGAATGTCCTGGAACATCGCGAAACCGAGTGCGTACGGATTCAGGCCGCTGTAGTACGGACTGTCGAACGACGGCTGATAGACCACGTTCGTGTGCGCGTGAAGAAACTCCATCATGAAAGCGTCGTTGACGAGCTTCTCCTTGTAGAGCTGCTGGAGAATCGTGTAGTGCCAGAACGTGGCCCAGCCCTCGTTCATCACCTTCGTCTGGCGCTGCGGATAGAAGTACTGCGCGAGCTTGCGCACGATGCGCACGATTTCGCGCTGCCACGGGGCGAGCTTCGGGGCGTTCTTCTCGAAGAAGTACAGCAGATTCTCCTGCGGCTCGCTCGGGAACGGCGGCTCCTCCGATTCGGTAGGGTCGAGCCCGTCGTCCTCGTCGTCATCGTGCAGCACGTGGTTGGGCAGCGTGCGCCAAAGGTCGTTGATCTGCATCTGCAGATAGTTCTCGCGCTCCTTCTGGCGCGCCTGCTCCTGTGCGAGTGACAGGCGCTTGGGCCGCTTGTAGCGATCCACGCCGTAGTTCATGAGCGCATGGCATGAATCGAGCAGCAGTTCCACGGCCTGCTCGCCGTAGCGCTGCTCGCACTCGGTGATGTAATTGCGCGCGAAAAGCAGGTAATCGACGATGGCGTCGGCGCTCGTCCACGTGCGGAACAGGTAATTTCCCTTGAAGAACGAGTTATGGCCGTAGCTGGCGTGCGCGATGGTCAGCGCCTGCATCGTCATGCTGTTCTCCTCCATCAGGTACGCGATGCAGGGGTTCGAGTTGATGACGATCTCGTAGGCGAGCCCCATTTGCCCGCGCTTGTAGCCGCGCTCGGACGACAGGAAGTGCTTGCCGTAGGACCAGTGGTGATAGCCGATGGGCAGGCCCACGGTGGCGTAGGCGTCGAGCATCTGCTCGGCAGTGATGATCTCGATCTGGTTCGGGTACGTGTCGAGCCGGAAGTCCGACGCGATGCGCGCGATCTCCTGCTCGTAGCGCTGAATCAGTTCGAACGTCCATTCCGATCCGGTGGATATGTACGCCATGATGCGTCCTCGTTGCGGTGCGGGCTCCGGGGCGGCGCCGGGCGGCGATCAGGCCGCCTTCTTCTTGAACAGATCGTGCAGCACCGGGTAGATTTCGGCCGCTTCCATGATGCGTTGCATCGCGAAATTCGGGTACTGCTGCTTGACCGACAGGTATTCGTTCCACAGATTCTGCGGCTCGGCGCTGGCGACTTCGACATACGCGAAGTACTGGACCGCCGGCATGATCGTCTGGAGCAGCAGATCGCGGCAGATCGGCGAATCGCCGTCCCAGTTGTCGCCATCGGAGACCTGCGCGCCGTAGATGTTCCAGTCGCTCGGCGAGTAGCGATCCGCGATGATCTCCGTCATCAGCTTGAGCGCGCTCGACACGACGGTGCCGCCGGACTCGCGCGCGTAGAAGAAGTCGTCTTCGTTGACCTCCTTGGCGGTCGTATGGTGACGGATGAGCACGAGATCGATGCGCTCGTAGTTATGCCGCAGGAACAGGTACAGCAGCATGAAGAAGCGCTTGGCGAGATCCTTGCGGCTCTGGTCCATCGACCCGGATACGTCCATCAGGCAGAACATGACGGCCTGCGCCTGCGGGCGCGGCTGCATGATCCGGTTCGAATAGCGCAAATCGAGCTTCTCGATGTAGGGAATTGCCTCCACGCGAGTGCGCAGGTGCGTGATCTCGTGCGCGAGCGCCAGCGCGCGCGGCGAGGTGTCGCCCTCGCGCGAGACCACCTCGGCGTACTCGGCCTCCAGCTCGCGCAACTGCTTTCGATAGGGTGCCGTGAGCGCGATGCGCCGCCCCAGCGAGCTGCGCATCGTGCGAATGACGTTCAGGTTCGACGGCGTACCGTCGATGGAATACCCCGCGCGGACCTTGCGGAACTCCGGAATCTGGGCGAGCCGGCGTTTCGCGAGGTCCGGCAGGGCCATGTCCTCGAAGAAAAACTTCAGGAATTCCTCGCGCGAGAGGTTGAAGACGAAATCGTCCTCGCCCTCGCCCGAATCGCTGGCGCGGCTGCCGCCGCCACCCGCGCCCGATGGCGGACGCTCGAAGTTGTCGCCCACCACGAACTCGCGATTGCCGGGATGCACCATCTCCCGACGCCCGCCAGGCCCGTGGTGGAACAACGGCTCCGAGATGTCCTTGACCGGGATCGAGACCTGTCCGCTGCCATCGATGTCGGTGATCTTGCGCCCGCCCACCGCCTTCGCGACCGCACGACGAATCTGCTCGCGGTAGCGTTTGATGAACCGTTGCTGATTGATGGCGCTTTTGTTCTTGCCGTTTTGCCGTCTGTCGATGATTGCTGACATAGTGGCCCCGATGGATTACGAGGATTTGCGCACGCGCAGATACCATTCCACGAGCAGGCGGACCTGCTTCGGGGTATAGCCTTTTTCCACCATCCGGTTGACGAAGTTGGCGTGCTTTTCCTGATCCTCCTTGGAAGACTTCGCGTTGAAGGAGATCACCGGCAGGAGATCTTCCGTGGTCGAGAACATGCGCTTTTCGATGACGGCCCGCAGCTTCTCGTAGCTCGTCCAGAGCGGATTCTTGCCCGCGTTGTTGGCGCGCGCGCGCAGGACGAAGTTCACGATCTCGTTGCGGAAATCCTTCGGGTTCGTGATGCCGGCCGGCTTCTCGACCTTCTCCAGCTCGTCGTTGAGCGCCGTGCGATCGAGAATCTCGCCGGTGTTAGGATCGCGATACTCCTGATCCTGAATCCAGAGATCCGCGAAATTCACATAGCGATCGAAAATGTTCTGGCCGTACTCGGAATACGACTCCAGGTACGCGGTCTGAATTTCCTTGCCGATGAACTCCACGAACGGCGCGGTCAGATACTCCTTGATATAGGCCAGATAGCGCTTCTCGACTTCGCTCGGATACTGCTCGCGCTCGATCTGCTGCTCGAGCACGTAGAGCAGATGCACCGGGTTGGCCGCCACTTCGGTGTTGTCGAAGTTGAAGACCTTCGAGAGCACCTTGAACGCGAAGCGCGTGGACATGCCCGTCATCCCTTCGTCCACCCCGGCGTAGTCGCGGTATTCCTGATACGACTTCGCCTTCGGGTCGATGTCCTTGAGGTTCTCACCGTCGTAGACGCGGACCTTGGAGAAGATGTTGGAATTCTCCGGCTCCTTCAGACGCGTGAGCACGGCGAACTGGGCCAGCATCTTGAGCACGTTCGGCGCGCGCGGCGCGTTGGCGAGCGAGCTGTTCTTCACGAGCTTCTCGTAGATCTTCACCTCGTCGGTCACGCGCAGGCAGTACGGCACCTTCACGATGTAGATGCGATCGAGAAAAGCCTCGTTGTTGCGGTTGCCCTTGAAGCTCTGCCACTCCGCCTCGTTCGAGTGCGCGAGCACGATGCCGTCGAAGGGAATCGCACCGAACCCCTCCGTTCCCTTGTAGTTGCCCTCCTGCGTGGCGGTGAGCAGCGGGTGCAGCACCTTGATGGGCGCCTTGAACATCTCGACGAATTCGAGCAGGCCGCGGTTGGCCAGGCACAGGCCGCCGGAATACGAATAGGCGTCCGGGTCGTCCTGCGGATACTCCTCGAGCTTGCGGATGTCGACCTTGCCCACGAGCGACGAGATGTCCTGGTTGTTCTCGTCACCCGGCTCGGTCTTGGCGATCGCGATCTGCTGGAGCACCGACGGGCGCACCTTCACCACGCGAAATTTTGTGATGTCGCCGTTGAACTCGTTCAAACGCTTGGTGGCCCACGGCGACGGAATCGTGTTCAGATACCGCACCGGAATGCCGAAGTCCTCTTCCAGAATCTTGCCGTCTTCCTCGGGCGAGAACAGACCCAGAGGCGATTCGTGCACCGGCGATCCCTTCAGGCAATAGATGGGCACGTCCTCCATCAGCGCCTTGAGCTTCTCGGCCAGCGACGACTTGCCGCCCCCCGGGGGCCCGAGCAGATAGAGGATCTGCTTGCGTTCCTCGAGACCCTGCGCGGCGTGCTTGAAGAACGACACGATCTGCTCGATCGTGTCTTCCATGCCGTAGAAGTCGCGAAACGCCGGGTAGATCTTGATGATCTTGTTCGAGAACAGCCGCGAGAGTCGCGGGTCGTGGTGCGTGTCGATGAGCTCGGGCTCACCGATGGCGCGCAACATCCGTTCGGCCGCCGTGGCATAGGCCGTGGGATCCTTCTTACAGATCTCCAGGTATTCCTGGATGCTGTACTCCTCCTCCTTGCGTGCTTCGAAACGTGTCGTGTAGTGGCTGAAAATATCCATATGCCTCACCCCCGCTTCATCGGAAAACACCGCGACGCGATGCCCGCTCTGTTGCCTAAGACTCGGATGACTGCGCAATGGTTTCGACCTGGCTCACTGCATGCCGGAGCGACTGTCGCGAAACCCTTCGCACTGTCCCCTCCCTCACATGAACGACTCAAAATCGGTTTAGGTTGACTTTAAACTTGTCGCTGGAAATTGCAACCGTTTACTCATCATATGCACAAAACAAAAAAACTGTCGCTAGATATTTTCCGCAGCGCTAAGCAATCGCGATAACCCGCATCGCACAAGGGTTTCCGCGTCATCTACGCACTGCGCATGTTGCGCGAATCATGCCAAAATTCGAGCGATTTTCGACGCCATCTCGCACGCACTGCGCATTCGGGTTTGCCTGCATTTCGAATCGCCTCCGTCGCAACGTGAATTCATTACGGAATCCTATCTATCCGGCAGAATTCAGCGGAAAGATTCAGTGCACGATGTGCCGGGTTTTCGTGAAAAAAGTGGGTGGCCCGACGACGTCGACGCAATGCGAAGACGTGGGCGCGAGAGAATTGCTTTCCTGAGCGAGCGTCGCGAGTGCGCGGGTCGCGATGGTCGGGCGAACGTCGTGCCGCGAAGGCAGAATCCGCGAGCGGAAAGTCGGGGGCCGGATGATCGAACGGGAAAACCTCCTCGGCGGTAACGGCATGTTGCCGCACGGTCCGCCCGATGCGCGGGATGCTCCCCGCGTCACCTTGCGCCGCACCATGCCACCGTCTCATCGATGCCTTGCATATTGCCGATCTCTGGAATGAAGCGAACAGCGTGCCAGTCGACCGAGCGTGAACCCATGTTACGCCGGTTCGCAAAAATATGCTGCCCCGATATGTAACGTCTTGTGTAGCCGCCCGTGATCGCCCGCCGCAGCGGGCTTCGGCACGCCAGCATGGCCGCCGCGGCGCGCCGCCCTGCTGCCGGCGGCGCGTCGGCCCGATCCGCCCTCGCACTGCCGGCGCGCCGCTTTCGAGTGCTTGGTCCCCGATATTCGCCCCGAGGTTCGCGCCAAGGTTCGCGTCGGCATTCCCCGGACATTCCCCGATATTCGCCCCGAGGTTCGCGTCGGCATTCCCCCATATATCTGCTCCGCATGCGCGCTCGATATATTCGCCCCGATGTTGGCGCCAATAGTCGGCTCCAATACGCCGCCGCGATATTTCGTGCAATAATGCAACTTTGTTGCATTTATTATCCAGTTGCAATCCGCTCGGCTTGCCTGCGCATCGTCCCGCTCATGATCCGCTTTTCCGTTTGGCTCTACCGTCTCGCCGGCTGGGAGCGCACCGCCCTGACGCTGCTGGTGCTCGCCCCGCTGTGGGCGCTCGTCTACTGGGCGCTGCAAGGGGTAGGCTCGTGATCGGCTGTCGCGACCTGTCGGTGCGCTACGGGCCGAACGTGGCGCTCGAAGCGGTGAGCATCACGTTCGCACCGGGCGTGCTGAGCGCCGTGGTCGGGCCGAACGGCGGGGGCAAGACCACCCTGCTGCGCGCGCTCGCCGGGTTGCAGAAAGCGTCGAGCGGCGAAGTCGTCAGCGACGCGGCGGTGGCGTATCTGTCGCAGCGTCCCGAGACCGATCACCGCTTCCCCATGTGCGTCGAGGAATATGTCCTCACCGGCACCTGGCGCCGCACCGGCGACGCGCGCCGTCTCAGCCGCGAGGAATTCGGGCGAGCCCACGAGGCGCTCGCCCGCGTCGGGCTGGCCGACAAGCGCGCCCAGGCGCTCGAAGCCCTGTCCGGCGGGCAATGGCAGCGGGCGCGCTTCGCCCGGCTGATCGTCGAGGACACGCCGGTCGTTTTGCTGGACGAACCGCTCACCGGCATCGACGTCCCATCTGCGGAACTGTTGCTGGCCTTGCTGGATCAATGGCGCAGCGAGGGCCGCACGGTGGTGACCGTGCTCCACGACCTGCCGCTGGTGATGGACCGCTTCGAATACGTGGCCGTGATCGCCGGCCGGCTGATGGCCGCCGGCGCACCGGCCGACTGCCTCTATGGCGGCCGCGGTGCGCGGGAGGGCCGCACGCCGAACGGCGGTGACCATGGCGGCGACCATGGCGGCCTGTGGGGTGCGGGCGGCTACACGGCGTTCGCGCCGCGGCCAGCGACGGCGCAGCGCGCATCACCCGCTCCGGGAGGCCGGCGGTGAGTCAGGTGGTGAGTCTGCTCATCGGTCCGTTCGCGGAATTCGACTTCATGCGCCACGCGCTCGTCGGCAGTCTCGCGCTGTCGCTCGGCTGCACGCCCGTGGGCGTGTTCCTGCTGCTGCGGCGCATGAGCCTGATGGGCGACTCGCTCTCGCACGCGGTGCTGCCCGGTGCGGCCATCGGCTACCTGATCGGCGGCCTGTCGCTGCCGTGGATGGCGGGCGGGGGCATGGCGGCGGGGCTGCTCGTCGCGCTGCTCGCGGGCGTCTCGAGCCGCCGCACGCGCCTGGACGAAGGTGCCTCGTTCGCCGGCTTCTATCTGCTGGCGCTCGCGGGCGGCGTGGTGATCGTCTCCAAGTGGGGCAACAGCGTCGACCTGATGCATTTGTTATTCGGCTCGGTGCTGGCGGTGGACGATCCGTCGCTGCTGCTCGTCGCCGCGATCGCCTCCGTGACGCTGTTGTGGTTCGGATGGCATTATCGCGGTCTCGTGCTCGATAGCGCCGACCCGGCGTTCCTCGGTCAAGGCCGAGGCGGGAGCGTGCTGCGCTACCACCTCGGCTTCACGGTGCTCACGGTGATGAACCTGGTCGCGGGTTTCCAGGCGATGGGCACGCTCATGGCCGTAGGGCTCATGATGCTGCCGGCCGCCGCGGCACGGCTGCTTGCCCGCACGCTGCCCGGCATGCTGCTCGTCGCGTGGGTCGTGGCAAGCGCGTCGAGCGTGATCGGCCTGTTGATTTCGTATTACCTGGCCTGTCCTTCGGGACCGGCCATCGTTTTGACGGCGGGCATCGCCTATCTAGGCGCGCTGCTTGCCTCGTCGGGCCGGTCCGGCACGTCCGGTGCCCCGGCGCTTTGAGAGAGGAAAACATGTTCGGATTGGAAAAATCGGGCCGCGGGTCGTGGCTGGCAACGCTTCTCGCCGCGGGGTTCGCCCTCGCGCTGGCGTTCGCCGCCCCGGCGCGTGCGCAGGACACACGTCTGCCCGTCGGCGCGAGCTTCAGCATCCTCTCCGACATCGTGAAAGTGGTCGGCGGCGACCGCGTCGACGTCACCACGCTCGTGGGCCCCGACCAGGACACGCACGTCTACGAGCCGACGCCCGCGGACGTGGCCCGGATCTCCGGCACGAAGCTGTTCTTCGTAAACGGCCTGGGCTTCGAAGGCTGGCTGCCGCGCCTGATCAAGTCGAGCCACTACGCCGGCACGCTCGTCACCGTGACCCGGGGCCTCAAGCCGCGCACGATGCTCGACGAGGGTCGCACGGTGGCCGACCCGCACATGTTCCAGGACCCGGAGCGCGTGAAGACGATGGTGGACAACATCGCCGCCGCCCTGTCGCAGGCCGACCCGGCCGGGCGCGCGTACTACGCCGAGCGGGCGAAGAACTACCGCGGCGCGCTCGACGATCTCATCACCTGGGCCAACAAGCAGCTCGCGCCGATTGCGCCGGCGCGCCGCGTGGTGCTGACCTCGCACGACGCGTTCGGCTACCTCGGCCAGCGTTTCGGCATCAGGTTCGTGGCGCCCGAAGGCGTATCGACCGAAAGCGAGGCGAGCGCCAGGGACGTCGCCAACCTGATCCGCGTGATCCGCCGCACCGGCATCCGCGCGGTGTTCATGGAGAACATCTCGAATCCCCGTCTGATCCAGCGCATTGCCCACGACGCCAAGGTCACGGTCGACGGCAAGCTCTACTCCGACGCCCTGTCGCAGAACCCCGAAGCGTCGACATATCTCCAGTTGTTCCAGCACAACATTCGCGCCATCGCCGCGGCAATGAAGGACAACCGCTAGGCGTGCCGCGCCTGGACGGTGCACGCGGTATAATGCGTGCACCACACACCGGCCCCGCCAGGAGGTCCGGACAGGCCGGCCACGCCGGCTTTTGCGTTTGGGCCGCCGCTTTTCTCCCGCGGCCCCACGAAACTGAACCCCTGAAACATCCAGAACGGACGCCCCCAGGTCAACCACTGCGAACGGCGCACACTCAATGGCAAAGAAGATTTACATCAAGACGTTCGGCTGTCAGATGAACGAGTACGACTCCGACAAGATGGCGGACGTGCTCGGCGCGGCGGAAGGCCTCGAAAAGACGGACACTCCCGAAGACGCCGACGTCATTCTGTTCAACACCTGCTCGGTGCGCGAAAAGGCGCAGGAGAAGGTATTCTCGGACCTGGGCCGCATGCGCGCCCTCAAGGAAATCAAGCCGGAGCTGGTGATCGGCGTCGGCGGCTGCGTGGCGAGCCAGGAAGGCGCCGCGATCGTGCAGCGCGCGCCCTACGTGGACGTGGTGTTCGGCCCGCAAACGCTGCATCGCCTGCCGCAGATGCTCGAGGCGCGCCGCGCGACGGGTCGCGCGCAGGTCGACATCTCGTTCCCGGAGATCGAGAAGTTCGACCATCTGCCGCCGGCCAAGGTGGAAGGCCCGACCGCGTTCGTGTCGATCATGGAAGGCTGCTCGAAATACTGCAGCTACTGCGTGGTGCCGTACACGCGCGGCGACGAGGTCTCTCGCCCGTTCGAGGACGTGCTCACCGAAATCGCCGGTCTCGCCGAGCAGGGCGTGCGCGAAGTCACGCTGCTGGGCCAGAACGTGAATGCCTATCGCGGCCTGATGGCCGACGGTGAAATCGCCGACTTCGCGCTGCTCATCGAATACGTGGCCGAAGTGCCGGGCATCGAGCGCATTCGTTACACGACGAGCCATCCGAAGGAATTCACGCAACGCCTGATCGACACCTACGCCAAGGTGCCCAAGCTCGTGAGCCACCTGCATCTGCCCGTGCAGCACGGCGCCGATCGCGTGCTCTCGGCCATGAAGCGTGGCTATACGGTGCTGGAGTACAAGTCCATCATCCGTCGCCTGCGCCAGGTGCGTCCCGACATGTCGATGTCGTCGGACTTCATCGTCGGCTTCCCCGGCGAGACCGAGGAAGACTTCGACAAACTCATGGCGATGATCCACGAGATCGGCTACGACACGAGCTTCTCGTTCATCTACAGCCCGCGCCCCGGCACGCCGGCGGCCAACCTGCCGGATGACACGCCGCGCGAAGTGAAGCTGCGGCGCCTGCAACACCTGCAGGCCGTGATCGAAGAGAACGCCGCGCGCATCAGCCAGCGCATGGTCGGCTCGCGCCAGCGGATTCTGGTCGAAGGCGTTTCGCGCAAGGATCCGAACGAGCTGCAGGGCCGCACGGAGAACAACCGCGTGGTCAACTTCCCGGTCCCCGAGGCGCAGCGCGCCGCGCTGATCGGTCAGATGACCGACGTGGTGATCACGTTCGCCTACCCGCACTCGCTGCGCGGCGAACTGGCCACCACGCACTGAACGAAGCCGCGAACATGAACGGGCGCGATGCCAGCGGACCGGCGTACCGCCGCTGCGCACCCGCCGCCCGACGACTCGCTCGACTGACCTGAACAGGCATCCGGCCGGACCATCTTGAAAGCACCCACCCAGGAATTCACCGCCCCGCGCGACGACAACCGCCGTCTGGCCAACCTCTGTGGCCCGCTCGACGAAAACCTGCGCCAGATCGAACAGGCGCTCGACGTCTCGATCTCGCGGCGCGGCCATCGCTTCTCCATTCGCGGCAAGAGCGCCGTAGTCGCCACACAGGCCCTCGAGAGCTTCTACAACCGCGCCAGCGAGCCGCTGTCGGTCGACGACATCCAGCTCGGCCTCGTGGAGACCCGGCAAGGGCACGTCCCGAGCGTGCGCCATGGCGACGACAACCCGTTCGCCACGGGCGAGTCGGAAGACGGCTCGCCGGTGCTGCACACGCGGCGCAGCGACCTGCACGGCCGCACGCCGGCGCAGCGCGAGTATCTCAAGCAGATCCTCTCGCACGATGTGACCTTCGGCATCGGCCCGGCCGGCACCGGCAAGACGTATCTCGCCGTGGCGTGCGCCGTGGACGCGCTCGAGCGCGACGCCGTCAAGCGCATCGTGCTCACGCGCCCGGCCGTGGAAGCGGGCGAGCGTCTGGGCTTCCTGCCGGGCGATCTCGCCCAGAAGGTCGACCCGTACCTGCGCCCGCTCTACGACGCGCTCTACGATCTGCTCGGCTTCGACAAGACGCAGAAGTACTTCGAGAAGCAGATGATCGAGATCGCGCCGCTCGCGTACATGCGCGGGCGCACGCTCAACCACGCGTTCATCATCCTGGACGAGGCGCAGAACACCACGCCCGAGCAGATGAAGATGTTCCTCACGCGCATTGGCTTCGGCAGCAAGGCCGTCGTCACCGGCGATACCACGCAGGTGGACCTGCCTCGCGGCCAGAAGAGCGGGCTGATGGAGGCGCAACTCATCCTGAAGAACGTGCGCGGCATCGCCATGACGCGCTTTACCAGCGTGGACGTGGTGCGCCACCCGCTCGTCGCGCGCATCGTCGAGGCCTACGACGCGCACGCCCAGCACACCGAAGCCGGCCTGGACCTGCCCGCATCGACCGAGCAGGAACTGCGCACCGCGCGCGCGCCGCGAGGCAAGGCATGAGCGCCGCGGCGCCGCGCCACGCGCTCACGCTGACGAGCCAGTTCGTGGCCGGCGCGGACTTCGCCGCGCACAAGGCGCTGCTCACGCGCGCGCGCCTGCGCCGCTGGGTGCAGGCAGCGCTGCTGGCCGACGCGGAACTCACGCTGCGCTTCGTCGACGCCGAGGAAGGCCAGGAACTCAATCGCGGCTATCGCGGCAAGGATTACGCCACGAACGTACTCACGTTCGCATACGCGCAGCACGAGAGCGATCCGGTGAGCGGCGACATCGTGCTGTGCTGCCCGGTCGTCGAGCGCGAGGCGAACGAACAAGGCATCGCGCTCGAAGCGCACTACGCGCATCTGATCGTACACGGCGTGCTCCACGCGCAAGGCTACGACCACGAGGACGACGACGAGGCGCAGGAGATGGAGGGGCTCGAGACGGAGATTCTCGCCGGGCTCGGCTATGCCGATCCCTACGCGTCGGAGAAGCCCGCAGCGGCCGCGCCCGCAGGCGCCGTTCCCGCGAAAACCGCCAAACCGGCAGCAAAGGCGCCCGCCCGCGCGCGCCGGGCCTGACCCGACACCGCCAGAACCGCATGGACCGCAATCCCGAGCGCCCGACCGCCCCCGAGCCCGCACCGGCCAGCGCATCGTGGGGGCCGGGGTGTACGCAATATCCGCCGGACATCGGCCTGGGCCGCCATCTGAGCCCCGAAGAACTCGCCTCGTCGCTCGACGCCGCCCTCACCGGCTGGGACGGCCGGCAGGATCTGTGGATCTTCGCGTATGGCTCGCTCATCTGGAATCCCGGTCTGCCCATCGAGGAAAGCCTGCACGGCCGCGTGTACGGCTATCATCGCGGCCTGTACCTGTGGTCGCGCGTCAACCGGGGCACACCGGAGCGCCCGGGACTGGTGCTCGCGCTCGACCGCGGCGGCTCGTGCGCCGGCGTAGCGATGCGGCTCGCGGCGGCCGGGGCCCGCGAGCGGCTCGAGACGCTCTGGTATCGCGAGATGGCCATGGGTTCGTACCGTCCCGCGTGGCTCAATTGCGCGCTCGCCGACGGCCGCACCGTGTCGGCGCTGGCTTTCGTGATGCGCCGCGACGTGCAGAGTTACGCGGGCCGGCTGCCCGACGACATCATCCGCCAGGTGTTCGAGCAGGCGCAGGGACGCTACGGCACCACCCACGACTACGTGGCGCGCACGGTCAAGGCGCTGCGCGAGGCCGGCATGCCCGATCCGGCGCTCGAAGCCGTGCTGCACCGCTGCGGTGCGCGCCGCAATACGCCGTAATTCCGTGCGCCGCGCGGCCGGGCCGCCGCCCCGGCAATGCGACCGGCTGTCGCAGCACCGCCGCGCATTTGTTGTATCCTTGAGCTTCCTGTAACAGCTCGGCGTCCGCCCAACTTGGACGCGCCGTCATGAACGACCCTTATCCCAGTCGACCCGGTCCAAAGAAAACCGACAAACCTCGCTCTCTGCTCGAACGCCTCACCGATCTGATTTCCCCGGAGCCGGAGTCGCGTGCAGAGTTGCTCGAAATTCTGCAAGACGCTCACGCCCGCAACCTGATGGACGCCGATTCCCTGGCGATGATCGAGGGCGTATTCCAGGTGGCCGATCTGTGCGCGCGCGACATCATGGTGCCGCGCGCGCAGATGGACGCCGTCAACATCGAACAGACGCCCGAAGAGTTCATGCCGTTCGTGCTGGAGCAAGCGCACTCGCGCTATCCGGTCTACGAAGGCAACCGCGACAACATCATCGGCATCCTGCTCGCGAAGGACCTGCTGCGTTACTACGCCAATCACGATTTCGACGTGCGCGACATGCTGCGCCCGGCCGTGTTCATTCCGGAGTCGAAGCGCCTGAACGTGCTGCTGCACGACTTTCGCGTCAACCGCAATCACATCGCCATCGTCGTGGATGAATATGGCGGCGTGGCCGGCCTCATCACCATCGAGGACGTGCTCGAACAGATCGTCGGCGACATCGAGGACGAGTACGACTTCGACGAGGAAGAAGACAACATCATCGCCGCACCGGACGGCACGTATCGCATCCGCGCGCTCACCGAGATCGAGCAGTTCAACGAGGCGTTCGGCACCCAGTTCGTCGACCCCGAGAACGACACGATCGGCGGTATGATCACGCACCAGTTCGGTCGTGTGCCCCGTCGCGGCGAACGTTTGCGCATCGGCAATCTCGTGTTCGAGGTGCTGCGCGCCGACGGCCGCCAGATCCACATGCTGCTGCTGCGGCGCGTGGAGCCGGCGCCGGCCGTTCAGCCCGAGTAATCCTCCATCGATCCATGCAGGAAATGACCGTCCACGCGCCCGAGCGGCGCTCGTGGCCGGCCTGGCGTGCGCGTGCGCTCGCCGGTCTGGCCGGTATCGCCCAAACGCTCGCCTTCGCGCCACGCGACGCGTGGTGGCTGCAACTGCTCGCCGCCGCCGCGCTGTTCGCGCTCGTCGAGCGCACCGCCTCGCGTCGTGACGCATTGTGGCTCGGGGGCGGCTTCGGCGTGGCGTCGTTCGTCTCGGGCATCTGGTGGCTCTACATCAGCATGCACACGTATGGCGGCATGCCCGGCGCGATGGCCGGCGCGGCAGTCGTCCTGTTCTCGGTCTATCTCGCGATCTACCCGGCGCTCGCGGCGTTCTTCACCCGCTGGGTGGGGGCGACCGGCCCCTGGCGCGCGCTCGCCTTCGCCGGCGCCTGGACGCTTGCCGAATGGCTGCGCGGCACTGTCTTCACCGGCTTCCCGTGGCTCTCGCCCGGCTACGCCCACGTCGACGGCCCGCTTGCCGGCTTCGCGCCGCTCGTGGGCGTCTACGGCATCGGTGGGCTCGCCGCGCTCGCGGCGGCATGGCTCGCGCGCGGCGTGCTGCCCGCGCACGCCGGCGCGCGCCCGGCCCGGCGCCTCGCGGCCGTGCTCGGCGTGCTGATATTGCTGGGCGCCGGCGCGGGACTGGCGCGGCACGCGTGGACGAGCCCGTCGGGCACGCCGCTCACCGTGCGTCTGCTGCAAGGCAACGTGGCGCAGGACATGAAATTCGAGCGCGCCGGCATCGAGCACGCCATGGCGATGTATCGCGACATGATCGTCGCGGCGCCGGCCGATCTGATCATCACGCCGGAGACGGCCTTCCCCGTGCTGCTGCAGGGCATCCCGCCCGAAGTGGCCGGCCCCGTGCGCGAGTTTGCCGATCGCACCGGCTCTCACGTGGTGCTGGGCGCCGTGGGCGCCACGCTCACCGAGCGGGGACCGACCGACCTGACCAACAGCCTGTTCGGCGTGACGCCGCGCGACCAGACGCTCTATCGTTACGACAAGCATCACCTCGTGCCCTTCGGCGAGTTCATCCCCTGGGGCTTTCGCTGGTTCGTCGAAATGATGCACATCCCGCTGGGCGACTTTCGGCGCGGCACCGCCACGCCGTCCGGCTTCCCTGTGCGGGGGCAGCGCGTGGCGCTCGACATCTGCTACGAGGACTTGTTCGGCGAAGAGATCGCACGCTCGCTGCGCGAGGTTGCCGAGCCCGCCACCGTACTGGCCAACGCGACCAACCTGGCCTGGTTTGGCGATACCATCGCGCTCGACCAGCATTTGCAGATCGCGCGCATGCGCACGCTCGAGACGGGTCGCCCGATGCTGCGCGCGACCAATACGGGCGCGAGCGCCATCATCGACGCCCACGGGCGCGTACAGGGCCGTCTGCCGACGATGACCACCGGCGCGCTCACCGGCAGCGTGCAGCCGTACAGCGGCCTCACTCCCTACGTGCGTTTCGGCAATGGACCCGCGCTGGGCCTTGCCATCGTCGCCCTGGGCCTGGGTCTGGCGATGACGCGCCGCAAGCGCTGACGCGATGCCGGCGGACGTGAAAATCCCCCTGTTGCCGCTCGCACTGGGCGGCAACCCCCCATTCGGGTCGAATTCCCGCTAAAATTCAACGTTTTAGTCCGCTGGCCGCGCTCGCGGCCGGGCCAGCAGACTGCGCAAAATCCGCATTTTTCCCTGTTCGTCCGCGCGAATTCATCATGCTTACCTTTCAACAAGTCATCCTGACGTTGCAGGATTACTGGGACAAGCAAGGCTGTGCGTTGCTCCAGCCTTACGACATGGAGGTCGGCGCCGGCACCTCGCACACTGCCACGTTCCTGCGCGCGATCGGCCCGGAGCCGTGGCGCGCCGCCTATGTGCAGCCGTCGCGCCGTCCCAAGGATGGCCGTTACGGTGAGAATCCGAACCGCATGCAGCACTACTACCAGTACCAGGTGGTGCTCAAGCCGGCGCCGGAGAACATTCTCGACCTGTATCTGGGTTCGCTGCGCGCGCTCGGCCTGGATCTGACCGAGAACGACGTGCGCTTCGTCGAGGACGACTGGGAAAACCCCACGCTCGGCGCCTGGGGCCTGGGCTGGGAAGTCTGGCTCAACGGCATGGAAGTGACCCAGTTCACTTACTTCCAGCAGGTCGGCGGCCTCGACTGCAAGCCGGTGCTGGGCGAAATCACCTACGGCATCGAGCGTCTGGCCATGTATCTGCAACAGGTCGAGAACGTGTACGACCTCGTGTGGACCGAGTGGGAGGAGCAGACGGCCAACGGCCCCGTCAAGCGCCGCCTGACCTATGGCGACGTGTTCCACCAGAACGAAGTCGAGCAGTCGACCTACAACTTCGAGCATTCGAATCAGACGATGCTGTTCGGCTTCTTCGACAACTACGAGAGCGAAGCGAAGCGCCTCATCGAGGCCGAACTGGCGCTGCCCGCCTACGAAATGATCCTCAAGGCCGCGCACACGTTCAACCTGCTCGACGCGCGCGGCGCCATCTCGGTGACCGAACGCGCGGCCTACATCGGCCGCATCCGGGCGCTCTCGCGTCTGGTCGCCCAGGCCTACTACGCCTCGCGCGAGAAGCTCGGCTTCCCGATGCTCAACGCCCCCGCCGCCCAACACCAAACGCAAGCCGCATGATGAGCACCGCACAACGCACCCTGCTGGTCGAACTGCTGACCGAAGAATTGCCGCCGAAGGCGCTGGCGCGTCTGGGTGACGCGTTTGCCGACGGCATCGCCAACGGCCTGCGCGCGCGCGGGCTCGTCACGGGCGAGAGCGTCGTGACGCCCTACGCCACGCCGCGCCGCCTCGCCGTCTCGATCTCGAACGTGCTCGAGCGCGCGCCCGACGCCACCATCCGCGCGAAGGTGCTGCCCGTGTCCGTGGCGCTGGACGCCAACGGCAACCCCACGCCGCCGCTGGCCAAGAAACTCGCCGCCATGGGTTTCGCGGACCTGCCGCTCGCGAGCCTGGAGCGCGCGATGGACGGCAAGGCCGAAGCGTTCTTCCACACCTACACCGCCGCGGGCGCCCGGTTGGCCGACGCACTGCAGGCCGCGCTCGATGAAACGCTCGGCAAGCTGCCGATCCCGAAGGTGATGAGCTATCAGCGCCCGGACGGCGAGACGGTGCAGTTCGTGCGTCCGGTGCACGGCCTCATCGCCCTGCACGGCGAGACGATCGTGCCGGCCACGGCCATCGGCCTTACGTCGAGTAACAAGACGCAAGGTCACCGCTTCCTCTCCAGGGGTGAAGTCGTCGTCGCCAATGCCGATGCCTACGCGGCGACGCTGGAGAGCGAGGGCAAGGTGCTCGCCAGCTTCACGGGCCGCCGCGACGCCATCCGCGAGCAATTGCTCGCGACGGCCGGCAGCGACCACGTGGTCATGCCGGACGCGCTGCTCGACGAAGTCACCGCGCTCGTCGAATGGCCCGCGATCTACGCCTGCCACTTCGAGAAGGAATTCCTCGCCGTGCCGCAGGAATGTCTGATTCTCACGATGCAGACGAACCAGAAGTATTTCGCCCTGACGGACAAGCCGCTCGCCGAGGGCGGCCGTCTGACGAATCGCTTCCTGATCGTCTCGAACATCGCCACCGCGCATCCCGAGCAGATCATCACGGGCAACGAGCGCGTGGTGCGCCCGCGTCTGGCCGATGCGAAGTTCTTCTTCGAGCAGGACAAGAAGAAGACGCTTGCCGAGCGCGTGCCGCAGTTGGCCAACGTCGTGTATCACAACAAACTGGGCTCGCAGCTGGCGCGCACCGAGCGCCTCGTCAAGCTCGCCGGTGCGATCGCGCAGATGCTCGGGGGCAATCTCACACTCGCCGAACTCGGCGACGAGACAGCGCAGGCGGACGATCGCGACCGCCCGCTGACCGAGCTCGCCCAACGCGGCGCGCTGCTCGCGAAAGCCGATCTGTTGACCGACATGGTCGGCGAGTTCCCCGAACTGCAAGGCACGATGGGCACGTACTACGCCCGTCACGACAACGAGCCGTCCGCCGTCGCACTCGCCTGCTCGGCGCACTATCAACCGCGCTTTGCGGGCGACGCGCTGCCCGCCGGCTATACCGGCACGGTCGTGGCGCTGGCCGACAAGCTCGAGACGCTGGTGGGCATCTGGGGCATCGGCCTGCAACCGACCGGCGAGAAGGATCCGTTCGCGCTGCGCCGCCATGCGCTCGGCGTCGTGCGCATGCTCGTGGAAAAGCGCCTGCCGCTCATGCTCCGGGACCTGCTGAAAGCGGCCTACGCGCAGTTCGCTTCCGGTGTGGCCGAGTCGGGCTATCTGGCAGACGTGGAAGCCTTCGTGCTCGATCGCCTGCGCGGCTATCTGCGCGAGCGCGGCTACGCGGCGAACGACATCGAGGCCGTGCTTGCGCACCCGCATGCGATGGACGCGAGCCTGGGCGACCTGCTCGACCGGCTGGAGGCCGTGCGCGCGTTCTCGGCGCTGCCTCAGGCCGAAGCCCTCGCGGCGGCCAACAAGCGCATCGGCAACATCCTCAAGAAGACGGCGCATCCGGCCGAGGGCAAGGTACACGAATCGGCGCTCGTGGAGCCGGCCGAAATCGCGCTCCATGCCGCGCTGCAGAAAGTCACGCCCGAGCTCACGCGCCACTCGCAGGCGCACGAGTACACCCAGGCCCTGTCGGCGCTGGCCCAGTTGCGCGACGCCGTCGATGCGTTCTTCAACGACGTGATGGTGATGGCCGAGGACGAGACGCTTCGCAACAACCGCCTCGCGCTGCTGTGGCAACTGCACGTGCAGATGAACCAGGTGGCCGACCTGTCGAAGCTCGCCGCATAATCTCTTCGCATCACTTCGCCTCCGACGCTCGCACATGGATTCGCGCAAAGACCGCACCCTCGGCCCCGCCGCTCGCAAACTGGTAATTCTCGACCGGGACGGCGTGATCAACGCCGACTCCGACCAGTTCATCAAGTCGACCGACGAATGGGTGCCGCTGCCCGGCAGCCTCGAGGCCATCGGCCGGCTGAACCAGGCCGGCTACCGGGTGGTGGTCGCGACGAACCAGTCGGGCGTTGGCCGCGGGCTGTTCGACATGGCGACGCTGGGCGCGATGCACGCGAAGATGTCGAAGCTGATCGCCGCCGCCGGCGGGCGCATCGACGCGGTATTCTTCTGTCCGCACACGTCGGCCGACGCCTGCGATTGCCGCAAGCCTAAGCCGGGGCTGTTCCAGGAAATCGCGCGACGCTACGAGATCGACCTGACCGGCGTGCCGGCCGTGGGCGATTCGCTGCGCGATCTGCAGGCCGCTGCCGCCGTGGGCGCGCAGCCCCACCTCGTGCTCACCGGCAAGGGCCGAAAGACGCTGGCGGCCGGCGATCTGCCCGAGGGCACGCGCGTTCACGACAACCTGGCGGCGTTCGTGACCGACTTGCTCGCCCAGGCAGAGACCAAAGGCGCATGAACGGCGGCCGCCGCATCACGCAAGACGGCCATCGAATGGCATAGGACAATCGCTCAGGCGACTCATACCGACACACCCCACCGATGCTGCGACTCCGCTCGATTCTGTTCTTCATCTTCCTGATCGTCTGGACGGTCCCCTATGCGATCGCGTGCATCGTCTCGTTCCCGTTCCTGTCGCGCGTGCAACGCTACTGGTTCGCGGTGGGCTGGTGCCGGGTGGTGCTGCGCGTGGCCGAGGCGCTGTGCGGCATCCGCTACCGCGTGATCGGCCGCGAGAACCTGCCGGACACGCCGGCGATCATCCTGTCGAAGCACCAGTCGGCGTGGGAGACTATCGCGTTGCCCGCGCTCATGTCGCGCCCGCTGTGCTACGTCTTCAAGCGCGAACTGCTCTATGTGCCGTTCTTCGGCTGGGCGCTGGGCCTGCTGAGCATGATCCACATCGATCGCAGCAAGGGCACGGATGCGTTCCAATCCGTCGTCCAGCAAGGCCGGCTGCGGCTCGCCGAGGGCGCATGGATCATCATGTTCCCCGAAGGCACGCGCACGAAGACCGGTTCGCGCAACAAGTACAAATCCGGCGGCGCGCGTCTGGCCGCGACCACCGGCACGCCCGTCGTGCCCGTGGCGCATAATGCAGGACGCGTCTGGCCGCGCAATTCGTTCATGAAATACCCGGGGGAAGTGATCGTGTCGATCGGCCCGGTGATCCAGACCGAAGGCCGCACGGCCGAAGCCGTCAACGCCGAGGTGGCCGAATGGATCGAGCGCGAAATGGTGCGCATCGACCCGGCGGCCTATACGTCGAAACCGAGGACGCACGCCGCCGATGCGACCGACACCTCCGACGCGACACCACGAACCTGATCCGCATTCCGAGACCGTCTCATGTCGAAAGACCAGCCCGCTACCCGCGACACCCGATCCCGGCATGAGACGCCTGCTCCCCAGATGGAGCTCGATCTGTTCGGCAGCCCGGGCGCGGAAGCGAACGGCGTCGCCACCGACGTCACACTCTCCCCTCTCGCCCCGCCAGCGCCCCTCGCGCGGCCGGCACCCATCACGCCGGCCGTACCCAGCGGCACGGCCGCATTGAGCCCTTCCCCGTCCGACACCAACACGCTGCAGGCGCCGCCCGGCCCGCGCCGCACGCCCGCCAACGGCGAGCGCGTGATCATGCTCGACGGGCACGCGCTCTACTACCGCTTCAAGCGCTCGTCGCGCCGCACCATCGGCTTCATCATCGACGAGTCGGGCCTCGCGGTGACGGCGCCGCGCTGGGTCACGCTGGCCGACGTCGAAGCGGCCATCGTCGAGAAGAAGCGGTGGATCTTCAACAAGATCGCCGAATTTCGCGAACGTGCCGCGCGGCGCGTGATCCCGCGCGTGAGCTGGACCGACGGCGCCACGCTGCCCTACCTCGGCCACACGCTGACCGTGCGGCTGGGCGGGCGCGCCGGCGCAGCGCAATACGACATCCACACGCATACGCTGTGGCTCGACCTGCCGCCGCAGGCCGCCGCCGAACAAATGCGCGACCGCGTGCAGGGCTGGCTGCAACAGGAAGCCCGCAAGCTCTTCACGACGCGCCTGGAGGTCTACGGCGAGCGGCTTGGCGTGCGCTACAGCGCGCTGGGCCTGTCGTCGGCCGCCACGCGCTGGGGCAGTTGCAGCGCCGATGGGCGCATCCGGCTGAACTGGCGTCTGATTCACTTCCCGCTGGGCGTGATCGACTACGTGGTCGCGCACGAGCTGGCGCATCTGAAGGAGATGAATCACGGCCCGCGCTTCTGGCAAGCCGTGGCGTCGATCTTCCCGGAGTTCGAGGCCGCCCGCGACACGCTCAAGTCGCACGCCCCCGAATGGCTGCCGGAATTCTGAGCGTGCACTGCCGCCCTCGAGCCCGCGCAAGCCTCACCGCGTAGATTGTTTCAACGCCACGTGAACTGGGCTCATTCCCACGGGCGCGGGTACAATCGAGGCTTCGTTGTCCCCACACCGTGAAAACATCATGCGAATGCTCCACACCATGCTGCGCGTTGGCGACCTGCAGCGCTCGATCGACTTCTATACGCGCGTGCTCGGCATGCAACTGCTGCGCCAGAGCGAGAACGCCGAATACAAATACACGCTGGCTTTCGTCGGTTACGGCCCCGAATCGGAGAATACCGTGCTCGAGTTGACCTACAACTGGGGCGTGGACAAGTACGAGATCGGCACCGCCTTCGGTCATCTGGCCGTGGAAGTCGACGACGCGTACAAGGCATGCGACGCCATCCGCGCCGCGGGCGGCAAGGTCACGCGCGAAGCCGGTCCGGTCAAGGGCGGCACCACGGTCATCGCCTTCGTCGAAGATCCGGACGGCTACAAGATCGAGCTGATCCAGAAGCACTCGACGAAGGGTGGCCTGTAAGTCGACATCGACTGCGCTACGTCCGCGAGCCGCCCTTGGGTGGCTCGTTTGCATTGGGACGGCAGGTTTTGCCGACGCCCCAATTACTCGATCGCGCGTTGCGCCAGCCAGGGGTGAGGTTTGTCGATGGGCAGATAGTGCCCGTCGTCGACGCCCACCTCCTGCGCGATGAGACGATTGAGCTTTTCGTTCATCGACATGACGATGTCCCGGTGTGCCGTCAGATCGCGCGCCAGATTGTTCATCTCATGGGGATCGGCCTGAAGATCGAACAATTCGAGATCGTTCATCGCAGTCAACTCGTCGAGCGTGCGTGGCACGTGGTGATGGCGCAGCGAAAAATAGCGGGCGAACTTGTAGCGCCCGTCGTTGATCGCGCGAATCGCGGAGCGCTTGTTCAGATCGATGTGCAGCGCCGCCGTGCGCTTCGCCTTCTCCTGCGCCGACAAGCCCCGCGCGCGCTGGATCGCCTGCACCTGGCCGATGTAGTCCGCATCGGCGTACAGCATCATGCTGTAGCAGTAAAGGCTCGACTCGCGCACCGCGTGCACGGAAGCGCGATCCGGCGCCGCCAGTAGCGGCGACGCATCCTTGCCCTTGCGCTCGCCCAGGATCTGGCGACGCAGCCCTTCGGGCGCCCCCGTCAGACCGAGCAATGTCGGCGCCAGATCGAGGTGGCACGTCATCGCGGAACATGTCTTCCCGCCCGGGTACGCGGGGTGACGGATAACGAATGGCACATGCATCTGTTCGCGATACACCGACGATCCTTTGCCATGCATCTGATGATGCCCGCCAAGCTCGCCGTGATCGGCCGTGAAGACGACGATGGTCCGCCCGGCGATACCGAGTGCGTCCAGTTCGCTAAGCAATCGCGCGACATGGGTGTCGCAATCGCGAATGCAATTGAAGTAGTAATCCTGGAGTTTGCGCCAGCGACGGTCTTCGTCCGGAAACTGACCGACGAGCGCCGCGCGCGCCCGTTGGTATTCCAGATGCGCCGGGGGCCTACCCGGCTCGGAAAACGATTGGTGACGGCTCGCAGGAAGGGGGACATCCGGCCATGTGGCCCGATACAACGCATGTTGTGGCGGCTGCGCCGGCGCCATGCCCACACCGCCGTCATTGTCCTGTCCGGTCCATTGCACCGGCGCGCCGGGCTGATCCGTGTCGAGGAACATCACGTCGTGCGGATTGACGAGATTCACCGCAAGAAACCACGGCTTGCCCGCACTCCGGAGTTGCTCGGCGGTGCTGCGCAACCAGTTGACGCTCTCGCCCGTCGTCACGGCGTCGTACAGGTAACCGCCTTGCGACAGGCCGATCACGTCGCCCACGCCGTGATAGTCCCGAAAACCGTATTGCTCCATGATGCGATGGAGTTCCGGCCTCGGCTGGAGCCCGAGATCCTCCGGATGCGCCACCGCATCGATCTTGTCGTTGAGGTGCCACTTGCCCTTGTAGGCGGCGTAGTAGCCCGCGGCGTGCATCATCGAGCCAAGCGTGCCCAGCTTCGGGTCGAGACTCAGACCCTGTGTGAAGGGCAGCCCGAGATTGTCGAACATGCCCGTCTGCGGCATATGCAAGCCGGTGTACATCACCGAGCGCGACGAAGTACACACGTTCGTATTGTTCTCGTGATGCAGGAACGTGACGCCCTCACGCATGAGACGCTCTCTGCCCGGCACCGGAAACGGATAGCCGCCATCGAAGTGGCGCTCCTGATCCGTCACGATCAGGAGGATGTTGTAGCCAGCGGGAAGTTGGGCCGGGATGGGGGCAGCCGGGGTCGAATCGAATGCGGAAGCGGGGGCAGAAGCGGAATTGCGGCCGGAGGGCGGATTGTCGCCACTCGGGGCCGCATGGGCGACGGTGCCCGTCAATGCCCCCGATGCAGTTGCGACGCCGGTCGCCAGCAAGAAGCGCCGTCGTTCGGCGCTCGCGGGATCTCGCGGGTTGTCGGGCGTTTCGTCATCTCTGGCGTCCACCATTGCATCCTCCCAATCGACCGGCGTTTATCGGAATGCATCACATACTTGGCAGTGTCAGAACTCTACCATCGCGAAATCTTCCTTGCCGACATCGCATAGCGGGCAGCGCCAGTCGGTCGGAACATCTTCCCAGCGCGTGCCCGGCGCAATGCCGTCTTCGGGATAGCCGGTGGCTTCGTCGTAGATCCACCCGCAAATGACGCAGACCCATTGACGCGACGCCGCTGCGGCCTGGGCACCTGCGGCATCGGACGCCGTCGCCGCTTCGCCGGCCTCGTTCCCCTCAACATGCTTCGTCCGCGCTTGCGCGTCCGATCCTTGCACGGCGCCCGGATCGAGCAATGTGAAGATCATCGGCGACTCGGTGCCCGGGGTGTCGGCCGCGGAGCGGGCCAGATGCGATTGCAGGGATTCGAGAAGCGCCTGCGCTTCGTCGCGGGTCAGGTCGATCCAGAACGGATCGCCCGCGCCGTCATTGAGCCGCGACGGGGAAAATTGCAATTCGACGGCAGAGCCTTTCTTGTACATACGCGTTGATGCTGGTGATGACGGGCACGATCGAAGGGCGACCGCCCCCTCGCGGAGCATTGTATCGGCGCACGATCGCGGAATAAATCAGCGATTCGGGGAGAGATTGTGCCGTATTACGGAACAATGGCAACAATGAACGCACGCTGGCAGCGCCATTACCCGCACTGACTGCACCAGTATGATGCGTACGGTGTCAGGATCGGTGACAATGGCCGACACTGCGCAGCGCGTGCGCGATACGTCGCTATCCGAATCAATCTCATGAAAACCTCCCCGCGTCCGGTCGACGCCACTGCACTGGCCATCATGTTGGGCTTGTGCATGATCTGGGGCGGCCAGCAGGTCGCCGTCAAACTGGCGGTGCCCGTCGTGCCTGCCGTCTTGCAAGCGGGCCTTCGCTCTGTCGTCGCCACCGTGCTCGTCGGCGCCTGGATGCTATGGCGGCGGCAGCGCCTGATCAGCGGCGACGGCACCCTCGGTGCCGGTCTGCTCGCCGGCGCGCTGTTCTCGCTGGAATTCCTGTGCATCTTCGTCGGCCTCACGCACACGACCGCCTCGCGCATGGCCGTCTTTCTGTATTCGGCCCCCTGTTTCACCGCCATCGGCCTGCACTGGACCGTGCCCAGCGAGCGGCTGCGTCCCATGCAATGGCTTGGCATGGCGCTCGCATTTTGCGGCATCGTGGTGGCATTCTCGGACGGCAGCAATACGGACCTGGCGAAGACGTGGCCCGGTGACCTGCTGGGCATCCTCGCCGGCGCATTGTGGGGGATGACGACCGTTGTCGTACGCGCCTCGCGTCTGGCCACGGCCGCCGCGTCGAAGACACTGCTCTACCAGCTTGCGGTCTCGGCGGTCCTGTTGTGCGCGCTGGCGCTCGCGACGGGGAACGTGCAGATCGGGCCGATGACACCCACGATCTGGATCAGCCTCGTCTACCAGTCCATTGGTGTGGCGTTCGCCAGCTATCTGATCTGGTTCTGGCTGCTCACCCGTTACAGCGCCGCGCGTCTGGCCTCGTTCTCGTTTCTGAGTCCGCTTTTCGGCGTGACGTTCGGCGTGCTGATTCTCCGCGAATCGGTCGGCTGGCGCTTCGGTTGCGCCGTCGTGCTGGTATTCGTGGGTATCAGCCTTGTGAACCGGCGCCGCTGATTGCGCGCGACAGATTCACGTATTCGTCGACCGGCACATCTTCGGCGCGACGCGTGAGGTCGAAGCCGAGCGCGTCGAAATCGATCCGGTCGCGATAGCTGTGCAGCGTATTGCGCAGCATCTTGCGACGTTGGGAAAACGCCTGCGCCACGACCGCTTCGAACACATCCAGATCCACCTCGGGCAAATCGGCCACGGCGCGCGGAATCATGCGCACCACGGCCGAGTCGACCTTCGGCGGCGGATTGAAGGCGTCGGGCGGCACGTCCAGCACCTTGTCCATCCAGTAGCGGTACTGCAACATGACGGACAGGCGGCTGTAGTTGCTCGAACCGGCTGGCGCCACCATGCGCTCGACCACTTCGTTCTGCAGCATGAAGTGCTGGTCGCGCACGAGCGTCGCGTAGCGCATCAGATGGAACAGCAGCGGGCTGGAGATGTTGTAGGGCAGGTTGCCGACGATGCGCAGCGGGGCTTCGTCGCGGCGCGCATCGGGGACCAGCGAGCCGAAATCGAAGTCGAGGGCGTCGCCCGCGTGCACGCTCACGCGCTCGCCGAACCTGCGCGTGAGACGCGCGACCAGATCGCGGTCGAGCTCGACCACGTGCAGGTGCGAAATCCACTCGGTGAGCGGCGTCGTCAGCGCCCCCAGACCCGGGCCGATTTCGACCATCAGGTCGTCGGCGCGCGGCGAGATGGCGCTCACGATCGCATCGATCACGCCCATGTCGACGAGAAAATTCTGGCCGAAACGTTTGCGGGCCACGTGGCCCTGTTGGACGCCCGTGCGCTTCGTTGCACTACTCATGTGAAATTCCTCAGGAACGCGGTGCGCGCGTGGTCGCAGTCGCGGCGTCGGCGATCGATTGCGCATGGGTGGCGGCGTTGGCGGCCATGGCCGCGGCGGTGCGCAGCGCCTCGAGCAGGCTGCCGCTCTCGGCCTTGCCCGTGCCGGCGAGGTCGAGCGCCGTGCCATGGTCGACCGACGTGCGGATGATCGGCAGACCGAGCGTGATGTTCACGCCCGCGCCAAAGCTCGCATATTTGAGCACCGGCAAACCCTGGTCGTGATACATCGCGAGTACGGCGTCGGCGCCTTCGAGATGCCGCGGCTGGAACAGCGTATCGGCCGGATAGGGCCCGCGCGCGTCGATGCCCGCCGCACAGGCGTCTTGCAGCGCCGGCGTGATGACATCGATCTCCTCGCGGCCGAGATAGCCCGACTCGCCCGCATGCGGGTTCAGCCCGGTCACCAGAATGCGCGGACGCGTCACGCCGAAGTGGCGCATCAGGTCGTGATTCAGGATGACGAGCGTCTCGAGCAGTTCGTCACGGCGAATCGCGCCGGGCACCTGCGCGAGCGGCAGGTGCGTGGTGGCGAGCGCCACGCGCAGACCGCCGCCGGCGAGCATCATCACGACACGCGGCGTGCCGGTGCGCTCGGCGAGATATTCGGTGTGCCCGGTAAAGGCCACGCCGCAGTCGTTGATCGTGCTCTTTTGCAACGGCGCCGTGACGATCGCGTCGTATGTCCCGGCGAGTGCGCCGTCGATGGCGTCGTCGAGCAGGGCGAGCACGTAGCGCCCGTTGGCGGCCTGGAGCTGCCCGGGCTGCGCCGGGACCGCCAGCGAATGGTGCACGACGCGTACCCGGCCGTCAGCCAGCAAATCGCGCCATGCGTCGCCGAGGCCCACCGCTTGCGCGCGCGCGGCGAGCAGCGTGGCGTCGCCGAGCACGGCGAACCGGCAACGGGCGAGGGCGTTGGCGGCGAGCTCCGGCGGCGACGCCAGACATTTCGCGAGCGCCTGCACTGTAAGCTCCGGCCCAACGCCCGCCGGTTCACCCGTGGTGATGGCGAGGACGAAGGGCCGGTCGGAAGTCATGCCTGAAAAGATAAACGGATGGCGAAACGTCTCACGCGGCGCTTACTGCTGCGCGGTGTTAAGACGATAGTCGACATAAGCGCTGTCGCGCAGTTGCTGCAACCAGTCGCGATACTGCTGCTCCGCCTTGCGGCCGCGCAGTTCCTGCATCGCGAGATTGCGTTCCTGATCGCCCGAGACCTGCGACTCGCGATGGCCCAGCACCTGAATCAGGTGATAGCCATACTCCGAGCGCACCGGATCGCTGATCTGGCCGTCCTTGAGCTCGGACATCGCACGCTCGAACGCCGGCACGGTCTCGCCCGGCGAAATCCAGCCGAGGTCCCCGCCCTGTGCGGCCGAGCCGTCCACCGAATTCTTCCTGGCCAGATCGGCGAAGTCGGCCTTGCCGGCCTCGATCTGCGCCTTGAAGTCGGCGAGCTTCTGACGCGCCTGCGCTTCCGAGACGCCGTCTCCCACGCGAATCAGGATGTGACGGGCGTGGATCTGCGGCACGGTCATGCCCTGATCGCCGCCCTGCTTGCGCGTCTCGACGAGTTTGATGACATGAAAGCCGTTGTTGCTGCGCAGCACCTGCGGCACGAGCGTGCCCGGTTGGAGCTTCTGGACCTGGTTCAGATAGAGGTCGGGAATACGCTCGGGGATGCGGTAGCCCATGTCGCCACCGTTGGCGGCGTCGGCAGCATCCGAATATTGCTTGGCCAGCGCCGCGAAGTCGCCACCCGCCTTCGCCTTTTCCAGCGCCTCGCTCGCCTTCTTCTGGGCGGCGTCGATCTGCTCCGGCGTGGCGCCGTCGGGAAACTTCACGAGAATTTCGCTGATGCGGTATTCGGTCTCCGACGGCGTTGCCGTAGCACCGCGCTGCGCGGCGAGGAACGTATTGATTTCCGACTCGCTCACCTGAATCTGGCTGTCGACTTCGCGATCGCGCAGACGCGCCAGAATGATCTGTTCACGCACTTCCTTGCGGAATGCATCCCAGGGCACGCCGGCCTGCTGCAAACGCGCCTTGTATTGATCGACGCTCAGGCGGTTGTCGGCGGCGATGCGCTGCAGCGCCTGCTCGACGTCGGCATCCTTCACGACGATACCGTCTTCCTTCGCGCGCTGGAGCTGCACCTGCGTGACGATCATCTGTTCGAGCACCTGGCGTTGCAGCATGTCGGCGTCCGGGATTGGGCGCTTGGCAAGCGTGAGCTGGTGCTTGGCCTCCTCGATGCGTGCGTCGAGCTCCTTGCGGGTGATCACGCTGTCGTTGACCACGGCGACGATGGAATCGATCGAACGCGTGGACGACGCGGGCGCCCCGGCCGCCCGGGCGCTCACCGGCGCCGGCTGAGCTACCGCCACCCCGGCGGCAAGACACAGGCCCGCCAGCAGCGAGGCACGCTTCACAAACATGTCATTCATAGTTGCTGAATCGAGAAGGAATCTGGTTCGTCGGCGGTGGCTGGTAGCCCGGCACGCCTACCTTGAAGGCTTCCGTGGCGCTGTTGCCCGACTTGGTCAAGCCCTTGAGCTCCAACTGCGCGAAGACGCGCGACGTCGTCGTGGTGGCGTTGGTCGCGTAGCGCTGGAGCCCGATCCGGAAGGCCCAGCAGTCGGCATCATACTCGAAACCCGCCAGGGCATCGATGAACGTCTTGTCGGTGATGCTGTAGTTCAGGCGGCCAACGACCCCGAGGCGAGGTGTGATCGGCCATTGGCCCGAAAGTTCGATCTGGTTGATCGGGCTGGTCGTAAGCGAGGTCTGGCCCACGACCGCCGGCGGATTGCGCAGATAGCGGTAATACAGATTGAACACGCGACGCTCGCCCGGGCGCCACGTCACGCCGACGTCCGAGCGCTTGAACTGGGAGGTGTCCGGACTGTACTGCACCGCCGTGCTGAACGTGATGTTGCTGTAGAGCAATGCGGAGCCGCCGACCAGGAAGTCCGACACGCCGGGGTTTTCCGGCGTGCCGCCCGGCATCGTCACGCGCGACTGCTGAATGTTGTAGCGCTGCGCGTACCAGATGCGCGCGCGCTCGATCCCCGACTCGGCATCGATCAGGCGTGAAGTCAGCGCCATCGTGACGCGGTTGGCGTCCTGAATGCGGTCTACGCCGATGAACGAGTTCTCGCTGAAGATTTCGGCGAGGTTGAAGTCGGAGACCGCGCTGTCGAAAATCGGAATCGAACTCTGATCGCGATACGGCGTGTAGACGTAGAACAGGCGCGGTTCCAGCGTTTGCTTCATGGCCGACCCGAACAGGTTGACCGGCCGCTCGAACGTCAGGCCGGTATCGAGACTGACCGTCGGCACGGTACGCGTGATCGACGACTGCATGGTCGATCCGTTCGGATAGTCGACGTTGTACGACGCCGCATTGAAGATCACCTTCGGCACGACGAAGTAGCCCGGCGTCAGAATCGGGTAGCTCAACGTCGGCTGCGCATACAGACGCTCGCCATTGGGCTGGCCAGTCCATGAAGCGATCTGGAAGCGGTTGTACCGGATCGGCATGGTGAAGTCGAAGCCGTGGAAGTCCGACTTGCTGTAGGTCGCGGCCAGTTCCGGCACCGATTCGTATTGGGGCGTGCTCGGCGCGAGCGTCTGATACTTCAGCACGCGGGCGAGGAAGGACCAGTTGCCGTATGCCCACGTCAGGCCGGCTTCGCGGTTGTACACGCGCTGCACGCCGGTCTGGAAGTTGGTGCCGGCGCCAAAATCGTCCGGATAGGTGTCATCCGACACCTTGGTGAAGTTGACGTAGGCGTTCACGCCATAGCCGAGCGACTGGCTGTGCTGCCAGGTGAACGTGTAGCGGGCGTCCCCCGTCACGCGGTCCTTCGGCAGGTATTCGATGTGAAACAGCCCGGCGTAGGTCGGCTCGAGGTACCGGAAATCGCCGTTGAGCATGACGCCGCGCTTGGTCATGACGCGCGGCGTGAGCGTCAGATCGCGGTTGGGCGCGATGTTGAAGTAGTACGGCGTCGCCAGCTCGAAGCCGGTGCGGCTCGACTGCGTGAACGTGGGTGCCAGAAAGCCGGAGCGGCGCTCGTTCGACGTCGGAAACGACAGGTAGGGGCTCGCGAAAATCGGCACGCCCTGGAAGAACAGAATGCCGTTATAGGCCGTGCCTTCCTGCTGTTCCTGGTCGAATTCGAACTCCGACGCCTTGATGTACCACGCCGGCGTCTTGCCGTCCTCGGTGCAGGCGCAGGCCGAATAGGTGCCGCGCTGCAGCGTCACGAGGTTGTTCGCCTCGATGTCGCCGCGCTCCGACTTGCCGCCGCCGCCCGACACGAGCCTGTAGGTCGGCGTCAGCATGTAGCCGTCGCCGGCGCCTGTATACATATGGGCCTCGGGCCCGATGAACAGATTGCCGGCCTGCGACAGGCGGGCATTGCCGTGCGCCACGACTTCGTCCGTGTCCTGATCGTAGGTCAGGCGATCGCCCTTCACGAACGAGCGGTACTTGCGCGCCTCCGCATCGCCGTCGACCGTCGCGTCGACATTGGTCCGGCCAGTGAGATGCATGCCGCGCACGTACATCGGCACGTCTTCTCCCGCACCGAGCGGGTTGTCGACGAGCGCGGGGACCGTGCGCAGCACGAGGCCGTCGCTCTTGGCAATATCGGGCGGCGGGGCTTCCTGCGCGCCGGCGATCGAGCACCACACTCCGGGCACGGAGAGCAGCAACGCCAGCGGCTTGCGCCGCGCGCGCACCAGGCGCCGCAGCGATGAAACATCATTCGTATGGACTCGTTTATGCGGCATGTACGCAAACAGCGAGACAATCGAGGCGCCGCTTGCGGGCAGCCAATCCCGCGTGTCCGCACGGCATTGCCGGGACATTCGGGACGGTCGATCGAGGTCGAGAAACGGGGCGTCGAGAAAACATGATCGGGTATTATATGGCAAGACGTTTACGGCCCTCATCATGACCGCACACCCCTCCGCTCGCGCGAGCGTTTCCGGCGC
Source organism: Pandoraea nosoerga (assembly GCF_902459585.1). Taxonomy (GTDB): domain Bacteria; phylum Pseudomonadota; class Gammaproteobacteria; order Burkholderiales; family Burkholderiaceae; genus Pandoraea; species Pandoraea nosoerga. Next base: position 346,818 of record NZ_CABPSC010000003.1, read on the forward strand.
TTCCCACTCGCTCTCCGGCACCACCGATCCCCGTCTTCAGGCCCTCGGCAACTGGCTAGCCGGCGTGGCCGAACCGTTCTCGCTCGACCTTGCGCAGTGGGCGCCGGCCTCGAGCGACGCGAGCTTCCGGCGCTACTTCCGCATCGGCAGCCGCGACCCGGCACATCCGACCCTGATCGTGATGGACGCCCCGCCGCCCCAGGAAGATTGCCGCCCGTTCGTCCACGTCGCGCAATTGCTTGACGAAGCGGGCCTGCAAGCCCCCAGGGTGCTGGCCGAGGATCTCGCACAAGGCTTTTTGCTGCTCACCGACCTCGGTAACCGCACTTATCTCGACGTGCTCAATGACGACAACGCCCGCACGCTGATGCGCGAGGCCATCGACGCGCTGGTCGTCTGGCAGAAGAGTTCCCGCCCGGACGTGCTGCCGCCCTACGACGCGGCGCTGCTCAGGCGCGAGCTCGACCTGTTCCCGGACTGGTACGTGGGCAAGCACCTGAAGACCGAACTCACGGCGCAGCAGCGCGCCACGCTCGAGCGCATCAACCAGTTGCTGATCGACAACGCGCTGGCGCAGCCGAAGGTGTTCGTACACCGCGACTACATGCCGCGCAACCTCATGCCGGGCCTGCCCGGCACGCCGGGACCGGGCATTCTGGACTTTCAGGACGCCGTCTACGGGCCGCTCACCTACGACGCCATCTCGCTCGTGCGCGACGCGTTCCTGAGCTGGGACGAAGAGCGCGAGCTCGACTGGCTCGTGTACTACTGGGAACGCGCGCGCAAGGCCGGTCTGCCGGTCGACGCGGACTTCGGCGAGTTCTATCGCCGGGCCGAATGGATGGGGCTGCAGCGCCACCTGAAGGTGCTGGGCATCTTCGCGCGCATCAACTACCGCGACGGCAAGCCGCGCTACCTGGCCGACACGCCGCGCTTCTTGCGCTACGCGCGCAAGGTCGCCGACCGCTACACGCCGCTGCGCCCTCTCGCGCAGTTGCTCGACACGCTGACCGGCGAGCAGGCCAGTGTCGGCTATACGTTCTGAGGCGCGCCGCATGAGCGCCATGAAGGCGATGATCTTCGCGGCCGGACGCGGCGAGCGCATGCGTCCGCTCACGGACCTCACCCCCAAGCCGCTGCTGCTCGTCGCCGGCAAGCCTATCGTGGTCTGGCAGATCGAAGCGCTCGCGCGCGCCGGCTTCACGGATATCGTCATCAATCACGCCTGGCTCGGTGCTCAGATCGAAGCCGCGCTCGGCGACGGCGCCGCCTTTGGCGTGCGGCTCGCCTACTCGGCCGAAGGCGAGGCGCTCGAGACCGCGGGCGGCATCGTCCAGGCGCGCCCGCTGCTCGAAGGGGCGGGCAACGTCTTCCTCGCCGTCTCGGGCGACATCTTCACGGCATTCGACTACGGCGCGCTGCGCGCACACGCCGAGCGCCTGGCCGCGCAGCCGTCGCCCGGCATGCATCTGGTGATGGTGCCGAACCCGCCGTTTCATCCGGCGGGCGACTTCGCGCTCGACGCCGCGGGGCGACTGCACCTGCCCGACGCGGCGCCGGCGGGCAGCACGGCACTCACGTTCGGCAACATCGCGCTGTACGACCTGCGTCTGTTCGACGGCATTGCCGCGGGCACGCGCATGGCGCTCACGCCGGTCTATCGCCGCGCGATCGCCGAGGGGCGCGCGAGCGGCGAGCGTTTCGACGGCGCCTGGGAGAACGTTGGCACACCGGCGCAACTCGAGGCGCTGAACGCCGCCGTCCTGGCAAGCGGGCGCAGCCGCGCATCAGGGCGCGCCCGGCAGTAAAATCGCTTCAATGCACTCGAAATCGACCGAATCGACAGAAATGGAGCCCGCGATGTCCGAATCCCCGTACCGCGCCCGCCGAGAGCGGGTCATCGAACAGATGCGCAAGGCCGGCGGTGGCGTGGCCATCGTCCCGACGGCGCCGGAAGTGCCGCGCAACCGGGACAGCGACTATCCGTATCGCCACGACAGCTATTTCTATTACCTGTCCGGGTTCACGGAGCCCGAAGCGGTCGTCGTGCTCGACAGCCGCACGGGCCACTCGATCCTGTTCTGCCGCGCGAAGAACGAGGAGCGCGAAATCTGGGACGGCTATCGCTTCGGCCCGGACGCCGCGCGCGAGGCGTTCGGCTTCGACGCCGCCTATCCCATCGACGAGATCGATACGCGCATGCCGCAACTGCTCGCCGACGCTCCGGCGCTGTACTACGCGCTCGGGGCATCGGCCCAGCAGGACCGTCAGGTGCGCCACTGGCTCAATGCCGTTCGCGCGCAGAGCCGCTCGGGCGTGTCGGCCCCGTCGGCCGCGCACGACGTTCGCAGGATCCTCGACGAGATGCGTCTCGTGAAGGATCAAAGCGAGCTCGACATCATGGCGCGCGCCGGCAAGATTTCGGCCGACGCCCACATACGTGCGATGAAGGCGTCGCGCCCGGGCCTGCGCGAATACCATCTCGAAGCGGAGCTGCTGTACGAGTTCCGTCGCAACGGTTCGCAGTTTCCCGCCTACGGTTCGATCGTCGCCACCGGCGCTAACGCGACGGTGCTGCACTACCGCGCGGGCGATGCGCAGCTGCGCGACGGCGACCTGTGTCTGATCGATGCGGCCTGCGAGCTCGACGGGTACGCGTCGGACATCACCCGCACCTTCCCGGTCAACGGCAGGTTCACACCGGCACAGCGCGAACTCTACGACATCGTGCTCGCCTCGCAGCAGGCCGCCATCGAGGCGACGCGCGCGGGCGTGCCGTTCGACGCGCCGCACGAAGCCGCGGTGCGCGTGCTGGCGCAGGGCATGCTCGACACGGGGCTGCTCAAGCGCGACGCCGTCGGCACGCTCGACGACGTGATTGCCGCCAAGGCTTACAGCCGCTTCTACATGCACCGCACCGGCCACTGGATCGGCATGGACGTGCACGACGCCGGCGAGTACCGCGAAGACGGCCCGAACGGCGAGCGTCCGTGGCGCACGCTGGCCGCGAACATGGTCACGACGATCGAGCCGGGCATTTACGTGCGCCCCGCGCCGGACATCGACGAACGCTACTGGAACATCGGCATCCGTATCGAGGACGACGCGGTCGTCACCGCGGCGGGCTGCACGTTGCTCACGCGCGGCGTGCCGGTGGATGCCGACGAAATCGAAGCATTGATGCGCGGATGATCGGCACGCAGCCCCCCGACGCTTCCATTGCGCCTCGCGTCGACGAGGCCGGCGCGGCCCCCGCCGCGCCGCTCGCGCCCGGCCGCCGTTTCGATCTGGCGATCGTCGGCGCGGGGCCGGTCGGCACGACCCTGGCGCTGCTGCTCGCGCAGCGCGCGCCGCAATTGCGCGTCGCGCTGGTGGACGCGCGCGGCCCGCAAACGGGATACGACGACCCGCGCACGCTGGCGCTCTCGCACGGCAGCCGCGAGATCCTGGCGCGTGCCGGCGCATGGCCGCAGGCGAACGGGCTCGAGAGCACGCCGATCCGCCACATTCACGTCTCGCAGGCGCGCCGCTTCGGCAGCACGGAGATCGACGTCGCCGAGCACGGGGTCCCGGCGCTCGGTTACGTCGTGCGCTACGGCGCGCTCATGCGCGCGCTGGATGCCGCGATGGCCCGGGTCACGACCCGTTTCGAGCACACGCCTTCGGCGCCGGCATCGGTCCCGGACTCCCCTGCCGGCCTGCATCATTTCCGCCCGTATCGCGCCATCGCCCTTCGTCAGGATGCGCATGGCGTCACGCTCACGCTCGGCACGTCCTCGGACGATCACGCCCAGACGCTGCAAGCTGCACTGGCCATCAATGCCGAGGGCGGCCTCTTCGAGAGTCAGGCGACCCGGCTGCGCGCACGCGACTACGGTCAGACGGCGCTCGTGGCATTCGTCACCTGCGAGCGCCCGCGCCCCGGCTGGGCGTGGGAACGCTTCACGCCCGAGGGTCCGCTCGCGCTTTTGCCGCAGGAGCACGGTTACGCGCTGGTCTGGTGCTGCACGCACGCGCAAGCCAGGCGCCGTCGCGAGCTCGGCGACGTTGCACTCCTCGACGAGTTGCACGCCGCCTTCGGCGATCGCATGGGACGCTTCACATCGATCAGCGCCCGCGCGAGCTTCCCGCTCGGCCTGAACGCCCTCGGCAACATCGTGGACGGCCGCGTCTGCGCCATCGGCAACGCCGCGCAGACGCTTCACCCCGTGGCAGGGCAGGGCCTCAACCTGGGCCTGCGCGACGCGTTCGATTTGGCCGACACGCTCGTGCGGCACGCACGGGCGATGGCACCATCTGCCGCGCGCACCGCGATCGATGCGACCGCACCCACGCGCGCCGCGGGTGTTCCCGGCCCTGCCGCCCTCGCCGCCTTTGCCCGCCGGCGCCGCGCCGATCGCGGCCTCACGATCCGCATCACGGACCTCCTGCCCCGCGTTTTCGGCATCGACGCCACACCCGTCGCGCTCCTGCGCGGCGTGGCGCTGGCCGGCCTGGACCTCGTGCCGCCGCTCAAGACCGCCTTCGCCCGGCAAATGATGTTCGGCCAGCGCGGCTGAGCTGCACTGAATTCCACTGAGTTCCGAAGTCCCGGTTACGACGCCGTGCTGTCACGGCCCCGCGGTTTTTCCGGGCGCCTCGGATTCCCCAGATCCCCTCGCCCGCCCCGCAAGCACTCTCCGAAGCCGCTCCCCGCCTCCCGCACCATCGCTCCGTTTCCCCCTCTCGCTCCCGAGCGTTTTTTGCTCATTTTTTAGGCGACGGGGGCAGGTTTTCGCAGTAAAATACAAACTTTTTCCCGGCTTTTCCCTTCATCGTGCGTATTGGCCCTCACGAACTTCGCAACAACCTGTTCGTCGCTCCCATGGCGGGCGTGACGGATCGGCCGTTCCGCCAGTTGTGCAAACGACTCGGCGCGGGCTATGCCGTCTCGGAGATGGTGGCGTCGAACGCGCAACTCTGGAAAAGCGAGAAGACGATGCGCCGTGCGAACCACGCCGGCGAGGTCGCCCCGATCGCCGTGCAGATTGCCGGCGCCGATCCGGTCATGATGGCCGAGGCCGCCCGCTACAACGTCGAGCGCGGCGCTCAGATCATCGACATCAACATGGGCTGCCCGGCCAAGAAGGTCTGCAACGTCGCCGCGGGCTCCGCCCTGCTGCAGAACGAACCCCTCGTCGCCCGCATCGTGTCGGCCGTGGTGGGTGCCGTGGGCGACGTGGTGCCCGTCACGCTCAAGATCCGCACCGGCTGGGACCGCGAACACAGGAACGCGTTGACGGTCGCGCGCATTGCCGAAGACTGCGGCATCAGCATGCTCACCGTGCACGGCCGCACGCGCGCCGACCTGTATCACGGCGACGCCGAGTACGAGACCATCGCCGCCGTCAAGGCTGCCGTCCGGATTCCGGTGGTGGCCAACGGCGACATCACGTCGGCGCACAAGGCGAAGCACGTGCTGGACGTGACCGGCGCTGACGCGATCATGATCGGGCGCGCCGCGCAGGGCCGGCCCTGGCTGTTTCGCGACATCGAGTTGTTTCTCGCCACGGGCGAGATCGCGCTGCCGCCGCGCGTCGACGAGATCCAGCAGATCATGAACGAACACCTGGAGGACCATTACGAGTTCTACGGGGAGTACACGGGTGTGCGCACCGCGCGCAAGCATATCGCATGGTATTCGCGCGGCCTGCCGGGGGCAGCCGCGTTCCGCCAGCGCATGAATACGCTCGACACCACGCAGGAACAGTTGGCCGCGGTCAACGAGTTTTTCGAACAGCAGAAGGCGCACTCGGACCGCCTCTGCTATGAACAAGAATCGCCGAGGGAGCTATTAGCCGCATGAGCAAAACAAACATAGAACAATGCGTGCGCGACAGTCTGGATTCGTATTTCCGCGATCTGGACGGCGCACGGCCACACGATGTCTACGACATGGTCGTTTCGGTCGTTGAAAAACCGCTGCTCGAGTTCGTGCTCGGCAAGGCCGACGGCAACCAGTCGCTCGCCGCTGAATATCTGGGGATCAACCGCAATACGCTGCGCAAGAAGTTGCAGCAGCACGGTCTGCTCTAGCCGTTGCGCGAGAACGGGCGGCCCGCGCAATCCGCGCGCCGTCGCCCGTCAGCCCCGTCGCGGGGCGCGCCGCAGTCGGGATCTCGTCACCATGGCGTCTTCCGGATCACGCCCGCCCCTTCGCCAACCGCTCCGTTTTTGCCGTTTCACTACCGTCCGTCATGATTAAGCAAGCTCTCATTTCCGTCTCCGACAAGACCGGCATCGTCGACTTCGCGAAGTCGCTCGCTGCGCAGGGCGTGTCGATCCTCTCCACCGGCGGCACCGCCAAGCTGCTGGCCGACGCCGGCCTGAAGGTGACCGAAGTGGCCGATTACACCGGCTTTCCGGAAATGCTCGACGGGCGCGTGAAGACGCTGCATCCGAAAGTGCACGGCGGCATCCTTGCCCGCCGCGACCTGCCCGAGCACATGGCCGCGCTCGACAAGCACGGCATCCCGACCATCGACCTGCTGGTCGTGAACCTCTATCCGTTCGTGCAGACGATCGCCCGGGACGACTGCTCGCTGGAAGACGCCATCGAGAACATCGACATCGGCGGCCCCACGATGCTGCGCTCGGCCGCGAAGAACCATCGCGACGTGACGGTCATCGTCGATCCGGCCGACTACGCCGTCGTGCTCGAAGAGATGAAGGCGAACAACAACACGGTCGGCTACGCCACGAACTTCCGCCTCGCCACGAAGGTGTTTGCGCACACCGCGCAGTACGACGGCGCGATCACGAACTACCTCACGAGCCTGGGCGAATCGCTGCGCCACGACGAGCGCGCGACCTACCCGGCCACGCTGAACCTCGCCTACACGAAGGTGCAGGACATGCGTTACGGCGAAAACCCGCACCAGAGCGCCGCGTTCTATCGCGACATCACCGCGCCGGCCGGCTCGCTCGCGAACTATCGTCAGCTCCAGGGCAAGGAACTGTCGTACAACAACATTGCGGATGCCGACGCTGCCTGGGAGTGCGTGAAGACGTTCGACGCGCCGGCCTGCGTGATCATCAAGCACGCGAACCCGTGCGGCGTGGCCGTGGCCGCCTCGCCGGCCGAAGCCTACGCGAAGGCATTCCAGACGGATCCGACGTCGGCCTTCGGCGGCATCATCGCGTTCAACCGCGAAGTCGACGAAGCCGCGGCACAAGCCGTTGCCAAGCAATTCGTGGAGGTGCTGCTCGCCCCGTCGTTCACGGATGGCGCCAGGCAGGTGTTCGCCGCCAAGCAGAACGTGCGTCTGCTCGAAGTGCCGCTGGGCGACGGCGTGAACCAGTACGACTTCAAGCGCGTGGGCGGCGGCCTGCTCGTCCAGTCGCCGGATGCGAAGAACGTGGCGCCGCATGAGCTGCGCGTGGTGACCAAGCGCCATCCGACGCCGAAGGAAATGGAAGATCTGCTGTTCGCGTGGCGCGTGGCGAAGTACGTGAAGTCGAACGCCATCGTGTTCTGCGCCGGCGGCATGACGCTGGGCGTGGGCGCGGGCCAGATGAGCCGCGTCGACTCCGCCCGCATCGCCAGCATCAAGGCGCAGAACGCCGGCCTGTCGCTGAATGGCTCCGCCGTCGCGTCGGACGCCTTCTTCCCGTTCCGTGACGGTCTCGACGTGGTGGTCGACGCCGGCGCGACCTGCGTGATTCACCCGGGCGGCTCGATGCGCGACGACGAAGTCATTGCCGCCGCCGACGAGCGCAACGTCGCCATGCTGATGACCGGCACGCGTCACTTCCGCCACTGAGCGCCACTGAGCGCTGGCAAGGCGGCGCCGGACGCGCCGCCTTCGCCGTGACAACCTTAGCGACGCGTCAGCGTCGTAAGGAAAACGTCTGCCGCGTCGGTCCCGGCCCGCAATTCGCACGACACCGGCACGCCTTGGGGATCGATACGCAGCCCGTGGCCGGCCGGCACCATCACGCGATGGCCGTCGCCGAACTGCACGTCCACCCCGCCATCCCCGCAGTAGAGAAACGCGACGGCCTCGGTTTGCGCCGGCAAGGCCCAGGACAACGATTGCCCCTCGAGGCGGTGCTGCGTCAGCGTGTGCTGCCAACGGTCGCGCCGCGTCATGACGTTGAAGTCGTCGATGGGCACGCCGTCGACGTCCAGGGCCGGCGTACTGCTTACCGCAAGCTCGCCGCCGAAGGCGTAGGGCGGCGTGTGCGTGCCGAGCGTGACGCCCGGGCGCCCTTCCACTTCGAGCGCAAGCGTACCGCCGCGAATGACCGCAAGCGAACGGTCGATGCCCGGGAATTCGGAGAACGGCCCGGGCGCCGCCACGGTCGCCGTGCTGATACGCCAATCGAAGCCGTCCTCGCCCGCGCGGCGCGCGACCGCCAGCTCCGTGGTCACGCCCTGGCCGTTCTTCCAGGGCATCTTCAGAAAATCGGCCGGGCCGAGCAGTCGATGCTTCATGACGTCCTGCTTACTTGCGAACTTCGCCGTGTCCGAACACGACGTACTTCAGGCTCGTCAGCCCCTCGAGGCCGACCGGGCCGCGTGCGTGCAGCTTGTCGTTCGAAATGCCGATCTCGGCGCCCAGACCGAACTCGAAGCCGTCCGCAAAGCGCGTGCTCGCGTTGATCATCACGCTGGCCGAATCCACTTCGCGCAGGAATCGCATCGCCGCGCTGTAGTCCTCGCTGACGATCGCATCGGTGTGGTGCGACCCGTAGCGGTTGATGTGTTCGATGGCAGCGGCCAGACCGTCGACGATCTTGATCGCCAGCACAGGCGCCAGATATTCGGTCGACCAGTCCTCTTCGGTCGCCGCTGCGACGCCGGTCACGCCAGCCTCGGCCAGCGCCGCCACCGTGCGCTCGCAGCCGCGCAACTCCACCTGCTTGCCCTGGAGCATGCGCGCAATGGCTGGCAGCTGGTCGATGGCCTGCCGATCGACGAGCAGCGTCTCCATCGTGTTGCACGTGCCGTAGCGGTGGGTCTTGGCGTTTTCGCAGATCGCCAGCGCCTTCGCGGGATCGGCACGGCCGTCGACGTAGACGTGGCAGATACCGTCGAGGTGCTTGATCATCGGCACGCGGGCGTCCTGCATCAGGCGTGCGATCAGGCTCTTGCCGCCGCGCGGCACGATCACGTCGACATACTCGGTCATCGTGATGAGTTCGCCGACCGCCGCGCGATCCGGCGTGTTCACGACCTGCACGGCGTCGCCCGGCAGCCCGCTAGCGGCCAGGGCTTCGGCAATGAGCGCGGCCAGCGCCGTGTTGCTTTCGATCGCCTCCGAGCCGCCGCGCAGAATGGTCGCGTTGCCGGATTTCAGGCACAACGCCGCGGCGTCGATGGTCACGTTCGGACGCGATTCGTAAATGATGCCGATCACGCCCAGCGGCACCCGCATCTGGCCGACCTGAATACCGCTCGGCTGCACGCGCACGTTGCTGATCTCGCCGATGGGGTCGGACAGCCCCGCGATCTGGCGCAGGCCCTCGACCATCGTGCGCAACGCCTTGTCGGATAGGGTCAGGCGGTCAATGAAGGCCGCATCCTGACCGTTGGTGCGAGCACGCTCGAGGTCGCGGCGATTCACTTCCTGCAACTTCGCGCCGTCGCGCTCGATCGCGTCGGCGATGGCCAACAGGGCCCGGTTCTTGGCTGCAGTGTCGGCACGCGCCATCGCGCGCGAGGCGTCACGGGCGCGCTGGCCCAGTGACTGCATGTAGGCTTTGATATCCATATCGTCGGTGTGGCCGTCTCTTTTGCCGGCGAATCGCTCGGTACTCGCGCGGCGTGCTGTTGGCTGTCGATGGCGGCGCCTTCCGCGGTTCCTGGAAAGACGCTGCACGAAGTCTCGCCGGTCATGCGCCAGATTGTCCGTCAATTGCGGTAGCTTTGCTGGCGCCGCTCCCGCACCTCGGGAGGTGTCGAGCCGGCATTGGCGGGGTGGGCGCGTTCTACGCGTGCACTGGGTGAGCTGCACGTGCGGAGCGCGCCACCGGCGGTCGCTCGCCTACGAGCAGTAGCGCGAGCTGCAGCATGCCGTCCCACGGGTCGCCAGGCAGCCCATCGGCGCGCAGTCCCTTGACCTGCCGGTCCAGCCGCGCGGCGAGTTGCAACGCCTGTGCGAGCCGCGTCGGCGTGACGCGGTTCGCGGCCTGCTCCATCAGGCGCTCGCGCGGCCCCCACACGCGGTATTCGCGCAGAAGCATTGGCAGCGGCTTGCCGGCAGCCATCCCGCGCGTGATCTTGGCCAGTGTGCGGACCTCTTCGGTCAACGCCCACAGGACGAGCGGGGCGGCTTCGCCCTCGCCGCGCAAGCCGTCGAGCATGCGCACGAGACGCGGGGCGTCGCCGGCCAACACCGCTTCGCTGAGCTTGAAGACGTCGTAACGCGCCACGTTGAGCACGGCGTCCTGCACCTGGTCGAACGTGAGAACACCCTCCGGATACAACAGGCCGAGCTTCTGGATTTCCTGATGCGCGGCGAGCAGGTTGCCTTCCACGCGCTCGGCAATGAACTGCAACACGCGGCGTCCCGGCTCGCCCGCTTCGACGCGCTGTCCTTGCGCCGCGAGACGTTGCGCGATCCAGTCAGGCAGGCGGTTGCGATCGACCGGATCGACCTTGACGGTCACGCCCGCCCGATCGAGCGCGGCGAACCAATCGGATTTGGTCGCCGTGGCATCGAGGCGCGGCAGGGTGATGATGGTGAGCACGTCGCCGCAGGCCGCCTCGGCATGCGCCTTGAGCGCCGCCCCGCCGTCCTTGCCCGGCTTGCCGCCCGGAATGCGCAGCTCGATGAGCTTGCGGTCACCGAACAGCGACATCGACTGCCCTGCGTTGGCAAGCGCACCCCAGTCGAAACTGCGCTCGACGCTGAGCACGTCGCGCTCGGTAAAACCGCCCGCGCGCGCCGCCGCACGCACGCGATCGACCGCCTCCTGCACGAGCAGGCTCTCATCGCCGTAGATCGTGTAGATCGGCGAGAGGGTCTTGGCGAGGTGCGCGTCAAGCGCGTCGGGACGCAGTTGCATGAGCGTGCTTACAGGTCCGGCTTCTTCTCCGGCATGGCCTTCACAGCCTCCATGCGGCGAATGATCTGGTCGACGGCGTCCTTCTGCATGTCGCGGCTGAGCAGCGCGGCTTCCGCATCGCGTGCACTCGACTCGTTGTCGCTGTACGGCAGGTTGCGGGTGAGACGGATGGTGCTCAAGGGAATGATCGGCGTGCCGTCGGGCGTGACGAGTTGGAACGTATAAGTGTTGCGCATCTCGTACTCGCGCGCCTGTCCATTCGCATCGAGGCTCACCGCCGTGCGCGCAGACGAGGCATTCACGATCTCGAGACGCGCGTCCGCGTCCTTCGGCTCGGTGACCACGATCGTCCCCTTGCTGCCATAGCGGATATAACGCGAGATGTCGGTGGCCATCTGGCCGCCGCCCGAGATGTACAGCCGCTTGAACGCATACTCGCTGGCGCCTCGCAACTGGAAGCCGCAGGCGGACAGCGCCAGGGCGCAGCCCAACAGCGCAACCCAGCCGAAGATCCTGCGCGCCATGCCGACGCCTCGTTGCCCGGATGTCATTTGCACGTGATGTGCCCTCTTCCAAACGTTACCCATTCATCGGCCGCCGACGGACGGCGCCGCTTCAGACCACCACGTTCACCAGACGGCCCGGCACGACGATGACCTTCTTCACCGGTTTGCCCTCGCCGAACTTCGCCGTCATTTCGTGCGCGAGCGCCGCCTGCTCGATAGCCTCGCGCGAGGCGTCCTTCGCCACGCGGACCGCGCCGCGCACTTTGCCGGCCACCTGCAGCACGAGTTCGATCTCGTCCTGCACGAGGGCGGCCTCGTCGACCTGCGGCCATGCGGCGTCGAGCAGGTCGCCCATCTGCGAGGCGTAGCCGAGCTCCACCCACAGCGCGTGCGTGATGTGCGGCACGACCGGGTACAGCACGCGCAGCAGAATGCCGTAGCACTCGCGCAGCGCGCCGGCCCCGGCCGCGCCCTTGTCGCCCTCGATGGCGTTGAGCATCTTCATCGCCGCCGAGACCACCGTGTTGTACTGCACGCGCTGGTAATCGTAATTGGCCTGTTTGAGCACACTGTGAATCTCGCGGCGCAGCGCCTGGGCCGCCGGGCTTGCCGCGTCGATGGCGGCGTGCGCCTGACGCAGCAACGCCGCATGCGACTGACCGAAGCCCCACAGACGGCGCAGGAAGCGGCTCGCCCCTTCCACGCCCGCGCCCGACCACTCGAGCTGTTGCTCGGGCGGGGCGGCGAACATCACGAACAGGCGGGCGGTATCGGCGCCGTACTGATCGATCAGCGACTGCGGATCCACGCCGTTGTTCTTCGACTTCGACATCTTCTCGATGCCGCCGAGCGCGACGCGCGCGCCGTCGGCCTTCGCGGTGGCGGCGACCGGGCGTCCCTTGTCGTCGAACTGCACCTGCACATCGAGCGGGTTGAACCAGGTCTTCTTGCCCGAGGCATCCTCACGGAAATACGTCTCGTTGAGCACCATGCCCTGCGTGAGCAGGTTCTGCGCAGGCTCCTTGAAGCTCACCAGGCCCAGGTCACGCATGACCTTCGTCCAGAACCGCGAGTACAGCAGGTGCAGGATCGCGTGTTCGATGCCGCCGATGTATTGGTCCATCGGCATCCAGTAGTCGGTGCGCTCGTCGACCATCTTGTCGGCGTCCGGACAGGCATAGCGCGAGAAGTACCACGACGAATCCACGAACGTGTCCATCGTGTCCGTCTCACGGCGCGCCGGCTTGCCGCACTTCGGGCAGTCGCACTTGAGGAACGCCTCCGACTTCGCGAGCGGGTTGCCGGTGCCGTCCGGCACGAGATCTTCGGGCAGCACCACCGGCAGGTCCTTCTCCGGCACAGGCACGGCGCCGCACGATTCGCAGTGGATGATCGGGATGGGGGTGCCCCAGTAGCGCTGGCGCGAAATGCCCCAGTCGCGAAGGCGGAACGTGACTTGCTTGTCACCGACGCCCTGCGCCTTGAGGTCGGCCGCAATGGCATCGACGGCGGCCGAGAAGTTCAGCCCGTCGTACTTGCCGCTATTGATCAGCGTGCCCGCTTCCTTGTCGCCATACCACGCCTGCCAGGCGTCGGTGGAATACGTCTCGCCCGGCACGGCCACGACCTGCCGGATCGGCAGGCCGTACTTGCGGGCGAACGCAAAGTCACGCTCGTCGTGGGCCGGCACGCCCATCACGGCGCCTTCGCCGTATCCCATCAGCACGTAGTTGCCGATCCACACCTCGACCTTGTCGCCGGTGAGTGGATGCGTGACGAAAAAGCCCGTGGGCATGCCCTTCTTTTCCATCGTGGCGATGTCGGCCTCGGCCACGCCCCCTTGCTTGCATTCGGCGATGAAGGCCTGCAGATCCGGGCGGTCGGCCGCAAGCCGCGTGGCGAGCGGATGCTCGGCAGCGATCGCACAGAAGGTCACGCCCATGATCGTGTCGGCACGCGTGGTGAACACGCGCAGCAGCCTCTGCTCGCCGTCCAGTTCGTATGGGAAGCCGAAGTTCACGCCGAAGCTCTTGCCGATCCAGTTCTGCTGCATCACCTTGACGCGCTCGGGCCAGCCGAGTTCGTCCAGGTCGCCGAGCAGTTCGTCGGCGTAATCGGTAATGCGCATGTAGTACATCGGGATTTCGCGCTTTTCGACCAATGCGCCCGAACGCCAGCCGCGACCGTCGATCACCTGCTCGTTCGCGAGCACGGTCTGATCGACCGGATCCCAGTTCACCGTGCCCGTCTTCAGATAGACGACGCCCTTTTCCAGCATCTTCAGGAACAGCCACTGGTTCCAGCGGTAGTACTCCGGCTTGCAGGTGGCGACTTCGCGCGACCAGTCGATCGCCAGGCCCATGGCCTGCATCTGCTTCTTCATGTACTCGATGTTGTCGTAAGTCCACTTGGCCGGCGGCACGCCGTTGGCCATGGCGGCGTTCTCCGCCGGCATGCCGAATGCGTCCCAGCCCATCGGCATGAGCACGTTGTAGCCGCGCATGCGCATCTGGCGGTACATCACGTCATTGATGGTGTAATTGCGCACGTGCCCCATATGCAGCTTGCCCGACGGATACGGCAGCATCGAGACGCAATAGAATTTCTGTTTGTCCGCGCGCTCGGTGGTCTTGTAGGCGTCGATCGCCTGCCAGTGTGACTGGGCGGAGGCTTCGACGTCGGCGGGAACGTATTTTTCTTGCATGATGGGTCGGCGAATAGGATTCGGCTCGGTTTCGGCCCCGACGCGTGCGGCAAAACGTGCGCCACGCGTGGAGTTTCGGGGCAGATCCGGGGAAAACGATGATTATAACGCCGCCGGGGGCGGATTCGGCGTGGCGGCAGCGGGATTTGACCTTGCGTCTGACGAGGCGCGATCGGCGCCGAACCGTGGGCATCGACGGCGGCCGTGCACGCCGCCAGAAGACAGCGGTTGCGGGTGCCGAGGCGCTGCACTGGCGCGGCCTGCGGCACCTCGGGCGATCAGCGCAGGCCCAGCACGTCCTGCATGTCGAACAGACCGGTCTTGTGGTGCGCGAGGAAACGCGCCGCGCGCAGCGAGCCTTGCGCGTAAGACAGACGGCTCGACGACTTGTGGGTGATTTCGATGCGCTCGCCGATGCCGGCGAACAGCACCGTGTGGTCGCCGACGATATCGCCGCCGCGCACGGTCGCGAAGCCGATCGTCGACGGGTCGCGCTCGCCAGTCACGCCCTCGCGGCCGTACACGGCACATTCCTTCAGATCGCGGCCCAGGGCTTCGGCCACCACCTCGCCCATGCGCAGGGCGGTGCCCGACGGCGCATCGACCTTGTGACGGTGATGGGCCTCGATGATTTCGATGTCGTAGCCGGTATTCAGAATCTTCGCGGCGACCTCGAGCAGTTTGAAGGTGGCGTTCACCCCCACGCTCATGTTCGGCGCGAACACGATCGCCACACGTTCGGCGCCCTTGGTCAGACGCGCCTTGTCATCGTCCGACAGCCCGGTCGTGCCGATGATCATCTTCACGCCGTGCTTTTCGGCGGCGGCCAGGTGGGCGAGCGTGCCCTCCGGGCGAGTGAAGTCGATCAGGTATTCGGCGTTGGCGAGGGCGGCGTCCAGATCCGCGGTGATTTTCACGCCGGTGTCACGGCCGAGGAAGGCGCCCGCATCGACGCCAAGCGCCGGACTGCCTTCACGGTCGAGCGCGCCGACCAGTTCGGCGTCATCGGCGGCCAGCACGGTTTCGATCAGCATCCGGCCCATGCGGCCGGAGGCGCCTGCAATCGCGATCTTCATCATGGTGAGTCTTTGGTCGTCTTCCAACGGCTTACTTCGGCATCGAGAACAGACCGCCGCCCGAAGTCACGCGCGGCGACGGGACGATCCCGGTGCCGGTGGCCGTGGCGGTGGACGGGGCGCCGCTGCCGGAGGAACCGCCGCTGGCAGCCGGCGAAGCCGCCTGTGCTTGCGAGGCGGCCTGGGTGCTCGGCGTGCTCGGGGCGCTCGAAGCGGCGCCGGCGTTCGCGGCTGCTGCGTCCGTGGAAACCGTCGCGACGCCCGTATTGGCCGGCACGGCGGCCGTAGGCGCCGCCGCTGCGGCGTCGGGCGACGGTGCGGCAGCCTCGGCGGCCGCCGCACTGGCGGTCGACGGCGCCGGGGCTTCGGTCTTCACGGCTTTGCCCTTCTGGCCGTCGATTTCCTGGACCAACTGGTATTCCGTCGGCAGGTTTTCGCCGCCCTCCCAGCGGACCAGCGAGTCCCCATCGAAATAGACCTTCAGATGGCGCTCCTGCACCACCGACGCATTGCCGCGCTTGAAGTAGAAGACGTAGTCCCAGCGATTGGCGTGGAACAGGTCCGTGAGCAGCGGCGTGCCGAGCAGCTGACGCACCTGGTCGCGCGTCATGCCGGCCTGAAGCTGGTCGTAAGCTTCCTTCGAGACGAAGTTACCCTGCACGATGTTGATGCGGTACGGCGTGACCACGCCGATCACCTTGTCGGTCACGCTGTCGTAAGTGGAGCAACCGGCCAGCGCCAGCAGGGCTGCGGCCGCGTAGACGGGAAGCGGAAGGGAGAGATAACGACGCAAATCTGACTCGCTTTCAAAAAAATCGAACTTGATCCGGCACGCCCAGCGCGCCGCCACATCGCCCCTGTTGACGGCAGAAACCGTCCCGTTTGCCCCGGTTTGCGCCCGGGCAAGGCAAAAAGGCATTATTATTGGGGCTGTATTGTACTCTAGGGACGTAGAGCGATGCCGAATCCCGCCGATTTGAAAAATATCGGACTGAAAGCCACGCTTCCGCGCCTCAAGATTCTGGAGATTTTCCAGAACAGCGAGGTGCGCCATCTGACTGCTGAAGATGTTTACCGGCATCTGCTCGATGAAAAGCTCGATATCGGTCTGGCCACGGTCTACCGTGTGTTGACCCAGTTCGAGCAGGCCGGGCTATTGTCGCGCAGCAACTTTGAGTCCGGCAAGGCCGTTTTCGAACTGAACGAAGGCCATCATCACGACCATCTGGTCTGCCTGGACTGCGGCCGCGTCGAGGAGTTCTTCGATGCCGAGATCGAGCGCCGTCAGAAGCTGATCGCCAAGGAACGCGGCTTCGCGCTCCAGGAACACTCGCTTGCGATGTACGGCAGTTGCACCAAGGATCCGTGCCCGCATCGGCAGAAAAATTAAAAAACGTTTTTGCGTAATGCCTCCTGTTCGGGGGGCATTACGGACAATTCCCGCCCTGCTGACAACTTCCGGAACTCGAAGCGCCCTCACTCGTCTACAATGCTGTCCGCAAACTGGGTATGTTAGCGGGGGACGGCCGTCCTCGGCACGATTGTATTGAGGCTCAACCCCTCCTATGACTAGCGAAAAATCGCCTGACGCCGTACAGATGGATGCCTACGAAGTATCGTTGGCCGATATCCTCGCGTTTCTTCAAAGGCATCTGAAGATCATCATCTCGCTTGCCGTGCTCGGCGCGGTGCTTGGCGTAGCCATCACCTTCGCGCTCCAGAAACAGTGGGAAGGCAAAGTAACGTTGCAGGTCGGGCGCGCGGCGGGTTCACCGGTTGTGGGCCCTGACGGGCCGCTGATCGAATCGCTGCAACAGACGGTCGGTCGGATCCAGTTGAACGCTTTCCGGGATAAGGTCGCGGCCGAGGTGCTGCCCCCGTTGCGTGGCAATGTGGATGAATTGCGCAAGAGCGTTGTATGGAAGGCGCTCAAGGCCCGCACGGTCCAGGGAACGGCTTACTTCGAAATCACGGCGCGAGGAACGTCGCCGGAACAGGCGGAACAGGCACTGAACGCGGCATCGCATCTCAGCCAGGTCGAACACGCCGCGATTCTCGAGCGCGCCCGCGCACTCCCCAAGCAGCAACTCAGTGTCATCGACGCCGCCATCGAAGCCAATACCCAGGCGCAGCAAGCGCTCAGCAAGGCATTGGCGAATTCCAAGAACTCGGACTCGGTGATGGCGTTGAGCGCACTGCAAAGCAGCCGGACGGAGCGCGCCTCCCTGAACGAAAGCCGCTTCCGCGCAGCCCAGATGCTGGCACCGGATCAGTCATACAACACGCGGATCATCAGCGACGTTCAGGTCGAGCAGACGCCCGCCTTCCCGCGCAAGTCGTTCTTTGGCGCCGGCGGGCTGATTCTCGGCGCCCTCCTGGGTGTTCTCGTCGGGTTTCGCCACACGCGTTCGGCGAACGCTCGACGCTAACCGGCAACGCTACGTTCGTCGCGGAAGACCAAACAAAAAGCCGCTGTCTCACGACAGCGGCTTTTTCGTTCCTGCGGCCTGGCGTCCGCCGTGGTGCTTACTTGGCCGACATCAGCGCGACGGTCGTGTCGAGCATGCGGTTCGAGAAGCCCCACTCGTTGTCATACCACGAGCTCACCTTCACCAGACGCCCCGACACCTTGGTCAGCGTGCCGTCGAAATTCGACGATGCCGGGTTGTGGTTGAAGTCGACCGACACCAGCGGCGCCGTGTTGTACGTCGCGATCGCCTTGAGCGGGCCCTCGGCAGCTTCCTTCAGGATCGCGTTGACTTCGTCCACCGTCGTGTCGCGCTTGGCGACGAACGACAGATCGACGATCGACACGTTGATCGTCGGAACGCGAATGGCGTAGCCGTCGAGCTTGCCGTTCAGTTCCGGCAGCACCAGACCGACCGCCGAAGCCGCGCCCGTCTTGGTCGGAATCATGCTCATCGTGGCCGAACGGGCGCGACGCAGATCTTCGTGATAGACGTCCGTCAGCACCTGGTCGTTCGTGTAGGCGTGAACGGTCGTCATCAGACCCGTTTCCAGGCCGATCTTCTCGTGCAGCGGCTTGACCAGCGGTGCCAGGCAGTTCGTGGTGCACGAGGCGTTCGAGATGACCGTGTCGGTCGACTTGAGCACGCCTTCGTTCACGCCGAACACGACCGTGGCGTCCACGTCCTTGCCGCCCGGCGCCGAGATGATCACCTTCTTGGCGCCGCCCTTCAGGTGAGCGCTGGCCTTTTCCTTCGACGTGAAGAAGCCCGTGCACTCGAGCACGACGTCCACGCCCAGTTCGCCCCACGGCAGTTCGGCCGGGTTGCGGTTGGCCAGCACGCGAATCTTGTCGCCGTTGACGATCATGTAATCGCCGTCGACCGACACCGTGCCCGGGAACTTGCCGTGCGCCGTGTCGTATTGCGTCAGGTGAGCGTTCGTCTGCGCATTGCCGAGGTCGTTGATGGCGACGATTTCGATGTCGTGCTTCTTGCCACCTTCGTAGTGGGCACGCAGAACGTTGCGGCCGATACGGCCATAGCCGTTGATAGCGACGCGAATGGTCATGGGGGTTTCTCCGTAAGGTCTAACGAAATCAGCCAAGCACGGACTTGACCGTCGCGACCACGTGGTCGACGGTGAAGCCGAAGTGTTTGAACAGCACGCCGGCCGGAGCCGACTCGCCGAAGGTATCGATGCCGACCACGCCGCCCTCCAGGCCGACGTACTTGTGCCAGAACGCCGTCACACCGGCCTCGATCGCAACTCGCGGCACGCCGCGCGGCAGCACGCTCTCGCGATAGGCCTTGTCCTGGCGATCGAACACGTTGGTCGACGGCATGGACACGACACGCGCGGCAATGCCCTCGGCTGCGAGCGCCTGCGCGCCCTTGAGGGCCAGATCGATTTCGGAGCCGGTCGCAATCAGCACGATCTGCGGATTCGCAACGTCGCGCAGCACGTAACCACCGCGGCGAATGTCGGCGATCTGCGCCTCGTCGCGCGAGACGAACGGCAGGTTCTGACGGCTCAACACGAGGCTCGACGGACCGTCGTGACGCTCGAGCGCCGCAACCCAGGCCGCCGCCGTCTCCGTCGTATCGCACGGACGCCACACATCCATCTGCGGGATCAGACGCAGGCTCGACACATGCTCGACCGACTGGTGCGTCGGACCGTCTTCGCCCAGGCCGATCGAGTCGTGCGTGAATACGAAGATGGAGCGCAGCTTCATCAGCGCCGCCATGCGCAGTGCGTTACGGCTGTAGTCGGAGAACGTCAGGAACGTGCCGCCGAACGGGATGTAGCCGCCATGCAGCGCGATGCCGTTCATGACGGCGCTCATGCCGAACTCGCGCACGCCGTAGTTGATGTGGTTGCCGAACTGCACGCCCTCGGCGTTCGCGCGCACCGCCTTGCTGGCCTTCCAGTTCGTGAGGTTCGAGCCGGTCAGGTCGGCCGAACCGCCGAGGAACTCGGGCAGCACGGCAGCAAGACCCTCGATGGCCAGTTGCGACGCCTTGCGCGTGGCCACCGTCTCGGCCTTCTCGTGGGTCTTGGCGATCAGCGCCGCCGCCGCCGTTTTGAAGTTGCCGGGCAGCTCGCCCTTCATGCGGCGCTCGAACTCGGCCGCTTCGGCCGGGAACTGGCTGCGGTACGCGGCGAAACGCTCGCTCCACGCGGCCTCAGCCTGCTGGCCCGCTGCCTTCGCATCCCACGCGGCATACGCCTCGGCCGGCACCTCGAACGGCGGCAGGTTCCAGCCCAGCGCGGCGCGCGTCGCGGCAATTTCCTCGGCGCCGAGCGGCGCGCCGTGCACGTCGTGGCCGCCCTGCTTGTTCGGCGCCCCCTTGCCGATCAGCGTCTTGCAGCAGATCAGCGTCGGGCGGTCGGACGTCTTGGCCTTCGCGATCGCCGCGTCGACGGCGTCGACGTCATGGCCGTCAACGCCGCGGATCACGTTCCAACCGTAGGCTTCGAAGCGCTTCGGCGTGTCGTCGGCGAACCAGTGCTCCACGTCACCGTCGATCGAGATGCCGTTGTCGTCGTACAGCGCGATGAGCTTGTTCAGACGCAGCGTGCCCGCGAGCGAGCAGGCCTCGTGCGAGATGCCTTCCATCAGGCAGCCATCGCCCAGAAACACATACGTGTAGTGATCGACGATGTCGTTGCCGGGACGGTTGAATTCCTTGGCAAGCAATGCTTCGGCGAGCGCGAAGCCCACGGCGTTGGTGATGCCCTGGCCCAACGGGCCCGTGGTCGTCTCGACGCCCGGCGTGATACCCACTTCGGGGTGCCCCGGCGTCTTGCTGTGCAATTGGCGGAAGTGCTTGAGTTCTTCGATCGGCAGATCGTAGCCCGTCAGATGCAGCAGCGAGTAGATGAGCATCGAGCCGTGACCGTTCGAGAGCACGAAGCGATCACGATCGTACCAGTGCGGATTGACGGGGTTGTGCTTGAGGTGACGGCCCCAGAGCGCGACCGCGATATCGGCCATGCCCATCGGCGCACCAGGGTGGCCGGAGTTGGCCTGTTGGACCGCGTCCATGGAGAGGACGCGAATGGCGGAGGCCATCAGCGCAGCCGTTGCAGGAGAGGAGTTCGTCATGGTGACCAGCCGGAAGAGCGGGCGTGCCCCGTTGCCGCGAGCTGCCGCGCGAAATTCAAATGCAGGAAAAGACCAAGATTTTACCAGATGCGGCACTCGCCCGTGTCGATTGCGCCGAACTTCCCCAACCGGCGAGAACGTGGAATCATGCGAAGAAGTGGCTCGTTCGCCACAAATTAGAGGAAGTTGCCTTGCCGATGCCGACCAAACGCGACGTCACTCCCGAAGATTGCGGCACCTCCCCATCGGGCGGGGTGCAGCCTTTGAGCGCCCCGCTCGGACCTTGGGCCAGCTATGCGTTCGCCGGACGCACGGTCTTCGCCACGACGACGCCTCATCAGCGCATCGAAGTCGTCGATCTCCCGGCGCTCGGCCCGCTCGGGCGCGCCTATCGGCTCGACGGCCGCTTCATGGCGTCGCTCGCCGACGCCCACATCTGCCACGAACTCATGGTGCATCCGCTGCTGCTCGCACACGGCGCGGTGCAACGCGTGCTGATCCTGGGCGGCGGCGACGGCGGCTCGGCCCGCGAGGCGCTGCGTCACCCCGGCGTGCGCGAAGTCGTGGTCGCCGAGCTCGATGCGCAAGTCCCCGCCACGATCCTGCAATACCTGCCGGCCATGGCCGACGGGGCGTTCGACGATCCGCGCACCACGCTCGTGATCGGCGACGCGCGCGATCTGGTCGACGCAGCGCTTTGCCGCAAAGAGCGCTTCGACGCCGTCGTCTTCGACCTCACGGAGGCCGACGGCAACGCCGCCGCGCTGCACGAGGCGCCGTTCTTCGCCAGGATTCGCCAACTGCTCGGGCCGGGTGGTGGCGTTGCGCTGCAACTGGGCTCGCCGTGGTTCCAGCGCGATCAGGTGCGGCGCGTACTCGGCGCGCTTCGCGGCGTGTTTCGGCATGTCCGCCCGGCCACCGCCTACGTGCCGCTCTACGGCACGCAATGGGCGCTGGCATACGCGAGCGACGCCTTCGACGTGCGCACTGCCCTCCACGCCGCCCCCCACACCGCCCCGTCCGCGCCCGGGCCGGTCGCGCGCGAGTCACACCATCTACGCTACTTACGCCACTACGCCCCTCACCGGCACGCCGCGCTGTTCGACATCGCGCCCGAACTGGCCGACATTCTCGGCGAAGCGCGCACGGGGAACGCGCCGGAGACCACACGATGAGGCACGATGACACGTGGCGGATGAAGCGTTCACGCGTTCCTTGTATATTGAGGACAAGTCATGACCGTCGGCCTGCGAACGTCCGCCCGCCGCAGGACGTTGAGAGCCGCCCGACCGGCTCGCCGGGCTGACGGACCCACCGGAGCCGAGCCATGTCCGATCCCCGCCCCTCCCATGTGCCGTGGTTGACACCGTACCTGACCGTGCGCGACGCCAAAGCGGCGGCAGCGTTCTACGAACAGGCCTTCGGCTTCACCGTCCACGACATGGTGGACGACGACGGTGCCGTCATGCACGTCGAAATGTATTATCAAGGCCAGTTGATCCTCATGTTTGCTCCCGAGGGAGCGTTCGGCAGTACGGCACGCTCGCCGCGCTCCTCCGGCGTGGAAGCCCCCCAGAGCTTTTACGTCTACACGGAGGATGTCGACGCGCTCTACGCGCGCGCGACGGCAGCCGGTGCAAAAGGCGTCATGCCGCCAAGCGATCAATTCTGGGGAGACCGGTTCTGTCAGTTGGAAGACATTGACGGCTATCGGTGGGGCTTTGCACGCCCGACGACCTCGCGGTAGCGGACCGACGCCCGCGCGCTTTCGAACGCCCGCGAGCGCGTGAGCGGCGCATCTCGCGCGGCGCGCTGCGGTATGCTTCTGTTCCCGGCACCGACCCGGTTACTGTTTTCGCTCAGCGTTCCCAAGCTTCCATGCCACGTTTTTTCATCGACGCGCCGCTGCACGCGGGCGCGCTACTCGATCTTCCCGAAGCCGTCGTCCGGCACATACAGGTCCTGCGCCTGAAAGCGGGCGACACGCTCACGCTCTTCAACGGCGCGGGCGGGGAGTTTCCCGCCGTGCTCGTGAGCCTGGACAAACGCCACGCCGCGGCGCAGCTTGGCGAGCATGATCCGCGCGAGGCGGAAACGCCTTATCGGATCACGCTGGCGCAGGCAATCGCAGGCGGCGACAAGATGGACTGGCTCATCGAGAAGGCGATCGAACTGGGTGTCGCCGACATTCAACCGCTTGCCACGGAGCGGTCGGTCATCCGGCTCGAAGGCGAGAGAGCGGCGAAACGCGTGGCCCATTGGCAGGCGTTGGCACAGGCCGCGTGCGAACAATGCGGCCGAAATCGTGTCCCGCGCATCCTGCCGATCCGCCCCATCGCCACCTGGTTGCGCGACCGGGATGCGATTACGAGTTACGCATGGCGTGTGCTATTGTCACCTAGAGCAGACGGCGGCTTCGATACGCTGCCGCCGCAAGCGCCGTCGCAGCCGGGCGTTCTGCTCTTCGGCCCGGAGGGCGGGCTGGCGCCTCAGGAAGAGGCCTTCGCTCGGGAGGCCGGGTTTACGGCCATCCGTCTGGGCGAGCGTATCTTGCGGACGGAAACGGCCGGCATGGCGGTACTCGCTGCATTGGCCGCGCGCTGGGGTGGTTGGTAAGCACGGATGATTCAAGAAAACGGCTTCACAAGCCTAAAGGAGTAATCGTCATGGGTATCCTCGATTCCATTCTCGGCGGCGCCGTCGGCAACCCGGCAGGCGAGAACAGCGGCGGTGGCAATACGAAAATGTTGCTGCTGATGGGCTTGCTGGCGATGATCGCCAGCCGTTCGGGCAGCCCTCAGGGGCAGGACGGCGAAGGTGGCGGACTGCTCGGCTCGTTGGGCGGCGCACTCGGCGCAATGCTGGGTGGCGGCGCGGCTGGCGGTGGCGCCGGCGGCCTCGGCAGCCTTCTGGGCGGCTTGCTCGGCGGCGCGCAGACCCCGCAGGCGGGTGCGGGCGCGCCGGCGACCTCGCCCGGCGACTTGATCGGCGCCCTCGGTGGTCTTGGCGGCCTGACGCAAGTGCTGGAGAGCGGGGGCTTGGGAGACGCGGTCCGCTCCTGGGTCGGTACGGGCGCGAATCAGGCGGTCTCGGCCGATCAGGTGGCGCAGGCGCTGGGCCCGGGCGGCCAATTGCAGCAACTGGCGAACACGGCCGGCGTCAGTCAGGAAGAGGCTGCGCAGCAGTTGTCGTCGCTCCTGCCGGAAGTCGTCAACCACCTCACACCGAATGGTGACATGCCGCAGGGACAGTTCGATCTCGCGAGCCTCGCTCAGCACTTCCTCGGCGGACGGCCCAGCGCATAAGTCCGTCCACCCCGGCCCTGAAACGGAAAAAGGTCCGCTTGGCGGACCTTTTTCTTGGTAACGGAATGCCGAGCCAAGCCCCGCAGCGGATAAGTCGAAGTGGACGGCCCGAAGTGAACGGACTGATTGGGACGGACCGAAGGGGCGCGCACCCAAGTGAGCGCGGCGAATGCGCCGAATGCCACCAATGCGACCAATGCGGCGTCCGCGGCCTTCTCCCGCCAACCACTGTCAAACTACGTCGATCAAAGGCGAAAGGGCGCCGGGTGTCGTGCGCCCATACCTCGCCTTACGCGAATGAATAAAAGACGCGGAACGAGACGCGGCGCTCAGCCCAGAATTCCGCAGCGTCGCGAAACACATCCAACAGTGTCTCGCGGCCATCCTTGTCGAACTTCGTCACCACGGGCAATCCCTCGAGCACCACGACGAAGCCCGGCTGAGGGCCGCAGTGACTGACCAGATCGGTCAGGCAGTCGTGCAATGCATCGTAGTTCTTCCCGAAATGCTTGGGGAAAAGGAACGATGTCGCGATCGTCTCCAGCACCTCGGCCTTGCTCTGCGCCTGCGAACAATTGGCGTACAGGAAATGCTGCCCGAGTCGCTCGGCCTCTGCGGCCAACTCCGGCACGCGGAATGCGCGGATCGACTGCACGATATTCGGCCTGACGGTCTTGAAAAGACTCATATCTCCCTCTTCCGATAGGGCATGGCGGCGGCCAGCCCGCGCTACAGCATGCAGGCCCAGCACCTGCTTGAACAAGTTGCCCTCGCCCGCACCGAATGGATCTGCCATAAGATCTTTCCCGCGTTCCTGTGCGAAAACCGGCTCACTCATACTGCTGTCATTCCCTTATGCGTCTAAAGCTGTTGTAGTGATCTTGGGTGTAGTAACACGGATCGACCACGCGTTGATCGCCGCCACAGACGATGCGCCTGGCGCCCCTGTTGCGGGCACCGGGAGTCGGCACCGTGTATTCATGGTAATAGCCGCGCGGCATTTTGGGCAGGCGCTTTTCGTAGTTCCCGAACACGATGCCATCCTTGGCATACGGGAACGGCCCGCCCTGGGCAATCAGCGTCAGCGTCCGCTGCGCTTCGCGGGGCAATTCGGCAACGGCAACCGTTGCCGTTGAATCTGCGACGAACGGCGCAGTTTCGCGCGCCATGACATTGCCCGCCAGAATGACACCGCTCGCCGCCGTCAGTGCCACGATGCCCCGGTGAAGCCAACGTGCCATGGTCATAGCTAGCCTGCCTGCCCGGCGATCTTGCGCTGCGGGCCCGTTCTGGTGGGTGAAGCCGTAAGGTTATCGCTATTGCTCGAGAGAATCAATGTCGGCTTACATTTTGCAACCAAACCACTCGGCAAATCCCTGGAAACACAAGGTTTTTATCAAAAGTAAGCACCCACATTGGCATATACGGCGCCAAAATGCGCGTGGCCGGAACGACAAAACGCCGCCCATGCCAGGCGGCGTTTTGTCGTAACGCGCGGCCGCAATGTTTTGCCGCAGTGTCATGCCATGAACGGGCACAGAATGGCGGCGAACCGCCGCTGGAGGCTACCCGCTCAGACGAGCCCTTGTTGCGCTGCCGCATCGGCCACCACGAGCGCCGCCATGTTGATGATCCGGCGCACCGTGGCCGACTCGGTCAGGATATGCACGGGCTTGGCCGCGCCGAGCAGGATGGGGCCAATCGCAACGTTGTTGCCTGCCGCCGTCTTGAGCAGGTTGTAGGCGATATTCGCGGCATCGATGTTCGGCATTACCAGCAGGTTGGCCGCACCGGTGAGCGTCGAATCCGGCATGATGCGCGCGCGCAGTTCCGGATCGAGCGCGCAGTCGCCGTGCATTTCCCCGTCGACCTCCAGTTCGGGCGCACGCTCCTGCAGAATCGCCAGCGTTTCACGCATCTTGCGTGCGCAATTCGCATCGCTCGTGCCGAAATTCGAGTGCGAGAGCAGCGCCACCTTCGGCTGAATGCCGAAACGGCGAATTTCCTCGGCTGCCATCAAGGTGATCTCGGCCAGATCTTCCGCGCTGGGATCCTGGTTGATGTGCGTATCGACGAGGAATATCTGGCGGTTCGGCAGGATCAGTGCGTTCATCGCACCATAGACGTGGCCGCCCGGGCGCTTGCCGATCACGCGATCGATGAAGTGCAGGTGGCGCCCCGGCGTGGAGACCGTGCCGCATATCAGGCCGTCCGCCTCGCCCTTGCGCACCAGCATCGCGGCGATCAGCGTCGTGCGGCGGCGCATTTCCACGCGCGCATACGACGCCGTCACGCCCTTGCGATTGGTCAATTGGTGATACGTCTCCCAGTAATCACGGTAGCGCTCGTCGTGTTCGGGGTTGACGATGGTGAAGTCGACGCCCGGCGTGAGACGCAGGCCGTACTGCTGAATGCGGTGTTCGATGACGGCGGGGCGGCCGACCAGAATCGGCGTGGCAACGCGCTCGTCCACCAGCACTTGCACCGCGCGCAGCACGCGCTCCTCCTCACCCTCGGCAAACGCAATGCGTTTCTTGTCGGCGGGCACGCTGCGTGCGACCGAGAACAGCGGCTTCATCAAGCTGCCACTGTGATACACGAACTGCTGCAGCGACTGCGAGTAGGCGTCGACGTCCGCAAGTGGACGCGTGGCCACGCCGGCGGCCATCGCGGCTTCGGCCACCGCCGTCGCGACCTTGACCAGCAGACGCGGATCGAACGGCTTCGGAATCAGGTATTCCGGGCCGAACGACAGATTCTTGATGCCATACGCCGATGCAACGATGTCGCTCTGTTCCTGACGCGCCAACTCCGCCAGTGCATTGACGGCGGCGATTTCCATCGAGCGCGTGATGGTCGTGGCGCCGACGTCAATCGCGCCACGGAAAATGAACGGAAAGCACAGGACGTTGTTGACCTGATTCGGATAGTCGGTGCGGCCGGTCGCCATCACGCAATCGGGACGGACTTCCTTCGCCAGTTCCGGCGTGATTTCCGGATTCGGATTGGCCAGCGCGAAAATCAGCGGCTTGTCGGCCATGGCCTTGACCATTTCGGGCTTGAGCACGCCGGCCGCCGACAGACCAAGGAAGATGTCGGCGCCGCCGATCACTTCGGCGAGGCCGCGTGCTTCGGTCTTTTGCGCGAAGCGGATTTTCTCCGGGTCCATCAATTCGGTGCGGCCTTCGTACACTACGCCGGCGAGGTCCGTCACCCAGATGTTCTCGATGGGCAGCCCCATGTCCACCAGCAGGTCCAGACAGGCGAGCGCTGCCGCGCCGGCGCCGGACGCCACCAGCTTCACCGAGCGCAGATCCTTGCCCACGACCTTCAGACCGTTGATGAGCGCTGCGGCGACCACGATGGCCGTGCCGTGCTGATCGTCATGGAAGACCGGAATCTTCATGCGCTCGCGCAGCTTGCGCTCGACGATGAAGCACTCGGGCGCCTTGATGTCTTCAAGGTTGATCGCGCCGAAGGTCGGCTCGAGCGCCGCGATGATGTCGACCAGTTTCTCCGGGTCTTTCTCGTCGATCTCGATATCGAACACGTCGATATTGGCGAATTTCTTGAAGAGCACGCCCTTGCCTTCCATCACCGGCTTCGAGGCGAGCGGACCGATGTCGCCGAGGCCCAGCACCGCCGTGCCGTTCGAAATCACGCCCACCAGATTGCCGCGCGCCGTGTAGCGCGACGCGTTGAGCGGATCGACGACGATCTCCTCGCATGCGGCCGCGACGCCCGGCGAATACGCCAACGCCAGATCGCGCTGGTTGAGCAACTGCTTCGTCGGCGCGATGGCGATTTTGCCTGGCGTGGGGAATTCGTGATATTCGAGCGCAGCTTCGCGCAGTTTCGGATCGATCGGCGTGGGCATGTAGGAAAGCTCTTGGCGAACAGAATTGTCAAAATTTCAGTGCGAATTGTAGCCCCATTTATTCACGCCATTTATGCAAAAAACGGATAAGGGCTGCACCCGCTGCGTGCCGATAGTCGCCAAAAAGCCTCGCAAATTCAACGCTGCAACGCACCATCGAGCCATTTTTCGGACGGGTGGCCGTCCACGACTCAGGTGTTGTCCGAGCGCCCGCTAATCCGTCGTCCGATTTCGCCGTGCGCCGCGGCGTCTCGCTTGGGCAAAGCGCTGCCGGCTCTTAGAATAGGGCTTCACGCTGCACGACACTGCAGCCCTTTCATCCCATGCCGGCGGCGGCCCCAACGTTGCACCAGTTTCGTGCATCGATGCGCCCGGGCCGGCGACCGAGCCGTCGCTCATGATCATGTCTTGCGTGCCGCCTTCTGCGTCTCCTTCCGCGTCGTCTTCGCCGCTCTCCGAGTTCTCGTTGATCGATCGCTTCTTCGCCCATGCCACGCGGCCGGGCGAGCACGTGGCGCTCGGCATCGGCGACGACTGTGCGCTGTTGCGGCCGAGCGCCGGCGAGCAGCTCGCAATTTCCACCGACATGCTCGTGGAAGGACGGCATTTCTTTCCCGATGCCGACCCGCGTGCGCTGGGCCACAAGACGCTTGCCGTCAATCTGTCGGATCTGGCGGCAATGGGCGCAAAGCCGATCGGGTTCACGCTGGCGCTGGCGCTGCCCGAGAGTGATCCGGCGTGGCTCGCTCCATTCGCCGAAGGACTGGCAGCGTTGGCCGATCGCCACGCGTGCCCGCTCGTTGGCGGCGACACCACGCGCGGCCCGCGCAACCTTTGCGTGACGGTCTTCGGCAGCGTGCCCGCCGAGCATGCGCTGCGGCGCGACGCGGCGCGGCCCGGCGACGACATCTGGGTTTCCGGCGATCTCGGCGATGCGCGGCTCGCACTCGGCGCGATGCGAGGCGAATGGTCACTCGCGCACGACGATCTTGCACGGGCGCGACGCGCGATGGACCTTCCGGAGCCGCAAGTCACGCTGGGCCTAGCGCTGCGCGGCGTGGCGCGCGCCGCGCTCGACATCTCGGATGGATTGCTGGGCGATCTCGGACACATTCTGGCGCGCTCCGACGTGAGCGCGCGAGTGAATGTCGACGCCCTGCCGCGCTCGGCGTTGCTCGCGAAGCAAGCGCCGGCGATCCAGCGACTTTGCACGCTGGCGGGAGGCGACGACTACCAACTGTGCTTCTGCGCGGACAGCGGGCAACGCGCCCGTATCGAGGCGATCGGCGATGAACTCGGCCTGCGCATCACGCGTATCGGTACAATATCGGTTCCCGACGCCCGCCAGCAGAGACTGCAACTTCATGACAATACCGGCGCGAGCGTCGCTGCCGATTTCAAAAGTTTCGACCATTTCCAATGAGCACTGATCAACCGGCCGCCGTCAATCCAGGCAGCGGCCCGCGCCGGCCGACCTCGCGATTCCTGCTGTCGCACCCCGCACATCTGTTTTCCCTCGGCTTCGGCACGGGTCTGTCGTCATTCGCCCCGGGCACCGTGGGCACGTTTTTCGGCTGGGCGTCCTATCTGGTGCTCAACCTGTATCTGACCGTCACCGGCTGGGGTGTGCTGATCGCGGCATCCATCGTCGGCGGCATCTGGATGTGCGGCTACACCGCGCGCAAGCTCGGTACGCAAGACCCCAGTGCGGTGGTCTGGGACGAGATCGTCGCCTTCTGGATCGTGCTGCTGTTGATTACGCCAGCGAGCTTCGTCGGTCAATTGGTGGCGTTCGTGCTGTTCCGCTTCTTCGACGCCGTAAAGCCGCCGCCGGTCCGCTACTTCGACCGTACCGTCAAGGGCGGGCTGGGCATCATGCTCGATGATCTCGTCGCGGCGTTCTGCACGTTGCTCGTGATCGCGCTGTGGCGCTCCATCTGATCTTTTTCAAGGCGTCGTCCCGTGGTCTCCGAACAAAATCTCCTTGCCCAACTCGCGGTGAAGGTCGGCAATCGTCTGCGCGACGAGCGGTTAATGCTTGCAAGCGCCGAGTCGTGCACCGGCGGCCTGGTCGCCGCCGCGATCACGGATATTTCGGGCAGCAGCAACTGGTTCGAGCGCGGCTTCGTGACGTACTCGAATCAAGCCAAGACGGAAATGATCGGCGTGCCGCCGGAGCTGATCGACAGGCATGGCGCGGTAAGCGAGCCTGTCGCGCGCGCCATGGCCGAGGGGGCGCTGCTCAACAGCCGTGCGCAGATTTCGGTGTCGATCACGGGCGTGGCCGGGCCGGGCGGCGGGACTGCCGACAAGCCGGTGGGAATGGTGTGCTTCGCATGGAGCAATCGCCTGAGCACGATCGTCGAGACGAAGCACTTCAAGGGCGATCGCACACAGGTGCGCAGCCAGGCCGCGCAGCACGCGCTGCGGGGCATTCTCGAACTGCTGGACAAAGCGGAAAGCTGAGAGGCGACGAAGCGCTGCGCCGCGAGTCGGTGCAAGCGGTCGGCGAGCGGTTTGGCGAGCGGTCGGCAAGGCGCCGGCCCAGCGAAACGGGCGGCGGCGTCTCGGGACCGCGCCTCAACGATAAGCGTTGATGCTATCCCGCGTGTTCTGCGCCGCCGCGGCGGCGGCCGCGGCAAACCGCTCGTCGCGGCCGGCATAAATGATGGCGCGCGACGAGTTGATCATCATGCCCGTGCCGTTGCCGGTGCGCCCGGCCTTCACCGTCGCTTCGACGTCGCCGCCCTGGGCGCCCACGCCCGGAATCAGCAGCGGCATGTCGCCGACGATACCGCGCACCGCGGCAATTTCCGCGGGGAACGTCGCACCGACCACGAGACCGATCTGGCCGTTGGTGTTCCAGGGCCCGGAGGCGAGACGCGCGACCGTCTGGTACAGCGGCTTGCCGTCGACATCGAGAAACTGCAGATCGCTGCCGCCGGGATTCGACGTGCGGCACAGCACGATCACGCCCTTGTCGGGATAGGCCAGATACGGCTCCAGCGAATCGAAGCCCATGTACGGGTTCACCGTTACGGCGTCGGCGCGATAGCGCTCGAACGCCTCCCTCGCATATTGTTCGGCCGTGCTGCCGATGTCGCCGCGCTTGGCGTCCAGAATCACCGGCAGCCCCGGGTGGTCGGCGTGGATATGCGCAATCAGGCGCTCGAGCTGCGCTTCGGCGCGATGTGCCGCGAAGTACGCGATCTGCGGCTTGAACGCGCATGCATACGGCGCGGTCGCGTCGACGATCTGGCGGCAGAACTCGAAGATCGCATCCGGCTGGCCTTGCAGATGGGCGGGAATGCGCGACGGCTCGGGATCGAGACCCACGCAGAGCAGCGAGTTGTTGTGTGCCCAGGCGGCGTTGAGAGCTTCGATGAATGTCATGACGGTGTTCCAGCGGGTTGCGCGGCGGTGGTCCGACGCGGCGTGATTCGGGCGGGTGCAATCCCGCAAGGCCGCCATTTTACCTGCTCGGCGGGCCCGCCCCGCCGGCGCGGCGCGCATGCCGCGCCGATGTCCCCGCGGCCCTCCGACAGCCGCCGACAACACCTGCCGGGAACAAGCCGCCGCGTCGCGCTCAGTCGAGCCAGCCGCGATGCCGGAAATACAGGAACGGCGCGATGGCCGAGAGAATCATCAGCCCGATCGCGAACGGATAGCCCGCCTCCCAGCGCAACTCCGGCATCATCTGGAAGTTCATGCCGTAAATGCTCGCGATGAGCGTCGGCGGCAGAAACGCCACGGCTGCCACCGAGAATATCTTGATGATCTTGTTCTGGTTGATGTTGATGAAGCCGATGGTCGCGTCCATCAGGAAGTTGATCTTGTCGAACAGGTACGCCGTGTGGTTGTCCAGCGACTCGATGTCGCGCAGGATCTGCTTGCCTTCCTGATACTGCTCGTCCTTGAGCATGCGCGCGCGCATGAGAAACGACACGGCGCGACGCGTGTCCATCACGTTGCGCCGGATGCGCCCGTTCAGGTCCTCCTCCGCCGCAATGCTCTCGAGCGCCTTGGCGGCGTCCGCGTCGGTGAGGTTCTTGCCGAGCACGCGCTTGCTCACTTCCTCCAGCGCCGCGTAGACGCCCTCGAGCGCGTCGGCCGAATATTCGGCATCGGTCGAGTAAAGATCGAGCAGCACGTCCATCGCATCGCGCACCGAGCCCGGACGGATACGCGCGCGCATGCGCACCAGGCGGAACACCGGCAGGTCTTCGTCGTGAATGGAGATCAGCAGATCCTTGAGCACCACGAACGCAACCGGCACGTTGCGCGATTGTTCCTCGTCGTCGAGCAGAAAATCCGTGCGGATGTGCAACACGCCGCTATCGTCTTCGTAATAGCGCGCCGAGGCCTCGATGTCGGTCACTTCGTCGCGCGACGGCAGTTTGACCCCGTAGGCCTCCTCGACCCAACGTCGCTCTTCCTCCGATTCGCTGTGCAAATCGACCCAGACCGGTGACACGCTGGTCAGGTCGCTGGGTTGGTCGCAAGTCACCTGTTGCAGGCGGCCATGATGGATGACGAAGGCATTGATCAAACGAGGTTCTCCCAGCTACGCGGCGACGCCAAGTGTAGCAGCCGCGCCACAGTGACGCCAATGGCGGCATATCGTATCGCCACGGGGCGCGCGCCGCGCCGCATTTCGCCGTTTGTCGGCGGCAGCCCGACATTCACGTGGGACCGACGCTGGCGTCACGCAGGAGCATGGCCAATTTCGACGGATTCGGGCGCATCGACGGCGAGCGACGGCGAGCGGTGGCGGGCGATGGCGGGCGATGGCGAGCGGTGGCAAGTTGCGCAGAACCAATCTACGCGCTTTGCGTCAACTCTGTTATCGCCGCCGTCAGGCGTCCATCCCCTGGGAGACATTCAAATGACAGAAGTGACGACCCCGCTCGCGTCCTTCGACGCCGCGATGGGATTCCTCGCCGCCAATGCCGTGCACTACGGGCTCTCGTTCGTGCAAGCCGTGCTGATTCTGTTGATCGGTTTCTGGATCGCGTCGCGTCTGGCGCGCATGGTGCGCGGGGCGCTCGGCCGCTCGCCGCACTTCGATGCCACGCTCAAGCCGCTGATCGAGTCGGTCGTGCTGTGGGCCGTGCGCGGCATCACGGTCATTGCGGTACTCGCGCAGTTCGGCGTGCAAACGGCCAGCATCATCGCCGTATTGGGTGCTGCCGGGCTGGCCATCGGCCTCGCGCTGCAGGGCACGCTGCAGAACATCGCGGCCGGCACGATGCTGCTGGTGCTGCGTCCTTTTCGCAACGGCGACTACATCACGGCCGGTTCGTCGGTGGCGGGCACCGTGGAAGAGATCGGCCTGTTCACGACCACGCTGACCAACGCCGACGGCATCTACGTTTGCGTGCCGAACAACCAGATCTGGGGCCAGCCGATCACGAACTTCAGCCGCAATGCCACGCGTCGCATGGAAATTACCGTGGGCGTGTCGCTCGACGACGATCTCGACGCCGCCATGGACGCCTTGCGCGCGCACGTCGGCGGCGACAAGCGCGTGCTCGACAAGCCGGCGCCGGAAGTCATGGTCAAGCAGGTGAGCGACAGCGCCGTGATCGTGAACGTGCGCGTGTGGTCGCTGCTGGAGAACTACTGGAGCCTGTACTGGGACTTGCAGCGCAGCGTGAAGGAAACCGTCGAAGGCGTGGGCTGCTCGTTGCCGTACCCCACGCGCACCGTCGTCCACGTGCCATCGCAGCCGGCGCCAGACGTTTCCCAGCGCCACTGAACGTCCCCGCGCTCATGCGAGCCACGCGCACCATGCGCAGCCCCGTCGGCTATTGCGGCAATTCGGCCGCACCCATGCGCCGCGCGATGACACCCGCGCGTTGCGACAGATAGGGCGAATTGCGGTGCGTATCGAAGTAGCGCGGACGCGGCAGCATCACCGCCAGACGCGCCGCCTGCCACGGCGAGAGCTTCGAGGCGGGAATGCCGTAGTAATAGCGCGCTGCAGCTTGCGCGCCAAAGACCCCCTCGCCCCATTCGACCGAGTTCAGATAGATCTCGAAGATCCGCTGCTTGTCCATCCAGAATTCGAGCATCCAGGTAATGCTCAACTCCTCGGCCTTGCGCAGATAGCTCTTCTCGCTGGAGAGAAAGAGGTTCTTGGCGAGTTGTTGCGAGATGGTGGAGCCGCCCGCGACGATGCGCCCTCTCTTCTGATTCTTCTCCCACGCGCCGAGCATCGCGTCGATCTCGTAGCCGTCGTGATTGACGAAGTTCGCGTCCTCGCTGGCGATGATCGCGCGTTTGAGGTTGCGCGAAATCTGATCGTAAGGCACCCATTCGTGCCTGAGCACCGCCCCCGGGTCCGACTCGCGCAGGCGCGCTTGCGCGGCGCGCATGAACGCCGTGGAGTCCGGATTGAAGCGCACCCACCAACCGATCTGGAGGAAGTAGTAGAGCTGGGTCGCGAGCACGCCCACGACCAGCAGCGTCAGCACGTAGGCGGTCCAATGCCACGGCCCCCAGCGGCGTTTGCGAGACGTGCGCGAGGTCTGGCCGGCACGGGAAACGCGGCGCGTCGCAGCCATCGCCGTGCGTCAGCCTTTGCCGGTAAGCCGCGCACGCAGGGCTGCGCGCACGGCGCCGGTGGACGGCCGCACGCCGCGCCACAGGGCAAACGCTTCGGCGGCCTGCTCCACCAGCATGCCGAGCCCGTCCGCGGTGCGCGCCGCGCCGGCCGACAGGGCGTGCGTCATGAAGACCGTCGGCTGCGCGCCGTACATCATGTCGTAAGCGAGCGCCCCCGCGGCGTAGACGCCTGCCGGCAGCGGCGGCACGTCGCCCTGCAAACTGCCCGCCGTGGCGTTGATGACGACGTCGAACTCCGCCGGCACCGCCTCCCATCCCCCTCCCGCGAGCGAGACGCCCTGGCGCGCCGCTGCATCGCGAAAGCGCGCGACCAGTTCGTCGGCACGCGCTGCCGTGCGGTTGGCGACGAAGAGCGCCGCCGGGCGCGCCTCGATCAAGGGGAGCATCGCGCCGCGTGAAGCGCCGCCCGCGCCCAGCAGCAGCACGCGGCGACCGCTCAGCGATACGCCCAGCGGCCCCTCGATGTCGCGCACGAGACCGACACCGTCGGTGTTGTCGCCGGTCACGCCCTGCGCGTCGAACACCAGGGTATTGACGGCGCCGGCGGCCTGCGCACGCTCGGTCAGGCGATCGGCCAGCGCATGCGCCTCGAGCTTGAACGGCACGGTGACATTCGCGCCCCGTGCGCCATGGGCGATGAAGTCGCGCACCGTGGCGGCGAACGCGTCGAGCGGTGCGAGCAGTCGTTCGTAGGTCAGATGCTGCCCCGTCTCGCGCGCAAACTCGGCATGGATGAACGGCGACTGGCTATGCTCGACCGGATGGCCGATTACGGCATAGCGATCGGCGGGCGATTTCCCGACAGGCGTTTGGTTTGTCATCGTCGTCAAAGACGCGGCGCCTGGCTTTCGCTCAGGCGCCGCGTTCGGATGTGTCTCAAATCGTCCGGCGTCGACGGCAGCGCTTCGGGGCGCCCGCGCGCCGGGCCGGTATTTCCCGGGCGTCGATCACCAGAAGATCCACAGCGCAATGCCGCCGAACAACGCCCACTTCACCGCATAGTATACGTAGCGGTTCCACGCCTTGAGGCGTTTGCCGACGATGCGGATCGAATAAATATACTTGAACGCCTTGTTCAGTCCACCGGTGCGATCGCCGGCATCGTTCGGCGAGGCGGCCGCTCCCACGAGGTGACGGCCGACCCAATGGTTCACCGCCTGCGTCCAGCGATACTTCATCGGCCGCTCGACGTCGCAGAACAGAATGATGCGGTTCTGGCCGCTCTGGTTTTCCGCGTAGTGGATGTACGTCTCGTCGAACACCACGCCTTCGCCGTCGCGCCAACTGTATCGCTGACCGTCGACGTCGATGTAGCAGCGATCGTCGTTCGGCGTCACCAGGCCGAGGTGATAGCGAAGCGATCCGGCGAACGGATCGCGGTGGCGCACGAGGCGGCTGCCGTGCGGCAATTCGGCGAACATTGCGGCCTTGATCGTCGGGATCTTGCTCACGAGTTCGGTCGTCACCGGGCACAGCTCGTAAGCGGACGGATGCGCGTCGTCATACCACTTCAGGTAGAAACGCTTCCAGCCGCTCTTGAAGAACGAGTTGAAGCCGACATCGTTGTATTTGTCGGACGCCTTGATGCGACTCGCCTCGAGCAGCGCCACGGCTTCGGTGCGGATCGCCTCCCAGTTCTGCCGCAACGGCTCGAGTTCGGGGAAATTTTCCGTCTTCAGATACGGCGTCGTCGGCACACGCGAGAACGCATACATGAAAACGTTCAGCGGCGACAGAAACGTCGAGTGGTCGGACAGCTGGCGAAAAAATTTGTGACGAACCTTGCCGCGCAGATGGACATACAGCGCGCACGCGGCAATGATCGCCAGGACGATCCATTTCATGGCGAAGACTTTCCAGTTCGGGAAAACCCCGTAATTATAGAAATTTTTGGAAAGACTTACCGGCCAGCCCTTGCCCGGGCGCCGCGCATCGCTGGCCAACGGGCGTCAACGCCCCGGATCGAGCGCTATCGCGGCGATGTCGTGAGCGCGGCGCCCGACGTCGGCGAAGCGAGCGTCTCGGCCTGCACGCCCTGCCGCGTGAAAGTCATGCGCGTGACGATTTCGAGGATGTCGTAGCGCTGCTTCATTTCGGGGGAGAAGTCCCCGAACGGCGCACTCGCCTGCACGATGGCCACCGCGCGGCGATCGAGGTCCCGGTTGCCGGAGCTGCGCGTCACCTCCACGCCGGCAACGTTCCAGCCGTCCTTGTGATACCCGAGGCCGCCGCGCTGATTGACGTTGAGCGTGACGATGAGCTCGCCGTAAAGGCGCTCGTTGCCCACCTGCGGGAAATGCTCGGTGCCGTAGCGCTCGACGCGATGGCGCAGGGTGTCGAAGTACCGGGCATACGCGACTTCGCGGGTGTTGGCCGTGACCTGACCACGTTTCGGACGGGTCTGATAGGCGCGCAACTGCTTGTCGATTTCGGCCTGCAATCGCGCGATTTGCTGATCGACGTTCTCGTCATCCGCGCCGTGTCCGCGCTGCGCGACATCGGTACGGTTGCGCTGCGCTTGCGGCGCGGCTGCGTACTGGCTGCGCAACTGCGCGAGCAGCTTCTCCTGCATCGCCTCGAGATCGCTGACGTTGCGCTGCATCTGCGCGATCGGCGCACCGTCTCGCTGCACCTCGCGCGACGGCAATGGCGACGTGGCGCGTTCACCATCGTGCTCGCCGCCACCGATGAGATTGGCCTGCGCGAGCGCCGTGGGCTTGTCGGGGGCCCGGGCGGACTTGGCGTTGACGAGCACGACTTCGAGCGGCGTGTCCGCGCTGTGCAGACGGAAGCGGTCGGGCGCGACAAAATGCACGGCCAGCGCGAGCAGATGAACGACGGCCGAAAGTAGCAGCCCGGTCGCGAGCGGATGCTCGCGCATGAACCGCCAGCCGCGGCGTCGCGCCGCGGCCGTCGTACCGGAGGCCAATGCGGGTTTCAGCACGCCGCGCCGGCCGAGGCGTCGCGCGCCTGCGCAGCCATCAGAGCGACCGCCAGCGGGGATGCGTTCGCAGCATCGGCGTCGGATGCATGAGATGCGGGGACGGCATTGCGGCCACCGTCAGCCCCGCTGCGGCCCTCGGCATGGCCGCCGTCATCCTCGCCGCTCTGGCCCGCTCCGTCGGCGCCCTCGGCACCTTCGGCTCCATCCGTCCCATCGGCGCCGTCACTGCCCTCGCCGCCTTCTCCCTCGCCGCCGTCGCCTTCGTCATCGTCGTCGGCAAGCGCGCTCTGGCCTGCGCCGAGCACCTGCGCGACGCGCACGGAAATGCTCAACGTGACGACATCGAGCGACAGGATATCGAGCATGATCTGCGTGCCGCGCGCGTGCAAGCCGAGGCCCGGCACGATCAACGTGAGCGGAATCTCGTTCAGACGCACGGTGTCGCCCTTTAGCACGCTGGCCTGCACCTGCGAACGGTTCTCCTGGAGCAGCCAGCGCAAACACCAGTAACGCTCCATGCGGCTCTGATGCTCCGCATACGCGGCATAGGCCGCCTCGAAGCTCGAGACCGTGGCGTAGAGGTCGGCATCCTTGGGCTTGAATGGCGCGGCGAGCTTCGCCGTCACGCCATGCCGCACACAGGCGAGCAGCTGCCACTGGTTCACCAGGTCCACGTAACGGCGCAGCGGTGACGTGCTCCACGCGTACTGCTCCACGCCCAGGCCTTCGTGGGGCGCGGGCGAGGTCTGCATGCGCGTGCGATTGACGCCGTAAGCGCGCTGGGCGCGATAGATGCCCGGCACGCCGCATTCGGCAAGCAGGCGTCCCCACCGACTGTTCGCGAGAATGGCCATTTCGGCCACGATCAGATCGAGCGGCGCGCCGCGCATGCGCTGCTTGATCGTGACGTGCTCGCCGTCGACGTAGAAGTTGAAGTCCGTCTTGTTCTGGACCTCCGGACGCAGGCCGTAGCCCACGCGCGCCGCCTGGCGCTTGTCGTACAGCGACTGGGCGAACGGCCACAGCAGCCGCAGTTCTTCCTTGTGCGGATAGTCGCCGCTGCCGTCGGCAAGCGTCTCGGCCGTGATGACCGCATCGAGTTCGTTGTGGCGCAGGTTCGCGGAAATCGGCACGCGTTCGGCGCGCGTTTCGGTCGCGACGATCTCGTAGGTGTCCGTCTTGACGACCACATAGAGCGACAGCGCGGGCCGCGCCCCGCCTTCGGCGAGGGTGTACGCCTCGACCACCGCGTCGGGCAACATCGTGATCTTCTCGCCCGGCGCGTAGACGGTTGACAACCGCGCGCGCGCAATCTCGTCGATGGGGTCGCCGCGCGTGATGCCGAGGCCCGGCGCCGCGATGTGGATGCCCACGCGCATGAGGCCGTCGGGCAGCCGTTGTACCGACAGCGCGTCGTCGATTTCAGTGGTCGTCGAATCGTCGATCGAGAATGCCTGCACTTCGGCCAGCGGCAGCTCGTCGGCCGGCAGCGGCGGCGGCCCCACGTCCGGGAAACCGGTCCCGCGCGGGAAGTGCTCGTAGAGGAACGCCGCCTCGTGATAGGCGCGCGGCGACGCGATGCCGCCGCAGGCGAGCATCACCTC
Organism: Pandoraea nosoerga; assembly: GCF_902459585.1. Lineage (GTDB taxonomy): Bacteria > Pseudomonadota > Gammaproteobacteria > Burkholderiales > Burkholderiaceae > Pandoraea > Pandoraea nosoerga. The sequence continues at coordinate 386,091 of NZ_CABPSC010000003.1, forward strand.
GGCGTGCGTCTTGCCCATCGCGATGGCGGCGGCGTCGAGCGCCTTCCACTCGATGGCGTTCTTGTCGGGGCGAAACAGCAGCGCCAGTTCCTTGCCGCGCAGGGCCTCCGGCAGCGTGCCCGCGATCAGCTGGTCGGCGTAGCTCGCCTGGAGTTCGGCCTGCTGCTGCTTGCGCGCCAGCCCGGCGAGCGCCGCCTGCAACTGCTCCTGCGGCGCACGCTGATATTGGCCGCGGCCTTTGCGACGGAAATAGATCGGGGAGGCCTGCAAGGCCAGCGCCAGGCCCGCCTGTTGCGCCGCGCTCGCGCCCTCGCCGAAGTATTCGGCAGCGAGCACCGGAAACGGAAACTCTTCGGCGGGCGCGCATTCCCACAGGAAACTCATGTCGATTTCCTGGGCTGCGGCCTGTGCCTGCGCGATCAGTTCGGCGGGCGTGGGCGACTCGAAGCGCAGCAGCACGTCGCGTCCCTTGATCTTGCTGCGGCGCCCGCCAGGCAGTTCCACCTGATACGACTCACCCTGCTGCGACAACACCGTGCCAGCCTTGAAGCCGCCGGATTCCTCAAAAAAAATGTTCATGAAACAGCCATCGATCGCAATAGGCGATATTGTAGCCCGCCAATGTGCGGCGGTTTAAGGCAGAACGGGCAAACGCCTCATTCGCCGGCGAACGCTGCGGCAGCGCCTGGCGCGGGCGGCACGTCGATGCCGGCGAAGCGCAACACGTCGTCCATGTAGTTCGCGAAATCGGAAATCCCGTGGTCGCTCCCCTCGATCAGCGTGAGCTTGGCGCCGACAAACTTGGCCACCATGTCACGGTAGTCGAGCGTCTGGTCGCCGGTCGCCGCCACAAGGTAGTAGCGTTCGGGACGCGAGATCTGGGCCACGTCGATCATGCGCAACTCGTCGAGATGCCTCGGCTCGACCACGATCGAGCCGCCACCGTGCCACATGGGCTGCTCGCCAAGCCATTTGCCCAGATCGTCGTAAGGCCGCGTGGCCGGATTGAGCAACACCGCGCGGCAGCCGAGCTTTTCGGCCAGATACGTTGCGTAATAGCCGCCCAACGAGCTGCCGACGATGGTGAGCTCGTCGGCGCTCACGCCCGTGAGCAGACGTTGCGCGTCGACTACCGCCGCCAGCGGCGAGGGCGGCAGTTGCGGACAGGCCCACTGATGACCAAGGCCCAATCGATGCATGCGGGCCGCCATCAACTGGGCCTTGAAGGAACGCGGCGACGAACGGAAGCCGTGCAAATAGAGAATCATGTGAGCCTCCGGAGAATCTGGGGCAACCGGCGCATACGCCGGCCACGGGGATCGCGCGATTGCCGCGCCGATGTTGTGCGAGGGGTTCGAGGCGTGTCCGGGCGTGTCGAGGCGTTCGGCCCGTCTCGGGCGCGCTCACGCCCGCCCGCGTCGACGAAAGCCCATCAGGCATGCGCGGCGAGCGCATCGAGCAGCTTCTGATGAATGCCGCCGAATCCGCCGTTGCTCATCACCACGATCTGGTCGCCTGGCTGCGCCGCGGCACTGACCGCGCGCACAAGGCCGTCGATCTCGCTAAACGCCTGCGCGCGCGCGCCGAGTGGGGCCAGCGCGTCGGCAAGGTTCCAGCCCAGCGCGTCCTTGCCGGACGGGGCGCCGTAGCCGAAGACGAGGTCGGCATCAGCGAGGCTGGCGGGCAATTGCGCCTTCATCACGCCGAGCTTCATCGTGTTCGAGCGGGGTTCGAGCACGGCCAGAATGCGGGCATTGCCCGCGCGGCGCCGCAGGCCGGCCAGTGTGGTCTGGATGGCCGTCGGGTGATGGGCAAAATCGTCATACACGGTCACGCCGTTCGCCACGCCGCGCACTTCCATGCGTCGCTTGACGTTCTGGAATTTGCCCAACGACGCGGCCGCCTGCTCCGCCGGTACGCCGACATGGCGGGCGGCGGCGATGGCCGCGAGCGCATTCATCCGGTTGTGTTCGCCCTGCAGCGACCACTTCACCTCTCCCGCGGCCGCCGGACCGTGGTGGACCCAGAACGACTCCTGCCCGCCGGCGAGCGAATCGTTGGCGTGCGCGACATGCCAGCCGTCTTCTACGCCGAAGCGTTCCACTTCGCTCCAGCAGCCGCGCCCCAGCACCCGCTCCAACGCGCCTTCGCGCCCGTTGACGACGAGACGGCCCTGCCCCGGCACGGTACGCACCAGATGGTGAAACTGGGTCTCGATCGCGCCGAGATCCGGAAAGATGTCGGCATGATCGAATTCGAGATTGTTCAGGATGGCCGTGCGCGGGTGGTAGTGGACGAACTTCGAGCGCTTGTCGAAGAACGCCGTGTCGTACTCGTCGGCCTCGATCACGAAGAAGTCGCTGTCGGTAAGCCGCGCCGAGATGCCGAAGTTCATCGGCACGCCGCCGACGAGAAAGCCGGGGTGATAACCGGCGTCCTCCAGGATCCACGCCAGCATCGAGGTCGTGGTCGTCTTGCCGTGCGTGCCGGCGACCGCGAGGACCCACTTCCTGGAGAGCACGTGCTCGCCGAGCCATTGCGGGCCCGACGTGTACGGCAGATTGCGGTTCAGGATCTCTTCCATCAGCGCATTGCCGCGCGACACGACGTTGCCGATGACGAACAGGTCGGGCTTGAGCGAGACCTGATCGGCGTCGAAACCCTCGATCAGGCGAATGCCCTGCGCCTCGAGCTGGGTGCTCATCGGCGGATAGACATTGGCATCGCAACCCGTGACGGTGTGGCCGGCCTGACGCGCCAGAACCGCCAGACCGCCCATGAACGTGCCGCAGATGCCAAGAATATGAATATGCATGGATGGGGAGCGCGGTGAGGGACGGGGCGAACCCGTACCGGAATCGGGGTAGTGCAAAGTCAAGGGCTCCATTGTACCTGCGGCGAGGCGGGCAACGCCTTTCGGGTATCATCGACGGCATGACACGCAAATCCTGGAACGACGCCCAGCGCCTGCGCGAAGAAATCGCCCTGGCCGCGGCCCGCCTCATCGCCGAGGAGGGCGCGGACTACGCCATGGCCAAGCGCAAGGCGGCCAGGCAGGTCACTGGCGAGAACCGCATTGCGGGCGAATTGCTGCCGGATAACGATCAGATCGAGGCGGAAGTGCGCGAATACGTGCAAACATTCCTTTCTGATACGCAACCGGCAGAACTAGCCCACCTGCGCGAAGTCGCGCTCGCGGTCATGACGGAACTCGCCCGCTACCGGCCTTATATCACCGGCGCTGTATACAATGGCACCGCCACGGCGCTATCGGACGTCTATCTGCAGGCTTTTTGCGACAACCCGAAGGAAGTGGCCATCGATCTGCTTAATCGGGGCATTGACTACGAAGTCTCCGAGACCCGCCACTTCAACGGCCGGGGCATGGTCGAGACCCTGAGCTTTCTGTGGCGCATACGGGGTCAGCGGGGTGAGCCGGTCGGCGTGCATCTGTCGCTGTATTCGCTCGACGACATGCGCGGCGCGCTCAAGGCGACCGACGGCAACGGACGGGCCGTGCGCACGGACGCGGAAGGATTGCGTACCCTCATCGCGGAGACCGAGGCCAGGCAGGCTGCCCATAGCGGCTGAGGTGTCGGCGGATCGAAGCGAGATCGGTGTAGATCGGTCTGAATTAGTTTGAATCGGCTTGGATCGGCTTGGATCGCCCTCCTTTCTCCGCCATTGGGGGGCTGTTTTTCGTTTATCGTACTTTTCGGACGCTTTCACCCGCCCTTTACCGTCTTTACCGTCTTTACCGTCTTTACCGTCTTTACCATCATGGCAAAACGCATTGTGATTCTGTTGCTCCTCGCGCTCGTGGGGTTGGGCGCGGGGTTCTGGTTCGGCCATCGAAGCCAGCAGTCGAGCGGGGCGACCGACGCCGCCGTCGCGCAGTTGCTGGCGACTCGCCTGCCGGACCTGCGCGGTAATGAACAGGCCGTCTCGCAGTGGCGAGGCAAGACGCTCGTGGTCAACTTTTGGGCGCCGTGGTGCGGCCCGTGCGTGGAGGAAATGCCGGACCTGCAGGCCCTTTCCACGGAATACGGCAGCAAAAACGTGCAATTTGTGGGGATTGGCATCGATTCGGCGCAGAACATGATCGCTTTCGAGCAGAAGGTGAAGGTCGACTACCCACTGCTGGTGGCCGGCTACGCAGGCACCGATCTGGCGCGCGCGCTGGGCAACAAGGCCGGCGCGCTGCCCTTCACGGTCGTGGTGGACGCTCAGGGCCGTCTGCACTACGAGAAGCTCGGCCGAATCACGCCGGACGAGGTGCGCACGGCGCTCCGGCCGCTGATCTGACCCCGTCGATCTGCATAGCCGCGCACGGCCAACGGGCGCCCTCGAAGCCTGACATTGCGGGAACCCCTGCCGAAGCCGGCCGGCGCGGGCCGTTTTTCGCCCCACTGGACAAAATCGACCAACTGGCGTTTAATTGCGCCCAATTTCGGGAAATTTGATTCGCCAATGCCTCACCGCATTCTCGTGCTCCACGGCCCCAACCTGAACCTGCTCGGCACTCGCGAGCCGGAGGTGTACGGTCGCACGACGCTGGTGGACATCGACCAGGCCCTGGAGGCTCACGCCCAGGCGGCCGGTGCGCAGGTGGCGACATTCCAGAGTAATCACGAAGGTGCCCTGGTTGACCGGATTCAGGCGGCGCGCGGTGAGTCGATCGACTTCATCGTCATCAACCCGGCGGCCTACACCCATACCAGTGTGGCCATCCGCGACGCGCTGTCCGGCGTCGGCATCCCGTTCGTCGAGGTTCATCTCTCGAACGTTCATGCGCGCGAAGCCTTCCGGCATCACTCGTACCTTTCCGACATTGCGCAAGGCGTGATCTGCGGCCTGGGCTGGCGCGGCTACGTCTACGCACTCGATTTTGCCCTGCGGCGCCTCGCCGGCGGGTAGTCCTTTCATCCCCTATCTTCCCTCGCGGGGCGTTGCCCCGCGTCGACACCGAATCAAGGAGCTTCCTTCATGGATTTGCGCAAACTCAAGACGTTGATCGACCTCGTGGCCGAATCGGGTATTTCCGAACTCGAAGTCACCGAAGGCGAGGGCAAGGTCCGCATCGTCAAGGCGCCGCCGCAGGTGATCGCCGCGCCGGTGCAGATGGCCATGCCGGCCGCCGCGCCGCAGGCCGCCGCGCCGGCGCCCGCAGCC
>NZ_CABPSC010000004.1 GCF_902459585.1 Pandoraea nosoerga
CGAACTCTTCTATCTCGACAAGACGATGATGGTCTTCGGCGACGCGAAGAAGGTCGTCGAGGAGATGGTCAAGGCCGCGGCCTGACCGGTGTGTCACGCGGTGCGCCGCCGGGAGCGGCGCACCAGGGCCAGCCGAGCGGTTCCGGCGGCTCGTTCGCTCACTTCTGCAGGGCACTAAGCACATGAACGTATCGCTGAGACAACTCAAGGTCTTCATGGTCGTGGCGCGCAGCAAGAACTTCAGCCGCGCGGGCGCCGAAATCGGCCTGACACAACCGGCCATCAGCCGCTGCATCAACGAACTGGAAGGCCAGCTGGGGCTGCGTCTGGTCGATCGCACCACGCGCGAAGTCGCGCTCACGGATGCCGGCGTCACGCTCGCGGGCAACCTCGATCGCGTGCTCGACGAGCTCGAGATCGCGCTGCTCCAGACGCATGGGGCCGAAGCGCGCACGACCGGGCGCGTGCGCATCGGCGCGGCGCCGACCATCTCGGCCACGCTCATGCCGCGCGTGCTGCTCGCCTCGCATGCCACTTATCCGGACATTGCGCTCGCGCTCGTGGACCAGATGCAGCGGGCGGTGCTCGACAGCGTTCGCGCGGGCGACGTGGACTTCGGCATCGTGGTCGCCCCGCAGGGGGCCGACGACCTCACGACCGAGACACTCATGAGCGAGCCCTTCTGCCTCGTGTGTCGCAGCGACCACCCGCTGGCCTCGCAGGGCGCGGTGCATTGGTCCGAGCTGTCCGGCGAGAACCTCGTGCTGCTCAACCAGAGTTCGGGCAGCCGCCCGTTGATCGATCGTGCGCTTACCACGCAGCGAGTGCAGGGCAACATCACGCAGGAGCTGGGCCACGTGAGCACGATCTTCCGCATGGTGCAGGAAGGACTGGGCGTGAGCGTGCTCCCGCCGCTTGCCTTGCCGCTGCCGGAAAATTCCACGCTCGCCGTGCGGCCGCTGCTGCCCGCGTTCGAGCGCACCATCGTGCTCGTGCGCCGCAAGAACCGTTCGCTCTCGCCCGTTGCGCATACTGTCTGGGAGCTGATTCACCGCGTGGTGCGCGAGCGCAACAAGGGCTTCGCGCTCGACGCCGAACGCCTGATGGCTGCCACAACGGTTTCCGTTAGCTGAATCCGCATTCGAATCAAGGGCTTGGCAGCATCTTCAAAGGCTTATCCACAGACTTGAACACAAAATCTGTGGATAAATCGGCGAGCGTTGCGCGGCGACTGCCCGCGGCGGCGCGCGACTGACGCCTTTCGCCAAAAACGCCATATCGATCAGTCGCTTGGCGAAATTGCTCAATTCGTTGTCCACAGCGTTGTGAACAAAAACGGTGGATAACTTTGGCGCGCCTGATGCCGGCACGACGCCGTCGGGATCGCTCCCTTTCGACTCTCCTCCGACTCTCCTCCGACTCTCTTCCGATTCTCTTGCCACTCTCGCCCCGGGGGGGCTGCGGTGGCCAGGCGGTGCCGCGCCGGTTACCCCTGACTGGCGGCCGGCTTTTTTCAATGCCGCGTTGACGCGCGCCGGGCCCGCATTGCGCCGGTCGTTGCCTGCAATGACACGCCGGCTGCGCTAGAATCTGTCTATTCGCGGATGGCGCCCCGCGCCGGCAATCCGTCGATGGTCTCCCCCAACGACGACGCGCACGCCTGCGCTGCGCCATCGTCCTCATCTGTTTCGAAATCCATGACTTCTCAACCTGTGAAGCCTCGCAGCGGCTTTTGGCCCGCGCGCGCGGCGACCATGGCCTTGCTGTTCTGCAGCGGCTTTCTGTATGCGACCTGGGGCGTGCACGTGCCGACGGTCAAGGCAATGTTCGATCTGAACGATGCCAATCTTTCGGTGGCCATGTTCGCCATCGCGGGCGGCGCCATCGTCACGATGTCGCGCATGGCGCGCTGGGTGGGCCGCTCCGGCAGCCAGCGTGCGAGCCTGCAATCGGGCATCGCGCTGGCAGTCACGAGCGCGTTCATTCTCTCGATGCCGAACTACTGGGCGCTGGTGGGCTGGCTGGCGCTGTACGGCGCCGCAAACGCCACCTACGACGTGGCCGTCAATGCACAGGCCGCCACGCTCGAGGCGCGCTATCGCCGGCCGATCATGGCCTCGCTGCACGGTTGCTTCAGCCTTGGCGGCATGGCCGGGGCGCTGGTGGGCGGCGCGTGGCTCGCGCATCACGGTTCGCCGCAGTGGCACGTCGGTCTGGCCGCGCTTGGTTGCGCGATGGTCATCGTCATCGGGGCGCGTTTCATGCAGCCGGACATGCTGCCGGGCGAAGCGCCGGTGACGGCGGGCGCCGGCGCCGATGAGCCGACGGTCAGTGCGCCGCAAACCCCGGCGAGCAAAGCGTCTGCGCGGGCATTGGACGAAGCCGGGCGGCGCAGGCTGCATCGCCGCCTGACGGGCTTCGGCGTTCTCGCATTCCTCGGGCTCGTGGTCGAAGGGGCGATGTACGACTGGACGGCTGTGTACATGCGCGAGGTGGTGGCCGCGCAAGGCGCGTGGATCGGCGCGGGCTACGCCGCGTTCTCGCTCGGCATGGCCGGCGGACGCTTCGGCGGCGATCCCGTGCGTGCGCGCATGGGCGGCGCGCGTCTGTTGCGCCTGAGCAGCCTGCTGTGCGTGGGCGGGGTGCTGCTCGCGCTGCTGTGGCGCGCCCCGGCGGCCGCCGTCGCGGGCTTCGCGCTCGCCGGGCTTGGCCTGTCGAACGTCATGCCGGTGATGTTTGCCGCATCGGGCGAAGTGGCGCGCGGCGCGGGCATGGCCAGCGCCGAAGCCATCGCGGTCATGGCGCGCCTGGCGTATCTCGGATTGCTCGTCGGCCCTGTGGTGATCGGCGCCATCGCGCACGGCATCAGTCTGCCCGTGGCGCTCGGTGCAGGACTGCTGTGCATCGTGCCCATCGCGCTGCTCGCGCCGAGGATGCTCGCGGGCGCGGACGGGCGCACGCCGCAGCGCTGAGTGCCGCGACGCGGCAAGGCGAAGGCGCGGGCAATCGCCCGAGCGGGCGGGCGACGGGAAGAGGATGCCTGCTCGGGGCGTCCGGGCGCCTCACGTGAGCGTGACCGACGCCTCGCCAATGCCGTCGATGGCGCCGCGCAGCACACCCCTTGCCGTGGCCGGAATCATGCCGACGTAGGAACCGCACGTGACGATGGCGCCGGCTCGCATCGTGATGCCGCGCTTGCCGTTGTGATTGACGAGCCATGTGAGCAGCGCGCGCGGATCACCCGCCGGGTTGCCGGTGCGCGCCGGCGTGATGTCGTGGCCGTCGAGCGAGAACGCGACCTTCGGCGTGAGGTAATCGAGCGACGCATCGTAGTCGCGACCACTGCCGAGCACCAGCGCGCCGTTGTTCTGCAGATCGGCCAGGGCGAAGCGCTTGTCGAGATCGGTCGACGCGAACCGGCTGTCGGTAATCTCGATGGTGACGAGGGTCTCGCCAACGAACATGAATGCTTCGCGCTCGTCGTAGCGGCCCGGCTTGATGTCGCGCGACAGGCGAAAGGCGATTTCCAGTTCGAGGCCCGGGCGGAAAAACGCGCGCAGGGCGAGCGCACCGCCGGCGTTGCTCACCGCCGAGGCCGGGATCGGCGCGCAGTTCGGCAGATCCGTCGGGTGCTTCGCGCCCACTTTCCACGCCGCGATTGTCTCGCCGAGCAGATCGAGCGTGCGCAGTTGCACGGCGTAGGCGGCATCGGCGTCCACGGGAAGCAGTGCCTGTGCGGGGGCGTCGATCGGCGTGTCGCCGCGGCGGGTATCGGCCAGCAACTGCGCCAGCGATTCGATGGCGGCTTGGGTCTCGGACATAAGGGGTGTCTCCGGAAAACGGGGAAGGAACATCGGCGTGGCGGCGGCCTCGGGCGGCCGCGATGCAGCCACATCGTATACAAAATCCGATCTTCGTTGCGCACTGCAGCGAACGTGCCGTCTACTCAGTGAAAACCACACCGAACGTAGTCAAAAGGACATTGATCTGCGAGAATCGGAATACGTAATATTTCGTAATATTTCGTGCGGCATGGCGACGGTCGGGCGCGACGCGGATCGATGGATGCCCATGAAAGTGCGGTGCCTGCAGTCGATGTTTCCCTTCTTCGAGCGAACACCCTTGCCGAGCCTATGCACTCCGTGACCCTGAACGCCGTAAGAGAACACGCCATGCATCCGCCGCCGGATGGCGGCGCGGCGCAACCCATCAGCCGTCAGGCGCTGCATCACGCGGTCATGGACCGCCTGCGCAGGATGATCGCCGAAGGTATCCTGCCGCCGGGCGAGCATCTGAACGAACGGGCGCTGTGCGAACAGCTCGGCGTCTCTCGCACGCCGCTTCGCGAAGCGCTCAAAATGCTCGCGGTGGAGCAGTTGATCGAACTGCTGCCGAACCGCGGCGCGCGCGTTGTCACGCTGTCGGCGCGCGATATCGCCGATGCGTTCGAGCTGCTCAGCGGTCTGGAGGCGCTCGCCGGCGAACTCGCGTGCGAGCGCATCACGCAGGCGGAAATCGACGAGATCCAGGCGCTGCATTCGGCCATGGACGCCTGCCATGCCAATGGGGACCTGTCCGGCTATTTCGACTGCAATCAACGCATTCACGATCGCATCAACGCCGCGGCGCGCAACCCCGCGCTCACGCAGATGTACCAGTCCGTCAATCGGCGACTTCAGGCGCTGCGCTTTCGCTCCAACTTGCACGCCGGCAAATGGGAGCAGGCGATCGAAGAGCACGTTGCCATGCTGCGTGCGCTGCGTCAGCGTGATGGCGGTGCGCTCTCGCGTTTGCTGCGCGGGCACCTGATGGCCAAGTGCGCCACGGTGCTGGCCAACGTGCGCGCGGCTGCATGACGGTACATGACCGTACATGACGAGGCTTCAGCGCCGGCCGCCCTGCACGGTGCCGCGCACGCTCCTGCCATCGGCCGGCCATCTTCCGGCCATCTTCCGGCCTTGTGCATCACGCCGCACGATGCGTGCTCACCAGCCCCTCGTTGAGCATGGCCGCCACATAGGCGTCGGTCTTGCTGCGCAGGTGCGCTTCCATCAACGTGCGCAGGCGTTTGCCATCGCGCCGGCGCAGTAGCGCAAGCATTTCGGCATGTTCGTCGACCGCTTGCCGCCAACGCTCGGGCGTGGGCGTCAGTCGTTCGCGAACGTAGCGCAGGCGGGCATTGAGATTGTGGAAATACTCCGCGAGCGGGCCGTTGTCGGCCATGCGCAGAATGCACAGGTGAATCTGTTGGTTCAGCGCGAAATACGCGGCGTGATCGGTGCGCGAGTACGCGGCTTCCATTTCCGCCTGCAGCTTCGCCAACTCGTCCAGATCGGCGTCTGACGCCTTTTCGCAGGCCTGCTCGCCCGACAGCCCCTCGAGCACGGCCATCACGGCCAGCAGGTTCACCACCTCGTCCACACTCACGCGCGCCACGCGCGCGCGTCGCGTCTGCGAGATCTCCACCAGCCCTTCGTTGGCCAGCCGTTTGAGCGCCTCGCGCAACGGCGTGCGCGAGACCGACAGCTCGTCGCACAGCGCGCGCTCGGACAGCGGCGCACCAGGCCGCAGATCGCCGCGCACGATGCGCGCCTTGAGAGCTTCGTAGGCGGAGGCGTTCAGCGAGGCCGGCGTGGTCATGAGGAAAGAATGTTCGCAATTGGGATGCCAATTTTGGCGATGATTGTCGAAAACGTCAATCGATAGCGGCGGCGGATTCAACGTTAACCCTGATTTTTACGAATTTATACGAATTCTGCTTGCGCCCGAGGGGCTCGGAAAACTATCGTTTACGAAAAATTGGTATACCAAAAAATCGAGTCCGGCCCACATCGGGTGCGCTGGCGTTTGAAGGAGGCAATGTGACATCGACCGTTCTGACCGAGCGAGACGGCGCGATTGCGCTGGTCACGCTCAACCGTCCCGAGAAGCTCAACGCGCTCACCAAGCCGATGTGGCAGGCGCTGGGCGACACGATCCTGGCGTTGTCCGAGACGCCCGAGGTGCGCTGCATCGTGCTGCGCGGCGCCGGTGAAAAGTCGTTTGCCCCGGGCAACGACATCGCCGAGTTCGAGACCGATCGTGCCAATGTCGCGCAGGCGCGCGCCTACGGCGCGCTCATGCATCGCACGCTCGACGCGCTCGCGAACTGCCCGGTACCGCTCGTCGCGATGATTCACGGCATCTGCGTGGGCGGCGGCATGGAGATCGCCTCAGCGTGCGACGTGCGCGTGTGCGGCGAGTCGAGCCGCTTCGGCGCGCCCATCAACAAGCTCGGCCTCGTGATGGCGCATGCCGAACTGTCCGGGCTGGTGCGCCTGCTGGGGCCGTCGCGAGCGCTGGAGATCCTGCTCGAAGGACGGATCTTCGACGCGCAGGAGGCGCTGCGCATCGGACTCGTCACGCGCGTGGTGGCCGACGCCGACGTGACGCGCGAGGCGATGCAAAGCGCTCAGCGCATCGCCGCCGGCGCGCCGCTCGTCGCGCGCTGGCACAAGCGCTTCGTGCGCGAGCTGGCAAGCGGCCGGCCGCTCACCGCCGAGCAGATCGACGAAGGCTTCGCGTGCTTCGGCACGGCCGACTTTCAGACCGGCTATCGCGCCTTCCTCGCGAAGACGACGCCGGTATTCGAGGGGCGCTGACATGAGCACGAGCCACGGCAAGGCTACGCGCGCGAGCGGCCCGCTCCAGGGCGTGAAGGTGATCGAGCTCTCGCACATCATGTCGGGACCGGTGTGCGGCATGATGCTCGCGGACATGGGCGCGGACGTCATCAAGGTCGAGAAGATGGAAGGCGACGACGCGCGTCGCTTTGCGCCGATCCTCGCGCACGGCGAGTCGGCGTCGTTCATGATGCTCAATCGCAACAAGCGCGGCATTGCGCTGAACCTGAAGACCGAGGGCGGCAAGGCGGTGCTGCGCAAGATGCTCGCGAGTGCGGACGTCGTCACCGAAAACTATCGCAAGGGCACGATGGAGAAGCTCGGGCTCGGCTACGAGACGCTGCGCGAGACCAACCCCGGGCTTATCTATTGCGCGATCTCCGGCTACGGCCGCACCGGGCCCTATGCCGACAAGGGCGGTTTCGATCTGATCGCGCAGGGCCTCTCGGGCCTGATGAGCGTGACCGGCGAGCCGGGCCAGGCCCCGATCAAGGCCGGCTCGCCGATCGCCGACATCAACGCGGGCATTCTGGCCGCGCTCGGCATTTCGGCCGCGTATGCGCATCGTCTGCGCACGGGGCAGGGGCAGATCGTCGACACGTCGCTGCTCGAGGCCGGCTTCCAGCAGATGTACTGGGCGGCGGCCAATTTCTTCGCCAGCGGGGAGAATCCGCCGAAGCTCGGTTCCGCGAATCCCACCAGCACGCCCTATCAGGCGTTTCGCACGAAGGACGGCTGGATCAACATCGGCGCGGCCAATCAGGCGAACTACGAACGGCTGCTGCAGGTGCTCGGCGCCCCGGAGATTGCCGGCGACGAGCGCTTCGCCACCAATGCCGGACGCACCGCGCACCGCGCCGAGCTCGTCGAGCGGCTCACGGCCTACCTCGTGCGCGACACCACGCAGAACTGGGTCGAGCGCCTCGACGCCGTGGGCTTGCCGGTCGGCCCGGTGCTGTCGATCTCCGAGGCGGTTTCGCACCCGCAGATCGTCGCGCGCGAGATGGTCGTGCAAACCGATCATCCGCTCGATGGGCCCACGCGCAGCATCGGCCTGCCGATCCGTTTCTCCGAGACGCCGAAATGCATCGGCGGCCCCGCGCCCCGCTTGGGCGAGCACACCAGCGAGGTGCTGCGAGAGTACGGTTTCGATGCGCGCCACATTCGCGAACTGATCGATCAAGGAGCGGTACACGTGCTGGAGGAGGCGCCGGCGAACGTTTGATGTACGGGCGGCGGCGATAACGCGGTTTCACCGCGAGTTGCCGCCCAACGATAAAACTCGCGCGAACTTCCTTGGCGGTGGCCGGTCGCTGTTTGAGCGGGCGCGGCCGGCCATCGGCGACGCCGCCCCGGTCATCACGTCGCAAGGAGGGAAAGCATGACCATTCGCAGATGCCGCGGCAGATGTCTCACTTCAGCGCCGGCCCCATGGCCGCGTGCGGACGACGCGCGTACCATAGGGCTTCACGCGATCGCGTGTCGTGCCGGCGGGCGCGACGCGTCGTTCCTCTCCGTTTCGCGAGGTGAGCATGCCGGCACGAATTGAAGATTACGCAATGATCGGCGACTGCCGCAGCGCCGCGCTGGTCGCGCGCGACGGCTCCATCGACTGGCTCTGCTGGCCGTATTTCGACTCCCCCGCCTGCTTCGCCGCCTTGCTCGGCGGCCCGGAGCACGGCCGCTGGAAAATCGCGCCCGACGATCCGAACGCCACCGTCAGCCGGCGCTACCACGACGACACCCTCATTCTGGAGACGCGTTTCGAAACCGTGGAAGGCTGTGTCGCGGTGATCGACTTCATGCCGCTGCGCGACGGTGCGGCCGAGCTGGTGCGGCTCGTCAAGGGCATCCACGGCAAGGTCACGATGTCGATGGAGCTGATTCTGCGCTTCGACTACGGGGCGTCGGTGCCGTGGGCGCGCGCCCTTGCCGAGGACGACGCCACCGGCCCCGGCATGCGCCTCATCGCCGGCCCGGACAAGGTCGTGGTGCGCACGCCTGTGCCCATCCAGGACGTGCCGGGCAGCCTGCGCGCGCGCTTCGAGGTGGGCGCCGGCGACACCGTGCCGTTCGTGCTCTCGCGCGTGCCGTCGCATCATGCGGACCCGCGCGAGATCGACCCTCACGCCGCGCTGACCGACACCGAGCGCTACTGGCGCACCTGGGCGAGCCGCTGCCAGCTCAACGGCCGCTGGGCCGAGGCCATCCGGCGCTCGCTCATCGTGCTCAAGGCGCTCACGTTCGTGCCGACGGGCGGCGTGGTCGCAGCACCCACCACCTCGCTGCCGGAACAGCTCGGCGGCGAGCGCAACTGGGATTATCGATATTGCTGGCTGCGCGATGCCACGCTCACCTTGCAGGCGCTCATGCTCGGCGGCTACTACACCGAGGCGAGCGACTGGACGCAATGGCTGGTGCGCGCGGTGGCGGGTGCGCCGTCGCAGGTGCAGATCATGTACGGTCTGGCCGGCGAGCGGCGTCTGCCCGAGTGGGAAGTCGGCTGGTTGCCCGGATACGAGGGAGCCCGGCCGGTGCGCGTGGGCAACGGTGCGGTCGGGCAGTTGCAGCTCGACGTCTACGGCGAAGTCATGGACGCGCTGCATCAGGCGCGCCTGGGCGGTCTGCCGCCCGATGACGCCACATGGGAAGTGCAGACGAAGCTCGTGGCGCACCTCGAGACCGTCTGGCGTCAGCCCGACGAGGGCATATGGGAAGTGCGCGGCGGGCGTCAGCACTTCACGTATTCGAAAGTGATGGCGTGGGTCGCGTTCGACCGCGCGATCAAGACGGCCGAGCGTTTCGGCCTGCCGGGGCCGCTCGCGCACTGGCGGCAGCTGTGCAAGGAGATCCACGCGGACGTCTGTGCGCATGGCTACGACCCTGAGCGCAATGCGTTCATGCAGGCTTACGGTTCGTCGGAGATGGATGCGAGCGCGCTCATGATTCCGCTCGTCGGCTTCCTGCCGCCCGAGGATCCGCGCGTGATCGGCACCGTGGAGGCCGTCGAGCGCGAGCTCATGCATGACGGTCTCGTGCAGCGCTATCGCACGAGTCGTGTGGACGACGGGCTGCCGGCGGGCGAGGGCGCGTTTCTCGCGTGCAGCTTCTGGATGGTCGACTGCCTGGTCATGATTGGTCGCCAGCGCGACGCCCGGGCGCTGTTCGAGCGCCTGCTGGCGCTGCGCAACGACGTGGGCCTGCTCGCCGAGGAGTACGACACGCATCACTCGCGTCAGGTCGGCAATTTTCCCCAGGCGTTCTCGCACATCGCGCTCGTGCACGCGGCCATCCGGCTCGACGCCCTCGCCAACGACGATCGCGCCGACGGTGAGGCCGACGACGCCGTCGACGACCCGAGCCTGGAGCACGTGAGCTACCGGGCGATCCGGGCCTGAGGCCGGAGCGATCGGCCCGGGAAGGCGCCTTCAACGCCCGGCGTGGCGGCGTGGCGACTTATCGGCGTATCGACGTACCGACGTCGGCTTATCGGCTTATCGGCGTACCGGTGTACCGGCGTACCGGCGGGCCGGGCTTCGCGCCGAGGCGGGCGCCCACGGAGTCAATCTCGCAGGGCTGCTAAAGAAAACGTGAAGGATGCCGTAGTATCTTTCAGTTCCTTGCATCTTTCAGCCCCTTACGTGCCGGGGCATGCCCCCGGCGCCCCTGTCCATGACGACCATCATCCCGATCAGGGGGAGTGCCACGTCGCGTCTGCTCGACGTCTGGCAGGCCCACATCCAACAACAGCAGGCCGAGCGGGCGCCATCGTCCGCCGCCGGCGCGCGACACGCCACGGCGGCCGGGGAGGCTCCCGGCGCTTCGGCCGCTCAGACAGCTTCGAGCGCTTCGAGTGCCTCGAGCGCCTCGAGCGCCTCGAGCGCCTCGAGCGCGGCCGCCGGCAACGCGGGCGCGGCCGGCGCTGCGTCCGCCGATGGCAGCAATGTCGGCAATGGCGCGGCCGTCGTCGATACCGATCGCGTCAACAGTCTGCGCGAGGCAAACGAAACCGCCAGGCGCGTCGGGCAATCGATTGCCGGAGCAGAGGGCGGCGCTGGCGGGGCAGGCGGGACCTCGGACAGCGGCGGGCTCAGCCCGATCGTCAGCCAGACGATCGAGAAGCTCAAGCAGATGCTCGCCAAGGTCATGGCGCAGCTCGAAGCGGTGCGCAGCAACGACACCATGCCGCCGGACGAGAAGCTGCAGCAGACCACCGTGCTCTCTGCCCAGGCCATGACGATACAGGCCCAGATTCAGGCGCTGATGGATCCGACCAAAACGAAGGGCGCGCGCGTCGACACCACGGCCTGAGCCGCGTTTTACCGGCCGGACCGCCTGCATCGACCTGCGCCGACTCCGGCGAAGCGCGCTAGAATCCTGCTTTCGCTTAATTCTTCTCGGAGGCGACGACGTCCCGCCGCCTCATCCTCGCGCCGCATGAAGCAAGACACGACACTCACCGCTCTGCTATGGATCGTTGCGGCGGGTTTTTTCATGCAGGCGCTCGACACCACCATCGTCAACACGGCACTGCCGGCCATGGCCGCGAGCCTCGGCGAGAACCCGTTGCGCATGCAGCCTGTCGTCGTCGCGTATTCGCTGACCATGGCCATGCTCACGCCGGCTTCGGGGTGGCTTGCCGACCGGTTCGGCACGCAGCGCGTGTATTTCGTCGCGATCCTGCTCTTCGTGCTCGGCTCGATCTGCTGTGCGATGGCGCATACGCTGGCGCAGCTGGTGCTCGCGCGCGTGCTGCAGGGCGCGGGCGGCTCCATGCTCCTGCCCGTCGGCCGCCTCGCGGTGCTGCGCACGTTTCCCGCCGAGCGCTATCTGGCGGCGCTCGCCTTCGTGTCGATTGCCGGACAGGTCGGCCCGATGATCGGCCCGGTGCTCGGCGGCTGGCTCGTGCAGGTCGCGTCGTGGCACTGGATCTTCCTCATCAACGTGCCGATCGGCGTCGTCGGCAGTCTCGCCGTGCGGCGCTATCTGCCGCGCCCGGCCAAGGACGAACTCACCCACACCGGTTTCGACTGGCCTGGCTTCGCCCTGCTCTCGGCCGCGATGGTGTCGTTCACGCTCGCGCTCGACCATCCGTTCTCCGACACGGGGTGGGACGTGTCTGTCGGGCTGGCACTGCTGTGCGTGGCGACGACGCTCGGCTACTGGCCTTATGCGCGCCGCTGCGCGGCGCCGCTGTTTCCGCTGGAACTCTTCGAGACGCGCAGCTTCAGCCTCGGCCTGCTGGGTAATCTGGTCGCGCGCATCGGCAGCAGCGCCGTGCCGTTCCTGTTGCCGCTGCTGCTGCAGGTGGCCATGGGCTACAGCCCCCTCGCCTCGGGGCTGATGATGCTTCCCGTGGCGCTGTCCGGCGTGGTGGTCAAGCGCATGGTCACGCCGCTCGTGCAGCGCTACGGCTACACGCGTTTCCTGATCGTGAATACGGTGGTGGTCGGCGCCTCGATCGCGAGCTTCGCGCTGTTCGGCCCCGGCTGGCCGGTGTGGCTGGGGCTCGTGCAACTGGCTGTCTTCGGCGGCGCGAACTCGATGCAGTTCGCGGCGATGAACAGTGTCACCCTGAAGGATCTCGGCGCGCGCCGCGCGAGCGCCGGCAATGGTCTTTTCTCGATGGCGCAGATGCTGGCGCTGGGGCTCGGGGTGACGATCGGCGGGCAATTGCTTGCCCTGTTCGGTCATCTGGCGGGGCGGGCCGGCGAGGCGGGCGCGAGCGGCGCCGTCGCCGGTTTCCGGTTGACGTTCGTGTGCGTCGGGCTGATCACGCTGGCTTCGGCGCTGGTGTTCCGGCGCGTGGAGGATGCGGCGGCGGCGCGGCGCAGTGGCGGGGCGTCGGGCGCCTCCGCCACCGACCTCAAGCCGTGAGCGCCAGATTTACTTCTTCACCAGCGCGCACTTCGACTCGGCCAGCGGGGCGAACGCCTTGTCGGCCGGAATCGTCTCGAGGATCTTGTACAGATCCCACTCCGACTTCGACTCGGCCGGCGTCTTGACCTGCACGAGCAGCATGTCGTGCACGAGCTTGCCGTCGGCGCGGATCTGGCCGTTGCGAATGACCGGATCGTCGATCTTCATCGACTTGAGCTTGGCCATCACGGCGTCGGCCTCGTCGGTGCCGGCCGCCTGGATCGCCTTCAGGTAGTTGAGCACCGCCGAGTACACGGCGGCCTGCATCATCGTCGGCATTTTCTTGTGCTGCGCGTAAAAGCGCTGCGCGAAGGCGCGCGAACGATCGTCCTGGTCCCAGTAGAAGCCGTTGGTCAGCACCATGCCCTGGGCGTTTTTCAGACCCATGCCGTGCACTTCGGTGATGAGCGAGAGCAGCGGCGTGAAGACCTGCTTGCCGCCCTGGATGATGTTGAACTGCGAGGCCTGCTTGACCGTGTTGAGGGTGTCGGTGCCCGAGTTCGCCAGTGCGATGACCTGTGCGCCGGAGGTTTGTGCCCGCAGCAGATAGGACGACAGGTCGGGCGAGTTCACCGGATGCTTGACCGAGCCCAGCACCTTGCCGCCCTGACGCGTGAGGATTTCGCTCGCGTCCTTCTCCAGCGCCTGACCGAACGCATAGTCGGCGGTGATGAAGTACCACGACTTCAGGCCGCGGCGCAGCAGCGCCTGCGAGGTCGAGTTCGCCAGCGCGTAGGTGTCGTACATCCATTGCACGCTGTGCGCCGTGCACTGCTCGTTGCTGATGGCCGACGAGCCGGCGCCGGTCACGAGCGCGATCTTCTTCTTTTCGTCGGCGATGCGATCGACGGCGAGCGCCACGTTCGAGAACGTGAGGTCCGTGATCATGTCGACCTTGCCGCGGTCGTACCACTCGCGCGCGATGGTGGCACCCGTGTCGGTCTTGCCCTGCGAGTCGGCGGAAACCAGCTCGATGGATGCGCCCAGCACCTTGCGCTCGCGCGAAAAATCGTCGATGGCCATGTTGGCGGCGAGCACGCTGCCTTTGCCGGCATTGTCGCTGGAGACGCCGGACAGGTCGGTCAGCACGCCGATCTTCACCACGCCGTCGGAGATGGCCGCTCCTGGCGCGGCATGGGCGGCGGGCAGGGCGGGGCCGAGCGTGGCCAGGGCAAAGGCCGAAGCGGCGACGGCAATCGTGCGGCGCAGGTGTGCGCTGAAGCTGGGCATGAGTTGTCTCCTGTGTTTCGAATTATGGCGACCGGAAGCGACTGGAAGTGGCCCGGCAGCGGCATCCGCGCGGCCGGCACTCCCCCGGGGCCCGAACATCTTAAACATCCCGTAATCGATTGCGCAATTCGTAATGTCGCGAGGCGGCATCGGGATTTTCCTGCCCTTTCGCGTTCGCGCGAGACGCGGTAGGCGCGCAAAGCGTGCGTGTGCAGCGGCCCGGGGGGCGATTTTCGTCTGGTGGGAAGGTCGGTCGAGGAATTTTTAGTACGCGACTTTCGATCAGCAATACGACATAATCGCCCGCACCGATTCACCACCGCATCGCGCGTTCCTTACGCGCGTGCCGCTGCCTGTGCCGACCGTTTTCCTCATCGACGACCATGCGATGTTCCGAGAGGGCTTGCTGCTCGCCTTGCGCGCGGCCGCGCCGGAGCTGGAGTTCGAGGCGTTCGCCGGCGGCGAGGCGGCGATCGCGGCGTTAGCCGGGCGTCCCGACGTGCGGGCGGTGATGGCGGATTTCTATTTGCCCGATCTGGCGGGGGCGGCGCTGCTTGGCCGGCTGCGCGCCGTGCGCCCGGATCTGCGGCTGCTCGTGATTTCCGCGTCGGAGGACCCGGCGGACGTTCGGTCGGCGCTCGCCGCCGGCGCACATGGCTTCGTTCACAAGTCGGCGGACAGCCGCACGCTGCTCCATGCCTTGCAGACGGTGCTGCGCGGCGGGCGCTATGGCGACGGCGACGGCGACACCGACGCCGGCGGCGGGATCGGCGCGGCGCGAATCGGTGACTCGTCCGGTCTTCCGGGCAGCGACATTTCCCTCTCGCAACGTCTCGCCGCGCTCACGCCGCGTCAGCGCGAGGTGCTCATGCTCGTCTGCGAGGGCCTGCGCAATAGCGAAATCGCCGCCCGACTCGGCATGACGGAGAAAACCGTCAAGGCTCACGTGTCGGCCGTGCTCGCCGCGCTTGGTGCGCTCAACCGCACGCAGGCAGCCGCGCTCGCGCGGCGCGGCGGACTGCTCGGCAAGCCGGCCTGACGCGCAATCGGCTGCCATGCAACGGTGGGCCGCCCTCAATCGATACCGGCCGCGTCGCTCGTGCCGCCGGCCGGCCCGGCCAGTGCCCGCTCGATCGTGCGTCTTAGCAGCAGCGCGTCGACAGGCTTGTGCAGCAACGGCCATGCGCGTGCAGACGCTTCGACGATGCGCTGCGGATCGGTGTCCCCGCTGATCAGCACGGCCGGGATCGAGTCGTCGGCGAATTCCTCGTGGAGGCGGTCGATGGCGTCGATGCCCGTCTCGTGCTCGCGCAGCCGAAAGTCGCTCAGAATCAGCGCCGGCTTGACCCCGGCCGCCACGGCCGCGAGCACGATCTCGTCGCCGCTGCCGCCTCCCACGGTGCGATAGCCCCACGCGTCGAGCAATAGACGAAGGCCGTTGAGGTTCTCGGCGTCGTCTTCGATCACGCAAACGAGCGACGCCGAGGCGGCATTGGCGCCGCCGGAACATACGCAAGGCGATGCGGTATGGGCAGGCGCCGCCGAAACGCGCGCCGTCGCCTCCTCGGCGATGGGGACCGTCAATGCGAACACGCTGCCGCGTCCGGGCGCGGAGCGCAGCGTGAGCGAATGGCCGAGCAGGTCGGCCGTGCGACGCACGATGGCAAGCCCGAGGCCGAGCCCCTTCGAGCGGTCGCGTTCCGGATTTCCGACCTGATGGAATTCCAGGAAGATCTTGTCGAGATCACCGTCCGCGATGCCCACGCCGGTGTCCCACACTTCGATGCGCACCGAGCGCCCACGGCGGCGCCAGCCAATCAATATGCCGCCCCGGTCGGTGTGCCGGATGGCGTTGTCGATCAGGTTGCGCAGGATGCGCTCGAGCAGCACCGGATCGGAGTACACCGTGATCGCGTCGCTGCGCTCGGGCGAAGCGCGCATGCCGTGAACTCGCAGAATCAGGCCCTTGGCGGCCGCCTGCGGTGCGTATTCGAGCTGCAACTGATCGATGAGCGGCGCCAGGCGCAGTGCGCGAGGCTTGGGCTGGATCACGCCGGCGTCCAGACGGGAGATGTTGAGCAGCCCGTCGAACAACTGCCCCATTGCCGCGGTGGCACGGCCGATGTGCTCGACGAGTTGACGGCTGCGTGCGTTGAGCTGTTGCTCGCGCAGTACGCCGACATACAGGCTCAGCGCATGCACGGGCTGACGCAGGTCGTGGCTGGCGGCGGCGAGAAAGCGCGATTTCGCCACGTTGCTGCGCTCGGCCGTGTCGCGCTCCACGGCGAGTCTCGCCATCAGCTCGTCGTTCTCGAACCGCATGGCCAGCGAATCGATCTGCGTGCGGTACATGCGGTGGGCGAACGCGAGCGTCACCGCCAGGTACACGACACCGGCCGCGGCGAGCGTGGTCGGGATGGTGCCGCCGAGCGAGGCGAGCGCGATGAAGCTCGGTGCGTAGTACGGGACTTCGAACGCCCACAGCACCGGCGGATGGATGCAATACGCGTAGATCGCGCCGGTGCCCAGCGTGAGCAGGCCAACGATCATGAACATCTGCTGCGCCGCCGGGGCGTGCCAGAGCCAGAACGCATACGGGATGCCCCAGAGCAGGCCGGCGGCGAACGCGCCGACGCGCGTTCGCCGGTCCCAACGGCGCAGGGCTTCGATATCGGTGTCGCGCAAGCGTTCTCGCTCCGATGCCGCCGGCCTGGCGCGTTGCCGGGCGGGGCCCGGATACGTGAGGAGCGACGCCGTTCGGCAAAGCGTGAGCAGGGCCTGAGCGCCACCCCAGACGAGCAGGTCGCGAAGGGGGAACACCTCCCGCAGTACCGCGACGATGAGCCAGACAGTGAGGAAGGAGCCTGCCAGGGAGACCGGCAGGTTGGCGCGCAGGGCGGCGAGCCGCGCCACATAAATGTCGCGTGCGTGCGTCGCGCTGGCAGCCGCCCGGCGGTCTTGCCGCGGCGTCGCCGCGCGCGGTGGGGACGAAGGCGAGGATGAAGAAGACGACGGCGCGGCGGGCGTGTCCCGCCTGTCAGGTGTCTCGGCGGGACCGGGAGCGTCAGGGACGTGTGGCGTCACGAGGCAGCGGAGTGAGGGCGTGAGCGGGCCGAATGCGGGCCGAATGCCGGGCAGTCGGGCGAATGCGTGATGGCCCCGAGTCTCCCACAGAAAAAACCGCCGTGCATGGGACTTTAGTCCAATGCGCGGGGGCCTTCGAGACGCTATCGTTGTCATGGCTCCACACACTCGCAAGGGACGGTCGACGCATGCCCCGAGCCCGTGGGCGGCTTGCGTTATCGATGTGAGCGTGAGGAGCGCGGGGGGGCGGGTCTTCCGGCGAAGATGGCCTGCGACCCGCCGGGAACGGGCCGGTCCTGTCGGGGGGCAGGGCCGGCGGTTCTTGAGGGCGCCGCCGTGCGTCGCGGCGCCGCATCGGGCACGCCGGCTGCCGCGATTCAGTTCTGGCAGCGTGGCGTTGCCGCACCCTGGGCGCTGACGGCGATGGCGTCGCCGATGCCCCGCGCCAGGCGCTCGACGAGCCGGCGTTGTGCGGCCACGACGCCGTCGATGTCGCCCGCGGCCGGCTCCGTCGCGTTGAAGCGGCAGGTGAGCACCAAGTCGCCCGGCACGCGGCGCACCGACCAGACGGCCGTGAGCGCGGCCTGCTCGCCCGGCACGGATTCGAAGCGCTGCACCGACGTCGCGACGCGATACACCGCGAGGCCATCCGCGCGCGGCAGGCCGTACACATCCATGGCGCCGAGACGCTGCGTCAGATCCCGCGAGATGGCCGACGTCAGCTCCGTCTTGAGCGGCGCGGCCCAGCGCGATTCCTCCAGAATGTCGACACGCCCGCCGCCGCGTGTGACCACGATCTGAGGCCGATCGACCTGCTCCGGCACGCTGACGGGCGAGACCTCCAGCGCATACGGGGCGGCGGGGGCGCCGGCTGGGATCGCTGGGGACGCCGTGGTCGCTGCGGTAGCCGCGGCCATGGGGGCTTGCGGCGATGACGCGGACGAGGCGGAAGAGGAAGCCAGCGTGTCGCTCAGCGTGTAGAAGCGCGACGGCGGCGAGGCGCAGCCGGCCAGTGCGGCCGCAGCGAGTGCCGCAAGCGCGGTGTGCAGGGCGCCGGGGCGCGAACGGCGAGTCATGGCAGTCGGTCTCGTCATGGTTGCGGATCCTTCGGTTTGCCGCGCAATAGCGCCTCGGGATGCATCTGCAGGTATTCGGCGAGCGTGTTGAGCGAGCGCAGGGTCCTGGTCAGCTCCTGCATCGCCTGGCGGACGTCCTGCTGCACCGGCGCGTCTTCGGAGAGCGTGCGCTCGGCGGCGCCGAAGCTCTTTTTCGCCTCGCCCAGCGTGGCCTTCGCTTCCGGCGCAATTTCCGCGTCGAGCTGACGGAACAGGCCCTGCGCGCTCTCGAGCGTCTTGTCGAGCTTGCGCAGCGACGCGTCGAGGTTCTGCCCGATGCTGTCGAACGGAATCTTGTCGAGCTTGGTCGCGATGTCGGCGATCTGCAACTGCAACTGGTCGAGCGTATTGGGCACGGTCGGCAGGTACACCACGCTGTCGACTTCCTCGGCCTTCGCAGGCTTGGCGTTCGGGAAGAAGTCGAGCGCAACGTACAACTGTCCGGTCAGCAGGTTGCCGGTGCGCAACTGGCCGCGCAGCCCGTTGGCGACGAGCGCATCCAGAATCTGACGACTCACGGCCCTGTTGGACGGAACGTCGCTCTTCGGGTCGCGCCGGCGCAGGCGGTCCGGATAGAGCTGCACCGTGACCGGCATGTTGATCTGCTTGGTCGCCCGGTCGAACTCCACGCCGATCGACGTCACCTCGCCGAGCGTGATGCCCCGGAAATCCACCGGTGCGCCCACGACCAGGCCGCGCAGCGATTGCTGGAAGCGGAACACGACGGTCACCGGGTGCGTGTCCGGCGACTTCATCGCGGAGGCTTCGTCCGGCGCGAGGCGGAACTCCTGTCCGGCCTTGGCCATTACGCCGGCGCCGGCGTCGTTGGGCGCCTGGAAGGCGATGCCGCCGATCACCACCGAGGCGAGCGACTGCGTATTGACCTGGAAACCGCTCGAGTCGAGCCGTAAATCGATGCCGCTCGCATGCCAGAAACGGGTGTTGCTGCCCACGTACTGGTCATACGGCGCTTGCACGAACACCCGCAGCGTCACGCCCTTGCCGTCGGGATCGAGCGAGAACGCTTCGACCTGACCGACCTGAATGCGCCGGTAGTAGACGGGCGAGCCGATGTCGAGCGAGCCGATGTCGGTCGCATGCAGCACGAACGGCTTGCCCGGCTGACCGCTGGAGACCACCGGCGGCACTTCGAGTCCCTGGAAATGGTTGGACGATTCCGTCGACTTGCCGGCGTCGGCGCCGATGTACGCGCCCGAGAGCAGCGTCGACAGGCCCGACACGCTGCCGCCGGCCACGCGCGGGCGCACCACCCACCAGCGCGAGCCCTTCACCGCGAACTTCTTGGCGTTCTTCGTGAGATCGACGCTCACCCGAACGTGCGAGAGGTCGTCGGAGAGCTCGATGCTCTTGACCGTGCCGATGTCGACTTCCTTGTACTTGACCTTCGTCTTGCCGGCCTCGAGCCCTTCGGCGGTCTTGAAGTCGATGACGATGCTCGGCCCGCGCTCGATGAGCGCCTTGGCCACGAGCGACAGCCCGATGACGGCGGCCACCAGCGGGATCAGCCAGACCAGCGAGGGCGCCCAGCGCTTGCGGGGCTCGATGGCGGGCGTGGGCAGCTCGTCGGGGCTGAGCGGGGGCGTGGCCTTGGGCTCTTGCTTGTCGTTCGGATCAGTCATGGTCGTCCTGTTCGGTGTCGTCGTCGCGGATCTGATCCCAGATCAGCCGAGGGTCGAACTGCATCGAGGCAAGCATCGTGAGCACGACCACCGAGCCGAACGCCACGATGCCGGGGCCGGCCTGAATCACGGCCAGCGACTGAATGTTCACGAGCGCTACCATCAGCGCGACAACGAAGACGTCGAGCATCGACCAGCGGCCGATGAACTCGACCATGTGATACAGCCGGGTGCGCTGATGCGGCTTCCAGCGCACGCCACGCTGTGCGGTGACGCACAGCAGCGACAGCGCGATGAGCTTGAGCATCGGGACGAGAATGCTCGCCGTGAAGACCACGATGGCAAGATCATATTCGCCGCTGGTCCAGAAGTAGATCACGCCGCTCATGATCGTGTCGCTGGAATTGCCGAGCAGGGAACGGGTCTGCATCATGGGCAATACGTTGGCGGGAATGTACAGGATCGCCGCGGCGATGAGCAAGGCCCAGGTGCGCGCGAGGCTGTCGACCTTGCGCTGATGCAGGACCGTGCCGCACCGCGGGCAGCGCGCCTTCTCCACCGTGCGCACTGCGCGCGCGAGCCGCCCGCACACCGTGCAGGCGACGAGGCCGGCGTCCTTGGCGGAGAGGTATTTCATCGGGAGGCCGTTCGGGAGGCAGGCGACACGCCCGGCGCCGGCGTGCGGTCGATCACGAGCCACAGGTTGCGCAGATCGTAGGAGAGGACCATGGCAAGCAGGACGGTGAGCGCACCGAACGCCCACAGGGCGACGCCGGGCAGCACGCTTGCCATGGCCGATAGCTTGACCAGCGAAACAAGCACGCCGAGCATGAACACTTCGATCATGCCCCAAGGGCGGCAGAGCTCGATGGCGCGCATGACCGCGAAAACACCATAGGGGCGACGGCCAAGGGAGAGCGGGCCGATCAGGTGAACGAGCGCGAGCAGTTGGGACAGGGGAAACAGTACGGTGGTGGCGAAGACCAGCAGCGCGACGAGCCACATGCCTTCGCGATACAGCGCCCACGCCGCGCCCACGAGCGTGGTCTCGGTGTAGATGCCCTGCACCTCGATTTCCACGATGGGGAAAGCGTTCGCGATGGCAAACACGATCAGGCAGGTCACGGTGAGCGCAAGCACGCGCGACAGACGCAGGTCCGGTGGGCGGTAGAGCACCGAGTGGCAGCGCACGCATCGGGCGGTTTCATGCGGCGGCAGCTCGCGGCGACGATGCAGCGTGTCGCAGTTCGGGCAGGCAATCAGGTTCGCCACGTCGTCTTCTGGGGGCAATGTGTCCATTACCAGGGAGGCGCTGACCAAGTGACGCTCAGAATACCAAATCATCAGCTTAGTTCCTATATGTTGCGACGCAACGGAACTTTCGGCATGGTTTGTGCTAAGTCACGAAAAATCCGCCGTCTTTGCTCTATACTCAACAGACTCCCGCAAAGTTTCAAAAGAATTGAGGAGAAATCCCCCATGCTAAACATGTCGAGGCGCCAGTTCCTCAAGGTGAGCGGAGCCACGCTTGCCGGGTCGAGCCTGGCAATGCTCGGGTTCGCGCCCGAGGCGGCACTGGCGGAGGTGCGCCAGTTCAAGCTCGCGCGAGCGACCGAGACGCGCAACACCTGCCCGTATTGCTCCGTGGCGTGCGGCATTCTGATGTATAGCTACGGCGACGGCGCCAAGAACGCCAAGAAGAGCGTCTTTCACATCGAGGGCGATCCGGACCACCCGGTCAACCGCGGCACCCTTTGCCCCAAGGGCGCGAGCCTGATCGACTTCATCCACAGCCCGAACCGCCTCATGTATCCGGAGTACCGCAAGCCGGGCTCGGACAAGTGGGAGCGCATTTCGTGGGACGACGCGCTCGATCGCATCGCCAAGCTGATGAAGGAAGACCGCGACGCGAACTTCGTCGAGAAGACGGACGACGGCCTGACGGTCAACCGCTGGCTCACCACGGGCATGCTGGCCGCCTCGGCATCGAGCAACGAAGTCGGTTACATCACGCACAAGGTCATCCGCAGTACCGGGATGCTGGGATTCGACAACCAGGCGCGTGTCTGACACGGCCCGACGGTGGCAGGTCTTGCCCCGACGTTTGGCCGTGGTGCGATGACGAACCATTGGGTCGACATCAAGAACGCGGATCTGGTGCTCATCATGGGCGGCAACGCAGCCGAGGCGCACCCGTGCGGTTTCAAGTGGGTGACCGAGGCGAAGGCGCACAACAAGGCGCGCCTGATCGTCGTCGACCCGCGCTTCAACCGTTCGGCATCGGTCGCGGACTATTACGCCCCGATCCGCACCGGCACGGATATCGTCTTCCTCGGCGGGTTGATCAACTACCTGCTCACGAACGACAAGATTCAGCACGAATACGTCAAGAACTACACGGACTTCACGTTCCTGGTGAAGGACGAGTTCACGTTCGAGGACGGCATCTACTCGGGCTACAACGCCGAGAAGCGCACCTACGACAAGAGCTCCTGGGACTACCAGAAGGGCCCGGACGGTTATGTCCTGACCGATCCGACGCTGCAGCATCCGCGCACGGTGTACCAGCTGATGAAGCAGCACTATTCGCGCTACACGATCGAGATGGTCGAGCGCGTGTGCGGCACGCCGGCCGACAAGGTCGAGTACATCTACAAGCAGATTGCCGAGTGCGCCTCGCCCACGCGCAACATGACGATCATGTATGCGCTCGGCTGGACGCAGCACTCGATCGGCTCGCAGATGATCCGTACCGGCGCGATGGTGCAACTGCTGCTGGGCAACATCGGCGTGGCCGGCGGCGGCATGAACGCGCTGCGCGGTCACTCGAACATCCAGGGCCTGACCGACCTGGGGCTGATGACCGATCTGCTGCCGGGCTACATGACCTTGCCCAAGCAGGCCGAGCAGACCGTCGAGCAGTACCTCGCGGCGCGCACGCAAAAGCCGCTGCGTCCGAACCAGCTCAGCTACTGGCAGAACTATCCGAAGTTCTACGTGAGCCTGATGAAGGCGTGGTGGGGAGATGCGGCCACCGCCGAGAACCACTGGGCCTACGACTATCTGCCCAAGCTCGACAAGCCGTATGACCTGCTGCAGGTGCTCGAGCTGATGAATCAGGGCAAGATGACCGGCTATATCGCCCAGGGCTTCAACCCGATCGCGGCGGCGCCGGCCAAGTTCAAGTGGGACCAGGCGCTCGCCAAGCTCAAGTTCCTCGTGATCATGGACCCGCTGGCCACGGAGACGTCGGAGTTCTGGCGCAACTTCGGCGAGCACAACAATGTGGATTCCAGCAAGATCCAGACGGAAGTGTTCCGCCTGCCGACGACCTGCTTCGCCGAGGAAGACGGCGCCCTGGTCAACTCGGGCCGCTGGCTGCAATGGCACTGGAAGGGCGCCGAGCCGCCGGGCGAGGCTCGCACGGACATCGAGATCATGACCGGGTTGTTCCTGCGTCTGCGCGAGATGTACAAGACGCAGGGCGGCAAGTTCCCCGATCCGATCGTCAATCTGTCGTGGCCCTATGCGCGCCCGGAGAGCCCGACGCCGGAAGAAATCGCCAAGGAATACAACGGCCGCGCGCTCAAGGACCTCGTCGATCCGAAGGACCCGACCAAGGTCACGCGCAAGGCCGGCGAGCAGTTGGCGGGTTTTGCGGAACTCAAGGACGATGGCAGCACGTCGTCGGGCTGCTGGATCTTCGCGGGCGCATGGACGCAGGCGGGCAACCAGATGGCGCGCCGCGACAACAGCGACCCGACCGGCATCGGCCAGACGCTGAACTGGGCGTGGGCGTGGCCGGCGAACCGGCGCATTCTGTACAACCGCGCCTCGTCCGACCCCGCGGGCAAGCCGTTCAACCCGAACCGCAAGCTGGTCTGGTGGAACGGCAAGACCTGGACCGGCGCCGACGTGCCCGACTTCAAGCTCGACGAAGATCCGGCCGGCGGCATGAACCCGTTCATCATGAACCCCGAGGGCGTGGCGCGCTTCTTCGCGAAGGGCGCCATGGCCGAAGGCCCGTTCCCGGAGCATTACGAGCCGTTCGAGACGCCGCTGGGCTACAACCCGCTGCATCCGAAGCAGCCCAAGGCCACGAGCAACCCGGGCGCCCGCGTGTTTCCGGACGACCTGGCCGCGATGGGCACGGTAGACAAGTTCCCTTACGTGGCCACGACCTACCGTCTGACCGAGCATTTCCACTACTGGACCAAGCACGCGTTGCTCAACTCGATCATCCAGCCCGAGCAGTTCGTCGAGATCGGCGAAGCGCTCGCGAAGGAGATCGGCATTGTGGCGGGCGACACGGTCAAGGTCTCGTCCAACCGCGGCTTCATCAAGGCCAAGGCGGTCGTGACCAAGCGCATTCGTGCGCTCAAGGTGGACGGCAAGACGATTCACCACGTGGGCATTCCGATCCACTGGGGCTTCAAGGGGCTGACCAAACCCGGATTCCTCGCGAACACGCTCACGCCCATCGTGGGCGACGGCAACTCGCAGACGCCCGAGTTCAAGTCATTCCTGGTGAAGGTCGAGAAGGCATAAGGGGGCGCCATGGCATTGCAATCACTGGATATCAAACGGCGCTCGGCTACCACGCTGCCGTCGCCCTCCGTGCGTGAAGCGCATACGGGCGACGTCGCCAAGCTCATCGATACGTCGAAGTGCATCGGCTGCAAGGCGTGCCAGACGGCGTGCATGGAATGGAACGATCTGCGCGACGAGGTCGGTACGACCGTCGGCGTGTACGACAACCCGGCCGATCTCACGGCGGACTCGTGGACGCTCATGCGCTTTACCGAGTACGAGAACCCGAAGGGCGACCTCGAGTGGCTCATCCGCAAGGACGGCTGCATGCATTGCGAGGACCCGGGCTGCCTGAAGGCGTGCCCGTCGCCGGGGGCCATCGTGCAGTATGCGAACGGCATCGTCGACTTCCACGAGGAAGCCTGCATCGGCTGCGGGTACTGCATCACCGGGTGCCCGTTCAACATTCCGCGCATTTCGCAGAAGGATCACAAGGCGTACAAGTGCACGCTGTGTTCGGACCGCGTGTCCGTCGGGTTGGAGCCGGCCTGCGTGAAGACGTGTCCGACCGGCGCGATCATGTTCGGCACGAAGGACGCCATGAAGGATCAGGCGGCCGAGCGCATCGAGGACCTGAAGTCGCGCGGCTTCGATAACGCGGGGCTGTACGACCCGGCCGGCGTGGGCGGCACGCACGTGATGTACGTACTGCACCATGCCGACAAGCCGTCGCTGTATCACGGCCTGCCGGACAATCCGCGCATCAGCCCGATGGTGACGTTCTGGAAGGGCATTGCCAAACCGCTTGGCGTGGCCGCGATGGCGCTCACCGCGCTGGCCGGCTTCTTCCATTACATCAAGTCCGGTCCGAACGAGACGACCGAGGAAGACGAAGAGCAAGCCCGCCGCTACGACGCCTCCCGCAAGGGCGGCCCCGACGGCCAGAAAGGCGTTGTCACGTACGAGGAGGTCTGACCATGTCGCAGGAACACAGCGATCGCAAGCGTGTCGACGGCGATCTGATCGAGCGCTACAACGCGGCCGAGCGCATCAACCACTGGATCGTCGCGGGCACGTTCATTCTGCTCGCGCTCTCTGGTCTGGCGCTGTTCCACCCGTCGATGTTCTGGCTTACCAATCTCTTCGGCGGCGGGCCGTGGACGCGCATTCTGCATCCGTTCATCGGCCTGGTGATGTTCGTCGCGTTCATCTGGCTTGCGTTGCGGCTCGCCCGCTACAACAAGTTCGAGCCGCGCGACACCGAATGGATGAAGAAGATCGGCGACGTGCTCGGCAACCGTGAGGAAAATCTGCCGGAAGTCGGGCGCTACAACGCCGGACAGAAGCTGCTTTTCTACGTGATGGTGTTGTGCATGATCGGGCTGCTGCTCTCGGGCATCGTGATCTGGCGCGCGTACTTCGCGTTCTACTTCCCGATCTGGGTAATCCGTCTCGCCTCGGATGTGCACGCGGTGTGTGCATTCGTATTGATTTGCGGCATCATTACGCACATCTACGCGGCGATCTGGATCAAGGGCTCCGTGCGCGCCATGACGCGCGGAACCGTCACCCGCGGCTGGGCGTGGAAACACCACCGCGCCTGGTACAAGCAGCTCAACAAATAAGTCCGGCCCCGGCGGCCGGACACTCTGACGAGGCCGGCCACCTTGCAACGCATTCTCCAACCCGGACAGATCGAGTCCCTCGATCGCACTGCCATTCCCCGTCTGCGCATGCCGCAACGCGCCGAGGTCTTCTCGGCGCGGGCGGGGCGTTTGCGCCAGCTCGCCGACGGCCATCCGCTCGGCGACTATCTGCGCCTCATGGCCGCAGTGGCCGACGCCCAGCAGCGGTTGGTCGATACGCTGGATGCGCCGCGCCCCTCGCCCGAAGCCATTGCCCGGGCACAGCAACATTGCATGCCGCTCGTGCCGGCGACAGGCGGCTACGAAGCCGGCCGCTGGCAGCCGCTGCTCGTGCCGTTGCTCGACGCCGTGGTGGCCCAGTCGGGCGTTCCGGCCGGCGTGCGCGGCGTGCTCGACAGGATTCGCAACGCGGATCCCGCGGCGCTCGACGCGTCGGCGCAGTCGCTGCTCGCCGGCCACGGCAAGGGCGTGGACCCGGCCAGCGCGCCATTCCTGATGGCGGCGCTGCAAGTGCTGTGGACGGGCGTGGCGAGCCGTTTCGACGCGGGCGAAGTGCCGATGCTCGACGTCCCCAACGTGTGCCCGGTGTGCGGCACGCTGCCGGTGGCCAGCGTGGTGCGCATTGGCGGCCCACACGAGGGCTATCGCTATCTCGCGTGCGGTCTGTGCTCGACCGAGTGGCACATGGTGCGCGTGAAGTGCTCGCATTGCGAAGCGAGCGAGCATGTCGCCTATCACGTCGTCGACGCGGCCGGCGACACCGCGGCGCTCGACGCCAAGGCCGCTAAGGTCGCTAAGGCGCTTGATGTGGAATCCGGGCAACCGGCGTCATCCGGGCAATCGGCGCAATCAGCGCCGGCGGACGAAGGCGAAGCGCCCGCCGAGGGGCGCACTAAGCGCCATGGACTCGATGAGGCGGCCAGGCGCGTGGCGTCCTCGCCGATTCGCGCCGAATCGTGCGACGACTGCCATAGCTATCGCAAGATCTTCTACCAGGACAAGGACCCGTTCGTCGAGCCCGTTGCCGACGATCTCGCGAGCCTCGCCCTCGACGTGCTGATGGGGGAAGCGGGGTATGCCCGGGCCAACGGCAATCCGTTGCTCTGGCAAAGCGCCGAGGAGTAAGCGAATGGTCGAGCATGATCGTGAGCTGGCCAGGGCGTCGGATCTGCCGTCGCTGGACCGGCTGCTGGGCATGCCCGAGTTCCAGGCGCTGCTCGCCGAGTTTGGCCGCACACAAGTGACCGCCGCATTGCGCGGCGATCTCGACGAGTGCCGCGCCGCTGCGCTGGCCGGCGCGCTGGCGCGTGAGGCGGTGACATCCGCGGCCTTCGCGGGGCGTGTTTCGCAATCGCTCGCGGCGCGCAACCGGAGCGCTCTGCGCCCGGTGTTCAACCTCACGGGAACGGTGCTCCACACGAATCTCGGCCGGGCGTTGCTGCCCGACTCGGCGCTCGAAGCCGTCATGCAGGCGCTCACGTCGCCGGCGAATCTGGAGTTCGATCTCGCCACGGGCGGGCGGGGCGACCGCGACGATCTCATCGCGCCCTTGCTGTGCGAGCTGACCGGCGGCGAGGCCGCGACCGTCGTGAACAACAATGCCGCAGCCGTGCTCCTGATGCTGGCGACGCTCGCGAAACGCCGCGAAGTCGTGGTCTCGCGCGGCGAGCTGGTGGAGATCGGCGGCGCGTTTCGCATTCCCGACATCATGACGCACGCGGGAGCGAAGCTCGTCGAAGTCGGCACGACCAATCGCACGCACGCGGCCGACTATCGCGATGCCATCGGCGAGAAGACGGCGCTGCTCATGAAGGTGCATTGCAGCAACTACGAAGTCACGGGCTTCACGAAAAGTGTGAGCGTGGCGGAGGTCGTGCAGATTGCGAAGCCGCACGGCGTTCCCGTAGCGGTCGACCTCGGCAGCGGCACGCTCGCGCCGCTCGAGCGCTGGGGACTCCCGCACGAGACGACCGTGCAAGAGACGATCGCCGCCGGGGCGGACCTCGTCACGTTCTCGGGCGACAAGCTGCTGGGCGGCCCGCAGGCGGGCATGATCGTGGGCCGCAAGGCGCTCATCGCCAAGATCAAGAGGCATCCGCTAAAGCGCGCGCTGCGCGTGGGCAAGCTCACGCTGGCCGCCCTGGAGCCGGTGCTGCGCCTTTACCGCGATCCCGAGCATCTGCCGGAGCGGCTCACCACGCTGCGCCTGCTCACGCGCTCGCGCGCCGAGATGGCCGCCCAGGCGGAGCGCCTTGCGCCGGTACTCGCGAAAGCGCTGGGCGAGGCTTATACCGTCGCCCCGGCGCCGATGGTCAGCCAGATCGGCAGCGGCGCGCTGCCCGTCGAGCAGTTGCCGAGCTACGGGCTGGCGATCGCACCGGCGGGCGGGGGCAAGCGCGGCGGCGGACGTGCGCTGGCGAAGCTCGAAGCGGCGCTGCGTGCGTTGCCGTATCCGGTCATCGGCCGCATCGCCGATCAGACGCTGTGGCTCGACCTGCGTTGCCTGGCGCCCGACAACGAAGCGCGTCTCGCGCTGCAATTTGCGGAGTTGCGGGCATGATCGTCGGTACGGCGGGGCACATCGATCACGGCAAGACGAGTCTCGTTCGTGCGCTGACCGGCGTCGACACGGACCGTCTCAAGGAAGAGAAGGCGCGCGGCATTTCGATCGAACTCGGCTATGCATACACGCCGTTGCCCGACGGCGAGGTGCTCGGCTTCATCGACGTGCCGGGGCACGAGAAATTGATTCACACGATGGCGGCCGGCGCGGTCGGCATCGACTATGCGTTGCTGGTGATCGCCGCCGACGACGGCATCATGCCGCAAACGCGCGAGCACCTGGCCATTCTCACGATGCTCGGCGTGCGGCGCGGCGTGGTGGCGCTCTCCAAGGCCGATCGCGTGGACGCGACTCGGCTCGCGCAGGTGGCGCGGGACATCGCGCAGTTCCTCGCGGGCACGCCGCTGGCGCAGGCAGCCATCGTGCCGGTGTCGGCGACGACGCCGGGGGACGCGGGCACTGCGGCGCTGCGCGAGCATCTGGTGCAGGCGGCGCTGGCGATGCAAGGCGAGGGGACGGCGGACCGTGCCGCTCACGTCGCGCGTCGTGAAGACGCCGTGTTTCGTCTTGCCGTCGATCGGGTTTTCACGTTGGCCGGTCACGGCACCGTGGTGACAGGCACGGCCTTTGCGGGCACGGTTCGCGTGGGCGATACGCTGACGGTGATGCCGCAGGGGCTGCCCGCTCGCGTGCGCAGCATTCATGCGCAGAACCGGCCGGTGGAGGCCGGGCGCGCGGGCGAGCGGTGCGCGTTGAACCTCGTGGGCGTGGAGCGTGATCAGCTCGGGCGCGGCGACTGGATCGTCGCGGCCGGACTATCGAAGCCCGCCAGGCATGTCGACGTCGAACTGCATTGGCTCGACGGCAATGCGCCGCTCTCGCAATGGTTTCCGCTGCACGTGCATCTGGGCACGACGCACGTGCAGGCCCGCACGGTGCTGCTCGACGGCGACACGCTCTCGCCTGGCGGCAAGATGCGCGTGCAACTGGTGTTCGACACACCGGTCTGCACGATGCCGGGCGATCGCTTCATCGTGCGCAATCCGCAGGCGACGGCGACCGTTGGCGGCGGGCGTGTGCTCGATCCGGCGGCGCCGGAGCGCAAGCGGCGCTCGCCAGCGCGGCTGGCGTGGCTCGATGCCATGGCGGCGTTTCTCGACGACGGCGGGCTCGATGCCTTGCTGGCGCAGTCGGCGTTTGGCCTGACGAGCGCACAGGTGGTGGCGATTACCGGCTTGCCGCCTGGGCAATGGCGGTGGCCGTCGAGTGCCGTGGTGCTTGCCGGCGCCGAGAGCCAGTCACTCGCGTTCGCGCCGCCGGCGTGGCAAACGTTGCGTGCGCGCGTGCTCGAGGCGCTGCGCGACTACCACGCACGCGTGCCGGACGAGCCGGGCCTGGACGTGGCTCGCTTGGGGCGAATGACGTGGCCGACGTTGGAGGCGTCGCGCTGGCGCGTGATCGTGCAGGCGCTCTTGACCGACGGCGCGCTGGCGCGAACGGGCGCATGGCTGCACCTGCCGTCGCACCGCGTCGAGATGACGGACGAGGAGACGGTACTGGCGCAGGCGCTCTTGCCGCGGGTGGCGCAGGGGCGCTTCGATCCGCCGTGGGTGCGCGACATGGGGCGCGAGCTGAACGTGCATGAAGACCGGGTGCGCTCGGTGCTGCGCAAGCTGGCGCGCCAGGGACGCGTTCATCAGATCGTGAAGGACCTGTTCTACGACGACGCGTGTGTGCGAGCGCTCGCCGACCTGATCGTGCAGGCCGACGGCAAGGTGGAGGCGGGGGCGTTTCGCGATGCCACCGGGCTCGGGCGCAAGCGCGCCATTCAGATTCTGGAGTTCTTCGATCGTGCGGGCTATACTCGCCGCGTTGGCGATCTGCACGTTCAGCGCCCCGGTGTCGTGTGGGGCGTCGTGTAGGTCTCGAAAGTATCGTTCATGCTTCATCCCAGGGAAGGCATCCGTATCCGGTGATGCGGCCGGGCTTCAAACCCGGTTGGGGGCGTCAGCCGCTCCCAGGTCGGTTCGACTCCGGCTGCCCTCCGCCACCGCGCTTTTGCGCAATACGCGCACGCGCCGCTGGCCGCATGCAACAGTGTGTTGCATGGCGCGGCCGGCCGAAAAACCGAAATGGCGGTACACTCCTAGCGCACGCCACCGCTGCCCGGTGGCTCGCCATTCCCAATTTCGGCCCGTTTGAACGTCATCATGAAGTCCCCTGGTACTGCCTCCGCCACGACCGCGCGCGACGCCGGCGAGTGTGTCGAGCTCGTCGCATCGGCGACGCTGCCGACCCGCTACGGCACCTTCACCTCTCACGCGTTTCGCGTCAAAGGCAGCGATAACGAACATCTGGCACTGGTGATGGGCGACGTCGCCGGCGACACGCCCACGCTCGTGCGTCTGCATTCGGAGTGCCTGACGGGGGACGTCTTCGGCTCCTACCGCTGCGATTGCGGCGAACAGCTCGACGCCGGCATGCGCAAGATCGCCGAGGCCGGGCGCGGCGTGATGCTGTATCTGCGCGGTCACGAAGGGCGCGGCATCGGCCTGAGCAACAAGATCCGGGCGTATCTGCTCCAGGAGCAGGGGCGGGACACCGTCGAGGCGAACCTCGATCTGGGCCTGCCCGACGACGCCCGCGAATACGACTCCGCCGCCGCTATCCTGCGCATTCTCGGCGTAAGCTCGGTGCGCCTCATGAGCAACAATCCGAAGAAGTTCGACACCCTTGCCAAGCACGGCATCCCGGTGTGCGAGCGCGTCGCGCTCGATATCCCGATGCGCGAGGAAAACGAACGCTACATCCGCACCAAGCAGCGCAAGTTCGGCCACTACTTCGAAGAGAACGAGTGAGCGCCGCGGCGACGCCGTGAAATGTCCCGTCGGCGCCATATCGGTTTTGGGAGATGGCCGATATCGCATTGCGCTTTGCCTTCGCCGCACCCGTCCCGCCAATCCCACTGAGTCCCGCTAAATCTCGCTGAATCTCGCGCCGGGCCTCGCGATGGGCCTCGCAACGGGCCGGTGCGGGCGGCGAGGGCGATGCGCAAACCATGGCACCGCACTGGTTGCGGCGCAGCAATTTCCGCTTGACGCTTCAAATTCGGCTCAGTTACCATCCGCCCTGTCTTCATTCGAGGGGTTTGTCCGTGAATACCGATGCCAGTTGTAGTCGACCGTTGATCGACTGATTGCCTGAGGATCCACAGCCATTCCCTGTGCCGCGTCCTCAAGCAGGATGCGGTGTCTTGCGCCACCCGAACGCTCGCCCGAGCGTAATCTTCCCGGCGTCATTCCCGCAGAAATTTCCACCGCCGTGCCCGTAACGGGCGCTGTCGTTGCGCGTGCGTTTTCCCGCATGCCACGACGCGCAGGTACGCGCCGGCCGTCCATCCCCCCGCGGTTGGGCGATTCGCTGCCATGCGAGGAAACCATGCGTGCTTTTCAAACGTTCCAGGCTTTCCAGAGCCACCCGACGCGCACCACGCCGGTGTCGCGTCTGACCATCGTCTGTCTGGCCGAGGCGCTCGGCGCCTTGCGCAAGCAGATGTTCATCGATCTCACCGCACTCGGCCTGCGCGCCACGCACGTGAGCATTACGCACTGGAGCGATCGCGACGTGGCCTCGGCCACGGTCACGCTCGATTGCCCGCAGGCCTCGCGCGCCTCGCTCACGTCTCTCGTCATGCGTCTGTCGGGTGAGCGCAGCGTGCGCCGCGTGTTCTGGTCCGACGATGGCCAGTGCAGCGCGTGCGCAGCCGCCACGGCCGCGCACGCCTGAGCGGCGCGACACCGGCGCCGAGCGCTAGCCGGGGCAGGGCGCTTGCCGCTGCCGAACGAGCGTAACCGAATACCACAAGGAGCCGATATGGACGACGACAGTAGCCGAATGTGGCCCGCCGGAATCGTGCGCGCGACGCACGACTCTCCGGCGGGCAATCCAATGCCAATCCTTTGCCGTTCCGTTTTCACCGACCGCGCGCCGCGCGGCGCGGCTGGGTGCGTTCGCGCTTATTTCCGGAGAGACGATTTTCGGTAGCGCCTGACGATGCCGGCCGGCCGCCATGCCAGCATAAGCCGCGCCAGGAAATCGTCATGACCAAGAACCTTCGTTCGCGCCACAAGCAACGTGGCTTCGTCGAACACTCGACACAGGCAGACCGCCCGCTCTCGGGCCCGGACGCCGTCACCCGGCTGGCCGCCCAGCCGCTGCACGACGTCTTCCACACACTGGGCACCGATCTGCGTGGCCTCCCGCTCGCCGAAGTCGGCCAGCGGCAGACTCGCTACGGCCCCAACGAAATCGCCCACGACAAGCCACCGCACTGGATCGTGCAGCTCTTCGGCGCTTTCCGCAATCCGTTCGTGATGGTGCTGCTCGTGCTGGCCGTCATCAGTTTTTTCACCGACGTCTATTTCGCCGCGCCCGACGATCACGACTACAAGGGCATCATCATCCTGCTCACGATGGTGACGATCAGCGGACTGCTGCGCTTCTTCTCCGAGTTTCGTTCGCTGCGTGCGGCCGAGAAGCTCAAGGCGATGGTGCGCACGACCGCGAGCGTGCGCCGCCGCGTGACCGTATCGGGCAAGCCGGAGCGTCACGAAGTCGCCATGCGCGAGCTGGTCGTGGGCGACATCGTGACGCTGCAGGCCGGCGACATGATCCCGGCCGACCTGCGTTTGATCGAGTCGCGCGACCTCTTCATCAGCCAGGCCGTGCTGACCGGCGAGGCGCTGCCTGTCGAGAAGTACGACACGCTGGGCGCCGTCGCACAGAAGTCCGCCGAAATCTCGGCCGCGAGCGCCGGCAAGGCAGGCAACGCCAGCCTGCTCGATCTCTCGAACATCTGCTTCATGGGCACGAACGTGGTGAGCGGCACGGCCACGGGCGTGGTCGTCGCGACTGCCGGCGACACCTATTTCGGCGCACTGGCCAGGAACGTGGTCAGCCACAAGCGCGTGGAGACGAGCTTCGATCGCGGCGTGAACAGCGTGAGCTGGCTGCTCATCCGCTTCATGCTCGTGATGGTGCCGGTCGTGTTCATGATCAACGGCCTGACCAAGGGCGACTGGCTGAGCGCGCTGACCTTCGCGCTGGCCGTGGCCGTGGGTCTCACGCCGGAGATGCTGCCGATGATCGTGAGCGCCAACCTCGCGCGTGGGGCACTGGCGATGTCGCGCCGCAAGGTGGTGGTCAAGCGGCTGAACTCCGTACAGAACTTCGGCGCGATGGACGTGCTGTGCACCGACAAGACGGGCACGCTCACGCAGGACCGCATCATTCTGGAGCAGCATCTCGACGTGACGGGCGACGAGCACGAAGACGTGTTGCGTCTGGGCTGGCTCAACAGCTATCACCAGAGCGGTCAGCGCAATCTGATCGACGTGGCCATCATCCGCCGCGCCAACGAGATCGGTGAGTCGGTGCAGCCGCGCACGTTCGCGAAGATCGACGAACTGCCGTTCGACTTCGAGCGTCGCCGTCTGTCGGTCGTGGTCGCCAACGAGCGCGGTGAGCACCTGATGGTCACCAAGGGCGCCGTCGAGGAAATGCTCTCGGTGTCGACGCACGTGAGAACGCCCCAGGGCGTGCGCGTGCTCGACGACACGGCGCGCGCCATGCTGCTCGCGCGCGCCGAGGCATACAACGAAGACGGCTTTCGCGTGCTTGTCGTGGCCACGCGCGACATTCCGGCTGGCCAGACCAAGGCGCAATACCAGACGTCCGACGAGGCCGGGCTCACCGTATGCGGCTTTCTCACCTTCCTCGATCCCCCGAAGGACTCGGCCGCACCGGCCATCGCCGCGCTGCGCGATCACGGCGTGAGCGTGAAGGTGCTCACCGGCGACAACCCTATCGTCACGATGAAGGTTTGCCGTCAGGTCGGACTGGAGCCGGGCACGCCGCTTCTCGGCAGCGACATCGAGCCGATGAGCGACGAGGCGCTGCGCGAGGCGGTCGGACGCACGACCGTCTTCGCCAAGCTCGCACCGCTGCACAAGGCACGCGTGGTCAAGGCGCTGCAGGCCAACGGCCACACCGTGGGCTTTCTGGGCGACGGCATCAACGACGCCCCCGCGTTGCGCGACGCCGACGTGGGCATCTCGGTGGACACCGGCGCCGACATCGCCAAGGAAACCGCCGACATCATCCTGCTCGAGAAGAGCCTGATGGTGCTGGAAGCAGGCGTGATCAAGGGCCGCGAGACGTTCGGGAACATCCTCAAGTACCTGAACATGACGGCCAGCTCGAACTTCGGCAACGTGTTCTCGGTCCTGGTGGCGAGCGCGTTCCTGCCCTGGGAGCCGATGCTCGCCATGCAGTTGCTCATCCAGAACCTCGTGTACGACATCTCGCAGATGTTCCTGCCGTGGGACCGCATGGATCCGGAGTTCCTGAAGAAACCGCGCAAGTGGGATGCGGGCAACATCCGCCGCTTCATGCTGTGGCTGGGCCCCACCTCGTCGGTGTTCGACATCACGACCTATGCGCTGATGTGGACGGTCTTCGGCGCCGGCGCGCTGTATCACGCCCATGGCGGCGATGCCGGTCAGGTGATCATGAACTCCGGCTGGTTCATCGAGGGACTGGTCTCGCAGACGCTGGTCGTGCATCTGCTGCGCACGCAGAAGATCCCGTTCCTGCAGAGCACGCCGGCGTTGCCGATCATGCTCTCGACCACGGTGGCAATCGCCATCGCGTGCTGGCTGCCGTATTCGCCGTTCGCAAGCGCGCTGGGTTTCGTCAGCCTGCCGTACTCGTACTTCTACTGGCTGGTGGCGACCATGTTCGGCTACATCGCGCTCGCACAGACCGTGAAGACGATCTACATCCGCCGCTTCGGCCGCTGGTTCTGAGTCGTCGCCGACTCCCGCCTCTCGAAGAAGCCATCCATGACGCCCTGCCTTCCCGGGGGCATCCCACTCACACGCGACCCGGGGGCAAATCACGCCCCGGGTGGCACAAGTCAAGACAGAGAACGACTCATGATGAAAGCAATGACCCGTCTGGCCTGCCTTGCGCTGTTCTGTCCGCTCAGCGCCTTCGCCGCCCATCCGCTAGTGACCGACGACACCGGCACGCAAGGCAACGGCCGCTGGCAATTCGAATCGAACGGCGAAGTCACGTCGAAGCAGCCCGACACCGGGCGTCAGACGTTGTGGAACAGCACGCTCACGCGCGGCGTGGGCGAGACGCTGGATCTGTACGTGAACGCGCCGTACACCAATGTCCAGACCCGCTCCGATTCGGCCGGCAGCGGCTTCGGCGACGTGGAGGCCGGCGCGAAATGGCGCGTCTACGACGACGGCGCGTTGAGCATCGGTCTCAAGCCGTATCTCACGTTCCCGACCGGCAACGACCAGCGGGGCCTCGGCAGCGGCCGCGTCAATGGCGGCGCCACGCTCCTCACCCAGTACGTGCTCGACGACTGGACCTTTCTTTTCAACGCGGGCGCTGCCTATCAGCCGAATCGCCAGGGGCAGCGTCAATCGTTGTGGAAGGTGTCGGGCGCGGTGCTCTACCGGGTGCTGCCCTCGACGCAACTGATCGTCGACGTCGGCACGCAGCAGAATCCCGATTTCTCGCAACGCACCCATCCGGCGTTCATGATCGTCGGAGCCATCTACAGCCCGAAGCCTTGGCTGGACCTGGACGCTGGCTACCGGCGCGGCCTCAATCCACAGACGTATGACAATTCCTGGATGGGGGGTGTGACGGTGCGCTGGTGAGCGGCGTTCGTTCCATAGCCCGGCCTCGCGCCGGGCGACGAGGCCGACCGGCTCCGACTCTCCCAACCGCCTGCGTTCGTGCTCCCGGCCGCGCTCGCCGGCGCCGCCCGGCGATAAGATGCCTGCGCGGGCCATGTTAAACTGCCTCGCATCCTTATGCTGAGCGGCGCACCGGTATGCCGCCCGCCCGTTCCCGCCGATGTCTGGGCCGTGACATGCGACTCACCGACCACACTGATTACAGCCTGCGCACCTTGATCTACGTTGCGGTACATCCCGACGAGCTGGTGCACGTGCAGGCGGTGGCCGACGCCTTCGACATTCCCAAGAATCACCTTGTCAAGATCGTGCAGAAGCTCGGTCAGCTGGGTTTCCTGCATACCGTGCGCGGCCGTTCGGGCGGCATTCGCCTGGGGCGGCCGCCCGAGCGCATCGGGCTGGGCGAAGTGGTGCGGGCGATGGAGCCCGACTTTGCCATGGTCGAGTGCTTTCATCAGGGCGAGAACGCCTGCGTCATCACCTCGGCGTGCAACCTGCGCGGCGTGCTCGGCGAGGCGCTGCGCGCCTACTTCGACGTACTCGATCGATACACGCTGGCCGATCTGGTCGACAGACCCGGTGTGTTACGCCGCCTGCTCGGCGACGCTGCGGCGGCCATTCCGATCACCGACATCAAGGTCAAGCGGCGCACGGCCACGACCTGATCGGGCGGCTTTCCATCGACTCCGGCGTCGGCGCGCCGGCGTTGCCATCTTCTCAGCCAATTTCCCCTCCCGCAACGGGTGGCATCGGCGTTCTCTATCGTGCCGATAGGGTAGGCCAATGGCGACGGCGACTTCTGGACGATCGGTTGCATCTTGCAGACGCGCTGCCGCGAAATCAGAGCGGTCCTTTCGTAATCTTCAATCATGCCAAGCGGCGCCGAACCCAACGCCAGGAACCGGCGCCCGACGGAATGACACCCGGCATTCGCTAAGCGCGAAACGCCGACGGAAAGGAGAATCATCATGAACGCTCGTCTTTTTGCCGCTGCCCTCATTGCTACCGCCACGCTCGCCTGCGCGCCGGCGTTTGCCCAAACGCAGGTGGCCGATGCCGGCCAACCCTCTGCCTCGCAGGGGCTCACGCGCGCGCAGGTGCGCGAGGAACTGCGCCAGGCCCGCGCGTCCGGCCGGCTCGACCAGTCGCTCGACACCTATCCCTCGCTACTGCAGCAGCGCACGTCGGTAGGCCGCTCGCGTGCGGATGTCCGCTCGGAGATCGGTACGGCGGTGGATGCGAACGATGGCCGCGCATAAGGCAGCCGCAAGGGCTGCATAAGAGGTGCGCAGGCGCACATGAGGGACGCATGAGGGATACATGAGGGGTGCCGCAGGGCGGAGCCGGTCGCAGCAAAGCCTGGATAAATCCTCCATAATTGGCGCACCGGGTTAACGTCATGAGTGCGTCATGGATCGGCTCTCCACCCTGATTTCGAATTTCGGCGTTCGCGCCGGCGTATTCCACAGCGGCGGCCTGTGCGGCCTTGTGAGCTATGGTGTCGACGCCCACGACGGCGGGCATCTGCATTTGCTGCGTGCCGGCGAAGTCGAACTGGTTCTCGAAGACGGCTCGCGGCAGGACATCCTCGAGCCGTCGCTCATCTTCTTTCCTCGCCGCAACCGTCACCAACTGCTGGCCGGCGAAGGCGAGCGCGCCGAGCTCGTGTGCGGGTCGCTGTCGTTCGACGGCGGCCACAACAATCCGCTCGTGGCCGCGCTGCCCGAGTATCTCGTGCTTCCGACCCAATCGGTCTCCACGCTGGAGCTCACGCTGAACTGGCTGTTCACCGAGGCGTTCGGCGCCCAGTGCGGACGTCTCGCGGTGATGGACCGGCTGTTCGAGCTGCTGGTCATCCAACTGCTGCGCCATGTGCTGGAGCAGCGTATCGTGAGCCACGGCATGCTCGCCGGGCTCGCTGATCCGCGTCTTGCACGTGCGCTGCACGTCATCCATAACCAGCCGGGCGAGCCCTGGACCGTCGAATCGCTGGCGAGCACCGCCAACATGTCACGCGCCAACTTCGCGGCGCAGTTCCGCGAAATCGTGGGGCAGTCGCCTGCGGACTATCTGCTCGACTGGCGTATCGGGCTCGCGCAGAAGCGCTTGCGCGACGGTCAGCCGATCGCACGCGTGGCCGAGGAAGTGGGCTATGACAGTGCGTCGGCGCTGGCGCGGGCGTTCCGGCGCAAGACCGGCGCCAGTCCACGCGACTGGCTGCGTGCGCAGATGCACGCCGTCACGAGGCTGCCGCCACCGCGCGTGATGCACGTGCCCGCACTGCCTGCGCAGGCGGCGTAATCGCAGGACGAACGCGCAGCCATCGGTGTCGTTGTCGGCATCGCCATCCCTTGCGCCGTCATGACGTAACGGTGTCCAGAGGTCGAGCTCCCGCCCTGACCGTGAAGCCATTCTCGTGACGGAACAGGGCCTTCAATCCGCCACCCGGCTCTTCCAAGCCCTGGATGCCCCAGCGGCTGCCTTGCCATGTGTCGCTCTGAAACTGCACGAGCATCGCTTTGTGCGTAACGACCCTTTCAGACCGACATGGCTTGCCTCATCGCCAAGGCCAGCCTAGACGTGCGAATGTTGAACGTCCGAAGCGGCAATATCACTGGCTGGGCGCCGCTTTCATTCCGAAATAGCGTTTCAGTAAAAAACGCAATACGTCGAACTCGGCGCCCAGCACCATTCCCAGCAACGCCGCGCACAGGAAAACAATGTCGCCCGTGACGCCGAAGGCATACATCACACAGGCCAAGGTAGCGCCCATCACGAGTCCGAACGGCAGTCATCGCGTTGACCCACGACCCAAAGCTGGATGACCTGGCGCTAA
Organism: Pandoraea nosoerga; assembly: GCF_902459585.1. GTDB lineage: Bacteria > Pseudomonadota > Gammaproteobacteria > Burkholderiales > Burkholderiaceae > Pandoraea > Pandoraea nosoerga. Next base: position 39,004 of record NZ_CABPSC010000004.1, read on the forward strand.
TGGAAGCACTCCGGAGCCCCGCGTTTTACGTCGCAGCGCTTGGTTCACGGCGGAACAATGCTGCGCGGCGCGAACGCCTGCGAGAGTTTGACCTGTCGGCAGAACAAATACAGCGACTTCGAGGGCCCGCGGGCATTGGCATCGGTAGCAAAACGCCCCCGGAGATCGCGGTGTCGATTTTGGCGGAGCTCATCGCCGCAAAAAACGGCGTGTTACCCGTGTCCCGGTTCGATGTTCGTCTGAATGACATTCCGACGGCGAGCGCGCCACGAAATACCGGCGTTGTCGAGCGCTGCCCGTCGTGAACTGCCCCAACGCGACTGGCCGCCACGTTTTCCCAAAGGCCCCCGGCAAAGCCCCGCACCCGGCGGCGCTTTGCATCCCACTGACGCCGGACGGGATCAATGCGCGCGCTTGCCCATCAACCGCATTGCGCTCGCAATACACCCCGCCGCGGAAAACACGGCTCCCCACGCCAGTGCCCAGGTCGAGCCGTGCGTGCCCGCCAGACCGAGCGCCAGGGCGACCAGCGCGGCGCCCGTCGCCTGGCCGAGCAGTCGCGAGGTGCCCACCATGCCGCTCGCGCCACCGCTGCGCTCGGGCGGCGCGCTGTGCATGAACGCCTTCAGGTTCGGCGACTGGAAGAAGCCGAAGCCCAGACCGCACAACGCCATGCGCCAGCCGATATCCCACAGCTGTGCGTGCTCCGGCATGATGGCCAGCAAGGCCATGCCCGCACTGAGCATGGCCAGACCGATGGCGCCGAGTGCGCCGGGTGGGTAGCGATCGGAGAGACGTCCCGCCACCGGCGCGATCGCCGCCACGAAGAACGGCCATGGCGTCATCAGGAAGCCGGTCTCGATCGGGCTGCGATGCAGCACGTTCTCGAAATAGAACGGCAGCGACACCAGACCGAGGCCCTGCGTCGCAAACGCACAGATGGCCGTCACGGTCGAGAGCGCGAAGGCCGGCAGGCGCAGCAGGTCGACCGGCAGCATCGGCGCGCGATGCCCGCGCTCGCGCCGGATCAGCGCCCAGCCGAACACGAGCGCGCCCACGAAGCATGCGAGCGTGAGATGCCAGTCGGCTTGCTGTGCGCTCTGGCTCAGCGCGAAGATCAGCAGCGCAAACGTCCCCACGTTGAGCAGGGCCGCCACCATGTCGGGCCGGTGCTCGCTGCGCGGCGTGTCGGGCAGATTGCGTCGCGAGAACGCCAGCGCCAGCAGCCCCGTCGGCACGTTGATCAGGAACAGCCACGGCCAACTCGCGAACGCCAGCACGAGCGATGCGATCGTCGGCCCCACCGCGAACGAGATGCCGACGATGAGCGCGTTCAGGCCCACGCCGCGTCCGAGCTGGTGCGCCGGATAGAGAAAGCGGATGAGCGCGATGTTTACGCTCATCACGGCGGCCGCGCCCACGCCTTGCAGCAGGCGCGCCGTTGCCAAAAAGCCGAGCGTCGGCGAGAGCGCGCACAGCAGCGACGCCACGAGGAACACCGCCACGCCCGCCATGAACACCCGCTTGTGGCCGACGCGCTCGCCGAGCGAGGCGAACGGCAGCAGCGTTGCCACCATCGCGAGCTGGTACGCGTTGACGATCCACACCGACGCCGACGGCGTGGTCTTCAGATCGAGCGCCATTTGTGGCAGCGCCGTATTGGCGATGGCCGTGTCGAGACTGGCGAGGGAGACGGCGAGCAGAATCGCCGTCATGGCCAGGCCGCGGCCGGCGGCCGGCGGCTCGTGGGGCTGCACCGACAGCGGCGCGCCGGCCGCCGTTGCGTCGGCGGTTGGAGGATGCGACGACATGGCGATCAGCCCTCGGCCAGAATCTGGCGGATGGCCTGCTCGAAGACTTCCGGCGGTTGGCCGCCGCTCACGAGATGACGATTGTTGAAAATGATGGCGGGCACCGAACGGATGCCGAGATTCTGGTAGTGGCGCTCCAGCGCTCGCACCTGCTCGGCGTACTCGTGCGAGGCCAGGATCTCGCGCGCACGGGCCGCGTCCAGCCCGGCTCGTTGCACGGCCTCGACCAGCACTTCCGGATCGCTCGTGCGCTTGCCTTCGACGAAATAGGCGCGCAACAGCGCTTCCTTGAGTGCGAGCTGCTTGTCGTTGCCGATCGTCTGGGCCCAGTGCAGCAGGCGGTGCGCGTCGAACGTGTTGTAGGCGTGCGTGCGCAGATCGAGGCGCATCGGGAAGCCTTCGGCGGCCGCGCGGGCGCTGATGTTCGCGCGGTTCTGCGCCATCTGCTCTGGCGAGAGGCCGTACTTGCGCGCCATGTAGTCGGCGAGCGGCACGCCGTCGACGGGCATGTCGGGATTGAGTTCGAACGGACTGAAACTCAGGTCGGCGTCGACCTCGTCGCCCAGGCGCCCGAGCGCGGTCTTCAGTGAGGCAAGGCCGATCGCGCACCACGGGCAGGCGACGTCGGAGACAAAATCAATCTTGAGCTTGGCGGGCATGGTCGGACGGCGCCGTTGCGGCGCGGACAATGAAAAACGCGCCGCCCTGACGCGACGCAACAAGCGAATCGTCGCACAAATCGACGATTCGCGTCGGGCCGTGGGAGCGCCGGCGTCCGCCCCTTGATTTGCGCGGGTCTGGCGCGCATTGGTGCCGCTGCCCGACGCCGCACGCGGTTTTACGTGTCGGAATCTCTGTTTTGTTCAATGAACCGCGCCGCGTATGCGCCGGGTCGATCAGCAGAGTCCGGCGGCAATGCGCTATCGTGTGGGGTGTTTGCTGCCGTTTTTCGCATCGACTCTGGAGTGCCCATGACGCCTGCCGCCGAGCTCGTTGTTTCACTCGCATTGCAACCGCACCCCGAGGGCGGCTTTTATCGGGAGACGTATCGCTCGGCCGATACGATCGAGGCGAACGCGTTGCCGCCGGGCTTTTCGGGCCCGCGCAGCGTCAGCACCGCGATTCTCTATCTGCTGGAAGCGGGCGACTTCTCGGCGTTTCATCGTATTCGCAGCGACGAGATATGGCACTTCCATCTCGGCGACGCGCTTTGGGTCCACGAGATCGACGCTCATGGCGCACTGACGACGACGGCGCTCGGCAGCCGCATTTCGGCGGGCGAACGTTTGCAGCATGTGGTGCGTGCCGGTCACTGGTTTGCCGCGCAGCCGGCACCGGCGTCGCGCTTTTCGCTAGTTGGCTGTACGGTGGCGCCGGGCTTCGCATTCGAGGATTTCGAGATGGCGGACCCGGCGGCGCTGGCCGCACGGTGGCCCGCGCACCGCGATCTGATTTTGCGCCTCGGGCGCGGGGCGGCACGCTGATATTCGCGGCCTGCACGGGCGAGCCGCGCCGCGAACCCTGGCATCATCTCGCTTGAATTTTTCGCCTACATCTGTCGCGCATCTCTTTTCATGCTTTCTGCCATGTCCAACGACGACGTTCACTTTTACGACCCCGCCAAGGGCCACGGCCTGTCGCACGATCCGTTCAAGGCCATTGTCGCGCCGCGCGTGATCGGCTGGATCTCGAGCCGCGACGCCGAGGGCCGGGTCAACCTCGCGCCGTACAGCTTCTTCGGCGCGTTCGCGACATTCCCGCCGATCATCGGCTTTTGCAGCGAAGGCTACAAGGATTCGATCGCCAACATCGAAGCCACGCGCGAGTTCGTCTGGAATCTCACGAGCAAGTCGCTCGTCGGGCAGATGAACCGCACGTCCGCGCCGGCGGGGCCCGAGATCGACGAGTTCGAACTGGCCGGCCTCACGAAGGCGCCCGGCGTGAATGTCGCCGTACCGCACGTGGCCGAATCGCCGGCGTCACTCGAGTGCAGGCTGCTGCAAATCGTGCGCATGCACGACCTGGAGGGCAAACCGATGAACAACTGGCTGGCGCTGGGGCAAGTGGTCGGTGTGCATATCCGCCGCGAATACCTGGGCGAGGACGGCCTGTTCGATACGGCGAAGGCGCATCCCGTCATGCGGGCGGGCTACCTCGGCGATTATGCCGAGATCGGACCGATGTTCGATCTGCGTCGGCCCAAAGCCTGAGCGGCGGGTTGCGGCGGCCATCGAAGGCGGACTTCGTCGTCACCCGCACGATCGGGGCCCGCGACCCAAATGGGCCCCAAAGGGCAGTTGCAAGAATGGGGGAAAGGGCGGAAAACAAAAAAGGGCTGCGATTTCTCGCAACCCCTTACGTATTCTGGTAGGCCGTGCAGGATTCGAACCTGCGACCAACGGATTAAAAGTCCGCTGCTCTACCAACTGAGCTAACGACCCAACGAAGAAAAAGATTATAGCGTCGTGCTCGTTATAGTGTCAAGATGTGTGCGACTCAGATATGTCCGTTTCGACGCAATTTCCCGCGCGATGCGCAATATCCGGTCAAACGCTGCGTTCAATGCGCCACATCTGGTACTTGAATGCGCAGACGCCGCCCACGAGAATCGCGGCGATCGCGACGAACGAGCCGAGCGCCAGCGTCGACACGCCGGACAGGCCTTGGCCGACCGTGCAGCCCAGCGCCGTCACGCCGCCAAAGCCCATCAGCACGCCCCCGACCATGTGGTTCGCCGTGTCTTCCGTTCCCTGGAAACCCTCCCAGCGGAACGTGCGCGAGACCAGCGCATAAACGAACGACCCCGCGATCACGCCCAGTACACTCGCAATGCCCAGCGTGATCACGTTGCTCGTGTCGCTCCACATCATCAGCCAGTACATCGTGTACGCGAGCGGCGACACGAACGAGAGCGCTTCCATCTTGCCGGAGTTCGTCGCGACGAAACTCTCCTCGAGCGTGTTCGGATTCTCGGCGACGTAGCCGACCTTGCCCGATACGTACCACAGCGCCACGATGATCGCGCCCACGACCAGGCCGCCGAGCAGGTGGTCGAACGTCCAGAATTCGCGCCGGGCCACGGCCGCCGCGACGAAGGCGCCGCCGACGATCAGGCCCAGAATGAGTTGCGCGCGATGCACGTCGCCGCCGAAGGCGCCGCCGAGCAGGGTCGGCAGATCCTGCGAGGTGGCAAACGTCGTTTGCACACTGTCGATGGCGGCCACACGCAGGACCGCGAAGACACCCTTGAGCGTCATGTAGGCAGACACCGCGATCATCACGAAAACGAGCAGCGACTTGAGGTTGCCTCCGCCGATGCGCACGAGCGTCTTGCTCCCGCAACCCGACGCGAGCACCATGCCGAAGCCGAAGAACCAGCCGCCCACCAGATACGACAGCCATGTGAAGCGCGGCGTCGTGTAGATGGCCTTCACGGGATCGATGACGCCTTGCGAGGCGAGCACGCCGGTGCCGATGGTCGCCACGCCGATGGCAAGCCACCACATGCGCATGCGGTTCCAGTCGCCGATGTTCACAATGTCGGAGAGCGCGCCCATCGTGCAGAAATGCGTGCGCTGCAGTACGGCGCCGAACACGAAGGCAAGACCAAAGGTGAGCCACACGACGGTGTGGGAGAGGGCGGTGAGATCGACGTCGGTCATGAGACTGGAGGCAAAGAGACGTATCGGCCGCGACCGGCCGTTCGGTGCATTTGTGCGAGCCACGGGGCGTGGTCGCTTTGTTATTGTCGGACGCGCCGCGCAGGCCTTGCGCGGACCCGTCATGGGCGCGCTCGCCATGCCACGCGAGCCATCGGCCCGCGCGCATCCCCTTCAGGCGCCGCGCCTCGAACGCTTGGAAAGTCCGTATTCTACTTGAGGTCTCGCCCGACGCCCGGAAACGACAACGCCGCCCTGAAGGCGGCGTCGTTCGTTTGACGAGTGTCCTCACACGGCAGGCTGGTTCGCGCAGCCGGCCGAGGGGCGTTCTACTTCAGCTTGGCCGCACGTTTCTTGGCCTCCGCTGCGGATTCGGTGTCCGGGTACTTGGCCATCAATTCCTGCAACGTTTTTTTCGCTGCCGCAGTCTGCCCGGATTCCGCCTGGTTGCTGGCAATCGCCAGCATGGCCTCGGCGGCCTTCGGGCTCGTCGGGTACTTCGTCACGATCGCCTGCAGCGTCGCGGTCGAACCCTTCAGATCCTTGTTGGCGTACTGCGCATTGCCAAGCCAGAACTGCGCTTCGGGTTGATACGGGCTGTCAGGGTACTTGGCTGCGAAGGTCCGGAATGCCGTTTGCGCCCCCTTGTAGTCACCGTTGCGGAATTTCGTCAGCGCGGCGTCAAAGACGTCTTTTTCGCCCGGCTGGACGGTGCCCGTGACACCGCCGACGGTCATCTGCTGCGGTTCGAACTTCTTCAGACGACCATCGAGATCGGTGTAGAAGTCCTTTTGACTTTGCTGCAGGTTCGCAAGCTGGTTTTTCAGATCTTCGTTCTGGCCGCGCTGGTCGGCCAGATCACGCTGCAACTGCTGGATCTGGTTGTTCAAATCCAGCACGTTGCGCGTGAGCCCCTCGATCCGTTGCTTGTCCGCATCCAGACGGCTACGGATATCGAGGATCGCTTTGCGCGCCTCGTCGTCGTCGAACAATCCGGCATGCGCGAGCGGGCTCAGCACCGCAGTGCCGAGCGTCGCCGCGCAAATCAGGTTTTTAAGCAAACGAGACGTCATGACGATTCAATCAATAAGCCAGATCGACGCGACGATCCTGTGCCCAGGTCGCTTCGTCGGTGCCGGTGGCCTTTTCCTTGCCGAGCGAAACGGCTTCCATCTGGCTGGCGTTGGCGCCCAGGGCCGTCATGGTCTTCAGGACGGCTTCGGCACGCTTCTGACCCAGCGCCAGGTTGTACTCGCTCGTACCGCGCGGGTCGGTGTTGCCCTGGAGCAGCACCTTGCGTTGCGAGTACTTGTTCAGGAAGTTGGCGTGCGCCTGGAGCATCGGCGAGTACTGGCTGTCGACGGCATAGCTGTCGAAGCCGAAGTACACGCTGCGCTTGGCGAGCGGGCCGTTCGGGTTGTTCAGTTCGGCGGCCGAGGCGTCGACGGGGGTGACGGCGCGCGCGTCGGTCGTGGTCTGACCCTTGTTGGCGTTAGCCTGGTCGTCGAGCTTCACACCCGAGGAGCAAGCGGCCAGAGCGGCCAGCGAGGAGATGGCGAAGATGCTACGAAGCAGGGAACTCATATGAGCCTCCGATTGATGTTGCTGTTGATGTTATTGCATGAAGGGGCCCCAGGAGGGTTCGCGAACTTCCCCTCCCCGGACCTGAAGAATCTGCCGGGTTTGCCCGTCCACCGAGACTGCCGCGAGAACCTTGCGGCCTCCCGACTGCGTTGCATAAAGAATGTATTTGCCGTTCGCGGCGAAACTCGGTGACTCGTCGTGGCCGGTGTCGGTCAGAGCCGTAACATCGCCAGTACTCATATCCTGCACGCACAGCTTGAATCCGCCACCCTGACGCGAGATGAACGCGAGCAACTTGCCGTCGGGGCTGATTCGCGGGCTGACGTTGTAACTCCCCTTGAAGGTCACGCGCTGCGCGCCGCCTTCGCCTTCGCCGCCGGCCGGCATCTTGTAGATCTGCGGACCACCGCCACGATCGCTCGTGAAGTAGATCCATTTGCCGTCCGGGGAATACTGCGGTTCGGTGTCGATCGCGCCGCTGCGCGACAGACGCTTGAGGCCGCCGCCATTGGCGTTGACCTGATAGATCTGGGTGTTGCCATCGCGCGAGAGCGCCACGGCGAGCTTGCTGCCATCCGGCGACCACGACGGTGCCGAGTTGTTGCCGCGCTCGTTGGCGAGCACCGCGCGCCGGCCCGAGGGCAGGTCGTGGATGTACACCACCGGCTTGCGCCTCTCGAACGAGACGTAGGCGACCTTCGTGCCGTCCGGCGACCATGCCGGCGAGATGATCGGTTCGCGGCTGTTGAGCGCCACGCGGGCGTCCTGGCCGTCGGAGTCGGAGATCTGCAACTGGTACGTGTTGCCGGTGTGCAGCACGTAAGACAGGCGCGTGGCGAACACGCCGCGATCGCCCAGCAGCTTCTGATAGATGTAGTCGGCGATCTTGTGCGCCGTCAGGCGCAGGTTGGCCGCCGAGGACGTGAGCGCCAGACCGCCCAGGGGCTGCCCGTTGACGGCGTCGTACAGACGGAAGCTGACCTGGAAGTTGCCGTTGCCGGCCGGTGCGATGGTGCCCGAGACGAATGCGTTGGCGCCCTTGGCGCGCCATGTGCCGAGATCGACCGAATCGTCCACACCGACCGATGCGCCGCCCGTGTCGATCTGGTTGAAGCGTCCGCTGTTCGTCAGGTCGGCCTTGACGACCGAGACGACGTCCGTCGGCGCGGTGCCCTTGAAGTTCGACACGGCAATCGGGTATCGGTTGGTACCGACGCCGTTGATCTCGACGGTAAGCGGGGTCTGCGCATGGGCGATCGTGCAAGCCGCGGTGAGCCAGGTGGCCACCAGCGCACGCCATGCATATTTACTGGAAATTCGCATGCGTTCGATTGGTCAGTTGACGCGGTGCAAGAGGCATTTTTACCACATCCGGATGAAAATGGACTCGCATCGCTCGGTTTTCGTTCCCGTTTGGCAACAGCTCACCCCTTGGGGCGGAGGCGGATGTCGAGGTTCGGGGGCGGAGCCTTGCCGTCGACGCCGCGCGGCAAGGGGTCTGATTTCTTGATGGCGGCCATGGCCGCGGCGTCCCAGGCGGGGTTGCCGCTCGACTTGGTGAGCGTCATCGACAGAATGCTGCCGTCCGGGGCGATGCGCACCGCGACGATCGCCAGCGGATTACCGGTGGTGTCGCCGGCGTAGGCGATATTCGGCATGACCTTGGCGCGCACGCGCTCGGCGTAGCCGGCCGTCGACGTGCCGCCGCCGCCTGCGCCCGTGCCGCCCGCTTGCGTGCCCAGACCGTTGCCGTTGGCGCCCGGCGTGCCGTTGGCCATGCCGCGCAGCGCGGCCAGACGTTCGTTGCGCGCGGCCTCGGCCGCCTTTTGCGCCGCCGCCTGTTGCGCGGCCTTGGCCTTGGCTGCCTTCTCTTCGGCGGCCTTCTTCTCGGCGTCGGCCTTCTTCTCGGCGTCGGCCTTCTTCTCGGCGTCGGCCTTCTTCTGCGCCTCGGCCAGTTGCTGCTGCTTGAGCTCGTCGGCCTTCTTCTGTTCGGCGAGCTTCTGCTGGCGCGCCGCCTCGTCCGCCGCTTTCTTGCGGGCGAGCTCGGCGGCGGCCTGCTGTTCGGCCAGCTGCTTTTGCCTGAGCGCTTCCTGGCGCGCTTTTTCTTTTTGCCGCTCGGCCTCGAGCAGGCGCGCCTGTTCGGCCGCTTCCTGCTCCTGCTTGCGTTTTTTCTGCTGCAGCGCGATGTCGGCGTCCTCTTCGGGGCGCGGCGCCGGCACGGCAACGGCCGGAGGTGCGGGCGTCGGCGGCGGCGTTACGACCTGCGGTGTGGGCTGCGCGAGCTCTTCCGGCGTCCATAATTCGGCTTCGGAGCCGGCGGGGGAACTGTTCTGCCAGCGCATGCCATAGAAGAGCAGCGCGAATAGCAGCGCGTGCATGAGCAGCGCGAGAAGAAATGCCCGCCCCGTGCCGCGCTCATCCTTGCGCGGACCGATGGGACGGTCGGAACGGCCTACGGTGGTGCTCATTTCTGCTTGACGAGCAGGCCCACACGCTTGACGCCTTGGGCCTTGAGATCGGACATCACGTTCATGACGCTTTCATAGCGCACCGACTTGTCGGCGGCGATGACGACCGGCTGGTCCGGATTGGCCGCCTGGCGGCCTTGCAGGAAGCCGGTCAGGTCGCCGGCGCTCATGCGCTGCTCGATGGTGTTCTGACCATCCTTGTAGCGCACGAGCATGCGATTGTCCGCTTCGATGTTGACGACCACCGGCGGCGTCTGCTGCTGTGGGCTCGCGTTGGCGACGCTCGGCAGATTGACGATCGACGGCGCCACCAGCGGGGCGGCCACCATGAAGATGACGAGCAGCACCAGCATCACGTCGATGTAGGGCACGACGTTGATGTCCGCCATGGCGCGACGGCCGCGGCGAGCGTTGCGCATAGAACCTGCCATGTCTCGGCGCTCCCGGAGTGCTTAGTGAATCTGCCGTTGCAGGATGTTGGAGAATTCTTCGATGAAGCTCTCGAAGCGGATCGACAGCCGGTCGATGTCGGTAGCGAAGCGGTTGTAGGCGACCACGGCGGGGATCGCGGCGAACAGACCGATGGCCGTGGCCACCAGCGCCTCCGCGATGCCCGGTGCCACGTTGGCGAGCGTGGCTTGCTGGACGTTCGACAGGCCGCGGAATGCGTTCATGATACCCCACACGGTCCCGAACAGGCCAATGTACGGGCTGACCGAACCGACCGACGCGAGGAACGGCAGGTTGGCCTCGAGCGAGTCCATTTCACGTTGATAGCAAGCTCGCATGGCACGGCGCGCGCCGTCGAGGATCGCGTGCGGATCGCTCAGGCCCTTCTCGCTCGCCTTGATGTATTCGCGCATGCCCGATTCGAAGATTCGTTCCAGCGCGCCGGTCTGATGGCGGTTGTTCAGCGCGCTTTGATAAAGCGCCTGCAGATCGCCGCCGGACCAGAAATCGCGCTCGAAGCGCTCCGTCTGGGTGCGGGCGCGGCGCACCGCAAAGATCTTGCGGAAGATGTGCGTCCACGACAGCAGCGAGAGCAGCAGCAGCAGGCCCATGACGGCCTGGGCAAGCACGCTGGCATGCATGACCAGCGAAATGATGGAAAGGTCTTGATCGGGCATGGTGTGGTGATTGACTGACCGGAATGCTTGTTCTTGGAATCAGGCGTTCGCCGCGGCATTGGCCGTTGTCGCCGCCGACTGCATGGCAAGGCGCACGTGCGCCGGAATCTTTCCAGGGCGCAGCGTGCGGGCGGCTACGCAGCCGATTTTGATGGTGCCGCGCGCCAACAGTTCGCTGGTGCCGTCCGGCGCGTGACGCCAGGCTTCCTGGTGAAAGTCCACCGAAGCCCCGCCAACGCGGTCGATGCGGCTTCGGATGTCGAGAAGATCGTCGAGCCGGGCGGGGCTCAGGTAGTCGAGGGCAGTGGCGCGCACGATGAAGATCATGCCGGTATGGCGGGCCAGTTCGTATTGCTCGATACCAAGCGAACGGAGCCACTCGGTGCGGGCCCGTTCAAAGAATTTTAAGTAGTTGGCGTAGAAGACGACGCCTCCGGCGTCCGTGTCCTCGTAGTAAACGCGAATTGACCAACTGGTATCAAAATCAGCCATGCCGCGCATTGTATCGGAACCGGGCAACAACGCCAGTCACGGAAACACAATTTTTCAAACCTCGGCAACGATCGAGCGCTTACGGTGTGTTTTTGATGGCGAGAGGGTGCACCAAATTGGGGCAAACGGGCGGCAATGCCCCGTGTGACGGGCGACGGCGCTGGCGTGGGCGCGTCGCCCGTCTCTATAATGACGGCTCGCAAGCCCCCTGAAATTCCCATGCGACCCGGGCGCGCACGCCTGTTCGCGCGCGCCTTTCGGTCCTCACCAAGCGAAACCACCTGCGAGGCCCTCGAATTGACTTCCCCCACTTCCCCGACTCCTGCTTTGCGTGTCGCCTTCCTCGGCCTGGGCGTAATGGGCTATCCCATGGCCGGCCACCTGCTGCGCGCCGGCCACACGGTCACGGTCTATAACCGGACCGCCGCGAAGGCGCAGCAATGGGTCAAGGAGTACGGCGGCGCCTGCGCGGCCACTCCGGCCGCGGCGGTCCGCGACGCCGACATCGTGGCCGCCTGCGTCGGCAACGACAACGACCTGCGCAGTATCGTGCTCGGCGAGCAGGGCGCCTTCGCCGGCATGAAGGCCGACGCGGTCTTCGTCGACCACACCACGGCCTCGGCGGACGTGGCGCGCGAACTCTACGCCGCCGCGCGCGAGAAGGGGCTGCACTTCGTCGACGCCCCTGTCTCGGGCGGCGAAGCCGGCGCCAGGAACGGCGTGCTCACCATCATGTGCGGCGGCGACGCGCCGGCATTCGAGCGCGTCGCCCCCACGCTGGGCGCCTATGGGCGCGCCGTGACGCGCATCGGCGAGGCCGGCGCCGGCCAACTCGCCAAGATGGTCAATCAGATCTGCATCGCGGGGCTCGTGCAGGGGTTGTCCGAAGCGATCAACTTCGGGCAGCGCGCCGGCCTCGACATGCCGCTGGTGCTCGACGTGATCAACAAGGGCGCTGCGGCGAGCTGGCAGATGGACAACCGCGGTCAGACGATGATCGACGGCAAGTTCGACTTCGGCTTTGCGGTCGACTGGATGCGCAAGGACCTCGGCCTGTGTCTGGCCGAAGCCCAGCGTAACGGCGTGTCGCTGCCGGTGACGGCACTGGTCGATCAGTTCTACGGCGAGGTCCAGGCGCTGGGCGGCTCGCGCTGGGATACGTCGAGCCTGATCCATCGTCTGCGCGTGCTCTGCGGCAAGGCCTGACGCGCGCCGGTCCGGCGTCCGGCCGTCGGCGGGCGTCGGCGGGCGTTGGATACGTTTTGGATATCGGGGAAACCCCGGGGATAGCACGCATCGTCAGGGTTTGGCAATTGGCACTAGAATTCGGAAAACGGGACGTCGCGGCGCGACGGCACGGCGGTACGTTGACGTAGCAGCGCGGGAGCGGGCTGGAGCGGTGGCGTTCGAAGTGCCCGAGAATGCCTGGGCCAAGGGAGACCGCCGCGAGCGATAACGACCTAGAAGACAACTCGACCCCGATATCCGACACCGACATGAGTAATCAGTCGAACGCCGCGGCCGTCCGCGCATTTCGCATTCTCGAAATCCTCAGCGCCGCGGGCGCCCCGATGACACTGGCGCAGATCGTGGCCGCCATCGGTCTGCCCAAGCAGACCGTCCATCGCATTCTCAAGCAGCTCGAAGCCGCGTGGCTGGTGACGCGCCAGGCGGGCAGCCGTCACTACGAGCCGTCGTCGCGCGTGCGGGCCATGGCCGTCAACGCGCTCATGCACGCCGGGCCCGCGGCCGCGCGCCACGCGATTTTGCAGCAACTCGTCGACAAGCTCGGCGAGACGTGCAACCTGTCGATGCTCTCGGGCGACGACCTCGTCTACCTGGACCGTGTGGAGACCGAATGGTCGCGCCAGCTCAAGCTCTCGCCGGGCTCACGCGTGCCGCTGCATTGCACGGCGAGCGGCAAGCTGCTGCTGGCGTACCTGCCGCGCGCGCGTCGAGAAAAGCTCATTGCGCACCTGCCGCTGCGCCCGCGTGCGGAGAACACGATCACCGATCTCGAAGATCTTCGCAACGAGCTGGCAGACACTCGCAAGCGCCGCATCGGGACCAACAACGAAGAGCACGTGCCGGGCATGATCGCCGTGGCCGTGCCGGTGATGCTCGATCGCAACCGTGCATGCGCGGCCATCGCCGTACAGGCGAGCGCGCAGCACACCACGCTCGAAAAGCTCATGACGTATCTTCCCGACCTTCAGGAAGCGGCCGAGACCATGGCGGCAACGTTCAACGAGTAAGGCGCGCGGCGCTCCGCGCCGAAGGGCTCGCCGAGCGCGACGGGCAAATCCCGAAGGGGCAACCAAAGGACAACCGGCGGACGAAGGCTGGCGAACGTGCGCCGCGTCACTGCGCCCGCGCTGCGCTGGCGGCCGTGGCCGGGATGGCCGGGATGGCCGGGCTTGCCGGATTTGCCGGACTCGCCGCCGGCGCGGCCGCGGAGGCCGCAGAGGCCGCAGAGGCCGAAGCGCCGAGCACCCTGGCCAGTTGCCGGGCGCCTTGCGCCGATTCGGCGCGCATGCGCGGACCGACGAAGAGCGGGTCGAGTATCAGGAACAGCAGATTCGGCGTGCGATAGATAAAGTCGCGCTCGAAGCGCGTGCCGGAGCCGTCGGGCGTCAGCGTGTAACGCACTTGTGCCGAGGGGCGCCGATTGACTTCTGCCTCGGCCCGCCAGGTCAGCGGCGGCTTCGCTTCGATCACTCGCCAATGGAGGATGCCGTGCCGGCCGGCGAGGCGGAATTCCTCGGCCACCTCGTCGCCGAGCGCGAGCGGGCGGTCCGTCGTGCCTTGCACCGCGAGCGATGCCGGATGCCAGGCCGGCCAGTTCGCGGGCGTCGTCACATAGTCGTAGACCGCCTGCGGCGGCGCGCGCAGCGTCACCACGGTGACGACATGCGTCTGGCGCTCGAACGGCAGTGGCAGCAGCGAGAGCAGGGCCATCACCGCCACCGCCCCGAGGACGAACAGGAAGGCGCGCTTCATCGGTGCGCGCTCACGCACCGGCAGGCGAATCGAGTTCGACATCGACCATGAGGTCGTCGGCCAGGCTCTCCAGAACGTCGCGCAGCGCCTCGGTCGTCACGCTCGCCGGCACGCGAAGCCGCGCCGTGGCGCGAAACAGCGTGCCTCCCGACATCGACCCCTCGACGCACTCGGTCGCGAGCTCGTCGATGCTCACGCCGCGCGAGAAAAGCACATGCGAGATTTCCTTGACGATGCCCGGATGGTCCTGCCCCACCAGATCGAGTTGCAGCGTGCGCGCGGCGGGGTCTTCGGCGGCGCTTTGCGCGTGCGTGACGGCGATGCGCAGGCCGTGTGTCTGCAGCGCATGCAGCGCCTTCGTGAGCGGCTCGGCCTGATCGTCGGGAACCTGCAGATGGATGATGCCGGCGAACTGGCCGGCCAGATTGGCGAGACGGCTCTCGAGCCAGTTGGCGCCTGCGGCGGTGGCGCGATCGGCGATCGCGTTGACCAGCCCCGGACGGTCCGGGCCGATCACGTTCAGAATCAGGGACGTCGTCATCACAGGCTCCATCGACACTGAGGGGCAAGAGGCGGCGCAGGCGACACGCCGGGCCCGCGTGTTCATGCAATGGACCGTGGCGCGCATCAGGCTCAAGTGTAGTGCAATCGCGGGGGCCGCCGCTACGGCCGGGGCCGGACGTGCCTGGCACTGAGCGCACTGAGCGCACCGAGGGCACCGAGGGCACCGAGGGCGCAGAGGGCGACGAGAGCGATGAGAGCGATCAGGGCAGTCGGTGGCGATCAGGAACGGTCGGCCGCCATGCCGAGCAGGGCGATGACGGTCGCGTCGTCGGTTTGCACGAAATCGTCGTAGGCGAGGCTCACCGCGTAGAACGGCTGCGGCGTCTCGAGACACACGACGGCGTCGGCGAGCGTGGCCAGTCGCGCGATCGCGTCGCGGGCGCCGACCGGCGCGCACGCGATGAGCGGCGTTGCGCCAAGACGCCGCATCGCACGCAAGGCGGCAATCATGGTCGCGCCGGTGGCAATGCCGTCATCGACCAGCACCACGGGACGCCCATGGACGTTGGGCGCGCCGCGGCCCGGCGTGTAGGCCTGGCGCCGCTGCGTGATGAGCGCGCGCTGCCGTGCCGTTTCATGCGAGAGGTACACGCCGGTGGCGCCGAGCGAGAGGGCGTGGTCGGCGAGAAAGATGCCGCCGAACTCGTCGACCGCGCCGATGGCGAGCTCGGGCTGGTGTGGCGCACGCAGCTTGTGGGCGAGCAGCACGTCGAGCGTGCCGTTCAACTGACGTGCGACGGGCAGTGCGACAGGGACGCCGCCGCGCGGAATGGCGAGCACGAGCGGCGGCGCGCAACGCGCGAGCAACTCGTGCGAGGCGAGCACTTCGGCCAGCGCGTTGCCCGCGGCGGCACGATCGAGAAACGAGGCAACGGCAGGCATGGCAGCGGTGTGGGGGGAGATTCCTCATCGTACCGCCGCTTGCCGCCGTCCGTATGCGCCGAAGTGTATCCGTTTGTGACGGCCGGGGTGGGCGTGGCGGCCAGGTCGGCGCACCCCTTAGCGCGCGAGCAGTTCCGGTACGGTGCCGACGAGCAGCGTCACGCCCGAGCAGGCGAGCAGGGCGAGCACCATGCGCCGGAACACATGGTCGGAGAGGAACCGGTAGGCCCACGCACCGAGCAGCGTCGGCACGATCATCGCCGGCACCGCGATCGCGAAGACATGCAGCGTCTCGGTCGTAATCACGCCGTGTACGGCGTACAGCGTGATGGTCAGCGTGTGCATGACGATGAAGAAGATCTGCATCACGGCGCGCTGCATGTCCTTGTCCCATCCGCGCAGCGTGCACCACAGCGTGGGCACCACGCCCACGAGACCGCCGATGCCGCCCATCACGCCGCCGATGAAGCCGACAACGCCATCTGCCGCGCGCCCGCCGTGCGAGATGCGCGGCAGATGGGCGCAGAGCAGGAGGATCGAGCAGTAGACGACGAGCACCGCGCCGATGCCGGCCCGGAACCACACCGGGTCGAGGTAACGGAGAATCCACACCCCGACCGGCACGCCGAACAGCCCGCACAGCACGAACGGGGCGAGGCGCCCGAGCGGCACGGCGCGTCGTGCCGCGCGCAGGCCGAGAATCTGGCCGACGAGCGAACAGAATGCCGCGAGCGGGCCGGCCAGCGTGGGCGGCAGCGACCAGGCCCAGAACGACAGGGCGACGAGGCTGAACGCGAAGCCGGACAGGCCTTGGACGAAGCCGGCGATGCAGGCGCCGGCAATGAGAGGGAGCAACGTGTCGACAGTCATGAATCGGGCGCGGCGGACCCATCTTGCAACGCACATTGCGGCCAGAGGAGCGGCGTCATGTCGGCGAATCCGCGCGGCGCGCGGCCACATGGGCCGAACGGGCGTGGGAGCGACTTGGACGGCGCGCTGCGTCGCCGGATGCGGGTCCGCAGGGCTTGGCAAGGCGAGGGCGCGGATGGGGCCGTCGCGGGGCGGTCTCGGTGTTGTTGCGTGGGCGGTGAGCCGCCCACGGCTTTTGTTATCGGGTTCTGGATTCTGAATTCGCCATTATCCGGTGATCGCGCCTGCTGGCAATAGGGAACCGGCTGTTGTGGGACGCTCGGCGACCGTGCGCCTCATGCCGCGCGCTGCCCTTGCGGCCCCCACCGCTCCCATGCGGCGACGAAGGCCGTGCCGACCGCGATGCCGAGCGCCGCGCCGGCCAATGCATCGCTGACCCAATGGTAGGCCGCCGCGATCTGGCCGAACCCCGTCATGGCGACGGCGATGGCGCAGGGCCAGCGCAGCACCCGATGCCGCAGCGCCACGACCGTGGCGAAGGCGAGCATCACCGTGAGATGCCCGGAGGGAAACGAGGCGTAGGCCGCACCGTCGCCGCCGAACCAGTTGAACGCGAAGACGCCGTCGCGCAGATACGACGGGTTGTCGCGAATCCAAGTGGCGGGCCATGTGCGTCCGAACAGGAACTTCAGCACTTGCTTGAGCACGCTGCCGACGCCCACCGCGCCGCCGGCGAGCCACAGCGTGGCGGCCCATCCGGGCAACATGCGACGCCGGAGCAGCACCGCTGCGCCAACGGCGAACGTCGGCCATGCCAGCACGAAAAGCGGCGAGGGCAGCTCGGCAATGCGCTCGATCCAGCGCGTGCCTTGCGTGTAGACGTGTGCGGCGTCCACCACCGGACGGTCGATCCAGGCAATGGCGGCGAGCGCGAGCAGCAGGCACGCGAGGGCGGCGCGCAGGCACGCGACGCAAGCGCCGGGAGGGCGGGGCGGGGAAGACGCGGTGGCACGCGGGTCCGGAACGGATCGAGTCATGGCAGGTATGGGGGCGCAGGCGCCGCAGAGCCGAAGGAGAAGGTGAACGCCCGGAAATGTCCGGAAACCCCGGGGAAACGCTGACAAGCACCGAAGAGCACCGGGGGAGCACCGGGATGCGCCGGGATGCGCCGGGATGCGCCCCAATGCCGCCGCCCCGCAGACTGCCCCCGTCCCGTGGCGATTTGATGACGATCAGGGCGCCGGCGTTGCGTTCGTGACATGCTCGGGTCGCAAGGGACGGAAAGATTTCTTTGCTCGTTGAGGCGGCATCGTCCTACAATCGTCCCCTACGTCATCGTCGGAGATACGGGGCCGATGTAAGCGTCGGAAGTTTGCGTCGGGTATTGACGTCGAGTATGACGTGCCGCCCGGCGGCGTCGCTCCGAGATCGTTTTTCGTTGGGCAAAACAATACCAATATCGCATGCGGGGGCAGTAGTGGATCGGGGATTCGAGGTCGTCATCGACCGTCTGGCGCGCGAATTCTGGCGCGCCGCACACACGCGCGAACAACAACGCGCCGCATCGGAGGCGCGCTCGCTGGCGCCGGTGCGGGCTCTGGATCAGGCGCAGCGCGCCCTCGACGAGGCAGGCGTTGTCGACGCCGCCGCGCGCGAGCGTCTGCAACTCGCCGTGGGGCAGGCCGATGCGGCCGCCCGAAGCGCACGGGCGCGCTACGAAGTGGCGCGTCTCGAGCGCCTGCTCGCCGACGGCCTTGCGCGCGATCTGCGTATCCCGCCAGCCGACCTGCGCGCCAGCAACACGCCGCCGGTGCTCGACACCCGTCGCCTGCCCAAGATCCTCGCCAAGCCCGAATGGGAGACCTTCGCGCCCGAGAAGCCGGGACGACTCGCGCTGGCCATGCCCGGCGCGTCGGCGCGTTACGAGCAGGCCGTGGCGAAGGCGCGCAGCGAGTTCGTACACGCCGAGCGCGAGTACGAAGCGTCGAAGATACGTCGCGCGCAAGGCTCGATGATTCTACAGATCGCGCAGCAAAAGGCGACCGAAGCGGCGCGCGCCGAGAGCGCGCGTCACAACGCCGCCGTGGCCGAGTTCGAGGGCGCATTGTTACGAGGCGAGGCGGCCGCCATCACCGGTTACGCGCGTATCGTGCTGAGCCGCAGTCCGTATCCCGAAGCGTTCACGCAGACGCTGGCCGCGCACTACGTCGAGAACCTCAAGCTGCTCGCCGTGGGCTATGACGTCCCGACCATCGACGCCATGGTGCCTACCGCGCTCGATTATCACTACAACGCCGCCGAGGGCGCGGTGCATGGCGTGCCGGCCGGCGAGGCCATGCGCGCCCAGGTATACGCCAGCGCACTGCGCCAGATCCTGCTTCGCTCGCTGCACGAATTGTTCTCGGCGCAACCGCTGCGGCAGGTGAGCGCCATCGTCTTCAACATATACGCCGGCGAGGGCGAGGCGCGCGCATGTCTGGCGAGCGTACACGCGGCGCGCGCGGACTTCGCCGCGCTCGCGCTGGCCGAGGGCGACCCCGCAGCGCATCTCGCCGCGCTGGGAGCGCGCCTTTCGCCGCGGCCCGAGGCGCTGCAGCCGGTCACGCCCGTGGCCGGCGTCGACATGACGCAGGCGATCACGGACGAGAAGGTCGCCGTCGATCGGCGCTTTAACCTGGCGACGCTCTCCGACAAGGACTTCACGCAGGTCATGTTCCACCTGCTGCGCTCGCATGGTTTCGAGGGCCCGCCGCTGCTGCCGGGCGAGAATGGCATGCTGAGCTGTCGGGCATGGGACCCGCACCCGATCTTCGGCGGCGACGTGGTCGTGCACATTCACCGGGCGACGGGCCACCGCCACCGTCTGGGCATGGGCGCCGCGCGCGCGATGCTCGCCGAAATGCAGCAGATCGGCGCGGCGCGCGGCATGCTGATCACGACGGGGACGTTCGAAGACGGTGTCGAGGAGTTCGCGCGCGAGCGCCGTATCGAACTGCTTGCCGGGCATCATCTCGTATTCCTGCTCGGGGAGAACGCGGGCGTCGACGCGAGCGTCGACGTGCCGGAGACGACAGAGACGGTGGAGACGGCAAGGATGGCGTAGACGGCTGCGCCGTTGTTCCGACGCGTCTGACACGCCGGCGCGCCGACGGCGCGAGGGCAATGTGAAGGGAGTGACGTGGTGTCCTGCTATAGTGGGTCCACCCCGCCCACGCCACATCCACATCCATATCACGGAGGTTCGTATGTCGCGACGCATGAAAGGTTCGGTCAAGGTTGGCGCCACCCGGAGATCCCGCATGGGGCTCGCGAGCGCGGCAGGGCTCGCATTCATGCTGACGCTGGCCACGCCGCTGCCGGCGAACGCGCAGCTCGACATGCTCAAGAACGCCATTGGCGGGGGCGGCAGCGGCGGTAATGCGGGCGGTAGTGCGGGCGGTAGTGCCGGCGGTAGTGCCGGCGGGCTGGCCGGCAGCCTCGGCGCACTGGGCTCGACCGGGTCGCTCACCTCGGGCAGCATCGGCAACGCTACCGGCGTGCTGCAGTTCTGCATCAAGAACAACTATCTCAACGGGGCCAATCTGAGCTCGGCCACCGACGTCAAGGACAAGCTCCTCGGCAAGATCGGTGCGCAGTCCGGCTCGCCCGCCGCGAGCCCCGGCTATCTCGACGGCGCCAAGGGACTGTTGTCGTCGCCCGACGGCAAGACCGTCGATCTGAATGGCGGCGGACTCAAGGAGCAGATCACGCGGCAGGTCTGCGGCAGGATTCTCGATCAGGCCAAATCCTTCCTTTGACGCTTTCCTGATTCGCGGGCCATGCGCCGGGCGGCCGCATGGCCGGTGGCTCCAAAATAATCATCTGTTTTGGGTCTTTGCCGAGGGCCAGGGGCGGACGTACCCTACGCGTTATTTCCGCCATGCCCGCCATGCCCGCCACCCTTGTCCGGAGTCGCAGATGTACCAGCCCGCCGCCTTTACCGAGGAACGCCCCGAGGTCTTGCATGACCTCATTCGCGCCCACCCGCTCGGCCTGCTCGTGAGCGCCGGCGCAGCGGGGCTGAGCGCCGATCCGATTCCGTTCCTGATCGATCCGGCCGAAGGGGAATTCGGGACGCTGCGCGCGCACCTGGCGCGGGCCAATCCGCATGTCGCGTGCCTGCATGAGGCGCAAGAGTGCCTGGTCGCGTTCACGGGGCCGCAGGGCTACATCTCGCCGTCCTGGTACGCGGCCAAGGCCGAGCACGGCAAGGTGGTGCCGACATGGAACTACGCCGCCGTGCACGCGTGGGGCAAGCCGCGCGTGATCGACGACCCCGCATGGCTGCGGCGTTTTCTGGAGGCCCTTACACACTCGCAGGAACAATCGCTGCCGGCGCCGTGGGCGGTGGGCGACGCGCCGGCCGACTTCATTGCCGGCATGCTGCGCGCGATCGTCGGCGTGGAGATCCCGATCCGGCGCATCGAAGGCAAGTTCAAGATGTCGCAGAACCGGGCGATGCCGGACCGTATCGGCGTGGTCGAGGGTCTGCGCGCGCGCGGCGCGTACAGCGAGCCGCTGGCGGCGCTCGTCGCCGAACGAGGGGACGTTCCTAAAAGCTGAGTCGATTCGCCGGTAACGAAACGAAACAATTCCGTGGGCGGGCAAGCGGGGCGCACCGCCGCGTCCGCGCATACAATGCGGCATTCCGACCCGGACGCCGTGATGAAAACGTTGCTCGTCATGCTTGTAGTGGCGCTGTGTCTGCTCCTTCTTGCGCAGGCGTGGGCGCCGAGCGCGCAGGCAGACGAGTGCGACAATCTCGGCCCCTCGCAAACGTTGCAATGCGCGGCTTACGGCGCGGCGAACGTCGTCCCCGAATAGCCGTTCATCCGCTACAATCGCACCCCCTCAAGTCTTACCCTCAGCAGTGCGATGAAGCAGTCTCGATGGACGGCCACCGCAGTGCGCGCAAGCCGCTTGCGCGCGATGGCCGGGCAGTTGGCAATCTCGCTGGCGGTCGCCTCCGCCTCCCCCTTTTCCACCATTTCGCTCGTCGCGTTCACCGCCTTCTCGGTTCTCCCGCCGTTGGCGAGTCAGGCCGTCGCCGCAACCACGGCGTGCGGCGATCACTACTGGGCCGGCGCGGCGCCCGACATCACCAACGCGGCGGTGGCCCGCCAGGCGCGCGAGGTGTGCTTCAGCGCGTTCGCCGTCATGCACTCCGGCGTGACGCGCACGCCGCTGTGGTCCGCAGAACGCCTGACGCGAGCGAGTCTGAACGACGCGCGCGAGATCGGGCGCGTGGACAACTTTCACGCCGAGTCGCGTCTGCCGCCCGACGAGCGGGCCGAATTGCGAGATTACGTGCGCTCCGGCTACGACCGCGGACACATGGCGCCCTCGGCCGACATGCCGGATGCGCAGGCGCAGGCCGAGAGCTTTTCGCTGTCCAACATGGTGCCGCAGAACCGCGAGAACAACCGCTATCTGTGGGCCGGCATCGAAGCGAGCGTGCGCCGGCTCGCACAGCAGCGCGGTGAACTGTTCGTGATCACGGGGCCGCTTTTCAAGGGCAAGACGATCGCGCAGATCGGCGATCGCGTCATGGTGCCCACACAACTGTTCAAAGTCGTCTACGATCCGAAGCGCGAGCAGGCCGGCGCGTATCTCGTGGCCAACGAAGCGACCGGCGATTATTCTGTGGTGAGCGTAGCGGCACTCGAAAAGCTGGCCGGCATCGATTTCTTCCCCGGCATGCCCGCCGAGGTGAAGAACACCGCGATGCGGCTGCCGGCGCCCAAGGCAGCGGGCGGTGGCGGTAAGCGCCGCCGCGAGCCGGACGTGCCGACGTATCGCGAAGTGCAGACGGTGCTCGACGTCTTGCGTGCGATCCTCCGCTAAGCGGAGGGCGGCCCGGCCGCACTGCCCGAACCCGCGACTGCCGCGACTGATTTCCCCCGATTCAGGAGTCACCGATGTCCGCATCGCCATCAGCCAACGCCACGTTCACCCCATTCGCCAACGACGCCGACGCGCTCTCGATCGGCGAACTGAACGTCGAAAATCATGCCGATCACGTGGCCGTATTCGGCAACCTCGAGATCCGCCGCGACGCCGAAGGCCTGCGCCGCGCCCAGGCACTCAAGGCCGTGCTCGACGCGGTGGTGACCGAGCTGGCCGGCGCCGATCTGCCCGAGCATGCGCCACCGGCCGGCCGCGCGACGGCACGGCGGGTCGACAATCCGTTCGAATCGTAGCGGCGTCGATCGGACCGCTGCGGCTGCATGAGAGGCCTCGGAGGGGAGTTCAGGGGCTCGGCGGCGCTTGCCGCGTTGGCAAGGAATGCGCCGCCCCCCCGGATTTACCCGCGATTGGCCGAATATTTGAAGAATCGATGTTGCGGTGCACGACGGCGTTTCGTGCGGGCTGCGCTGTCCTTCGGGCCGCCCCCGACGGGCCGCACAGGGCCATTGCCTCGGGTGCGACGTGCGTCGCACCGCCACCGGCGCCGGACCGGTGAATTCCACGGTTCATGCGGGTTGCGCGACAACTTGTCGCACCTGCGACATTCTGTCGCATTGACACGCTCGCGCATAAATTGGCAATCGCGTCACGGTGACGGTTTTCCGGGGCGACTTGTCCCGCCTCGAATTGTCTCGAATTCGGCGCGAAGTCCGCGCATGACATGCCGCGACGCAGCACGGATGAGGGGTTTACGGCAAGTCAGCGAAGCGCATACTACTCATGCGTCTCGTCGATTCCGATAGCGTGAGTCGATGACCGGCAAGGCTACGAACACTAAACAACGCGAGGTAACTTATGCACATCCGTTGGAAAAAAGTGTATTCGAGTGGTTGGGGAACGATTCATCACGAAGCACCCCGTTCCCATCGCAGCGCGACCGAGCGCGAGCAACTCTTTCAACGTCTGTTGGCAATCGCGATCGCCTGTAGTGTCGGCGGCTTCGTCCTCTTGTCAGTAGGCGCGGCCTTCCTGGGACGCTAAGTCACCCATCTTCCTTTTCGTGTGCGGCGCCGCCTCCGGCGGATTGCCGCACCACGTTGCCTCATTTACCTCCTCACCTCGTGCCCGGATCGGCGCGCCCGCTCGGACCCGTCCGGGCCGGCGGCGTTTCGGCGCCCGCTCTGCCTTGAGCGCTTTGCCTGGATCATTTCAAACCGGCTCGCGCACGGAATTGAAACGTTTTGTTACAGCCGTTGCAGCGTCGGGAAATGTTGGGCAGCGCCCGTTTTCCATGTTTTCGCGTGAAATGCCGTTAAAGTCCCGGGCAGACGGATGTTAAATCCGTTTATCGTGCGTCGGTTGCGTCGATATCCATCGCCAATGACGACGTCTTTCTCGTGGTTTCTCCGCACCATTCGGCAAGTTCACGCTATTGCAATTCCACAAGAATAGTGACATCTTGAAGCGACGGCGCTATGTCGGAATTTCAGGTATTTCCGGTATCGGAAATCGCCGGATGCTCCGGATTGTCTTGCGTCTCGGAAGTTTCGATAAAGAAGAAAAAAGATCAGTCACGCGGGCCGCTTTGATTGTTTTGTGAGGTGCGTCATGGAAATTCGCTGGGAGAAGCTGTACTCGGGCGGATTGGGTCGTTTCTACGACACTTCGGAGTCGAGCCGCCGTCGGGCACGGCGCGCACAACTGGCATGGTTCGGCGGCGTCATTTCGATCGGGGTTGTCATTGGCGCCATCGCGATCGCATGGCGCTGGATCTGATGTCCGGAATGCGGCATGTTCGCGTGGTCGCGCTGGGGCTGTCCGGCGTGGCGCTGAGTGCGTTCGTGCACGCGCAAACGCCTTCTGCCACGGCGCCGGCGGAACCGGTCGACGCGTCAGGGCGCGCGTGCGGGGCTATCCGGGCGCTGCCGGCCGACGTCACCCATTATCGCTACGAGGTGACCAACCTCTGCGCCCGCCAGATCACTTTTTCCTGGCGGTGCAATAGCACGCAGGCCGAGCAGTCTCTGGACGTAGCCGGCAAGGGCACCCAGCTCGCCACCTGCGTCAAGGCGAGCGGGGCGGCCGGGGAGATCGTATTCCGTTTCGGGCCACCGGGCACGGGCGACTGACTCCCGTGCCCCCGTTGTCCCCGTTGTCCCCGTTGTTCCCGTTGCCCGTTTCCTGCGTCCCGACCGGCGCGGCTCGCTGCCGCGGCCGGCGGATCCCTGCATCGGCCGCCGCATTCCTCCGGCAGTTCCGGCCAGAGCGTTGCCCGGTCGCCATGAGCGCGCGGAAATGGCTATCATGACGCCATACGGCGCGCCGCTCTCGCGCTCTCATGCTGCCACGCTGTCGCGAACCGCCGGCGCGCTTTGGTCCCCGACGTCGCGTCGAGAACGCCGACACAGCCTCCAAGGATCCCCATGAACGATATCGTCACCCCGACCCAGCCGTCGCTCGACACCGCGACGTTGCGCGAATTCGTCGAACGGAAATGGAACGATGAGATTCTCCACGCGCTGACCGACTACATTGCCGTGCCCGCCAAGAGCCCTGGCTTCGACGCCGACTGGGCGCGCAACGGCTATATCGACCGCGTGGTGCGCGACGCGGCCCAGTGGGCCGAGCGCCAGCCGGTCAAGGGACTGAAGCTCGAGGTGATTCGTCTCGAAGGCCGCACGCCGGTGATCTTTTTCGAGGCGCCGGCCACGCGCTCGGGCAGCACTGAGACGATCGTGCTGTACGGCCACCTGGACAAACAGCCCGAGTTCGACGGCTGGCGCAAGGATCTCGGGCCATGGACGCCCAAATTCGAAGACGGCAAGCTGTATGGCCGCGGTGGCGCCGACGACGGCTATGCCATCTATTCGAGCGTGACGGCGCTCGCGGCGCTCGATGCGCAGGGCGTGGCGCGCCCGCGCTGCGTGGGGCTGATCGAGACCTGCGAAGAATCGGGCAGCTACGACCTGCTGCCCTACGTCGATGCGCTGCGCGATCGGCTGGGCCGCGTCGGTCTGGTCGTCTGTCTGGACTCGGGCGCCGGCAATTACGATCAGCTCTGGCTGACGACCTCGCTGCGCGGCCTGATCTCGGGCAGCCTCGAGGTGCAGGTGCTCGACGAGGGCATCCACTCGGGCGGCTATGGCGGCATTGCGCCGTCGAGCTTCCGGATCATGCGGCAGTTGTTCGAGCGGCTGGAAGACGCGGGCAGCGGCAATGTGCTGCCCGAGGGTTTTCACAGCCCGATCCCGCTGCAGCGCCTGAAGGAAGCCGAGGCGACCGCTCGGATCCTGGGCGACGACGTCTGGAAGAAGGTGCCGTGGGCCTGCGGCCAGGACGGCCTGTCTGTTCTTCCGACCACGACCGATCCGAAGGAGGCGCTGCTCAATTCGACGTGGCGTCCGTCGTTGTCAGTGACGGGCGCGGCGGGGCTGCCGGCGCTGGCCGATGCTGGCAACGTACTGCGTCCGCGTACCGCGTTCAAGCTCTCGCTGCGTCTGCCGCCGCTGGTCGACGCCGCGCAGGCCGTGGCCGAGCTCAAGTCGCTGCTCGAAGTCGACCCGCCGTACAACGCGAAGGTGACGTTCAAGCCGGATGCCGGCGCAGCGTCGGGATGGAACGCGCCGGACGTGGCGCCGTGGCTCACCGCGGCGCTCAATGCGGCGTCGCAGCGCCACTACGGCGCGGACGTGGCCTACATCGGGCAAGGCGGCACGATCCCGTTGATGAATACGTTGCAGGCCGGTTTCCCGACGGCGCAGTTCATGGTGTGCGGCGTGCTCGGTCCGAAATCCAACGCGCACGGCCCGAACGAATTTCTGCATGTGCCATACGCGAAGAAGCTCACGGCCGCCGTCGCGGAAGTCATCGCGCTCGCGCCCTGATCGCTCCGCGGGACGAGTCGGGTCGGACGGGCCGCATCGGTGCGGCCCGTTCGGTTTTCCTGCGCCGCATGCCGCGCAATGCGGTCACAGGCGATGCGTGACGGCCGCGAGCACTTGGACGCCGCGCAGAAAATCCTCCATTTCCATGTGCTCCAGCGGGTTGTGCGAACCGTTCGCGTTGCGCACGAACACCATGCCGCTGGGAATGCCCGCGTTGGCGAAGATCGCCGCGTCGTGGCCCGCGCCGCTCGGCACGCGTTCCTGCGGCAAATCGAGGGCGCGGCAAGCTTCGGCCAGCAGCGACGATACATGAGCGTCCATGGTCGCGGGCGCGGACGACAGACGCCGGTCGAAGACGAACCGCACGCCGCGATCGCGCTCGATGGCGCGGCACTCGGTGCGCATGAGCTCGTAGAACACATCGAGCGTATCCGGACTCTGGCTGCGCACTTCCAGGCTGAAGTCCACCTTGCCCGGAATGCGCGAGATGGCGTGCTCCGCGGGGTCCGTGCCGACGATGCCGGTCGTCACCACGAGATCGACGCCACGCTCGAGCAGCGCGCGCCAATGTTCGTCCAGACGCGTGATGAGATCCGCCACGGCGAACATGGCATCGTGGCGCAGCCAGCGCGGCACTGCCCCCGAGTGACCCGCTTCGCCAACGCATGACACGCGGTTATGCCGCACATTGCCGCGAATGCCCGGCACGATCGCGACAGGCATGCCGCGCGCGATCATGACCGGGCCCTGCTCGATGTGCAACTCCAGCCAGGCCTTCGCGCGCGCCGCGTCGAACAGCACGGCGCCGCTGCGAATCGCCTCGACATCGGCGCCGGCCTGTGCCATGCATTGCGCGAGCGTGCGGCCGTGGGTGCGATGGGGCATGGCGAGGTCGGCGTCGTTGAGCTTGCCGAAGAGCGCACTCGATCCCATGTAGGCCTTGCCGAACCATGCGCTCTCTTCGCCGCGCAGTGCGAGTACCCGCGCCGGTGTGCCGCAGCGGCGTCCGCTGCGTTGCTGCTCCACGAGACAGAGCAGGCCCGCGACAATGCCGGCGAGCCCGTCGTAGTTCCCGCCTTGCGGCACCGAATCGAGATGCGAGCCGATCCACGTGGCGGGGGCGTCGCCCGTGTCGTCGGGCAGCGTGAAGACGAGGTTGGCGGCGCGATCACGGGTGACCGTCAGCCCCTGGTGACCTGCCCAATCGGTGAGATACGACGCGGCGGCGTTCTCGCCTTCGCCGTAGCTGTCGCGCGTGATGCCGACGCCGTCGCTGCCGAGGCGGCGCAGGTCGGAGAAGAGTTGCTCGGCCAGTGGGGCCAGCGCGGTGAGTTCCATGACTGTGCTTCTTTTCGCGACGTCGGTCGCGAGGGTTGCGTTTTTGTCGACGCGTAGCGTTGCTGTGATGTGGCGTTGCGGCGGTGCGGCCGGTCGTCATCCCGACTGTTGCGCGAAGCGCAGCCAGCGGTCGGTGAGCTGTGCGTCGAGCGCCACGGCGCCGGTGAGTGCGGCGATCCGCTCGATGGCCTGCGCATCGCAATATGCGGCGAGCCCGTCGACGATGCGCCCCATGACGGCCGGGTCGCGAAACGACGCCGTGCCGACCTGCACCGCGCTCGCGCCCGCGAGCAGAAATTCGATGGCATCGTCGGCCGTTGCAATGCCGCCGCAACCGATGATCGGAATGCGCACCGCGCGATGGCACTGATGCACCAGACGGATGGCGAGCGGCTTGATCGCGGGGCCCGACAGGCCGCCCATCACGTTGCCGAGCTTGGGCTTGCGCGTGCGCACGTCGATCGCCATGCCGAGTACCGTGTTGCCCATGACGATGGCGTCGGCGCCGGCGTCCTCGGCGGCGCGGGCGATGGGCGCGATCTGCCCCGCATTGGGCGTGAGCTTGACCCACAGCGGATGCGACGTGCGGCGGCGAATGGCGCTCACGGCCTTGTAGGTGCTCTCGGGCTGCATCGCGAACGCCATGCCGTCGGCCTCGAGATTGGGGCAGGAGATATTCGCCTCGATGGCCGCGACCTCGGGCAGCGACAGCGCGGCGCAGGCCTCGCCGAACGATTCCGCGGTATCGGCCGATACCGAGACCACGACCGGCGTATCGAAACGCGTGTAGGCGGGCAGCACTTCGCGCCGGTAGACGTCGAGCCCCTTGCTCGGAATCCCGATGGAATTGAGAATGCCGCTGGCGGTCTCCGCCACGCGTGGCGTGGGGTTGCCCGCACGTGTCGCGGGCGAGACGCTCTTGACGACGAGCGCACCGAGCCGGTTCAGGTCGAGCGCTTCGGCATATTCGACAGCGAAGCAGCCCGAGGCCGGCATGACGGGATTGCGCAGCGTGAGCGCACCGAGGCGCACGGAAAGATCAGCCAAAGTCCACCTCCCCGACGACGTCGCGAATCGGAAACACGGGGCCCTCGCGGCACACGCGCAGGAATTGCTTGTCGCCACCGCACTCGAACAGCCGCACGCACGACAGGCATACGCCCATGCCGCACGCCATGCGCTGCTCCATCGCCACTTCGGCAGTGATCTGCGGCCGATTCGCGAGCACGCGCTGGAGCAGCATCAGCACGCGATGCGAGCCGCAGGTGTAGACGGCGTCGTGAGGCGCGGCGTCGAGCAGCGCACGTACACGCGGCTCGAGCGCGTCGACGGCCGACGAGCCGTCGCTGTCGAACACACAATGCACGTCGGCAAGCGCACGGGCTTCGGGCGAGCGCAGGAACTCGTCGCGCATCAGATCGGACTGGCGGCGTGCGGACATGATCACGGTCAGTGCCACACCGGCCGCCGCCGCGCGTTGCACGAGCGGGGCCATGGTGGCCAGACCCACGCCGCGCGCCACGACCATTACGCGCTGCCAGCGCGGATCGAACGTGAACGTGTTGCCGAGCGGGCCGACGATGTCGAGCGACGCGTCTTCGCCCAGCGTGGCGAGCGCGCGCGTGCCCACGCCCGTCACGTTGTAGAGAAACTCGATCGTATCGGGCTCGGGGCCGGTCCCGTAGACGCTCATCGGGCGCAGCAGGAACGGGGCGTCGCTCTCGGTCACCGGGCATTTGAGCTGATAGAACTGACCCGGCTGCGTGGCAAGCGCGACGGGCGCCTCGGCCTGCAGACGGAGATAGCGGTAACGCGCATTCACCGCGTGGTGCGCCAGCACCCGGCAACGGTGCGTGGCCACCTTGCGCGTGGCACGCACTTCGGGGGCGCTCGACGCATCTCGGTCCGCCGGGCGGGCGGTGTCGAGGCGCGTCAGTGTGGCAACTGACATGGGAAAGCTCCGGGGGAAAACGGTATCAAGGTGTGAAGGGCGCCGAGGGGACGGCGATGGGCGTCGTTGCGTCACTCGAGTTCGGCGCCCTTGAGTTCGGGAATCAGGAAGCGCGTGGCGAGCATGTCGAGCACGTAGAGGCTGGCGAGCAGCGCGATGGCGATCTGGAACGAGTAGCGGGCGGCGAGCGCGCCGACCACGAGGGGGCCAAGTCCGCCGATGGCGCGCCCGATGTTCCACAACACGTTCTGCGCCGTGGCGCGTGCCGCCGTGGGATAGGCTTCGGACATCAGCGTGCCGTACCCGCCGACCATGCCGTTGACGAACATCCCCATGAGCGCGCCCGCGAATAGCATCACCGTCGGATCGGTCAACTGGGCGTATGCGATCACCATGACCACCGCGCCGGCCTGATAGAGCAGGAAGGTCGGACGTCGGCCGATGCGATCGGCCAATTGCCCGAAGGCCCACACGCCGAACATCATTCCGAGCACGGTCGCGGCCGTCCACAGGCCCGACTTCGTCAGCGAGAAGCCGAGCTTCTGCGACAGGAACGTCGGCAGCCAGATCATGATGCCGTAGTAACCGAAGTTCTGGACCGAGCACAGGATCACGATGCCAAGGCTCACGCGGGTCGTGCGCGCGTCCCTGACCAGCAGCCGGAAGGCGTTGGCGCTGCCGTGGCCGCCGCTCACGCCGCCCGTGCGCCGCACGAAGACTTCCGGCTCGTGCAGCTTGTTGCGCAGCACCCAGGCCACGAGCGCCGGCAGCACGCCCACCAAGAACATGCCGCGCCAGCCGATGTGCGCGAGCAGCAGCGGCGTGAGGAGCGCGGCGGCGAGCACGCCCGTCTGCCAGCCCAGCGCCACATACGACGATACGCGCGCGCGTTTTGCGGCAGGCCACGCTTCGGCGGCAAGTGCCATGCCGATGCCGAACTCGCCGCCAAGACCGATGCCGGTGATCGTTCGATACACCAGCAAGTCCCAGAACCCCTGCGCGAGCGCGCACAGCCCCGTAAACACCGCGAAGAGGAGAATCGTCCACGTGAGCATGCGCACGCGGCCATAGCGGTCCGATAGTGCGCCGAAGAGAATGCCCCCGGCGACGGCGCCGATGAGCGTCCAGGTCACGAGCGCGCCGGCCTGTCCGGGCGAGAGCTGCAACCCGGCCGTAATCGCCGGCAACATGAAGCCGAGGATCAGCAGATCGAAGCCGTCCATCGCATAGCCGATGGCGGAGCCGGCGAGCGCTTTCCACGCATACGGCGTAACGGTGTCGGCACTGGCCGTATTGGCGCGTTGCGCGCTCGGCGTGTTGAGCTTGGCTTCCATGGTCGTTCCTGTGTCGGTTCGGATTGGGCGGTGAGGCGGTTGCCGAGGGATACGAACGCTGAATCGGACGCGCTGGCGCGTGTGCAGCGATGAAGCCGTCGGCGCAGCCCTCGACAAAGCCGAACGGGCTGTGGTGCTCAGGTGCCTGCAATAAAAATGTCTAAATTTTTAGACAAACAAGATAAAAAAATTCAACGAATGGTCCGCGCTGGCCAGCCCGGCGACATCGCCGTGCCGGACAGAAAGCATGGCGCGCCGTTGCACTGCGCAGAATCGAGCGCCCTCGCGCGCCCGCGGCACCGTCCCGCACCCATTTTCCGCCGCCTGCGAACTCACGCGTAGACCTCGGAGGAAAGTTGGGCCGCAAAAGCATTGAGCGCCGCGAGGAAACTGGCGTCCGAGGCGGCGGCCGCGTCGCGCAACATCGTGGCGTGGCCCTTGCAGCGGGCGAGAAACGCATGGAACGTTTCGCCGTTCGCGGCGACGCCGGACTGACGTTCCGCGAACGTCTGGGCCGCTTGCGCCAGCAGCAACAGCGCGGCGGACTCCCGCGTTGCCGTGCGGGACGCGTGCAGACAACGCGCCGCGAAATCCTCGATGTCGGACAGGCCGGCCGTGTCGCGCTGCAACCAGGCGCATGCAAGCTGCAGATCCATCATGCTCTCCATGTGTCTAAATATTTAGACTAAACGAACCCGGCGAGGCGGGCAAGGCGAAAATTATCGGGGCTAACCCTGAGGCGAATCGACGGCGAGCGTGGCGAACGCAATGCGTTCGCCGGCTCCCGCAACGTATCCGGAGGCACGTTCGTGCGTGCGGATGCATGGTTGCGTCGGTCTGCGACGCGGCCGTGCCGCCGGGCGCGCGGGCGACGGGTGCTGCCATCGCACCATCTCGCCATCTCGCCATCGCGCTGCCGCGCGTGTTCAGAACTTCATGCGCAGACCGGCGCCGTATGTCTGCCCGGTCGACAGGTCGCTCATGTGGTCGTACTTGTACGCCGCGTAGATGTCCGTGCGCTTGGACAGCGGGTAGTCATAGCCGAGCGCCCACGTAGTGCGACGCTGGTTGTCGCCCGAGCCGCTCGAGCCGGTGTAGGCCACCGATGCGAGCACGCTGCCGCGGCCAAGCGGCACCGAGGCGCCGAGCTGCCCCGTGTTGGCGTGGAAGTTGCCGCTCGCCGCCTGGCTCGCCACGAGCATGTACTGCGCGAAGACCTTCACGACCGCGAAGTCGTAGGAGAGACCGAGTTGCGCGGTGTTCTGATTCGTGAGCCCGACGACCCCCGGCAATTGCGTGCCGAAGTCGCCCGGCGTGTTGCTGAAGTTCACGTACTGGTAGTTCGCTGCGGCGGCGAACGGTCCATTGGCGTAGGTGATCGCCGCGCCCCATTTCTTCGCGCTATGGTCCGCGGCGCTGTTCCCCGTGGCATAGATGAGCGTGCCGGCGAAGCCGGCATAGCCCGGCGACGTGTACGCCACCGCGTTGTTCCACGCCGAGTCGCCGACCACGCCCTGCGTGCCCAGACCCTTGTAGGTGTGGAAGATCATCGGCGAGAACGTGTACGAGTTGTTGAACGGGTTGAACTGGATCGTCGCGAGATAGAGCGGGGTGGTGATGCGCCCGATGCGCAGCGTGCCGAGCGTGGTGTTCGACAGCCCGACGTAGGCGTTGCGCGAGAAGAAGCTGTCGCCGGCAAAGCGGCCATACGTGCCGTTGTTCGGCTGGAAGTAGCTCTCCAGCACGAACAGCGCACTGTTGCCGCCGCCCAGGTCTTCCGTGCCGGACAGGCCCCAGTAGGAAGTGGTCATGCCACCGCCTTGCTGCACCACGGCGGCGTTGCCGCCAGGGTTTTTCACCGAGCCGACGTAGGCGTCGGCAAGCCCATAGAAGCTCACGCTCGACTGCGCGTGCGCCGGGGAGGCAAGCGCCGCGGCGCCCATCGCGGCGGCGCCAGCCACCTTGTGCCAGGTTTTCATCATTCCCTCTATGTTTTGTACAAATTTGTGGACGGCGCGCAGGCTACCACTGCCGGCGCACGCGGTCATCCCCGAAAGGGGCGGAACGCCCCCGTGGTGCAGGGTATTCCCATCGGATGGGGGAATCCGTGATCGCGATCGTGCCGGTGTCTAAAAAAATAGACAATCGAAAAAATATTCGACAGACCGTTGTGGGGTGCGCGCGACAGTCGGCCGCGCGTGCGGCGCGACGCGCGCCCCCGTCCGGGGCTCCGATGCCCCGGTATAATCCCGGCACCGTCATGCGCGGGCGCCGTCACCGGGCGCATGCACCGGCATGCCGCGTGCAACAGGTATCCAACAGGAGGCGATTTGAATCGAGCTGCGACGACATCCCGGGCGCTGAGGGGCCCGCGCTTCAACTTTCGCGCCATCGGCGAGCGCTTGCGCGCCTATCGGCTGGCCGCGGAGTTGCGCAGCGACGATGTGGCGGAGCAGCTCGACATCTCGCGCGCGGCCATCTACAAGCTCGAGCGCGGCGAGATCGTCAAGATCGATACGCTGGAGCGGCTCGCGGCATTGCTCGGCGTGTCGCTCGCCAACCTGCTCGGCGTGGAAGTCGAGTACCACGACTCCGCGGTGAGTTACTTCGAGCGCATGCGGCAGCTCGAGAGCCGCTCGGAGCGTATCGTCGCGCACTTCGACCCGATTTCCTTCCTGCTGACGTCCGACGATTACGACATGTGGTTGCGCCACATGCTCGAGGAGAGCATTCCGCCGCGGCTGGCCGATCGCCACTGGACCAATACGATGGATCGCGTGCTCGGCATCCTGCAGGAGCGCAAGTCGAGCTTTTCGCGTCAGCGTCTCGCGGTGACGAGCCTCATCGGACTGCGCCAGATCGAGCAGTTCCTGCATCACGGACTGGTCGGACGTCTGGGCCTGCCGCCCGGCGTGCAGCTCGAGCGCAAGATGGCTGCGCGCCGCGAAGTGGCGCGCATCGTCGAATTTCTTGAAGCGGATACGACAGGCGTGCAGATCGGCATCGTGAGCGACAACATGCCCAACGAGACCTTTCAGATCTTCGAAGCGCAGGGCGAAGCCTATGTCGCCGTGTCGCCGTTTCGCCTGGGCGAGCTGCCGAATCTGCGCACGGGCATCGCCACCATCACGACGTCGCCCGACGGCGTGGGCATGTACCGGGCCATGATCGACCGCCTGTGGGCGGACTCGGCCAAGGGCAAGGAAGGCGCGGCGTTGCTCGGACAACTGCTGGCGCGCTTCTGAGGCGCGCGTCGTTCGACGCGCGGCGCTGCGCCGTGTGCGGGGCGCAACGCTCGTATGGGAAAGCCATCGAGCGATTCCACAATCAGAAGCCTTCCGCCACATTCGACATCCCATGACGCGACGCGCGACTAGTCTCCTCGCGCCAAGACCCGGTGGTCTTGCGATCAGGAGACGACGTTATGGGATTTCCAAGAATTTTTTCTTCGCAGGTGACACCGCCTGTCGTGACACTCAACCATCGTGCGAAGTCCGGCGACCTGCACGACAGCTTCGGTTCGGATTTCGAACGGCTGGGTCAGACGAGCCCGCTCGCCTCGAAGTCGCCGACGCGTCCGTGGGGCGCGTGTCCCGTGCGCCGCCGAAGCACGCCCGGCGGGACGATGCAGGTGTCGTACCACGCGTGGCTCGCCGACCTGGGACGCGATTGCCATGCGGCCATGGCCATGAAGGCGGGGCCGGCGGCCTGCGACGCGGTGAGCGGCAGGCTGCGGAATTGGCAGAAGTCATTCCTGACCGATATCGATGCCAGGCGGCGCTTCGAAGGCGATCGTCACGATGCGCTGCACGACATCGGCCGGGCAGGCCGCGTTTCCGATGCCCCGCACCTGCGCGCGTTCCCCATGGGGGCGTGTCAGGTACAGGTGAAGGCCATCGCCGGATTGAGCACCTGGCTCGCACGGCAGTCTGCGTCGAGGGCGACTTCCGCGCTTTCGCCGGGGGACCCGGCAAACGACGCCGCCCCGGAAGCCGCAGGCAGGACGATCGCCCAGATCGCCGCCAGGCTGGCGATGCTGGCACACGCGACGGATCTGCGCGACACGATGTTCGTCCACACCGCGAAATCGATCAGCAACCGCATTGCGCAACTGACCTGCGAGCGGCGGGACCTGTTCTTGCTCAACGACATGACGCGTGAGGCCGAGGACATCGTCGGCAGGGCGGGCGAGCGGGTGCCGTTGCGTCTTGCGCTGCGCGGCGACAAGTGCATGTTGAAGCCGGCGAAGTCGCGCTCGATGTTTCCGGCGTGCGTGCGGCGCGCGCGTCGCGAAGCGGCCGCCCTGGCGATGATGCTGGGGCACTCGCCGAACGAGCCCGTCACGCTGCAGACCCTGCGCGATCAGGGCTTCGGCCGTCATGAAAGCACGGTGCTGCTCGGTGACGCGCGCTGGGCTGGCCCGCTCGAGACGGCGCGGGACGAATCGTGGCTGTGCGGCCGTATCCGCGAACTGGAAAACGCGAAACGCGTGGGGCTCGGTCTGCTCGAAACGATGCGTGAAAGCGTGGCCCGATCGTACCGGGCAGCGGCGCCGGCGCTCGCCGTCGACGACAGCGCGCCCGATGCAGTGGCGCAAACGCCGCTCGCCGGCCCCGCGGAGCCGTCGTTGTCGCGAGACGCGCACGAGCCGGCGCGCGCGGCGCCTCGCGAGGCGATGATGCCATCGGAAGGCACGCATCGCCGTGCCTCGTGCGTTGACGACCTGACGCCGGAAGCGCTTACGCCGCCGCTGGGACCGCCGGTGGCGCAGTCCTCGCCCGTCGACGAGGCGCAACCGCGGTCTGGCCCGGCGCGAAGCGGCCGGCACCGCGACGGCCCGCCGTCTGCGCGGCCGCGCGCGCTGCCTGGGCTTCGCAGCGTTGGCGACATGCAGCAAACCCGCCGTCCGGACAAGTTCGAGGAAGAGGCCGATCGTGTGCTTGCATGGCACGCCGAAGCCGGCAAACGGGCGAGTCAGCGTGCGCGGGTCATGTCGGTGCCGACGCCGCTGACGCCATCGCCCAGGCATGCCGCTACCCCGTCCACATCGGCCACATCGGCCACATCGGCCACATCGCCCACATCGCCCACATTGGTGTCCACGGTCTCACCCGTCTCGCCTGCGCGCTCCAGGCCGTCGTCGATGCGGCCGATGCCGCCCATCAGGGAGTAAGTGGGAGTCAGGAAGCGTCAGGGAAGTCAGGCGCTGCGATTTCGATTGCGAGGCACGATGCTCGCATCGAAAGCGGCGAGTTTCGAGACGCCGTCCCCCGTTGTCGTGGGACGGCGTTTTTCATGCCTCACCCTGTCGCCCGGCATTGGCGAGCGGCAACCGCGCATGATCGGATGGCGCGCAATGTCGAAAAATCACCGCTGAGTCCACCGCTGTCGTTGTGTGTGCCAGAACACGTCGCGCGCGCGTCATAGTAAATATTTTAATTATTTGCAAGCCTTTTCCGTCAAAGACTTGCGCAACATTCGCAACAAACACGACTTTGCCATGTAGGGAACTTGTAAGTAGAATGGCCGCGTTATTTTGCGCTACGCGAGGTGAATAGCCTGTCAGGTTTTCTTCACGCATGGCGAGCCACTGCCTGACTGTCATGCGTGATTCGTCCCGTCCCCCCAAAAAACGGAGAACTCCATGTCACAGGACAAGGAACCGCGCCGGCGCTTTTTGCGCCAGGTGCTGGCGATCGTGCCTGCCACGACTCTTGCCACCGGCGCGACGCTTACGCAGTCCGCCTGTAGCAGCGACAAACCCGCTGCCCCCGCCGCTTCGAACACCTCGTATGAACCCAAGTACTTCACTGCCGACGAATGGCGTTTCGTCAACGCCGCGGTCGATCGTCTGATTCCCGCCGACGATCTCGGCCCCGGCGCGCTGGCCGCCGACGTCCCGCAGTTCATCGACCGCCAGATGGAAACGCCGTTCGGCCACGGCAAGCTCTGGTATATGCAGGGACCGTTCCACACCGATCAGCCGCCCGAGATGGGGTATCAGCTGAGCCTCGTGCCGCGCGACATCTACCGCCACGGCATCGCCGCCTGCGACGCCTACTGCAAGAAGCAGCACGGCAAGGTGTTCGCCGATCTCGACCATGCGACGCAGGAGGCCGTGCTTGGCGATCTGGAGCACGGCAAGATCGAA
Source organism: Pandoraea nosoerga (assembly GCF_902459585.1). Classification (GTDB taxonomy): domain Bacteria; phylum Pseudomonadota; class Gammaproteobacteria; order Burkholderiales; family Burkholderiaceae; genus Pandoraea; species Pandoraea nosoerga. Next base: position 76,065 of record NZ_CABPSC010000004.1, read on the forward strand.
TTCGACAGCGTGCCCGCGCGCACCTTCTTCTCGTACCTGCTCGGCAATACGAAGGAAGGCTTCCTGTCCGATCCGATTCACGGCGGCAACAAGGACATGGTCGGCTGGAAGCTCGTGGGCTTTCCGGGCGCACGCGCCGACTTCATGGACTGGGTGGACCAGCCTAACGTCAAGTACCCATACGGGCCCGTGTCGATTTCCGGAAAGCGGGGCTGAACCATGGCAATCAAGAAAGACAAGGTCGATGCCGTCATCGTGGGCTTCGGCTGGACCGGGGCCATCCTCGGCCAGGAACTCACCGACGCGGGACTGAACGTGGTGGCGCTCGAGCGCGGCGCCATGCGCGACACACCCACCGACGCGCAGTATCCGAAGGTCATCGACGAACTCGAATATTCCGTGCGCGGCAAGCTCTTTCAGGAACTCGCGCGCGAGACGGTGACGATTCGCCACACGCCTGACGATCTCGCCGTGCCGTATCGCCAGAACGGCTCGTTCCTGCTCGGCAACGGCGTGGGCGGGGCGGGTTTTCACTGGAACGGCATGCACTACCGGATCCTGCCCGAGGAGCTCAGGCTGCGCAGCCACTACGAGGAGCGTTACGGCAAGAAATTCATCCCCGAGGGCATGACGATTCAGGACTTCGGCGTGAGCTACGAGGAACTGGAGCCGCATTTCGACTTCGCCGAGAAAGTGTTCGGCACGTCGGGCAAGGCGGGCAATCTGAACGGCAAGATCGTGCCGGGCGGCAATCCGCGCGAAGGCGCGCGCTCGAGCGAGTATCCGACCCCGCCGCTGCAGAACACCTATGGCGCAACGCTGTTCGAGAAGGCCGCACGGGAAGTGGGCTTCAATCCGTATCCGGCGCCGGCGGCCAACACGTCGCAGCCGTACACGAATCCATACGGCGTGCGCCTCGGGCCGTGCAACTTCTGCGGCTTTTGCGAGAACTACGGCTGCTACATGTATTCGAAGGCCTCGCCGCAGACGACCATCCTGCCGGTACTGCTCAAGAAGCCCAACTTCGAACTGCGCACGCACTCGTATGTCACCAAGGTCAACCTCGACGGCGACGGCAAGAAGGCCACCGGCGTGACCTATATCGATGCGCAGGGGCGCGAAGTCGAACAACCGGCCGACATCGTCATCATGGCCGCGTACCAGTTGCACAACGTGCGTTTGCTGCTGCTCTCGGGCATCGGCAAGCCATACGATCCGAAGACCGGCGAGGGCGTTGTCGGCAAGAACTACGCCTACCAGATGAATGGCGCGATCAACGTGCTGCTGCCCAAGGGCACGCAGCTCAATCCGTTCATCGGCACGGGCGCGGGCGGCGTGTCGATGGACGACCTGAACGGCGACCAGTTCGATCATGGACCGCTCGGCTTCATCGGGGGCGCGAGCATCCGCCATGTGCGCTACGGCGGCCGCCCGATCAAGATGACGCCGACGGTGCCCGGTACGCCGTCGTGGGGCAGTCAGTGGAAGGCAGGCATTGCCGACGCGTATCAGCGCTACATGACCATCGGCATTTCCGGCTCGGTCATGTCGTATCGCGACGCCTGCCTCGACCTCGATCCGACGTACCGCGACGCGTATGGGCTGCCGCTGCTGCGCATGACGTTCGACTGGCACGACAACGAGTACGCGATGCTCGGCTACATGGGCGACCGGATGGAGGAGGTCGGTCGCGCGATGAACCCGGAGAAGGTGTTCCGCGCGATTCGCAAGAAAAGCACGCACTACGACACGCGGATCTATCAGAGCACGCACACCACGGGCGGCGCCATCATGGGCACGAACCCGTCGAACAGCGTGGTCAACAAGTATCTGCAGAGCTGGGACGTGTCAAACGTGTTCGTGATGGGGGCGTCCGCGTTCCCGCAGAACATGGGTTACAACCCCACGGGCGTGGTGGCGGCGCTGGCGTACTGGTCCGCGAAGGCGATTCGCGAGCAGTACCTCAAGAACGCCGGCCCGCTGGTGCAAGCTTGAGGAGCGCCCCATGATCCGCAAAACGATGATGAAACGCTCCGCTGCCGTCTGCGCCACGGGAGCGCTCGCTCTCGCGGCGTTCGCCGTGTGGGCGCAGAGTGCCGCACAGCCTGCGGGCGCGGCCGTCTCGCCGGTGCCCACGCCTTCGGTCGCGGCCTCCGCGGTGAGCGCTGCCGGCGGGCAGGCGAGCGCAGCCAACGATCCGCAGGCGCAACTCGTCCGGCAGGGCGAATACCTCGCACGCGCCGCCGACTGCGCGGCCTGTCACACGGCGCCCAAGGGCAAGCCGTTCGCGGGCGGCCTGCCGATCGCGTCGCCCATCGGTACGATCTACTCGACCAACATCACGCCGGACAAGGACACCGGCATCGGCAGCTACAGCCTCGAGGACTTCGACAAGGCGGTGCGTCACGGCATTGCCAGGAACGGTTCGACGCTCTATCCGGCCATGCCCTACACGTCCTACGCGAAGGTGCGTCCGGCCGACGTGAAGGCGCTTTACGCGTACTTCATGCACGGCGTGCAGCCGGTCGCGCAGGCGAACAAGGCCACCGACATTCCGTGGCCGATGTCCATGCGCTGGCCGCTGTCGCTCTGGCGCAAGATGTTCGCGCCGCCGGTGGTGGGCGACGCGGCCTCGACCGACAACGATCCGGTCTCGCGCGGACGCTACCTCGTCGAGGGGCTGGGCCACTGCAGCGCGTGCCATACGCCGCGCGGCTTCGCGTTGCAGGAGAAGGCGCTCACGGACGACAGCACCGTGTTCCTGTCCGGCGGGGTGGTCGACAATTTCCTCGCGAAGAACCTGCGCGGCGATCCGACCGACGGCCTCGGCAACTGGAGCGAGGGTGACATCGTGGCGTTCCTCAAGGGCGGGCGCAACGACCATTCGGCCGCCTTCGGCGGTATGTCGGACGTCGTGCAGCACAGCACGCAGCACATGAACGACGACGATCTCGCGGCCGTGGCGAAGTATCTGAAGACGCTCAGGCCGGTCGACCCGAACGCCAGGGCGCTGGCCTACGACGAGACGGCGGCCAGGGCCTTGCGTGCGGGCTCCGACAGGAGCAACGGCGCGCTCACGTTCATCGACAACTGTGCGGCATGTCACCGCAGCACGGGCAAGGGCTACACGCAGACGTTCCCGACGCTGGCGTTGAGCTCCACGGTGAACTCGGCCGACCCGACCTCGCTCATCCACATCGTGCTGCGCGGCGCGCAGATGCCCTCGACGCGCTCGGCGCCGACGTACTACGCGATGCCCGGCTTCGACGATCGTCTGACCGATCAGGACGTGGCGGACGTGCTGACGTTCGTGCGCACGAGTTGGGGCAACAAGGCGCCCGCGGTGACGGCGGCGCAAGTCGCCAAGGTGCGCAAGGAGGTGGGCGCCGCGCCGCAGCCACAGCGGTGATGTCGCGACGTGCCGGGGTGCGGGGGTGACGTAGGACGCGAGGCCGCCGCACCCGTATCGTGCCGGTCTGGCGTCGGTATTGCATCGGTATGCGTCGGTATTGCTCCGGCGCTGCTCCGGCACTGCTCGGACACTGTTCCGGCGCCTGCCCGGCCGTGATGCCGGGCGTGTCCGGTGCAGCGGCGCCTGTTGCCGACCTGTGGTGAAATGTAGCCCCGCCGGGTGGTTCCACCGGCGGGGTTTGTCATTCGGTGAACGCAATTGCGAGGAGGGCCGTCGTGCCATTCATTCTGCTGGGGCTCGTCATTCTGGCGGGCATTGCCTATGGCGCGGTGCGGCTTTATGGGGTCGTTGCGGCGCACTTCGGCACGCTCGCTGCCGTGGCGGCGATCGTGGCGTGTGGGCTCGGCGTCGCCGGGCTCGCGGCCGATGCGGTTCGCCGGTACCGCGCCGTGCATGGCGTGCGGCGCGACGGCAAGCGGCTGGTGCGCGTGGCGGGCGAGTGGGGTGAACTCGCGCTCGATGCCGATCGCAAGATGGGCGCGCTGCGCGTGGACGGCCGTGAGGTGCGCTTCGTCTTTTCCGACGTGACGTCGGCGCGCCCCATGAGCGAGGGGGGCCGCTGGTCTCTTGCGATGACGCTTGCCCACCACGCGCAGGCCGAGTGGTGCGTACCCATGGCGGATCGCGCGATGGCCAGGCGCTGGACGAAAATCTTCCGGCTCGCCAGCGCCCACCGCCTTTGATCGACTGGACCGTGGTGAACGTCCGTGATCACCTGTCATCGGCCGTACTCGTGTGTCGGCGCATCGGTCAGACGCCGGCAGGCACCGGCTCGCGCGTGGGGCGGACGATGCTGGCGTCGTCGATCGGGAAATGGAGCGCGGCAGCGACGACGCCAAGAATCGCGGTAGCGGCCCAGATCAGGTTGTAGGAGCCGGTGACGTCCAGCACGTAGCCGCCAAGCCACGCACCGAGGAACGAGCCGACCTGATGGCTCATGAAACACACGCCGAACAGCGTGCCCAGATGCTGGGTGCCGAAGACCTTCGCGACCAGCCCGCTCGTGAGCGGCACCGTGCCGAGCCACGTGAGGCCCATCACGGCCGCAAAGACGACCACGCTGGCACTCGACTTGGGTGACAGGAAGAAAAGCGCGATGGCGGCGCCGCGCACGAGATAAAGCCAGCCGAGCACGTGATGTTGACGGTAGCGTCCGCCCAGCCAGCCGCAGGCCCAGCTCCCCGCCATGTTGAACAGCCCGATCAGGGCAAGCGCGGTGGCGCCCAGTCCGATCGGCATGTGACACATCAGCAAGTAGCCGGGCAGGTGAGTGCCGATGAAGGCCAATTGGAAGCCGCAGGTGAAGAAACCGAGCGTGAGCAGTTGATAGCCGCGATGCGCGCGCGCCTCGCGCAAAACGTGGCGCAACGTCACCGAGTCGCTGTCGTTGGCGGCCGGCGTGCTGTTGGCGGCATGTTCGCGCGCCATCGTGGACGGCGCCGCGGGCGGCGTCATGGCGACAAACTCCGGTGCCCTGCCGCGGCGGCGCAACGTCATCAGCAATCCGAGCGGCGCGGCGCAACACAGGATCAGCGCGAGCACGAAGAGCGACGTCGAGACGCCGAAGGCCGAGCGCAACCCTTGTGCCACGGGCACCAGCGCCACCTGTCCGAGCGAGCCGCCGGCGCTCACGAGGCCCATGGCCATGGTGCGCTTTTCGGGCGATACGGCGCGACTGACGGCCGGCAGCACCACGCCGAACGTCGTGCAACTGATGCCGAGCCCGACGAGCACGCCAAGCCCGATGACGAGCCACACGCCGGAGGGCGCGAGCGCGGCCATCGCAAGCCCGCCCGCGAAGGCGAAGGCGCCGAAGGCCACCACGGGCGCCGGGCCGTAGCGGTCGGCCATTGCGCCGGCGAACGGTTGGGCGAACCCCCACACCAGGTTATGCAGCGCGATGGCGAACGCGACGAGGGTAACGGGCACGCCGCGGTCGTAGGAAAACGGATTGATGAACAGCCCGAATGTCTGGCGGGTGCCCATGGCGGCGCTCAGCACGAGTGCGCCGGCCAGGATGATGAGCGTGACGCGGCCTTGCAGCGAGGGCGATGCGGGAACGGCAACTTTCGTCATGATGGTGAGTCCTCCTCACCATAGTGTTGCAGTGCATCCCCCGGCTGGCAAAGGAGTAATGCGTGCATGCAGGTGAATTTTATTCACCTGAAGCGGTTTCGACAGGCACCGATGCCGCGGCCTGTTCGATGAGCCAGTCACGGAACGCCACGCATTCGGGATGCGGCTCGATGTCATCCGCGCAGATCAGCCAGTAGGCGCTCTGGGCCTGGGTGACGATGTCGTGGGCCGGCACGAGGGCGCCGCTCTCGAAATACGTATCGGCCAGCGGACGGCGGGCGATGACCACGCCGAGGCCGGCCATGGCAGCGTCGAGACCCATCTGGATACTGTCGAAGCTCAGCCCGCCGCGCGCATCGAAGTCCTCGATCGCGGCGCCTTCGATCCATCCCTGCCAGTCCTCGCTGGCGCTGCTCACGTGAATGCGCGTGGCGGCGCGCAGGTCGAGGCGCCCGTCGGCGTCGCCATGTTCGGCGAGAAAGGCCGGACTGCAGGCGGGCACGAAGCGCTCGCCGAACAGCCGGTGCCAGCGATCGCTGGCGACGGGGGCGCGCGACAGGCGGATGGCGAAGTCGAAGCCGTCCGTCGGAAAGCCGACCTGGCGGCGCGAAGTGTCGACGGTGATGTCGACGTTCGGCATGCGGGCGAGGAATTCGCCCAGGCGCGGCAGCAGCCAGCGCAAGGCGAGCGTTGGGGCGCAGGTGAGCGCGATGGCGCGCGAGGCGTCCGGTGTGGGCAGCCGTCGGGTGCCGGTGAGCAATAGCGAGAAGGCTTCCGTCACGTAGGCGAGGTAGTCCACGCCTTCGGGCGTGAGCGTGAGGCCTTGCGGCGAGCGGGCGAAAAGCGCGACACCGAGCGTCTGCTCGAGACCGACGATGCCGTGGCTGACGGCGCTCGGCGTGAGGTGCAGCTCCGCGGCGGCGCGCTTGAAGCTTTGGTGGCGTCCGGCGGCTTCGAACAGCCGCAGGGCGGAGAGCGGTGGCAGACGGGGCGGCATCGGTGGAATGTCGAGCGTGCGCAGAACGTGGCGCCGGAATCGACGGCTTGGTTCGGACGCCGTCAATTCTCGCATGAGGCCGGGCGTTTTGCCGTGGAACGCTCGGGAGCGGCCGCCAAGGTGCCGGCGCCGTGACGGCGGTTTTCGTCCCGGCACCGTCGGCACCGTCGGCACCGCCGGCGACCCGGTGGCCTCGTCCAGTCCGCCTTGCCGACCGTGCGGAAACTGTCATGGTCGGCGACCGGTACAGGCCTGTCCGCTTTTGGCGGACTGTACCGGGATTCCTGGGCGGGGCCTGTCTATGCTGTCACTCCGCGAACGCCGGGCGTCTGCATCGATGCAGCGCCGGCGCGGTTTGATGCCACTCGAACATGTCCACTGAACAACTGCTCGCCTTCTGCGCTTTCGCCGTCATCACACTGGTGACGCCCGGGCCGAACAACATGATGATCCTTACCTCGGGCCTGAACTACGGATTCGTGCGCACGCTGCCGCATTTGGCGGGCATTGCGTTCGGATTCGCATTGATGGTTTTCCTGACGGGCGCCGGGCTGCACTCCGTTTTTGCCCGCTTTCCGGTGATTCATACCGTGCTCAAGTACGTGGGCGCAGCCTATCTGCTGTGGCTGGCGTGGCATCTCGCACGCTCGGGACCGATCGACGGCGAGCGGGGCGGGCGCGAGCGCCCGATGCGCTTTGTCGGGGCGGCGGCGTTCCAGTGGGTCAATCCAAAGGCATGGGTGATGTCCGTCGGCGCGATCAGCACCTATTTGCCGAACGCATCGCACCTGCCGGACGTGATGCTGCTCGCGTTGATCTACGGCATCTTGTGCGCACCGTGCATCGGGCTGTGGGCGGGGTTCGGCGTGGCGATGCGCCGGGTGCTCACCGATGCGCGCTCGGTTCGCATCTTCAACGGTGTCGCGGCGGCGTTGCTCGTCGCGTCGCTGTATCCGATCGTGGTGGACTGAACTGGCGAGGCGTGTCCGGGCCCGGGCGGAACGGGGCGGCCGATTGCATCGTTATACTGGCGGCTCCCGTGCATCCTTTCCCCGCCGAGGACTCGCCATGCCGCGCCTGCTTGCCAGAACCCTGCCGTGTCTCGTTGCAGCCGCGGCAACGCTTGCATTGTCTCCCATGCCGGCCTTCGCCTGCACGCGCGTCGTCTATCTCGGCGCGAACGGCGACGTGATCACCGCTCGTTCGATGGACTGGAAGCTCGACGTGGCGACCAACCTCTACGTGCTGCCGCGGGGCATTGCCCGCGCCGGCGAGGCGGGGCCGAACTCGATTCGCTGGACGGCGAAGTACGGCAGCGTGGTAGCGACCGGCTACGACGTGTCCACGACGGACGGCGTGAACGAAAAGGGCCTTTCGGCTCAGTTGCTGTGGCTCGTGGAATCGCAATATCCGAAGTTCGACGGCACTGCCAGGCCGGGATTGACGATCGCCGCGTGGGCGCAGTACGTGCTCGATAACTTTGCGACGGTGAGCGAAGCGGTCGCCGCGCTGGAGAAGACGCCGTTCACGATCGTCACGGACAACGTGCCGGGCGAGAGCCGGCTGGCGACGCTGCATCTGTCGATGTCCGACAGGACGGGCGACAGCGCCATCGTCGAATACATCGGGGGGCGGCAGGTGATTCACCACGGTCGTCAGTACCAGGTGATGACGAATTCGCCCACGTTCGATGAACAGTTGGCGTTGAGCGCGTACTGGAGGCAGGTTGGCGGCACGACGTTCCTGCCGGGGACGAATCGGTCGGCGGATCGGTTCGCGCGCGCGTCGTTCTACATCAATGCGATTCCGAAGGCGGAAGATCCGGTCGAGGCGCTGGCGAGCGTGTTCGGCGTGATTCGAAACGCATCGGTGCCATACGGCATTACGACGCCGGATGAGCCCAACATTTCCTCGACGCGCTGGCGTACTGTCGTCGATCACAAGCGGATGCTGTATTTCTTCGAATCCGCGCTCACGCCCAACACGTTCTGGGTCGACTTGAAGCGGCTCGATTTCGCGGCCGGCGCGCCAGTGAGGAAGCTCGCGCTGGGCAAGGACCAGCGCAACACGTTCAGTGGAGAAGTCTCGGGCGAGTTCGAGGTGTCGGCGCCGTTTCCGTTTCTCGGGCCGAGTGCGGGGAAGGGGCGGTGAGCGGCCGGCTTGGGACACTGAAGACGTGGGCGCGGACGGTCAAGCGCGACGCGCACGCGCTGTATCTGGCGGGGCGCGATCCGCGCGTGCCTTGGTACGCCAAGGCGCTGGCGATTTTCGTCGCGGCTTACGCGCTTTCGCCCATCGATCTGATTCCCGATTTCATTCCGGTGATCGGTCTGCTGGACGATGTAATCCTCGTGCCGCTGGGCATTCTGATGGTGGTGAAACTCGTGCCCCCCGCAATCATGGCGGAGCACCGGGCGACGGCGGCAGCCGCGGCCGACCGGCCGGTCAGCCGCGCGGCCGTCCTGGTGATTGCCATGGTATGGGCCGTGGGCGTCGGTCTGACGCTTTGGGCGTCGGTTCGCTACTTCGGCCGATGAGGCGGGACGGGGCTGTGCGAGCCTCGCGTCGGCATAAAAAAAACGGACCCGAAGGTCCGTTTTTTTACGGGAAGGTGGTGGAGCCGGCGGGGATCGAACCCGCGTCCGCAAGTACTCTACGACCAGTTCTACATACTTAGTTCAGTCATTTGATTTAACCGTTTTGTCGCGGACGAACACGCTACGCAACGGCGATCCACTTGGTTTTCGGCCCCGGCGTCATGGCACCACCGGAGATTATCTGACGTATATGACCTCGCCTGGTATTGCTACCCTAGCCCGTCAGAGAGCTAGTGCGAGGGAGGCGCCCTTAGGCAGCCAGCTGGTAACGAGAGTCGTTAGCAGTTACTTAATTTCCCATTGATTAACGAGGTGACGGGTCCTCGGTATGCCCTGAATCGCTTCGCTACCCACGTCGAAACCATGTCGGCCCCGTGGAATTGTTAATTATGACATAAATGGCTCATTTGAGTGCGAAGTCCACCCGCGTCGTCGCCCCCTTGTCCTTGATGCCGTCGGCGTTGAGCTTCGGCGCCACCACGAAGAGCCGGTCGGCCGCGATCTTGCCGTCCAGCCACGAGCGCACCTGCTGCGCCCGGCGCTCGGCCAGCGCTCGCAGATCGTCGTCGCTCACCTTGATGTTCGTCTCCATGAGCTTTTCCATCTCGTCGTCCGGCAGCGACTTGGTGAACCCGATCATGTTGCGCGGTTTCGCAAAGTCCGCCGCCTTGTAGGCGGCCGTCAGGTACTTGCTGCGCTCCTCGGGCGTCACCTTCACGCTGTCGACGTCGATGCTCTCGCCCTTGCCGACCATCGCTTTCACCTTCTGCGCCTTGATCGCGCGCTCGACTGCCACCTGGCGCAGCCCGTCGGTGTCCTTGGCCGGGTCCACGCGACCCACGATGTCGAGCTTGAGCGACGGACGGTCGTTCAGCGCCTTGACGAGCGTCTCGAGACGCTTCTCGTCGTCCGCCGTCAGGCGTGCGCTGCCGGGGGCGAATTCCACGTAGCCCAGTTCCTCCTCGCCGCCGCCGAAGGCCGAGGCCAGCAGGCTGAACGGCGCGGTCACCGCCTTGACCACGAGATTCACCACCGCACGGAAGATCACGCCGCCCAGACTGAACTGCGGGTCGTCGAGCGAGCCGGAAATCGGAATGCTCACGTCGATTTCGCCGCGCGAGTTTTTCAGCAGCGACACCGCCAGCCGCACGGGCAGGTTGGTCGCCGTCGGGCTGTCCACGTGATCGCCGAACGTCAGCTGATCGATGAAGATGTGGTTGTTCGCCGTGAGCTTCGCCTGATCGAGCAGATAGTGCACGTCGACCGTGAGCTTGCCCTTTTCGATGGGGTAACCCGTGTATTTCGTCGAATAAGGGGTAAGGTTGGTCAGTTCGATGCCGTCGGCCTTCGCGCTCAGGTCGACGAACGCCATCGGCGCGAGCGGGTTGATCTTGCCGTTGATGTCGATCGGTGCGTTGCGGTTGACCTTGCCTTGCAGCGCCACGTCCGCCGGTTCGGTCGTGGCGGTGCCGAAGGCGCCGATGCGCCCCCCGATGCCTGTCAGATTGGCCGAGTAGTTCGGCTTGACGAAGTTGTCCGTGAAGTTGATGTTGCCGCCTTGCAGCGTGATCCGGCCGATGTGCACGTCCGCCGGCAACGCCTTGCCCGTGCCGTAGCCGGGGCCGCGCTGCACGGTCGTCTCACCCGGCTTTTGCTGCTTCTTCTCGAGCTCCGTGGGCTGGCCCGCTTCCACCGCCGAGGCAGCCGCATCCAGCGGGGGTTTAGCCGGCGCCCCGTCGAGCGGCACGCCCTCGCTGGCGCGCGTGAGCGAGCGGGGCGCCTCCTGCTTGTTGCCGACCACGTCCGCCAGGTTCAGGCGCCCGTTCGCGTTCACGATGATCCGCGCGTAGAAGCGCGAGAGCGCGATGCTGCCCAGTTGCACGTTCGGCTTGCCACTGCCGATCGCCATATTGATCTGCTGCACCGACAGCGCGTTCCAGCGCACGAAGTCGTCTGCCGTCACCTTGTCGAGCAGGCGCACGTTGCCCAGCGTGGCGTCGCCGCGGTACGTGACCTGCGGTGTATCGCCCTTCATCGCGAAGGTCGTGCGACCGCTGCTCGAGAGCAGGGCGCTGGCGATGCTCGCGTTCAACTCGTCGCTCATGTACGAATCGAAGGCGGCCAGGTCGAGTTGTTGCGTCTTGAGCTGCAAATCGCCCGAGAGCGGCTGCGGGGTGACGGTGCCCGTGGCGTTGAGCGTGCCCTTCCTGTTGAGGGTGCCGGTCACTTCGAGCTGCAACGGTTTGCCCATGTCCTGCGACGCGCCTTGCACCTTCACATTGAGCGGCGCGAACTTCGCATTGATCGGCCGGCCTTTGACCGCGCGATCTTCGAAGCCGACGCTGGCATTCTCGATCGCCACCTTGCCGACCTTCCACTGCCAGTCGCTGGCGGCTTGCGCCTTCGGTGCGGTCGTCGCCCGTGCCGACGTGCGTCGACCGCGCTCGGTGCCGACACGAGCGTTGATGTCGCCGCGCCTGGGCGCGCCCGCCCTGGGCTCGCCATTGCCGGCGAGCGCGAGCAGGTTGATGGTGCCGTCCTTGTCGCGCCGTGCGGACACGTCCAGCCCGGTGACGGTGAGTTCATCGAGCGTCGCCTTGCGCGCCCCGAGATCGAAGTGCGAGAGCTTCGCCTCGGCCTTGGCGAGCTTGAGCGGCGCGTCACCCTTGCGGCCCGTGAGCCACTCGATCTTCTCGAGCGTTGCGCTCGCCGGCTCGATCTGGACGTTCGGCTGGTTGTCGGGCGCGAAGGCCGCGCTGAACTTCGCCTGCACGCCGAGCGTGCCGCTCTTGAGGTCGCCGGCGAGCGCGCCTTGCGCAAACGGGAGCAGCGGCGCGAGGGCGATGGACTGCGCATCCAGTTCGCCGCTCGCGTTGTACGCGGGGAGGCTGAACTGGCCGCGCGCCTTGACCGAACCGCCGCTCTGAATGCCGATCGACGCGTCATACGTTGCCGGCGTCTTGCCGAGCGTCGAGAACTGCTTCACCCCGATGGCGATGTTTTCCAGCGAGACACTCGCCGGTTTGGCGCCGCGCTCGTCGGTGAGGTGGGCCTTGCCGTTCACGAGCGAGACGTCGCTCACCAACAGGTCGAGCGGTGCGGGCTGCGCGGCGGCGAGGGCCCTGGTTTGCTCAGCCTCGGCAGCCGACGCCGGCGTGGCGGGGCGTGCGGTCTGTTCGGCGGGCACCTTCGGGGCGGCTTTCGCGGCTTCGCTCGCCTTGGGCGAGGCGGCGGCCTGGTTGACTGCCTTGCTCACCGCCCGGATGGCGGGGCGCTCGGGCAGCAATGCCCGCGTCACGTTGACCGAGCCGTCCTTCTCCAGCACGACGCGCTGGTCCAGACCGTCGATTCGCACGCTGTCGATGTGGTAGACGTTGCTGAGCGGCTCCACCTTGCCCAGCTTCACGTCGAGTTGCTTGAGCGAGACGAGCGGCGCGCCGCCGGCCTCGTTCACAACCGCGTCGGACAGCCGCGCCGTGCCGGTGAGCAATACGTGCGCGCCGTTCCTGTCGCGCGTGAAGCGCAGTTTCAGGTCGGTGCTGAGCGCGCCACTCTTGATCTGTGCCGGCACCGTGACCGGCGAGTAGCCGAGGTATTTCGGCACGTCGAGCCGGTCGAGCTTGATGTCGAGCGTCGACTCGAGCGAATCGGCAAACGGTTTCGTCTGACCCGAGATATGCAGCGGCGAGCCGTCGATGGAGGCCTGGAGCAGCGGCTGTACGAAGATATCGGTGTCGGCCGGCAGGTTGGCGATGAACGGCACGCCGACCTGCAGGTGATCGATGACGTGTTTTTCGTTCTGCACGGCATCGTCGAAACGGAGGGTGCCGTCCTTGATGTGGACGTTGTTCAGCGCGAAACGGGCGGGCTTCGAGGGCTCGGGCGATGGCGGCCCGGACGTCGCGCGGTCGATGATGTCCGAGAAATTGAAGCGTTGTGGCGCCGTGCGCACGATGTTGACGACCGGCGTCTCGAGATAGAGCTCGTCGACGACGGGCGCCAGGCGGAACAGCGACCCCCACGACACGTTGACTCGCAGCAGGCCGACGTCCACGAACGGTTGCCCGGGCGTCCTGTCGCCGATATGCACCTGACGCAGATCCAGACGCAGCGTGTATGGATTGAAGCTGACGTCACCCACGCTCACCGGCCGTTCCAGGTAGGCCGAGAGCTTGTCGACGGCGTAGTGCTTGAGCACCGCCGGCACCGTGAAATAGCTGATCACACCGAAGACGGCGATAACGCCAACGGTCCACAGGCCGGTCTTGCGCGCACGACGGCGCACGTTGGGGTCGCGGCCCAACGCTTGTGCGCGGGCCAGACCCTGCTGCAGGCGGGGGCCGCCCGCGGCGACATTCGAATTCGGATTGCGATCGTTCGCTTGCTCGGCCATGCGGTCTCCCGTAAGCAGCCAGTGAAGCACGCCGCGCCTGAGATGCGCAGCGGGACAGACCCGGGACCGGCCGTAACGGCGGCAACCGCCGCGGCCCTTCCCGGTAGATGACGGAAACCGGCGTCAGGCCGGCGACATCACCAGCGGGGCGATCGCGCCCGCGCGTTCGACGACCGCGTCGGCCTGCCACTGCGTGGGCGCGAGCGTATCGCCGCAATATCCGTATGCTGCTGCGATGGTCGCCATGCCGGCGGCTTTGCCGGCCTGGACGTCGCGCAGGTCGTCGCCTACGTACACGATGTCGGCGGGCGCCACGCCAATGCACTCGGCTGCGTACAACAGGGGCGCAGGGTGCGGCTTGCTGTGCGGTGTCGTGTCCCCCGAAACTACACAGGCTGCGGTGTCTGCCAGGCCGAGCCGCTTGACGAGCGGCGCGGTCAGGCGCGCGGCCTTGTTCGTGACGATACCCCACGGAATGCCCCGCGCCTCGAGCGCGGCAAGCAAGGCGGGAATGCCGTCGAACAGGCGGCTTTGCACGCACAGGGCGGCTTCGTAGTTGGCGAGGAAGGCGTCTCGCAGTTCGGGGAACGCGGCGTCTTCGGGCGTCACGCCAAAGGCGCTGCCGATCAGGCCGCGAGCGCCGTGCGACGCCTGCAGGCGAAGCGTCTCGTATGGACCGGGCGGCAGGCCGCGATCGGTGCGCACCTTGTTGACGGCGGCGACAAGGTCGGGCGCCGTGTCGGCCAGCGTGCCGTCCAGATCGAACAGCACGGCGCGCACCCGGCCGCCCAGCAGGTGCGGCACGTTTCGAACGTCGAAAAGGACTCCGGCAGGGGGCTCGAACATATCAGGCATCGCGCGTGCACGCGACCATGTAGTTGACGTCGGTATCGCGATTGATCGCGTAGCGCTTGGTAAGCGGGTTGTACGTCAGGCCACGCAGATCACGGACTGTCAGACCGCTGGCGCGGGCGAACGAGGCAAGTTCCGACGGACGGATGAACTTGGCGTAATCGTGGGTGCCGCGAGGCAGCATGCGCAGCACGTACTCCGCGCCGACGACCGCCAGCAGCCAGGCTTTCGGATTGCGATTGAGCGTCGAGAAGAAGACATGGCCGCCCGGTTTGACGAGCGTGGCGCAGGCCGCCACGATCGACGCGGGCGAGGGCACGTGTTCGAGCATTTCCATGCAGGTCACCACGTCGTAAGTCCCGGCGTCGCGCGCGGCGAGCGCTTCGGCCGAGATTTCTTCATATTCGATGGAAAGGCCGGCTTCGAGACTGTGCAGATCGGCAACGCCGAGCGCCTTTTTCGACAGGTCGATCCCTTTGACGCGAGCGCCCTGACGTGCCATGGATTCGGAGAGAATGCCGCCGCCGCAGCCGATATCGAGCACACGCTTGCCCTGCAACGGTACGTGCTGCTCGATCCAGTCGAGGCGGAGTGGATTGATTTCGTGCAGCGGCTTGAATTCGCTGTGCGGATCCCACCAGCGGTGGGCCAATTCACTGAATTTGTCGAGTTCTTGGGGGTCGGCGTTCATCACTTGATCATGGACATTGACGGCTTGGGGCAGGCAGGCTGCTGCGCGGCAGCGCGAGCCCGATGACCGGGGAGAGCGGCAGGCGCCGTCGAGAATGGGGGAAGTATAACGAAGGGAGTGTCCCCATGTCCAAAGCACGACCTTGGGCCGATCACGGTGAAGCGCTGTCAATCGATGCGGCCGATGTCGCGCCGATGTTGCCGTCAGCACAGGCGCCGGACGGGAAGTCGTCCGGCAGCCTCCGGACAATGCCGCGCTCAGGCGGCTGCCGGCAGATGCGCCAGCACGGTATGTGGGTCGTGGTAGGCGAGTCCGAGGGCGTCGGCCACGCCATGATTGGTCACCATCCCGCGCGCGACGTTAAGACCGGCCAACAGGTGCGGGTCGGCGCGCATTGCCGCCACCGGGCCGCGATCGGCCAGTTGCAGAATGAACGGCAGCGTCACGTTGTTGAGCGCGAAGGTCGACGTGCGTGGCACACCGCCGGGCATGTTGGCGACGCAATAGTGCACCACGCCCTCGACAATGTAGACGGGATCGGCGTGCGTCGTCGGATGGGACGTCTCGCAGCAGCCGCCCTGGTCGATCGCGACGTCGACGATTACCGCCCCCTTGCGCATCAGTCCGAGCATGGCCCGCGTGATGAGCTTGGGCGCCGCGGCGCCCGGAATCAGTACGCCGCCGATGACCAGATCGGCGTCGCGCAGATGCGTTTCGATGGCGTGCTGCGTCGAGTAGACGGTCTGCACGCGGCCGCCGAACTGCGCGCTGATGCGGCGCAGCGCTTCGACCGACTTGTCGATGACCGTAACCTGCGCGCCCAGGCCGACGGCGATGGTCGCCGCGTTGGTGCCGACGACACCCCCGCCGAGGATGACGACTTTGCCCGCCTCCACGCCGGGTACTCCCGAGAGCAACAGGCCCAGTCCGCCGTGCGTCTTCTCCAGTGCGGCCGCGCCGGCCTGGATCGACATGCGGCCGGCCACTTCCGACATGGGCGCGAGCAACGGCAAGCCGCCAGTGGCGGACGTCACCGTTTCATAAGCGATGCATGTGGCGCCGCTCTTGATCAACTCATGCGTCTGCTGCGCGTCAGGGGCGAGATGGAGGTACGTGAATAGCGTGTGGTGAGGGCGTAATCGGGCGCGCTCGGCGGCCTGCGGCTCCTTGACCTTCACGATGAGTTCGGCCCGCTCGAAGACATCGGCGGCATTGGCGGCGATGCGGGCGCCGGCGGCGGTATAGACCGAATCGTCCATGCCGATGCCGGCGCCGGCCTGCGTCTCGACCCAGACCTCGTGCCCGCGTGCCACCACTTCGCGTATGGCTGCGGGCGTCATGCCTACGCGATATTCGTGGTTCTTGATCTCCTTGGGTACACCGATCTTCATGATGCGTCTCCTGTTCTTATGCCACCGCCAGTCACGCGAACGCGCTGTCCAAAGCAATGGACGGCGCAAGCAAAAACGGCACCCGAAGGTGCCGTTTTCAACATCAGGCGAAGGCCGGTTGGGCCTGCGCGTCGAGGGCGCCGCTGTAGCGCGCCACCGAAAGATCATCGGCCAGGATCGCCGGTCGCCGGCCCGACATCAGATCGGCCAGTAGTTGGCCGGAGCCGCACGACATCGTCCAGCCCAGCGTGCCGTGCCCGGTATTCAGGAACAGGTTGCGCAATGCGGTGGCGCCTACGATCGGGGTGCCGTCCGGCGTCATGGGGCGCAGCCCCGTCCAGAACGTCGCTTCGGCCGTGTTGCCGGCACCCGGATACAGATCGTTCACGACCATTTCGAGCGTGGCGCGGCGCGCCGCCTTGAGCGACTTGTCGTAGCCGACCACTTCGGCCATGCCGCCGACGCGGATGCGATCGTCAAAGCGCGTGACCGCGATCTTGTAGGTCTCGTCGAGCACGGTCGAGACAGGGGCGCGATCCGCGTTCACGATGGGTACGGTGATCGAGTAGCCCTTGAGCGGGTACACCGGAATGTCGACGATGCCCTTCAGGAACGGCGTGGAATAGGACCCGAGCGCGACGACATAGGCGTCCGCGCGTTGCATCGAGCCCGCGCACACCACGCCTTCGATTCGGTCGCCTGCCAATTGCAGGCCGTCGATCGGCATGTCGTAACGGAATTTCACCCCCAGCGCTTCAGCCATGGCGGCCAGACGCGTGGTGAACAACTGGCAGTCGCCGGTCTCGTCGTTTGGCAGGCGCAGACCGCCCGTGAGCTTGTGCGAGACGGCCGCGAGTGCCGGTTCGGCGGTGGCGAGCGATGCGCTGTCGAGCAGTTCGAACGGCACGCCGGCTTCCTCCAGAACGGCGATGTCGCGCGCCGCGTTGGCCAGTTGCTCTTGCGTGCGGAAGAGCTGCAGCGTGCCGGCCTGACGGCCTTCGTAGGGGATACCGGTTTCTGCACGCAGCGCGCGGAAGCAGTCGCGGCTGTACTCGGCGATCCGCACCATGCGTTCCTTATTGACGGCATAGCGTTCGGGCGTGCAGTTGCGCAGCATCTGATAGAGCCACTTGAGCTGCGTGAGCGTGCCGTCCGGCCGAATGGCCAGCGGGGCGTGCTTCTGGAACAACCACTTGATGGCCTTCGTCGGAATGCCCGGCGCCGCCCACGGCGAGGCGTAGCCCGGCGAAATCTGCCCGGCGTTGCCGAAGCTGGTCTCGAGCGCCGGACCCGCCTGACGATCGAGCACCGTGACGTCGTGCCCGGCCTTCGCCAGATAGTAGGCGCTGGTGACGCCAATGACGCCGCTACCGAGAACGATGACCTTCATTGCGTTGACTCCTGTGAAACCATAGTTATCCAGTAATAATTGGCATGCTATTCTCGGATTCGTAGATTTAGTTAATGTATATCTCCTGAATTCAGGAAAAAATCATGAGAGTTCAGCAGCAATCGATTCGCACGCTCGACCGGCTCGACCGGCGTATCCTCGCGCTGCTTCAGCAGGACGGCCGGATGTCGATGAAAGACCTCTCGGAACAGGTCGGTCTGTCGATCACGCCATGCATCGAGCGCGTCAAGCGCATGGAGCGCGATGGCGTGATCATGGGGTATTTCGCCCGGGTAAATCCCGCGGCGCTAGGCGCGGCGCTGCTTGTGTTTGTCGAGATCACGCTCGATCACAAGTCGGGCAACATGTTCGATCAGTTCCGACGCGAGGTGCTGCGCATTCCCGAGGTGATGGAGTGCCACCTGATCTCGGGTGACTTCGATTACCTGATCAAAGCGCGTATTCGCGAGATGTCCGAGTATCGGAAACTGCTTGGCGACATCCTCCTGCAGCTGCCGGGCGCCGTGCAGTCGAAGAGCTACGTCGTGATGGAGGAGATCAAGGAGACGCTCACGATTCACGTCGAGGAGTGAGGCCGGTGGCGGCAGATCGCGTTGGCGCGCTGGGTGCGCTGGGCGCGCTGGGCGCGTTCGTCGCGTTTGATGCGTTTGATGCGTTCGACACATTTGGCGCATTTGGCGCGCACGGGGTGTGAGCGGGCGAATACGCGAGGACCCGGCCCGATCCGGCGGCCAAGGCCGCCGATCAACGCACTAGAAGAGGCGCATCTGCGGATTGGCGTCGGCCGCCGCATCATCAGTACGGGATTTTTCCGTCCTCGGCATTTGGCTGTCTGCGCGCGGGGCGTGGCGGCTGCGGTGCGCGGACTGCGGGTGGTCGGGGGCTGGTACTTTGAACTGATCGTTGCGCAGGGGCGGGCGCGCCTGGTTGAGTCCGAGCTTGCGCGCCGCGAGGTGGAAACGCTGGCGGATCAGTTGCGCATGCAAACCCGTGCCCTTCATTCGGGTGCCGAACTCCGAGCTGTTGTGCTTGCCGTCGCGAACCTGCTCGATGAGGCTGATCACGTGACGCGCCCGCAGCGGGTAGTGCTCTTCCAACCAGGCTACGAAGATGTCGTGAACCTCCAGCGGCAGCCGCAACATCACGTAAGCCGCGTATGTCGCACCGGCTTCCGCCGCCGTGCTCAGGACCCGCTCGATGTCGAAGTCGGTAAGGGCGGGCACGATCGGCGCCACGATCACCCCCGTCGGAATCCCGGCGGCCGTCAGCCTGCGAATGGCCTCGATGCGACGCGCCGGTGTATTCGCGCGCGGCTCCATCTTCCTTGCGATCTTGGCGTCGAGCGTTCCCACTGAAATGAACACGCGTGCGAGCCCCCGCTCGGCCATGCGGGACAGAATGTCGATGTCGCGCGTGACCAACGCAGACTTCGTAGTGATGCCAACGGGGTGGCCGAAGCGTTCGAGCACTTCCAGGATGCTGCGCGTGATGCGATATTCGCGCTCGATCGGTTGGTAAGGGTCCGTATTGGCGCCAAGGGCGAGCAGCGAAGGCTGATAGCCGCGTTTGCGCAATTCCGCGTCGAGCCGTTCGGCCGCGTTGAGCTTCGCGTAGAGCCGTGTTTCGAAATCGAGTCCGGGGGACAGCCCAAGATAGGCGTGCGTCGGACGCGCGAAGCAATAGGTGCAACCGTGTTCGCACCCGCGATAGGGGTTGATCGAGCGATCGAAGGGGATATCTGGCGATGTATTGCGCGAAATGATGGTGCGCGCGTTCTCCACGGCCACCTGTGTCACGAACTTGACCTCACATTCCTGGGCCATGTCCGATTCGTGGCGCGTTTCGTCGCTCTCGCGATGCCAGGCCGAGAAGCGCGATTCGAGATTCGCGGTAGCGCCGCGGCCCTTGCGCGACGGGGGCGGCGCGAATGAGGAAGCCATGGCTCGTCTCCTTTGAAACAGTCCGGACACAGAAAACGGGCGTCCGCTTGCAATGTGCCTCATTATACTGTGTTTTTGTACAGTATTTGGACGGGAGGGCAATCATGTGCGATGGCAGACAGGCAGGCATGACAGGCATGACAGGCATGACAGGCGTGGCAGGGGCGATAGGGGCGATAGGGGCGATAGGGACGATAGGGGCGATGAGCGTGACGGACCTGAAGCGCCACGCAACCGATCCGCCGGTCCGACGGTGGCAATGGGGCGGATGGGCGGACTGGCCTTGCGAGGCCGCCTGGATGGCAATGGCCTGGTGGAACTGCGCAGCGTTATGCGTCGCTGCCTGGGGCGGGAGACACGGTGGGAGGCAGATAGGGGGCGATGGTTCGGGCGATCGCGTCGAGCGCGGTGCTGTCGACGTTCGGACGCTGGCGTGCCAGGTGGATCGCACGCAGCGTCAACAGGGAGTACAGCGTCGCATGGTTTCCGCCCAGGGCGGCCAGCGCCTCCGTATGTCGCGCTACGATGCCGGCGTCCCCCCTCGACACCGGACCGGCGAGCGCGCCTGGCAGGCCGCGTTCGCGGGCGGCGTCGAGGGTGCCCATGACGAGCGGCCACACGGCGGCTTGCGCGTCGGCCTCCGGCATGCCCGCGGCTCGCCAGAGCGCAGCCGCTTCATCGAGCAGGCACAGCAGAAAGCTCGCCGCGTAGTTGGCCCCGGCGTGGTAGCGCATGCGCTCGCCGGCAGGAATCGACACGGCGCGGCAGCCCATGTCACGGGCGAGCGATTGCAGCGTGTCGTTCAGCGGGGCGTCCGCCTCGATCGTGATCGAGCAGCCGGACATGCGCTCGGCGTCGTTGTCCGATCCGGCAAAGAGAAAGAGGGGGTGGAAGCCACCTATGTGCGCGCCCCGTCGTGTAGCTGGCGCGAGCAGACTGACTTCGGACGCACCGCTGCAATGGACCAGTGCCTGACCGGCGTTGGGGGACAGTGCGGCGGCGCAGGCGGCGATGGCGTCGTCCGGGACCGTCAGGAATACCAGGTCGGCGCGGCCGAAGACCGTGTTCATGTCCTGCGCTCGTTCAACTGGCATCGCTTCGCACTCGCGCAGCGCTGTCGCGATGCGTTGCGCGGCGTCGAGTTGCCGGCTTGCGACGGCCGTGACGTGGTAGCCGGCGCGCGATGCCGCAACGGCCATGGCGCGCGCGACGCGGCCCGCACCGATGAAACCGATCGTCGGCTTGAGGAAAGGAAAGGAGGTCGTGGTCACGGCGAAACGTTATTGCGACAGGCGGTTGGGCGTGTCGTGCGTTTCGAAATAGGTCTGGAACGCCACGGCAAGGCCGACCATCATCAGCATGGCGCCGACAAACAGAGAGACGGCCACGATGATGACCGCCGTCCACCCCGAGCGCGACTTCCGGTGCGCGCTCGTATTGAATTGGGCGTCCCAGCGCTCGTCGGGACGCAGACCGTAGACGATGGCGGCAAGAAAGGCCGAGAACAACGAAATTGCGCCGAGGATCGCCAGCACCCAGCCGGCGGGGGAACGCAGCTCGCTCGTCACCAGCAGTCCCCAGCCCGCAACGCCGCATGCCGAGCCCACGACATGGGCCCAGCCAAAACGGTCGCGAAGACCGTAAAGGTAAAAGCGGTGCAGTCCGAGCGTTCCGAACAGCATGGCGAGTCCGGCGGTCAGGGTCTTGGATTTATAAGCGACTGCGTTCATCGGAAGGCGTTAACGGGAAGGCGTTTCTCGAATGACTTCGACGAGCGTCCAGCGCATGCTCGACGCGTCTGCGGGCGGATTTTCCACCGGCTCACCGTGGATTTTCACGCGGTATTCTACGCCGGGCTTCCACTCGAAGCCATCGATGTGGGCATACCAGAGTTCCCACTGCGCCTTGCCCGAGTCGTCGGCATCGCGCACCCGCAAACATTTGCGCGGCGCGACGCCGACGCAGTCCGCCATCTTCGAGTCGACGTCGAGGATCCGGTCCTCCGTCTTCCGGTTTCCGGCGGGGGCCGCAATGGTGCGATTGAGCAACGTCTGCGACGCGTATGTCAGCGTCTCGCCGTCCGCAGTGCTGAGCATCAACTGCGTATCGCGGCGCTCGAAGCGCGTTACGCGTGGCAGCGTCCTCAGATAACGGTCTTCAAACGCCATCGAATCCGGGCATGCCATGCGCGTGGCGGCCGGTGCCTGCAGAGTCACTTGTCCTTTGCCCGGGCCGATCTTGTACTGGCCGAAGATGCGATTGCAGCCGCCGGTGCCGGAAAAAGCGTCCTTGTCATTGAACGTCAGGTTGATCGAGCGACCTTCCGGCAGGCTCGGGATGTCGCCGGGGCCTTCCCACTTCATCAACTGCCAGGTGCCGAGAATGTCGGCCGGTGCGGTGGCTGCGGCCGACGCGTCTGGCGACGCCGACGATGGATTGGCGCCCCCGCCGGACGGCGCTGCGCAACCGGCCAGCATGGCCGCCGGCACGATCAGAGCCGCCAGATAGGAAGCAAGCGACGAAGGCAGGAACGAGAATCGGCGTTGAGTCATGATGGGATTGGCTCGTAGTGGCGAAGAGGGCGGCCGGCGAAGCGGTTGCGATGAACCGGGAGTGGAATGTCCTGATGGTGCCGCGAATACCGTGAAGCGTTGACCGGCAGTGCGCGGTCCCGGTTCCCCTTTGCAGGGCAATGGACGGTGGGAATCGCAGTGAGTCGCCTGCATGGCCATGTTTCACGGTTTGCGGTACGTGATGCGATAGATCGCGCCGGCGTAGTCGTCGCTGATCAGCAAGGAACCGTCGGGGAGCGCGAGGAGGTCGACGGGACGTCCCCAGACCGACTCGTCGCTGCCGAGCCAGCCCTGTGCGAAAACCTCCTGTCGAGTGACATTGCCTTTGGCGTCGAGCACGGCGCGGACTACCCGATAGCCGACCTTGCGGGCGCGGTTCCAAGACCCATGTTCCGCGATGAAGATGCTGCCCCGATAGTCTTCCGGGAATTGCTTGCCTGTATAAAACCGCATGCCTAGTGCGGCGACATGCGCGCCCAGCTTGGTCATTGGTGGAGAGAAGGCGGCGCAGGGTTTCTCCTGGCCGAACTCCGGGTCGACAACGTCGCCCGCGTGGCAATACGGAAATCCGAAATGTTCGCCGGCGCGGGCCAGGCGGTCGAGCTCGTCGTCCGGCACGTCGTCGCCCAGGAGGTCGCGGCCGTTGTCCGTGAACCAAAGTGTGCCGGTGCCCGGTTGCCAGTCGAAGCCAACGGTGTTGCGTACACCGCGAGCCGCTACCCGCCAGTCGCTGCCGTCCGGCTTCATGCTTCCGATCATGGCGTAGCGGTTTTCGTCGCGCTTGCAGGCATTGCACGGCGCGCCGACCCCGACGTAGAGCCGCTGATCAGGGCCGAAGGCGATATAACGACCGCCGTGGTGGCTTTCGGCCGGAAGCCTGTCGTATACGACGACAGGCTTGCCCGGCTTGTCGAGCCGGTTCTCGATGTCGTCGAGTTTGAGAATGTGAGAGACGGCCGATATATAGAGGCTGCCATTGCGCATCGCCACGCCGATGGGCATGTTCAGACCGGCCGCGACGGTGCGCACCTTCGCCGCATAGGCGCGGGAGGGATCCAGCGTGATGGCGTAGACGTTCCCCTGCGCGCGGCTGCCCACGAACAGTGTGCCCCTGGGGCCGAGTACCATGCCCCGGGCGCCGGGGACCTGATCGGAGAGCACTTCGACGTGGAAACCGGGAGGCAGCGAGAGACGTTCGATGGGCAGGGCGTCTCGCGCGGCCGCCGGTACAGGCGCGGCGGCAAGACATGCGGCAAGCAGGCCCGCGAAACGCAACCCGCCCAGCCATCGCGTGCGACGCCACAGGCGGGCGCCGGGTGTGGCAGGCCGCAAGGCCCATCGTGGCGGCGAGCGGAGCAGACATCCATCGGCAAATCGTCGCATGCAGGACTCGCTTTACACAAAGGATTCGTGCATTGTAGACCAGTGGCTGCCGTGCCCGGATTGCTGCGGTGCGGGGGCCAATACGGGCGCGGCTTGGCGGGGTGTGCCGGCGGTCTGGCGAAGTGTTTGTTTTGACGGGGGTTTTGCGCTATAATCACGCGTTTTCTGTCCGAACACCTCTGGATTCACAAGGATTTATTATGGTCGTTATCCGCCTGGCTCGCGGCGGCGCGAAGAAGCGCCCGTTCTACAACATCGTTGCAACCGACTCGCGTAACCGCCGCGATGGCCGCTTCATCGAGCGTATTGGCTTCTACAACCCGGTCGCTGCCGAAGGCACGGAAGGTCTGCGCATCGCTCAAGACCGTCTGACGTACTGGCAAGGCGTTGGCGCGCAACTGTCGCCGACCGTGGCTCGCCTGATCAAGCAAGGCGCCAAGGCTGCTGCCTGAGCGTTTAGCCAGATACGCATTGCTGTCGGTCTGCCGATAGCACAAGAATCGAACGGCGGTGCCTGCTCCGGAGCGATCGGGAGCGGGCATCGCCGTGTGTTCGTCACAACGTTGGATTGGCATGGTTCGTTCCGATCGACCCACACGTGCGCGGGCGCCGCTGAAAGCCGGCGCTGCCGGTGAGCGTGCGGAGCAGGTGCTCGCTCCGATATCCGAGGTGCCCGACGATCTCGTCGAACTCGGCTATATCGGCGATGCCTATGGAATTCGCGGCTGGATCAAGGTGCAACCGCACACGGGCGAAGGCGAAGGGCTCCTGTCTGCGGACCGCTGGTATTTTCGGCGTCCCGGTGAGTCGACTTATTCGATGGCTCACGTGTTACATAGCCGCGGGCATTCCGGAACGGTCGTCGCGCAACTGCGCGGCAGCGCGAACCGGACGGCGGCCGAGGCGCTCAAGGGCCTTCAGGTCTGGGTGCCGCGCAGTGCCTTTCCGACGGCGGGTGAAGACGAGTTCTACTGGGTCGATCTCATTGGCGCCCAGGTGACGAATTTGCAGGACGAAGTCCTCGGCAAGGTCGTGGGACTGCTCGACAACGGCGTTCATACCGTGTTGCGCGTCGCCTACGAGACGGCGCCCGTGGACGGAAAGCCGGCGAAGACGGCCGAGCGGCTGATCCCGTTCGTCGGGCGGTACGTGCAGACCGTCGACGTCGACGCGGGGCGTATTGTGGCCGACTGGGGCCTCGATTACTGAGTTGCCGATTGTTGCTGATTGATTGCCCGGCCGTTGCATGTCCGGGCACCTCTGGACGGATCCGGTCTGATGCAGTTTGACGTCGTCACGCTCTTTCCCGAGATGTTTCGGGCGCTGACCGATTGGGGCGTCACCAGCCGGGCGCTGAAGCAGTCTCGCTACGATGTGCGGTTCTGGAATCCTCGGGATTTCACGCACAACAACTATCGTACGGTCGACGATCGTCCTTACGGTGGTGGTCCGGGCATGGTCATGCTGGCCAAGCCGCTGGACGACGCGATCGCCGCGGCGAAAGCGGCGCAGGCCGAAGCGGGCGTCGCACGCGGCAGAGTGCTGCTGATGTCGCCGCAGGGCAAGCCGCTCACGCATCGTCGCGTGGTGGAACTGAGTCAGCAGGAGAAGGGACTGATTCTGCTGTGCGGGCGTTACGAGGCGATCGACCAGCGTCTCATTGATCGTGTCGTCGACGAAGAGATCAGTGTGGGCGACTTCGTGCTCTCGGGTGGGGAACTGCCCGCGATGGCGTTGATGGACTCGTTGATCCGGCTATTGCCAGGTGCGCTCAACGACGCGCAGTCGGCCGAGCAGGACAGCTTCGTGAACGGACTGCTCGACTGCCCGCACTACACGCGGCCGGAAGAGTACGAAGGGGTGCGGGTGCCGGACGTGCTGTTGGGCGGGCACCATGCAGAGATCGAAAAATGGCGACGTCGCGAGGCGTTGGCCAACACATGGCGCAAGCGTCCCGACCTGATCGAGAGCGCGCGCGCCAACGGATTGCTCAGCCGTGCCGACGAGGCGTGGCTGGCAAGCCTGAAGGCCGACTCGTCGGCCAAGTAAGGCAGCGGGTGTCGTCATGGGGACGGCATTCGGTTTGAACCCATCCTCTGTCGGGGCCGGCATGCCGGTATGAAACGCCGATACGATGGCACAAGGAGTGGTAAATGAATCTGATCCAAAAGATCGAGCAGGAAGAAATCGCGCGTCTGACCGCGAACAAGACGATTCCCGAATTCGCCCCGGGCGACACCGTGATCGTCAACGTGAACGTGGTGGAAGGTAACCGCAAGCGTGTGCAGGCCTACGAAGGCGTCGTGATCGCCAAGCGTAACCGTGGTCTGAACTCGGCGTTCATCGTTCGCAAGATTTCGTCGGGTGAAGGCGTCGAGCGTACGTTCCAGACGTACTCCCCGCTGATCGCCAGCATCGAAGTCAAGCGTCGTGGTGACGTTCGCCGCGCGAAGCTGTACTATCTGCGCGAGCGTTCGGGCAAGTCGGCACGTATCAAGGAAAAGCTCACGTTCAAGAGCAAGACCGCTGCTGCCGAGTAAGTCGGACGCCGCTACGCCTGGCGACCTCGTGGCCGGGCGCAGCCAAAGCCGCATGGAAAAAGCACCCTCCGGGGTGCTTTTTTCGTATGGACGAGCTTTCCGAAACCGGCGTCTTGCGGCGCCGCATCATGCGCGCGGTATCGCACGAATTGCCATGGGATTCGGTTTTTCTTCGCGTGCACGCACTTTTGTCTTCCTCGCTAAAATAGCGGAGTTCTCCCTCCTTCCAAGGTCTACGTGGCGCCACCTCTTATCCTGCATCCTGAAGCGTTGCCCATCGTCTCGACAGGCGAGGGTGAGCCTTCGGTGCCGGCGGAGCGGCTCGCGCCCGACGCACTGCGAGACCGACTCGCGCATCCGCCGCTCTGGACGCCGGACGCGAGTATCGTGGAGGTCGCTCCCTCCGCACGCTTTACGCCGCGCGCCGCGGCGGTGCTGGTGCCCTTGGTCATGCGCCCGCAGGGTACGACGGTTCTGTTCACACAGCGTACACAACATCTGAGCACGCACGCGGGACAGATCAGTTTCCCCGGAGGCAGCCGAGAGCCTGACGATCCGACGCCGATTGCCACCGCGCTGCGCGAATCGCGCGAAGAGATCGGCCTGGACTCCGGCGTGGTGGAGGTCATCGGCAGTCTGCCCGACTATGTGACGCGCACCGGCTTTCGCATCGCACCCGTGATTGGCCTGCTCAAGCCGCCATTCGATCTCGTGGCCGACGCCGGCGAAGTGGCGGAAATCTTCGAGGTCCCGCTGGAGTTCCTGATGAACCCGACGAACCATCAGGTACGCCTCTTCAACTATCAGATGGGCGAGCGCCGCTTCTACTCGATGCCTTATCCGAAGGCGACCGGCGGCGAGTATTTCATCTGGGGGGCGACGGCCGCCATGCTGCGGAATTTCTACCAGCTGCTGCGGGCCTGACGCGACGAACGGATCGATCGCGCAAGATGTCTGCCCGAACCGGCGGACGCACGCGCCGCGACGGCGCGCAGGGCGGGTATCCACGAGAAGCTGTGCTATCGTTACACCATTCCGTCCGATGATCTGATCGCACGCATGACATTCTTTTCGGTACTCCTCGCGCTGATCCTCGAGCAGGTGCGTGCCCTCTCCACGCAGAACCCGATCTACAACCTGATTCGCTCCCACGCGGCCCATACATCGCAAACGTTCGATGCCGGACAGCCGCGTCATGGTGTGCTGGCATGGCTCGTCGTGGTCCTGCCGTTCGTGCTTGGCGTCGGCCTCATCTATTACCTGCTGATGCGGGTCAATATTTTTCTGGGCTTCGCGTGGAACGTGCTGATCGTCTATCTGACGATGGGCTTTCGTCAGTTCAGCCACTATTTCACCGATATCCACGTTGCCCTGAACAACGACAACGCAAACGAGGCGCGCGAAATCCTGCGCCAGTGGATCGGCGTCGACACGGTCGACATGCCGGTCGACGAGATCGTGCGCCACACGCTGCTGCATGCGGTCATCGCGTCGCATCGCCACGTCTTTGGCGTGTTCTTCTGGTTCCTGATGCCAATAGGCCCGGCGGGCGCGGTGCTCTACCGCCTTGCCGAGTATCTGTCGCGTCGCTGGACGGAAGCGGCGCCGGACCGCAGCCCGGGCTTCGGCGCGTTCGCGCGCAAGGCGTTCTATGTGATCGACTGGGTTCCCGCGCGGCTCACCGCAATCGGTTTTGCGATCGTCGGCAACTTCGAGGACGCGATCTACGCATGGCGTCATTACGCCAAGCAATGGCCGAACGAGAACGAGGGGATTCTGCTTGCCGCGGGCAGCGGCGCGTTAGGCGCGCGACTCGCCGGGCCGCTGGCGGAGGTGTCGAGTGTCGACGCCCTCAATCAAGGCGACGACGCCGTCCTGCCCGTCGGCAGTGAGTGCACGCCGCGTACCCTTCAGGCGGCCGTCGGTCTGGTCTGGCGCGCCGTCTTGTTGTGGATGCTGCTCCTCTTGCTGCTCACGCTGGCCGTATGGCTCGGTTGACGGCTGGCGGTGCGAACGCGCCGCGTCAAGATACGCTGCCATTCGATGGCAAGAACCCCGCCGAGGCGGGGTTTTTTCATGTCCGGCGCGACATGCGAAGACCGTTTCAGTACGGAATCTGCTGCTCGGACTCATGCACGAGCTGCGCATAGAGCGCATGGCGCTGTGCCGAGACGCGGCCCGCCGCAACGGCCTCGAGAATCGCGCAGCCCGGCTCCTTCAGGTGGTGACAGTTGTAGAACCGACAACCCGTCAGCAGCGGACGAAACTCGGGAAAGGCCCTCTCCAGCGCACCTTCCTTGAGATGGTGCAAGCCAAACTCCTGGAACCCGGGCGAATCGATCAGCAAGCCGCCTTCAGGCAGATGGAAGCAGCGCGTGAAGGTCGTCGTATGCTTGCCGGAATTGAGCACCGTCGAGATCTCGCGCGTCGCGGCGTCGGCGTCCGGGACGAGCAGGTTCACGAGACTCGATTTGCCCATCCCCGATTGTCCGAGCAGCAGCGAGGCCTGGTGCGCGAGCCGCGGCTGCAGCAAGGCCGTCGCGGCTTTCGGATCGGCGCGCACCGACAGTTCCAGCACTTCGTAGCCCAGCGCGCGGTACGGCGCCAGTCGTTCGCGGGCGGCCGGTACGGCGTGCGTGACGTCCGTCTTGTTCAGGACGATGAGCGGGCGCAGTTCGTTGGCTTCGGCGGCAACGAGCGCCCGGCCCAGCAGGTCTTCGCTGAAATACGGCTCGGTCGCGAGCATGATGACCAGCTGATCGATGTTCGCCGCGAACAGCTTGCTCTTGAATTGATCCGACCGGTACAACAGATTGCGCCGCGGCAGAATCTCCTCGATCACGCCCTGGTCGCCCGTGCGCGCCCATTGCACTTCGTCGCCGACGGCGATTTCGCTCTTTTTGCCGCGCGGAAAACACAGCACCGTCTCGCCATCGTCGGCTTCCACGAGGTAGTGGCGGCCGTGTGCCGCCGTCACGCGTCCGTGGCGGCGCGCCTGCTGCGCGGTCACGGCAACCGGCGAAGCCTTGCCCTTCACGCCGCGCTTCATGCGTGCCCCAGCAAACGGTCGATGCGCTGGGAGGCCGGAGGATGCGAGTAGTAGAACGCCGTGTAGACCGGGTCGGGCGTGAGCGTCGAGGCGTTGTCCTGGTACAGCTTGACCAGCGCGTTGACCAGATCGCCGGCCTCGGTCTGGCTCGCGGCGAAGGCGTCGGCCTCGAACTCGTGCTTGCGCGAGCTCAGGCTGCTCAGCGGGCTGGCGAAGAAGCCGAACACCGGCAGCACGAGGAAGAACAGCACCAGCGCCAGTGCGTTGTTGCTGCCGGTCATCGACGGCATCACGCCCAGCTCCGTATAGAACCACGTGCGGCCGGCGAGCCAGCCCAGCAACGCGAGAAACGCGAGCGAAAGCGCGAAAGCGACGGCCAGCCGCTTGGTAATGTGGCGACGCTTGAAATGGCCGAGCTCATGCGCGAGCACGGCTTCGATTTCCGCGGGCGAGAGCCGCTCGATCAGCGTGTCAAAGAACACGATGCGCTTGGCGCGCCCGAAGCCGCTGAAATACGCGTTGCCGTGCGCCGAGCGCTTGGAGCCGTCCATCACGAACAGCCCGCGCGCCGCGAAGCCGCAACGTTGCATGAGGCCTTCGATGCGCTGCGCCAGCGAGGCGTCCGAGAGCGGCTCGAACTTGTTGAACATCGGTGCAATGACGTGCGGGAAGATGAACTGCACGAACAGGTTGAACGCGACCCAGACCACCCATGCGTACAGCCACCACAGGGTCCCGGCGCGCTCCATCAGCCAGAGTACGACGAAGAGCAGCGGCAGGCCGAGCACAATGCCCACGGCCGTGCCCTTGAGAAGATCGGCAATGAACAGACCGAGCGACATCCGGTTGAAGCCGAAGCGCTGCTCGATCACGAACTGGCGGATATAGGTGAACGGCAGGTCCACGATGCCGGAAACGAGCAGCACGGCGCCGATCAGCGCGATCTGGCCGACGTAACCTTGCCCGAGCCATTCCGAAATGCCGATGTGCAGCGCGTTCAGCCCGCCGAGCAGCGTGAACGCCACGAGCAGCACGGCCTGCGCGAATATCTCCGCCATGCCCAGGCGGGTGCGGGCGACCGTGTAGTCGGCGGCGCGCTGGTGATCGGTCAGCGTGATCGTATCGGCGAACCGCGCGGGCACGGCGGCCCGGTGCGCGACCACATGGCGGATCTGGCGGGCGGCCAGCCACAGTTTGGTCATGACCATCGCCAGCAGGAAGATCACGAAGAGATAGGTGAACATGCGCTTAAGAAGAATCCGAAGTATGCGAGAATTATAAGTTCTTTCGACCGGCCAGGCGCCTGGCTGGCCGTCCACCGACGCGTTTTCCAGAGTCCTCCGATCATGTCCGCCACTTCGTCCCAAAATTCCACGCCAGCCGAGAGCGAACTGGCGCTTGCGCGCGCCGAGTTCAATCTGGTCTGGCTCGATATGGAAATGACTGGTCTGCAGCCTGAGAGCGACCGGATCATCGAAGTGGCGGTGGTCGTCACGGACTCGGCGCTCACACGTCGTATCGAAGGCCCGGTGTTCGCCATCCACCAATCGGACGCGGTACTCGACGGCATGGACGACTGGAACAAGTCGACGCATGGCCGCTCGGGCCTCATCGATCGCGTCAAGGCGTCCACGATCGACGAAGCGACGGCCGAAGCCCGGCTGATCGAGTTTCTCTCCCAATACGTGCCGCCCAACAAGTCACCGATGTGCGGTAACTCGATTTGCCAGGACCGCCGCTTCATGGCGCGCTACATGCCCAAGCTCGAAGCGTTTTTCCACTATCGCAATCTGGACGTGAGCACGCTCAAGGAACTGTGCCGCCGCTGGGAGCCGGCCGTCTACAAGGGGTTCACGAAGCGCGCCGCACACACGGCGCTGGCCGACATCCACGAGTCCATCGACGAGCTCGTGTACTACCGCGAGCACTTCCTGAGGACCTCGGTGCCTGGCGGCCCCGAGTCCGGCGCGGCGATCGTATCGGCCTGATCCGCCTGATCCGCCTGATCGGCCTGATCCGCCAGACGTGGGAGCTGGCTCAGGCGCGTCGCGCCTGCCGCGGCCGCTTAATGCGGAAACACCCGGCGAAACACCGGAAAAACGCCAGCGCATGACGCTGGCGTTTTTCATGGCGCCATGCTGGCAGGCCGAGCGCGCCGGGCCCGCGAAGATCCCGTCAGACGGATTTCGGCGCGCGAATGGCGCTCTTCGGACGGAATGCCTTGCACACGGCCTCGTTCGTCTCGATGTACGGGCCGCCGATCAGATCGATGCAGTAGGGCACCGCGGCGAAAATTCCGGCCACCACGGACTTTCCGTCCGCGTCGCGCAAGCCTTCCAGCGTTTCCTTGATCGACTTCGGCTGCCCCGGCAGGTTGATGATGAGCGCCGCGTGATCGGCGGTTTCGCGAATGACCGCCACCTGCCGCGACAGGATGGCCGTCGGCACGAAGCGCAGGCTGATCTGGCGCATCTGCTCACCGAACCCCGGCATCTCCCTGGTGCCGGCGCGCAGCGTGGCCTCGGGCGTGACGTCCCGCCGCGCCGGGCCCGTGCCGCCGGTCGTGAGCACGAGGTCGCACTGCATCGTGTCGACGAGTTCGATCAGTGTCGCGGTGATGCCTTCGGCGTCATCGGGAATCAGGCGCGTCTCGGCGACCCACGGCGAGGTGAGCGCGCTGCCCAGCCACGTCTGCAGCGCCGGGATGCCCTGGTCTTCGTAGGTGCCCTGGCTCGCGCGGTCGCTGATCGATACGAGGCCGACGCGAAGTTCGTCCGGATGTGAGCGCGCGACCATCAGTCTTCCTCGCGGGTTGGGAATTCGGGCAGGTGGCTATCGGCGTCTTCCGAAGTTTCGGGGCTGGCCGGGCTGTTCACGAGCAAATCCTTGAGCGCCTGGAACAGCTCGCGAAAGGCCTTGGGCGGCTTTTGCGCCGCTTGCTCGCGACGTGCGTTGCGAATGAGCGTGCGCAATTGCTGGGCGTCGGCCTGCGGGTGCTGGGCCAGCAACTCGGTGAGGGCTTCGTCCCTGGCCAGAAGGCGTTCGCGCCAGCGCTCGAGCGAGTGCAGCCTGGCGGTTTCCGCCTTCGAGACGCCCTTGATGGCGTCGAGCGCGCGGCGAATCGCTTCGACTTCGGATTCGTGCAGCGAGCGCATTTGCTTGCCCACATACTGCAATTGGCGGCGCCGGCCTTCGTGGGCGGTGATCTTGCGGCACTCGCGCACGGCCTGCTCGAGGTTTTCGGGCATCGGCACGCGGGCGAGCGCGTCCTTGGCCAGATTGACCAGTTCTTCGCCCAGGTCCTGCAAGGCATGGGATTCGCGCTTGCGCTGGGATTTGCTCGGACCTTGCTCGGAAAGCTCGCTGTGGGCGATACGGTTAAAGCGTTGAATGTGCGTCATGGGCGCTATTGTAGCGCGGCGCGCGGCCGCCAAATAGTTGCATGGCCGCCGCGCGACGGAGAGTAAGTCGCGCTAAGATGGCGGTTCCCATTCAGCTACTGACCCAATCGCGCCGATGTCTCAAGCGACCCAGCACTTCACGCACACTCAGGACCAACTCAAGGAAATCGTCAGCGACGTATTGCAGTACGCCCGCTCGCTCGGCGCCACCGACGCCGCTGCCGAGATTTCGGAGGGCGACGGACTGTCGGTCTCGGTGCGGCGCGGCAAAGTCGAGACGATCGAGCGCAACCGCGACAAGCTCGTGGGCGTGACGGTCTTCATCGGTCAGCGTCGCGGTAACGCCAGCACGTCCGATTTCTCGCGCAAGGCGCTGCATGACACCGTCGACGCCGCCTACAACATTGCCCGCTTCACCGCGGAAGACGATTGCGCGGGGCTGGCGGAGGCCGAACTGCTCGAAATGCACCCGCAGGAGCTCTCGCTGTTCCATCCGTGGCGCATCAGCGCGGACGATGCGGTCGAGCTGGCGCGCCGCGCCGAGAAGGCGGCGCTCGACGTGAGTCCGCTCATCCGCAATTCGGAAGGGGCGAGCGTCTCGGCGCAGCACTCGCAGTTCATGCTGGGCACGACACGCGGCTTCCTCTCCGGCTACCCGTATTCCCGCCATTACCTGTCCGTCTCGCCGATCGCGGGCTCGGGCAGCCACATGCAGCGCGACGACTGGTATTCGTCCAAGCGTGCGTCCGAGGACCTCGCCTCGCCCGAAGCGGTCGGGCGTTACGCCGCCGAGCGCGCGCTGGCGCGTCTGCATGCCCGCAAACTGTCCACGCGCAAGTGCGCCGTGCTCTTCGAGGCGCCCCTCGCCGCCGGCCTTCTGGGCGCTTTCGTGCAGGGCGTGAGCGGCGGAGCGCTGTACCGCAAGGCGACGTTCCTGGTCGACAGTCTCGGCAAGCCGGTTTTCGCCGATCACGTCGGCATCCACGAGGACCCGCACGTGCCGCGCGCCATGGGCAGTGCGCCCTATGACGAAGAGGGCGTGAAAACGCGCGCGCGTGACGTGGTGAGCGACGGTGTGGTGCAGGGCTATTTCCTCTCCACCTACTCGGCGCGCAAGCTGGGCATGCAGACGACCGGTAATGCCGGCGGTTCGCACAACCTGCGCATGTACAGCAAGCTGACCGCGCCGGACGACGACTTCCGCGCCATGCTGCGCAAGCTCGGCACAGGCCTGCTCGTCACGGAGCTGATGGGGCAGGGCGTGAATTATGTGACGGGCGACTACTCTCGCGGCGCGTCCGGTTTCTGGGTGGAAAACGGCGAGATCCAGTATCCGGTGGAGGAAATCACGCTCGCCGGCAACCTGAACGACATGTTCCGCCAGATCGTCGCCATCGGCGCCGACACGCTCGTGCGCGGCACCAAGGAGGTCGGGTCAATCCTGATTGAACAAATGACCATCGCCGGTCATTGATGCTGCAAAAAGCCGTTATGGCGCCATAAGTGCGTTGCATTTATGCGCCAAAACGGGGCAAAACCCCTTTTGTCGTGTCCGTCGCCAGCAGTTTGCGTTATGCTTAGGAGTTTTCTTAAGCCGCGGCTTGAGAACCGACACGGTAGTTAGGGTAATGGGCGCGCCCATAAGGCGCGCCTTCTCATAACTAGAGACTAGGTATTGGAGGAAGAGGACTCATGAAAAGCACCATGACCAAGTTGCTGTGCGCACTTGTCGCGACGGGGATGGTGGCTGCGGCTCACGCGGCCGATCTGAAGATTGGCGTGGCCGAGGCGCTGTCGGGCGGTGCCGCGCAGTATGGCGCGGCCATCAAGAACGGTTTCCAGCTCGCGGCCGACGAGATCAATGCCGCCGGCGGCATCAACGGCAACAAGCTCGTGCTTCAGATCGAGGACGAGCAGGGCAAGAAGGAAGAGGCGATCAACGTCTTCAAGAAGTTGATCTTCCAGGACAAGGTGCTCATGGTGTTCGGCCCGACGCTGTCGAACTCGGCCCAGGCGGCCGACCCGATTGCCCAGGCCGGCAAGACGGTGGCGTTCGGCACGTCGAACACGGCTGACGGCATCACGTCGATCGGCGACTTCATTTTCCGCAACTCGGTGACCGAAGCCGACGTACTGCCGGAGACCATCAAGGTCGCGGCCAAGCACACGGGCATCAAGAAGGTCGCGGTGCTGTACGGCAACGACGACGTGTTTACCAAAAGCGGCTACGACAACTTCAAGAAGGCGCTCGAAGACCTGAAGATCCCGGTCACGACGACGGAAACGTTCGCCAAGGGCGACGTGGACTTCAAGGCGCAGCTCACCAAGATCAAGGCGACCAACCCGGACGCCATCGTGCTGTCGGCGCTGATCGCCGAAGGGGCGCCGATCATGGTGCAGGCTCGCCAACTGGGTATCAACGTGCCGTTCATCGGCGGCAACGGCATGAACTCGGTCAAGGTGTTCGATCTGGCCAAGGGCAGCTCGGACGGCCTGTGGGTGGGCAGCCCCTGGTCGATCGAGAACAACACGCCGGCCAACACGAAGTTCATCGGCGCCTACAAGGCGAAGTACAACGTGGCCCCGGACCAGTTCGCCGCGCAAGCCTACGACGCCATGTACATTGCCGC
Source organism: Pandoraea nosoerga (assembly GCF_902459585.1). Lineage (GTDB taxonomy): Bacteria > Pseudomonadota > Gammaproteobacteria > Burkholderiales > Burkholderiaceae > Pandoraea > Pandoraea nosoerga. The sequence continues at coordinate 111,461 of NZ_CABPSC010000004.1, forward strand.
GAGCGCGCTCAAGAACGTGAAGATCTCGGGCAACCTCGAAGCCGACCGCAAGGCGCTGCGCGACGCGCTGCCGAAGGTCAAGCATGACGGCGCGACCGGTGCGTTCGCCTTCCGTCAGGCGATGGGCAAGAACGGCAAGCCGGCCGGCTACGACGCGCAGCAGGCGCCGATCGTGAGCGTAACCAAGGGCGGCAAGTACGTCATCGAGAAGTAAGCAGCCCGGCAGTACTTGAAGAAGTCCGCATGGGCGTAGGGCCGAAAGGCGCTACGCCCATCGGCGTTTCTGGCGCACGCCGCACCCCCGCGCGGCGCGCGCCCCCGTCCCTCAGGCTGGAATACACACCATGCTGGAACAGCAACTCGTCAACGCGCTCTCCCTCGGGTGCGTGTACGCCTTGTTCGCGCTCGGGTTCACACTCGTGTTCGGCATTCTCGGCGTCATCAATCTGTCGCACGGCGCGGTCTTCATGGTCGGCGCATACGCCGCCTTGCAAGCCGTCGTCCGTCTGCATCTGCCGCTGTGGGCGGCTATCATCGTGGCCGTCGTGGCGGCCGGCCTGCTCGGACTCATCATCGACGTGCTGGTGCTCAAGCCGCTGCGCAAACGCGGCGCGCCTCACCTGATTCCGATGATCGCGACCATCGGTGTGGGCATTCTGCTCAACAACGGCGTGCAAGGCATCTTCGGCGCCGAGAACCTGCGCTTTCCATACGACGTCGTCTCGCAGGACACGATCACCGTGGCCGGCGTACACATGACGGCGCTCGAAATGGCGATCATCTTCATCTCGTTCGCGCTGATGGCCGTGCTCATCACGACGATCAAGAAGACGCAACTCGGCCGCGCGCTGCGCGCCGTTGCCGAGTCTCCCAAGGCGGCGTATCTGCTCGGGATCAACGTCGAAGGGCTGTTTCTCGCCACCTCGTTCGCGGCCGCGGGTCTGGGCGGCATGGCAGGTGTGCTGATCGGTCTGTATTCCAACGCCGTGTTCCCGCTCATGGGCCAGCCGATGCTGCACAAGGGCATTGCCGTGATCATTCTCGGCGGCATGGGCGATATTCGCGGCGCGATGATCGGCGGGCTGTTCCTGGGCTTTGCCGAGGTGCTGTCGGTGGCTTACATCGGCTCGAACATGCGCGACGCCGTGGCGTTCGGCCTGCTGTTTCTGATCCTGCTGGTGCGTCCGCAGGGGTTGTTCGGCAAAGTGCTCGAACGCAAAGCGTAATCACGGGGGCGCAATGGACTGGTTCACTAATTTCTGGGCGGTTTACAGCAACCTGGTGCTCACACTCGGCACCAACGCGCTGCTGGCCCTGTCGATTTATCTCACGCTCTCGTGCGGCATGCTGGCAATGGCCAATGCGGCGTTCATGGGCATCGGCGCCTACACGGCGGCCCTGCTCACGATGAACTACGAGACTTCGTTTGCCGTGTCGCTCGCGGGCGGCATGGCGGCCCCGGCGCTCATCGCGTTCATCATCGGCAAGCCCACGCTGCGGCTGTCGGGCGTGTATCTCGCGATGGCGACGCTCGGCTTCGGCGAGGTCGTGCGCGTGCTGATTCTCAACACCGAAGACCTCACGGGCGGCGCGCTTGGCCTGAACGGCATTCCGCAGCTCACGCAGTGGTGGCACGTGGCCGGTGCGGTGGTGATCGTGCTGGCGGTGTTGTGGCGTATGCGCCGCTCCAAGATCGGCCGCGCTTTCGAGGCGATCAAGGAAGACGAGACGGCTGCCGGCCTCATGGGCATCAACGTCACGGGCTACAAGATGCTGGCCTTCGTGCTGGGCGCCGTGCTGGCCGGCCTGGCGGGCGCGCTCAACGCTCACCTGACGTTCTTCATCGGGCCGAACGAGTTCGGTTTCGATCGTGGCGTCGAGATTCTGACGATGGCGATTCTCGGCGGCATCAATGGTCTGGTGGGCCCGGTGCTCGGCAGCACGATTCTCACGTTGCTGCCCGAGTTGCTGCGCGCGTTCAACGATTTCCGTCTTGTGGTGAATGGCCTGATCCTCGTGCTGATCGTGCTGTTCCTGCCCAAGGGCATCTGGGACCCGATGCGTTTTCGCCGTTGGTTCCGGGCCGGCAAGACGCGTTCGGCCTCTTCCTCGTGAGCGGAAGGAGGACACGACATGCTCAAGCTTTCCAATATTTCCAAGCGATTCGGCGGCCTGCACGTTCTGCAGGACGTAAACATCGAAGTGCCGCAGGGCACGATTTTCGGGCTGATCGGCCCGAACGGCGCCGGCAAGACGACCGTATTCAACCTGATCACGGGCCTGTTGCAGCCGACCGGGGGCGGCATCACGTTCGACGGCGAAAGTCTCGTGGGCCAGAAGCCACACCTGATCACGCAGCGCGGCATCGCGCGCACGTTCCAGAACATCCGCATCTTCAAGGAGATGACGCTGATCGAGAACGTGGTGGTCGGCATGCATCGTCATCTCACCTACGGTCCGGCCGGCCTGCTGCTTTCGCTGCCGGGTTTTCGCGACATGGAGAAGCGCTCGCGCGAGCGCGCGCACGAACTGCTGTCGTGGGTGAGGCTCGATCACAAGGCACATGACATTGCCGACAATCTCTCATACGGCGATCAGCGCAAGCTCGAACTCGCGCGTGCGCTGGCGACAGAGCCCAAGCTGCTGTTGCTCGACGAGCCCGTCGCCGGCATGAACACCGGCGAGAAGGTCGATCTCATGAGCGAGATCGAGAACATCAAGGCGCGCGGGTACACGATCTTCATGATCGAGCACGACATGCGTTTCGTGATGGGGCTGTGCGAGCGGATCGCGGTGCTGAACTTCGGCAAGATCATTGCCGAGGGCAAGCCCGACGAGATCAAGCACAACCCGCAGGTGATCGAGGCCTATCTGGGCCGCGACGACGATGATGATGCGGCTGCACTGGCAGTCGGCGCGGAGGACAAGGCATGAGCGCGCTGCTCGAAGTGAAGGGCCTGAAGGTCGCCTACGGGCATATCGAGGCCGTGAAGGGCGTGGACTTTTCGTTGCGTGAGCACGAGATCACCTCGCTCGTGGGGGCCAACGGCGCAGGCAAGTCGACGACGCTGCTTGCGTTGTCTGGTCTCATCAGGAAGCAGGCGGGGACGATCCTGTTCGAAGGCGAGGATATCGGTGGACTGACGCCGAACAAGATCGTGCAGCGCGGGCTGGTGCAAGTTGCGGAAGGTCGCGCCACGCTCACCACGATGACGGTGCGCGAGAACCTCGAGCTCGGCGCGTACACGCGCCGCGATCGGCAGAACGTGAAGCCGGACTTCGACAAGGTGCTAGAGCGTTTTCCGCGGCTGGCGGAGCGTCTGGATCAGATGGCGGGCAACCTGTCGGGCGGTGAGCAGCAGATGCTGGCGATCGGCCGCGCGTTGATGGCACGGCCGCGTCTGTTATTGCTCGACGAACCGTCGATGGGACTCGCGCCGATCATCGTGCAGGGCATTTTCCACACGCTAAAGGAGATCAACGCCGACGGCCTGACGATCTTCCTGGTCGAGCAGAACGTGCGCCAGGCGTTGAAGATTGCGCAGCACGGCTACGTACTGGAGACCGGTAAGGTCGTGCTGGACGACACGGGCCGCAATCTGCTGGGTAATCCGCGAGTGCTGGAGGCATATCTGGGCGGCTGACGTGGCCGGGCGGGCGCGCGATGCAATCGGGCGCGTTCTTCCCCGCCATGGAACCGGTCGGCTGCACACGCATGCGACCACGCGCGCCGAGCCGTTCCGAAAGGGCGGCCGGCGCTTTTTTCGATCGAATGATCGGGCCCGAAGGCCCTGCGTTCAAATCCGTTCGTAAGTCACGAACGCGTAGTCGAAGTCGTTTGGCGCCGGCGAGTGATGCGTCTCGCGCGCCGTCTCGCGCCACTGCGCCGGCGACAACGCCGGGAAGTGGGCGTCGCCTTCGAAAGCCTTCGCGATTTCGGTGACGACCACCTTGTCCGCGCTTGCCAGTGCTTGCGCATACAGCTGTGCACCGCCGATCAGGCAGATTTCGTCGGCGCCCACACACAGCCGCATGGCATCGATGAGCGAGCCCGCCACTTCGCAGCCTTCGATCTTGAGCTCGGGATTGCGCGAGACCACGATATTGCGACGGCCCGGCAGCGGACGCCCGATCGAATCATAAGTCCTGCGGCCCATCACGACCGGCTTGCCGAGCGTCGTGCGCTTGAAGTGCGCGAGATCTTCCGGCAGACGCCACGGCAACTGGTTGTCGCGTCCGATCACGCCGTTTGCGGCGCGGGCTACCACCAGCGTCAGAATCGTCATACGGCCACCGGCGCCTTGATGTGCGGATGCGCTTCGTACCCGACGATGTGGAAGTCCTCGAAGCGGTAATCGAAGATCGAGTCGGGCTTGCGCGCGATTTCGAGCTTCGGCAGCGGGAACGGCTCGCGATCGAGTTGCGTGCGCACCTGCTCGAGGTGATTGTTGTACAGGTGGCAGTCGCCGCCCGTCCAGATGAAGTCGCCCACGTCGAGCCCGGTCTGCTGCGCCATCATGTGCGTGAGCAGCGCATAGCTCGCGATATTGAACGGCACGCCGAGGAAGATGTCGGCGCTGCGCTGATAGAGCTGGCAGGAAAGTTTGCCATCGGCCACATAGAACTGGAAGAACGCATGGCATGGCGGCAGCGCCATGCGCGGGATCTCGCCGACATTCCAGGCCGAGACGATCAAGCGGCGCGAGTCCGGCGTTTTGCGGATCTGTTCGACGAGCTGCGAGATCTGGTCGATGTGGCCGCCATCCGGCGTCGGCCACGAGCGCCATTGGGCGCCGTAGACGGGACCGAGCTCGCCGTCGGCGTCCGCCCATTCGTTCCAGATGGACACGCCGTTTTCCTGCAGATAACGCACGTTCGTGCTGCCCTGCAAGAACCACAGAAGTTCGTGCACGATCGACTTGATATGCACCTTCTTGGTCGTGACCAGCGGGAAGCCGGCCTGCAGGTCGAAGCGCATCTGGTAGCCGAACACCGAGCGCGTGCCCGTGCCGGTGCGATCGGTCTTGTCCGTGCCATGTTCGAGTACATGGCGCATGAAGTCGAGGTACTGTTTCATAGGCCCATCCGTTTTGCGCGATTTTACCAGCGTCTGCGCGCAGGCGCCCCGCAGTGCGTCAGGCCGCCGTTGTCTCCGTTGTCGTCTCCGTTGTTGCCTCCGCTGTCGCCTCCGCGGTCGCCTCGGTTGTCGCGCCCATTACCCCCGGCGCGCCGGATGCCGCCCGCGTCGCGACGAACGCCACCGGATGCTGCACGGCGAGCCGAAGCCCGACGCGTTCGCCGGCCTCGTGCGACAAGTCGCCGTCCACGCGCGCGAGGACTTCGCGTCCCGAGGCCAGCCGCAACGTGTAGAGCTGATCGGCGCCGCGAAACGCGCGGCGCACGAGCAAGGCCTCGAATGGGCTGGCCGGATCGTGCGCAATGTCGTCGGCGCGCAGCAGCACGTCGACGTCGACGGGATACGCGTCCCCCGCCGCGCGCAGCAACTGCTCGGCCAGCGCGGGCGAGACGGCGATTTCCCCGAGTTCGAGTGCAATGCCGCCGCCCCCGGCGTTGCCGCGGAACGTGCCGGGAATGAACGCACCGCGCCCCACGAAATCGGCCACCACGCGATTCGCCGGCGCTCGCCACAGTTCCCGTGCCGGCGACCACTGGGCGATCGCGCCCGCGTGCATGACGCCGATGCGATCGGCCATGGCGAACGCCTCGTGCTGATCGTGCGTGACCAGGATTGCCGTGGCGCCGCTCGCCCGGATGATTTCCCGCACCTCCACGGCAAGACGTTCGCGCAGATCGAGATCGAGGTTCGAAAACGGTTCGTCGAGCAGAAGCAGGGCCGGCGAGGGCGCCAGCGCCCGTGCGAGCGCCACGCGTTGCTGCTGACCGCCGGACAGTTCATGCGGGTACTTGTGGAGCGCCCCGGCCAGCCCTACGCGTTCGGCAAGCGTCGCGACGCGCGCCTCACGTTCGGCGCGTGCCATGCGCCCCAGCCCGAAGGCGATGTTGCCCGCCACGCTCAGATGCGGGAACAGCGCGTAGTCCTGAAACACCACGCCGACGTGGCGCCGCTCGGGTGGCTCGCTCGACCGGGCATTGGCCACCTCATGACCGTCGAGAACGATGCGGCCGCCCGCGAGCGGCTCGAAGCCGCATACCGCGCGCAATACCGTCGTCTTGCCGCAGCCGGACGGCCCGAGCAGGCAGCCGATCTCGCCGCGCGCGAGTGAGAGCGACAGGTCGCGAACGGCCGTGTGTGCGTGGCCGGCGGCCGCGTAGTTCACGCTGATGTGGTCGAGCAGCAGATAGGGCAGTGGCATCGGGAGAGGGCGGAAGCGCGTCGTTAAGGATGGTGGGGATCGGGGGGATCGCAGGGGGCAGGCGTCGTTGGCGTCGTTGGCGTCGTTGGCGTCGTAAGAGTCGTAGTCGTCGATCGTAAAGGAGGCCGCAGATCTGGCCGTGGACGACGCGAGGTGTGACGCACCTCGCGAGGCCCGGGCGCTCCGTACCAAATCACTGGGAGACGGCGGGCCGGGCACTTTCCACGGGCAGGGCCGTCAGAGTCACAATTGCGAATGCGTATAATTTACAACGCTTTAGACCGGCGGGCATCCGTCGGTTCCCAAAGGAGGGGGCGCAGAGGGCGGAGCGGGCGCGTGTACGGAGCCATATCTTGTCGCGCACGTTGCCTGCAGCCCCTCTCGCGCCAACCGATCACCGCTTCCACGGCCCTTTACCGATGTCATCGACGCCCCCGCCGCGCGCCGCCGCCGAGCCTGTCTCCACCGATCTGCCGTTGCCGTGCGCGAGCGCGCCGCAAGCGCTGATTGCGCACCGCCTCGTGCGCCGCTCGCGGCGAGGGCGTTGGGCCGGCAGATGGGCATGGCGCCTGGTGGCATGGCTGCCCGCGCTGGTCGTGCTCGTGCCGATGTTCGGCATCGTGGCGGCCGTTGGCGCCGGCGGCGATGCGACCCGTGCCGTTCTCGCGCACATGCTCGACACGGTGTTGCCCGAGTACGCGCTCAATTCGCTGCGCATCTCGCTGGCCGTGAGCGCCGGTGTGGTGGTGATGGGCGTGACGAGCGCCTGGCTCGTCGTGCATTACGCGTTCCCCGGGCGGCGCGTGCTGGAGTGGGCGTTGATCCTCCCGCTCGCGATGCCGGCGTATGTCACCGCTTACGCCTATACCGATTTCCTGCAGTTCGCCGGCCCGGTGCAAAGTGCGCTGCGCCGGCTGCTCGCGGCTGAGCGGCTCGCGTGGTTTCCGGAAATCCGTTCGTGGTACGGCGCGGCGTGGGTCTTTGCCGGCGCGTTCTACCCCTACGTCTATCTGCTTGCGCGCACGGCGTTCCTCGAGCACAGTCAGCGCTTGCTCGAAGCGGCCCGGACGCTCGGGTGCACGCCGGCGCAGGCGTTCGTGCGCGTGGCCTTACCGCTCGCGCGCCCGGCGCTCGCGGCGGGTGTCGCGCTCGTGCTGATGGAGACGCTCGCCGACTACGGCGCCGTGGCCTACTTTGGCGTGCCGACGTTCACGACCGGCATCTACCGCGCCTGGCTGTCGATGGGCGACCGCGTCGCGGCAGCGCAGCTTAGCGCGTGCCTGCTGTTCGCGGTGCTGGTGCTGTTGATCGCCGAGGCGCGCAGCCGGGCGCGCCTGCGTTACTACGGGGCGCCGGGCCGCGCTCCGGCAACCTCGCGCCGCGCAGTCTTGCGCGGCGGCAAGGCCTGGTTCGCGACGCTTGCCTGTGCGCTGCCGCTATTCATCGGTTTCGTGCTGCCCGCGCTCATCATGTTACGGCTGGCGCTCGGCGAACTGGATCAGGTGCCATGGTCGCGCTATGGCGAGTGGGTCTACAACACGGTACGTCTCGCGGGGGCGGCCGCGCTCGCGGCGACCGCCTTCGCCGTCGTGCTGGGCTACGCCCGGCGCCTCGCTCCCGGGCGCGTGACGCACGTTGCCGTGCGGCTCGTCGGCGTGGGCTACGCGATCCCCGGGGCGGTGATCGCCCTCGGCATCCTCACGCCGGTATTGCGACTCGACTCGTGGCTCGGTGATCGGCTCGGCGCCGAAGGCCTGGTGCTCGCGGGCACGGCGGGCGTGCTCGTCTATGCCTATCTCGTGCGGTTTCTGCCCGCGGCGCTGCAGAGCGTCGACGCCGGCCTCGCGCGCATTCCGCCGAATCTCGACGCCAGCGCGCGCAGCCTCGGCGTGGGCGGCTGGGCGATGCTGCGACGCGTGCACCTGCCGCTGCTGCGCGGCAGCGTACTGACGGCCGCGCTGCTCGTGTTCGTCGACGTCATGAAGGAGTTGCCGGCCACGCTCGCACTGCGGCCATTCAACATGGACACGCTCGCCGTCGTCGCGAGCCACCTGGCCGCGGACGAGCGGCTTGCCGAGGCCGCGGTGCCGGCGCTCACGCTCGTGCTCGTCGGCATGCTGCCGGTGCTGGTGCTCGCGCGCGCGATCGCTCGGCGCCGGTGACGTCATCGCCACCGGCGGCGGCTCGCCGGCCGACGCCGCCCTTCGCGGCGCGCTTGCCGATATCCCGAAAAATACATTTGAACGATCGGGAGTTGCCCCGCCGATAGCGCCGCACTATAGTCAAATCAGACCCGGCAGCGAAACCGGGATGATCGGACGTCAACAACATGCTTGCGATCGTCATTTGCAAATGTTGGCTGTTCATGGCCTTGGCGTCGGCGCCGCCGCCTGAGGCATCGTTCCACGCGGCAGACGGCGGTTGGACGGCGGTGCTGCTCTCGGGGGCGATGCGCTAGCGGTCCTGCGGGGAGGGACCGGCACCTGGACTGGAAGACGGACGCAAGACGTCCGGTGGCGGGGTGCAACCTGTCGGTCCGAAGTGGTTTCGCGCCGCGGCTTTCGCGCCGTCGCCCTGGTGCCGTTGCCCTGGTGCCGTCGCCCTGGTGCCGTTGCGCTGATGCCGTCGCCCTGGTGCCATCGCTTCGGTCCCACCGTCGTCGCGCCGTCGCCTTGGCGCCAATGGCGCGCCAGGCGCGAGCTCCCCGCTACCCGTTCGGGCGAGCGTCGTCCGGGCCCGCTCGCCGCCACAGGCGGCTGCCGGTTGTTGTTTTCCTGTGTCGCCGGGGCGGCGCCGAGTGGCGTTTTCGCCACACTCGCCGCAAAATCGCGGTCAATGCAATCCCTTCGGGAGATGGGCATGGCGCTTTGGCGAATCGACCTCGTCTCATTGCGACTGTTCGTGGCCGTTTGCGAAGAGAGCAGCATTGCGCGCGCCGCCGAGCGCGAGTTCATTGCGCCGTCGGCCGTCAGCAAGCGAATCAACGACCTGGAGTCGCTCGTCGGCTCCGCGCTGCTGCAGCGACACAAGTGGGGCGTGCGCGCCACGCCCGCCGGCGAGGCGCTGCTGCACCACGCGCGCAACGTTCTGCGCAGTCTCGAGAAGATGCAGGGCGACCTGTCCGAATACACGAGCGGCGTGCGCGGCCACATTCGCATCTTCGCCAACGTCTCGTCCATCGTCGAAACGCTGCCCGACGAGCTCGGCGCCTTTTTGCGCCGCCATGAAGGCGTGAAGGTCGACCTCGAAGAGCACACCAGCGCGCAGGTGGTGCGTGGCGTGGCCGACGGCGCAACGGACATCGGCATCTGCTGGGACGCGGTCGACACGCGCGACGTCGAAGTCTTCCCATACCGTCACGATCGCATCGTGGTGGTCCTGCACCGCGAACACCCGCTCGCCGGTGCGCAACAGCTGGCCTTTACCGATACGCTCGACTTCGACCACGTCGGCGTACACCCCGACAGCGCCATGTACACCGTGTTGCGCCGGCTCGCCGCCGAGCAGGGCAAGACGGTCAAGTTTCGCATCCACGTCTCGACGTTCGAAGCCGTGTGCCGGATGGTGCGCGCCCAGCTGGGACTGGCCGTGGCGCCGCAGGAAGCCGTGGGCATTTATTCGCAGGTGACGGACGGGGAGGCGTTGCGCATCGTTGCACTCACCGATGCGTGGGCGCAGCGACGTCTCATCGTTTGCGTGCGCCGCTACGACGCGTTGCCGGTCGCCTCGCGCATGCTGGTCGACCATTTGTGCGCACGTAACGTGACAAGGGGTAACACGTGACGTCGCGGGCGGCGAGGCAAGTGACCCGGCAAGTGACCAGGCAAGTGATGCGGCCGGTGACGTGGCCAGTGAGGCGGCACCGGCGCCAGGCATCGTGAACGACGATGTCTGGCATGCCGAAACACCGCTTGTCGAAGGGCGGGGCGGCGAACGATGCTCTTGGAGCCGATAGCGATTCCGGCCGACGAGCCGGGGCGCGCCTGTATCCCGCATCCGGCGGGGGGAGACACGCGATGACACAAGCCGAAGCGCGCCGCGTGCGCGAGGCCGTGGGACGTCTGATTCTTGTGCTTGCGCTGATGGCGCTGGGCCTCGTGGCGCTGAGCCTGAGCGCCGGCGCCTCGGCCGCACCGGCCCAGCCGCTCGAAAAACCGAAGATCACCATCGCCGTCGGCGGCAAGCCCGGCCTCTACTATCTGCCGCTCACGATCGCCGAGCAGCTCGGCTACTTCCGAGAGGAAGGACTCGACGTGACCATCGAGGACTTTGCCGGCGGCTCCAAAGCCCTGCAGGCCGTGGTCGGCGGCAGTGCGGACGTAGGCACCGGCGCATTCGAGCACACGCTCCTCATGCAGACCAAGGGCTTGACGTATCAGTCGTTCGTCGTCCTTGGCGCCGCCCCGCAACTCGTGCTTGGCGTAGTCAGGTCGCATGCCGCGCAGGTCCGCTCGGTCAAGGATCTGAAGGGCATGCGCATCGGCGTGAGCGCGCCGGGCTCGAGCACGCACATGCTGGTCAACGTGGCGCTCACCCAGGCGGGACTCAAGCCGGGTGACGTGTCCATCGTGGGCGTCGGCAGCAACGCGACGGTCGTGGCCGCGGCGCGCGGCGGGCAGGTCGACGCCATTTCCAACGTCGACCCGATGATGACGCTGCTCACCGAATCGGGCGATCTGAAGGTCCTCGTCGACACGCGCACGCAGGCCGGCACGCGGGCCGTGTTCGGCGGGCCGATGCCGGCGGCCGTGATGTACGCCCCCCAGAACTTCATTCAGAAGCACCCGCGCACGGTGCAGGCGCTGGCCAATGCCATCGTGCGCGCGGACAAGTGGCTGCAGCACGCTTCGGCGGCCGATCTGATCAAGACCGTTCCGGAGCCCTACCTTCTCGGCGACAAGACGCTGTACCTGAAGGCGTTCGACAATTGTCGCGAGGCGTTCTCGCCTGACGGCATGATGCCGCCCGGCGGCCCGGCCACGGCGCTCAGGGCGCTTGCCTCGTTCACCCCCGAGGTCAGGCCCGCGCAGATTCGTCTGGGCGACACTTGGACCAACACTTTCGCTGCGCAAGCCAATCGCCAGTACCCCTGAGGAACGCGCGCTTGCACGCCATGACGCCATGACTCCATCTCGCCAACGCCGTCGCGGCTGTCCGGCACGGAACCTGCGCCCGGATCGGGTGAACCCATGCGGCAGACCTCGAGGAGCGCACTCATGCAAGCCACCGTGCGATTGAACGGGCGTGTGCTGTGGTTGAGCGACAGCGTCGACGCCATGAAGCGGCAACTGGCCGGCGAGTCGCTCACGCGCGACGAGGCGGGGCCGCTGCGCGAGCAGATATCGACCGACGAAATCACGCCCGCCCGCGCATGCCTCGCGTTCGACGAGACGCTCGGCGACTACGTGTACGTCGGGTTGCGATGCAGCGAAGGCGCCGACGATCCCGCCGGTGCTTTTCCGGTCAGGCCGCGCGCCGTGCGCGAGGGCGGCTTCGTGGTGTCGGTGTCCGGCATGCGTCGCGGCAAGGGCTCGTCGCGCGAGGCAAGTCCCTTCGCCGAGTGGTGCGCGGGCATTCGCATCGTCATTGCGGAGAGCTTCGAGCGCATCTACGCGCAGAACTGTCAGAACCTGGGGCTGCTGATGTCGACCGACCTCACGCTCGCGGAGCGTCTGCAGGCGGGCGACGAGGTGCCCATCGAAGTCTTCCTCGAAGACTGCGACCCGTTGGCCGAAGCGATCGTGCGAAGCGGCGGCCTGTTCAGCTACACGCGCCGGCGGCTCGCGGGCGAGGTGGTGCCGCCGACACCGTCGCATGCCGCGGGGCCGATGACCTATGGCGAGAAGATCGTTGCCCGGGCGCTCGGCGTGCCGCGCGTGCGGGCCGGCGACGCCGTGTTCGTGCCGGCCGACTGGCGCTTCTCGCACGAGTACGTCACGCCGATGGCCGTGAGCTTCCTGCGACATGCCTTCGGCGATGCCGCCCCGGATTTGCACGAGCGCGCGTCGATGCTCTGTTTCGAGGACCATCTCACGCATCTGGAGGCGGTGAGCGCCGACGGCGGCCGTCCCCCGGCGTTGCTCGACGCGGCGCGGCGGCTGGGCGCCGTACAGCGGGAGTTCTGTGCGCAGCACGATCTGCGCCTGCACGGGCGGGCGCCGGGCGGCGGCTCGGAGGGGATTTGCCATGCCCTGATGCTCGAGCGTTATGCGCTGCCCGCACAGGTCGTTGTGGGCACCGATTCACATACGCCGCACTGCGGGGCAATCGGGGCGTTCGCGTTCGGCGTGGGCGCGACCGAGATGGCCAACGCCTGGCTGACGGCAGACGTGCGGCTTGCCGTACCGGGCACCTGTCTCGTGCACCTGCACGGCAAGCTGCCGGCCGGCGTTGGCGCGAAAGACCTCGCGTTGCACCTGCTGCATCTGCCCTACATTCGCGACGGGCGCGCCATCGGCCAGGTCATCGAGTTCGCCGGGCAGGCGGTGGCGCATCTGTCCACGGATGAGCGCGCGACGCTGACCAACATGGTCGCGGAGATCGGCGGGCTCACCGGCCTTGTCGCCCCCGACGCGGAAACCGTGCGGTATCTGCGCGAGCGCCGTGGCATCGACTTCGAGATTGCCCCGTGGATGTCGAGCGATGCGCAGGCGTCCTACGCCCACGTCATCGAAATCGACTGCGCGGGCCTGGAGCCCATGGTGGCCAGCCCCGGCGACCCGGGCAACGGCTTGCCGCTCTCGCGCCTGTCGGCGCCGATTGCCATCGACATCGCCTACGGTGGCTCATGCACGGGCAGCAAGCGCGACGATCTGCGGGCCTGCCACGACGTGCTCGCCTGGGGCCTCGCGCAAGGGCGCCGGGTGGCGGATGGCGTGCGCTTCTACCTGCAGTACGGCAGCGAGGACGTGCGGACGTGGTGCGAGGCGCAGGGCTATACCGAGGTATTCCGCGCAGCGGGCGTGACGCTGCTTGCCCCGGGATGCGGCGCCTGCGTGAATGCCGGGCCCGGCGTGTCGCAAACGGCGGGCGAGGTGGTCATCAGCGCACAGAATCGGAATTTCCCTGGTCGTTCGGGGCCCGGGCAGATGTGGCTGGGCAGCCCCGCAACGGTGGCGGCGAGCGCGCTGGCGGGCTACCTCGTCGGCTTCGATCAATTGCGACGCGACGGCTTCGCCACGCATGCCGGCAGCGCGGTGCGCGACGGCACGGCGAGGCGTGGGGCGCCGCTTCCGGAGGGTAATCGATGCAGGACGTGACCCCTGCGACCCCGATGCCGCTGCAAGGCATCCGCGTCGTGGAGTTTTCGCACATGGTGATGGGGCCGGCATGCGGCATGGTGCTCGGGGACCTCGGCGCGGACGTCATCAAGGTCGAGCCGGTCGGCGGCGACGCCACGCGGCGGCTGCTGGGCACCGGCGCGGGCTTCTTCCGCACGTTCAACCGCAACAAGCGCAGCCTGGCCGTCGACGTCACGCGGCCCGAGGGGCGTGAGCTGATCCTGCGTCTCGTGACGACCGCCGACGTGGTGACGGAGAACTTCAAGCCGGGACGCATGCGACAGATCGGTCTCGATTACGCCACGCTCTCGCGACTCAATCCGGCGCTCGTCTACGTCTGCCTGAAGGGCTTTCTGCCGGGGCCGTATGCCACGCGCACCGCACTCGACGAAGTGGTGCAGATGATGGCCGGGCTCGCGTACATGACGGGGCCGCCGGGGCAGCCGCTGCGCGCCGGGTCGTCGGTCAACGACATCATGGGCGGCGTGTTCGGCGCGCTGGCCGCGCTGGCCGCGCTCTACGAGCGCAAGTCCACGGGGCGCGGGCAGGAAGTGCAGGGCGCGCTGTTCGAGAATTGCGTGCTGCTCGCGGCGCAGCACATGCAGCAATACGCGGTGACGGGCGTGGCGCCGGACCCGATGCCGGCGCGCGTGTCGGCCTGGGGCGTGTACGACGTGTTCACCGCGCGTGACGGCGCGCAGATTTTTCTGGCGGTGGTGAGCGACTCACAGTGGCGTATTTTCTGCGACGTGTTCGGCCGTCAGGATCTCGCCGACGACGCGCGACTGACTACCAACAACGACCGCGTGCGCGAGCGCGACTGGCTGCTGCCGTTGCTGCGCGAGATGGTGCTGGGCTTCGACGCGAGCTATCTGGCGGCGGCATTCGAGCGTCACGGGTTGCCGTTTGCGCCGATCGTCAGGCCCCAGGCGCTGTTCGACGACCCGCACCTGCGGGCCAGCGGGGGGCTGGGCGAACTGGAGACCGACGACGGCGAGCGCACGCAGGTGCCGCTGCTGCCGATCACGATGGGCGGACAGCGGCTGCCGGCACGTCGGCCGCTGCCCTCGACCGGGGAACATACCGACGAAATTCTGCGGGATCTGGGTTATCGCGACGCGCAGATCGCCAAGCTGCGGAGCGACGGTGTCGTGGCCGGACCGATGGACGGGCGCGCGCGCGGGGCGCTCGCCGGCGCCGACGCGCCGGACAATGGCGCCGGGCCCGTGCTGTGGGAGGGCGGCCACGATTGAGGGGAGGCGAACCTGCGCCGTGGCGGGGGCGCGTCTGGCAGCAAAGGCGGCGCGCGCCGCGAGCCATCCCGTAATCCGACGATTCGGAGTTGTCCGAACCGCTTATGCCCGCTCTCTGCTTGCGGGCAGTCGCCCTGGCGCGGTACGGTGTGGCTATCCCACCGTCATCATTCGCCACGTCATGAGCCAATCATCCGACAGATCCGACACATCCGACACATCGGATACGCCCGGCACGTCCGGCGCACCGCGCAGCGATCGCGGCAGGAACGCCGCCGAGTCTTCCGATCCGTCTTTCACCGCGCCGCAACTGCCGCTCGCGGGCGTCGTGGTGCTCGACCTCACACGTCTGCTGCCCGGTCCGCTGGCGGGCATGCGGCTCGCGGAGATGGGGGCGGAGGTCATCAAGATCGAGGACAGGGGCTCGGGCGACTACGCGCGCGAGATGATGCTGGGCGAGGGTGAAGCCGCGCCGAGCGCGTTCTGGCGGCTGCTCAATCGTGGCAAGACGGTGGCGCGCCTCGACCTGAAGGACGACGCGGACCGCACGACGTTCCTCGGGCACGTCGCGCGTGCGCACGTGCTGCTCGAAGGGTTTCGGCCCGGCGTGATGGCGCGCCTTGGCTTCGGTTACGAGACGCTGGCGCGGCATCGGCCGTCGCTCGTGATGGCGTCGATCTCAGGGTACGGACAGCACGGACCGATGTCGCAGGCGGCCGGGCACGACATCAACTACATCGGCTACGCCGGCGTGCTCGACCAGTTGTGCGATGCGGGCGACGCGCCCATCGTGCCCAATTTCCAGATCGGCGACCTTTATGGCGGCGCACAGGCGGCAGTGCAGGCCGTGCTCGCGGCACTGGTCTCGGCGCAGCGGACGGGGCGCGGACGATGGCTCGACATTTCAATGACGCACGAGGTGTTCCGATCGAACCTCGTGCCGGCCGTCGCCATGCATCGGCAAGGGCGGGCGCCGCGCGCCGGCGACGACGTGCTCAACGGCGGCGTGCCGTGCTATCAGGTCTATCGCACGCAGGACGGGCGTTACATGGCGGTGGGTGCGCTCGAGCTCAAGTTCTGGCAGACCCTGTGCGACGTGCTCGGACGCAGTGACTGGAAGACTCGCCACTGGTCGCTCGGGCAGGCGGTCGGCGCCGAGGACGCTCGCACGCTGCAGGCCGAACTCGCGGCGGTGTTCGCGAGCGCCACGCAGGCAGAGTGGACCGCGCGTTTTGCGCACGCCGATTGCTGCGTCACGCCGGTGCTCCGGCTTGAAGAAGCGATGGCGCATCCGCTTTTCGCCGAGGCGCGCGAAGCGTTGGTGCCTTGAAGCAGCCGTTGGGCCGCGAGGCGAGATTGAAGAGGGGGTGATTGAAGAGGGGGCGATTGAAGAGGGGGTGATTGAAGAGGGGCGTGATTGACCAGGAGGTCTGTAAGGAGGGCGCGTTACCGATTGTCACAATTTTCCGCCGGTGCTGGTGCGAAGTCGGCGCGTTGATCGCGTAGAGTCGGTCGCTGATCGATAGCGAACGACTCATGACCCAACGGTATGGACTGCACGGGCGGCTTGCGCGGCGGCCGCGACGACAACGACATGCGCAGCCGGTGCGGGCAGTGCCGCCAGTGCCGGTGCCGCCAGTACGATGGGCGCCACGGCTGGCACAACCGGCATACGCGCTGGCGGCGCTGGCTCTCGCCGTGTGCGCGGGGTGCGCGTCGTATCAGGACGCGCCCACGGATCGCGGCAAGGTCCGTTCGACGTCCATGACCACCGCGGACCTTGCGCAGACTGACATCAACCGCATGGCCACGCTCGGCATGCGAGCGAATCTGGAGAGCCTCTATCGGCTCGCGGACAAGCTGTACAAGCGCAATCCGCGCGAATGGCGCAAGAGCGGGGCGGCAACGCAGGCGCAGGCGATGGCGCAGTTGCGTGCGTGCGTCGAGGAGCGTCGAAGCTTGCCCGGACTGAAGGATCTGCGCGACGTGAAGGCGCTGTCGCTGTCGCTCGAACCGTCGTTCGACGGCGATCGGGTGGCGGCCTTCGTCTTTAGCCTGGCAGACACGATCATCACGGCGCACGGCGGTGCCACGGTGTTCTACCTGAGCGACGGACTCGACGCGCAGCGCATCTACAACGCCGCACGCAACGTCGAGATCGCGGCATGGCTGCTGGCGAGCCGCCACGACCTGTCCGGGCGGCCGCTGCTGCTGGCCAACGAAATGGCGGACGTACGCAATGTGAGCTTCGAGCGCGAATTCGGCAAAATCATCGGCCGGCTCGATCTGCTCGCCGAAATGCTCGACGAGAAGTACCGCCGCGCAGGCATCGGGTATGTCCAGAACCTGCTCGGCGCTCAATTCCTGCAATTCCTGCCCGTGCGGTGAGACGATGTCACGGATGAGGCGCATACGTTGCGCGAATGCTGTATATTTGCACAGTGTTTTCGCCTGTCCGCCATGTCCACCACCACGCGCAAGATCATCCACTGCGACGCCGACTGTTTCTACGCCTCGGTCGAGATGCGTGACAACCCGTCGTTGCGAGGCATCCCGCTGGCCGTCGGCGGACAGCCTGACCAGCGCGGCGTGGTGGCGACCTGCAACTACGAAGCCCGGGCCTTCGGGGTGCGCTCGGCCATGCCGTCGGCACAGGCGCTCAAGCTTTGCCCGAGCCTGCACATCATCCCGCCGTCGATGGACCGCTATCGCGAGGCGTCGCAACGCATCATGGCGATTTATCGCGATTACACCGAACTGGTGGAGCCGCTGTCACTGGACGAGGCATATCTCGATGTCACTCTCAGTGAGCGATGCGAAGGATCGGCCACGCTCATCGCCCGCGAGATTCGCGCGCGCGTCGCCGCCGAAGTGGGGCTGACCGTCTCGGCCGGCGTGGCCCCGAACAAGTTCATCGCCAAGATCGCCAGCGACTGGCGCAAACCGGACGGCATGTTTGTCGTGCGGCCGGCCGAAGTCGACGCGTTTGTGGCCGCGCTTCCCGTCGAACGCCTGTTCGGCGTGGGCAAGGTCACCGCAGAGAAACTGCGCGCGCTCGGCGTGGATTCGTGCGGCGACCTGCGCCGCCATTCCATGACCGAACTGATCGAACGTTTCGGCGTGTTCGGGCAACGGTTGTACGAGCGTTGCCGCGGCATCGACACGAGGGAGGTGTCGCCGGAGCGCGAGCGCAAATCGATCAGCGTCGAGACGACTTACACGCGTGACTTGCGCACGCTGGCCGACTGCGCCACGGCCCTCGAGCCGTTGCTGCACCAGTTGGCCCAGCGGATCGAACGGGCGCGCCGCAGCGAGCCGCTCGCAGTGGCCAAGGTCTTCGTCAAGATTCGCTTTGCCGACTTTTCACGCACGACGGCCGAAGCGGGCGCGCTTGGCGTCGATCCTGCGCAGTGCCATCAACTGCTCGCACAAGCTGTCGGACGCCGGCGCAAGCCCGTCCGCCTGCTGGGCGTGGGGGTGCGGCTGCTCGAGGCGCAGGCGACGCGGCAATTGCGGCTTTTCGACGACTGGGACGGCGGTGCGTCGCTCGGTCGGGCTGGCGCGGGCGATAATGAAACATCGCAAACGTAGCTCGAACGCGCGGGAGGTGGGGGATGGCGGAGATCATCGAAGTCATGCTGCGGCTGATGGCCGCGCTCGTGCTGGGCGGCATGGTCGGGCTCAACCGGAACCTGCACCACAAGTCCGTCGGGCTGCGCACGCTGGCCATCGTCTCGTTCGGTTCAGCCTTGTTCGTGCTGGCCGTCGTGCCATTCCCCGGGACGTCGCTGTCCTATGACGCCTCGTCGGTGAGCCGGGTGGTGCAGGGTATCGTTGCGGGGATCGGTTTTCTCGGCGCAGGCTGCATCGTCCGGCCGAACCGCGGCGGCTCGGTACATGGCTTTACCACGGCGGCGGCGCTCTGGAGCACCACTGGCATCGGCATCATCTGCGGGCTGGGACGCTGGCACATCGCCGTCGCGGCGATGGTGTTGCTGCTCATCGTGCTGGCGGTCGGCGGGCCGATCGAGGATATCGCGCACAGGTGGCTGGGGCACGACGAGCCGGAAAAGGGGGCGTCGGGTGCATCGCGGGAAGCGTCGCCGGACGAGGACGTGCCGGCGCGGCATGAGCGCGACGGCAAGTGAGCGCTGCCGCGCGTCGGCAGAAGATGGACATCGCCGTCTCCTTGCCCCGGACATCAGGGGCAGACTCCTGCGGATACCGAAGAAAAATGCCCGCCGAAGCGGGCAAATGACGTTGTCGCAGTACCCCCAAAAGGACGTAAGAGGGCGATTTCATTTTGGTCAGCCGGCCATCGTTCGCCAATCGGGGCTTGCCCGATTAGGGAAAGCACGTTCGGGAGACTACGTAACGGCGTTGCCGGGCGCGGGCCTCGCGATACCGTTCATTGCAGCGCGCGCAGCTCCGTGGCGCGAGCGCGCGCAACGCGAAGCCCGTCGGCCTGCAGTGTGAGCGTGGCCGCATCGGCTTGTTGTGCGGCGTCGGCCGGCGTCGTGTAGGTCGCGATGGCCGCTTGTCGCTCGCGACGGAAACGCTCGCTGATCGGCGCACACTCGGTCGCCGCTTCGTCGGCAAGCCGGGCCGGATCGGGCACGAGGTTGACGTAGCGCGCGACATGACCGTAGAGGCAAGTGCGGTATTGGGCCGCGGCAGCGTCTGCGGCCACCAGGTGGCGCTCGCGCAGGGTCGCGGCGTCGGACGCCGCGGGGCGGGTTGCTGACGCCGGCGCCGACGGGCTTGACGGGGTCGCGCAGCCGGTCAGCAGTAGCGCGGCCACCGCGCAAAGCCGCATTGGCGCGAGGCGACGCGCGCCGGCCAAAGTCGGAAACATCCGAGTCATGAAGTCGTCCATGCCGATGGCATAAAGTTCGCGATGCCGATATGGTACGGGATTCGAGGAACCCATCCGAGGCAGGTGCGACGCGTGTCGCACCATTCCGACATGAGCGAATTCCACAAGGGACTGGTGTGGCTGCGGCGCGACTTGCGCTGCACGGATAACGCGACGCTGGCGCAGGCGCTGGCGGCGTGCGCTCAGGTGTATGTCGCATTCGTCTTCGATACGACGATCCTTGCCGACCTGCCGCGCGACGACCGTCGCGTGGCGTTCATCCACGACAGTGTCACCGAACTCGCACAGGCGCTCGAGCGCGAGGGGGGCGCGCTGATGGTGCGGCACGGAGATCCGGTGACGGAGATCCCCGCGCTCGCGCAGTCGCTTGGCGTGCAGGCGGTGTTTGCCGGCCGCGACTACGAGCCCGCGGCGCTCGCCCGAGACCGCGCGGTGTCGCGAGCGCTCGACGCACTCGGCATGCGTTTCGAACTGATCAAGGACCATGTGATCTTCGAGCGCAGCGAGATCCTGAGCGCGCAAGGAGAACCGTACAGCGTCTTCACGCCCTATCAGCGCGCGTGGTTGAGGCAGGTCCGGCCAGCCGATCTGGCGCCGCACGGGCGGGCGACCGATCTGAAGCGGCTGGCCCCGGCGCCGCCGGACGTGGGGGCGGTGCCGACGCTGGCGGCGCTCGGTTTCGACGTGCCTGAGGCGCGGCGCATGGCAGTCCCTGCCGGCGAGCGCGGCGCGCGGCAATTGCTGGACGATTTCCTGCCGCGCATGGCGCACTACCACGAGCGTCGCGACTACCCGGCGGTGCGCGGCCCGAGCTATCTTTCCGTCCATCTGCGTTTCGGCACCCTCTCGATTCGCACGCTGGCGCGCGAGGCCCATGCCGCAATGCTGCGCGGCGGCGAGGCCGGCCGCGGCGCTCGGGCGTGGCTGGGCGAGCTGATCTGGCGGGAGTTCTACTTCATGATCCTGCATCACCACCCATGCGTGGTCGAGCGCGCGTTCAAGCCCGCCTGCGACGCCATCGTATGGGCCAGCGGCGCGGCGGCGGACGCCCATTTCGCGGCATGGTGCGAGGGCCGGACGGGCTATCCGCTGGTGGACGCCGCCATGCGGCAGATCCGCCAGACGGGCTACATGCACAACCGGTTGCGCATGGTGGCGGCGAGCTTTCTGGTGAAGGACCTGGGCATCGACTGGCGTCGCGGGGAGGCCTACTTTGCCCGGGCGCTCAACGACTTCGATCTGGCGGCGAACAACGGTGGCTGGCAGTGGGCGGCCTCCACCGGCTGCGACGCACAACCATACTTCCGGATCTTCAATCCGGTCACCCAGTCCGAGAAGTTCGACCCTCAGGGGCGTTTCATAAGGAAATACGTGCCGGAACTCGCTGGCCTGCCGGGCAAGGCCGTCCATGCGCCATGGCGCGCCGATGCCGACGTGCTCGCGGCGGCGAACGTGACGTTGGGCCGCGATTATCCGCACCCGGTGGTGGCGCACGATGTCGCACGCAGGCAGACGCTGGCGCGGTACGCGGTCGTGAAGACGCCTGCCGTCTCGCGCCGTGCGACGGAGGGGGGCGCACCGGCATGAGGTGATGTGGATGCGCTGGCGCGGCGCGTCATCGCGGCCGGCCGCGCGAACCGCCGCGAACGCGCTCGCCTGGCAAAACCGCAAAAAGCGTCGGTGTATACCCCCGTCAACTTTTTCCGTGACCGGCCGTTGATACAGGTATGGCACGCAAGAGGCCTGGGCTCCGGTAACGATTCGCAACGTCGGGGGGCGTTTGCGGGTGTCAGGGAGGATGCCGCCATAACAACGAAGCAACGGCTCGGACGCGAGTCAGGGCAGGCCAAAACCACACGGGGAAGCTGACCCGACGCTGCCGCGAGGACGGTAGCTTCGTCATCACGAGGTCGGTAAAGCGCGAGTGCCCGGGACGTCACGGTTCCGGGCATTTTTTTGCCTCGCTGCCTCGCCGGTGGGCGCCGTCGGCGGCCGCGCGGGCGCGCCTCGGGGGCGCCAGCCGAGGGCCCCCGATCAGGCGCGCGATCATGCCCGCGATTGGGCTCGCGATCAGGCCCGCGACCAGGCGCACGACGCGGCCGCTATCTCACAACAGGGTTCCGACAACGGTGCGCTGACTACCGTGCCGTGACACCGCATGCCAATACGATCCAGACCGCCAGATTGAACGGAAGCGTGAAGTAGGGCCATCCCAGCGGTTCGAGCCAGGTCCCGAGGCCGACGCAGAGCAAGGCCGCGAATCCGGCGCCGACAAGGCGCAGCAGGGGGCGGCGCCCGAACGCGCCCAGGCCCAACGCCGCGAGAAACGCATTCACGCCAATGCCGACGGCATGCCCCGCCAGTGCGGGCCAGTGCGCTGCCATGAGCGCCAGCACCGACCACACGAGAACGCCTGCGGCGAGCGCCCACAACGTCGCGCGTAGATTCCAGAGCGCCAGCACGTACCAGACCAGCAGTCCGAGCACGAGCGGCGCCACGAATACGACTTGTCCGACGGCACAGAAAACGAACCCCGGCGTGCCCATGCTGCAGCCGGGCGCACCAACGCGCGGCATCAGCCCGAGCCACGATTGCGCGGCCCACGACAACATCATGACGCCAACGAACGGCCCGGTCAGGGCGGGAACGTTGCGGCGGACGAGGGCCGCGGTTGCGGGTACCGTCAGGCAGACGCAGGCGACGAGCCACAGCGCATAGGCCGCATCCGGCTGCCAGAACGCGCTGAACGCGATGCCCGTGAGCGCGCCGTTGTACCCGAACAACCCGACGCGCCGAGCCTCGCGCGGGAGCTGCAGTCCGAGCGCGACCACCGACGCGGTAACGCTCGCGGCCAGTCCGCTCAGCGCGGCGGTCCAGTCGGCCAACGCGAGTACGGCAAACAACAGCAACCCGGCGCCGGCCGACGGAATGAAGTAAATCTGCGCAAAACTGGCCGCCGTGCCATGCAACGCCGACGTCAACCAGCGACGCGAGAGGAGGGCCGGGCGAAGCGAAATCGACGCGGGCGTGGATGGGAGCGAGGGCATCGGCAGCGGATGAGCACGAACGCATGGGCGGACCTGCGTGGGCGGGGGGCATTGGGAGAGCTCCGCACAAGCCGTCCGTCGCGCGAGACGGAATCGAATGGGCGCGAGCTTACGCCGAACGGCGCAGGCCGGGCGCATGCGGGCGTTATAGTCCGTATTCGAGCCGGCACATCAGCCCGGTGATCACCTGGTGGTCGGCCTGGCGGTCGGCCTGGTGCTCCGGCCTCGAATCCTCCCGGATGCGTGGGAGGGGCGAGCACGCCAGGGTGCGGTGGAGGCGAGCGGCTGCCGCCCCCAGAAAGAAAACCCGCGCTCAACGGCGCGGGTGTTGTCCGACAGACGTTGCGGATGTCGGCGACGTTGCCGACATCGCTTTATTTGCCGCCGCCCTTCGCGGGTTTGGCGGCCCAGCTGTCCTTGAGCGACACGATGCGATTGAACACCGGCTTGCCCGGGACCGAATCGTGGCGGTCCGCCACGAAGTAGCCGTGGCGCTCGAACTGCACGCGGTCTTCGGGCTTAACGCTCAGCAGTTCCGGCTCGACGTATGCTTGCGTCACGCGCTTGGCGTCCGGGTTGATGTAATCGAGGAAGTTCTTCTCCCCGGCGTCCGGATTCGGATCGAGGAACAGACGGTCGTAGATGCGCACTTCGGCGGCCAGTGCGTGCGGCGCGCTCACCCAGTGAATGTTGCCCTTGACCTTGTAGTTGTCCGCGCCCGGCGTGCCCGAACGGCTGTCTTCGAAGTAGTTGCAGTGCACGGCGATCACGTTGCCGTTCGCATCGGTATCGAAGCCCGTGCACTCCACGACGTAGCCATAGCGCAGGCGGACCTTGTTGCCCGGGAACAGGCGGAAGAAGCCCTTGACCGGCTCGGCCTGGAAGTCCTCGCGCTCGATCCACAGCTCGCGCGAAATCGGGAACGTGCGCATGCCGCGCTCGGGGAAGTGCGGGTGTACCGGAGCCTGGCAGTCTTCCTGCTTGCCTTGCGGATAGTTGTCGATGATCAGCTTGAGCGGATCGAGCACGGCCGTGGCACGCGGCGCCTTCGGATCGAGGTCATCGCGCAGCGCCTGCTCGAGAATGCTCATGTCGATCCACGAGGCGGACTTGGCCACGCCTATGCGCTCGCAGAACAGTTGCAGGCTTTCCGGCGAAAAGCCGCGACGGCGCAGGCCGACGAGCGTCGGCATGCGCGGGTCGTCCCAGCCGTCAACGTACTTTTCGTCGACGAGCTGACGCAGCTTGCGCTTGCTCGTGATCGCGTAGGTGAGCTGCAGGCGCGCGAACTCGATCTGTTGCGGCGTCGGGCGCGTGAACATGCCGGCGTCGGCCAGCTCGCCGAGCACCCAGTCGTAGAACGGGCGCTGGTCTTCGAACTCCAGCGTGCACAGGCTGTGCGTGATGTTCTCGATCGCGTCCTCGAGCGGGTGCGCGTAGGTGTACATCGGGTAGATGCACCAGGCGTCGCCCGTGCGATGGTGATGCGCATGGCGAATGCGGTAGATGGCCGGGTCGCGCAGATTGATGTTGGGCGACGCCATGTCGATCTTCGCACGCAGCACGTGCGTGCCGTCGGCGAATTCGCCCGCGCGCATGCGGCGGAACAGGTCGAGGTTCTCCTCGACCGAGCGGTTGCGGAACGGCGAGTCCTTGCCCGGCTCGGTAAGCGTGCCGCGGTTGGCGCGCATGTCCTCGGCGCTCTGGCTGTCGACGTAGGCCTTGCCGCGCTGAATCAGGATTTCGGCGCCCTGATAGAGCTGCTCGAAATAGTCGCTCGCGAAATAGAGATGTTCCTTCTGCGGCGTGTCGTAACGGAAGCCGAGCCACTTGACCATGTCGATGATCGAGTCGACGTACTCGGTGTCTTCCTTCTCGGGATTGGTGTCGTCGAAGCGCAGATGGCACACGCCGCCGTAGTCGCGCGCCACGCCGAAGTTCAGGCAGATCGCCTTGGCGTGACCGATGTGCAGATAGCCGTTGGGCTCGGGCGGAAAACGCGTCTCGACGCGCTGGCCCCATTTGCCCGACCGGTTGTCTTCGTCAATGATGTTGCGGATGAAATTGGATGCCGCGTTCAGCTCTGTGCTCATGCCTGTCCAGTGTTCGGTGTTTGGCGAACATTCTACCGTACCGCACTGCACCACGGGCGAGCGACGACGCGCGTTTGCGCTCGACGAGGGCCCGCCTGAAGGCGCTGGGCCCGCCTGCCGATCGGGGCCGGGCGCGACGCCGAAGCGCGCGCTCGCCTTGGACGGGGGGACGGTCGGGGCGGGGCCCACGCCCCGAAAGCGGAGCATCGGCCGCCGGTCGGCCGGAACGAGGCGGAAGGAGGCGGAAGGAGGCGGAAGGAGGCGATGGGCCAGCCTTGTCTCGCCGGGCGCCTACATGGTGTTGCGCTGCCCCGGCCAGTTGGCATAGGAGAGCAGCCACAGGGAAATGACGTTGACGATCGGGATGAAGGCCAGTACGGTGAGCCACGGCGAGAGGCCGAGGCGCGTGAGAATCCGCCAGACGGGAATGCCAACGAGCACAATGCCGATGAGCAAGCCGAGAAGTCCGTTGAACATACGATCTCTCCCCTGAAGTCCCGCCGGCGGCGGGTTGACGCCAAGTATAGCGAGACGACCGCCCATCGCCAGCGCTGGATTGTTCTATCCTGAAAACACTGCCGGTCCCGCCGGCGGCTCTGTGAGTGACCCTTTCAGGGAGGACATCATGGAACTGCACCTCCAGTCGCATCGCTTCACGCACCGCTCGCCCGACTGGGCGGCGGCCGCCGTCGCCGGCTTCGTGGCCTGCGCCTTTTTCTGCGCCGTCGAAATGCTCATGGTGCTGCTGGTCACCGGCCAGAGTCCGTGGGTGCCGCCGCGCATGGTCGCCGCCATCGTGCTCGGGCCGGGCATCCTGTCGCAGCCCGCCACGTTCGATGTGTCCATCGTGGCCATGGCGCTCATGGTCCACGCGGCCATCGGCGTCGTGCTGGGCGTGGTGCTCGGCGCCATCATCGCGCCGTTCCGGCTCGACTCCGACGTCGTCACGGTCTCGATTGCCGGCGCCGTGTTCGGACTCGTGGTCTACGCCGTCAACTTCTACGTGATGACGCAACTGTTCCCCTGGTTCATCGAGTCGCGCTCCTGGATCATGGTGGCCGGGCATGT
Organism: Pandoraea nosoerga; assembly: GCF_902459585.1. Lineage (GTDB taxonomy): Bacteria > Pseudomonadota > Gammaproteobacteria > Burkholderiales > Burkholderiaceae > Pandoraea > Pandoraea nosoerga. The sequence continues at coordinate 137,413 of NZ_CABPSC010000004.1, forward strand.
GATCTTCGGCGCGTTCGCCGGCTACATGTACTGGATTCTCGCGAAAATCGACGACCGTACCGTAATGCCGTGAGCCCTGCCGGGACGGGCGGGCGCCCGATCGGACCGGCGAACCCGGGCGGCCGCGCCCCCGCCCGGAGAGGGGTTGCCGCCCGTCGATGCACGGGACGCTGTTTTCTGATATCATTCGTCAACTGCGTCGATCTGCCCGTCAACTTCGGGACCGAATGAACGCAGTTCTCGTGGCATGAAACGCCGGGCAACGCTCCTGTCCGTCCGGCGACGGCCACCGCACGACACGATTACCACTACACAGATGTGTCGCGCGGGGTGTGCCGCCACATGTCGCCACGTGCGGCCATGTGCCGACCCAAAGAGGCCGGGAACGCTTCGACGCGGGTTCGTAACGAACCCGGATAGTTCGACGTTCTTGCCGCCGGGCCCGTGGGCCGGCACGCCGCCATTCCCCCGAAACAGGAAGTTGCCCAGGATCGCTTGTCCGCGCATTGCGTGGTGCCGGCGCGCATGGGGCCACTCGCCGCACGCCGTCTCTCGTCGACCCAATGCGTCGCATGTCAGTCACGCCAATGTCGCGTGGCCGTCACATTGGGCCGATACGCTGCGTGCACTTCACGGAAACATTTGTGCGGTTTTGCACTCTCATCACCGTAAGCCGATTCGAGAGGGATAGTTATCAGTCATATTTTTTGCAGTAAGAAGGAACAGAAAATGAAAACAACGCAATATCAGGAATTCCAGTACAGCGTGCGCGCCGTCGAGCGCGACAACGCCCGTTGGGACGCTTTCTACGAAATCCATCGTCCGACCAGCCAGGGTATGGAAAAGGTCGGCGTCTATCAGGTACAGACGGCCTACGGCTTCGCCACGCAAGGCAACGCGCTCGATGACGCGGAGCGCAACGCCCGTGCCGACATCGAGCAGGGCATCGTCTACTATCAGTAAGCCGGCCTTTCTGCCGTCCATTCCCCTTGCGTGATGCTGGCATCGTCGTCTGGCGACGGTGCTATAGTCCCGCCTTTCACACCGCAAGTCGTGCGAGGCTGGAGAGTCGGCAATGGAATGGATGTGCAAGTCGTTCGATGAATTGGGCAGCGCGCTGCTGTACCGCATCCTGTCGGCGCGCAACGCCGTCTTCGTGGTCGAGCAACGGTGTCCGTATCAGGACATCGACGGACGCGACCCGCATAGCCTCCATCTCGTGGCTCAGGCGCGCGACGAAGCCAATCGGCTGCAGATCGCCGCGTACCTGCGCCTGCTTCCCCCGGGCCTCGCTTACGAGGAGGCGTCGATCGGACGGGTGATTACCACCGCCGCCTATCGCGGCACGGGGCTGGGACGCGAGCTGCTCGCCCGCGCCGTCGCGATCGCCGAAGTGCAATGGCCAGAGACGCCATTGCGCATCGGCGCGCAGGCCCACCTCGAAGCGTTTTATGGCGGATTCGGATTCGTCAAGGCCAGCGAGCCATACGACGAGGACGGCATCCTCCACATCGAGATGGTGCGTGCCGCAGTGAGCGCATTGGTCTGAGCGCGGCCATGCCGCGGCGCCGCGCCCCCAGTCCCCTTCTCCGCCCGGGCCGCCGTGCCCGGCACTACAATAGTGCTTTTGCGGTTCTCGCGTTTCCCGACACATGGCCTTGTATTCCATCACGGGCGCCCAACTGGCGTTCGGTCACGTGGCATTGCTCGACAATGCCGATTTTTCGCTCGAAGCCGGCGAGCGCGTCGGACTGATCGGGCGCAACGGCGCCGGCAAGTCGTCGCTGCTCAAGATCGTGGCGGGACTCACCGCGCCGGATGACGGCCTCGTCGCGCGCCAGGCCGGCCTGCACACCGTCTACGTGCCGCAGGAGCCCGAATTCGACGGCGAGAAGCGCGTGTTCGACGTCGTCTCGCTCGGCCTGGGCGAATGGCATGAACTGCTCTCCGACTACGACAGCACCGCGAGCGCGCTGGCCGAGGCGCCCGAGGGCGCGGAGCACGACGCGCTGCTCGCCCGTCTGAACGCGTTGCAGTCGTCGCTCGATGCCGCCGACGCGTGGCAGCTGAAAACACGCGTGGAGACGACCATCGCGCAACTGGGCCTCGATGCCCATGCACGCGTGGGCGACCTGTCCGGCGGGATGCAAAAGCGCGTCTCGCTCGCGCAGGCCTGGGTGGCGCGTCCGGACGTGCTGTTGCTCGACGAGCCGACCAACCACCTCGACTTCGACGCCATTCGCTGGCTCGAGGAACTGCTGATCGGCTTTCGCGGCGCGCTGCTGTTCATCACGCACGACCGCAGTTTCCTCGATCGCGTGGCCACTCGCATCGTCGAGCTCGATCGCGGACGTCTGCTCTCCTATCCGGGCAACTTCACGCAGTACCAGGAGCGCAAGGCTGCGCAACTCGAAGTCGAGCGCGTGGAGAACGAGAAATTCGACAAGCTGCTCGCGCAGGAAGAGGTGTGGATCCGCAAGGGCGTCGAGGCGCGCCGCACGCGCAGCGTGTCGCGCATCGAGCGCCTCAAGGCGATGCGCAGCGAGCGTGCCGAGCGCCGCGAAATCCAGGGCAACGTGCGCATGGATGTGGCGCAGGCGGAGAAGTCCGGCAAGATCGTCGCCGAACTCACCAACGTGACGAAGGCCTATGACGCGCGCGTCGTCGTGCGCGACTTTTCCGCAACGCTCATGCGCGGCGACAAGGTCGGCCTCGTCGGCCCGAACGGCGTGGGCAAGACGACGCTGCTCAAGCTCATCCTCGGCGAGATCGCCCCTGACAGCGGCCAGATCCGCGTCGGCACGAACCTGCAGGTGGCGTACTTCGACCAGATGCGCGCGCAGCTCGATCCCGAGAAGAGCCTGCTCGACACCATCAGCCCGGGCAGCGACTGGATCGAGATCAACGGCGCGCGCAAGCACGTGATGAGCTATCTGGGCGACTTCCTGTTCTCGCCGGAGCGCGCGCGCTCGCCGGTGAAGTCGCTCTCCGGCGGGGAGCGCAATCGCCTGCTGCTCGCACGCCTGTTTGCGCGTCCGGCCAATGTGCTGGTGCTCGACGAGCCCACCAACGACCTCGACATCCCAACGCTGGAACTGCTCGAAGAACTGCTCGAAGAGTACGGCGGCACGGTGTTCCTGGTGAGCCACGACCGCACGTTCCTCGATAACGTCGTGACGTCCGTCATCGCGGCCGAGGGCGACGGCAACTGGCGCGAGTACGTGGGCGGTTTTACCGATTGGCAGGTGCAACGCGAGCGCGCCCAGGCGCTGGCCGCGCAGCGCGCGCCGGCCGAGGACGCGGCCAAGGACGTCCCGAGCGCGCCCAGGCGCAGCGCCAACCGCACGGTCAAGCTCAGCTACAAGGAGCAACGCGAACTCGACGGCCTGCCCGAGCATATCGCGGCCCTCGAAGCGGAGCAGAAAGACGCCGCGGCCAAGCTCGAGGATGGCGCCATCTTTGTGAAAGATCCGGCAGCGGGGGCGGCATTGTCCGAACGTTTCGAGGCCATTGAACTGGAATTGCTCGAAGCGCTCGAACGCTGGGAAGTGCTCGAGGCCAAGCAGCGCGGCGAGAGCGCGTAACACGCCTGCGCCATGCGCGTCATCTGGCGAGCGGCGCACGGCGGACGGCCGGGGTATCCGGGGCGCGTCGCGTTCGGCTGTCGGCCACGTCGCGCGATGCGCTTGTCGAGTGACAGTACAATAGGCCGCGATTCATCGGGCGGCCCCGCACCCGGGCCACCCGAGCCGGTGCCAGGCGCACTCGGCGTGCTCATTCTGTGGGCGCCGAAATGCAAGTCGTTGATCCGGCGTCACTTTTGTCATGTGTTAATGGGTTTTCCCCGTGGTTGTCCACAGGATTTGTGGATAATCGACGGGCGCTGCACCCCAATTCAGTCACGCTATGTCGAAAAAAAACACGCCCGCCCAATACAGTGAAGCTTCCATCAAGGTCCTGAAGGGCCTCGAGCCGGTCAAGCAGCGCCCGGGCATGTACACCCGCACGGAAAATCCGCTGCATATCATTCAGGAAGTCATCGACAACGCTTCGGACGAAGCGCTGGGCGGTTACGGCAAGCAGATTCTCGTCACCCTCAACAAGGACGGCTCGGTCAGTGTCGAGGATGACGGTCGCGGCATTCCCGTCGGCATCCATCCCGAGGAAGGCGTGCCGGTCGTGGAGATCGTGTTCACGCGGCTGCATGCGGGCGGCAAGTTCGACAAGGCCGCTGGCGGCGCCTACACCTTCTCCGGCGGCTTGCACGGCGTAGGCGTGTCGGTCACCAACGCGCTGGCCACGCGCCTTGCCGTGACCGTCTGGCGCGACGCTCAGGTCTCCGAACTCGAATTCGCCGATGGCGGCAACGTCAGCGTGGCGCTGCATTCGCGCCCCGCGCAACGCGGCGAGAAGAAGAGCGGCACGCGTGTGACCGTCTGGCCCGACGCAAAGTACTTCGACAGCCCCACGCTGCCGCTCGGTGAGCTCCAGCGACTGCTGCGCTCGAAGGCCGTGCTGTTGCCGGGCGTGCGCGTCACGCTGCGTCAGGAGAAGAACGGCGAAGAGCAATCGTGGTTCTACGAGCAGGGCCTGCGCGGCTATCTCGTGGAAGCGCTGGGGGGCGCCGAGCCGCTCATTCCGCTGTTCGAGGGCGAGCGCTTCGCCGACGGCAACGAAGACAGCTTCGCCGAGGGCGAGGGCGCGGCCTGGGTCGTCGCCTGGACGGAAGATGGCGCGCAGGTGCGCGAGTCCTACGTCAACCTGATCCCGACGCCGGCCGGCGGCACGCACGAATCGGGCCTGCGCGAAGGCCTGTTCCAGGCGGTGCGCGGCTTCATCGAGTTGCACAACCTGCAGCCCAAGGGCGTGAAACTGCTGCCGGAAGACGTCTTCTCGCGCGTGTCTTTCGTGCTCTCCGCGAAGGTGCTCGATCCGCAGTTTCAGGGCCAGATCAAGGAGCGGCTGAACAGCCGCGACGCGGTGCGCCTCGTGTCGTCTTTCACGCGTCCGGCGCTCGAATTGTGGCTCAACCATCACGTCGAACACGGCAAGAAGCTCGCCGAGCTCGTGATTCGTCAGGCGCAGGCGCGCACGCGTGCCGGCCAGAAGATCGAGAAGAAGAAGAGCTCGGGCGTGGCCGTGCTGCCCGGCAAACTGACCGATTGCGAGACCGAGGACATCGCGCGCAACGAACTGTTCCTGGTCGAGGGCGACTCGGCCGGCGGCTCGGCGAAGATGGGGCGCGACAAGGAGTTCCAGGCGATCCTGCCGTTGCGCGGCAAGGTGCTCAACACATGGGAGACCGAGCGTGATCGCCTCTTCGCCAACAACGAAGTGCATGACATCGCGGTGGCGATCGGCGTCGATCCGCACGGCCCGAACGACACGCCGGACCTGTCGAATCTGCGCTACGGCAAGATCTGCATCCTCTCGGATGCCGACGTCGACGGTTCGCACATCCAGGTATTGCTGCTCACGCTCTTCTTCCGGCACTTCCCGCAGCTGATTGCGAAGGGCCACGTGTTCGTCGCGCGTCCACCGCTGTTTCGCGTGGACGCCCCGGCACGCGGCAAGAAGCCGGCGCAAAAGCTCTACGCGCTCGACGAAGGCGAACTCGAGGCCATTCTCGACAAGCTGCGAAAGGACGGCGTGCGCGAGACGGCATGGTCGATCAGCCGCTTCAAGGGGTTGGGCGAAATGAGCGCCGAGCAGTTGTGGGAAACCACGATGAACCCGGATACGCGTCGCCTGAGCCCGGTGGCGCTGGGCGGCCTCGATTTCGACGCCACGGTGGCGCGCATGAACATGCTCATGGGCAAGGGCGAGGCGGCGCAGCGGCGCAGTTGGCTCGAGGCCAAGGGCAATGAGGTCGAAGCCGACATCTGAGTCGATGTCCGCGTGTCGACGTCGATGGCGACATTCGCCTCGGCATTGGCCTCGCCATTTGCACGACGTTCTCGCACGACGTTCTCGCACGATGTTCTCGCACGATGTTCTCGTGCGGAGGTTCGAACCGATGTCCGGGCGCTAGCCTGACATGGTGGTAACGGCGGGCGCCTCACACTGCGCCAGATCAGCGTGAGCGCCCACATAGTGGGATAATCCAACCTTCACCCTACCGGGAGTCGCGTTATGTTGCGTTCTATGCGTTGCATTTTCGTGCCGTTGCTGCTGGCGGGCGCCAGCACTTCCGCCCTGGCGCAGTCGGCCCAGCCGCGCGTCTTCTTCGTCTCGCCGACCGATGGCGCGACGGTGACGAACCCGGTAGTGGTCAAGTTCGGCGTCGAGGGCATGGCGATCAAGCCGGCGGGCGACATGGCGTCCAATACCGGTCATCACCATCTGATCATCGACGGCGATCCGATTCCCGCGGGTCAGGTGGTGCCGACCGACGACACCCACCTGCACTTCGGCAAAGGCCAGACCGAGACGAGCGTCAACCTGACGCCGGGCGATCACACGTTGACGATGCAGTTCGCCAACGGTGCGCACCAGTCCTACGGTCCGGCCATGAGCCAGACGATCAAGGTGCATGTCAAAGGCCAACAGTAACGACGACTCGACGGCGGATGGCGAGAGGGCCGTCCACCGAACGTTTTCCCTGCCGCTCGTAGCGCGATTCGCAGGGGCCGCGCTGGCAGCCGCACTGCTTGTCGCGCCGCCGCCCGCGCTTGCGGAACTCTACGGCTACGTCGACGAGAACGGCGTCGCTCATCTCGCCGCGCGCCGGCTCGACGCGCGCTATCGGCTCGTGGTGAGCGGCAGCAGCGTCGATCCGCGCGCCGCGCAAGGCGGCGTGGTGAGCGGTGCCGACCGCTCGCGCCTCTATGACGCCCTCGCACGTCATCCGAATCTGCGCAAGCTCGCGCCCGTCATCACGCAGGCCGCGCAGCGCTTTCACGTCGACGCCGCGCTGCTCAAGGCGGTGATTGCCGCGGAATCGGGGTTCGACAGCGACGCGGTCTCGCCCAAGGGGGCCGTCGGGCTGATGCAGGTGCTGCCGGCCACGGGCGAGCGCTACGGCCTGCGCGCCGACGCGAAACGCTCGGTCGCCGACAAGCTCACCGACCCACGCACCAACGTGCTGACCGGCGCCCGTTACCTGAGGGACCTCCAGGCCCGATATCCCGACCGGCTCGAACTCGTGCTCGCGTCGTACAACGCGGGGGAGGGCGCGGTGGCGCGCCACGCCGATCAGATCCCGCCCCATGCGGAAACGCGCGACTACGTGGCCGCCGTGCTCGAACTCTATCGGCGCTTCAATCCCGATGCGCCCGACGCCGTGGCCGGCGGCAGGACGCTGCGCGCCACGGGCGGCGCCGGGCAGATCGGCAATGCGCGCGTGAGCGGCTCGCACGGTCGCGTGCACGTCATCCTGGGAGCGCCGTCCGGCCTGCCGGTCGTGCCTGCTACCATGCCGAACGCGTCGGCTCGCGACCTGGCCCCCGCGCAAGGGCTGTCCTCCGCCCCGCCAGCCGACTGAGGCCGGCAACGGCGGCTGCCGGGGCCCGGATGCGGCCCGGATTCGGGGATTTTTCCGTGACGCCCGGCGGAATCCCGGCAATTTCCGCTTCCGTGACTCCGAAATCAGCCTCCCCGCTTCGCCGCCTGGACGCGTTTTTGCCGTTTTGCACCAGCGGGCTTGGTATGATCTCGCGGTCGACGTCCCACCGAACATTCGTCAAACGTTCGCAGCAGACCCACAGGTTTTATGGAACAAGTAGAAGATCTCTTTACGCAACCGTCGGATGACGACACGCTGACGCTCGGCGCGTATGCCGAGCGTGCTTATTTGGACTATGCCATCAGCGTAGTCAAGGGCCGCGCCTTGCCGGACGTCTGCGACGGCCAGAAGCCGGTGCAGCGCCGCATTCTGTTCGCGATGAACGAAATGGGCCTTGGAGCCGACGCCAAGCCGGTGAAGTCGGCGCGCGTGGTCGGCGACGTGCTCGGCAAGTTCCACCCGCACGGCGACCAGTCCGCGTATGACGCACTGGTGCGCCTCGCGCAGGACTTCTCCATGCGCTATCCGCTCATCGACGGCCAGGGCAACTTCGGCTCGCGCGATGGCGACGGCGCGGCGGCCATGCGTTACACGGAAGCGCGCCTCACGCCTATCGCGAGGCTGCTGCTCGATGAAATCGATGCCGGTACGGTGGACTTCGTGCCGAACTACGACGGCTCGACCGAAGAGCCGCGCCTGCTGCCGGCCCGGCTGCCGTTCGTGCTGCTCAACGGTGCGTCGGGCATTGCCGTGGGGCTGGCGACGGAAATCCCGTCGCACAATCTGCGCGAGGTCGCTTCGGCGGCCGTGGCCCTGATTCGCAATCCGAAGCTCGACGACGCCGAGCTGATGACGCACGTGCACGGACCCGATTTCCCGGGCGGTGGCCAACTGATCTCGAGCGCTGCGGAGATTCGCGCCGCATATGAGTCCGGTCGCGGCAGCCTGAAGGTGCGCGCGCGCTGGAAGATCGAGGAGATGGCGCGCGGCCAGTGGCAGGCCGTGGTGTACGAGTTGCCGCCGAACACCTCGGGCCAGAAGGTGCTCGAGGAGATCGAGGAAATCACCAACCCGAAGGTCAAGCTCGGCAAGAAGTCGCTGACGCCCGAGCAGCAGAACCTCAAGCAGTCGGTGCTGGCCATGCTCGACGCGGTGCGCGACGAATCGGGCAAGGACGCGCCGGTGCGTCTGGTGTTCGAGCCCAAGTCGAGCCGCATCGACCAGCAGGAATTCATCACCATGCTGCTCGCGCACACGAGCCTGGAGTCGAGCACGTCGGTGAACCTGGTGATGGTCGGCGCAGATGGCCGTCCCGGCCAGAAGTCGTTGCGCGAGATCATCACCGAGTGGATCGGGTTCCGCTTCGAGACAGTCACGCGCCGCTCCCGGCATCGTCTGGGCAAGGTCGACGATCGCATCCATATTCTCGAAGGTCGGATGATCGTCTTCCTGAATATCGACGAAGTGATTCGCATCATCCGCGAATCCGACGAGCCGAAGGCCGCATTGATGAGCTCGTTCAACCTGAGCGAGCGTCAGGCGGACGATATTCTCGAAATCCGGCTGCGCCAGCTCGCGCGTCTGGAAGCCATCAAGATCGAGCAGGAACTCGCCGCGTTGCGCGACGAGAAGGCGAAGCTCGAAGACCTGCTCGCCAACGACAGCGCGATGAAGCGCCTGATCATCAAGGAAATCGAAGCCGACGCGAAGCAATTTGGCGACGAGCGCCGCACGCTGATCCAGGAAGAGAAGCGCGCCGTGGCCGAGGCGAAGGTCCTCGACGAGCCGGTGACGGTGGTCGTATCCGCGAAAGGCTGGGTGCGGGCGCTCAAGGGCCATGGTCTCGACGCGCAGGGTTTCTCGTTCAAGCAGGGCGACTCGCTGTACGGCGCGTTCGAGTGCCGCACCGTCGATCCGCTCATTGCCTGGGGCAGCAACGGCCGCGTGTATTCGGTGGCCGTGGCGCTGTTGCCCGGCGGGCGCGGCGACGGCGTGCCGCTCACGTCGCTCATCGAACTGGAGTCGGGCTCGCGTCTGCTGCATTACTACGCGGCGTCGAGCGAGCAGGGACTGTTGCTCGCCACGTCGAACGGCTTTGGCTTCACCACGAAGCTTGGCGACATGGTGAGTCGCGTGAAGGCCGGCAAGTCGTTCATGACCATCGACGAGGGCGCCGAGCCGCTCACGCCGACGCCGATCTGGCCGGGGGCGAGCGCGGTGGCGTGTCTGTCGAGCGACGGCCGGCTGCTCGTTTTCGGCATGGACGAAATGAAGTCGCTTACCGGCGGCGGCCGTGGTGTGACGCTGATCGGGCTCGAGGGCAAGCAGACGCTCGTGTCGGCGGTGCCGATCAGCGAAGCCGGGGTGACGGTGTACGGTGAGGTGCGCGGCGGCAAGATTCAGTCGGAGACGCTCTCGGGCGATGCGCTCGCGCCGAACATCGGCAAGCGCGCCCGCAAGGGCCGTGCGCCTGCCGTCAAGTTCACGACCTTCAAGCCGCGCTCGCTCGAGCCGGTGCTGCCGGCCGCGCCGTCGGCATCCTGACGGGAGTCACGCATGAGCGTTTATGTCCTGAGCCTGTTCCTGCATCTGGTGAGCGTGGCCGTCTGGATCGGCGGGATGTTCTTCGCGCTGGCGTGCCTGCGGCCCGCCTCCTCCGAACTCTCGCCGCAGCAGCGTTTGCCGCTGTGGGAGGCCGCTTTCACGCGCTTTTTTACGTGGGTCGGTGTCGCCATCGTGGTCATTCTGCTCTCGGGCGGCCACATGATGATGGCGATGGGCGGCGCGCACGCGCGCTGGCCCGTGCACGCCATGGCCGGCGTCGGGGTGGTGATGATGCTGGTTTTCGGTCACATCCGCTTTGCGCTGTTCCCCCGCCTGCAACGCGCGGTGCAAGCGCAATCGTGGCCGGACGGCGCGGCAGCCGTCAACGGCATTCGCCGGCTCGTGATTCTCAATCTCGTGCTTGGCGTGGTCGTCATCGGCCTGGCGGCTTCGTTGCGCAGTTGACGAGGGGCGAGGGAGGCGAGGGGGCGCGAGGGAGGGCCGGGCCCGGGCCGGCACGCGGCGACGTCAGCCTTCGGGCGAGGGCGTTTCCTGACGCTGGCCCGCGACTTCGTGACACATCGCGACGAACGCCTGCACGAGCGGGCCATTGTCGTCGCGACGCTTGGCCAGCAGCAGCGGGGTGTGGGCGTCGCGCTCGACGATGTCCATGAAGCGGGCGCCCTCGATCTGGATGCAGCGCACCGCCGCTGGCAGGATCGCCACGCCGAGACCACTTGCCGCGAGCGCGACGATCGTCGTCGATTCGCGTGCCTCCTGCACCACACGCGGCGTGAAACCCGCGCGTGCGCACATTTTCCGAATCTTCCCGTCCACGGCCGTACCGACGTCGGGCGGATGCATGATGAACGCCTCGCCGGCAAGATCGGCAATCGACACGCTCGCGCGCCGCGCCAGCCCATGGCCCTGATGCAGTACCACGACGAGCGCCTCGTCCATCAACGTCTCGAACGTCAGTCCCGGTACAGGGGCGGCGTCGTCGGCCTGGCGCAACAGGCCGATGTCGAGCGTGCGTGCGATCAGCGCCTCGCGCTGGCGCTCCGACGGCGATTCGCTGAGCATGAGCGTGACGCGCGGGTAGCGTTGACGATAGCTCGTGAGCACGCGTTTCATGAGATTGGTCATGGGCGCTGACGTCGTGAAGGCGATGCGCAATTCGCCGGCGTTGACCCCGGCGATCTGCTGCACCTCCTGACGCGCGGCCTCGGCGTCGGCCAGGATCTGGCGCGCCCGGGCGAGAAACGCGCGTCCCGCCGTCGTCAGGAAGACCCGCCGCTGCGAGCGCTCGAACAGCGCTACGCCGAGTTCCTCCTCGAGCGCGCGGATCTGCATCGACAACGGCGGTTGCCCGATATTGAGCTTTTGCGCTGCGCGGCTGAAGTGAAGCTCTTCGGCCACCGTGACGAAGTAACGGAGATGGCGCAGTTCCATGGTTCGAGATTCAATTGATCTGTTTTTTATATGAAAAGATCGCTTGAATATATATTGGACGCGAGGTAACGGCAAACCTATCATCCGTGGTATCCCTTCCTACGGCCCGTCAGGCGGGCCAGCAACATGGCGTCAACGAATTCTCTTTCGCTTAGCGCCGGCAATTCCGCCGCCGGCAGTCATTCCGCGCCCGGGCTACCGGCCGGCGTCGCGCGCGGCACACGCGAGTACGTGGTGATCAGCCGCGCGCTCTTCTTCGGTGGTTTCTCCACGTTCGCGCAGTTGTACTGCATGCAGTCTTTGCTGCCGCTGCTGACGGTGACGTTCGGCATTACGCCCGCCCGGGCGAGTTGGTCGGTGTCGGCGGCCACGATGATGATGGCGCTGGGCCTGCTCGTGACATGCGTGGCCGCGGACCGCGTGAGCCGCAAGCGGATGATGACCATTGCGTTGCTCAGCTCGTCGGTGCTCACGCTCGCGAGCGCGTTCTCGACGAACTTCGAGACGCTCGTGGTCCTCGGCGCGCTCAAAGGGCTTGCGCTGTCCGGGCTGCCGGCCATTGCGATGGCGTATCTCAGCGAGGAAATCGACCAGGGCTCGCTCGGCATGTCGATGGGCCTCTACATTGGCGGCAACATTCTCGGCGGGATGGCCGGACGCGTGCTCGCGGCGTTCGTCGCCGACATGTTCTCGTGGCGCGTCTCGGTGGCCGTGATCGGATTGGTATGTCTGGCGATGGGGCTGGAGTTTGCTCGCAGTCTGCCGCATTCGCGCCGCTTCACGCCGCGCCACATGTCCGTGCGCGAAGCGGTGGGGCACGCGCGTCGCCACCTCGCGGATCCCGCGCTGCTCGGGCTGTATCTTTTCGCCGGGTTGATGATGGGCAGCTTCGTGAGCGTCTACAACTACCTGGGCTTCCATCTGTCTGCGCCGCCGTTTCATCTGCCTCACGCGGCCATCGGGGCGATCTTCACGATGTACCTCATTGGCGTGATCGGCTCGTTCATTGCGGGGCCGCTGTCGGATCGCGTCGGCCGCGCGCGTCTGCTGTGGGTGCTGGTGGCGCTGGCGCTCGTGGGACTCGTCACGATGCTCGCCTCGCAGGTGCTCGGGGTGGTGACCGGTCTGGCGATCTTCACCTTCGGCTTCTTCGGTGCGCACACGGTGGCCAGCAGCTGGGTCGGCCGCCGCGCCACGCAAGGGCGGGCAATCGCCTCGGCCCTGTATCTCTTCTTCTACTACCTCGGCTCGAGCCTGCTCGGCAGCTATTCCGGCGTGATGCTCAAGGCGCACGGCTGGCACGGTGTGGTGGCGCTGCTGGGCGTTGCCGTCGTGCTGTCGCTCTCGGTGGCCGTGGCCATGCGGCGTGCCTACGGGACCGGCAAGCCCGTCTGATATCAACGCCCGGCAGGCCGCACGGGCAGCGGGGCCTGCCCGGGTACGCAGGCACCCTAATACATCATCCGATGCCGCCGCCATGCGCCTCGCGCGGGCTACCGGTCGACGTCAGCGCAAAAAAAACAGCCTCCCCGGTTCAGGGGAGGCTGCTGGCTTTGCCGCGACAGTCGCGGAAGTTCTGCCGGCGACGAACCGCCGCACCTGCTCGACGAGGTCTTCACCGTCGCCGGCTGCGCGTGCCATCGGGCGCCATGGGGTGCTGTGGGGTGCTGTGGGGCGCCGCGCATATTCGTGCCGCGCCGACGATCGTGGAACGCCTGTCGTGGCGCCGGCCTCAGGCAAGCTCGGCGATCAGCTCGATTTCCACGCATGCGCCCAGCGGAATCTGCGCCACACCGAAGGCGGAGCGCGCGTGCTTGCCGGCCTCGCCGAACACTTCGGCGAACAGCTCCGAGGCGCCGTTGGTGACCAGATGCTGGTCAGTGAACTCCTGCGTCGAGTTGACCAGGCTCATCAGCTTCACGATGCGCTTGATCCTGTTCAGATCGCCCGTGTGCGCGTGCAGGGTGGCGATCAGCTCGATGGCGACGGCGCGCGCGGCGGCCTTGCCTTCTTCCACGCTCACGTCCTTGCCGAGTTTGCCGGTCCAGACCTTGCCGTCCTTCTTCGGCAGATGGCCCGAGAGGAACACGGTATTGCCGGTTTGCGCGCTCATCACGTATGCGGCGGCGGGGGCACCGGCGTTCGGCAGTTCGATACCCAGTTGCTTCAGTTTGTCGTAGACGGACATGTACGGCTTCCTTGCAGATGCGTTGAATCGGACCGATCAGTGTATCGGAAGAGGGCTGGGCGATCGCGCGTGAGCGCAACTGGCAACGGATTGGCGCCGGGTTGGCACCCCATTAGCGCCAGATCAGCGCCGGATCAGCGCCGGATCAGCGCCGAATCAGCGCCGGATCGCGCTGGATCGCGCCGGCCCGGCGTTTTAGGGGCTGACGGTTCGCGCGAGTGCGCACGTCACGCGGCGCGGCGCTCCAGCGTCTGCGCGACGAGGGCGCCGAGGCGGCCCACGCCCGCCTCGATCTTCTCGGGCGGCACCGTGACGAAGGACAGTCGCAACGTGTTCGCTTGCGGCGTGCCAACGTAGAACGGCGCGCCGGGCACGAACGCCACATTCTGCTCGATCGCTTTTTCCAGCAACTGCATGGTGTCGATGCCCGCGGGCAATGTCAACCAGATGAACATGCCGCCGGCCGGCGTGGTCCACGTGGTGCCCGCCGGCATGTGCTTCTCGAGCGCGGCGAGCATCGCCTGCGCCTGCGCGGCGTAGAGCGTGCGGATCGACGGGATGTGCGTGTCGAGGAAGCCGTCCCTGACCACTTCGTAGGCGATGCGCTGCGTGAGGCTCGGCGTATGCAGATCGGCGGCCTGTTTGGCCTGCACGAGCTTTGCGATGACCGCCGGCGGCGCGATGATGAACCCGAGCCGCAGGCCAGGCGCGAGCACCTTGGAGAACGATCCCATGTACAGCACGCGCTCGGGCGCGAGCGACATGATGCTCGGCAGGCGCTGCCCCTCGTAGTCGAGTTCGCCATACGGATCGTCCTCGATGATCACGAGCCCGTCGCGCCTGGCGAGTGCGGCGAGCGCCTCGCGGCGCGCCATCGGCAGACGGCGTCCGGTCGGGTTCTGGAAGTTCGGCATGGCGTACAGGAAACGCGCGCCGCTCACCAGTTCGGGCGTGAGCGCGTCGGGCAGCAGACCGTGAACGTCGGTCGGCACGGGCACATACACCGGCGAGAACAGCGAGAACGATTGCAGCGCGCCGAGATAGCTCGGCGCTTCCACGAGCACGCGGCTGCCCTCGTCGATGAAGATCTTGCCGATGAGATCGAGGCCCTGCTGCGAGCCGGTGGTGATCAGCACGTTATCGGGCGAGAGCGCGAGGCCGTCGCGCGAGTAGCGCCTGGCGACCCATTCGCGCAGCGGCGCGAAGCCTTCGGTTGCGCTGTACTGCAAGGCTGCCTGCGGCGTGTCGGTCAGCACGCGCTCGGCGGCCGCGCGCATCTGCTCGACGGGGAAGGTCGCGGGAGAGGGCAGGCCGCCGGCGAACGAGATGACCTCGGGACGCTCGGTGACCTTGAGAATTTCGCGAATCGCCGAGCTGGTCAGCTTGCGGGCACGTTCGGAATATTGCCATTCATGCATGATGGTCTCGCTTCGAGAAAGCGGCCTTTCTGGGGGCCGCGAGTGTTTGACGTTGCCGTTGCCGGGCGCGTGGGGGCAGGCGCAACGCCGGAGGCAGTCGTGCCGCGGCGCAGTGATCGCATGCGCCGCGAGCCGACTTCAGACCGGTTTGCCCGTGAGTCGCGAGGCGCCGATCTTCATGTTCTTGCCGAGTGCGATGGTGAGGACGACGCCGGCGGCGAACAGCCACGTCACCGCATCGACCTGCTCGCCGAAGAAGAGGGCGGACAGCGCAATCGTGAAGAAAATCTGCAGCAATTGTACCTGCCCGACCCGCGCGATCCCGCCCATGGCCAGTCCGGCGTACCAGGCGAAGAAGCCGATGAATTGCGAGAACAGCGTGACGTAGGCAAACGCGCCCCACGCCCGCGGGCTCACCGGCCACGGCTGCTGCCACGCGAGCCAGCCCACCGGAAGGGCCAGCACCGGCGCGCACACGACGAGCGCCCAGCAGATCACTTGCCAGCCGCCCATCTCGCGGGCGAGTTTGCCGCCTTCGGCGTAGCCAAGCGCGCCCACCACCACGGCGAGCAGCATCAGGCCGTCGGCCGCGTGCAGGCTGCCGCCGCCGGCGCGCAGCGCGAAGGCGATCACCAGCGCACTGCCCGCGAGCGCGCACACCCAGAAGCCGCGCGACGGACGCTCGCCGCCGAGCCAATAGGCATAGATGGCGACGAAGAACGGTTGCAGGCCGTTGACCAGCGCGCCGTGCGAGGCGGGAATCGTCTTCATGGCCCAGGCCGAAAAGACAGGGAAGGCCACGATCACGCCGAGCGAGGTGATCGCCAGGCTCTTGAGCTGAGGCAGCGTGGGCCACGGTTCGCGCCGCCACCACAGCAGCGCGCCGGCGAACACGGCGGCCACGAGTGCGCGCCCCAGTCCGTTGAGCAGCGGGTTGACCTCCGCCACGACGATGCGCGTCATCGGCAGCGTCAGACTGAAGATGAGCACGCCGATCAGTCCGATCAGCATGCCCCGGGATTCGCGCGAATTCATGGTGTCGCCTCGTGTTTGTCGTGGTTTTGCCGCCCGCCATGTGTTGTGCCGGGCGTTCGGTGCTGCGGGCCCCGCGGTGCTATCGCAACGTGCGCGGGCCACCGGGGGTTGCGATCTCGGCAACGAGCGAAGGCTCGACCAGCGTCGCTTCGACGCTCACGAGTGCATCCGCGCCGAGCCAGCGCAATTGTTCGTTGATGATTGCCGCCTGCGGATGGAAGCCCCGCAAGGCGGTAATGGCGCAGTCGGCGTCGGGCAGCGTATCGCTCGGATGCCGCGGCGTATCCCACTGGATCAATGTCGGCAGCAGCCCCTGGCCGGCGCCTTGCCACGAGGGCAGGCTGCCGTCGTCGGGCACCCCGATCTGCCACGTCAGCGCGCCGCGCTGCATGGCGATCACCGGCGCGAGCCGCTGCGGGTATTGCGCCTGCCAGCGCGGCAGCGAGCGCGGACGCTCCACGCGCGCCACCCAGTGCGCGAGATAGGGGCCGCGTTCGAGGCGCGTTCTGACGGTTGGGTCGTCGAGTCCGAACCAGCGCGCGCGCTCGGGCGGCGGGGCGTCCGGGTCGATCGCGATGATCTCGAGGTACGTCCCGCCCCAAAGCCCCAGCAGACTGTTGTGCGTGCCCATGCGGGCGTGCTTGCCCCCGCGCTGCGGAACGACGTCGGTCAAGCCCAGTTGCTCGATGACGTGCGCTTCGCCCGCTTCGAGCGTTTGGGCGGCAACGACGAGATGGTCCAGTTTCAGGGCGTGCGGTGCGGTCATATCAGCATTCAGGCGAAGCGTTCGAGGCCAAGGCGGCAAGGCGTATGGCGCGGGCGTATTGCGGCACGGGCAGCGGCCGGCGCCGCCGGCTTGACGGGCACGATGAGCGCTGCCGGGGCGCCGGAGTGTCGGGGTGATCGGGGCGATCGGGGAGATCAGAGCGATCGGGCCGCCGGCGCCGTTGCGCGCGGGAAAAACCGATAGCTTACCCCGTCTCGCCGCGTCTGCCGCCATCCCTTCGCCGCGCCTTGCGGACCGGCCTTTCGGCGGACATCGCCGCCGCGGCGTCGGGCTGCCAGCGCCCGTCATCCCATCAACCGCGCGAGAGCCGTGCCACCGCCCGATTCGCCACGCGCGCCGCCATGCCGCGCGACACGAGGCGCCAGCCGGCGCGCGCCGTATGCACGACGCGCGTACCGGCCGACGTCATTACCGTCTTCGCCGGCTGGCTCACGCGCAGCCGCGCGCCGTCGTCCCAGGTGCCCAGCCAGATGCGTTGCCCGGCGCGCATCTCGAAGCTTTCACCCGCGCGCAGCCAGTGATCGGTGTGCTCGCCCTCCACGGTGAGCCACAGCAGGCCTTGCAGCACCTGCAGCGTTTGCGGCAGTTCGCCGGCCGGGCTGTGCCAGAGGACGGTCTGCCTCTGGTCCAGTTCGAAGAGTCGGATTTCACGCATGGCGGTCTCCAGTTGAGAGAACACTTTATCGGTTAACTCCGGTACAGTACCGATACAGATGTGAAGATCATTTTCGGTACAGTTCGGGATTGACAGGGATTTTGGGTGGCGTAGAGTGGCGACCCAAGGGCGAAGACGGACGGACACTTGTCCGATCTGCCGCCGGTCAGATGCGCGGATGCACCATGCCGGCGCCGGCACGACCGCGCGCACGGAACGGCGCTCCGGCGAGCCGAAACAAGGTGGAAAGACGATGACGACAACCAGCCGCGCTTCGGGTCGCGCTTCCGATCGCGCTTCCAACGGCGCTTCCAACGGCGCTTCCAACGGCGCTTCCAACGGCGCTTCCGATCGCACCCCCGATCGCACCCCCAATCGCATCTCGCCGCTCGTGCTGGCGGACAACGCGGCGCTGGACACCGCTCGCATGACGCTCGTCGATCAGCTCGTGCACTGGGCCACGTTGCGTATCGAGGAACGGGTGTTCCTGCCGGGCATGCGCATGCCGTCGATCCGTTCGCTGGCGGAAGACAAGCGTGTCTCGCGTTTCTCGGTGGTCGAGGCGTATGAGCGGCTCGTGGCGCAGGGGTATCTCGAGGCGCGGCGCGGCTCCGGGTTCTACGTGCGCGAGCGGCCGGCGGTGCCGCCGCAGAACGCCGCCGCACCGATGGTGGCGCAGGGCCCGATCGACGTGGCATGGCTCGTGCGCAGCATGCTGCACTCGGTGGCGCCCGAGCGCGGTCCCGGCATGGGCTACTTGCCGCCGAGCTGGCTTGACGCCGACATGATGACTTCGGCCATGCGTTCGATGAGCCGCCAGTCGAGCGCGCATTTGCTGCAAAGCGGTCATCCGAACGGCTTCCTGCCGCTGCGTGTGCAACTCCAGACCCAACTGGCGGAACTCGAGATCGGGGCGCGCCCCGAGCAGATCGTGCTCACGTCGGGCATCACGCAGGCGGTGGACTTCCTGCTGCGGCTCTACGTGCGGGCGGGCGACACGGTGCTCGTGGGCGACCCCGCCTGGTTTGTGATGTTCGGCCGTATCGCGTCGCAGGGCGCGCACACCGTCGGCGTACCCTACACGCCCGAAGGAATGGACATGCAGGCGCTCGAGCGGCTGGTGCAGCAGCATCGGCCCAAGCTGCTCATCATCAATTCCATTCTTCACAATCCGACCAACACCTCGCTCACGCCGGCCCGCGCGTTCCAGATTCTGCGCCTGGCCGAGCAGTACGACTTCATGGTGCTCGAGGACGACATCTATTGCGACCTGTGTCCGCCGCATCAGCAAGTCGCGCGTCTGGCAAGCCTCGATCAGCTCAAGCGCGTGATCTACATGGGCAGCTTTTCCAAGACGCTGGCCGCCAATCTGCGCGTGGCCTTCGTCGCGTGCTCGCCGCAGCTCGCCAAGACGTTCGTCGATCACAAGATGCTGTCGGGCTCGACCACGCCGGAGATCAACGAGCGCATCGTCTACAAGGCGTTGACCGAGGGGCACTACCGTCGCCACGTCGAGCGTCTGCGCAGCCGCCTGGACGAGGTGCGCGACGGCACGCGCCGGCAACTCGAGCGCATCGGCCTGCGCATGTTCGGAGACCCGACCGGGGGCATGTTCCTGTGGGTGGACGCGGGCGTGGACACGAGCGCCGTGGCGGCCGCAGGCCACGAAGCCGGCTTTCTGTTCGCGCCCGGGGCGCTGTTCTCGCCGCGTCAGGCGCCGAGCACCTGGATGCGCATGAACATCGCATGCTCCAGCGACCCCGCCATGTTGTCATTCCTGGCGCGGCAACTGGAATTGGCAGCCTGAGCCACGCCCGCCGGCCGGCGTCGAGCGGCCCGCGCGACCCCGCACATTGCGTGAATCGGGGCTTCCCGGCGCGTCTCGGGCGCCTCGCCGGTGCTTCCCGGGCGCTTCTCGAGCGCCTGTCGCGCCCCGAGCCTGCAAATAACCCTTGCGGCGGCCTTGAAATGCCGGCGGGCCGTCCCTATGTTCGGGGCTGTATCGCCGGCCCGGCGGCGCGCGCGCAAGCGCACCCGGGGCGGCGGTCCGAGCCGAATTTCCATTCATCTCACCGTTTCACGAGGGTTCCCGACCATGGCGCAAGAAACCATGAGCTTTCAGGCGGAAGTCAAGCAGCTTCTGCAACTGATGATTCATTCGCTGTACAGCAACAAGGAAATCTTCCTGCGCGAGCTGATCTCCAACGCCTCGGACGCCGCCGACAAGCTGCGCTTCGAAGCCATCAACGACGCCGCGCTGTACGAGCAGGATCCGGACCTCAAGATTCGCGTGTCGTTCGACAAGGACGCGCGCACCATCACCATCGAAGACAACGGCATCGGCATGAGCCGCGAGGAAGCCATTGCGCATCTGGGCACGATCGCCAAGTCCGGCACCAAGGAGTTCTTCTCGCGCCTGTCGGGCGACCAGCAGAAGGACGCCGCGCTCATCGGCCAGTTCGGCGTGGGCTTCTACTCCGGTTTCATCGTCGCCGATCGCATGACAGTCGAGTCGCGCCGCGCCGGTCTGCCGGCCGACCAGGGCGTGCGCTGGTCGTCGACGGGCGAGGGCGACTTCTCGGTCGAGACGATCGAGCGCGCCGCGCGCGGCACCGCGATCACGCTGCATTTGCGCGAAGGCGAAGACGAGTTGCTGTCGTCGTGGCGTCTCCAGTCGATCATCCGCAAGTACTCGGATCACATCTCGCTGCCGATCGTCATGCGCGGCGAGCGCTGGGACGAGGAGAAAAAAGCGATGGTGCCGGCCGACGCCGACGAGACGGTCAACCAGGCCAGCGCCCTGTGGACGCGCAGCAAGAGCGACATCACCGACGAGCAATACACGCAGTTCTACCAGCACATCGCGCACGACACGCAGTCGCCGCTGGCGTGGACCCACAACCGGGTCGAAGGCCGCAGCGAATATACGCAACTGCTGTATCTGCCGTCGCATGCGCCCTATGATCTTTGGGACCGCAATTCGCGTGGCGGCTTGAAGCTGTACGTCAAGCGCGTGTTCATCATGGACGACGCCGAGCAGCTCCTGCCGAACTACCTGCGCTTCGTGCGCGGGGTCGTGGATTCGGCCGATCTGCCGCTGAACGTCTCGCGCGAAATCCTGCAGGAAAGCCGTGACGTGAAGGCCATTCGCGAGGGCTGCGCCAAGCGCGTGCTGAGCCTGCTCGAGGATCTGGCGGAGAACCAGAAAGACAAGTACGCGCAGTTCTGGGGGGCATTCGGTCAGGTGCTCAAGGAGGGTACCGGCGAGGACTACGCGAACCGCGAGCGCATTGCCAGGCTGCTGCGCTTTGCGAGCACGCACACGGATTCGGCCGAGCAGAGCGTATCGCTCACCGACTACGTGGGCCGCATGAAGGAAGGCCAGGACAAGATTTACTACGTCACCGCCGAGAGCTGGGTGGCGGCGAGCCACAGCCCGCACCTCGAGGTGTTCCGCAAGAAGGGGGTGGAAGTGCTGCTGCTCACCGATCGCGTTGACGAGTGGATGCTCTCGTATCTGCACGACTTCGACGGCAAGCCGCTCGTGAGCGTGGCGCGCGGCGACCTCGATCTGGGCGCGCTCGAAGACGCCGAGGAAAAGGCGGCACAGGAGAAGACCAGCGAAGCGCTCAAGCCGCTCATCGAGAAGATGAAGGCGGTGCTCGCGGACAAGGCCAAGGACGTGCGCGTGACGTTCCGTCTGACGGATTCGCCGTCGTGCCTCGTCTCCGACGAGAATGACATGAGCGGTACGCTGCAGCGCCTGATGAAGGCCGCTGGTCAGAAGATGCCCGAGTTCCGGCCCATTCTCGAAATCAATCCGGAGCACGCACTGGTCAAGCGCCTGAGCGCGCAGAGCGCCGATATCGCCGACTGGACGCAACTGCTGTTCGATCAGGCATTGCTCGCCGAAGGCGGCAGCCTGGAAGACCCGGCGGCATTCGTCAAGCGCACCAACGCGCTGCTGCTCGCGGCGCACTGACCCGCGCCGAGGCGCCGTCGCAACGACGGACGAGGTCGGCCCCAAGCCCTCGCGCTGTCATGGCGCGAGGGCTTTTTGCCGTGCGGCGACGTGGCCGGCGGGCCGCGGCCCCACGCCTTTATAATGCCGAGCCATGACTTTCCGATTCGATGCAAGCGGGCGGCGCTGGCAGGCCGTTCCGTCACCGGCGCTCTCGCGCCATCACAAGGACTGGTTGACGCGCGGCGGCGCGCTCACGCGTCACCTGGCCGCGCTCGGGCGCGTGAGCGTGCGCGTCGTCGCCGAGCGCGTCATGCCGGCCGATGCGGACCAGTGCCGCGCGATCGGCGTGCCGCTGCGCACCCCTATGTGGGCCCGCGACGTCATTCTGCTGGTCGACGGCGAGCCGGTTGTCGCGGCTCATAGCGTCACGCCGCTCGCGTACAGCCGCTCGATCTGGCAGGCGATGCGCCGACTGCGCACGCGCCCGCTCGCGGATCTGCTCTACCACGATCCCACGGTGTCGCGCTCGATGCTGGTATCGTGCCCGCTGGGGCCGCGGCATCTGCTGCACGCCCGCGCGCGGCACGACGCGCGCGACCCGCTCGTCGGCGAGCATCCGCATGCGCGGCTGTGGGCGCGGCGCTCGGTGTTCGTGCGCCACGGTGCGCCGCTGCTCGTCACGGAGGCGTTCCTGCCGCGCTTCTGGCGCCGCCTGCAGGCCGCGCAGCGCGTGCGGGCCGAAGGCTGACGGCCACGCCATCGTTTGCCGCCATGCCGAAATCCATGACCCGCCATATCGTTCGTACCCCTCGTGCCACTCGTGCCGATGGCACCGATGGCGCCGGGATGCCGTCCGGCGTGGGTGATCTCAAGCGCAACTTCCCGCCCGTTGTGGACGACCGCACGCGCGTGCTGATCCTCGGCAGCCTGCCCGGCGAGGTGTCGCTCGCGCACCAGCAGTACTACGCGCATCCGCAAAACCGCTTCTGGCATCTGGTGGGCGAGGTGATCGACGAACCGCTGCCGACGTTGCCGTATGCGCATCGGCTCGAGGCGTTGCGCGCGCATCGCGTGGGGTTATGGGACGTCGTGGCCGAAGCGCGGCGCGAAGGCAGCCTCGACAGCAACATTCGTCTGCACGCCGGTAGCGACCTGGCGGGCCTGATCGCCACGCTGCCCGCACTGCGTGCGGTCGCGTTCAACGGCGGCACCGCGGCGCGCATCGGGCAGCGCGCGTTGGCGCGGGCTGGCTTGACGCTGCCCGTCGTCCTGCTGCCGTCGAGCAGTCCCGCCTACACCGTGCCGTATGCGACCAAGCGCGAGGCCTGGCTCGTGCTGCGCGAGTGGCTCGGCACCTCGCCATCGGCCTGAAGTCGCCGCCCGAGCGCGATCGCGGTAGCCGATACGCGAGTGACACTCGCGGCAGCCGTCGCCCGCGAACCCGGTACAATGCGGACCCATCGGAATTTCCCGAGCTTTACAGAAGGACACATGACCCTCATCAAACGCAAATCCATCGAAGCCGAAGCGTTCGTCAGCGACGAGCGCGCCGCCCGTGCGCCGCGTCCCGGCTACACGCCGCGTTTCGCGCCGGTGACTTTTTCCGAGTTGGGTGGCGTGCGTTACCTGCATTTCGGCACGGAATGGGTGCAGGGGGCGATGCGTCTGTCCCGGCCCGATCGCATCGAGCTGGAATACGCGCAACAGATGATGGCGTGGCTGCTGTTCATGCAGGCGCCCAGGCACGTGGTGCAGCTCGGGCTCGGCACGGGCTCGATCACCAAGTTCTCGCATCGGCAGTTCGAGCGCACGCAGGTGACGGCCGTCGAGTTGAATCCGGCCGTGGTGGTCGCCGCACGCACGATGTTCGGCCTGCCCGACGATTCGCGCCGTTTGAAGGTCATCGAGGCCGACGCGTGGGATTTCGTCACCGACGCCGCCAATCACGGCAGCGTGGATGTGCTGCAGGTGGATTTGTATGACGCGACGGCGCGCGGTCCCGTGCATGACACACCGGCGTTCTACAAGGCCTGCCGCGCTACGCTGCGCGAGCCGGGCATGCTCACGATGAACCTGTTCGGCGACCACGACAGCTATCCGAAGAACATACGCCGTCTGCGTCAGGCGTTCGACAATCGTGTGATCGAGTTCCCCGAAGTGCACGACGGCAACGTCATTGCGCTGGCCTTCAATGGCCCGCGGCTGTCGGTGGCATGGAAGGACGTGCAAGCGCGCGCGAATGTCGTGCAAGCCGCAACGGGGCTGCCGGCCAAGCGCTGGGTCAAGCAGCTTCGCTCGGCCAATGGCGACGGCGGCCCGGTGCTGACGATCTGACGTTGCGCATGGCGAGTCCCTCACGACTCGCGCGCGGCGGGCGCTGAACCGGCGATACCGGCGTCGCGCAACCTCAGGCGGCGATCTCGTCGATGGTGAGCGCGGCCCCGCCGCCGACGATCTCGAGCAGGCGGTCCACGTTCGGATGCGCGCCCGGCCGGTTGCGCGCGTCAGCCGTGTGTTCGCCGAAGACCGCGAGTGCGTGCTCGGCGGCCTTGGCGTCAAGTGTGCCGAAGGCCTGCTTGAGGTAGTGGTAGACGGCGAGCGAACCCTGCTTGCCCGGCGCGTTCTCGATGGTGCCCACGACAGCGCCCGAGCCGTCGCGCAGCTCGATGCGCGCGATGCCGTCGATGCTGCTGCCGATGGCCGCCATCCGGGCGAGGTTGTCCTTGAAGACCGGGGTCGGTTCGATCACTGCCATGGTGAGACTACTCCTGCGTTTGCGTTGATTTCGGAAAACGTTGCGGGCCGAATGGTATCACTTCGGCGCCGAGCGCACGCCGGCGCACGGCCCGACGGCAGCACTGCCGGCTGCCCCTTCTTCAGACACTTCCGGCCGCGCCCCGCGCGCTCGCTCATGCGCGGCGCCATTGCAGGATCGCCAGCGTCAGCACACCGGCGATCAGGCCCCAGAACGCCGAGCCGATCGACAGCAGCGTGAGGCCCGAGGCCGTCACCATGAACGTGATGAGCGCCGCTTCGCGCTGTCTGGTGTCCTGCATGGCATTGGCCAGGCCGTTCATGATCGAGCCGAACAGCGCCAGGGCGGCGATCGACACCACGAGGGCCTTCGGAAACGCCGCGAAGAGCGCCGCGATGGTCGCGCCGAACGTGCCTGCCACGAGATAGAACACGCCCGACCACACGGCGGCCGTGTAACGCTTGGCGGGGTCTTCGTGCGCTTCGCGGCCGGTGCAGATGGCCGCGGTGATCGCCGCGAGATGGATGCCGTGCGAGCCGAACGGCGCGAGCACTACCGACGTGATGCCCGTGGTGGAAATCAGCGGCGAGGCGGGCACGCTGTAGCCGTCCGCGCGCAGCACCGCCAGCCCCGGCACGTTCTGCGAGGCCATCGCGACCACGAACAGCGGGATGGCGATGCTGATCGTGGCCGAGAGCGAGAACGACGGCGTGGTCCACACGGGCTTCGCCAGGGCGATGTCGAAGTGACTGAAATCGAGCAGGCCGAGACTGCCCGCCACTGCCGTACCGACGACGAGCGAGAGCAGGATCGCGTAGCGCGACGCGAAGCGCTTGACCACGAGATAGGTGAAGAACATGGACAGCACCAGCGCGGTCTGGTGCTGCGCGGCGACGAAGATCTCCAGGCCGATGCGAAACAGGATCCCCGCGAGCAGCGCGGAGGCGAGCGCGGGCGGCACGCGCCGCATGATCGTCTCGAAGCCGCCTGTGAGGCCGCACAGTGCAATGAGCGCGTTGCACACGATGAACGCGCCAATGGCCTCGCCATACGGCACGCCGGGCAGCGACGTGACGAGCAGCGCAGCGCCCGGCGTCGACCAGGCCACGACGACCGGCGTGCGATAGCGCAGCGACAGCCCGATGGTCGTCACGCCCATGCCGATCGACAGCGCCCAGATCCACGACGAAATCTGCGCGGACGAGAGGTGCGCGGCCTGACCGGCCTGGAACATCAGCACCAGCGAGCTGGTGTAGCCGGTCATCATCGCGACGAAGCCGGCGACGATGGCCGACGGCGAGGTGTCCGACCACGGCCGCAGCGGTGGGACGGGAGTCGTACTGGACGTCATGATAGGAAAGTGCCTCGAAGTATGTTGTTGTGTGCGCCCAGGCGGGCGCGCTGTCTGTGGGCTGGGCCGCAACGCCCTGCGATGCCGGCCCCGCGCCGCGGTGCGCCGGGTGGCGTGCCGGCCCGCCTTACTTGCTTAGTACGCGCATGGCCGATTCGAGGCCGGCCAGCGTGATCGGGTACATGCGGTTGGCGAACAGCTCGCGAATGACGGAAATCGACTGCCGATACGGCCAGATCGCTTCCGGTTCGGGATTGAGCCAGACGTGGTGCGCGAACCGGTCGATGAAGCGGCGCAGCCACACCGCGCCGGCTTCCTTGTTGTTGTACTCGACCGAGCCGCCGGGCTGCAGCACCTCGTAGGGGCTCATCGTGGCGTCGCCCACGAAGATCAGCTTGTAGTCGGCCGGGTACTTGCGCAGCACGTCCCACGTGTCGAAGCGCTCGTTGTGGCGGCGACGGTTCTGCCGCCACAGATAGTCGTAGACGCAGTTGTGGAAATAGTAGAACTCGAGGTGCTTGAATTCGGACTTTGCCGCCGAGAACAACGCTTCGGCGCGCGCGATGTGGTCGTCCATCGAGCCGCCCACGTCGAGCAGCATCAGCACCTTGACGTTGTTGTGCCGCTCCGGCACCAGCTTCAGGTCGAGCCAGCCGGCGTTGGCCGCTGTCGACCGGATGGTGTCGTCCAGATCGAGTTCCTCGGCGGCGCCCTCGCGCGCGAACTTGCGCAGCCGGCGCAGCGCGACCTTGATGTTGCGCGTACCGAGCTCGACCGTGTCGTCGTAGTCGCGGTAGGTGCGCTGGTCCCACACTTTTACCGCCGTGCGATTGCCGTTGCTCTCGCCGCCGATGCGGATGCCTTCGGGATGGAAGCCGCCGTTGCCGAACGGCGACGTGCCGCCCGTGCCGATCCACTTGCTGCCGCCTTCGTGCCGGCCCTTCTGTTCCTCGAGGAGTTGCCTGAGCCGCTCCATGAGCTTGTCCAGGCCGCCGAGCGCCTCGATGCGCGCCTTGTCTTCCGGCGAGAGCTCGCGCTGCATGCGCTTTCTGAGCCAGTCGAGCGGCACTTCGCCCGAAGCGTCGACGATCTGCTGCACGCCCTTGAAATACGCGCCGAACGCCTGATCGAACTTGTCGTAGTGCTTCTCGTCCTTCACGAGCGAGAGCCGTGCGAGGTAGTAGAACTCGTCGAGCGAAGGCGCGATGACCTGCCGCTGCAGGGCCTCGAGCAGCGTCAGGAATTCCTTGACCGAGACCGGCAGTTTTGCGGCGCGCAGGGTGTAGAAGAAGTCGATCAGCATGACGGCGGCGCGCTTACCGGTTGGCGCGGTTCATGAAGACGAGGCGCTCGAACAGATGCATGTCCTGCTCGTTTTTGAGCAGTGCGCCCGCGAGCGGCGGAATCGCCAGCTTGTTGTCGGGGCTGCGCAGCGCTTCGGGGCCGATCTCCTCGGCCATGAGCAGCTTGAGCCAGTCGATCAGCTCCGAGGTCGACGGCTTCTTCTTGAGTCCGGGGATCTCACGCACCTCGAAGAAGGTTGCCATCGCGGCATTGACCAGCTCGCGGCGGATGTTCGGGAAGTGCACGTCGATGATCGATTGCATCGTCGCGGGGTCGGGGAACCTGATGTAGTGGAAGAAGCAGCGGCGCAGGAAGGCGTCGGGCAGTTCCTTCTCGTTGTTCGACGTAATGATCACGAGCGGCCGGTGGCGCGCCTTGACGAGCTGGCGCGTCTCGTAGACGTAGAACTCCATGCGGTCGAGCTCGCGCAGCAGGTCGTTGGGGAACTCGATGTCGGCCTTGTCGATTTCGTCGATGAGCAGCACCGTGGGCCGGTCGGCCTCGAAGGCCTGCCACAGCACGCCCTTGACGATGTAGTTGGCGATGTCGCGCACGCGCTCGTCGCCCAGCTGGGAGTCGCGCAGGCGCGAGACGGCGTCGTACTCGTACAGGCCCTGCTGCGCCTTGGTCGTGGACTTCACGTGCCATTGCAGCAGCGGCATGTCGAGCGCGGCGGCGACTTCCTCGGCGAGCATGGTCTTGCCGGTGCCGGGTTCGCCCTTGATGAGCAGGGGTCGCTGCAGGGTAGCCGCCGCGTTCACGGCGAGCTTGAGATCGTCGGTGGCGACGTACTGGGAAGAGCCTTCGAAGCGCATTGTCTGTGCCGTCCGCAAACTGCCGGCCGGGCGGCCGGGCAGAGAAAAAGTTCAGTATAAGACATTGCGCATACGGCTCGCTCGCATCGCGGAAATGTGCATTGGCATCAAGGGCTTGCGAAAAAACTTCGGAGAACTGTGCGGGTCAGCCCCGAGTTTGCGACCGCAAGGGTGTGGGTTACAATCGATTGCTTTTTTCACAGGTCGGCGGCCTTGGAGTCGGGACGTCAGCCTGCGTGTTGCGGACCGGTATTCCAACCAAAAACGTTCCCAAGAAGACCATGAAAAAGTTCCTCACGATGATGGCGCTGGCGCTCGGCAGCACGTCGTTCACTGCGCTTCACGCGGCCGAACTCAAGCCCAACGCAGAGGCGGCAAAGGACAAGGTGGCCATGTGCATCGGCTGCCACGGTATTCCCGACTATCGCACCGCGTTTCCGGAGGTGTATCACGTGCCCCGGATCGGCGGGCAGAATGCGAAATACATCGAGAACGCCCTGAAGGAGTACGCCAAGGGCGATCGCAAGTTCCAGACGATGCATGGCATCGCAGCCACGTTGACCGAGCAGGATATCGTCGACATCGCCGCCTATTACGCGGCGCAGACGTCGTCGACGCCGGTCAATCCCCAAAAGTAAAACGTGCGTGGCTGAGGAGAACACGATGAAGCATTCGATGCATGCGATGACCAAGGCCGCTGCGGCGGCATCCCTGACGCTCGGCGCCATGCTCGCCGGCTGGAGCGGCGGCGTCGCCGCGGCCGGCAATGTCGCCAATGGCAAGGCGCTTGTCGACAAGGGCATGTGCGCGAGCTGCCACGGCGCGAACCTGAACGCCCCGATCTCGCCCGAGTACCCGAAACTGGCCGGCCAGTATGCGGATTACGTCTACAACGCGCTGCGCGCCTATCAGAACGAGCACAGCCTCGTGTATGGCCGCAGCAACGCGATCATGAAGACGCAGGTAATGTCCAATCCGGCGACGGTCGACAAGGACGGCAAGCCACGTCCGTTCACCTCGCAGGAGTTGCGGGACATTTCGGCCTATATCGAGTCGCTGCCCGGCGATCTCGTGACGAAGAAGTAATACGACGTGCCCGCCGGTGCCGGCCGGCAAGGGGAGTGCGCTAGCGGGCACAAGCGGGCACAAGCGCCGACGG
Organism: Pandoraea nosoerga; assembly: GCF_902459585.1. Classification (GTDB taxonomy): domain Bacteria; phylum Pseudomonadota; class Gammaproteobacteria; order Burkholderiales; family Burkholderiaceae; genus Pandoraea; species Pandoraea nosoerga. The sequence goes on from NZ_CABPSC010000004.1 coordinate 166,384, forward strand.
CCGCTCGGAGAGCGACCGTCGTTTGCGTTTGTGGCCCAAACACTGCGTTCAGCGCGAGGCCTGTTGCTCGATGCGCTGCAGATAGGCGTCGGAGTCCGGCGGCTGGCCGCTGCGCTGCGCTTCCCAGAGCGTCTGGCCGAGGCACTCCATGATGCGATGCTGCGCCTCGTGCGGCGAGTCGAGGCGCTGCGTCAGTTTCTCGTAGGCCGCGCGGATGCCCGGCGGCTGGTCGATCGATACCTGCTCGCTGATGGCCAGATGCATCGACAGATGCAGGAACGGGTTGGTCTGCCCGGCCTCGGGGGGATAGTCGCGGGCGCCGGCCTCCTCGGTATCGGCCAGCGCGTCGTGATATTCCGGGTGCTCCTGAATCCAGTCGGCCGCCATGGTCTCGAGCGGGGTGAGAATGCTGCCGCTTCGCTGTTTTTGCCAGGTGGTGCAGAAGAATTGCCGGACTTCGTCGCGGCTCGGATTGAACATGGGGACTCCGTGGTTCTGGTGAGGCATCTTGCGGCGCGCCGCGCCGTGGCTACAATGGCGGATCGCGCCGGCGCCGACCGGCGATCTGCCCGGCAACGCCCATAAAACACGCTGTATTGTCGCTCAATTTTCCCAATCATGTCGCAAAGCCCCCGCGCCCCCGCCGCCCCCGTCCTGCCCCCGGCGCCCCCGCCATCGGCCTGGGCGGGCGTGGCGCTGATCGCCGTGTCGGCCTCGGCGTTCGGGGCGATGGCAATCTTCGCGCGGGCGGCCGCGGCCTCGGGCGCCGATCTGTTTGCGATGCTGCTGTTTCGCTTCTTCGTAGCGAGCGTGCTGCTGCTGATCTGGTGCCGGGTGCAGCGAGTGCCGTTGCCGTCGCGGCGTCAGGCGCTCGGCATTGCACTGATGGGCGGCATCGGCTACGTCGGCCAATCGCTGTGCTTCTTCGGGGCGCTTCAGTATGCGCAGGCGTCCCTCGTGGCGCTGCTGCTTTACCTGTATCCGGTTTTCGTGACGATCCTGGCGGCGATCTTTCTGCATGAGCGCCTCACGCCCGTGAAGCTCGGCGCGCTGGTGCTGTGCTCGCTCGGCACCGCGCTGACGGTCGGCGGCGGGCGCGGGCAGCCGTTGGGGATGGCGCTCGCGGTGGCCGCGGCGCTGATCTACTCGGGCTATATCGTGATCGGCGCACGCCTCACGCGGGGCGTCGACGCCCGCGCGACGGCCACGCTAGTCTGCCTGGCGGCGACGGTTTCCTTCGGTGCCATGGCCGTCGTGCGCGCCTCGCAAGGCCTGTCGCTGCAGTGGCCGACCGGGGCCGGCGGCTGGGCGGCGCTTGCCGCGATCGCGGTGTGCTCGACCGTCGTCGCCATCCTCACGTTCTTCGCCGGACTGCAACGTCTGGGCGCGGGCCGCGCCTCGATGCTCTCGACGCTTGAGCCGGTGGTGACGGTGCTCCTCGCGGCCATGCTGCTGGGTGAAACGCTGAGCGCGGCGCAGCTCGGCGGCGGCGCGCTGATTCTGGCCGGCGTGCTCTGGCTCTCGGCGCGAGGCGCCGCGACAACCGCCTGATCTGGCCGGGTATTTTCGATCGCCTGCGCGCGCGGCGCAGCGACGGTAAAATCGCCCGACGTTTCGCTACTCATCACCCGAGGTCATTATTCATGAGCACCATTGCCAAAGAAGCCATCGCCCAACTGTTCACCGAGGCCCGTACCCACAACGAGTGGCTCGACAAGCCCGTGAGCGACGAGACGTTGCGCGAACTGTACGATCTGGTGAAGTGGGGCCCGACGTCGGCCAACACCACGCCGGCGCGTATCGTGTTCGTGAAAAGCGCGCAAGCCAAGGCCCGGCTGCTCGAGTGCATGGCGCCGGGCAACGTCGAGAAGACCCGCACCGCCCCGGTAACGGCGATCATCGCCTACGACCTGAAGTTCTATGAGCACCTGCCGCGGCTGTTCCCGAACGGCGCCGACCGGATGGTGCCGATGTTCTCGGGCGATGCCGCCAAGGCAGCCGGCGCGGCGCACATGAACAGCTCGCTGCAGGGCGGATACTTCATTCTGGCCGCGCGCGCGTTGGGGCTCGACTGCGGCCCGATGGCCGGTTTCGACGCGCAGAAGGTCAACGACACTTTCTTCGCCGGCACCGACTGGCGGGTGAACTTCATCTGCAACCTCGGCTACGGGGATCACGCCAAGCTGTTCCCGCGCAACCCGCGCCTGTCGTTCGACGAGGCCGCGCGCATCCTCTGATTTCGCGCTCGGGCCATGGCGCAAGCGTGCCGGCGAGCAGAAGGCAAGACGCAGCGGGCGGCCAGAAGTCGGGACCGCCCGTTGTCGTTTCGGCCGCCGGTTGCCGTCTACGCCGGCGTGGGCCGCGCGTCATGCCGTCGGCGCGGGCGTCTTCGGGCGGAAATCGCACAGCGGCTCGATCGCGCAATGCCAGCACTCGGGCTTGCGCGCCTTGCAGACGTAGCGGCCGTGCAGGATCAGCCAATGGTGTGCGTCGTGCCGGAACTCGGGCGGCGTGACACGTTCGAGCGCCAGTTCCACCGCCAGCGGGTCCTTGCCGGGGGCGAGCCCGGTGCGATTCGCCACGCGGAAGATGTGCGTGTCCACGGCGATCGTGTCCTCGCCGAACGCCGTGTTGAGCACGACGTTCGCCGTCTTGCGGCCCACTCCCGGCAGCGCCTCGAGCGCTTCGCGCGAGCGCGGCACTTCGCCGCCGTGCCGGGCGAGCAGCAACTCGCACGTGGCGATCACGTTCTTCGCCTTCGTGCGATACAGGCCGATCGTTTTGATGTAGTCGGCCACGCCGGCTTCGCCGAGCGCGATCATCTTTGCCGGCGTGTTGGCGTGCGCATACAGCTTGCGCGTGGCCTTGTTGACCGACACGTCGGTCGCTTGCGCGGAGAGCAGCACGGAGATCAGCAGCTCGAACGGCGACGTGTATTCGAGTTCGGTCGTCGGATTCGGATTGAGTTGCTGCAGCGTCTCGAACAGGGCACGGCGTTTGGCGTCGTTCATGGCGTGTGGCGCGCGAGATTGGTGTTGTTCTGAATGGGCGTGTGGAAGCTGTCTGGTTTTTCGGGACGGCGCATGGGCCACGCCTATGGCTTGGTGAGCCCGAGCCGCTTGCGCCGCGCTTCGGCTTCGTCGATCTGCGCTTGCACGTCGGCAGACACGTTCTCCGTATTCTTCGGACCTAACCCCTGGGCGGCCAGCGCGGCCTTCTTCTGGCGAGCCCGTTCGAGTGCTGCCTGGATGATGGCTTGTTTGCGCGCCGCGGCGGCAGCCGCTTCGTCGTGGGCGACGCCCACGGGCGCGGTGCTCGCGAGGTCTGCCGCGATGCCGGCGGTCTTCACGGCCGCGGCAGGCGGTTCGCCGCCGGGCGCCGGCGCTGCCGAGGCGGAAGGGGGAGAAGAGGGGGCAACTGGCGCGACGCGCGCCGCACGGGCGGCCAGACGCGCTTCGCGCTCGGCCTTGTCCCTGGCGAGGCGCGCCAGATGGGCTTCGTAATGCGCGCGCGCCTGGTCGGCCTGCGCCTGCGTCCAGGCATCCCAGCCGGTGCGCTCGCCCGTGACCGGCACCATGTCGATGCAGTCGACGGGACAGGGCGGCACACACAGATCGCACCCCGTGCAGCGGTCCTCGATCACCGTGTGCATGAGCTTGGCGGCGCCGACGATGGCGTCGACCGGGCAGGCCTGCAGGCACAGCGTACAGCCGATGCACAGCGATTCGTCGATGACGGCGCGCGGACGCGGACGTTCCGCGCCATTCTCCGGATTGAGCGGGATGACGGGACGCCCAAGCAGCCCGGCCAGCCGTGCGACGCCTTGCGCACCGCCCGGCGGGCATTGGTTATAGCTCGCCTGGGCGCTCGCGATGGCGTCGGCATAGGGACGGCAGCCGGCATAACCGCACTTGGTGCACTGCGTCTGGGGCAATAAGGCATCGATGCGCTGCGCGAGCGCGCTGACTTCGGACACGACTTTTGTGGGGGATTCAGCGGAAACTCGAATTATCCTTCATTTTATGAAAACCCTGAAACCGATGTGCCATAATTCCGCCCGTTGAGAACGACCGGCCGATCATGACCACATCAGCATCGAAGATCAAACGCGACCCCGAACGCACCCGCCAGCGCATTCTCGATGCCGCGACGCAAGCGTTCGCGGAACTCGGTTCCAGCGGTGCGCGCGTGGATGGCATCGCGCGCCGCGCCGAGGTCAACGAACGCATGCTGTATTACTACTTCGGTTCCAAGGACGGGCTCTACCTGGCAGTGCTCGAAGAAGTGTACGGCGCATTCAATCGCGCGGAGCACGCGCTCAAGCTCGATGCGCTCCCGCCGCTGCGAGCGATCGCCGAATTGGCGCATTTCGTCTGGGACTACTACGCCGAGCACCCGGAACTCATCCGCCTCATCAACAACGAGAATCTCCACGGCGCCGACTCGATGAAGAAGTCGAGCGAGATCCCTCAACAGGTCTCGCCCATCGTCGATCTGCTCAAGCAGACGCTCGCCCGCGGCCAGGCCAGCGGCGAGATCCGCCAGGGCATCGATGCGATTTCGCTTTACGTGACGATCTCCGCGATGGGCTATTACGTGATGTCCAATCGCCATACGCTGGCCATCGTGATGGGCCGTGATTACGCGAAAGAAGACGAGCGCGAGTCGTACACGGACTTCAATACGCAGATGCTAATGGATGCGTTGCGTGTGCGCTGACCCGCCCTGCCGTTTGCGCGAATCCCAAACGGAACCGCCGCGAGAGCCAAGGCCCTCGCGGCGGTTTTCGTATGGGGGGCGAAAGGGAGTCAGGGAGCCGCCGCAGCCGCTGCAACTGCCCGTCAGCCGTGTTTTGCGATGAAGTCGCGGATCTGCGGGTAAATCACATTGCGCCAGCGGCTGCCCGAGAAGATGCCGTAATGGCCGCACGAGGGCGCCGTGAAGTGGGAGCGGCGTTTGGCCGGAATGCCCGTGCACAGGTCGTGTGCGGCCTGCGTCTGGCCGCTGCCCGAGATGTCGTCGAGCTCGCCTTCGATGGTGAAGAGCGCCGTCGTCTTGATGTCCTGGGGACGCACGCGCTGGCCGGCCACGTCCCACGTGCCGCGCGCGAGGCTGAAGTCCTGAAACACCGTCTTGATCGTGTCGAGATAGTACTCGGCAGCCATGTCCAGCACGGCGTTGTACTCGTCGTAGAAGCGGCGATGGGCTTGCGCGTCGTCGTTGTCGCCGCGTATCAGATCGAGATAGAAGTCCCAGTGCGACTTCAGGTGGCGGTCCGGATTCATCGCGACGAAGCCCGCGTGCTGCAGGAAGCCGGGATAGACCATGCGGCCCGCGCCGGGATAGTTTGCCGGCACCGGGTGGATCACGTGATTCTCGAACCACTCGTAGGATTTGTTGGTGGCGAGCGAGTTGACCGACGTCGGGCTCTTGCGGGCGTCGATCGGGCCGCCCATCATCGTCATCGTCTTGGGCGTCGTCTCGCCGTTCGAGGCCATGAGCGAGATCGCGCCAAGCACGGGCACGGTCGGCTGGCACACCGAAATCACGTGGAGGTTCTCCGCGCCGATGTGGCGGATGAACTCCTGGATGTAGGCAACGTAGTCGTCTAGATGAAAGGGGCCGGCCTCGACCGGCACCATGCGCGCGTCGACCCAGTCCGTGATGTAGACCTTATGGTCTCTGAGCAGCGTGCGGACCGTATCGCGCAGCAGCGTGGCGTGATGGCCCGAGAGCGGCGCCACGACCAGCACGACCGGATCGTCCTTGAGCTGGCCGACGGCGCTCGCGTCGTCGGCATAGCGCTTGAAGCGCAGCAGACGGCAGAACGGCTTTTCCATCGCGGTCATTTCCACGACCGGAATGTTATGGCCGTCGACCTCCACCGCCTTGATGTTGAATTCGGGTTTTTCGTAGTCTTTGCCGAGCCGGTAGAGCAGTTCGTATCCGGCGGCGATGCGCGGGGCCCCGGGCATCATGGCAAGGAGGCTGCCCGGGTTGACGAAAGTCGTCGCAGCGGCCTTTGCCCACGTGGTGAGGGGGTTCAGCCACGCGCGGTTGTACTCATGAATCTGATACAGCATGTTGTGTGCCCTGAGGCGGAGGATGAGGGAATTATGCAACCGTTTAGCGCGGCTGTGCAACGCAGCATAACCCTGATATATGGCATTTGCGCATCAGATCGATAGTCTGAGCTTATTCCATCGATTGTCATTAACTATCGATGCTGCGTTGCAGCAAAGGCGCATAAAAAAAGCCCGCCGGGACGGCGGGCCTTTCACGTCGCGGGCGTCGAAGCGGATTACTTCAGCACGGCGGCGATCGCATCGACCACGTGGTCGATATTCCCGTCGTTGAGCGCGGCCACGCAGATGCGGCCCGTGCTCACGGCATAGATGCCGAATTCCTCGCGCAGACGCTCCACCTGGTCGGCCGTGAGACCAGAGTACGAGAACATGCCGCGCTGCTTGATCACGAACGAGAAGTCGCGCTCCACGCCCTTGGCGCGCAGCTTTTCGACCAGCTTCAGGCGCATGTCGCGGATGCGCTCGCGCATTTCGGCCAACTCTTCTTCCCACAGGGCGCGCAGCTCCGGGTTGCCGAGGACGGCGGCGACGACCGAGCCGCCGTGCGTCGGCGGGTTCGAATAGTTCGTGCGGATCACGCGCTTGAGTTGCGAGAGCACGCGGGCCGATTCGTCCTTGCTGGCCGTGACGATGGACAGGGCGCCGACGCGCTCGCCATACAGCGAGAACGACTTCGAGAACGAGCTCGATACGAAGAAGTTGAGGCCGGCCGAGGCGAACAGGCGCACCACCGCGGCGTCGGCGTCGATGCCGTCACCGAAGCCTTGATAGGCGATGTCGAGGAACGGCACCAGCTTGCGGGCCTTTACGACGTCCACGACTTGCGTCCACTGATCCATCGTCAGGTCGACGCCGGTCGGGTTATGGCAGCAGGCGTGCAGCACGACGATCGTGCCTTCCGGCTCTTCGCCGAGGCGCTCGAGCATGCCCTTGAGGTTCACGCCGTGGGTGGCGGCGTCGTAGTACGGGTACGAAATGACGTTGAAGCCGGCTTGCGTGAACAGGGCGCGATGGTTTTCCCAGCTCGGGTCGCTGATGGCGACGTTGGCGTTCGGCGTCAACTGCTTGAGGAAGTCGGCGCCGATCTTCAGCGCGCCGGTGCCGCCCAGCGCCTGGGCGGTGATCACGCGGCCTTCGGCCAGCACGGGCGAGTCCTTGCCGAACAGCATTTCCTGGACGGCCTTGTCGTAGGCGGCAATGCCTTCGATCGGCAGGTAGCCACGCGGCAGGCCCGCGGCCACGCGTTGTTCTTCCGCTGCCTTGACGGCTTTGAGCAGGGGCAGCTTGCCTTCCGCGTTGAAATACACGCCCACGCCCAGGTTCACCTTATTGGTGCGGTGATCGGCGTTGTAGGCTTCGTTCAGGCCAAGGATGGGGTCGCGCGGAGCGAGTTCGACAGCGGAGAAGAGAGTCATTTCGACGGCTCGAAGCAGGTAGTAGGAAAGTGCAGCGGGCCGGTCGCGGCATGCACGGCATCAGCCCAACGGGCTATTTTAGCCAAGATTGACCGCGCTTGTGGTGAATGCCGGGTGCCTGTGTGCGGTTTGGGCACGATTTGGTGGTATTTCGGCACGAAAACTGCCAAACAATGCCAGAAATTGACGAAATGGCGGAAACTCGGCGGGCGGCGGGCGGCGGCCAGTTTGGCGGGCGCGCGCACGCCGGGCACTGGCTGCGCGGCCTCGGCCCGGCGCGCATCCGGGAGGGGCAAGCGCGCAGGCTTGTCCATGTCACCCATCGGCGTCAGGGATCGGCCCGACGCGCTAGAATGGCAGATTCCGTCCCTCATGCTCGCACCCCGCCATGACCCCTGCGGCTGACAACGATCTCGACGAAAGCAAGTTCCTGACGTTCCCGGATTCGCCTTATCAGCTCTACTGTCCGTTTCCGCCGGCCGGGGACCAGCCGACGGCCATCGAGCAACTGGTCGAAGGTGTCGAGGACGGCCTGGCGTTCCAGACGCTGCTCGGCGTGACCGGCTCGGGCAAGACCTTCACGATGGCCAACGTCATCGCGCGCCTGGGGCGCCCGGCCATCGTGTTCGCCCCGAACAAGACACTGGCCGCCCAGCTGTACTCGGAGTTCCGCGAGTTCTTCCCGCGCAACGCCGTCGAGTACTTCGTCTCGTACTACGACTATTACCAGCCCGAGGCCTACGTGCCGCAGCGCGATCTGTTCATCGAGAAGGATTCGTCGGTCAACGAGCACATCGAGCAGATGCGCCTGTCGGCGACCAAAAGCCTGCTCGAGCGCCGCGACGTGGTGATCGTGGCGACGGTGTCGGCGATTTACGGTATCGGTAATCCCAACGAATACCATCAGATGATCCTGACGCTGCGCCAGGGCGACAAGATGGGGCAGCGCGAGATCATCGCGCGCCTGATCGCCATGCAGTACACGCGCAACGAGACCGATTTCGGGCGCGGCACGTTCCGCGTGCGCGGCGACACGATCGACATCTTCCCGGCGGAGCACGCCGAGCTGGCGCTGCGCGTCGAGCTGTTCGACGACGAAGTCGACACGTTGCAGCTATTCGACCCCTTGACCGGGCGCGTGCGGCAGAAGGTGCCGCGCTTCACGGTGTATCCGTCCTCGCACTACGTGACGCCGCGAGACACCGTACTGCGCGCCATCGAGACCATCAAGGAGGAACTGCGCGAGCGGCTTGACTACTTCTACAAGGAAGGCAAGCTCGTCGAGGCGCAACGGCTCGAGCAGCGCACGCGTTTCGATCTCGAAATGCTGCAGGAGCTGGGCTTTTGCAAGGGCATCGAAAACTATTCGCGCCACCTGTCGGGCGCTGCGCCGGGCGAGCCGCCGCCCACGCTCGTCGACTATCTGCCGCCCGACGCCCTGATGTTCCTGGACGAGTCGCATGTGCTCATTGGCCAGCTCAACGGCATGTACAACGGCGACCGGGCGCGCAAGGAGAATCTGGTCAACTACGGCTTTCGTCTGCCGTCGGCGCTGGACAACCGTCCGCTCAAATTCGCCGAATACGAACGCAAGATGCGTCAAGCGATCTTCGTGTCGGCCACGCCGGCCGACTACGAAAAGCAGCGCACGGGCCAGGTGGTGGAGCAGGTGGTGCGGCCCACGGGGCTGATCGATCCGGTGATCATCGTGCGCCCCGCGCGTACTCAGGTCGACGACGTGCTTTCCGAGATCAACAAGCGCGTCGCCGTCGAAGAGCGCGTGCTCGTCACCACGCTCACGAAGCGCATGGCCGAGCAGCTCACCGAATACCTTTCCGACAACGGCGTGAAGGTCCGTTATCTGCACAGCGACATCGATACCGTGGAGCGCGTGGAGATCATCCGTGATTTGCGGCTCGGCGCATTCGACGTGCTGGTGGGGATCAACCTGCTGCGCGAGGGGCTCGACATTCCGGAAGTTTCACTCGTCGCGATTCTCGACGCCGACAAGGAAGGTTTTCTGCGCGCGGAGCGCTCGCTCATCCAGACGATCGGGCGCGCCGCACGCAACGTGAACGGCACGGCCATCCTCTATGCGGACAAGATGACCGATTCCATGGCGCGGGCGATCAGCGAGACGGAGCGTCGACGTGCCAAGCAGATCGCGCATAACGAGGCGCACGGCATCGTGCCGCAGGGCGTGAAAAAGCGCATCAAGGACATCATCGACGGCGTCTACGATCCGCAGGATGCGAAGGCCGAACTCGCCGAAGCGAAGGAGCAGGCGCACTACCAGGACATGTCGGAAAAGCAGTTGGCGCGCGAGATCAAGAAGCTCGAGAAGCAGATGCAGGAACACGCCCGCAACCTCGAATTCGAGAAGGCCGCGAAGGTGCGCGACCAATTGCTGCACGTCAAGGCGCTGGTGTTCGGCACGGACGGCGCGAGCGAGGCCGAACTGGGGCCGAAGGTTTGAGTCGGGCCTGGGCCCGGCATGCGGGAAACAACACGAATATCACGAATGAAGAAGACGTCGGTTCTGTTCGTTTGCATGGGCAACATCTGCCGTTCGCCGAGCGCGGACGGTATTTTTCGTCATCGTTTGGCCGAGGCCGGACTGTCCGGATTCGTCGAGGTGGATTCGGCGGGCACGCACAGTTATCACCTGGGGCACGCCCCCGACGTGCGAACGCAGGCTGCGGCCAGGCGCCGGGGTTACGATCTGAGCGCGCTGGTCGCCCGCCGTGTCGAGGCGGGCGACTTCGAGCGTTTCGACTGGATCGTCGCCATGGACGATGCGAACGTCGCGGAGCTCATGGCGCGCTGCCCGGCCGGGCAAAGTCACAAAATCGTGCGTCTGATGGATTTCGCCACGAGACACGATGCCACCGAGGTGCCCGATCCATACTACGGCGGCGAACAGGGCTTCGAGACGGTGCTCGACTACATCGAGGACGGCCTAGACGGCTTGCTCGAGCGGCTCAGGCAGGACGCGCAGAGCAAGTAAGTCGCCGCTCACCGCCGCACCACATTACCGGCGCTCATTACCGTCGTCCATTACCGTCGTCGATTTCCCTCGTCATTCCCTCGTCATTCCCTCGTCATTCCCTCGTCATTACCCGGCACATGACGCGCCGCGTCGATGCGGCGTGGTCGCAGGCCGCGAACCGCGGCGCTCGAACCGAGGCCCCGCCAGCGCCCGAACGCACCCTGCGGCGGCTGGGACGCCGCTTTCCCGCTGACCACGGATAGGGCTATCATTCGGCCAGCCATTCGCCCGGCGCGCGGCTTGCGTATTTGCCTGAACCCGCGCATGCGTCGCCGTCTGTGCGACCTGCCTGCGTCCGTTGCCTTCACGTCTCCTGTTCTCGTTTTTTCCCGTCTCCTTTCCGATCGCCCCATAGATGCTCAACTCGCTCACCTCGTACTGGCGTAAGTGGCGCGCCTCGCGCCATGCCGGCCATCAGCTCGACGAACTGCTCGCGCATGCCGATCCGGCCGCGCCGCTGGCCGTGAGGAATCAATGGCTGATCGAGTTGGCACACTGGGTCCAGAAGCGCGGCACCCTGGTCAACGAGGCGCGCGGCGCAGGGCAGGCCGCACGCTACCGTCCGCATACGCGATTGCGCTACCTCCTGCAGATGCTCGAGCGCAACCCCGCCTGGCGACTGCCGGTTGCCCGCACGCTGCGGAGCATCATCAACGAGAGCGACGCCATTTCGCTGTTGTGCGACACGGGCATGCCGGCGCGCCCCGGCTTCTGGGGCGCGCTCGTCGAACGTATCGAAAAGGCGCTCATTCCGCCGCCGCCCACGCGACGCGATCTCTCTGCGCTGTGCTCGCTGATGTTTCCCGACGGCGATGCCGCGGACTGGATTGCCGCCATCCCGCCCGAACTGCTCGCCGACCTGATCGCCTTGCTGCACGAAGGGGAAGCGGAGGAAACGGACAGTGACTGGAACCCGTTCGCACAGGATCTGCTCGCGGCCATGCATCACCTCGTGGACCAGATCGCGTCGACGGGGCTGTCGCAGGCGGTGCGCTCGCGCCTGACTTATCCACGCGTGACGGACTCGCCGTTCTATCGGCTGGGGCGCGCCATGCAGGCACTGGAGGACGCCGGCGAGGAATTCGTGCACGGCGCGCCGGCCTCGCAGCGCTTCGTGCAGCAAATCAACGTATTTCGCGCGCTGCTCGATGACTGCGCTCGCGCGGTGCGCCAGGTGTACGCCCATCTCGACGAGAACGGCGTGAGCGTCGACATCGTGTTTCAAGTGGAGCGCGCCAAGGCGCGCATCCGCCGTCTCGAGCGCTTGCTCGAGGCGTGGCTCACATCCGGCGAGCCCGGCGATCGGGCCGCAGCGCGCGTGCGCCTGCTCGCCGACCTCGTTCGCGCCAACCGGGCGAGCCAGAGCGTGGGCGAGCTGGCGCGTACCTCGTTCGGGCTGCTCGCGCGCAAGGTCGTCGAGCGCAGCGCCGAGACGGGCGAGCACTACATCGCGCGCAATCGCAGCGAGTATTTCGCCATGCTCAAGATGGCCTGCGGCGGGGGCCTGGTGACCGTCGTGACCGTCTATGTGAAGTTCCTGATCACAAGCGCGCATCTGCCGACGATCGTCGAAGGCTTCCTTGCGGGCGCCAACTACGCCGCGTGCTTCCTGTTCATGCATTTTTGCCACTTCACGCTCGCGACCAAGCAGCCGGCCATGACCGCGCCGGCCATCGCCAGCAAGCTCGACGACGTCGATACGCCCGCCGGCATGGACGCCTTCGTGGGCGAGGTGATCGCCCTCGTGCGCACGCAGGCCGCCGCTATCTTCGGCAACCTGGCAATGGTGTTCCCGTTCTGTCTGCTGGTGCAATGGGCCGTGTCGGCCGCGCTCGGCATGAACACGATTGCCCCGGAAAAGGCGCACGCGACGCTCGCGTCGTTCTCGATTCTTGGCGTGACGCCGTTCTTCGCGGCACTGACTGGCGTACTCCTCTGGTGTTCCAGCCTGATCTCGGGCTGGGCCGACAACTGGTTCGCGCTGCACGGCATTGGCGACGTGCTGGCCTACAACCGGCGCGTGCGGTTCGTCCTCGGCCGCAACGGCGCCGCCCGGCTGGCCGACGCATGTCGCCGTCACGTCGCGCCGGTGCTCGGCAACCTGACGCTCGGCTTCATGCTGGGGCTCGTGCCCGCCGTGCTGACGGCGTTCGCGCTGCCGTTCGAGGTGCGCCACGTCACGCTCTCGACGGGGGCCATCGCCACGTCCGTCGGCGTGCTCGGCCCGCCGGTGCTGCGCGACTCCGCGCTGTGGCTGGCCGTGGTGGGCGTGGGGGCAATGGCCCTGCTCAACGTCGGGGTCAGTTTTGCGTTAGCATTTCACATGGCGCTCCGTTCGCGTCCACTGCGTCTGGGCGACCGCCGGCAAATCCACCGCGCCATCTGGCGCGCCGTGCTGCGCAATCCCCTGGTGCTGTTGTTTCCTCCGCGCTCCCCGCGGACGGATCCGCGTCCCGAAAAATAAGAGTTCTCCCAAACGGGCGCGGGAACTTTTGCAAAAAATGGGCCAGAAGTACTTGACTAAATTCGTAGGGAATTTATACTTGACGAAAATAGTCGAGATTAATCCCCTGCATCATCATGAGACTTACCACGAAAGGCCGTTTCGCCGTCACGGCGATGATCGACCTGGCCATGCGCCAGGACGCGGGTCCCGTGACGCTTGCGGGCATTAGTCAGCGTCAGCGAATCTCCCTCTCCTATCTGGAACAGTTGTTCGGCAAGCTGCGTCGCCACGAAATCGTGGAAAGCGTCCGCGGTCCGGGCGGCGGGTACAGCCTTGCGCGCCGCGCGGAAGAGGTGACGGTCGCGGACATCATCATTGCGGTCGACGAGCCGCTCGATGCCACCCAATGCGGCAGCAAGGGCAATTGCGAGAAGGGCCAGGACGGCCATCGCGGCCACTGCATGACGCACGAGCTGTGGGCGACGCTCAACCAGAAGATGGTGGAGTATCTCGATTCCGTTTCGCTGCGCGACCTCGTCGAGCAGCAGCGCAGCAAGCAGGCCCAGCAGGCTGTCCTGCGCGACACGCGCGAGTCCGGTACCAACCCTCAGACCGTTGCGGCGCGCATTCCCAATTCGGTCTTCGATATGGCCCGTTCATAACAGGCGCCACGGCACGATCCTGGAGCACCCCATGAAAAACGACACCCTCAATCTTCCCATCTACATGGATTACAGCGCCACCACGCCGATCGACCCGCGCGTGGTGGACAAGATGCTGCCGTACCTGCGCGAGCAGTTCGGCAACCCTGCCTCGCGCAGCCACTCGTTTGGCTGGGCTGCCGAGCAGGCGGTGGAAGAGGCGCGTGAGGAAGTCGCCAAGCTGGTGAACGCCGATCCGCGCGAGATCGTCTGGACGTCGGGCGCCACCGAATCGAACAACCTCGCCCTCAAGGGCGCTGCCCACTTCTACGATGGCAAGGGCAAGCACCTCGTTACGGTGAAGACCGAGCACAAGGCCGTGCTCGACACCATGCGCGAGCTCGAGCGCGAAGGCTTCGAAGTCACGTATCTGGACGTCAAGGAAGACGGTCTGCTCGATCTCGAAGTGTTCAAGGCCGCTCTGCGCCCGGACACGATCCTTGTCTCGGTCATGGCCGTGAACAACGAAATCGGCGTGATCCAGGACATCGCCACGATCGGCGAGATCTGCCGCGAGAAAGGCATCATCTTCCACGTCGACGCCGCGCAGGCCACGGGCAAGATGCCGATCGATCTGGCAACGCTGAAGGTCGATCTGATGTCGTTCTCGGCGCACAAGACCTACGGCCCGAAGGGTATCGGCGCGCTGTACGTGCGTCGCAAGCCGCGCGTGCGTATCGAGGCCCAGATCCACGGCGGCGGTCACGAGCGCGGCATGCGCTCGGGCACGCTGGCCACTCACCAGATCGTGGGCATGGGCGAAGCGTTCCGGCTCGCGCGTGAGGAAATGGCTGCGGAAAACGAGCGGGTTCGCGGACTGCGCGACCGTCTGTTGCGCGGTCTGAGCGAAATGGAAGAGGTGTACGTGAACGGCGACATGGAGCGTCGCGTCGCGCACAACCTGAACATCAGTTTCAACTTCGTCGAAGGCGAGTCGCTCATCATGGCGATCAAGGATGTGGCGGTGTCGTCGGGTTCGGCGTGTACGTCGGCCTCGCTCGAGCCTTCTTACGTTCTGCGCGCCCTCGGCCGCAACGACGAACTGGCGCACAGCTCGATCCGCTTCACCGTGGGGCGTTTTACGACCGAGGCGGAAATCGATTACGTGGTCGACCTGCTCAAGAGCAAGATCGGCAAGCTGCGCGACCTGTCGCCGCTGTGGGAAATGTACAAGGACGGGGTCGATCTCAATTCGATCCAGTGGGCCGCACACTGAGCATTCAAGGAGTTAGCCATGTCGTACAGCAAGGAAGTTCTGGATCACTACGAAAACCCGCGTAACGTCGGTTCGTTCGAAAAGGGCGACGAGAGCGTCGGCACGGGGATGGTCGGCGCGCCGGCCTGCGGCGACGTGATGAAGCTGCAGATCCGCGTGAACGAGGCCGGCGTGATCGAAGACGCCGTGTTCAAGACCTACGGCTGCGGTTCGGCGATCGCTTCGTCGTCGCTGGTGACCGAGTGGGTCAAGGGCAAGACGCTGGATCAGGCGCTCGAGATCAAGAACACGCAGATCGCCCAGGAACTGGCGCTGCCGCCGGTGAAGATTCACTGCTCGATCCTGGCCGAGGACGCCATCAAGGCGGCCGTGGCCGATTACAAGCAGAAGCACGGCGCGGCGGCGGCAACCCCCGAGGCCGCCTGAGCGGCGCGACGGATAAAGGAATCAGGCAAAGATGGCCATTACATTGACCGAGAAGGCCGCGCAGCACGTATCGCGTTATCTCACGCGGCGCGGCAAGGGCGTGGGCCTGCGGCTGGGCGTGAAGACGACCGGCTGCTCGGGCCTGGCCTACAAGCTGGAATACGCCGATGAAGTGGCGGGCGAAGACACGGTTTTCGAGAGCCACGGCGTGAAGGTGATCGTCGACCCGAAGAGCTTGCCTTACATCGACGGCACCGAGCTCGACTTCGCTCGCGAAGGCCTGAACGAAGGATTCCGCTTCAACAATCCGAACGTCAAGGATGAATGCGGCTGCGGCGAGTCGTTCCGCGTCTGAGTCGGCGCCGGCGCGCGAGATCGTCGGCTTTCGGCAGGACGAGGAGGGCCATTGGGTGGCTCGACTGGCCTGCGGGCACGGGCAACATGTCCGGCATCTGCCGCCATGGCAGATCCGGACGTGGACGCAAAGCGCGGCGGGCCGCGAAGCGATGCTCGGCGCCACGCTGCCATGCCGCAAGTGCGAGCGCGGCGAGGCGCCCGATCCTCGATGACGGCGCAGCGGTAGCGGCGGCAACAAGGCGGCGCGAGCCGCTTTTTTTACGGGTGCGCGGGTGTGAACACCGTTCGCGCCGGCGTCCCTGACGGAATGATGAGTGCGCGATGAGTGCATTGACTGACAACTATTTCACGCTGTTCGAGCTGCCGCAGCGCTTCGCGCTCGACATGGACGCGCTCGACGCCGCGTATCGCGCCGTGCAGTCGCGTGTGCACCCGGATCGCTTTGCAAGCGCGAGCGACGCCGAGCGGCGCGTGGCCATGCAGTGGGCCGCGCAGGCGAACGCCGCGTATCGCACGCTGCGCGATCCGTTGCAGCGCGCGACCTATCTGCTCTCGCTGCAGGGCATCGACGTGGGCGCGGAGAACAATACCGCGATGGCCCCCGATTTTCTGATGCAGCAGATGGAATGGCGCGAGGCGATCGACGACGCCGTGGCCGCGCGCAACGTCGACGCGCTCGACGCCCTGGCCCGCTCGTTGCGCGAGGACCGCCGTGTGCGGCTCGCCAAGCTCGCCGAATGGCTCGACAGCGCCGCGTGGCAGCCGGCGGCCGAAGCCGTGCGGCAACTGATGTTCATTGCGCGTGCCGAAGAGGACGTCGGACACCGCATCGAAATGCTGGAAAACGCGTGACGGCCCGGTGCGGCGCCGTCACATGTCATTGAGAACCGCTTGAGAACAGGGCGCACGCGCGAGCGCGTCGCCCGCATTGCAAAGTCATGGCCCTTCTGCAAATTTCCGAACCCGGCATGTCCCCCGCGCCGCACCAGCGGCGACTCGCCGTGGGCATCGACCTGGGCACCACGCACTCGCTCGTGGCCGCCGTGCGCAGCGGTGTGGCCGAAGTCCTTCCCGACGAGCAGGGCCGCGTGCTGTTGCCGTCCGTCGTTCGCTACCTGGGCGGCCCCCGCACGCAGATCGGCTACGACGCCAAGGCGTCGGCCGCCCTCGATCCGCGCAATACCATCGTCTCGGTCAAACGCTTCATGGGCCGGGGGCTGGCCGATGTGGCCGATGCCGACAACGCGCCCTACGACTTCGTCGATGCGCCCGGCATGGTGCAGATGAACACCGCCGGCGGCGTGAAGAGCCCGGTGGAAGTGTCCGCCGAGATTCTTGCCACGCTGCGCCAGCGCGCCGAGGACACGCTGGGCGACGAGCTCGTCGGCGCCGTGATCACGGTGCCGGCCTATTTCGACGACGCGCAGCGCCAGGCCACCAAGGACGCCGCGCGCCTGGCCGGCCTGAACGTGCTGCGTCTGCTCAATGAACCGACGGCCGCGGCAATCGCCTACGGCCTCGACAATGCGGCCGAAGGCCTCTACGCCGTCTACGACCTGGGCGGCGGCACGTTCGATATCTCGATCCTGCGTCTGACGAAGGGGGTTTTCGAAGTGCTCGCCGCGGGCGGCGATTCGGCGCTCGGCGGCGACGACTTCGATCAGGTGATCTACCGTTGGGCCGTGGCCGAAGCCGGTCTCGATCCCGCCTCGCTCACGCCGGAGGACGTTCGCACGCTGCTCGATCATGCGCGCACGGCCAAGGAAACGTTGACCGACGCCGAGCAGGCAGGCATCAGCCTTACGCTGTCCGGTGATCGCGCCGTGGCGCTACAGCTCACGCGCGAGCAATTCACGGCGCTTGGCGCACCGCTCGTGCAGCGCACGATCGGCCCGATGCGCAAGGCGTTGCGCGATGCGGGCATGGGCCCGGAGGACGTCAAGGGCGTGGTGCTCGTGGGAGGCGCCACGCGCATGCCCCAGGTACGCGCCGCGGTGGCGAACTTCTTCGGCCGCGAGCCGCTGATCGATCTCGATCCGGATCAGGTCGTGGCGCTTGGCGCCGCCGTGCAGGCGAACCTGCTGGCCGGCAATCAGCCCGAAGGCGACGACTGGCTGCTGCTCGACGTCATCCCGCTCTCGCTCGGCGTCGAGACCATGGGCGGTCTGGTCGAGAAGATCATTCCGCGCAACGCGACGATTCCGGTGGCGCGCGCCCAGGAATTCACCACGTTCAAGGACGGCCAGACGGCCATGGCCATTCACGTGCTGCAAGGTGAGCGCGAACTGGCGTCGGACTGCCGTTCGCTCGCGCGCTTCGAGTTGCGCGGCATTCCGCCCATGGCCGCCGGCGCGGCGCGCATTCGCGTGACCTATCAGGTCGATGCCGACGGGCTGCTCGCGGTCTCGGCGCAGGAAATGCATTCAGGCGTCGCAGCGTCGATCGAGGTCAAGCCGTCCTACGGCCTGGCCGACGACGACATCTCGCGCATGCTGCAGGACAGCTTCGGCGCTGCAGAGAAGGACATGCGCGCACGCGCACTGCGTGAGCAGCAGGTCGAAGCCGAGCGCCTGCTGGTGGCGATCGACAGCGCGCTGCAGACCGACGCCGAACTGCTCGACGCCGAGGAGCGCGCCCGCATCGACGCGCTGCTGGCCGATCTGCGCGAGAAGGCGGCCGGAGACGATCAGGCGGCGATCAAGGCCGCGACCGAAACGCTCTCGCATGCGACCGACGCCTTCGCCGCGCGCCGCATGGACAAGAGCATCCGCGCGGCGCTGGCGGGCCGGCGCGTGGCGGACATCGACAAACTGTAAGACACACACGGAAATCCAAGCCATGCCACAAATCGTTGTATTGCCTCACGTCGAACTGTGCCCGGAGGGCGCGGTGCTCGAGGTCGCGCCGGGGACCACCGTGTGCGACGCCTTGCTGGCCAACGACATCGAGATCGAACATGCGTGCGAGAAATCGTGCGCCTGCACCACGTGTCACGTGATCGTGCGCGAAGGCTTCGAGTCGCTGGAGCCGGCCGAGGACGAGGAGGAGGACCTGCTCGACAAGGCCTGGGGGCTGGAGCCGACGTCGCGCCTGTCCTGCCAGACCAAGATGCCGGCCGACTCGGATCTCGTCGTGGAGATTCCGAAGTACACGATCAACCACGCCAAGGAAAATCACTGAGCGCGGCGTGTCGCGCTCGGGTGACAAGAGAGGAACAACAAGGAGCCTGCCCCATGAAATGGACCGACATTCAGGACATCGCGATCGCGTTGACCGACGCGCATCCCGACGTTGACCCGCAATACGTGCGTTTTACCGACCTGCACCGGTGGGTGATGGCGCTCGACGGCTTCGACGATGCGGCCGACCGTGCCGGCGAGAAAGTGCTCGAAGCCATTCAGATGGCGTGGATTGACGAAGCGCGTTGAGAAGAAGGCGTTAAACGCGTATCCGGCGGACATGAAAGTACGTTGACGGCGCCTGGCAAGTGCGCGCCGCTCGGGGTGCGGCTACGCATTTAACGTATTTGAGGCGCCCAACCGTCTCCGCCATGACAAAGGCCGCTCCGATGAGCGGCCTTTGTCCTTTCTGCGATGCCCAGTTTCTGCGATGCCCGTCATGGCCGACGGAATGTCCGGTCATCCGGCACGCACCAGCGCACCGTTCTCGAGGCGGACGCGGTCACCCGGCTGCACGCCTGGTGCGGATTGATACGTCCAGTAGCGCGTCTTGCCGTTGTCCATGCGCACATAGACGCGATACGACGTCTCCGAGCGAACGCGCTTCTCGACTTCGTTGCCAGCCAGGCCGCCGCCGAGCGCGCCGACCACCGTCATCGCCGTGCGGCCGTTGCCGGCGCCAAACTGATTGCCGAGCAGACCGCCGGCGACTGCGCCGCCCACCGCGCCGAGGCCGGTGGCCTGCCCCTGTGTACGGATCGGCTCTATCGATTGCACCGTGCCGCAGGTTGAGCAGGCCGCAGCCTGCTGTCGGGCGGGCGTTGCAGGCGCCTGCGCATACGACGGTTGCGGAGCGCGTTGCGCCGGCGCCGGTTGTCGAGCCTCGTGCGGAACCTGCGAAGACTGAGTCGGCTGCGCAACCTGCGGCTGCTGGCCGGATTGCGGCGAGGATTGCCATTCCGATGGCGTAGATTGTGGCGACGTCAGTGCGTACTGCGAGCCACTCGCGCTGGGGGCGGGGCCGTCAGTGCTCTTCGCCGTGGGCAGGACGCCCGTGATGGCGGCGACCCCGAGCAGACTGACGACCACGATGCTGCCGGCGGCGGCAGCGATCAGCGGATGCATGCGGCGCGGTTGCAGATCGTTATCCATATTGTTTTCTCCATCGTGCGGTTGTCGCGAACCCCCTTCTGCGTGCTGGCAGGCACGGGCGGCTTCGCATGTGAGAAGTGTCGGCGACGGCACGCGCCGCGACCGTTTCTTTTTGTAACGCGATGTAAGATGTTCGTCGCCGGCAATACCACGAAAGTTGCGGGTGGGCGTCGTGTAACGCTTTGAAAATCAACGATTTTCCTGATATCGAACGGCCGCGCGGAAGTCACGTCCGGCCCAGTGCCTTAACAAATGAAACAAGTCGCGGAGCAGGCGAGAGTGAATCGACAGGCGAGACCCCGCGAAATGCGGCTAACGCCCGCATCGCGCGGCGTTCAGTGCGGGGCGCTCGTCTTGCTGCTGGTCCAGTGGCTCGCGCTGGGCGCATGGGCGGTGAGCTGGCTGGCGGCGGATGGGCGCGGCGGTGAGGGCATGCCGCCGCTGGGTCATGATTTGCGCGTGTTCTGGACGGTCTCCTGGATCACGGAGCAATTCGGCGCGCTCGCCGCTTTCGACCCAACGGTGCTGATTCCCACGCAGCTTCGGTTCTTCCCCGCCTATCCGGAAGCGGGGCGGTGGTTGTATCCGCCACCGTTTCAATGGCTCATTGCGCCGATCTCGCGATTGCCGTATCCGCTCGTCTACGCGTTGTACGTTGCCCTCAGCATCGCGCTACTCGTCGCGGCGGTACGCTACTGGCGGCGTCTGGCCGGTTGGCCATGGCTCGTCGTCGGCGCATTTCCCGGGCTTTGGGTGACGCTGCTCGCGGGACAGAATTCGGTCCTCACGCTGTGGTTGACGACGATGGCGATCACGTATGCGAGCCGCCGCGCCACGCTTGCCGGTGTATGCGGCGGATTGCTCATTATCAAACCGCAGTTCGCGGTGTTGCTGCCGTTGTGGTGGCTTTGCGGCAGGCATTGGCGCGCGCTGACGTGGGCGGCCATCACGGCAGCCATCGTGTTCGGCCTCACGTTGCTATGGTCCGGCTGGACGCTCTGGCAAGCGTTCCTGACGGCGGTATCGCAGTTCAACGCGCAGGGGGTGCAGCAGGGGGCCGGCGGCATCTGGCATGCAATGCCGACCGTGTTCGCGCTGGCGCGTCTGCATGGCGCAGGATTGCCGCTCGCGTATGGGTGGCATGCGGCGATCGCGGCGCCCTCGGTGATCGGCGCGGCGTGGCTGTGAAGGCGACGCGCGCCGCTGCGGTGGCGCGTGGCGTCGGCCATGATTGCGACGCTGCTGGCGCAGCCCTACCTGCTGTACTACGAACTGGTCTGGCTCATTGTGCCGCTGCTGTGTTTGTCCTGCGAGGCGGTCGGCGCAAGCGATGCGCACGACGCCAGGCCCGAGGTCGGCGGGCGTCGCGAACCGGGGGGCGGCGCCTGGCAGCGCGTCGATCGTTGGCTGGTTGCCGCGGCATGGCTGTTGCCGATGCAGGCCTACCTCGCCGTACTGTGGCCGCCGATGGGGCAGTGGGGCGCTGTCGTGCTGCCGATGTTGATGGCGCGCACGCTTTGGCGCGCGTGGCAGGCGCCGGACGCGCATAATGACGCTCATCGTCTGTGAACGTCCCGCCATGCTCGACACGCTCCCGCCCCTCGATATGCCGCTCGATGCCGCGGCTCACGCGCATCTCTATCCCTACGTCGTCGAGCGCGCGTGGATTGACGCGCACGACCCGGCGGCCGACGTCAGCGAGCCGTTCTCCGACGACGTCTTCGTTACACTGGTGCTCGATAGTGCACACGGACTGCGGCGTCTGCGGGGGCCGGACCTTGCGGGCGCGGGCCTCACGTTCGAGGCGGCGTTCGAACATGCCGCATCGAATCTCGCGCGTGCGTGGACGGCGCGCCACTTCGAGTTCGGCATCGCGCGGCTAGACGACGGTACGATGATCGGCGGCTCGCGCGGCAACTGGCTCGCGCCCGCCGGCGCACTGGTGCTCGGCAACCTCTATCGTTCGATGGTCGAGCATTTTGGCGTGAAGGAGTTTGCGGCGGTTGCCGTCAACCGCACGTTTCTGGTCGCTTTCCCGACGGACGCGAAGACACTGGCGTCACTGGCGTTGCGCCAGTTGATCGAAGCAGGCTCGGGCGGCGCGATTGTGCCGATTTCACGCGCGTGGTTACGGCTCGATGGCGACTGGCCGTCCGCTTACCGCGGCACGCCGGCTTTCTGACGGGCGCGCTCCGGCGGCCGGTTTCGGAGAGTCTGTGCGCCCGCGCTATGCCGGCGGCGCCCAAAAAAAATGCCGCGGCCCCTGCGGGCTGCGGCATGTTCCGTGCACGCGTCCCAGCGCGTGACCGATCAGTCTTCGCGGCGCAGATGCGGGAAGAGCAGCACGTCGCGAATGTTCGGGCTGTCGGTGAGCAGCATGATCAGGCGATCGATGCCGATACCGCAGCCGCCCGTCGGGGGCATGCCGTACTCGAGCGCGCGAATGTAATCGGCGTCGTAATACATGGCTTCTTCGTCGCCGGCGTCCTTTTGCTCCACCTGAGCGCGAAAGCGCGCTGCCTGGTCTTCGGGATCGTTCAGCTCGGAGAAGCCGTTGGCGATCTCGCGACCGGTAATGAACAGTTCGAAGCGTTCGGTGATCCCCGGCACGGTGTCCGACGCACGGGCGAGCGGCGAGACTTCCACCGGGTAGTCGACAATGAAGGTCGGCTCCCAGAGCTGGCTCTCGGCCGTTTCTTCGAACAGCGCCAGTTGCAGCGCCCCCAGGCCCGCGTTCTTGAACTGCGGCGCATCGACCTTCACGCCGTACTTGCCCAAGGCACCGCGCACGTACTCGATATCGGCGAGTTGGGCGTCGGTGTACTCGGGGGCGTACTTGCGGATCGCCTCGACGATCGTCAGGCGGTGGAACGGCTTGGACAGATCGAGCTCGCGGCCCTGGTATTCGATGGTGGCGGTGCCGCGCGCGTCGACGGCGGCGCGGCGGATCAGCGCTTCGGTGAAGTCCATCAGCCAACGGTAATCCGTGTAAGCCGCGTAGAACTCCATCATCGTGAATTCCGGATTGTGGCGCGGCGAGACGCCCTCATTGCGGAAGTTGCGGTTGATCTCGAACACGCGCTCGAAGCCGCCCACGATCAGGCGCTTGAGGTACAGCTCGGGCGCGATACGCAGATACATCTGCATGTCGAGCGCGTTGTGGTGCGTAATGAACGGCTTGGCGGCCGCACCGCCCGGGATCGGGTGCAGCATCGGCGTTTCGACTTCCATGAAGTCGGCGTCCGTCATGTACTTGCGGATCGAGGCGATCGCCTTGGCGCGCGCGCGGAAGGTGTTGCGCGTCTCCGGCGACGTGATCAGGTCCACGTAACGCTGGCGGTACTTCGTTTCCTGGTCGGCCAGGCCGTGGAATTTGTCCGGCAGCGGGCGCAGCGACTTGGCCAGCAGGCGCAATTCCTTGACCTTGACCGAGAGTTCGCCGGTGCGGGTGCGGAACAGCGTACCGGTCGCGGCGATGATGTCGCCGATGTCCCAGCCCTTGAAGGTGGTCATCGAATCGGCGCCGACGTCGTCGCGGCCGATGAAGAACTGGATCTGGCCGCTGCCGTCCTGCACGGTCGCGAATGCCGCCTTGCCCATCACGCGCTTGAGCATCATGCGACCGGCCACCGACACGGGGATGGGCTCGGCTTCGAGCGCCTCGTTGTCCACGTCCTTGTAGCGCGCCTGCAGATCGCCCGCGTGGTGCTCGGGACGGAAGTCGTTCGGGAACGCCACGCCGCCGGCGCGCAGCGCCTGCAGTTTTTCGCGACGCTCGGCGATGAGCTTGTTGTCGTCCTGCGGCAGGTCGCCGGCCGCATTGGCGGAAGCAGCCGGGGTGGCCGATGCGGCCGGAGTGTTGTGATCGGTCATGATGCGAGCGATGAGGTTATTCGGTAAAACGCAGCGTGTGCAGCAGGGCATTCTTGAGCGAGCCGTCGGGCGCGCCCAGCCAGATCAGTTCGGTGCGATCCTGATGCGGTCCGGCGTTGGCCGTCGCACTCGGGTCTCTCACGAACATCGCCGCGATCGCCTGCGAGCGCGGCTCATACAAAATGTGGACATACTCGCTGGGGCAGTCGTGCGGCTTGCAGCTCTGCACCAGAAGCCAGGGCTTGCCGGCGACGCTCACGCGTTGCGAAGGCGTCGACGTGCCGCCCTGACGCACCCACGAAGGCACCGCGCGCGGCGCGACGATGCGCGCATAAGCGCCCGAGAAGTCCGGGCGCTTGAGCAGCTCATGCAGGTACGGTCCCGTCTCGGGACTCGCGCCCGGTGCGCCCGGCGTACTCGCCGGGGCGGCAACGGCGGCGCGCTGCATGCACAGCGCGCTCACCACCCACACGGCTAGCGTGCGGACAAACGCCATTCCTTACACTCCCTGCTTGAGACTCGCGAAGATGAACTCGTCGAGATCGCCGTCGAGCACGCTGCCCGTATTGCCAATTTCCACGTTGGTGCGCAGGTCCTTGATACGAGAGTTGTCGAGCACGTATGAACGGATCTGGTGGCCCCAGCCCACATCGGTCTTGCTCGACTCGAGCTTGTCCTGTTCGGCCTGGCGCTTGCGCAGCTCATGCTCGTACAGGCGCGACTTGAGCATGGCCCATGCCTCGGCGCGGTTGCGGTGCTGCGAACGGTCGTTCTGGCACTGCACGACGATGCCCGTCGGGATGTGCGTGAGACGCACGGCCGAGTCGGTCTTGTTGATGTGCTGACCGCCGGCGCCCGATGCGCGGTACGTATCGGTACGCACGTCGGCGGGGTTGACTTCGATATCGATGGAGTCGTCGACTTCCGGATACACGAACACGCTCGCGAACGACGTGTGGCGGCCGCCCGACGAGTCGAACGGCGACTTGCGCACGAGGCGGTGCACGCCGGTTTCGGTGCGCAGGAAGCCGTAGGCGTAGTCGCCCGTGACCTTGATCGAGGCGCTCTTGATGCCGGCCACGTCGCCGTCGGAGACTTCGAGCACTTCGGTCTTGAAGCCCTTGCGCTCGCAGTAACGCAGGTACTGGCGCAGCAGCATCGACGCCCAGTCGCACGCTTCCGTGCCGCCGGCGCCGGCCTGGATGTCGATGAAGCAGTTGTTGGGGTCGGCCGGGTTGTTGAACATGCGGCGGAATTCCATCTCGCCGACACGCTTTTCCAGCGCCTGTGCGTCCGCTTCGGTGGCGAGCAGGGTGTCTTCGTCGCCTTCTTCGCGCGCCAGTTCGAACAGGTCCTGCGTGTCGCTGATGTCGCTATCGAGCGAGGTCAGCGTTTCGACGACGCTGTCGAGCGCCTTCTTTTCCTTGCCGAATTCCTGTGCCCGCTTCGGGTCGTTCCAGATGTTCGGGTCTTCGAGTTCCTTGTTGACGACGATCAGGCGAGCTTGCTTGGCATCGAAGTCAAAGATACCCCCTGAGCTCGCCGGCGCGGGTGCGCAGGTCGGCGAGCAGGGATTCGATGGCGTTCAGGCGTTGGGCTTCCATGAGCTATGACGGTTGCGAATTCGGGAAAACAGCGATTATAGCGCAGCGAAGCCCCCGTTTAAGTTCCCGTTCAAGCCCCCGCTCGCCCACTTTTCGGGCGGCTTTCGGCGACTTTCGGACGGGACTCGGGCACAGCGGGCGAAGCGGAGGCGGTAAGGGAGCGATGAAGGGGCGATGAGGGAGCGATGAGGGGGCGATGAGGGAGCGATGAGGGAATGAGGAGGGGGGGGAGGCCCCTCAGCGGGCGACGCGGCGCAGGCCGAACGCGTCGCGGGTGTAACCGATGTCGGCGAGCGAGGTGTCGTCGAACGCGGCGAGCGCTTCGGCCTGCAGCGTCTGCTCGTAGTGCATGCGCCACTGCTCGACGGCGCGAAAGAACAGGCCGAGCGGCGTCACCGGTGCGGCAATCACCGGAGCGCAGGCGTCGAGGTTGGCGGCGGACAGAGGGCGGAGCATGAGGATCTTCCTTTGTGAAAAACGCACGGAAACGCAACGCACGGAAACGCACGGGGCGTCGTACCGCGACAGGCCGAAGGCCAAAATTCGCGGGCTCGCGCGACCTAGGGATAACCCGCAGCTTATGCCTTTCCTTTTCGCTAAAAAAGTGAAATGTAAAGAGCATTCCGTTCATTATTATTGAAGTGATGCGTGGACTCGCATACCATGCGCGACATCGTCGGGCGCGGTGCCTCACGTCGTCGCGCTCGGCCCGCCCCTCGCTTTCCTGTTCCACGCGCCGCGGCGCCGGGAGATCCTCATGGACTTTCTGCAACTTCAGACCTTCAAGGCCATCGTCGACGAGGGCAGCGTGCTGCGGGCTGCCGAGGCGCTGCATTGCGTGCAGTCGAACGTCACGGCGCGCATTCGGGCGCTCGAGCACACGGTGGGCGTCAAGCTGTTCCATCGGCAGGGGCGGCGCCTGCAACTCACGCCGAGCGGGCGAACGCTGCTCGGTTACGCGGAGCGCATCCTGGCGCTCTCGCGCGAGGCCAGTGCCGCGCTCAATCCGGCCAACGAACCGGCGGGCGATTTCTCGCTCGGCGCCATCGAGTCGTCGGCCACGTCGCGCCTGCCGGCCGTACTGGCGCGCTTTCACGCGGCGTACCCGAAGGTGAGACTCAACCTGGTGACCGACACGTCGCTCAATCTGCTCGACGAGATTCAGCATGGGCGCGTGGACGCCGCGCTGATCGCGGGCACGGCGTGTCAGGAAGCGCAGGCGCAGGCGAGCGTGGTGGCCGACGAGATCTATCGCGAGCCGGTGATGCTCGTGGCGCCGGCGCGCGCCGGCCGGCTCAAGGGCGCTTCGGATCTGTCGGGGGCGACGCTGCTCATGTGGCCGCCCGGATGCCCGTACCGGGCGACGCTCGAGCAGTGGCTGGCCGCGAATGCCGTCACGCCGGGACGCATTCTCAGCTACGGCAGCTACGCGACCATCGTGGCGTGCGTGGGAGCGGGCGCGGGTTATTCGCTTGTGCCGCGCGGCGTTTATCTGCGCTATCGGCAGGAGGCGAATCTCCTCGGCCACGAGATGGAGGACCTGCCCGCCGTGCCGAACTTCTTCGTGCGCCACCGCGGTGTGGACGTCCATCCGGCGCGCGAAGCCTTCCTGCGGGTGATGCGCGAGTATGTGGCGCAGGGGCAGCCTGTCTGAGAGGCGGCCCCGGCCTCGCCATTGCGTGATTCAGTGCTCAAATGATAATGTGTCTCATTAACATTCAAGTGGGGCATGGCATGTCGGGACCTTGGCGTCACGAAATCGATCTCGAGGGGCTGTCCCTGGCGCGCGGCGTGCAGTTGGCGCAGGCGGGGCAGAGGGCGAGGGAGCCGCTCGCGGCCGGCGACATCAAGATCGTATTTCTGCTCGAAGGCGCGTTGCATTGGGGCGCTGCCGGTACGCCGCTGATGCCGGCCTGGCCAGGCAGTGTCAACGTGTGCTTCGGCCCGAGCGGCTTCGACATCGAGAACGTTTACGGCGAAGCGCGCTCACTGCGCTACTGCGGGGTTCGCTTGTCCGCGCAGTATCTGCAGGCCACAAGCGGGCTGGACGCGCATGCGCTGGTTCGTCGCTGGCGTCACGCGGCGCACCATCCTCGGCCGCTCGCCCCCGCTCGCGTGGCAGGCGACTGGTCGGAAAATACCGCGGTGCTCTCGCGTGCCATGAGCGCGGACGAATGGCGTTGGGCAAGCGCAATGGCGTCGCAGGCGAATGGCGAGTGCGACGGCGCCGACCCGGCGTGGCAACGTCTGGCGCTCGTGGCGCAGACGTTCGACGCGCTGGCGCGATGCGCTGCCTACATACCGGGTGCGCTGGATGCGCCGGATGTGTCGCAAGACGCGCCGGCCTCGGTCGCCCGCGAGGGCGCGACGGCGCACCGCCCGTCCGGCGCGTTGGCGCCAACCGCATCGCAGTCGCACCGTGCGCGAGTGACGCGGCGCGCCGTGCTGGCCGCGCGCGACGTGCTCGACGCGCGTTTGCAGGCGCCGCCTTCGTTGCCGGAACTGGCGCGGGAAGTCGGCATCAACGTCAACAAGCTGTGCGCCGGTTTTCGCGAACATCTCGGCGTGAGCGTGCAAGGCTACGTGCGCGAGCGGCGGCTCACGATGGCATACGAGCTGCTGAGCGCGCGGCGCATCAGCGTGGGAGAGGCGGCGTGGCGCTGCGGCTACACCGATTCCCACTTCGCGAAAGTCTTCCGCGCCCGTTTCGGCATGTTGCCGAACGTGCTGTCGCGCGAGGGGGCGGACACGGCCTGGCCGTGAAGCGACGAAGCGACGAAGCGACGAAGCGACGAAGTGACGAAGTGACGAAGTGACGAAGTGACGAAGCGGCCAGCGGTGCCATTTCGTGATGCGATCGCCAGCCTTGGTGATGCAAACGCGAGTGCGCGCGACGCGCGAGCGGCACGATGACGAGATCGACTATTCATCTCGTTGCTGTTGCCGATGTCTTTCAAAAATCCCGTTCCACCCGATGCCGTTTCCATCGGCGCGCCAGCACATGGCGCGCGGCGGCGCGCGGTGGCGCTCGCGGCCGCGGCGTTCGTGACCGGTGCGGCGGCGCTGCCGGCATTGGCGCAAACGTCCGCGCCGCCGCCGCCATCGCCCGAATCGGCGCAGACCGCGCCTGTCCCCGACGGCGTGCCGGCGAACGTGCTGCCGATCACGCAGGTGAGCGCGGCCACCGAACGCGATCCGGCGGCGCAGGGCTCCGTGCTGGGCAGAATCGCGCCATCGGTGCGCGATATTCCCCAGACGGTCACGGTGGTCGACGACGAGACCATGGCCCAGCAGGGCGCCCATACGATCGAAGACGTGCTGCAGAACGTGCCTGGTATCACGGTGCAGCCGTATGTGCTGCTCACCACCGCGTTCTATTCGCGCGGCTTCAAGCTCGACGCCTTCGAGCAGGACGGTGTGCCGGTCCTGATGGCCAACACCGCGGCAGGGCCGCAGGACATGACGCCCTACGAGCGCGTCGAGATCATCCGCGGCTCGGCAGGCCTCTTCCATGGCACGGGCAATCCCGCCGGGCTGGTGAACCTCGTGCACAAGCGCCCCGGCGCGAGCCCCAAGGCTTCGGCGGCCGTCACGCTCGGCAGTTGGGACCGCTATCGGGAAGAGGTCGACATCGGCGGCCCGGTCAACGCCGGCGGTTCGCTGCGTGCCCGGGTGGCGGTGTCCGACGACCGTCAGCGCATGTACTACGACGTCGGCCGTCAGCACGCCACGACCCTCTATGGCGTCGCCGAGGCCGACCTTACCTCGACGACGATGCTGCGGGCGGGCGTGCAACATCAACGCACGACCTCCACGCCCAATCTTGCCGGCGTACCGTTCTCGACCAAGGGCGATGATCTGCATCTGCCCCGCTCGACGTTTCTCGGCTCGTCGTGGGACACGTTCGACTGGACGGAAACGCGCGTGTTCGGCACGCTCGAGCAGCAGCTCGGTCACGGCTGGGCCGCGAAACTCTCCGCGAACTATCTCGACGCCGGCGGCGACCTGAAGTACGGCGTGGCGTTCGGCGCGATCGATTCAGTCACGGGGGCCGGCAGCCAGCTGACCGGCGCGGCCTATCGTTTCGACAACACGCAGACGGGCGTGGACGTGCAGCTCGACGGCCCCGTGCGGTGGTTCGGCCGCGAGCACCATCTGCTGTTCGGCCTGCAACGGCTCGAAGCCACTTCGCAGCAACGCAGTGCGTCGCTGGTCCCCCCGGTCAACGGCACGCCCGTGGACATCTTCCGGTGGGACCCGAATCGCGTGCCCGAGCCCGGCACAGGGCCGTTGTCGAGCGTTACGCCAACCCGCACCGTGCAGAACGGCGCCTACGCGATGGGGCGGATCCGGCTCGCCAGGCCGCTCACCGTCGTGCTTGGCGCGCGCGTGTCCTGGTGGGACCAGCACGCGCCGGCGAGCGCCTATCGCACCGGCGCGAAGGCGACGCCTTATGCCGGTGCGGTATTCGACCTGAACGAGCGCTGGTCGCTTTATGCGAGCTATGCCGACATCTTCCAGCCGCAGACGGTGCTCGACGCGGGCAACAACCTGCTCAAACCGATCACCGGCGAGAGCTACGAAGCCGGCGTCAAGGGGCAGTTGTTCGACGCGGCGATGGACGTATCGCTCGCCGTGTTCCGCATTCGTCAGAAGAACCGTGCGCAGACCGATCCGAGCGTGCCGTGCATGGGCACCACGTGTCGCTACCTCGCCTCGGGCGAGGTGCAGAGCCAGGGCGTGGAAATGCAGGCCAACGGCCGGATCACGGACGCCTGGAGCGTGTCTGCCGGCTACACCTTCAACACCACGAAGTACCTCGCGGACGCCACGATGCAGGGGCAGTCGTTCGCCGACTTCACGCCGCGTCACCTGCTGCGCGTGTGGACGAACTATGCGTTGCCGTTCGATGCGCGGCGCTGGAGCGTGGGCGGCGGTGTCGACGTGCAGAGCGAGACCTCGGCGACGTCCAACGGTATCCGACTGCGGCAAGGCGGCTACGCGATCGTCAATCTGCGCGCGGGATATCGCTACAGCCCGCGCGTCTCGGCCGCGCTCAATCTGAACAACGTATTCGATCGCCGCTATTACCAGAGTCTGTCGAACGCCGCCTGGAACAACCATTACGGTGCGCCGCGCAGCGTGATGCTGACGTTGCGCGCCGATTACTGAGCCCGCTGCCGGGCGTGCACGGCAGCGCGATGCGCCCGGTAGCACCGCTCGGCACATTCTCCAACCTGACAGGAGTCAATCCGTGAAAAAAATGGCAATGCCCCCGCGAACGATGCGTGCGGCGCGGCTGGCGGCAGCCGCGGCCTTCGCCGCTGCGCTGAGTGCTTCCTTCGCTCATGCGCAGACCCCGGCCCCGTCTGCCGTGCCTGCCGCGCTCACCTCGGCGCCCGACATGCCGAAACTCTGCACGAGCGCGCCGACGGCAGCGGTGCTGCGCGGCACTTACCGCCTCGAGAGCGAAGGGCCGCTGCCGATCGAACTCGTACTCGTCCCGCGCGACAGCGCCTCGACACGCTTGTTCGACATCACGGGACTCGTTTCGGAAGGCGCGCATCGCTTCGGGGTGTCCGGCATGGCGTACTGCCCGGGCGAAGACGATCGCACGCTGGTCTTCGACATGACCATGAGCGGAGGCTTTCACGATGCGCCGGTCGATGACGAGCTGCGTCGCGCCTGGCCGCCGGGCAAGGCGCCGCAGCGGGCGAGTTCGGCCGGCACGAGCGTGGTGCATGCACAGGTATCGCTCGTGACGATGCAGGGCTGGGCGCAGGCAATGCGCACGATCGTACTTACCGGGCAGCGGGTGATGGGTCCGCGTCACGTATCGGCATCGCTCGCGTTCGACAGCGTCGCTGCGAGTCGCGCTGAGGCCGCTCATGACCGCTGACGAGGGCGGCCTGCCCGACGGGGACCGTGCCGAACGCGTGCCATGGACGTGCGAGCCCGGGCGAGGCGCGATGCTCGGCCTCCACGGCGAGACGATCGCGCCGCTCGCCGGGCCAGGGGACGCGCTTCGCATGATCGGCCTGTTCGATGCGCCGGACGATGCGTCGGTGCATGCCCACGTGTGGGAGTGTCACGACGCGGGCGACGAACTGTTGATGGTGGCACGGGGCCGGCTGGCGCTCGACTTCGTGGATGCGACTGGCGCTGTGCGCACGCTCGAGATCACCGCGCCGTGTCTGGCGGTGGTGCCGTCCCGATGCTGGCATCGTCTGCGGGTGCTCGCGCCGGCAGTGCTCGCGTTCGTCACCCCCATGGGACGCACCCGGCGTTCGGCGCAGCCATTGGGCTGAGGGCGGAGCGCACGCGCGGATGCGGTGGCCGCAATGGCCGCAATGGCCGCAGTAGGCGCGGTGGCAGCGATGTGGTCCGGAGGGCCCCTGGCCGCGGCCGCGCCGGTCAGCCCTGTGCGTGCTCGACGATCATCTGCACGCGCGACACGCCGTTAAAGGTGTCGGCGGCCAGCCGGTAGGCGAACCGCGCGCGGCTGGGCAGCGTGTCGGCGTGGTTGAACCAGATGGCGTTATAACGCATGCGTCCGCGCCCGAGCTGCAACTTCAGGTGCTTGTCCTTGAGGATCGCTTGCGAGAGCACGTCGAACTCGCCGGAGAATACGGGCGGCGGGAAGCCCTGACCCCAGACCTGCGCATCGAGCAGCGCCACGAAGGGCGGCGCGAAGCAGTCGTCGCCAATGTCACCGTCGGTCTCGATCACGCGCGAGAGCGCCTTCTCGTCGAGCCATTCCTGCCCGACCGCCTCGAAGGCCGCCTGGAACCGGGGCAAGGCGTCGGCGGCGATCGTGAGGCCCGCCGCCATGGCATGGCCGCCGAACTTGGCGATCAATCCCGGCTCCCGCTTGGTGACGAGATCGAGCGCGTCGCGCATGTGAAAGCCCGGAATCGAACGGCCGGAGCCCTTGATCAAACCATCGTCGCCCGGCGCGAACACGATGGTCGGGCGGTAGAACTTCTCCTTCAGACGCGCCGCCACGATGCCGATCACGCCCTGATGCCACGTCTCGTTGAACGCGCACAGCGTGGTCGCGGCGCGCGGATCGAAGCGTGCGAGATCGGCCAGCGCTTCTTGCTGCATGCCCGCTTCGATTTCGCGTCGCTCGCGATTCATGGCGTCGAGCTCCTGGGCGAGCGTCCAGGCGCGCGCATCGTCGTCGGTGAGCAGACACTCGATGCCGAGCGACATGTCGGCAAGGCGTCCGGCGGCATTCAGGCGCGGGCCGAGCCCGAAGCCCAGGTCGAAGCTGCCGGCCTGTCGCGCGTTGCGGGCCGCCGCGCGAAAGAGGGCGTTGACGCCCGGGTGCATGCGGCCGGCGCGCATGCGCGCGAGTCCCTGCGCCACGAGAATGCGATTGTTGGCGTCGAGCTTCACCACATCGGCCACGGTGCCGAGCGCGACGAGATCGAGCAGCGTGTCGAGCCGCGGCTGCTCGCGTGCGTCGAACGCGCCGCGCTGGCGCAGTTCCGCGCGCAGCGCGAGCAGTACGTAGAACATGACGCCCACGCCCGCGAGGTGCTTGCTCGGGAATTCGCAGCCGGGCTGGTTCGGATTGACGATGCAGCGCGCGTTGGGCAACTCGCTGCCCGGCAAGTGGTGGTCGGTGACGACGACCTCGATGCCGAGCGCCTGCGCCGCGGCCACGCCGTCGAGGCTGGCGATGCCGTTGTCGACCGTGATCAGCACGTCGGGCGGCCCCTGCTTGCCGCGCGCGGCGAGCGCCACGATCTCGGGCGTGAGGCCATAGCCGTACTCGAAGCGATTGGGCACGAGATAGTCGACCCTGGCGCCGAACATGCGCAGACCGCGAACGGCGACGGCGCAGGCCGTGGCGCCGTCGCAGTCGTAGTCGGCCACGACCAGCATGCGCTTGCCCGCGGCGATGGCGTCGGCGAGAAACGCGGCGGCTTCTTGCGCGCCTTTGAGCTGCGTGGGCGGAATGAGCCGCCCGAGCGCCGTTTCGGTCTGCGCGCTGGCGGCCACGCCGCGCGCGGCGAACAGGCGTGCGAGCACCGGATGGACGCCGTCGCGCGCGAGGGCATCGGCCGCGGCGTCGTCGACGTGACGCGTGACAATGTCGGTCATGCCGCTTCCTCGCCAAGCCGGGCGAGCGGCACCATGCGCGCCGCGAGCGGCTGGCGCCGCCAGAATTTGCGCAGGTCGCCGCCGCGCATGCGGATCGTCACGCTGTGGCTGTCGCCGCACAGCGTGACGGCGACCTCGCGAGTGCGACCCTTGGCGACGCCTTCGAGCGCCGGCGCGAGCCATTGACGCTCGATGCCGACGAGGGTGTCGCGCCAGCGGGCCCAGTCTTCGGTCAGGAAGTGCGGCGTGAGGCTGTCGAGTTGCACGAGCGTGCGGCCGTTGGCCGCCCCGAGGCCCGCGCTGCTCGGATGCAGGGCGATTTGCAGATGGGTCGCCAGGCCCCGCGTGGCCGGAGCGTCCGCAATGATGCTCACGCAGGGGCGGTTCAGACGCGGCGCCGCAATGCGCTGGCCGCCGGCGAACAGCCAGAGGGCGTTGACGGGGGGCAGGCGCCGCGCTTCGCGCGCCTGGTTGGCGGGATGGTCGTACCACGCCATCTGCACCTCGTTCTGCCACTTGCGCCACGTCAGCTCGGCCTTGCCCTGCGGCAGCCAGATATCGACGTTGCGTCCGGCCGCGCGTGCGGGCGACGCCGTGAGCAAGTCGCCCAGCGTCGGCGTGCTCAGATACCAGCGATCGGCGCGCGGCGCGATCAGCTCCGCGCCTTCTTCCGCGAACAGGGCATGGGCGGTGGCGAAGAGCGCGGCCGATTCTTCGTGACTCAGGGCGAGCTCGGCCGGGTCCGTGAGCACCAGATGGTCGGTTGCGATGTGGATATGCGCGGGCTGCGCGCAGTACCAGAAACGCGTGTCGAGCGTGCCGCTGTCTTCGAGCAGCATGAACGGCGCGAGCGGTGCGCGCTCGGGCCCGCCGGGCAGCCCGAAGGCGTCGGCGAGCCAGCGCTCATGAGGCAGGGTGGGGACGAACGGGTCTTCGGGCACGTCCTGCGCGGACGGGAGGCCGCGCGCGAGCAACTTTTCGAGCGCGGGCAACTCCAAACCGGCCAGCAGTGCGGGCAAGTGGGCCGACGCGGGCAGCGCGAACGGCAAAAGAAAGTGCAGGGCAGGTGTATCCATGTCGAGGCGAATTGTATGGCAAACTTCGCGCTGGCAGTTGGGTGACCCTGACGTCAGGTACGGAACGTACCCGTGCTTCGGCCGCGGCGGCCTTGCCTGTCCGGGCGGGGCCGCCGGTGCACACCGGCCCGGTACGCTCCGATCGATCCCTATCAAGAATCAGGAATCCGTTTGAAATTCCCATACGAATGGCAGATCGGCTGGCGCTACACGCGCACCGGCAAGCGATCCTCCGGCAACGGTTTCATTTCCTTCATCTCGTTCATCTCCATGGCCGGCATCGCGCTGGGCGTGGCGGCGCTCATCGTGGTGCTCTCGGTGATGAACGGCTTCCAGAAGGAAGTGCGCGACCGCATGCTCTCCGTGCTCGCGCACATCGAAGTCTTCGCGGTCGACGGCAACCTGCCCGACTGGCAGCGCACCGCCGCCGAAGCCATGCAGAACAAGAGCGTGATCGCCGCGGCCCCCTATGTGGGCGAGCAGGCCATGCTCACGCGCGACGACAACGTGCGCGGCGTGGTGCTGCGCGGCATCGTCCCGAGCGAGGAAGCGAAAGTGTCCGATCTTGGCAAGCAGATCACCGAGGGTACGCTCGCGAACCTGACGCCGGGCAGCTTCGGCATCGTGCTCGGACGCGAGCTGGCGCGCTCGCTCGGCGTGAGCATCGGCGACAGGATCACGCTCGTCGCGCCGCAAGGCACCATCACGCCGGCGGGCGTGCTGCCCCGGGTCAAGCAGTTCACCGTGGTGGCGATCTTCACGGCCGGCCATTACGAGTACGACAGTTCGCTCGCGCTCATCGACCTGCAGGACGCCGAGACGCTGTTTCGCCTGAGCGGGCCGACGGGCGTGCGTCTGAAGATCCAGGACATGGAGCAGGCGCCGCTCGTGGCGCGGGAACTGGCCAGGACGCTGTCCGGCAACATGTGGGTGCGAGACTGGACGCAGCAGAACAAGAACTGGTTCGTGGCCGTGCAGACCGAGAAGCGCATGATGTTCATCATCCTGACGCTGATCATTGCGGTGGCGGCGTTCAATCTGGTGTCTTCGCTCGTGATGACGGTCACCGACAAGTACGCGGACATTGCCATTTTGCGCACGCTCGGCGCCCAGCCCGGTTCGATCATGAAGATCTTCATCGTGCAGGGCGTGACGATCGGCTTTGCCGGGGCGTTGCTCGGCGTGGGCCTCGGCTGTCTGATCTCGGTCAATATCGGCACCATCGTGCCATTCATCGAACGCTTGCTCGGCATTCATTTCCTGCCGCAAGACATCTACTTCATTTCCGAATTGCCTTCGGATCTGCAATCGTCGGACGTGATCCGCATCGGGGTGATTTCGTTCATCCTCTCGGCGCTGGCCACGATCTACCCGAGCTGGCGCGCCTCGCGCGTCAAACCGGCGGAGGCGCTGCGCTATGAGTGACACTCACAAGACCCTGAACCCCGTGCCGAACCTCGCCTACGACGGGCCGGTGCTGCGCGCGCGCGATCTGCACAAGACGTTCCGTCAGGGCCAGCTCAACGTGACTGTGCTCAACGGCGCCAGTCTCGAGGTGGCGCCTGGCGAGAAGGTGGCGATCGTGGGAGCTTCGGGCTCCGGCAAGAGCACACTGCTGCATGTGCTGGGCGGGCTGGACGATCCCTCGCGCGGCGAGGTGTCGCTGCTGGGCAAGCCGTTCTCGTCGCTCAAGGAGCGTGAGAAGACGGCGCAGCGCAATCAGTCGCTCGGCTTCGTCTACCAGTTCCATCATCTGCTGCCGGAGTTCTCGGCGCTCGACAACGTGGCGATGCCACTGCGCATTCGTCGCCTGCCGACCGAGCAGACGCGATCGGCGGCGCTGGCGATGCTCGAGCGCGTGGGGCTCGCGTCGCGCGTGAAGCACCGTCCGGCGGAACTGTCGGGCGGCGAGCGCCAGCGCGTGGCGATGGCGCGCGCGCTGGTGACGCAACCGGCCTGCGTGCTCGCCGACGAGCCGACGGGCAACCTCGACGGACATACGGCGCAGACCGTCTTCGAGCTCATGCTCGAACTGTCCGAGACACTGCGCACGAGCTTCGTGATCGTCACGCATGACATCGATCTCGCTCGTCGATGCGACCGCGCGCTGCGGCTGCGCGAAGGAAAGCTCGAGCCGGCGTGAGCGCAGGCGTGCGGCGACCTGAGCAGTCTCGTGCCGCCCGTCTGGGGCCACGGGGAAGACGCAGGGAAAATGCAGCGAAAATGCAGCGAAAACACAGGGAAAAGCGCCGGGAAGTCCCGGCGTTTTTCGTTGCAGGTGCGGCACCCCTGCGGCATCCGTGCGGCATCCGTGCGGCATCCGTTTCGGCAAAGTCCTAGCCCCTGACGCGGTGTTGTCCGATAGCCCGCGCAACGACGATGTGCGAGCCTTGTCATCGCCCCGTAGAATTGACGCTCAAGGACATCAGCCATGTGGATCGACACCCATTGCCATCTCGACGCCGCCGAGTTCGACGCTGACCGCGCGGCCGTGATTGCCGACGCCGTGGCAGGCGGCGTGGCCGGCCTCGTCGTGCCCGCTGTCGAGTGCGCGACGTTCGACGCTACACGCGCGGCCGCCGGCGCCATTGCCGGCGGCGCCTACGCGCTGGGCATACATCCGCTCTATACGCCGCGCGCTCGCGACGAGGACATCGCCACGCTGCGACGGGCCGTCGAGGCCGCGATGGACGATCCGCGCTTCGTCGGTATCGGGGAGATCGGGCTGGACTTTTTCGTGAAGACGCTTGACCCCGAGCGCCAGCAGTTCTTCTACGTCGAGCAGTTGAAGATTGCGCGCGATTTTGATTTGCCGGTCATTCTGCACGTGCGCCGCTCGCAGGATGCCCTGCTCAAGCAACTGCGCATCTTCACGCCGCGCGGGGGCATTGCCCACGCGTTCAACGGCAGTCGGCAGCAGGCGGACATGTTCGTCGAGCGGGGCTTCTGTCTCGGCTTCGGCGGACAGATGACGTTCGAGCGGGCCCTGCAGATCCGGCGCCTGGCTGTCGACACGCCGATCGATGCACTGGTGGTCGAGACCGACGCCCCCGACATCGCCCCCGAATGGCGCTACAAGCAGCGCAACAGCCCGGCCGAATTGCCGCGCATCGCGCGCGTGCTTGCCGGGTTGCGCGGTATCTCGGCCGAAGCGCTCTCGCAGGCGACCTGCGCCAATGCGCTGCGCGTGCTGCCGAGGTTGTCCGGCGCGATGGCGATGACGCCCGGCGACGGGCCGGCGTCTGCCGTTTCTCTGTTTTCCCCGAAACCAGCCCCGCCGGCGCGCTGACGCTGCGGCGTTGCGCGAATCGCGAAACTGTGACGCGGTGACGTCATGAGACTCGTGCTGCTCGCCTGGGTTGCGGGCGTCTGGTGGCTTCAACAGGCGGCGGTGCTGCCGTCCGGTCGGTGGCTGGCGGTGGTGTTGGGGGCGGGGGGAGGCGCTTGTGCCGCCATCGGCGTGGTGGCGGCGTGGATGGCGTGGACAGCATCCAGGGCGCCCGGCGTTCCGAATGTGCGGAATGCGCAGGCCGTGCAGGACATGCGGAAAGGGCGGAATGCGGGGGCCGTGGCGGCGCCGTGGGCAGCAGGCGAGGCAGCAGGCGGGGCAGCAGGCGGGGCAGTTGGCGGGGCAGCTGGGGCAGTGGGGGTGGGCTCCGGCCAGGCGCGCGAATTCGGCGGTTCGCCAGGGGCTCGCCGCATCGGGGAGTGCGGCCTGTCAGACGCGCGCGCGGCGCGCACCGCGTCCGGCGCGAACTCTGCCGCGGCCCGATCGCGCAGATGGCGTTTCGTTGCGATAGCCGCACTTGCGGCGTGCGCCGGGTTATTCGGCTACGGCTGGGCGGCGTTGCGCGCTGACGCGCGAATGGGCGATCGGCTGCCGGCCGAATGGGAGGGGCGAGACGTAATGGTCGTTGGCGTCGTTGCCGGACTGCCGGCATCGACTGACGATGGGGTTCGGTTCGCCTTCGACGTCGAACACGCATATGCCGCGCAGGCGGGATGTGCGCTCACGCGGGCGGAACCCGGGGCGCCGGCGGCATCAGGTGTGCGCCAGGCACACGGGCGCTTCGCCTGTGAGTCTGTGCCAGTGCCGAGGCGGATCGAACTTTCGTGGGCCGCGCAGTCGAGGTTCGGCACGGGCAGCGGGGGCGGCAGGGGCAGCGGGGGCAGCGGAGACAGCAGGGGCGAGGAGAACGAAGCTGCCGCGCCTCGTGCCGGCGAGCGCTGGCGCTTGCCCGTGCGGCTCAAGATCCCGCGCGGTGTCGCCAACTGGGGCGGTGCGGACGCCGAATTGACGGCGCTCGTCAAAGGCGTTCGGGCCACCGGATATGTCCGGACGCCTTTCCGTGCGCCACACGCGTCGCGTGCGACGCACACATCTCGCGCGCGGCACGCAAGTGCTTCGCGTCGTCTGGATGCGGGGCCCGTGCCGGGCTATCGGTTCGCGGCATGGCGAGCGCAATTGCGGGACGACTTTCGCGCCGCGCTGGGGCCCGCCGCGCGCTATGGCGGGGTGCTGATGGCCCTGGCGCTGGGCGAACGAGGCGACATCGCCGCCGACGACTGGCAGGTTTTCGCCGACACCGGCGTGAGCCACTTGCTGGCGATTTCGGGGTTGCATGTATCGCTCGTCGCCGGCGCGTTCGGCGCGTTGGCTGGCGGGCTGTGGCGACGGGTGTGCGGCCCGCGCTTCAGTCTGCCGCTTTGGTGGCCTGCGCCGAAGGCGGCGGCCGTTGCGGGGCTGCTCGCGGCGATTGCATACGGCGCGGTAGCGGGATGGGGCGTCCCGGTGCGCCGCGCAGTCATGATGGTGGCCCTCGTTGTATTTGCGCTCGTCCACGGCCGCATGGCCGCGCCGTCCTACGTACTCGCATGGGCGCTGGCGGCCGTGGTGGCGCTCGAGCCGTGGGCCGTCGTTACGCCCGGGTTGTGGCTGTCGTTCGGTGCGGTGGCGGCGCTGCTTCTCGGTGCTCGGCGAAGCGAGGTGTTGCGCCCGCGTCGAATGGCAAGCGAGTGCGATGTCCGGGAGTCCGGCGCGACGCGCGCGCCTGGAAGGGCCGTCGAGACTTGTCCGCGCCCCACCCGTGACGCGCTTCACGGATGGCTCAGGCGCGTTGCCCGGATGCCGGTGCGCGTCGCGCGAGCGCTGTTCCCGAAAATCCGGCAGGCCGCACGGGCGCAGTACATCGTCACGATCGGCATGGTGCCGCTGTCGCTGGCGTGGTTCGGCGCGGTGCCGTTGCTCGGACCG
This sequence comes from Pandoraea nosoerga, assembly GCF_902459585.1. Classification (GTDB taxonomy): domain Bacteria; phylum Pseudomonadota; class Gammaproteobacteria; order Burkholderiales; family Burkholderiaceae; genus Pandoraea; species Pandoraea nosoerga. The sequence goes on from NZ_CABPSC010000004.1 coordinate 206,330, forward strand.
CTCGCGAATGCCGTGGCCATCCCGGTCATGACGTTGATCGTCACGCCGCTCGCGCTCGCGAGCTTGTTATTGCCTGCCACGCCGGCACACTGGGCGTTGACGTTGGCGCACGCCGTCGTGGCATGGCTCGCGGAGTGGCTTGGCGCACTGGCCGCAATGCCGTGGGCGGTGTGGCGCGCCGCGATGGCGCCGTCATGGGCGCAAGGGCTCGCTGTGGCGGGTGTCGTCGCGTGCCTTGCGCCGCTGCCGTGGCCGACGGGATGGCCGCGCGGGGAGCGCCTCGCCACTCGCCTCGGCACGCGCGTTGCCATTCGTGTCGCCATTCGCGCTGCCGGACTGGCGATGATGGGACCGGTGCTGTTCGCGTCGCACCCGCGGCCGGCGCCAGGCGCCTTTCGCCTCACGATGCTCGACATCGGACAGGGCAACGCCGTTCTCGTGGAGACCACCACGCGCACGTTGCTCTTCGACACCGGGCCCCCGTTCGGGCGCCACAGCGATGCGGGACGTCGCGTTATCGTCCCGTATCTGCGGGCCCACGGGATTGCGCGGCTCGATCGCCTCGTCGTCAGCCACGCGCATGACGATCACTTCGGTGGGGCGCGCAGCGTGCTGCACGCTTATCCGGCAGCGCACATGATGTCGTCGCTGCCGCAGGGGCACCGTGTACGAGGGGCTGCCGCGGCGCACCGGACCTGCCTTGCCGGGCAGCGTTGGACGTGGGACGGCGTGGCGTTCGAGTTTCTGCATCCCGATCCTGCGACGTTGCGCGAGGGGCGGGCCGGAAGCACGGGACCGAATAGTGTGAGTTGCGTGCTGCGAGTCTCCAACGGGCAACGCAGTGCGTTGCTGGCGGCCGACGCCGAGGCGCCGCAGGAGGGCGCCATGCTGGCGCGCTTCGGTCCTCGGTTGCGCTCGGAGGTGCTGCTCGCGCCGCATCACGGCAGCCTCACGTCGTCCACACCGGCCTTCGTGGCGGCGGTCGCACCGCAGCACGTCGTGTTTCAAACGGGCTACCGCAATCGCTTCGCGCACCCCAGGCCACAGGTCGTGGCGCGCTACCGCGAAGCGGGCAGCCGCGTCTGGCAAAGCGTGACGCACGGGGCTGTCCGCTTTTCGATGAACGCCAACGGGATCGACGTGGAGGCCTATCGCCAGGTGCGACGCCGATACTGGCACGCCGAGATAGCGACGATGTGAAAGGAGGCGGCGCGCCGGCGCGCATGTGTGAAACCAAGGTGAGGCCGGCGCCTTCCAGTCACGGCGATTCGATGGAAACCTCTACCGGTAGTCGCGTAGCCGTTCGCTAGAATGGGTTCGGCGAGCCCCGCGTAGTGCGATTCGCCGGCGTCCGGGCGGACAGGCAAGGCCGGTGGGGCCCGGCGAGCGTCTTGCTCGCCACGATCGCCACGATCGCCACGACAGCGAAATCCATGACAAGAGACATCATTCACTTCTCGCACGGCAACGGCTTCCCGGCGGGCGTCTATCGCAAGATGCTGGGGGCGCTGGCCCACGAATACGACGTGCGCGCGATCGATCGCATCGGCCATGACCCCCGCTATCCGGTCACGCCGGGCTGGCGCTACCTTCGCAATGAGCTCATCGACACGCTCGAGCGCGAATATCGCGGCGAACCGGTCTGGCTCGTCGGGCATTCGCTCGGCGGGTTCCTCAGCCTCATGGCGGCGATCAAGGCGCCGCAGCACGTGCGCGGCGTGGTGATGATCGACTCGCCCATCGTGACGCCCGGCTGGCGCACGAAGATGCTCCGACTGGGCCTGTTGACCGGACTGTACGAGCGGATGTCGCCCGCCGGGGTGACAAAAAAGCGGCGCGATCACTGGCCGGGCTGGGAGGCCGCGTGGCAGCACTTTGCCAGCAAGCCCGCGTTCGCGAGCTGGGATCCTGACGTGCTGCGCGACTACATCGACTGTGGCACGTTGCCGACCGGGCAGGGGGAAGCGCGTCGTCTGGCTTTCGCGCGCGAGATCGAATACCGCATCTACCTGACGCTGCCGCCGCACCTCGCGGCGCGAGCCATGCGCGGCGTGGCCGTGCCGGTGGGCTTTCTCGCCGGCACGCGCTCGCGTGAGCTGCGGCAGGCGGGGATGGGCGCCACGCGGCGCATCGTCGGCACGCATTTGCGCTACGTGCAGGGCACCCACCTCTTCCCGATGGAGCGTCCGCTGGAGACAGCGCAAGCCGTTCGCGACATGCTCGCCGAACTGCGCGGCTCGCATCGTCATTCCCTCGCGGCCTGATATCGTTCGACAGCGCCCGACGTCGCGCGCGGCGTCGCGTTCCTCGCCGTCCACCGTCATCGGCCGCCCCCGCTGGCCGCCGCGGCCATACGGCGGCCGGTCCTCGTCTGGCTGCGCGCGGGGCTTCGCCGCGATACAGCGTCTGGCCGGCGCCCGACCGACACCTGGAGGCGGCTGGCCTCAGACGGGATTTCCCGCGGGGGCGCGCCAGCGGCCGCGCGGCGGCGCGCACGACCGGTGTCAAGGCCAAAATTTGCCGCGCTGCACGTCGAGGGGAGGGCGGCTTTCGGGTATAATCCGGCTTTCCCGCGAGCAATTACTGCGATGACCAAATTCGTTTTTGTCACGGGCGGCGTGGTTTCCTCTCTTGGTAAGGGAATTGCTGCCGCGTCTCTGGCCGCGATTCTCGAATCGCGTGGCCTCAAAGTCACCCTCCTCAAGCTTGATCCCTACATCAACGTCGACCCGGGCACGATGAGCCCGTTCCAGCACGGCGAGGTGTTCGTGACCGAGGACGGGGCGGAAACCGACCTGGATCTGGGCCATTACGAGCGCTTCATCAGCGCGAAAATGCGTCGTGCGAACAACTTCACGACCGGCCAGATCTACGAATCGGTGATCCGCAAGGAGCGCCGTGGCGAATATCTCGGCAAGACCGTCCAGGTCATCCCGCATATCACCAATGAAATTCAGGCCTTCGTCGAGCGCGGTGCGCGTTCGACGTGGGACGGCCATCCCGACGTGGCCATCGTCGAAATCGGCGGTACGGTCGGCGACATCGAGTCGCTGCCGTTCCTCGAAGCCGCGCGTCAGATGAACCTGCGCCTGGGCCGCAACAGCGTGGCCTTCGTGCACCTCACGCTCGTGCCGTACATCGCCACGGCCGGCGAACTCAAGACCAAGCCGACGCAACACAGCGTGCAGAAGCTGCGCGAAATCGGTATCTCGCCCAACGTGCTGCTGTGCCGCGCCGATCGCCAGATCCCGGAAGACGAGTGCGCCAAGATCTCGCTGTTCGCGAACATCCCGCAAGACGCCGTGATTTCGGTGTGGGACGTCGACACGATCTACAAGATTCCGCAAATGCTCCACGACCAGGGCATGGACAAGATCATCTGCGAGGAGCTGAAGATCGAAGCCAAGCCGGCTGATCTGTCCATGTGGACGCGTCTGGTGCACGCCGTCGAGAATCCCAAGCATGACGTGACCATCGGCATGGTCGGCAAGTACGTCGATCTGACCGAGTCGTACAAGTCGCTTATCGAAGCCCTGCGCCACGCCGCGATCCACACCGAGACGCGCGTGAACATCGAGTACATCGATTCCGAGCAGATCGAGAAGGACGGCACCGATGCGCTCAAGCATCTGGACGCCATTCTCGTGCCGGGCGGCTTCGGCCGCCGCGGTACCGAAGGCAAGATCAAGGCGATCCGCTACGCTCGTGAAAACCGCGTGCCGTATCTCGGCATCTGCCTCGGCATGCAGCTCGCCGTGATCGAATTCGCGCGCGACGTTGCCAAGCTGGCCGACGCCAACAGCACGGAATTCGAGCCGTCGACGCCGCACCCGGTCGTGGCGCTCATCACCGAGTGGCAGGACCGCGACGGCAAGATCGAGCAGCGCTCGGAGGACTCGGACCTGGGCGGCACCATGCGCCTCGGCTCGCAACGCGTGCCGGTCAAGAGCGACACGCTTGCTTCGCGCATCTACGGCGACACGGTCAACGAGCGGCACCGTCATCGCTACGAAGTCAACAACCACTACGTGCCGCAGCTCGAAGCCGCCGGTCTGGTGATTTCGGCGCGCACGCCGACCGAGAATCTGCCGGAAATGATGGAGTTGCCGCAGCAGGTTCACCCGTGGTTCGTGGGCGTTCAGTTCCACCCCGAGTTCACTTCGACGCCGCGTGACGGCCATCCGCTGTTCAAGGCATACGTCGAAGCCGCGCTGGCAGGGCAGCAAGCGCGCAAGAAAGCCGCTTAAAACCGAAGCGCCAGGGCGAGAAACAAGGAGTTCCCATGAAACTGTGCGGTTTCGAGGTTGGCCTGGACAAGCCGTTTTTCCTCATCGCAGGTACCTGCGTCGTCGAGTCGGAGCAGATGACGATCGACGTCGCTGGCCAGCTCAAGGAAATCACGAGCTCGCTCGGCATTCCGTTCATCTACAAGTCGTCGTTCGACAAGGCGAATCGCAGCTCGGGCAAGTCGTATCGCGGCCCGGGGCGCGAAGCCGGTCTGAAGATTCTCGAGGCGGTGCGTCGCCAGATCGGCGTGCCGGTGCTCACCGACGTGCATACCGAAGAGGACGTGGCCGTGGCCGCGCCGATCGTCGACGTGCTGCAAACGCCGGCGTTCCTGTGCCGCCAGACCGATTTCATCCGCGCCTGCGCTCAGTCGGGCAAGCCGGTGAACATCAAGAAGGGGCAGTTTCTCGCGCCGCACGACATGATCAACGTCATCGACAAGGCCCGCGACGCCGCGCGCGAAGCCGGCCTGCCCGACGACGTATTCATGGCCTGCGAGCGCGGCGTCTCGTTCGGCTACAACAACCTGGTCTCTGACATGCGCTCGCTGGCGATCATGCGCGAGACGGGCGCGCCGGTGGTGTTCGACGCCACGCACTCGGTGCAGTTGCCGGGCGGGCAGGGTACCAGTTCGGGCGGTCAGCGCGAATTCGTGCCGGTGCTCTCGCGCGCGGCTGTCGCCGTGGGCGTCTCGGGATTGTTCATGGAAACGCATCCGGACCCGGCGTGCGCGCTCTCGGATGGTCCCAACGCCGTGCCGCTCGGCCGCATGCGCGAGTTGCTCACCACGCTCAAGACCATCGACGCGGCGGTGAAGCAGGGCGAATTTCTGGAAAACAATTTCAACTGAAATGAGACACGCCGTCCTGGGGCCACTATCAGCACGCCCACAGGACGGGTATAGCGGCCCGACGCCTTGGCAGCCTGACGTCGAGTCGCTAAGCTTGGGAGCGCTGCGGCCTGACATGGCCGCCGCGCTGGCAAGCCTTCAAGAGGATGGCGCGTACCGAAGCCGTCCGACAGGCCGCCGTGCCTCATTTCGAGGCGTCGTTGTTCCCCCGTCTACGTATTGCCCCGCCGGTGCGCGCCCATGTGCCGCAACGGATTTCACGCCAGGGTTCGGTGCGCGCGGCTGCGCCCGATCTCGTCAGGCGTGCGGCGCGTAGTGAACAGCGGCGCAAAGCAGGATCCCTTTAAGCGTTTTTGTCATTCAGATACCGAGGAATACATGAGTGCAATCGTAGATATCATCGGGCGCGAAGTGCTGGACTCGCGCGGCAACCCGACGGTCGAGTGCGACGTGCTGCTGGAGTCGGGCGTGATGGGCCGCGCGGCAGTGCCGTCGGGCGCGTCGACCGGCTCGCGCGAAGCGATCGAGCTGCGCGACGGCGACAAGGCCCGCTATCTTGGCAAGGGTGTGCAAAAGGCTGTCGAGCACATCAACACCGAGATTTCGGAAGCGATCATGGGTCTGGACGCCGCCGAGCAAGCCTTCCTGGACAAGACGCTGATCGAGCTCGACGGCACGGACAACAAGTCGCGCCTCGGTGCGAACGCCATGCTCGCGGTGTCGATGGCCGTGGCCAAGGCAGCGGCCGAAGAGGCCGGCCTGCCGCTGTATCGCTACTTCGGCGGCTCGGGTGCCATGCAGATGCCGGTGCCGATGATGAACATCGTCAACGGCGGTGCGCACGCCAACAACAGCCTGGACATCCAGGAATTCATGGTGATGCCGGTTGGCCAATCGAGCTTCCGTGAAGCGCTGCGCTGCGGCGCGGAAATTTTCCATGCGCTCAAGAAACTCATCGCGGACAAGGGCATGAGCACGGCCGTGGGCGACGAAGGCGGTTTCGCACCGAACTTCGCGTCGAACGAAGAATGCCTCACGACGATCCAGCAGGCTGTCGAGAACGCCGGCTACCGTCTGGGCGACGACGTGCTGCTGGCGCTGGACTGCGCCTCGACCGAGTTCTACAAGAACGGCAAGTACGAGCTGGCCGGCGAAGGCCTGTCGCTCACCTCGGCCGAATTCGCCGACTACCTCGCCAATCTGTGCGACAAGTTCCCGATCGTCTCGATCGAGGACGGTATGTCGGAAGACGACTGGGAAGGTTGGAAAATCCTCACCGAGAAGCTCGGCAAGAAGGTGCAGCTCGTCGGCGACGACCTGTTCGTGACCAACACGAAGATCCTCAAGCAGGGCATCGAGCAAGGCGTGGCCAATTCGATTCTCATCAAGATCAACCAGATCGGCACGCTCACCGAGACGTTCGCCGCGATCGAGATGGCCAAGCGCGCCGGCTACACCGCCGTGGTGTCGCACCGCTCGGGCGAGACGGAAGACTCGACGATCGCCGACATTGCCGTGGGCACGAACGCCGGTCAGATCAAGACCGGTTCGCTCTCTCGCAGTGACCGTATCGCCAAGTACAACCAGCTGCTGCGCATCGAGGAAGACCTCGGCGACATCGCGTCCTACCCGGGCAAGGAAACGTTCTACAATCTGCGCTAATTCCGTTTCCCCGGGAGGCCGGGCCGGCATCCGTCGGTCGACGCTTCCCGGAATTCTTGCCAGGCGAAAGCATGCGAATGGTGACCTTGGTGCTGGTGTTGCTGCTGGCAGCAATCCAGTATCCGCTCTGGTTCGGCCACGGTGGCTGGCTCTACGTACACGAGCTGCGCGACGAGCTGAGCGCCGAACAGCAGAAGAACGAGCAGTTGAAGGAGCGTAACGACCGCCTTGCCGGTGAAGTGCAGGATCTGCAGGAGGGCACGGCGGCGATCGAAGAGCGCGCTCGTTTCGAGCTGGGGATGGTCAAGGACGGCGAAGTGTTCGTGCAGTTTGTCGCGCCGGACGGCAGTGGTGCGCCGCCGTCGGCGTCCGGGGCAGGGGCGCCGCTCGTCTCGCCGGCGGAGCCGGCCCACAAATCGGTGGCGGCTGCACCGCCCACGAATCCTCCGTCCCAGACGAAGGGGCGGGCACAGCGTCACTGATCGCGGTTGGCCCGGTCCGTCGGACCAGCCCGGGCAGCCCGGCGGGCCTGGCATGAAGCATAGGTCGTCAAACGAAAAGGCGTTCCCGAGGGAACGCCTTTTTCATGGGGATGGCCGGACGATGGCCTGCCAGGGCCGAATTTCGCACCGGCAGCCGTGCCGGCAGCGTCAGAAACCGACACTCACGCCGACCGACGAGCGCGGGCCATACCAGCCGGGTCCATACCAGCCGGGTCCATACCACCCCGGACCGTACCAGCCAGGGCCCCAGCCGCCATAGTAGGCACTGTCGGCGTAGCTGCGCAGGGCGGCGTCGATGGCGCGCTGTGCGCGTTCACGCTCGATGGTGCTTTCCTGCTCGTCGTAAATGCGCTTGTTCAGGCGGGTGAGGTCCTGCTTTTGCGCGTCGGTCATGGCGGACGGCGTCTCGGCGCCATCCGCAAGCCGGGCCGCCGGTGCACCGGGCGGTGGCAACTGCAACTGTGCGCAGCCGCCGGCCAGTGTCAAGGCGAGCACGCCTGCCACCATGGCAGGCCGCCGAACGCGCGGCAAACGAGCGAGAGCAGCGAATGACAACATGAACTTCCCTCGTGGATGGACGGTGGACGGTGCCCGCGGCAGCATTGAAGGCAAGTGCGGCGGACTCGACATCCGACCCGCAGGCAAGCCGGATGTCCCTGTGCCGATTCAATGCTGACGGGCCGGCGCGGCGTGCGACTGGTTCGTGAAGAGCTGCGCGGCGTCGACTTTGTCGAAATGATAGGCCTGGCGGCAGAACTCGCAGGCGACTTCCACGTTCGGACGCTCGTCGAAGATGCTCATCACTTCCGCTTCACCCAGCGTGCGCAGCATGTTGGCGACGCGCTCGCGCGAGCACGTGCAGCGAAATGCCGTGACCGACGGATCGAAGACGCGCACCGTCTCTTCCCAGAACAGGCGGTGCAGCAACGTCTCGCGATCGACGCCGAGCATTTCGTCGCGCTTGAGCGTGTTGCCCAACTGGCACACGCGATTCCACGTGTCCTCGTCATGCTCGGGCGCGCGTTCGGCGCCGGCGCCGGCCGTGCCGCCGTGGCCGGGCAGCTTCTGCAGCAGCATGCCGACGGCGTGCGTGTCGTCCGAGGCGAGCCAGAGGCGCGTGTCGAGCTGCTCCGAATGATGCATGTAGTGCTCGAGCACCGAGGCGATGTCCGGCAGTGGACCGTGCTCGTCCGAGAGCGGCACCACGCCCTGGTATGGCTGCTGGCCAGGCTGCTTCTCGCGCGGATCGAGCGTGATGGCGAAGTGCGCACGGCCGTTCACGTTGACGAGCGCCTTGAGCGTGGCGTCGTCGGGAATATCGCCGGCGTACTTTGCGGTGGCGCGCATCGTGAGATCGGCGTTGCATTCGACGACGATCATGCTGACCGGCCCGTCGCCATGCAGCTGCAGGATGAGGGCGCCGTCGAACTTCACGTTCGCGGTGAGCAGGGCGGCAGCGGCCATCATTTCGCCAAGCAGATGGCGAACGGCCGGCGGGTAGTCGTGGCGCTCCAGTACGGCGCGCCAGGTGGCGTCCAGGCTGACGTACTCGCCGCGCACCGGGGCGGCGTCGAACATGAATTTCTGAAGTTGATCGGACACGGTCGAATTCCTGAAAAATGCGGCAACGGCAGTCGTTGCGCGTCGGGCGTCGGGCGGCAAATACCGCAACAGCGGTACAACTGCCGCCAAGCGGCCCCGATCTTGCGCGATGGCCGATATCTGGCGCTCGAATGTTGCGTTAACTGGGGGCGCGCGCCGCAGTTTTCAACCCGTGGCGGCCGGCCCCGCGCACCGGGCAGCCGGCACGCGCCGCCGCCAGCCGGGCTTCAGCCGATGCGCACCAGTTGCTCCTTGAACACCTGACGGCGCGTGGCATAGGTGTCGGCGTTGCGCTTGAGGTTGGCGACTTCCTCGTCGGTCAGCTCGCGCACGACCTTGGCGGGCACGCCGAGGATCAGCGAACGGTCCGGGAACGTCTTGCGCTCGGTGACCAGCGCGCCGGCGCCGACGAGACTGTCGCGCCCGATCACGGCGCCATTGAGCAGCACGGCCTGAATGCCGATGAGCGAATTTTCGCCCACCGTGCAGCCGTGGAGCATGGCCTGATGGCCGACGCTGACCCCGGCGGCCAGCGTGAGCGGGTAGCCGGGGTCGGCATGCAGCACGGCGCCTTCCTGGACGTTCGTGCCTGCGCCGATCGTGATCGGCTCGTTGTCGCCACGAATTGCCACGCCCGGCCACACGCTGCTGTCTTGCGCAACGACCACCTCGCCGATGATGGTTGCGGTGTCGGCCACGAAAGCACTCTCGTGGATCTGCGGGGTCTTGTCTCCAAGTTTATAGATCGGCATGGCGGCGTCTGTTCGCGGTTAAAATCGACGAAATTGCTATTGTAACGTCATGGCCGATTTCACTCCTGCGCCCGTCGGGTGCGCCGCAGCCGATGCAGCCGATGCAGCCGGCGCGCATTCCCCGGCTTCGCCGCCCCCACTGACTTCATCGCCTGCATCGCCTTCATCGACCGTGGGCCCCGCGGGACCTGCGTCGCCCGCGGCGCCTCCCGTTCCCGCCGCGTGCGCCAGAGCGCTCGCGCTCGTGCTGCTGCGTCTGTGCGACCCGCGCGCCAAGGCCGACGGCGTGACGGCGCTTCGCGACGCGGTGAGCCGGGGCGAGGCGCGATGGAACCCGGCGCGGCGCTTCGAGGCGTGCGCAAAGGGGGCGGGGAACGCGCCGGAGGGCGACGAACCGGGTATTCCCGGCCGGCCCGCGCAGCCGCGTCTGGTGTCGCCGCGCGAACTCAAGCATCGCGCGGTCACGTCGGTGCCCGGGCGCGCGGCGCTGCTGCACGCGCTGGCGCACATCGAATTCAATGCGATCAATCTGGCGCTCGATGCCCTGTGGCGCTTCGACGGCCTGCCCGCCGCCTATTACGACGACTGGCTCCAGGTCGCGGCCGAGGAGGCCCATCACTTCTCGTTGCTCGCCGCGCATCTGCAAACGCTTGGCGATCAATACCACTACGGCTGCTTCCCGGCTCACGACGGCCTGTGGGAGATGGCCCGGCGCACCTCGGGCGACTGGCTCGCGCGCCTCGCGTTGGTGCCGCGCACGCTGGAAGCGCGCGGTCTGGACGCGAGCCCGCCGATTCGCGCCAAGCTCGCGAGCGCGGGCGACGCCGCGGGCGCGGCCATTCTCGACATCATCCTGCGCGACGAGATCGGCCACGTCGCCATCGGCAACCGGTGGTATCGCTGGGGATGCGAGCGCGCGGGCCTCGACCCGCTCGAGACCTACGACCGGCTGGCCGTGCAGTATCATGCGCCGCGCCTGCGCGGCCCGTTCAATCTGGCGGCGCGCCGCGCGGCCGGCTTCGACGAGGACGAACTCGCCGCGCTCCAGGCGGGCGAGCCGGCAGGTGAGTGAGCGCACCGCGCGGTGCGTACCTGCCCGGGCGGTGCGTCCTTTTTGACGCCGATATACTCGTCGTTCCTCGTTGTTTCGATCCTCACTATCCGCTTGCGCCATGACCGATTCGCGATCTGAATTCCTGACGGTGCGCGGCCTGCGCCATCACGTGCGGCAATGGGGCACGCCGGGCGCGCCGAAGCTGTTCCTGCTGCATGGCTGGATGGACGTTTCGGCCTCGTTCCAGTTCGTGGCCGAAACGCTCGCGCAGCGCTGGCACCTGCTCGCGCCCGACTGGCGCGGCTTCGGCCTGAGCGACTGGCCCGTGGCCGACGGCCGCTGCGGCAGCTACTGGTTTCCCGACTATCTCGCCGACCTCGAGGCGCTGCTTGACGTCTACACCGAGCCCGGCGAGGCGATCCATCTGATCGGACACAGCATGGGCGGCAACGTGGCGTGCCTCTATGCCGGCGTGCGGCCAGCGCGGGTGCGGCGCCTGGTGAATCTGGAGGGCTTCGGCCTGCCGCCGTCGCAGCCGAGCGCGGCGGTTCGCCAACTCGGGCGCTGGCTCGACGACCTGCGAGACGCGCCCACACTGCGCCCGTATGCCACGCTCGAGGACGTGGCGGCCCGCCTGCGCAAGACCAATCCGCGTCTCGCCCCCGCGCGCGCCGCGTGGCTCGCGCAACGCTGGGCGCGGCAGGAGCGCGACGGGCAATGGCATCTGCTTGCCGATGCCGCGCACAAGATCGCGAACCCCTATCCGTACCGGCTCGACGAAGCCATGGCCGTGTGGCGCAACGTCAGCGCGCCGGTGCTGCACGTGCAAGCGAGCGACTCGGAAGTGCTGCGGCACTTCGTCGGGGCGCAGGGCACGGATGCGTTTCGCGAGCGATTCAAGGCGTTTCCGAATTTGACCGAAGCTTTCGTGGACGACGCCGGCCACATGCTCCATCACGACCAGCCGGCGGCCGTGGCGCGCCTGATCGACGAGTTCTGCCGGGACTGATGCGGCCGCGTGCGGGCGGGCGCCTGCCTGGCAACTCGCGTCGCGTGCACTTGAGCGGTAGAATGAACTCGTCATCACAGCGTCATTTGCCGGCGACGCGCCCGCCCGAGTTCTCGCGCGACGCGGCGTTGCCCGGCGGCCCATCATGCTCAACGCGGATCTTCACTGTCATTCCAAGGTGTCGGACGGCACGCTCACGCCCTCCGAAGTGGCGCAGGTCGCGTTCGAGGCCGGTGTCGACCTGTGGGCGCTTACCGACCACGACGAAGTGGGTGGACAACGCGAAGCCCGTGCGGCGGCCGAGGCGCTGGGCATGCGTTACGTGAGCGGCGTCGAAATTTCGATCACCTGGGCGAACCGCACGGTGCACATCGTCGGCCTGAATATCGACGCCGAGAACCGCACGCTCGTCGAAGGACTGAGCGCGACGCGCGGCGGCCGGGCGGCACGCGCCATGCAGATGAGCGAGCAACTGGCCGCTGCCGGCATTCCGGGCGCCTACGAAGGCGCGTTGCGCTTTGTCGGCAATCCCGATCTGATCTCGCGCACGCACTTCGCCCGGTATCTCGTGGAGATCGGCAAATGCGCGTCGGTCTCCGACGTGTTCGCGAAATACCTCTCCGAGGGGCGCCCGGGCTACGTGCCGCACCGGTGGGCCACGCTCGAGGAGTCGGTCGGGTGGATCCGCGGCGCGGGCGGTATCGCCGTCGTGGCGCACCCGGGCCGGTACAAGTTTTCGCCGGTCGAGTTCGGCGCCCTGTTCGACCGGTTCCGGGAACTGGGCGGCGAAGCCATCGAAGTGATCACCGGCAGCCATACGCCCGAGCAGTATCGCGAGTACGCCGACGTGGCGCGCCAGTACGGCTTTCTGGCCTCGCGCGGCTCGGATTTCCATGGACCGACCGAGAGCCGCGCGCTGCTCGGCAAACTGCCGCCGCTGCCCGACGATCTCACCCCGGTCTGGAGCCGCTGGCAGTAACCTTCCGACGCTATGTCGCAATTCTTCCAGATTCATCCGGAAAACCCTCAGCCCCGCCTGATCAAGCAGGCCGCCCAGATCATCGATCGGGGCGGCATCGTGGCGTTGCCGACCGACTCGAGTTACGCGATCGCGTGCCACATCGACGACAAGGGCGCCGTCGACCGTCTGCGCCGGATCCGCGGCCTCGACGAGAAGCAGTTGCTGTCGCTGCTCGTGCGCGACCTGTCGGAACTGGCCGAATTCGCCATCGTCGACAACCGGCAGTACCGGCTGATCAAGACGACCACGCCGGGCCCCTACGTGTTCATTCTCGAGGCGACGAAGGAGGTGCCGCGCCGGCTCTCGCACCCGTCGCGAAAAACGATCGGGCTGCGCGTGCCTCAGCACGCGATCACGCTGGCGTTGCTCGAGGAACTCGGTCAGCCGCTGCTGGCCACGACGCTGATCCTGCCCGGCGAGACCGAGCCGCTGAATGACCCGGAGGAGATCCGCGCGCGGCTCGAGAAGCAACTGGATCTCGTCGTCGACGGCGGGGCCTGTCCCAAGGAGCCATCCACGGTGGTGGACCTGACGGTCACGCCGCCGGAGGTGCTGCGTCGGGGGCGCGGCTCGCTGGCGCCGTTCGGCTTGACCTGACGCGGCGTGCCGGCCGCTTGGCAATGCGCCGTAATACTGGCGCGCGGGTCGGCTTGTTACAATAGCCGGCTATGAATGCAGACCTCATCCAGACCATCGCGGTCTACGCGCTTCCCGTCCTCTTTGCGATTACGCTGCACGAGGCGGCGCACGGTTACGTCGCCAAACATTTCGGCGATCCCACGGCGTTCCTCATGGGGCGCGTGACACTCAATCCGCTCAAGCACATCGATCCGATCGGCACGATTCTGGTGCCGCTTGCGCTCTACTTCATGACGAGCGGGGCGTTCCTGTTCGGATACGCCAAGCCGGTGCCGGTGGCGTTCGGCAGCTTGCGCAATCCGCGCGTCGATACGATCTGGGTGGCACTGGCCGGGCCGCTGTGCAATTTCGTGCAGGCCGTCCTTTGGGCGGTGCTCGCGATCGGGCTGCAGTTTGCCGGGGTGCACGAGCCGTTCTTCATGATGATGGCGCAGGCCGGACTCGTGGTGAACCTCGTGATGTGCATGTTCAACCTGTTTCCCGTCCCGCCGCTCGATGGCGGCCGCGTGCTCGTGTCGCTGTTGCCCGCGCGTGCGGCCTACACACTCTCGCGCCTGGAGCCGTATGGTTTTTTCATCGTGATGGCCCTGGTGGTGAGCGGCGTGCTGGGCCGCCTGTGGCTCTGGCCGCTCATCCAGTGGGGGCGCGACGTCATCCTCTGGATGCTCACACCGCTGCTGTCGCTGATTTCCTGAAGTTTTTGCACACGATAACGAGACCATGTACCCCGAACGCGTTTTCTCCGGCATGCGACCGACCGGCCGCCTGCACCTCGGCCACTATCACGGTGTGCTCAAGAACTGGATTCAGCTCCAGTCCGAGTACCCGTGCTACTTCTGCGTGGTCGACTGGCACGCGCTCACCACGCACTACGAAACGCCGGACGTCATCGAGCAGAACGTATGGGATGTGCTGATCGACTGGCTGGCCGCAGGGATCGATCCGAATCAGGCCACGCTGTTCATTCAGAGCAAGGTGCCCGAGCATGCGGAACTGGCGTTGCTCATCGGCATGAGTACGCCGCTCGGCTGGCTCGAGCGCGTGCCGACGTACAAGGAGCAGATCGAGAAGCTCAAGGAGAAGGACCTGTCGACGTATGGCTTCCTTGGCTACCCGGTACTCATGGCGGCGGACATCCTGCTGTACCGCGCGCTGCACGTGCCGGTCGGCGAGGACCAGGTGCCGCACGTCGAAATGACGCGGGAGATCGCGCGCCGCTTCAACTATCTGTACGGCCGCGAAGCGGGCTTCGAGGAGAAGGCGCTCGCCGCGGCGCGCAAGCTCGGCGGCAAGCGCGCGAAGCGCTATCTGGAGTTGCGCACGGCGTATCAGGAGCAGGGCGACGACGAAGCGCTGGAGCAGGCGCGCGCCATGCTCTCCGAGTCGCAGTCGCTGTCGATGGGCGATCGCGAGCGTCTGTTCGGCTATCTCGAAGGCTCGCGCAAGCTGATCCTGGTCGAGCCCCAGGCACTGCTCACGCCGGCCTCGCGCATGCCGGGGCTCGACGGTCAGAAGATGTCCAAGTCTTACAACAACACCATCGGGCTGCGCGAAGACGCGGAATCGATTACCAAGAAAGTGCGCACGATGCCGACGGATCCGGCGCGCGTGCGACGCACGGACCCGGGCGATCCGGACAAGTGCCCGGTGTGGCAACTGCACCAGGTCTACAGCGACGATGACACGCGCGAGTGGGTGCAGAAGGGATGCCGCAGCGCGGGCATCGGTTGCATCGAATGCAAGCAGCCTGTCATCGAGGGCATTCTTCGCGAGCAGCAGCCGATGCTCGAACGCGCGCAGAAATACATGGACGACCCGTCGCTGCTGCGCGCCATCGTGGCCGACGGCTGCGAGAAGGCGCGCAAGTCCGCGCAGGAGATCATGCGCGACGTGCGCGAAGCCATGGGGCTGCAGTATTCATGACGACCACCGTGTCGGGCGCGAGCATGCAGGCGCACGGTGGGGGCGCGCCGTCGCCGTGGCTACTGCGCTGGGCGCATCTGATCCCGCCCGGCGCTCACGTGCTCGATCTCGCGTGCGGGCAGGGCCGTCATGCGCGATGGCTCGCCGCGCGCGGCGCCCACGTCACGGCGATCGACCGCGATGCCGCGGCGCTTGCCACGATGTCAACGCTGGAAGGCGTCGCGCCGGTCGTTGCCGACCTGGAAGGCGCGCCATGGCCGCTTGCCGAGGACGCGGCGTTCGATGCGGTCGTCGTCACGAACTATCTGCACCGCCCGCTGCTCGCGCGCATTGCCGCGAGCGTGGCGCCCGGCGGCGTGCTGATCTATGAAACGTTTGCCCAGGGAAACGAAAGGTACGGAAAACCGTCCAATCCGCAGTTCTTGCTGGCGCCGGGTGAACTGCTCGACGTGGCCCGCGGCGCCGGGCTGCGCGTCGCGGGTTACGAGGACGTCACGCTGCATACGCCGCGCGCGGCCTGCGTGCAGCGTTTATGCGCGACACGCGCGGTTCCCGGGGAAAACCCCGGCACCGCCGCGCTGTACGAGCCGACGGCGTAATCCGCTACAATCCACCCTTATCGCTGAATTGTTCGATCAACCATGACTACCCAAACCCCGATTCAAGGCAGTATCGTCGCGATTGTCACGCCGATGGCAGAGGACGGCAGCCTTGACCGCGAAGCCCTGCGAAATCTGATCAACTGGCATGTCGACGAAGGCACGGACGGTATCGTGATCGTCGGCACGTCGGGCGAATCGCCGACGGTCAACGTCGAAGAGCATTGCGAACTCATCGAGATCGCCGTGCAGCAGGCCGCGGAAGCCGGCAAGTCGCGCGGCCGCAAGGTGCCCGTGATTGCCGGCACGGGCGGCAACTCGACGGCCGAGGCCATCGAACTCACGAAGCACGCCAAGAAGGTCGGCGCCGATGCGTCGCTGCAGGTCGTGCCGTACTACAACAAGCCCACGCAGGAAGGTCAGTACCAGCACTTCCGTGCCATCGCCGAGGCCGTCGAGCTTCCGGTCATCCTCTATAATGTGCCCGGCCGTACCGTGGCCGACGCGAGCAACGACACGCTGCTGCGTCTGGCCCAGGTGCCCGGCATCGTCGGCGTGAAGGACGCCACGGGCAATCTGGATCGCGGCATCGACCTGATCCGTCGTGCCCCGAAGAGCTTCGCCGTGTACAGCGGCGACGACCTGACGGCCGTTGCGCTCATGCTCATGGGCGGTCAGGGTAATATCTCGGTCACCGCCAACGTGGCGCCGCGCGCCATGCACGAACTGTGCGCCGCTGCCCTGGCCGGCAACGTGACCCGGGCGCGCGAGCTGCAGTTCCAGTTGTTCGAATTGCACCGTGCCATGTTCGTCGAAGCCAATCCGATTCCTGTCAAATGGGCGCTGTACAAGATGGGCATGATCGCGTCGGGCATTCGCCTGCCGCTCACGCCGCTGGCACAGCCCTATCAGGAAACGGTGCTGGCAGCGCTCAAGTCGGCGAACATCGCCGTCGTCTAAGCCGTCGTTCAGGCACCCGGGATCGACCCACCCTTTTTTTGCGACTCATGAAACGAATCGTCAGTAATTCCGTAGCTCGTCCCGTGCTGGCATGGGCCGCTATTGCCTCGTTGGCCCTCGTTGCCGGATGCAGTTCGCTCTCGAGCGCCTTGTCGTCGGACAAGGTCGACTACAAGAGCGCGAAGTCCGGCCCTTCGCTCGACGTTCCGCCGGATCTGACGAACGTTCAGGCCGCCGACCGCAAGTACGTGACGCCGGGCGGCACCGCGACGCTGTCGACCTACGAGAACCAGCAGAAGGTCGTGGCTGCCAATCCGACGGACAATGTGCTGCCGTCCGTGCCGGGGATGAAGGTCGTGCGCGACGGCAACGAGCGCTGGCTGGTGATTCAGAAGGCGCCGGGCGATCTGTGGCCGACGCTGCGTGAATTCTGGCAGGAAAACGGCTTCGTGCTGACGATCGATTCGGCCGACACGGGCGTGATGGAAACCGACTGGGCCGAAAACCGCGCCAAGCTCAACCAGGACATCATCCGCGATCTGCTGGGCAAGGTGCTCGACGGCCTATACTCCACGGGCGAGCGCGACCGCTTCCGCACGCGCGTGGAGCGCGACCCGAACGGCGGCACGGACATCTACATCACGCACCGCCGCATGGTCGAAGTGTTCACGAACTCGCAGAAGGACACGACCAAGTGGGAGCCGGCGCCGAACGACCCCGGTCTCGAAGCGATCATGCTCACGAAGCTGATGCAGCGCTTCGGTGCTCAGGCCGAACAGGCCAAGGCGCAGGTCGAGAACGCCAAGTCCGGCGGCCCGACCGCGCAGGTGGTCAAGACGGCAGACGCCGCCTACCTGGACATCAACGAGCCGTTCGACCGGGCGTGGCGCCGAGTCGGGGTGGCGCTCGATCGCGGCAACTTCACCGTGGACGATCGGGACCGCGCGAAGGGCCTGTATTTCGTGAGCTATGTCGACCCGTCGTCGCTCGCGAAGGACAACGGCTTTTTCTACAGCCTGTTCCATGCGAAGGAAGTGCAGGACAGCAAGAAGGCGAAGAAGTACAGCGTGAACGTGCAGGGCCGCGGCGAGAGCCAGACCCGCGTGCAGGTGCTCGACGACAAGGGCAACGTCGACAACTCGCAGATCGCGCAGACCATCATCAGCGTGATCAGCAACCAGCTCCGTTAAGGCGGAGCGTGAGGTTCGCAAGTCTGGGCAGCGGCAGCGAAGGCAATGCCCTGCTGGTGGAGGCGTCGGAAGGCGTCTCCACGACGCGCATTCTCCTCGATTGCGGCTTCTCGATGCGGGAGATCGAGCGGCGTCTCGCGGCGCGCTCGATCGACGTGGCCTCGCTTGATGCCCTCGTCATTACGCACGAGCACGCCGACCACATCGGCAGTGCACTCTCCCTCACTCGCAAGTATCGGATTCCGCTCATCATGAGCTGGGGGACGGGGCAGGCCGTAAAGGTCCATGCCGCGCTCAAGGGCGATGACGATGTCGCGCTGGTGCGCTGGTGCCGCTCCGACGAGCCGCTTGCCGTGGGCGATATCGAGCTTCATCCCTACACCGTGCCGCACGACGCGCGCGAGCCCCTGCAATTCGTGTTCTCCGACGGCGCGCGCCGTCTCGGCGTGCTCACGGACGCCGGGTGCCCGACCGCGCACCTGATTGCAACGCTCGGCGGCTGCGATGCGCTGGTGCTCGAATGCAATCACGATCGCGAGATGCTAGCCAACAGCAAGTATCCGCCGTCGCTCAAGGCACGTATCGGCGGCACCTATGGACATCTGGCCAACGATGCTGCGGCGGAAATTCTCGGTGCGATTGACCGTGCAAAACTCCAGCGAGTGATCTGCGCGCACCTCAGCGAGCAGAACAATACGCCCGAACTGGCGATGGCCGCGATGGCCGCCGTGATCGGCTCGGAGGCGACGGAGATTCTCGTGGCGACGCAGGCCGGGGGATTCGACTGGCTGACGTGCTGATGAGCGTGGGCGCAGACGTGCGGACAACAAAAAAGCCGGTCGAGAGACCGGCTTTTTTTTGCTCAACTGCCTTGCGGCAGCGAGAGCTTACTTGCTGGCAGCAGCGTCAGCGGCCGAAGCAACTGCGTCGGCAGCAGCACCAGCGGCCGAAGCGGCCGTGTCAGCAGCAGCGCTGGCAGCCGAAGCAGCCGAGTCAGCAGCAGCGCCAGCAGCCGAAGCGGCGTCCGAAGCAGCCGTAGCAGCCGAAGCGGCAGCGTCAGCAGCCGGAGCGGCGGCTTCTTCCTTCTTGCCGCAGGCGGTCAGGGCGATAGCCAACAACGAAGCGACGAGGAGAGACTTCTTCATGATCACGTCCTTTTATGGTAGAAGACAAGCGAATGAATATTAGTTACGGTAATACGCTCTTGCCAGCGCAAAGCCGATTGCGAGACATTGGCAATTAAGGATTACCCTTGGTCATGCAAGCTGCTTGGCGAGAAATTATATTGGGTTTTCCCCAACGCGTCACGTCAAACTCGCGCAATTACCCCGCTTTTTTCCTTACGGTGCGCAACTTTCGCACCGGCGCCGGGTCGGGCCCGAACAGCAGCCATCCCGAAGCATACCAATCGTACAGAATTTCAACGATTTCTTGGCCTTTTTGCTCGAAATTCGCACATTCCGAGCCCTTTAGCCGACGTTGGTCCGCGAGGCCGCGCATCGTCGAGCGCGCATTGACGGGGACTTCGAGCGGCTCGCCGTTGATGTAGTACCGGTTGCGCCGATACAACAACTGGGTCTTCGGCGATAGTGCGAGACCGTTGCGCATTGCCAGGTGCACGAATTGCGAGGGGCTGACGGGCCGGTCCGGCGCATCGAAAAAGACGTGCGACTTCGGCTCGCTCAGCCAGCGGCCCAGAAAATCTTCCACTTCCTTTTGGCCCCAGCGCACCTTTGCCAACTGCGAGACGAGCGTGTCGACCATCGCGTCGGGCAGCAACGCCGGGTGTTTGACCGCCGTTTGTCCCGGATCCGCGTATCGGCCAGCGAAATGGCGCGCGAACGGCAGTTCGGCAGCGTTTTCCGCGAGGTAGTACAGGAAGTTCTGCAGCATTTCCTGTTCGAGCGGCGCGCGAAAGCCGATCGAATAGGTCATGCACTCGCCTTCGGCCACGCCGTCGTGCGCATAGCCCGGCGGCAGGTACAACATGTCGCCGGGCTCCAGCACCCATTCCTGCTCGGCTTCGAAGTGCTTGAGAATGCGCAGCGGCACACCCTCGAGCCAGGTCGTGTCGCGCTGCGGCCCGATCCGCCAGCGCCGCTTGCCGTGAGCCTGAAGCAGAAACACGTCGTAGGAGTCGAGATGCGGTCCCACGCCGCCGCCGTCGGTGGCGTAGCTGATCATCACGTCATCGAGACGGGCGTCGGGAATGAAGCGAAACTGTTGCATGAGGGCATCGACCGCGGGCGCATGGAGATTCACGCCCTGCACGAGCAGCGTCCATTGCTTGCGGCTTGTCGGCGGCAGGTCTTCGGCATCGAACGGGCCGTGCTCGAGTTGCCAGCGCTTGCGGGTGCGGCTGATGAGGCGCGACTCGACATCGTCCTGCGCGGCGAGCGCGAACAGCGCCTCGCGCGAGAGCGGGGCGGTGAAGCCGGGAAGCGCTTGTCGGATCAGCAGCGGACGCTTGTGCCAATAACGCTTCATGAAGGCCTCGGGTGCGAGGCCGCCGAGCAGGGTCGAAAGGGAGCGGGATGTCGTCATGCTAAATCGCTGCGCGAAGCGTTCCAATGGATTGAAAGGGGGCGATGGCCGTGCAATGCGCCGTCCAAGGACAACCTCTGGCCGTAGCCGGCCGATCGCGTGTAACGCCGCGACCGGATCGCTGTCATACGGCTACGCGTATAATGCGGGCTGTTTTTCGGAGAGTTTGATGAAGATCGAAAAGAATACCGTCGTCTCGGTGACTTACAAGTTGTCGGACGCTCAGGGCAACCTGATCGAGGAAAGCGGCGCCGAGCCGATGGTTTATCTGCACGGCGGCTATGATGGCACGTTCCCCAAGATCGAGGAAGCGCTCGATGGCCAGGACGTGGGCTTTGAGACGCACCTGCAGTTGGAACCGTCGGACGCCTTCGGCGACTACGACCCCGAACTGGTGAAGATGGAAGAGCGCAGCCGTTTCCCGGACCCGCTCGAAGTCGGCATGCAGTTCGAGGGCACGCCCGAAGACGGTGACGAAGAGTCCGATACGCTGATCTACACGGTGACGGACGTTGCCGAAGACAAGGTCGTGCTCGACGGCAACCACCCGCTCGCGGGCATGGCGCTGCGCTTCGAGCTGAAGGTGGCCGACGTCCGTCCGGCGACGGAAGAGGAGATCGAGCACCAGCACGCGCATGGCGCCTCGGGTCTCGAGATCGTCGACGAAGACGAAGACGACGCCCCCACGCTGCACTGACGCGACAGCATCTCGCTATCGTCTTGCGTGGCAATGACGATGGTTTGACGCTCGCCGCGCGAAGCGGCTCAGGACAGACGCCGGGTCGGCGCATTGCGTAATCGCGATGCGTCCGGCCCGGCGTTTGCGTTTTGTGGCTTCTTCCGTGGCTTCTTTTTCTGCGCGGATGTACGCACGCCGTTAGCCCGTGCGCCGGCGCGATGCGTCATTCGCCAGCGGCGACGGCGCTCAGTCGCCGTGTGCGTGACGTTTGGCCCCGACGGTCGGCGTGGGCGTCGCCATCAGGGACGGACCGATGGGCGCCACCCCCTGATTCGGGTCAGCGCTCATTGTGCCGACTGCGGGCGCGGACGACGGGTAGAGCGCGGCGTAGGGAGTGCCGCCGGGCGCCGACATCGTCGGTCCGCTCGCGCCGCGCGCAGACTCCGGATTGGCGCCGACGCCGCCGGCCGGCGCCGGGCTGCGCTGGCTCACCGGCGCTGCGGCGCCATTCGCCGGCAGCGTCACCGCTTCGAAGTGAAACAGTTGCGAGGTGCGCGGGTCGACGCGCACGCGCACCCATCGACTGACGTTCGGTGAGCCGAACGTGCTCAACTGCGTGAACGACTTCACGTTCGTGCCATGGGCATCGCGCAGCGGCTGCGCGTGTCGCATCGACTTGCCGCTGTCGATGAGCAGGATCTGACCTTTGAAGCGGCTCGCGAGCCGCTGCAATTGCGCCCGGAAATCCTTGTAGCCGTCCACGCCGCGCCGCCCGCCCCGATCGGAGAAGAGGCTGCCGAGGCCGCCGCCGCGCGCCGGTTCGAACTCGGGATCGGCCTGCGCGACGATGACCATGCCGATCGCGTCCTTCTGCTGCGCGTAGACGAGCGCGTGTTGCAGCCACACGCGCGTTGCGATGATCCGATCCTCGTATTCCCCGTTGCGCCCGCCTGCGGAGCGGTAATTGTTGTTGTTGCCGGGCAGGTTCACGCCGACGAAAACCACCCCGCGATAGAACCACCGCACGTTCTCGTGGTACTGCCGAAAGCGCGCCATGTCGCTCTGGCGCGTGAGATCGAACTGCGCGTAGCCGACCGGGCCGGGGCCGAGCAGCGCGTCGTCGTCGAATGCGTGATCGCGCAGGAAGTCGAGGCGCTCCACGGGGTTGAAGCTGCCGTCGGTGGCGCGTTGGCAGTTGGCCCAGTCGTTCGCGCCGGGCACGTAGATGAGCGGCTTGGGTGAACTGGCCAGCAGGCCGAGCCGCTGCGTGATCACTTCGTCACGGCACGATTCGGTCGCACTCTTGAGGTTGCCGGCATGCACGACGAACGCCGCGGCACTGTCGCCAATGGTCGCGAGCACACTGCGCAGGACCGGCACTTCGGTATTGCTGAACGGCGCGTCGCCGAGCACCGCGAATTCGAACGGCGGCAGCTTGGCGGTCGCGCCGCCGGCCGATCTGGCGGACGCCTTCGATAGCACTTTGGATGGCGCTTCCGATGGCACTCTTGCCGGCACTCTCGAGGGCATGTTCGCGGACACCGTCGCCGACACTCGCGTCAGCGTCTTCGACGGCCCCTTGGCTGACGCATATTGCGACGCACCTTGCGCGCCGCCTTGCGTCGCGCCCAGCGCGGACGCGGAACCGAGCGAGAGCGCGATGGTAAGCGCCAGGGCCGGAAGCAGGGCCGGAACCAGGGCCGGAAGCAGGGCCGGCGCATCGGCGAGCCCGACGCGGCGTATCCCGCGTCCCGTCCGGCGCGAGCATGCGCGCGCAAGCGTGAGGGCGTGTGCGCGGCGCAGGCTCGCCATGGCGCCGCGTCAGTTGGCGGTCCGGCCGTCGATCAGGCCGCGCAACTCGTACAGCAGATCGAGCGCTTCGCGCGGGCGAAGATCGTCGGGGTCGACCTGTGCGAGACGCGCCAATGCCGCCTGCGCCGCCGGATCGATGGCGGACGCGGAGCGCGGATTCGCCGCACCGCCGGACGCACCGCCGTATCCGTCGATTCCATCGGTTCCCTCGGGGCTGTCCGCATCATCCGGACCCTCCGGACCCTCCAGATCATCGAGCGCCACCGGCGCCCGCGGTGCGAACAGATCGAGCTGCGGCGCGGCCGGGTCGAGCGCTTGCTGTTCGAGCAAGGCGAGATGCTTGCGCGCGGCGCGAATGACCGGCATCGGCACGCCGGCCAACTGCGCGACCTGCAACCCGTAACTCTGGCTGGCCGGGCCGTCCTGAACGGCGTGCAGGAAAACGATGCCCTCGCCGTGCTCGACCGCCGAGAGGTGGACGTTCGCGCACTGCGGGAATTCGTCGGGCAGTTGCGTCAGTTCGAAATAGTGCGTGGCGAACAGCGTGTAGCAGCGATTGTGGCCGAGCAGGTGGCGCGCAATGGCCCAGGCGAGCGCGAGCCCGTCGAAGGTCGACGTGCCGCGTCCGATCTCGTCCATCAGCACGAGGCTTTGGTCGGTGGCCGTGTGCAGAATCGCGGCGGACTCGGTCATCTCGACCATGAACGTCGAACGTCCGCCGGCCAGGTCGTCCGAGGCGCCGATGCGCGTGAAGATCGCGTCGAGCGGCCCGAGCCGCACAGACTCGGCCGGTACGTAGCAGCCCACATAGGCGAGCAGCGCAATGAGCGCGGTCTGACGCATGAACGTCGATTTACCCCCCATGTTCGGGCCAGTGATGAGCAGCAGGCGGCGCGCGTCGCCGAGCGAGCAATCGTTGGCGATGAAGCGCTCCACCTGCTGCTCGACGACCGGATGGCGGCCCTGGCGAATGTCCACCACGCGCTCGCTCACCAGCTCGGGCTTGACCCAGCCCAGCGTCTGCGCGCGCTCGGCGAGGGCGGCAAGCACGTCGAGCTGTGCCAGCGCCTGCGCGATGCGCTTGAATTCGCCGATGTGCGGCAGCAGGGCTTGCAGCAGCGCATCGTAGAGCATCTTCTCGCGCGCGAGCGAGCGCTCCTGCGCGGAGAGCGCCTTGTCCTCGAACGTCTTTAGCTCCGGCGTAATGTATCGCTCGGCGTTCTTGAGGGTCTGGCGGCGGCGATAGTCGTCGGGCACCTTGTCGGTCTGGCCGCGCGTGACTTCGATGTAGAAGCCATGAACCTTGTTGAACTCCACGCGCAGATTGTTGATGCCGGTGCGTTCGCGCTCGCGCGTCTCGAGATCGACGAGGAATTGGCCGCAGTTCTCCGAAATGTCGCGCAACTCGTCGAGCTCGGCATCATGGCCGCGCGCGATGACGCCGCCGTCGCGCAGCATGGCCGCCGGCTCCTCGGCGATGGCGCTGCTCAGCAGCGCAAGCGCCTGTTCCGGTATCGCGAGATCCTCGTGCAGCATGGCGAGCAGCGGCGAGCGCGCTTCCACGGCGCGCAAGGTCGCATGCAGCTCGGGCAGCCGGCGCAGTGCGTCGCGCAGGCTCGACAGGTCGCGCGGGCGCGCCGTGAGCAGCGCCAGGCGCGCCGTAATGCGCTCGACGTCGGCCACATGACGCAGCTCGCTGTTGAGCGCACGCCAGGTGCCGGCGCCCTCGAGCAGCGTGGCGATCGCGAGCTGGCGCGATTGCGGCACCTGCTGATCGCGCATGGGATGATGCAGCCAGTGCCGCAGCAGACGGCTGCCCATCGTGGTGCCGCAGGTGTCGAGCAGCGAGAGCAGGGTCGGCGAATCGGTGCCGCGCAGCGTCTCGGTCAGCTCGAGATTGCGACGTGTGGCGGCGTCAAGGCCGATATAGGCCGCTTCTCGCTCCACGTTCAGACTTTGCACATGGCGCAGCGACTGACCCTGCGTTGCCGCTGCGTATTGCAGCAGCGCGCCGGCCGCACCGAGCGCGGGGTTCAGGCCGTCACAGCCGAATGCCGTGAGACTCGCCACGCCGAGCTGATCGCGCAGGCGCTGCGTGCCCGCGGTGGTGTCGAAATGCCAGTCGGGCACGCGTGTCGCGGTGCCTAGCGGGAGGCCCGCGAACGCCTCGGCGGCGCTGTCGGGAAGGAGCGTCTCGGCCGGGCGGATGCGCTCCAGTTCGCGCGAGAGCTTCTCGGCGGGCACCTCCATGAGGCGCAGCTCGCCGCTGGCGAGCGAGAGCCACGCGAGGCCGGCGAGTCGTTCGCTGGCGCGGCGCGCCGGGTGAATCTGCACGGCCAGCAGGTATTGGTCGAGCTTGTCGCTGAGCAGGGCGGCGTCGGTGAGCGTGCCGGGCGTGACGATACGCACGACCTTGCGCTCGACCGGGCCCTTGGCGGTGGCGGGGTCGCCGATCTGCTCGCAGATGGCCACCGACTCGCCGAGCTTGACGAGCTTGCCGAGATACTGCTCGACGGCATGGTGCGGCACACCGGCCATGCGGATCGGCTGGCCGCCGGACTGGCCGCGCGCGGTGAGGGTGAGGTCGAGCAGACGGGCGGCCTTGACCGCGTCGTCGTGGAACAGCTCGTAGAAGTCTCCCATGCGATAGAACACGAGCATGTTCGGGTGCTCGGCCTTGATGCGCGTGTACTGCTGCATCATCGGTGTCATCGGCGGCGTGGGCGGCGGCGTGGTCGCAGCCGGAGGAGAAGCTTGGACTGGTGTGCTCGTCATGAAAGGAATCGGGTCGGGCGCGTTGTGATGCGTTGCAGTGCGTTGGGCGCGTTCAGGTGCGTTCGAGTGCCCCGGAGCGCCTGTGGCGCGTTGGATGGGCAATTTTACGACGGGTTCGACGCGCGCCGTGATTCGGCGTACTGCCTCGTCATCGGGGCGGGGCGCGAACGTGTGACGCGAAGGCGGCGAATTCTCCTCAAGTTTCGCGCAAATGTGCCGTTTCGGGTGTTAAGCTCTCGCAAAAATAACCAAAAAGCATCACAAGCTCCTCTCGCACGGGTCGGTATGGTGAAGTCGTTGAAGGGACGGGTCGCGGCCACCACGGCGCTCGTCTCGATGATATTGATCGTCGGTGTGGCCGTGGGCATCGAGTTTTTCGTCTACGGGGAGCTGCGCAATTCGATGCAGGCCCAGCTCGACAATCAGGTCAAGCTGGTGGCCGAGCAGCTCGACGACAAGCTGCGCGCGAAGTTTGTCGCGTTGCATCGCATGGCGCGCCATATCGGCAAGCCCGACACCCTCACGACCGCACAGTTCGACGCGTTCGCCAACGCCTCGGTGTCGATGCCCGAGACCTTCAACACGCTCTTCGTGGCTGCGCCCGACGGACGCGTGCTCTACGACTCGACGTTTCCGACGACGCCGCTCAACGTCGCCGATCGCGATTATTTTCGCCAGTTGCTCTCCGGCGCGCCACAGGCGGCGTCCGGCCTGATCGCGGGCAAGATCACGCGATCGCCGGGCGTGATCCTCGCGGTGCCCGTCACCGACGCGAGCGGGCGCGTGATCGCCGTGATCGGCGGCGCGATCAATCTGCTGCGCCAGAACTTCATCGTCGATCTCGCGAGCAACGCCGTGGGCGAGACTGGCCGCTACTGCCTGATCACCAACGAGAAGCCCCCGCGTTACGTCATCCAGGCCGACGTCTCCAGGATCCTGACGCCCGTGGATAGCGAGCACACGCTATGCGGCGTGCGCGATAGCGGCTCGAACGACCTCGTGCACATGCATCCGCTCGTCGCGCGCGCCACGATGTCGACGACGGGCTGGTCGGTGGTGGCCGTGCTGCCGGGCGCGGAAGCGTTCGACCCGCTCGCGCGCGTGCGGCGGCGCGTGGTGGGCCTCGCGATCGTCGCCATCGGTGTCGCGGCGTTCGTCATGTGGTGGGTGGCGCGCTTCATGCTGCGCCCGCTCGACGCACTGCGTCATCTCGTCGAGCGCAGTGCCGGCGACTTGCGCGCGGTGCAGTCGCTGCCGGTGCAGCGAGCCGACGAGATCGGCGCGCTGGCCAATGCGTTTCGCACGATGATGGAGCAACTGGGCGATCGCACCGAAGCGCTCGAGATGTCGCGCGAGGCGGCCCGCGCCAATGTGCGCCGCATGCAGGAGATCGCGGACCGTGTGCCGTACCTCGTGGCGTTTCTCGATGGCGACGAGCGCTTTGCCTTCGTGAACCGGGCGTGCGAAGTGCGGTTCCGGCGTCCCAGGGACCGCATCATTGGCGCCACCGTGCGCGAGCTGCTCGGCCCGTCGCTCTATCGCGAGTTCGCACCGCATCTGGCGCGCGCACTGGCGGGCGAGGCCGCCACGTTCGTCTGGGACTTCGGCGAGGACGCCGCCTATCGATGCTTCGAAGTGAGTTACCAGCCGGAGTGGGCGGCGCACAACGTGCTCGCGGGCGTGCACGTGTTCGTGCGCGACATGACCGTGGAGCGCTCGAACGAACGGCGCTGGCGGCGCGAGTCGCATACCGACCACCTGACCGGACTGCTCAATCGCAAGGGTTTCGATCAGGCGCTGGCCGGGGCGGTGCGCCGCGCGCGCGAAGGGGCCGGCGCCCAGGCGCTGCTCTTCGTCGATCTCGACCGCTTCAAGGCCGTCAACGATACATGGGGCCATGCGGTGGGCGACGAACTACTGCGGCGGCTGGCCAAGCGGCTGGTGACGAGCGTGCCGCAAGGGTGCGCGATCGCGCGCTTTGGCGGCGACGAGTTCGCCGTGGTCATGCGCGACATCGGCGGGGCGCACGACGCCGAGCGCACGGCGATGGCGATTCTCGACGCGGCGTCGCGTCCGATGGCGCTTTCCGTCGGCGAGGTCTCGGTCGGCGCCTGTGTCGGCGTGGCGATCGTGGCGTGCGGGGAAGACAAGTCGCCCGACAGCGTGTTCGACGCGGCCGACCGGGCCCTCTACGATGCCAAGCACGGCGGCCGCGGACTTTTCGTGGTGAGCGACGGCGCACCGGAGCGCGCGCTGTAAGCGGGTGCTCACCGGGCGGCTGCGATGGCGCCGTGCGTCGGCCGTCGTGCGCGATGCGGGGACGTCTGCGCGTTAGATGCAACCAATCGAAGGGCGCGTTGCGATCAGCTTCACGATAGTTACGAACGCACGTTGTCTGTCGCACAATGGGCGACGCCGCCCGTTCGCGATCGAGCGTCGCGCGCGGGAAGGGCGCGGGAAGGTCTTCTCAAAGGAGGTGGGCATGAAACTCGAAGGCGGACGAAGCCGGGCAGTATCGCGGGCGGCTTCCGACGCAGGGTGGCGCGAGGCAGGTACGCGCCGTGAGCCGCCGCGGGCATCGCATCGGGCGCCGCGCAAGGCGCGGGAGACCGAGGCACGTGAGGACGAGCCGAGGCATCACACGCTCTCGGTTCGCGAGAACGAAGTGTTTCACATGCTGGTCGACGGCCTGGCCGTCAATGAAGTCGCTCACGCGCTGCATCTGAGCGAACGCACGATTGCATCACACGTTGCAAGCATCCTGCACAAGCTCGCGCTCGGCGATAGTGCAGAACTCATCGGCTACGCCGTGCGGCACGGGCTGGTCGACGAAGGGGCGGAAGGCGTCGCCTGAGCGACGCGCCCGCCCGAGCGCACTGCGGCGCAGGCCCACACGATGCGGCCCGCGCCAGTCGGGGCCAACCTGGCGCGTCGCGTGAGATCCGAGTGTCCCACGCGACGCGCCTGTCCCACGCGGCCGGTCCGACCTATCCGGCGCGCCTGTCCCATCCGGCGGCAGATCCGCCCGCCGAGCCTCCCGGCCTTTCGCTTTGCGTCGCCGTCGCCGTGGGCGCACGCCCGGCGAAGCGGGGGCAGTCCTGGCCGGCGTCGAACGTCTCGAATAAACGGCATTGCGCGCGCGGCGTGCGTCGATTCCGGCGCGATCTCCGACGCGATTGCGCCATCGGTGATAACGTACCGGCTCGACATCATTTTCATGGAGAGAATGGCGCGGTGCGTGCGGTTTCACCCGTGCGCCGCCGAGGCTTGCCCTCCGACACGACATCACGGGCGGCCGGCCACGCCGGCGCTGCTCGACAGCACACGAGGACAGACACGATGAAGGCCATCGAGATCACCCAGTACGGCGCACCGGAAGTGCTCAAGCTCACCGAACGCCCGCGCCCCGAGCTCAAGCCGGGCGAAGTGCTCATCAAGGTCACCGCGGCCGGCGTGAACCGGCCCGATGTGCTCCAGCGCATCGGCCAGTACCCCGTGCCGCCGGGCGCTTCGGACCTGCCGGGCCTCGAAGTGGCGGGCGAGATCGTGGAAGGGGCGCTCGACGGCGCCGACAATCCCTGGGGGCTGAAGATCGGCTCGCGCGTGTGCGCGCTCGTGCAGGGCGGCGGCTACGCCGAGTACTGTGCCGCGCCGCTCGCGCAATGTCTGCCCGTGCCGCAAGGGCTGTCGGACGTGGAGGCCGCTTCGTTGCCCGAGACGTTCTTCACCGTCTGGAGCAATGTGTTCGATCGCGCTCGCCTCGGGCTAACGGAGACCGGCGAGAAAGAGACGCTGCTGGTGCAGGGCGGCACGAGCGGCATTGGCGTGAGCGCGATCCAGCTCGGCGCGGCCCTCGGCCACCGCGTGTTCGCGACCGCGGGCTCCGACGAGAAGGCGCGCGCGTGCGAGGCGCTGGGGGCCGAGCGCGGCATCAACTACAAGACCGAGGACTTCGTTGCCGTGACGAAGGCGCTCACCAACGATCGCGGCGTGGACGTGGTGCTCGACATGGTCGGAGGCGACTATCTGCCGCGCGAAGTGCAGGCGCTCGCGTTCGACGGCCGCATTGCCATCATCGCGCTGCTCGGCGGCAGCAAGGCCACGCTCGACATGGGCGCGCTGCTGCGCCGCCGGCTCACCGTCACGGGCTCGACGCTGCGCCCGCGCTCGGTCGCCTTCAAGGCGGCAATTGCCCGTCAGCTCGTGGAGAAGGTCTGGCCGCTGTTCGCCGCAGGCAAGATCCGCCCCGTCGTTTATCGGACGTTCCCGGCCGAGCAGGCGGACAAGGCCCACGCGCTCATGGAAACGAGCACGCATGTGGGCAAGATCGTGCTGACCTGGTAAGCACGTACTCCTCAGTTCGTGACGACAATCCGCGCGAAACCGGGTTTTCGCGCGGACTTTCACGCGCCGCGGCCGGCGAAATTGACCCCCACGCCCAGGACGCACTAGAATGAGAGGTTTTTCGTCCATACGCATTGGGGGATAAGGCGTGACAACCGGTACCGCAGCTTCGGCTCGCACCCTCAGCCGCAAGGCTGGCAAGCTCGTCGTGGGCAATTGGAAACTGCATGGCAGTCTGGCCGGCAACGAAGCGTTGCTGGGCGATCTGCTGGCCTCGCCGGTGCTGAGCGCGCCGGGCGTCACGGCAGCAGTGTGCGTGCCGTTCCCCTATCTTGCGCAATGCCAGGCGCGCCTCTCGGGGCAGGCGCTCGGTTATGGCGCGCAGGATGTCTCGGCGCAAGTGAGTGGCGCGTTCACGGGGGAAGTCGCGGCGCCGATGATCGCCGAGTTCGGCGCGCGGTTCGTGATCGTGGGCCATTCGGAGCGCCGTACCTATCACGGCGAGACGGACGCGGGCGTGGCCGCCAAGACGGTGCGCGTGCTCGATGCCGGCATGACGCCGATCGTCTGTGTGGGCGAGACGCTCGCCGAGCGCGAGGCGGGCCGCACGGCGGCGGTGGTTTCGCGTCAGCTCGAGGCGGTGCTCGCTGCGCTGAGCGACGCGCAGGCCGCGCAGATCGTGGTGGCCTACGAGCCGGTCTGGGCGATCGGCACGGGCAAGACGGCGACGTCGGCCCAAGCGCAGGAAGTGCATGCGCACCTGCGTTCGCTATTGCGCGCGAAGGGCGAAGCGGTTGCGGACGTGGCGGTGCTGTACGGCGGCAGCGTGAAGCCGGACAACGCTGCCGAATTGTTCTCGATGCCCGACGTCGATGGCGGCCTGATCGGCGGCGCGGCGTTGAAGGCAGTCGATTTTCTGGCGATTTGCGAAGCGGGTCTGCCGCGCTGACGCCGATGCCGGGCCGCCGCGGCGGCCGTGCGAAACAGTCATGGCGCAGCGCACAAAAATGCGCTGCGAATCGGGTTCTTCTATACGGGTGATGAGATGGGGTTGTTGAAAACGTTGTTGATCGTGGTGCAGGTGCTTTCCGCGCTGGGCATCATCGGTCTGGTGTTGCTGCAGCATGGCAAGGGTGCCGACATGGGAGCCGCGTTCGGCAGCGGTTCGTCGGGCAGTCTCTTCGGAGCGTCGGGCTCGGCCAACTTCCTTTCGCGCACCACGGCGGTGTTGGCTGCCGTGTTCTTCGTCACCACGCTGGGCCTGACGTACCTCGGTTCGTACAAGCCGAAGGCAAACATCGGTGTCCTTGGTAATTTGCCCGCCGCCACGGCCCCGGCGACGGCTTCGGCCGCAGGGGCGTCGAGTGTGCCGGCGCCGGCTTCGGCGGCAAATCCGCAGGACGTGCCGAAGTAATCGGCAGTCTCGCGAGAGCGTTGCGCCAACGTTGTCGTGGCAAGTAATAAGCTGTAAATAAAATCGAAAAAAAATCGATTTGTGCGTTGAACAAAATGCCGAAGAGCGCTAATATAGCGGTCTTGAAGCGATTCGTAAGTGACAGCGGATTGCAGAATATGAATGCCGACGTGGTGAAATTGGTAGACACGCTATCTTGAGGGGGTAGTGGCGAAAGCTGTGCGAGTTCGAGTCTCGCCGTCGGCACCACAGTTCTCCGATGCCAGCCTTGCGTTTATGCTTTGGCTGGCATTTTATTTTGTGCTCACCGTTCATCCGCTTTCCGGTCCCCACACCATCGACGAGAGCGGTTCTTGAACTAACCGAAAGAGGGTAGAGTTGAACCTCGGAACCTATTATCCCGTCCTGCTGTTTCTTCTGGTAGGTGGCGGTCTTGGGGCGGTACTGATTGGGGTCGGCAAGTTCCTCGGCCCCAACAAACCCGACAGCGAAAAACTCTCTCCGTACGAGTGCGGCTTCGAGGCATTCGAAGACGCGCGCATGAAGTTCGATGTGCGCTACTATCTCGTCGCCATCCTTTTCATCCTGTTCGATCTCGAGACGGCATTCCTGTTTCCGTGGGGCGTCGCCCTGCGCGACATCGGCTGGGTGGGCTTTATCTCCATGATGGGTTTCCTGCTTGAGCTGCTGGTCGGTTTCGTGTTCCTGTGGAAGCGCGGTGCGCTCGACTGGGAATAAGGCCGGCAACGTATTCGGCAGCATTGCAGAAGGATTCAGGGTAAGCATATGAGCATCGAAGGGGTTTTGCGCGAAGGGTTCGTCACCACCACGGCTGACAAACTCATCAACTGGACGCGCACGGGGTCGCTTTGGCCGATGACGTTCGGTCTGGCCTGCTGTGCCGTTGAAATGATGCACGCAGGCGCGGCGCGTTACGATCTGGATCGGTTCGGCGTGGTGTTTCGCCCGAGCCCGCGTCAGTCGGACGTGATGATCGTGGCCGGCACGCTGTGCAACAAGATGGCGCCCGCGCTGCGCAAGGTCTACGACCAGATGGCCGAGCCGCGCTGGGTGATCTCGATGGGGTCGTGCGCGAACGGCGGCGGCTACTATCACTACTCCTACTCGGTGGTGCGCGGTTGCGATCGCATCGTGCCGGTCGACGTCTACGTGCCGGGCTGTCCGCCGACGGCCGAGGCGCTCGTCTACGGCATCATCCAGTTGCAGTCGAAGATCAAGCGGACTGCGACGATCGCGCGTAAATAACCGCTACCGCCCATGTCGAAACTAGAACAACTCAAGACCACCCTGCAAAACGTACTCGGCGCCCGCGCCGGGCAGTTGGTGGAAGCCCTTGGCGAGCTTACGCTCACGGTCAAGGCAAGCGACTATCTCGAAGTGGCGCGCACGCTGCGCGACCATCCCGAGCTGAAGTTCGAACAGCTGATGGACCTCGCCGGCCTCGATTACTCGACCTATGGCGACGGCGCCTACGACGGTCCGCGTTATGCCGCCGTCTCGCATCTGCTCTCGCTCTCCCACAACTGGCGTCTGCGCGTGCGCGTGTTCGCACCGAATGACGATCTGCCGGTCGTGGCGTCGCTGATCGACGTGTGGAACTCGGCCAACTGGTTCGAGCGCGAAGCGTTCGACCTCGTCGGCATCGTGTTCGAAGGTCACCCGGATCTACGCCGCATTCTGACGGACTACGGTTTCATCGGTCACCCGTTCCGCAAGGACTTCCCGACTTCGGGTTATGTCGAGATGCGTTACGACCCGGAGCAAAAGCGGGTGATCTATCAGCCGGTGACGATCGAGCCGCGCGAAATCACGCCGCGCGTCATTCGCGAAGAACATTACGCCGGTCTGAAACATTAAGGTGGCCTTGTGGCAGACATCAAGAACTACACCCTGAACTTCGGTCCGCAGCACCCGGCAGCGCACGGCGTGCTGCGCCTGGTGCTCGAGCTGGACGGCGAAGTGATCCAGCGTGCCGATCCGCACATCGGTCTGTTGCACCGTGCGACCGAGAAACTCGCCGAATCGAAGACGTACCTGCAGTCCGTGCCGTACATGGATCGTCTCGATTATGTGTCGATGATGTGCAACGAGCACGCTTACGTCATGGCGATCGAGAAGCTGCTCGGCGTCGAGGTGCCAATTCGCGCACAATACATCCGTGTGATGTTCGACGAAATCACGCGTGTGCTCAACCACTTGATGTGGATCGGTTCGCACGCACTGGACGTGGGCGCGATGGCCGTGTTCCTGTACGCCTTCCGTGAGCGTGAAGACCTCTTCGACGTGTACGAAGCCGTGTCGGGGGCGCGCATGCATGCGGCGTACTACCGTCCGGGCGGCGTGTATCGCGATCTGCCGGACTCGATGCCGAAATATCGTGCATCGAAGTTCCACAACGAGCGCGCCATCAAGAAGATGAACGAAGCACGCGAAGGCTCGCTGCTCGACTTCATCGAGGATTTCGCCAACCGCTTCCCGAAGTGCGTCGACGAGTACGAAACGCTGCTCACCGACAACCGCATCTGGAAGCAGCGCCTGGTGGGCATCGGCGTGGTGTCGCCCGAGCGTGCGATGCAGCTCGGCTTCTCCGGCGCCATGCTGCGGGGTTCGGGCATTCCGTGGGATCTGCGCAAGAAGCAGCCTTACGAAGTGTACGACCGCCTCGAGTTCGAGATTCCGGTGGGCAAGGAAGGCGACTGCTATGACCGCTATCTGGTGCGCGTGGAAGAAATGCGCCAGTCGGCCAGCCTGATCCGCCAGTGCGTGAAGTGGCTGCGCGCCAATCCGGGTCCGGTGATCACCGACAACCACAAGGTGGCCCCGCCGTCGCGCGTCGAAATGAAGTCGAACATGGAAGAGCTGATTCACCACTTCAAGCTCTTCACCGAAGGCTTCCACGTGCCCGCCGGCGAGACGTATGCCGCCGTCGAGCATCCGAAGGGCGAGTTCGGCATCTACCTGGTGTCGGACGGCGCGAACAAGCCGTACCGCCTGAAGATTCGTGCGCCGGGCTTTGCCCACCTGGCGGCGCTCGATGAGATGGCCAAGGGTCACATGATCGCAGATGCTGTGGCGATCATCGGTACCCAGGACATCGTGTTCGGCGAAATCGATCGCTAAACGCGCAGCGGGCGCCTCGGGCGCCCGCAGGTTTTAATTCGGCAGGGTTTCGCAGATCGATACCATTGCCGTTCCAGTTGCCGTGCCTGTGAGTCGCGGGCGGCCGAGAATCTCGGCTCGCCCGCGCTGGCACGAGCGGGGATAACGTTTTAGAAAACAGTCGGATCGGAAATGCTTTCTCCCGAAGCCCTGAAGAAAATCGACCGTGCCGTTGCCAAATACCCTGCCGACCAAAAGCAGTCGGCGGTGATGCACGCGCTTGCCGTTGCGCAGGTCGAGAAAGGCTGGTTGTCGCCCGAGGTCATGCAATTCGTGGCGGACTACCTCGAGATGCCCGCAGTCGCGGTGCAAGAGGTGGCAACCTTCTACACCATGTTCAACACGAGCCCCGTGGGCAAGTTCAAGTTGACCGTGTGCACGAACCTGCCTTGCCAGCTCACGCGTGGCGAAGAGATGGCGAAGTACCTGAAGGAGAAGCTCGGTGTCGAATATGGCGACATCACGCCCGACGGTCTCTTCACCGTGAAGGAAGGCGAGTGCATGGGCGCCTGCGGCGACGCACCGGTCATGCTGGTGAACAACCACCGCATGTGCAGCTTCATGAACGAAGAGAAGGTCGACGCCCTGATCGAAGAACTGAAGGCCAAGGGCGCTGCCGGAGAGAAAGCATGACGTCGCTGCATAATCGTCACATCAAGCCGCTGATCCTCGCCGACCTCAATGGCGAGAACTGGCACCTCGAAGACTACGTCAAGCGCGGTGGCTATCAGCAACTCGCCCGCATTCTGAAGGAAGGCATCACGCCCGAGCAGGTCATTGCCGACGTCAAGGCATCGGGCTTGCGCGGCCGCGGCGGTGCAGGCTTCCCGACCGGTCTGAAGTGGAGCTTCATGCCGCGCGCGTTTCCGGGCCAGAAGTACCTCGTGTGCAATTCGGACGAAGGTGAACCGGGCACGTTCAAGGATCGCGACATCCTGCGCTACAACCCGCACGCACTGATCGAAGGCATGGCCATCGGCGGTTACGCCATGGGCATCACCGTCGGCTACAACTACATCCACGGCGAAATCTACGAAGTGTACGAACGCTTCGAAGAGGCCCTGGAAGAAGCGCGCGCTGCCGGCTATCTGGGCGACAACATTCTCGGCACGGACTTCTCGTTCCAGTTGCACGCGCACCATGGTTACGGCGCGTACATCTGCGGCGAGGAAACGGCGCTGCTCGAATCGCTCGAAGGCAAGAAGGGTCAGCCGCGCTTCAAGCCGCCGTTCCCGGCGAGCTTCGGTCTGTACGGCAAGCCGACCACCATCAACAACACCGAGACGTTCGCCGCTGTCCCGTTCCTGCTCGCGGCCGGTCCGCAGCAATACCTCGAGATGGGCAAGCCGAACAACGGCGGCACCAAGATCTTCTCGGTGTCGGGCGACGTCGAGCTGCCGGGCAACTATGAAGTGCCGCTGGGCACGCCGTTCCCGGAACTGCTCGAGCTCGCCGGCGGCATGCGCGGCGGCAAGAAACTCAAGGCCGTGATTCCGGGCGGCTCGTCGGCGCCGGTCGTGCCGGCCGGGCTGATGATGGAGACGACCATGGACTACGACAGCATCGCCAAGGCCGGCTCGATGCTGGGTTCGGGCGCCGTGATCGTGATGGACGAGACGCGCTGCATGGTGCGCTCGCTGCTGCGCCTGTCGTATTTCTATTACGAAGAATCGTGCGGTCAGTGCACGCCGTGCCGCGAAGGCACGGGCTGGCTGTGGCGCGTGGTCAACCGTATCGAACACGGCCAGGGCCGCCAGGAAGACCTGGACCTGCTCAACTCGGTGGCCGAGAACATCATGGGCCGTACCATTTGCGCGCTGGGCGATGCCGCGGCGATGCCGGTGCGCGGCATGCTCAAACACTTCTGGGACGAGTTCGCCTACCACGTCGAGCACAAGCATTGCTTGGTCGGCGCTCACTAATCCCTTTTGACGCTTGGCATTGAACCGCTATGGTTGAAATCGAAATTGACGGCCAAAAGGTCGAGGTGCCCGAAGGCAGCATGGTGATCCAGGCTGCCAAGAAGAACGGCACCTATATTCCCCACTTCTGCTACCACAAGAAGCTGTCCATCGCTGCGAACTGCCGCATGTGCCTGGTCGAGGTCGAGAAGGCCCCGAAGGCCGTGCCGGCATGCGCCACGCCGGTGGCCAACGGCATGGTCGTGCGCACGAACTCCGAGAAGGCCGTGAAGGCGCAGCAGTCGGTCATGGAGTTCCTGCTGATCAACCACCCGCTCGACTGCCCGATCTGCGATCAGGGCGGTGAGTGCCAGCTGCAGGACCTGGCCGTCGGTTACGGCAAGTCGGCCTCGCGCTATCAGGAAGAGAAGCGCGTGGTGTTCCACAAGAACGTGGGGCCGCTCATCTCGATGGAAGAGATGTCGCGCTGCATTCACTGCACCCGCTGCGTGCGTTTCGGTCAGGAAGTGGCCGGCGTCATGGAATTCGGCATGCTGGGCCGCGGCGAGCATTCGGAAATTACCTCGTTCGTCGGCAAGACGGTCGACTCCGAACTGTCGGGCAACATGATCGATCTGTGCCCGGTGGGCGCGCTCACCTCGAAGCCGTTCCGCTACAGCGCCCGTACTTGGGAGCTGTCGCGCCGCAAGTCGGTGAGCCCTCACGATGGCGTGGGCGCGAACCTCGTGGTGCAGGTGAAGAACAACAAGGTCATGCGCGTTGTGCCGCTCGAGAACGAGGCGATCAACGAGTGCTGGATTTCGGACAAGGACCGCTTCTCATACGAAGGCCTGAACAGCGACGAGCGTCTCACCAAGCCGATGCTCAAGCAGGGCGGGGAGTGGCACGAAGTCGACTGGCAGACGGCCCTCGAGTACGTGGGCCATGGCCTGACGGACATCATCCGCGATCATGGCGCCGACGCCGTCGCCGCGCTGGCCTCGCCGCACGCGACCGTCGAGGAACTGTATCTGCTGCAGAAGTTCGTGCGCGCCCTGGGCAGCGATAACGTCGACTTCCGTCTGCGCCAGACGGACGCCTCGGGCGGCACGCAAGGTGCGCCGTGGCTCGGTATGCCGATCGCGGAACTCGACACGCTGCAAAGCGCGCTCGTCGTCGGTTCGTTCCTGCGCAAGGACCACCCGCTGTTCGCCGCACGTCTGCGCGCAGCCGTGAAGGCCGGCGCTCAGCTCAACGTGCTGCACGGCGCGGACGACGATCTGCTCGTAAAGCTTGCCAACAAGATCGTCGCGGCGCCGAGCGCCTGGGCGAGCGAGCTGGCTGGCATTGCCGTGGCAGCGGCAGCCGCGAAGGGAGTTGCCGCGCCGGCGGAGCTCGCCGGCGTGAGCGCCAGCGACACCGCCAAGGCCATCGCGGCGTCGCTCGCCAGCGGCGAGCGTCGTGCGATCCTGCTGGGCAACGCCGTGGTGCAGCATCCGCAGTTTGCGCAACTGCACGCGATCGCGCAGGTGATCGCTGACCTCACGGGCGCCAAGCTCGGCTTCCTCACCGAAGGGGCCAACACGGTCGGCGGCTACGTGGCGAAGGCCACCAACGCCAAGGGCGCGGCCGCGCTGTTTGCGCAACCTCGCGAGGCCTACCTGCTGCTCAACACCGAGCCGGAATACGATTCGGCCGACGCGAAGCAGGCGCTCACCGCGCTGAACGCCGCGAAGATGGTCGTCTCGCTCTCGCCGTTCAAGCACGGCCTCGAGTATGCCGATGTGCTGCTGCCGATCGCGCCGTTTACCGAAACGGCCGGCACGTTCATCAACGCCGAAGGTCTGGCGCAGCCTTTCAACGGCGTGGTGCGTGCGCTGGGCGAAACCCGCCCGGGCTGGAAGGTGCTGCGCGTGCTGGGCAACCTGCTCAAGCTGCAAGGCTTCGAGCAGGACACCGCCGAACAGGTGCGTGACGAAGCGCTCGCCGGGTTCTCGGCCGCATCGCTCGACAACCGCGCCAAGGCTGCGCTTGCCGCACCGAAGGCCGCGGGCCAGGGGCTCGAGCGTCTGGCCGACGTGCCGATCTATGCCGCCGACTCGCTGGTGCGCCGCGCGCCGTCGCTGCAACTGACCAACGATGCCAAGGCCGCGCTGCGCGCCACGCTGCCGGCCGCACTGTTCGACAGCCTGGGCCTGGCCGCCGGCGACGCCGTGCGCGTTCGCCAGGGCGACGCCGTGGTCACGCTGCCGGCCGTGCGCTCGGAAACGCTGCCCGCCAATGTGGTGCGCGTGCCGGCAGCCACGCCGGCGTCCGCCGCGCTTGGCGCGATGTTCGGTGAAATTTCGGTGGAGAAGGCGTAAATGAGCCTGAACGAAGTCATCAATCAATACGGCACGCAACTGCTGGGCGTGGCCTGGCCGACGGTGTGGGCGCTCGTGCGCATTCTCGTCGTG
Source organism: Pandoraea nosoerga (assembly GCF_902459585.1). Taxonomy (GTDB): domain Bacteria; phylum Pseudomonadota; class Gammaproteobacteria; order Burkholderiales; family Burkholderiaceae; genus Pandoraea; species Pandoraea nosoerga. The sequence goes on from NZ_CABPSC010000004.1 coordinate 245,486, forward strand.
GCCGTGATTCTGCTGCTGTGCGTGGCGTATCTGATTCTGTGGGAGCGCAAACTCATCGGCTGGATGCACGTGCGTCTCGGTCCGAACCGCGTGGGTCCGGCTGGCCTGCTCCAGCCGATCGCCGACGTGCTGAAGCTTCTGCTCAAGGAAGTCATTACGCCGACGCAGGTCAGCAAGGGCATTTACGCCATTGCCCCGGTGATGGCGGTGCTGCCGGCCTTCGCGATCTGGGCGGTGATCCCGTTCCAGCCGGGCGCGGTGCTTGCCGACGTGAACGCCGGCCTGCTGTATGCCATCGCGATTTCGTCCATCGGCGTGTACGGTGTGATTCTGGCCGGCTGGGCGTCGAACTCGAAGTACGCTTTCCTCGGCGCCATGCGCGCATCGGCCCAGATGATTTCGTATGAAATCGCCATGGGCTTCGCACTCGTGACCGTGCTGATGACGGCCGGCTCGCTGAACCTGTCGGACATCGTGCGCTCGCAGGAAGCGGGCATGTTCGCGGGCATGGGGCTGAACCTGCTGTCGTGGAACTGGCTGCCGTTGCTGCCGATGTTCGTCGTCTATTTCGTGTCGGGCATTGCGGAAACGAACCGGCACCCGTTCGACGTGGTGGAAGGCGAATCGGAAATCGTGGCCGGTCACATGATCGAGTACTCGGGGATGGGCTTCGCGCTCTTCTTCCTGGCCGAGTACATCAACATGATCATCATCTCGGCGCTGGCATCGATTCTGTTCCTGGGCGGCTGGAGCGCGCCGTTCGGCTTCCTGTCGTTCATCCCGGGAGTGTTCTGGCTCGCGTTCAAGGTGTTCCTGCTGCTGTCGGTGTTCATCTGGGTGCGTGCGACGTTCCCGCGCTACCGCTACGACCAGATCATGCGTCTGGGCTGGAAGGTGTTCCTGCCGCTGACGATCGTCTGGGTGATCGTGGTGGGTGTCTGGATCATGTCCCCCTGGAACATCTGGGGCTGAGGCGAACGGAGTAGAGGAATCCCATGGTAAGGGCAATCAAAGACTTTTTCGGCAGTTTCCTGTTGTTGGAACTGCTCAAGGGCATGGCGCTCACGGGGCGCTACACGTTCGCGCGCAAGGTGACGGTGCAATTCCCGGAAGAGAAGACGCCGCTGTCGCCGCGTTTTCGCGGGCTGCACGCACTGCGCCGTTATCCGAACGGTGAAGAGCGCTGCATCGCATGCAAGCTGTGCGAAGCCGTGTGCCCGGCAATGGCCATCACGATCGAATCGGACGTGCGCGACGACAATACGCGCCGCACCACGCGTTACGACATCGATCTGACCAAGTGCATTTTCTGCGGCTTCTGCGAAGAAAGCTGCCCGGTGGACTCGATCGTCGAGACGCACATTCTCGAGTATCACGGCGAGAAGCGCGGCGACCTGTACTTCACCAAGGAGATGTTGCTCGCGGTGGGCGATCGTTACGAAAACGAAATCGCGGCGGCCAAGGCGGCCGATGCGCCGTACCGTTAAGCAGGGCAGGGCGCAGCGCACGGATGCACTGCGCCCGGTACGGCAATTGACGTTGGCTAATTCTCGCGACACCCGGTGATTATGGAATTCACAACCTTTCTTTTCTACGTGTTTGCGCTGATCCTCGTGGTCTCCGGCCTGAAGGTCGTGACCTCGCGCAACCCCGTACAGTCGGCACTGTTCCTGGTGCTGGCCTTCTTCAACGCCGCGGCGATCTGGATGCTGCTCGAGGCCGAGTTCCTCGCCATCATGCTGGTGCTCGTGTACGTCGGCGCGGTGATGGTGCTGTTCCTGTTCGTGGTGATGATGATCGACATCAACCTCGACGAACTGCGGCGCGGTTTCGGCAAGTTCATTCCGCTGGCGAGCGCCGTCGGCGCGATCATGATCGTCGAAGCGGCGCTGGTGCTCATGCGCGGCTACGGTGCCACGCGCTCGCCGGTCAAGGCCGTGGCGGCCCCCGACGTGTCGAACACCAAGGCGCTCGGCGTCGCGCTGTACACCGACTATATCTTTGCCTTCGAAGTGGCAGGTCTGATCCTGCTGGTCGCCGTCGTGGCCGCCATTGCGCTCACGATGCGCAGCCGCAAGGATCACAAACAGACCGACCCGAACAAGCAGGTGCGCGTGAAGAAGCGCGACCGCGTGCGTCTCGTGTCGATGCCCGCCGAAGCCCGGCAGCAGCCCACCGGCGACACGCCGGCGGCGGAATAAGGAGACAGCATGATGTCGTTGTCGCTAGCGCATTACCTGGTGTTGGGCGCGATTCTGTTCGCGATCAGCATTACCGGTATCTTCCTCAACCGCAGAAATGTGATTGTGCTGCTCATGGCCATCGAGCTGATGTTGCTCGCGGTCAATCTGAACTTCGTCGCGTTCTCGCACTACCTGGGCGACATCGCCGGCCAGGTATTCGTGTTCTTCATTCTTACGGTGGCCGCCGCGGAAGCCGCGATCGGCCTGGCCATTCTGGTCACCCTGTTCCGTAAGCTCGAAACGGTCAACGTCGAAGATCTCGACCGCCTCAAGGGTTAACAAAAGCGAACGCTGTTATGGCATCCACACTGAATCCCAACCTGCTGCTCGCGATCCCGCTCGCGCCGCTCGTCGGCTCCGTGATCGCCGGCCTGTTCGGCAAGCAAGTCGGACGCGCGGGCGCCCACACGGTCACGATCCTTGGCGTGCTGGTCGCGTTTGTCCTGTCGGTCATGACCTTCATGGACGTGATGAACGGGGCGAGCTTCAACGCCACCGTCTACGAATGGGCCCGCATCGGCGAGCTCAAGCTCGAGATCGGCTTCCTCGTCGACACGCTCACCGTCACGATGATGTGCGTGGTGACGTCCGTCTCGCTGATGGTGCACATCTACACCATCGGCTACATGGCGGACGATCCCGGCTATCAACGCTTCTTCTCGTACATTTCGCTGTTCACGTTCTCGATGTTGATGCTCGTGATGAGCAACAACTTCCTGCAACTGTTCTTCGGCTGGGAAGCGGTGGGCCTGGTCTCGTACCTGCTGATCGGCTTCTGGTACACCCGCCCGAGCGCGATCTACGCCAACATGAAGGCGTTTCTCGTCAACCGCGTGGGTGACTTCGGCTTCCTGCTCGGCATCGGTTTGATCCTGGCCTTCACCGGCACGCTCAACTACGGCGAGGTGTTCGGCAAGGCCAACGACATCGCGGCACTGTCCTTCCCGGGCACCGACTGGCGCCTGATCACCGTGGCCTGCATCTGCCTGTTCATCGGTGCGATGGGCAAGTCGGCGCAGTTCCCGCTGCATGTCTGGCTGCCGGACTCGATGGAAGGCCCGACGCCGATCTCGGCACTGATCCACGCGGCCACCATGGTGACCGCCGGTATCTTCATGGTGAGCCGCATGTCGCCGCTGTTCGAACTGTCGGACACCGCGCTGTCGTTCATCACGATCATCGGTGCGATCACTGCGCTGTTCATGGGCTTCCTGGGCATGATCCAGAACGACATCAAGCGTGTCGTGGCCTACTCGACGCTCTCGCAGCTCGGCTACATGACGGTGGCGCTCGGCGTGTCGGCTTACCCGGTCGCCATCTTCCACCTGATGACGCACGCGTTCTTCAAGGCGCTGCTGTTCCTCGGCGCGGGCTCGGTCATCATCGGCATGCACCATGATCAGGACATGCGCAACATGGGCGGCCTGTGGAAGTACATGCCGATCACGTGGATCACATCGCTGCTCGGCTCGCTCGCGCTGATCGGCACGCCGTTCTTCTCGGGTTTCTACTCGAAGGATTCGATCATCGAAGCCGTGGCCGCCTCGCATCTGCCGGGTTCGGGCTTCGCGTACTTCGCCGTGGTCGCCAGCGTGTTCGTGACCGCGTTCTACTCGTTCCGCATGTATTTCCTCGTCTTCCACGGCAAGGAGCGTTTCGGTCAGGCGCATGCGCACCATGACCATGAGACGCATCACGAGGAAGAAGAGGAGACGCACGACCATCATCACGGTCTGGCCCCGGGCCAGAAGCCGCACGAATCGCCGGCCGTCGTAACGATTCCGCTGATCCTGCTGGCGATCCCGTCGGTGATCATCGGTGCCATCGCGATCGCGCCGATGCTCTTCGGTGAGTTCTTCAAGCAGGGCGTGGCGTTCAAGAACGTGATCTTCATCGGCGAGAACCATCCGGCGATGGAAGAGCTCGGCCACGAGTTCCACGGCTGGGTGGCGATGGCGCTGCACTCGTTCGGCACGCTGCCGATCGCACTGTCGGCCCTCGGCATCGTGCTCGCGGCGTTCTTCTACCTGAGGCGACCGGACATTCCGGCGTCGCTGGCCAGGCAGTTCTCGGGCATCTACAAGCTGCTCGACAACAAGTACTACATGGACAAGATCAACGAGGTGGTCTTCGCCAAGGGCGCGCTCAAGATCGGCCGCGGCCTGTGGAAGGCTGGTGACCAGGGTCTGATCGACGGCGCCGTCGTGAACGGCAGCGCCCGTCTGGTGGGCTGGTTCGCCGGTGTCATCCGCTTCGTGCAATCCGGTTACATCTACCACTACGCGTTCGCCATGATCATCGGCATGCTCGGGCTCCTGACGCTGTTTGTGACGTTGAACGGCAAGTAATAGGGGGAGCCAATAACAATGCAATCGCTACCGCTTCTGAGTCTGGCCATCTGGCTGCCCATCCTCACGGGGATCGTCGTCCTCGCGGTGGGTAACGACCGCAATCCGGGCGGCGCACGCGTGCTGTCGCTCATCGGTTCGCTGGCGAGCTTCCTGGTCACGCTGCCGCTGATCTCGAACTTCGACGCCAATACGGCCGCGTTCCAGTTCGTCGAGAAATCGAGCTGGATCGAGCGCTTTCACATCAACTACTTCCTGGGCATCGACGGCATTTCGCTGTGGCTGGTCGTGCTCACCGCGCTCATCACGGTGATCGTGGTGATCGCCGGCTGGGAAGTGATCACCGAGCGCGTCGCGCAGTACATGGCGGCGTTCCTGATTCTCTCGGGTCTGATGATCGGCGTGTTCGCGGCGCAGGACGGCATGCTGTTCTACGTGTTCTTCGAAGCCACGCTGATCCCGATGTATCTGATCATCGGTGTGTGGGGCGGTCCGAATCGCGTGTACGCGGCATTCAAGTTCTTCCTGTACACGCTGCTCGGCTCGCTGCTCATGCTCATCGCGCTGATCTACCTGTACAACGTGACGGGCTCGTTCACGCTGACCGACTGGTACGCGGCGAAGCTGCCGATGAACGTGCAGATCCTGCTGTTCGTGGCATTCTTCATGGCGTTTGCCGTGAAGGTGCCGATGTGGCCGGTGCATACCTGGCTGCCGGACGCTCACGTGGAAGCGCCGACGGGCGGCTCCGTGGTGCTGGCCGCGATCATGCTCAAGCTCGGCGCCTACGGTTTCCTGCGTTTCTCGCTGCCGATCGCGCCGGACGCCAGCCACTATCTGGCGGGCTTCATGATCGCGCTCGCGCTGATTGCCATTGTCTACATCGGCCTCGTGGCGCTGGTGCAGACCGACATGAAGAAGCTGGTGGCGTACTCGTCGATCGCGCACATGGGCTTTGCGATTCTCGGCTTCTTCATGTTCAGCGAAATCGGCATGCAGGGCGCGATGGTGCAGATGATCTCGCACGGTTTCGTCTCGGGCGCCATGTTCCTGTGTATCGGCGTGCTGTATGACCGCATGCACTCGCGCAACATCGCCGACTACGGCGGCGTGGTGAACACGATGCCGAAGTTCGCGGCATTCCTGATGCTCTTCGCAATGGCCAACAGCGGCCTGCCGGCTACCTCGGGGTTCGTGGGCGAGTTCCTCGTGATTCTGGGTGCCGTGAAGCTGAACTTCTGGGTCGGTCTGCTGGCGGCCACGTCGCTGATCACCGGTGCGGCCTACTCGCTGTGGATGTACAAGCGCGTGATCTTCGGCGCGATTGCCAACGACCACGTGCGCGAGCTGATCGACATCAACAAGCGCGAGTTCTTCATGCTGGCCGTGCTGGCGGCCCTCACGCTGTTCATGGGTATCTATCCGAAGCCTTTCACGGACCTGATGCACACCTCCGTGGTTAACCTCCTCGCCCACGTGGCGCAGACCAAGCTGCCGTAATCGGGGAGGAAATCTAGATCATGCAAAACATTAATCTGCTGCCCGCGTTGCCGGAGGCCATCCTGCTGCTCATGATCCTCGTGATCATGATGTGCGACGCGTTCATCGGCCAGACGCGCAAGCTGAACTACGTGCTGGCCCTTCTCACCAGCGCCGTCGTCTCGGTGCTGTGGGCCTGCAACGCCGGCGATCCGGCGTCGCACTACCTGTTCGGCAACGTGTTCGTCGCCGACCCGATGTCGAACCTGCTCAAGGCCTTCGGCGGCCTCGCGACGTTCGTCACGTTCGTCTATGGCCAGAAGTACCTGGAAGCGCGCGGCCTTGCCCGTGGCGACTTCTACATCCTCACGCTGTTCTCGCTGCTCGGCCTGTCGGTGATGATCTCGGGCAACAGCTTCCTGACGCTGTACCTGGGTCTGGAACTGATGTCGCTGTCGCTGTATGCGCTCGCCGCCGTGTGGCGCGATTCGACCAATGCGACCGAGTCGGCCATGAAGTACTACGTGCTGGGCGCGCTGGCTTCGGGCTTCCTGCTGTACGGCATGTCGATGATGTACGGCGCGACCGGTTCGCTGGAGCTGGCCAAGGTCTTCGAGGTGATCGCCTCGGGTGCGGTGAACAAGATCGTGCTCGTGTTCGGCGTGGTGTTCCTGGTTGCCGGCCTGGCGTTCAAGCTCGGCGCCGCACCGTTCCACATGTGGGTGCCCGACGTCTACCAGGGCGCACCGACCCCGGTCACGCTGCTCATCGGCGGCGCGCCGAAGCTGGGTGCGTTTGCGCTGCTGCTGCGCCTGCTCGTCGAAGGCATGCTGCCGCTGGCGATCGACTGGCAGCAGATGCTGGTCATCCTGGCCGTGCTCTCGCTGGTGGTCGGCAACCTGACGGCCATCGTGCAGACCAACGTCAAGCACCTGCTGGCCTACTCGACGATCTCGCACATGGGCTTCGTGCTGCTGGGCATGCTCTCGGGCGTGGTGGGCGGCAAGATCGACGGTATCGCCGACGCCTACGGTTCGTCGCTGTTCTACAGCGTGATCTACCTGCTCACCACGCTCGGCACCTTCGGTATCGTGCTGCTGCTCTCGCGCAAGGGCTTCGAAGCCGAGAACCTCTCCGATCTGAAGGGGTTGAACCAGCGTAGCCCGTGGTTCGCGTTCGTCATGCTGATGCTGATGTTCTCGCTGGCCGGCATTCCGCCGTTGGCGGGCTTCTACGCCAAGCTGGCCGTGTTGCAGGCGGTGGTCAACGCCGGTATGGTGTGGCTGGCCGTGGTGGCTGTGGTCGCTTCGCTGATCGGTGCGTTCTACTACCTGCGTGTCGTGAAGCTGATGTACTTCGACAAGCCGGAAGACACGAGCGTGCTCGAGGGCACCGGCACGATGCGCTTCGTGCTCTCGCTCAACGGTCTGGCGCTGCTGTATCTGGGCCTGATGCCCGGCTCGCTGATGGACTGGTGCCTGCGCACCATCAAGCTGACGCTGGCGAGCTGAGCGGCAAGGCCAACGAGGGAAACGAAAAGGGCGGGCGGCCGGGCGTCTTCAGGCCGGTCCGCAGCGCAGGGCAACCGGCGGCCGACGCACCGCCGACGAACCGCCGGGCAACGGCAGGAGAGCGTTACGATGAGCATGTCCGCGGGCGGTACGCTGGTGATTCTGCTGGCGGTGCTGGGTGCGAATCTGCCGTTCGTGAACCAGCGTCTTTTCGGCGTGGTGCCGCTCAAGCGGGCGACGAAGCCTTTGTGGCTGCGTCTGATCGAGATGCTGGCGGCGTATTTCGTTGTCGGTGCGCTCGGTTATCTGGTCGAGTCGGGCATCGGCAACGTATTCGCGCAGGGCTGGGAGTTTTACGCGGTCACCGCGAGCCTGTTCGTGGTGTTCGCGTTTCCGGGCTTCGTCTACCGGTATTTGTGGCGTCATCGACCGGCGGCTGCCGTCTGAAATGCGCGCCTCACGAGACGCCGCCCCATCGGGCGGCGTTTTGTTTTGGCTTGGCCAATCTTCAGCCCCGGAGGGCTTATGACCGAACGTCAACTCGACGATCAGCATCTGATCGAGACACCCCTGGCGAGCGAGACCGTCTACGAAGGTGTCTTCCTGACCATCAAGCGCGACAGCGTGCGCTTGCCCGACGGCAAGACGACGACGCGCGAGTACACCACGCACCCGGGCGCCGTCATGGTAATCCCGCTATTCGAGGACGGACAGGTGCTCATGGAGCGGCAGTACCGCTATCCGCTCAAGCGGGTGATGACGGAGTTGCCCGCGGGCAAGCTCGACGAGGCCGAGGGCGGCCTCGCTTGCGGGCAGCGCGAACTGCTCGAAGAGACGGGGTACCGCGCCGAGCGCTGGGATTACCTCACGCGCATCCATCCGGTGATTTCGTACTCGACCGAGTTCATCGATATCTGGCTGGCCCGCGATCTGACGCGCGGCGAGCGGCGGCTCGACGAAGGCGAGTTTCTGGACGTATTCAAGATGCCCGCGGCCGAGCTGCTGCAATGGGTGCGCGACGGGCGTGTCACGGACGTGAAAACGATTATCGGCGCGTTTTGGCTGGAAAAGATATTATCGGGAGTCTGGCAGCCGAACGAGCGTTCGCCGCTGCGCTGATCCCTGATTTTCGACCTGTTTTCTATCGCAAGCCTCGCCGCGGCGGGGCCGGGATACATTCATCGCGTCATGAAGGTTTTTGATTTGCGCTGTGCGAAAGAGCACACCTTCGAGGGCTGGTTCGGCTCGGAGGACGATTACCTGTCGCAGCAGGCCCGAGGCCTGGTGAGCTGCCCCGTGTGCGGGGAGACGGAGATCGTGCGTATGCCGTCGGCGCCGCGCCTGAACCTGTCGGGCGCCACGCCACCGGTCGGCGAGGCTCGCGCAAGGGCCGGAGGGGGCACGGAGGGAACGTCGGGCGCCGGCGTCAGCCACGCGCCGGTGCCGCCGGAGCTTGCCGAGGCGCGCCGCGAGCTGCAATCGCTCTGGATGAAGGCGGTGCGGCACGTGATGGCGAACACGGAGGACGTCGGCGCGAATTTCGCCGAGGAAGCGCGCAAGATCCATTACCACGAAGCGCCGGAGCGCAACATCCGGGGCACGGCATCGCGCGAAGAGGCCCGCGCGCTGGCTGAAGAAGGCATCGAAGTCATGATGCTGCCGCTGCCGGACAGCGCCAAGGAGACTTTGCAATAGGGTCGCGCTGCCTTTTGGGCGTGCGCACGCGCATGCGTCATGATTGACGAACGCAGGCCCGGCCGCGGCGCCGGGTCGCCCACTCGACTGATATACGGGAGGCGGAGATGGCCACGCTGGAGTACTACTTCGAGGACTTCGCTGTCGGAGACACGTTCGATCTCGGCGAGTACACGTTCAGCGCCGACGAGATCGTGCATTTCGCCAGGCAGTTCGACCCTCAGCCGTTTCACCTCGACGAGGGCGCCGGGCGCCAGTCGCATTTCGGCGGACTCGTGGCGAGCGGCTGGCATACGTGCAGCATCATGATGCGGCTCAATGTCGACAAGCTGCTCTCGCGCGCGGCGAGCATGGGATCGCCCGGCGTCGAGCAGATCGAGTGGCTCAAGCCGGTACGCCCTGGCGACACCATCACGGTCACGAGCAGCACGCTGGAAGTGCGGGAATCGAAGAGCCGTCCCGATCGCGGCATTGTCCGCCAGCTATGGACGGCGACCAATCAACACGGCGAGGAAGTCTGCCGCTTTCGCGGCACGGGCCTGTATCTGAAGTGCTCGGGCTGAGCCTCGTCATACCCCCGGGGGCCGTCCGGCCCGCCACGGGGCTCCCTCCCCGTCGAATATCGGAAGACGGCCGGTCCGGCCGGCGAGCTTGCCTTGCACGCCGCCGCGGGCACACCGTCGGGCAATGTCAGGCAATGTCGGGCAATGTCGGGCAGTGCCGCCCAACCCGTTCGCGAGGCCGCGCGAAATCGATGCCGGATCAGTGAGAGAGATCGCTTACCGAGGCCGAGGGCGCGTCGCGCTTGACCTGCGTGATGCCGTTCTCCATTTGCTCTGCCGTCGAGAACATCTGGCTTTGGCCGATGATTTCCCCGTTGCGTGCCTTGAGCACGAAATACGGACGGCCCGATGTGGATGTCTTGCGCTCGAAACGGTGATCCTCGACCGAATTCTTGCGCACGGACTCAATGCCGTTCTGCGCCGAGGCGCGCGCCTTGTAGGGCTCGGAGGAGAGAATGACGTGCCCGTCGTCGGCCAGCAACTGAAAGTGGAATTCACCGTTGGGGCTGCGCTTGAGTTCGAACTTGCCTGACATATGTGGATCTCCCGGATCTTCCAAAAGCCAGCGGCGAGGAACTGCGAACTGCAAGGTGACGGCGGCGTGACACGCGGCGCGTCGAAGGGGGCGCCCGGTCCCCGTCATGGGGCTGCGTGCCGAGCGGACTGCGCCTAGATTAGCACCGCCGGCGTTTCGACGGAACCGCAGTTTGTTTCGAAGTGTAAACCGGTCGGCGGTCGGCCGCGCCATGTGCGCGGGCCGGCCGGGTAATTCCCCTCGCCGGCCCGTCGCCGGCCCGCGCAAGAGGAAAGCGCCGAGGAGCCCCCTCAGCGCCGCGCGTACTGCGTGGCGCCGAACAGGATCTCGCGCGCCTTGTCGTCCTGCAGCGGCTTGCGCGCATCGGCGAGCACCTTGATGCCGCGCTGCACGGCGGGGCGGGCCTCGATGGCGTCGAACCACTTTTGCACGTTGGGGAAGTCGGACAGCTCCACGCCCTGATTCTTCCACGAGCGCAGCCACGGCCAGATCGCGATGTCCGCAATGGTGTACATCTCGCCGGCCACGTATGGGTGGCTGCCAAGCCGCTTGTCCAGCACGCCGTACAGGCGCCGCGCCTCATTGGTGTAGCGCTTGATCGCGTAATCGATCTTCTCGGGCGCGTAGATGCGGAAGTGGTGCGCCTGACCGAGCATCGGCCCCACGCCGCCCATCTGGAACATCAGCCATTCCAGCGTCTCGTACTTGCCGCGCACGTCTTCGGGCAGAAAGCGCCCGGTCTTGCCGGCGAGATAGAGCAGAATCGCGCCGGACTCGAACAGCGAGATCGGTTTGCCGTCCGGGCCGTCCTCGTCGACGATGGCCGGAATCTTGTTGTTCGGCGAGATGGCGAGAAATGCTTCCTTGAACTGGTCGCCCGCACCGATGTCGACGGCGTGGGCGTGGTAGGGCAACCCGCACTCTTCGAGCATGATGTGGACTTTGTGGCCGTTGGGCGTGGCCCAGGAATAGACCTGAATCAATTGCGGCTCCTCGTATGGGGACGTCGACGGACGCCGCTCGGCAATCCTGCGCCGCGCGGCAATCGCGTCGGGCGAGCGGCACGGTGACGACCACGGATAACGGAATGGGCCGGGCACGCGAGCGTCGCGTGCCCGGGAAAACTGCCCGGAAATTACACCACAGAACGCTTACCCCTGCCGGGCGCGGGGTCGGCGTCAGCGGCCGTCGTTCGCCGCATCGGCGTAGCGCGCCAGTTCGAGCTTGGCGATCGCGTTGCGATGCACTTCGTCGGGGCCGTCGGCAAAGCGCAGCGTTCGGGCGCTGGCATAGGCGTAGGCGAGCGGGAAGTCGCCGGACAGCCCGGCCGCGCCATGCGCCTGCATCGCCCAGTCGAGCACCTGACAGGCCATGTTCGGCGCGACGACCTTGATCATGGCGATCTGCGCACGCGCCGCCTTGTTGCCGACCGTGTCCATCATGTACGCCGCCTTGAGCGTGAGCAGACGCGCCTGTTCAATGAGGCACCGCGCCTCGGCAATGCGCTCGCGCGTGACACCCTGCGCCGCGATCGGTTTGCCGAACGCCACGCGAGAGAGCGTGCGTCGGCACATCAACGCCAGCGCCCGCTCGGCCAGCCCGATGAGGCGCATGCAGTGGTGGATGCGCCCCGGCCCGAGCCGCCCCTGCGCGATCTCGAAGCCGCGTCCCTCGCCGAGCAGAATGTTCGAGGCGGGCACACGCACGTCGTCGAGCACGATCTCCATATGGCCGTGCGGCGCGTCGTCGTAGCCGAAGACCGTGAGGGGACGCACGCGCGATACGCCCGTGGCATCGGCCGGCACCAGAATCATCGACTGCTGGGCGTGCCTGGGCGCATCGGGATCGGTCTTGCCCATCACGATGAACAGGGCGCAACGTGGGTCGCCGGCGCCCGTCGACCACCATTTTCGACCGTTGATGACGTACTCGTCGCCGTCACGCCGGATCCGGCATTGCACGTTGGTCGCGTCCGACGACGCCACATCGGGCTCGGTCATCAGGAACGCCGAACGAATCTCGCCGCGCAGCAGCGGCTCGAGCCACTGCGCCTTCTGCGCCTCGGTGGCGTAGCGCTCGAGCGTCTCCATGTTGCCGGTGTCCGGCGCGTTGCAGTTGAACACCTCGGGGGCCCACGGCACCTGTCCCATGATCTCGCACAGCGGCGCGTATTCGACGTTCGTGAGACCGGCGCCACGACCGGAGTCGGGCAGGAACAGGTTCCAGAGTCCGGCCTGCCGGGCGAGCGGCTTGAGCCGTTCGATGACCTGCGACGGCTGCCACGCGTCGCCCTGCCGGCGCGCGATCTCGATCTCCTCCAGGTATCGGCGCTCGTTGGGGAAGATATGCTCGTCGAAGAACGCATTCAGACGGGCGCGCAGCGCTTCGACCTTCGGGCTGTAGCTGAAATCCATGACGTCTCCGTTCGAGAACCGTTGGCAATATCGGTCAACGATATTGGCCCGCGGTATTGGTGGCCGATATCGGTTAGCGCGATGCGCCGCCGCGCCGCGCATACTCCCATGCCAGCTCCGCCATCGGCCGCGCGCGTTTGCCGGCGTCGTGCGCTTGCTGGCTCGCGGCCGTGCCGTCGCTCACGCGCTTCATGATGCCTTGCAGGATCGCGGCGATGCGGAACATGTTGTAGGCGAGGTAGAAGTCCCATTGTGCGGGCGGCTGGCTGCCGGTGCGCGCACTGTAGCGGGCCACGTACTCGCGCTCGTCGGGAATGCCGAGCGCGGCCCAGTCGAGCCCGGCAATGCCGCGAAACACGCCGGGGCTGACGTGCCACGCCATGCAGTGGTAGCTGAAGTCCGCGAGCGGGTCGCCCAGCGTCGAGAGTTCCCAGTCAAGCACGGCAAGCACGCGCGGCTCGCTCGGGTGGAAGATCAGGTTGTCGAGCCGGAAGTCGCCATGCACGATGGTCGTGCGCTCGGGGGCGTCGGACGGCAGGTGTGCGGGCAGCCATTCGATGAGCCGGTCCATAGCCTCGATCCGCGCCGTCTCGGACGCACGGTACTGCTTGCTCCAGCGGGCGATCTGACGCGCGATGTAGTCGCCGGGCTTGCCATACGTTCCGAGGCCGATGGCGTGGTAGTCCACACGGTGCAGGGCGGCGATGACGCGGTTCATCTCGTCGTAGATCGCGCCGCGCTCGGCCGGCGACATGCCGGGCAGCGACGGGTCCCACAGTACGCGTCCCGGCACGAAGTCCATCACGTAGAACGCCAGGCCGATGACCCCTTCGTCTTCGCAAAGGCCGCGCATGCGCGCGACGGGCACGTCCGTGCGCGCGAGCGCGTCCATTACGCGGTATTCGCGTTCGATCGCGTGCGCCGAAGGCAGCAGCTTTGCCGCCGGGGCCGGCTTGGTGCGAAGCACGTAGCTGGCGCCTGGCGTGCTCAGGCGGTACGTGGGATTCGATTGCCCGCCGTTGAATTGCGAGACCGTGAGCGGCCCGGCGAAGCCATCGACGTGGGCGGCGAGCCAGCGCTCGAGCGCGGCGGCGTCGAAGGGCGCCCGGCCCTCGATCGGCCGCTCGCCCGCAAACGCGGAAAAGTCCTGGGGAAGCGCCTCGGCCATGCTGTCTCCTGCATTTCCGGTGCTGCGTTGATCGGAAGTGTCTCGACTGCTGCGGGTAATTCGGGTCTTGCCGTGCGCGCTCGCGCGGCGCGCCTGCGCAGCGACGGGCGTCGCCGCCGCGCCCACCGGGCCATGCCCGTTTAGCCGCGCTGCCGTGAACGCACGAACGACGCGAAAATCTTCTCCATCACCGTAAGCCGGTTGTCGCGATGCAGCGGCTGCGGCGGCGCGAAATTCACGAGCCGCACGACCCAGTCTTCCGGCTTGTCGCCGACGTCGAGCGCGTTAATGCAGGCCGGCGTCTGTGCGAGCTGGCCGAGGAACAGGCGCCCGAGCGGATGCATCGCATGCGAGAGAATCGCGCGGTTCACGCCGCCGTGCAACACCAGCAGCACCGTATCCCACGAGCGGTCGGCGCGCAGTTCGGCCAGCGGCGGCACCACGCGATCGAGCAGCTCGCGCACGGATTCGCCGTTCAGGAAGCGGGTGTCTTCCGGCACGAGCCCATCGAAGGCGGCGAGGAACGCCTGCGCAAGATCGGCCGGCGGCAAATCGGCGATGTTGCCCGCGCGGATTTCCTGCCAGCAGGGCCACGTCTCGATCTCCACCCGCTGCCCGGTCTGCGCGAGCACGCGCTCGGCCGTCTCGCGCGTGCGCGGCAGGCCGCTCACGATCACGCGGTCGAAGCGGATGTTCTCGGCGGCGAAGGCGCGTCCGGCGGCGCTTGCCTGCGCGCGTCCAAGCTCGTTGAGTGCGACGGCGTCGGCGTCGATCGGTTTGCCGCTGTCGTCGAAGTAGGTGACGTCGCCGTGGCGCATGAGATAGATGCGCCGGCGCTGGGGCGGGGTGAAGACCAGAGGGCCTGCGTCGGGGCCGAGATGGCCGAGAGAGCTCATGCGGCAATTCTCCTGAGAGTGCGGTCGCTTCGCGTGGGGCGGGCCCGTCGTGCCGACGTGGGTGGCCGCCCCGCCGGATTCGTCAGATGTATTTTGCCGGACGTTTTTCCAGGAATGCGCTGATCCCCTCCAGCCCGTCGGCGTGGTGGAGCGACGCCACGAAGTTGTCGCGCTCGGCGCCCAACTGCTCGGTGAGCGTGGCGCTCGCACCGCTTTCGATGAGCGACTTGATGCGGCCCACGGCGTTCGGCGAGAGCTGGGCGAGGTCGGTGGCCCAGTTCAGCGCTTCGGCCCGAGCCTGCCCGGGGGCCACCACGCGATTCACGACGCCGGCGGCGGCCAGACGTGTTGCCGCGACCGGCTTGCCTTCGAGCAGGATCTCGGTCGCGAGCGCACGCGGCAGCGCCTGCGAGAGAAACCACGAACCGCCGCCGTCGGGCGTGAGGCCGACCTTGACGTAAGCCATCACGAACTTGGCGTTCTCGGCGGCCACCAGCAGGTCGCAGGCAAGCGCGAGCGAGAAGCCTGCACCGGCCGCCGCGCCTTCGACCGCCGCGATGACCGGCTTCGGACAGGCGCGCAGCGCTTCGATCCATTCGGCCAGCGCGTCGATGCTCGCGGCCTGTACCGACGGATCCTGCTTGCGGTTCTCGAGCAGGCGATTGAGGTTGCCGCCCGCGCAGAAGAAGTTGTCGGCGCCGGTGAGCACCACGGCGCGCACCGACGGGTCGCGTTCGGCCGTCGCGAGGGCTTCCACCCCGGCGGCGTACATGTCCGGATGCAGCGCGTTGCGTGCTCCGGGGTTGGAGAGCGTCAGCACCAGGGTGTGGTCGACGCGTTCGGCAAGCAGTTCGGCGCTCATGGGGCGAATCTCCGGGTCACTGTTCTTCGGTGAGCAGCGACACGCCCAGTTGTGCGCGGCGCGTGAGCCACGGCGACGGACGATAGCGCGGGTCGCCGTAGAACGATTGCAGATTGCGCAGGACGGTGAGCAGCAGGCGGGCGCCCACGGCGTCGCCGAGCGCGAGCGGCCCCTTGGCGTAGCCCAGGCCCAGCGTGACGGCGCGGTCGATGTCGTCCGGCGTGGCAATGCGTTGTTGCGCGATGTCCGCGCCGATGTTCACGATGGTGGCGATCACGCGCTGCGCCACGAAGCCGGCGCAGTCGCGGATCACGGTCACCGGCGTGCCGCCGTGCGCGAAGAGGGCGTGCGCGGCGTCGCGCGCCTCGGGCGCCGTGACGGGCGTGGTCATGAGCGTGTGGCGCCTGGCGCCCGCCAGGGGCAGCAGCGTGTCGACAGCGACCGTGCGCGTGGCGTCGAGGCCCTGCTCGACGGCGCAGGTCGTGGCATCCTGGCCCAGCGGCGTGACGATGATCAATGCCTCGGCGGACGGGCGATCGCCACTCTCGAGGGTCACGCCCGTCTGGCCGAGCAGTTCGACCACGGCGGCAAAGCCGCGCGTATCGGCGCGGCTTACCCACACGCTGGCGGGCAGCGCGTCGGGCGCGGGCGCCTCGGGCGGCACTTGCTGCTTGCCGTCGACATAGCGATAGAAGCCTTCGCCGACCTTGCGCCCGAGCAGGCCGCCAGCCAAACGCACTGCCGTGATCGGCGACGGGCGAAAGCGCGCTTCCTCGTAGAACTGGTGGTAGATCGACTCCATCACCGGATGCGAGACGTCGAGTGCCGTCAGGTCGAGCAGCTCGAACGTGCCCAGACGGAAGCCGGCCTGCTCGCGAAGGATGCGATCGATGTCGGCGAAGCTGGCCACGCCCTCGCTCGCCACGCGCAGACCTTCGGTGTTCATGCCACGCCCGGCATGGTTGACGATGAAGCCCGGCATGTCCTTGCAGCGCACCGCCGTGTGGCCCATGCGGCGGCCAAGGGCGAGCAGGGCGTCGCCGACTTCGGGCGCCGTGCGCAGGCCATCGATGACTTCGACCACCTTCATGAGCGGCACCGGATTGAAGAAGTGGTAGCCGGCCACGCGCTCCGGCCGCTCGCACGCGGCGGCGATGGCGGTGATCGAGAGCGACGACGTGTTGGACGCGAGAATCGCGTCGGGCGCCACGATGGCCTCGAGCGAGCGGAACAGGTCTCGCTTGACGTCGAGCTTCTCGATGATGGCTTCGACCACCAGATGGCAATCCGCGAGCTCCTCGAGCGTGGCGCAGGCTTGCAGGCGGCTCATCGTCGCCTCGACGCCGGACGCCTCGATCTTGCCCTTGGCGGCGAGTTTGTCCAGCGTCTCGCGCAACGCGTCCAGCGCGCTCTGGACGGCCCTCGCGTTGGTGTCGTAGAGCTTCACGCGCAAGCCGGCCTGCGCCGCGATCTGAGCGATACCACGGCCCATGGCGCCGGCGCCGACGATGCCCAGCACATCGATGGCCCTGGCGGAGGTAGCGGTCGGGGAAGATGCAGTCATTCGGAGTGTCTCGAAGTTGTGGTGTCGGTAGTGTGGCCGGGGCCGCGCGCGCAGACGACGTCCGGCCCCGGCGCAACGCCCGGCTTCCGGCGCCGCGGCCATGGCGTCATTCTATCGTCCGACCGGTCGGTCGGGAAATGAATTTCCTGGCGAGACCGCCTGTGATGCAAACCGGTGCCCCTGGCGCATTGCGGCTATTGTCGCCGATCTCGTGCCGCCTGCCAGCCGTTGTTCCGCTGCGCGGTCGGCGCGCGGCAAGCGAGGCGATGGCCATCTTGGAATTCGGGACGCCGCGACCGCTCGGCGATTGACGCTTGCGAGCGCGATGCCGGTACACTCCGGGTAGCCATCGTGCGCGGACTGCCGTTCGTCATTACGGACATTATGGACATCGCAGACGTTACGGAGCTCCGTAGCCGCGCGGCGAGGGCCATCGACGCCGCTGCCGTCATCGACGCAGTGCCCGGGACGCATTACGAACGTTGCGCACGCGCTGTCGCTCGCCGTGACGCAAGGGAGACATCATGTTGAAGCTGTACGGATTTCCCATCAGCAACTACTACAACAAGGTCAAGGTTGTGCTGTACGAGAAGGGCGTGCCCTTCGAAGAAGTCGAGTCGATTCCGTGCCAGGACGAGCCGGTGCTGCAGTGCTCGCCGCTCGGCAAGGTGCCGTATCTGCAGACCGAACACGGCTATCTGGCCGAGTCGCAGGTGATCTGCGACTACCTGGAGGCGACGCATCCGGCGCCGGCGCTGTTCTCGCGGGATCCATGGCGTCAGGCCAAGGAGCGGGAACTGCTCACGATGCTGGAACTGCATCTGGAACTGGTCGTGCGCGAACTGTACACGCAGGCGTTCTTCGGCGGCACGGTCTCCGAGGGCACGCGCAACCGCACGGAGAAGTTGCTGCGCCGAAACATCGTGGCGTTCAAGCGTCTCGCGAAATTCTCGCCTTACGTGGCGGGTGAGACGTTCACCATGGCGGACATCGCCGCCGGCATCCATCTGCCGATCCTGGGCATGGCCACGCAGGCGGTGTATGGCGAAGACTTTCTGCAATCGGCCGGCATCGACTGGAAGGCGTATGGCAAGCAACTCGCCGAGCGCGAGTCGTTCCAGCGCATGCGCGCCGAGCAGAAGGCCTATCAGCAGGCGCAGAAGGCCAAGGCCGGCTGAAACACCAGCGTTCGCGAGGCTCGCAACGCCGGGAAAAAAAGGGCCGCCATCGGTCGATGGCGGCCCTCCCTTTTTTCCGCGGGACGCCGGCATGCCGCACGCCGTGCCCGTGCGTATCACGCCACGCGCGAAGGCATGGCTCAGATTTTGGCCAGACGCGCGAGCGCCTCGCGCAACGTGTCGTCCTGCTTCGCGAAGCAGAAACGCACCACGCCCGACTCATGCGGCTCGTGATAGAAGGCCGACACGGGAATGGCCGCCACACCGATTTCGCCCGTGAGCCACAGCGCGAAGTCGCCTTCGCTCATGTCGCTGATCGCGCTGTAGTCCACGCATTGGAAATATGTGCCTTCGCATGGCAGCAGCCTGAAGCGCGTGTTGGCCAGACCGGCGCGGAACAGGTCGCGCTTTTTCTGATAAAAACCCGAGAGCTCGAGATAGGGCGCCGGATCGCGCATGTAGTCGGCCAGACCGACCTGCATCGGCGTGTTCACCGTGAACACGTTGAACTGATGCACCTTGCGGAATTCCGCCGTGAGCGCGGCCGGTGCGGCGACGAAACCGACCTTCCAGCCCGTTACGTGATAGGTCTTGCCGAAGCTCGACACGATGAAACTGCGACGTGCCAGCTCCGGATGCCGCGCCACGCTCTCGTGGCGCTTGCCGTCATACACCATGTGCTCGTAGACCTCGTCCGAGATCAGCAGAATGTCGGTGCCGGCCACGATCTGCGCGAGTTGGGCCAGATCGCGCTCGTGCCACACGGTGCCGCTCGGGTTGTGCGGCGTGTTGAACAGGATCAGACGGGTGCGTGGCGTGATGGCCGCCGCGAGTTTGTCGAACGGGATGCGAAACTCGGGCGCCTCCAGCGTGATATACACCGGTTTGCCACCGGCGAGCTCGATGGAAGGCACGTAGCTGTCGTAAGTCGGCTCGAACACGATCACTTCGTCGCCCGGGTGCACCGTGGCGAGAATCGCGGTGAGCAGCGCCTGCGTGGCGCCGGCCGTGACCGTGATCTCGGTGTTCCAGTCGTAGCGCTGTCCGTAGAGCTTGCCGATCTTGTCGGCGATTGCCTGGCGCAGCGCGGGCACACCGGCCATGGGCGGGTACTGGTTGTGGTCTTCGCGCATGGCGCGCGAGACGGAGTCGACGATCTTCGGATCGCACGCGAAGTCCGGGAAGCCCTGGCCGAGATTCACCGCCTGTTTCTCGGCGGCGAGCGCGGACATCACGGTGAAGATGGTGGTGCCCACGTTCGGCAGGCGCGAGGCGAGCGGCGGAGCGCTCAGTGCAGGGGAGGAAGCGGCGGGAGTAAGGTGGGGCGCGTTCATTTGGACGGTGCAAGCCATCGGCAGCGATCAACAGACCGCCATTCTACCGCTGGTGCGGCGGATCTGCGGGCGCGCCGGGTCAGGCGGCGGCCGTCAGCAGCGACGCGAAGGCGCTTGCCGTCACGATCCGAAAGCCGAACTGGCGTGCCACCCGGCTACGCAGCTTGAGCACCGCCTTGTCCTTGCTGACGAGCCAATGGGCCTGGCCATCGCGCGCCGCCTCGAGAAATTTCTGATCGTCCCGGTCGCGGCACAGCGGCAGGGGCGCGGCGGGCGCGATGTCCCCGGACGCGGGCATCGGCCCAATCGGCAGTGTGTGCATGTCGACCCAGCCGAGGGCCGCGTCGTTGTCGATCTCGTGCGAGGCGAATTGCGGATAGGTCAGCACGATGGCGAGCTCGTCGCGGCAGCGCGGCGCCATGAGCGCGGTGAGACGGCGGGCGACGAGCGCCTCGCGCACCGGTCGTGCGACGGGATCGTCGAAGACGAGGAGGTCGATCCAGACGTTCGTGTCGAGCACCACGCGCGCGGGCGTGGCGAGGCTCGCGAGGTGTT
The DNA here is from genome assembly GCF_902459585.1 of Pandoraea nosoerga. Lineage (GTDB taxonomy): Bacteria > Pseudomonadota > Gammaproteobacteria > Burkholderiales > Burkholderiaceae > Pandoraea > Pandoraea nosoerga. The sequence goes on from NZ_CABPSC010000004.1 coordinate 265,831, forward strand.
CGGCGAAGGCCCGGTCCGCGGGCGTGGCAACAGCGTTTTGAAGCATTGGATAGAATGGCGGTTTCACGTTTTTGCAGGAACGCTGCACCCAATATGATAATTGTTCTCTCGCCGGCCAAATCGCTCGACTATGAAACGCCGCCGCACGTGAGCACGCACACCGTGCCGCAATTCGTGGACGATGCGGCCGAACTGATCGAAGGCCTGCGTGAACTGAGCCCGGCGCAGGTCGGCTCGCTCATGAGCATCTCGGACCAGCTCGCCGCACTCAACGTCACGCGCTACGCCGAGTGGACGACCCGCTTCGATACCTCCAACGCCAAGCAGGCCGTGCTCGCCTTCAACGGCGACGTCTACGAGGGCCTGTCGGCCCGCAGCCTGAGCGCCTCGCAACTCGACTTCGCGCAGCGTCACCTGCGCATCCTGTCCGGCCTGTATGGCGTGCTGCGCCCGCTCGATCTGCTCCAGCCCTACCGGCTCGAGATGGGCACGCGCTTCGCGAACAAGCGGGGCCGCGACCTGTATGCGTTCTGGGGCGATCGGGTGACGCAGACAATCAATGCGGCGCTCGCCGAGCATCCGCAGACGCGCCGCGTGCTCGTGAACCTCGCCTCGGAGGAGTACTTCAAGGTGATCAAGCGTCGTCTGGTCGAGGCGCCCGTGATCACGCCGGTGTTCGAGGACTGGAAGAGCGGCAAGTACAAGATCATCAGCTTCTACGCCAAGCGGGCGCGCGGCCTGATGGCACGCTACGCGATCGAGCGCGGCGTGACCGACGTGCAGCAGCTCAAGGCGTTCGACAGCGAGGGCTATGCCTTCGACGACAGCGTCTCGAACGACTCGCTGTGGGTGTTTCGCCGTCGCGTGGCCTGAGGCCAGCCAACCACCAGCCCCGGGGCCTGTCCCGGGGTTTTTCATTTTTTGTCAGCGAGACGAGTCATGACCGTTCAGATCAGCAGCAGATTCGATAGCGGCGCCATTCACGTGGTGAGCGCCGAGCGCGCCGACGACATTCACGTTCGCGTGCCGCAAGACGGCGCCGCGGAGTTCGCCCAGTGGTTCCACTTCCGGGTGCAGGGCGTGGGCGGCAAGCCATGTCGTATCGTGTTCGACAATGCGGGACAGACATCGTACCCGCGCGGCTGGGAAAACTACCGCGCCGTCGCGTCGTACGACCGCGTGGACTGGTTCCGGGTGCCAACGACCTACGACGGGCAGGTCATGACCGTGGCATTTACTCCGGCGCACGACAGCGTATATCTCGCCTATTTCGAGCCTTACCCCGAAGAGCGCCATCTGGCGCTGCTCGGCACGGCGCAGAACTCGCCTCGCGTGCGTTCGCGCTCGCTGGGCCAGACGATCGACGCGCGCGACATGACGCTGCTCACCGTGGGCGAGCCCGGTGAAGGCAAGCGCAATATCTGGGTGATTGCGCGACAGCACCCCGGCGAGACGATGGCCGAGTGGTTCGTGGAAGGCCTGTTGCGCCGTTTGCTCGGCGCCGGCGACTGGGCGGGCGATCCGCTGGCTGCCGCGGTGCTCGACGAGGCCGTGTTCCATGTCGTGCCGAACATGAACCCTGACGGCGCTGCGCGCGGCAACCTGCGCACGAACGCCGCCGGCGCGAACCTCAATCGGGAGTGGCTCGAACCCGATCCGCTGCGCAGCCCCGAGGTGTACCACGTGCGGGCCGCCATCGAGTCGATCGGCTGCGACATGTTCTTCGACATCCATGGCGACGAGGCACTGCCATACGTCTTCCTGGCGGGCAACGAAGGCGTTGAATGGGCGAGCGAGGCGATTCTCGCGCGCGAGAAGGCCTTTGGCGAACGCTTCAAGGCGGCGAGCCTGGACTTCCAGGACAGGTTCGGCTATCCGCCCGGCAAGCACGGCGCGGAGTCGCTCAAGCTCGCGTCGAAATGGGTCGCGCACCGCTTCGGCTGTCTCTCGCTCACGCTGGAGATGCCATTCAAGGACAACGCCAACCGGCCCGACGCGCGCGTGGGCTGGAGCGGCGCGCGCAGCGCCGCACTGGGAGCGTCGATGCTTGCCGCCATCGGGTCGCAGTTGCAGGCCGACAAGGCGCAGGCTGAGCGGTAAGTCCCGGCAGCGGCCGTCGCCGCCGTTGCCATCCCTGCCGGCCCTGCGGCCGTGCAGCCGGGCGCGGCGCGATTCGCACGACGCGTCGCGATGCGTCATGCGTCATGCGTCATGCGCCATGCTTCGCTCACCCAAGGCGGTCTGCGATGGCTCAGTTCGCTTTCTTCTTCGCGGTGCTCTTCTTGGCGGTGCCCGATTTCGACGGTGCGGCTTTTGCCGTCGACTTGCCGCCCGAGGACTTCGCGGTGGCGCCGCGCTTGCCCGACCTGGCCGCGGCGTGCGACGCCTTGCCGCGCGTGCCGCGTGCGGAGCGCTTGACCGGCTGCTCGACCTGCGGCAGCGGCGACGTATAGTCGAAACCCATCATGCGGCCGTCGGCGTAGCCGCAGCGGATGTGGATCTTGTCCGTTTGTCCGGTGGTGCGTTTGCCGATGCCGTCGAGCTCGACCATCTGCGTCACGTCGACGCGCTGCTTGCGATCGTCGAACGGACCCGACCACGGCGCGACTTTCGCATGCTCGGGGTCGAGCGCGTTGTCGGCGTATTCGACGCTCTCGTAGCCGGGTAGCGTCGCGACGACAAAACTCGCATGCGCCGCGCAATCGGCGACGAGCGGATCGGCATGACGGGTGTTGATGAATTGCTCGACCAGCGCACGGTGCTGCTCGAGCGTGAAGGCCTGCGCCGGGGCCGTGAAGGCCGACAGGCAGACGGGCGTCGCGACGGCGGCGAAACCGGCGAAACCGGCGAAACCGGCGAAACCGGCGATCCGACGCACGGCTCGCAGCACGACACCTGCGGCGCGTTGAAGAAATCGATTCGACATTGCTTGACGTATTCTCGGGGGCGCAAGGGTCAGACCCTAAGCATTGCAGAGCAATGCGGGCATGCGGCGACTCATTCAGTGAGTCTCTGGCACGCGCCGCTCGCGAAGAAGCTTCGCCGCATCTTGAAACACAGCGGCAAAACGGCTCTCATCTTAACCGAAAAAAAGCCGCTGACGCCCGCCACACAAGCCCGTAGACGTCGCTCGGCGCGTGAAGAAAGTTACGGCGCGCTACAATGCACACCTTTGCGGCGCCCGCGCACCATGCGCGCACGCCGTGCGACGTTCTCACCTTGCCGCATGTTCGCCAATTCACGCACCGTCGACAGCGCCCAAACCGGTCCGCACGAGAAACTCGCGCAGCTCGTGAGCCGTCATCGCGACGCGCTGTTCCGCAAGCCATTCGCCGCCTACAGCGCGGGCGCCTTCGATGCAGCCATCGCGGCATGGCGCCACGCGGGCGCGGCGCCGCTCATCATCGACGCCGGCTGCGGCGTGGGTGAGAGCACGCTGCGTCTTGCCACGCGGTATCCCGAGCACTTCGTCATCGGCGTCGATCAATCGGAGAGCCGCATCGTGCGCGGCAAGGACTGGTGGGAGGGGGCGTGGCCGGAGAACTTCGTCTGGGTGCGCGCCGACCTGGTGGATTTCTGGCGGCAGTTGCACGACGCGGGCATTCGTCCCGCGCGGCACTACATTCTCTATCCGAATCCGTGGCCGAAGATCGGGCAGCTCGCCCGCCGCTGGCATGCGCACGCCGTGTTCCCGACGGTGGTGGCGCTGGGCGGCGTGCTCGAATGCCGCAGCAACTGGGGTGTCTACGTCGACGAGTTCGCGCAGGCCGTCGAGTTGCTGAGCGGCGTGCGGCCCGACGTCGAGGCGTATGCGCCGGCGAACGAGGCCGACGCCATGACGCCGTTCGAGCGCAAGTACCTCGCGTCGGGACACGGCCTGTATCGGTGCATGGTGACGCTGCCGGCGACGTGACGGACGCGGCGCGCGCCGCGCATGCTCAGTGGAAGTGCGGGCGGCTCGGCTCGGCGTCTTCCGGCATTTCGGCGTGAACGACTTCGCCCACGGGATCCGGATACAGCGGCACGCCGCAGTCGTCGCAATACTCGGGATCGAAGCGCCCCGGATGCTTGCGAATCTCCGTGACGCCGCACGCCTTGAGCAGGTCCGTCACTTCGTCGAGCGCACCGCCCTCCACTTCGCCGTTCTCGCGGCCGTAGAGCGGCCACACCACGCCGTAGATGACGTCGTTGCTGCCCCGTTGCGTGAAGCCGATGCGGTACTCGTCGATGTTCTGCTCCCCGAAGCCGGCGACCACGGCGCGCAGTTCCTGCGGCGTGAGCGTGAGCACGTCTTCCAGATAACGCAGCGCCGTGCGGACCGTGTGCGGACGGATGCGCTCGTCCGCTTCACGGCAGCTCGCGTAATACGCGTCGGGCAGCAGGCATTCGATCTCGCAGCCGGGCAGCAGCGCGTTGAGATTCGGGCCCCCTTGCGCGGACCACGCTTCCTGGCACTGGCCGCGCTCGGCATGGCGCGCGCCTTCCTCTTGCCAGCGGAACATCGGCGCGCCCCTGGGCACGGCAACGGCCGTGAGCAGGAAACGCGGATCGGCGAGGATCGGCGCCGTTTCGGGCAGATCGTTGCCGGGCTGCTTCACTTCGGCGTTGTCGACTGCGGCGCGCACGAGCTGCTGCGTGACTTTCCACGATTCGCAGTGCGTGCGCGGCAGCTGGTCGATGCTGTAGAGGTAGGGCGAAATCGCGACGCGGGCTGACTCGGCCAGCACGTGAGCGTGCAGATGGGCGCGAATGGGCATGAGCGCGTCGGCCTTGACCGGACCCGAGGGAATGGCGTAGCGCGTCCACGCAAGAATCGGGATGGCGACGAGCAGGCCGTCCCAGACCTGGTCTTCGGCTTCGGGCTCGGCAGACTCGCTCTGCGATTCGATGAGGTCGGCGAGCGCGCCATAGGCCTCGCTGTGGTTGGCCTGGAGATGATCGAGGGCGGCGTCGATGGCGGGCTGGTTGCCCGTGCGCAGCACGCGCGTGAGCAGCGTGTCGAGCTGCGCTTCCCAGAAGCGGTCTTCGATGCGGCTACCCGAGGCGGCCAGCGCGAGTGCGTGGCCGACCAGCTTTTCGGCGTCGGGAGTCAGTCGTTTGGCGGTGCGTGAGCGCATAGTCTTGCGAAGCAGAAACACATGAACTCACGATTGTACGGCATGCGTGAACCCGAAGGACGGGATGTGTACGTCGGACCCCGCGCGGCGCCGCCGCGCGCGGCCCAGCGCGAGGGCGAAAGGGAGGGCGAAAGGGAGGGCGAAAGGGAGGGCGCAATCGGATGCAATCGGAGGCAATCGGGCCCGATCGGGCGAGGCGCGGCGCGGCGAAGGCAAACGCGGCGGGCGGCCTCAGAAGTCGAACGCAAGGTTGGCGGGCGCCGAGAGTCGCGTGCGGCGCGTCGCGGTGGTTGTCGCGGCATGTGCCGAGGGCAGGGCGGCGCCTTCGAGCGAGAGCAGCGCGAGCTTGCGCTCCACACCGCTTGCATAGCCCGTAAGCGTGCCGTCGGCGCCGATCACGCGGTGGCACGGCACGATGATCGTTATCGGATTGCGCCCGTTGGCGGCGCCCACGGCACGCGACTTGTTGACGTCGCCCAGCGCGTGCGCGAGATCGCCGTAGCTGCGCGTCTCGCCGAACGGAATGCGCAGCAGCTCGGCCCACACCAGCTTCTGGAACGGCGTGCCTTGCGGGGACAGCGGCAGGTCGAAGACGCGTCGCCCCTCGTGGAAGTACTCGTCGAGCTGCTGGCGGGTGCGTTTGAGCACCTCGAGCTCATCGCCGTCACGGCGCACGTCGTTCTCGCGCGGGAAGTACTTTTGATGCGAGAAATACACGCCGGTGAGAGCGTCGCCGTCGGCGACGAGCAGCATCTCGCCGAGCGGACTGCCGTAATACGTTTCGTAACGCGTCATGCACACGCCTCCTGCAAAGTCCCGACCGGCTGACCCGCCGGTCCCTGAGCCGCCGCACGCCAGATGTGCAGCGCCGCGTAGGCGCGCCACGGCGCCCAGCGCGCGGTGCGTGCGGCCACCGCGCGGCCGTCGGGCGCTCCCAGCGCCTGACGCAGCACCAGATCGTCGGCGGGCATCGCGTCGGGCGAACCGAGGGCGCGCATGGCGATGTACTGGGCCGTCCAGGGGCCGACGCCCTTGATCGACAGCAGCGTGGCGACGCTCGCTTCCAGCGGCGCGAGCGGATCCAGACGCAGCCGTGCGTCGACGATCGCCTGCGCCACGCCGTGAATGGCCGCGACACGACTGCGGATGATACCGGCTTCACCCAGTGCTTCGGCGGGAACGGCGAGCAGTTGCGCCGCGCTCGGGAAGGCGTGCGTGAGTCCGTGCACGGGCGTGGGGAGCGGCGTGCCGAACTGCCGGGCAAGGCGGCCGAGCAGACGCCGGGCGCCCTTGAGCGTGATCTGCTGGCCGACGATGGCGCGCACGGCAATCTCGAAGCCGTCCACCGCGCCGGGCACGCGAAGCCCCGGCGTGTTTCGCGCGAGCGAGCCGAGATGCGCGTCGATGATGTCGGGGCGTGCGCCCAGGTCGAACAGGTGACGAAGCTTGCCCAGGACTTGCGGCACGCTGCTGGCCAGCGCCGGGGGTAGCGTCACCTGCAGCGCGTGCCGCTCGGGCAGCGGCGCGACGCGGCACCAGCCGGAGATCGTCTGCCCGTCCGGACGGTCGATGTTGAGCGTGCGCGTGTAGACGTCGCCGTCACGCAGTTCGACGCCGTCGATAGCGCGGTCCCCCAGGAAATCGAGCAGCGCGTGCCACGCGAACGGCGGGCGATAGGCGAGCTGGAAGACGAGGTCGCCGTCGGGCAGCGCGGCGTGGCGCGCATTCAGACGGAGGCGTCCGGGCGCGAAGCCGTAGCGGTCCTTGAACAGACTGTTGAAGCGGCGAACGCTGCCGAAGCCCGCCGCGAGCGCGACCTCCGTCACGGGCAGGGCCGTGTCGGTAAGCAGGCGCTTGGCGAGCAACAGGCGCTGCGTCTGGGCGTATTCGATCGGCGAGACACCGAATTCGTCCGCGAAGATCCGGCGCAGGTGACGCTCCGTGATGCCGATGCGCGCGGCAAGCGCGGGCAGCCCGGCGCGATTGAGAAAGCCCTCGTCGATCATGGCGGCCGCCGCGTCGGCGAGTTCGCGCGTGGCGTCGATGCGCGCGGCGCCTGGCGCGAGTTCGGGACGGCATTTCAGACATGGCCGGAAGCCGGCCTTTTCCGCGCCGGCGGCGCTGCCGTAGAACGAGCAGTTCTCAAAGCGCGGCGTGCGCACGTTGCACACCGGCCGGCAGTAAATGCCGGTGGAGGAGACGCCGACGAAAAACCAGCCGTCGAAGCGCCGGTCGCGGGCGCAGACCGCCTTGTAGCAGACTTCGGGGTCGAGGGTCATGGAAGGGGGCCCGGCAGTGCGGGGGCGGGCGAAGAAAACATGGCCTCACTCTACGCGTGCGTTTCGCGAGACGCTAGTCATTTTCGGACATGACAGGCGTGGCGCCATTGAATCGGGAGATAACGAGCCCCGCCAGAGGCCGGAGACGACAAGACCCGGCGCGCGGCCGGGTCTTGTCGGTAGTTGCCGGGCGGCGGATTCGCGCCGCCCGGCAACCGTTGCGATTGCGCGAAATTGCCGCTCAGGCAGCCGCGAGCAACTGGCGCAGCACGAACGGCAGAATGCCGCCGTGCTTGTAGTAATCCACTTCGATCGGCGTATCGATACGCAGCAGCACCTGCACCTTCTGCGTTTCGCCGTTCTTGCGATGGATCACCAGCGTGACGTCCTGTTGCGGCTTGATGTCGGCCGTCAGCCCTTCGATGTCGAACGTCTCGTCGCCGGTAATGCCCAGCGACTGCACGCTGTCCGAGCCCTTGAACTGCAGCGGCAGAACGCCCATGCCGACGAGGTTCGAGCGGTGGATGCGCTCGAACGAGCGTGCGATCACGGCCTTCACGCCGAGCAACTGCGTGCCCTTGGCCGCCCAGTCGCGCGACGAGCCGGTGCCATACTCTTCGCCGCCGAACACCACCGTCGGGGTGTTCTCGGCCACATACTTCATGGCCGCGTCGTAGATCGAGAGCTGTTCGCCGCTCGGCTGGTGGATCGTCAGGCCGCCTTCCACGCGCGAGCCGTCCGCCTTCGGCGGGATCATCAGGTTCTTGATGCGCACGTTGGCGAACGTGCCGCGCATCATCACCTCGTGGTTGCCGCGACGCGAACCGTAACTGTTGAAGTCGGCCTTGAGCACACCGTTCTCCAGCAGCCACTTGCCCGCCGGCGACGTTTCCTTGATGGAGCCGGCCGGGCTGATGTGATCGGTCGTGACCGAGTCGCCGAACACACCCAGCGCGCGTGCGCCGTGGATCGGCTTGATGTCGGCGCTCGGCTCCATCGTGAAGCCCTCGAAGAACGGCGGCTCGGCGATGTAGGTCGATGCCGGCCAGTTGTAGACTTCGCCCTTCGAACCCTTGATCTTGGCCCACAGCGGGCTCGGCGCCTTCACCGAGTCGTAGTTGGACTTGAAGACCTTCGCGTTCATCGCGAACTTCATCAGCTTGTGGATTTCGTCGCTGCTCGGCCAGATGTCGCCCAGATAGATGTCCTTGCCGCCGTGACCCTTGCCGACGGGCTCGGTCATCAGGTCGCGCGTGACGTTGCCGGCGATGGCGTAGGCAACCACCAGCGGGGGCGAGGCGAGGAAGTTGGCGCGGATGTTCGGGTGAATGCGCGCTTCGAAGTTGCGGTTGCCCGAGAGCACGGCAGCGGCGACCATGTCGTTCTTCACGATCGTCTCGTTGAGTTCGGCCGTCAGATCGCCGGCGTTACCGATACAGGTCGTGCAGCCGTAGGCCGTCACGCCAAAGCCGAGCTTCTCCAGGTACGGCAGCAGGCCGGCCGCTTCGAGATACTCGGTCACCACACGGCTGCCCGGGGCAAGCGACGTCTTGATGTGCGGCGCGACCGTCAGGCCGGCTTCCACGGCCTTCTTGGCGAGCAGGCCGGCGCCGAGCAGCACGCTCGGGTTCGACGTATTGGTGCACGACGTGATGGCGGCGATCAGCACGTCGCCGTTCTTCACGTCGATGCCGCTGGCGGTCTTGTACGTCGTCTCGAGCTGCGCCTCGGTCTTGTTGAAGCCGTTCTCGGCGACCGGCTTGGTGAACAGGTCCCTGAACGTCGACTTCACGTTGCCGATTTCGATGCGATCCTGCGGACGCTTCGGACCGGCCAGCGACGGCGCGACCGTGCCCAGGTCGAGCTTGAGCGTCTTCGTGTAGTCGATTTCGTCGGTCCCCGGAATGCCGAACATCTTCTGGGCCTTGAAATACGACTCGAAGGCGTTGATTTCCTCCTTGGTGCGGCCCGTGCCCTTGAAGTAGTCGATCGTCTTCTCGTCGACGGGGAAGAAGCCCATCGTGGCGCCGTATTCCGGGGCCATGTTCGCGATGGTCGCGCGGTCCGGCAGCGCCAGGCTCGCCGTGCCTTCGCCGAAGAATTCGACGAACTTGCCGACCACCTTCTCCTTGCGGAGCATCTCCGTGATGGTGAGGACCAGGTCGGTGGCCGTCACGCCTTCGCGCAGGCGACCCGTCAGTTCCACGCCGACGACGTCGGGCGTGAGGAAGTAGACCGGCTGGCCGAGCATGCCGGCTTCGGCTTCGATGCCGCCCACGCCCCAGCCGACCACGCCGATGCCGTTGATCATCGTGGTGTGGCTGTCCGTGCCCACGAGGGTGTCGGGGTAGTACACGTCGTCTTTCCTGTGCACGCCGCGTGCGAGGTACTCCAGGTTCACCTGGTGCACGATGCCGAAGCCCGGCTGCACCACGCCGAACGTGTCGAACGCCTGCATGCCCCACTTCATGAACTGATAGCGCTCGTTGTTGCGCTGGAATTCCAGCTGCATGTTCAGGTCGAGCGCCTTTTTCTCGCGGAAATGATCGATCTGCACCGAGTGGTCGACAACCAGGTCCACCGGCACGAGCGGCTCGATGCGCTTCGGGTTCTTGCCCTGACGCTCGGCAACGTTGCGCATGGCGGCCAGGTCGGCCAGCAGCGGCACGCCGGTGAAGTCCTGCAGCACCACGCGCGCCACGACGAACGGGATTTCGTCGACGCGCTCGGCGTTCGGTTTCCAGTTGGCCAACTGCCTGACGTGCTCTTCGGTGACCTTCTGGCCGTCGCAGTTGCGCAGCACGGACTCGAGCACGATGCGAATCGACACCGGCAAGCGTTCGACGTTCACACCCAGGGCTTTACCCAGTTGGGGCAGCGAGTAGAACTTGCCTTTCTTGTCGCCGAGCTTGAACTCTTTAAGCGTTTTGTGGAGGTTGTGGGCCATGATCTTTCCTTGAGTGATACAGAAAAACGAAGCGGTGGTGATGCGGTTAGCGGGACCGGCATCGCACGGGCGCTTGTGTGGGCGCTCGCTGCGCTGCCGGTCCGTCAGAGGTCCGGCGTATCGGCGTATCGACGTATCGGGTACGGCAAGTCATGCTGAAGCTGCGGCAGGAAAGCGGCTGGCGCATCACGCGAACTGGGTCGGCGCCCACCGGGCATGCACTCAGTTGGTCACCTTGATCAGTTCGTTCGACTGGGTCGGCGCCAGCTTGTTTTGCTCCGACATCGCTTGCGTCATGCACTCGTCTGCCAGACGGCTGCCGCCGTCGCGGTGCGTGAACAGCATCGCCTTGGCCGGGATCACGACGAGGTCCATGCCGCTTGCGGCGTCATAGAAGCGGTCGGCGCCGGTGGTCGTCTGCTGGCGCGGCAGCTTGTAGTTGCGGCCTTCCCAGAACATCGTGAGCACCTGGTCGCGCTTCATGTCGCCCTTGATGTACAGCTTGTTGTTTTCCTTGCAGCTCCACAGCTCCGAGCCTTCGTCCGGCTGCAGCGGGGCGGCGGCCGCGGCCGCCTTCTTCTTTGCCGGCGCCTTCTTCTTCGGGGCGGCCTTCTTCGTGGTCGTCTTGCTGGTCGCGTCAGCGGCAAACGCGGCCGGCACGAGGGCGGCGGAACACAGGGCAACCAGCGCGGTCAGGCAAAGCTTCTTCATAGTGAGTCTCCAAACGGTAGGCGAATAAAAGCGCAGATTATCTTACGAAGTCTGCGTCCTTCGGCGTTACCGTACAAATTTTTTCAATTCGTGCCGGGCATGCGCGGCGGGCGGCGGCGGTAGGGACCGGCGTCGCTGCATCACGGTTTGCGGTGTGGAACGTGGCGGCTCGCCGCAGGGGACCGCGGGCGTTCGCGATGCCGGCGAGCAGGGCTGGTGCGAAGCGGAAGATACCGGGTGAACTGGAGGCAAAACCGGCGAAACCCGCAGAAGAGGCGAAACCGGCAGAAGAGGCGAAACCGGCAACAGAGGCGAAATGCGAGGAGCGGGATGGACCGCACCGGTGAAACGGTTGACCGGACCCCTGGCGAAACGAACGTGGCGTGATCCCGGCAGACAGGGATCGCTGCGGTGCGCGGCGGGCGGCGGGGCAGCGCGGCATTCGCTTGGCCAGGAATGCGTCAGGCGCGACGTAGGGCATGGCAAGCGCAAGTGCGAGTGTCATAGCGCGATCGACGGCGCGGAGTTCCGCGCAATATTTCGTCACTCTCTTCGTCACTGTGGCTCCGACTCTGCAGGAAAAACGCCTGAGCGGGGCAGGGGTGCGCCGGCACCGGGGGTAAGCCGCCGGCGCGGTTCCGGCCCGTTGCAACGCTTTTGGCGTCGCGCAGGGCCGAAATCCCCGGGGATCAGCCCAGCAGGTGGGCCACGCCGGCGCGCTCTTCTTCGAGCTCGTTGAGCGTGATGTTCATCTTCTCACGCGAGTAGGCATCGATCTCGAGGCCTTCCACGCGCTTGTACTTGCCGTTCTCGCAGATCACCGGCACGCCGAAGATCACGTCTTCCGGAATGCCATACGAGCCGTCCGACGGGACGCCCATCGTGACCCACTTGCCGTTCGAGCCGAGCACCCAGTCGTGGATGTGGTCGATGGCGGCGTTGGCGGCCGAAGCGGCCGACGAAAGGCCGCGGGCTTCGATGATCGCGGCGCCGCGCTTGCCGACGGTCGGCAGGAACACATCGTTGTTCCAGGCGTCGTCGTTGATCATGGCCTTCACGCTCTGGCCGTCGATCGTCGCGAAGCGGTAGTCGGCGTACATCGTGGGCGAGTGGTTGCCCCACACGGCCAGCTTTTCGATGCTCGAAACCGGCTTGCCGGTCTTGGCGGCGATCTGCGACAGGGCGCGGTTGTGGTCCAGGCGCAGCATCGCGGTGAAGTTCTCCTTCGGGAGGTTCGGTGCCGACTTCATGGCGATGTAGGCGTTCGTGTTGGCCGGGTTGCCGACCACGAGCACCTTCACGTCGCGCTTGGCGACTTCGTCCAGAGCCTTGCCCTGCACCGTGAAGATCGCGCCATTGGCTTCGAGCAGGTCCTTGCGCTCCATGCCCTTCGAGCGCGGACGGGCGCCGACCAGCAGAGCGACGTCGGCGTCCTTGAAGGCGACCTTCGGGTCGTCGGTCACGACCACGCCGGCGAGCAGCGGGAACGCGCAGTCTTCCAGCTCCATCACCACGCCCTTGACGGCGGCCTGAGCTTGCGGGAGGTCGAGCAGTTGCAGGATGACGGGCTGATCCTTGCCGAGCATGTCGCCATTGGCGATGCGAAACAGCAGGGAGTAGCCGATTTGGCCAGCGGCGCCGGTGACGGCGACACGCATTGCGGGTTTTGCCATGAGAATCTCTCCAGACGTGTACAAATTCCTGCGAAGCTCAGGATAAGCTCGCCGTCCGGGTGGCATTTTTGCCAGGCTGACAGCGCCGCGTCACATGAAGCTTCTAAAATTCCTTGACCTACGGAAGCTTGCGGGCTGCGGGTAGGCCGCCATCGACGAGTGCGAAGCACCGGACTCTCTTATAAGATAGCCGTGCTGCGGCGGCAGGCCCCTGTTAGCCCGCGTCAGTGTAGGAGTCGCCACAACGAATGTCAACTCTATCTTATGTCTTATATAAGACATAGGATTATTGCTGTTATTCGATGGACGAAGGTCTTGATTTGTGGTCAAATCCTCGCCATGAATGCGAACGTTCGCGACACATCCAACCCTACGCCGCCTGTCGATGCCCAGCAGCGACCGGACAGCGCGCGCGACACCGCACCGGCCGCCGCGGCCGCGCAGGGTGCGGGCGCGGCGGGAGCGTCGCCGACCTTCAGCCCGCTGTACCAGCAGATCAAGGGGCTCATCACGCAGAGCCTGCAAGCCGGCGAATGGAAGCCTGGCGAGATCATCCCCAGTGAAGTCGATCTGGCCTCGCGCTACAAGGTAAGCCAGGGAACGGTGCGCAAAGCCATCGACGAGCTGGCCGCAGAGAATCTGCTCGTGCGCCGTCAGGGGCGCGGCACCTTCGTCGCGACCCATCACGAGGACCGGGTGCAGTTCCGGTTCCTGCGCCTTGCGCCCGATTCGGGCGAACCCCATCACCCGCCCAGCCGCCTGATCGAGTGCCGCCGCATGCGAGCGCCGGCCGAAATCGCGCGTCAGCTCGAGCTGCGCGCGGGCGACGGCGTGATTCTGATTCGCCGCATGATGGATTTCTCGGACCGTCCGACGGTGCTCGACGAAATCTGGCTGCCCGGGGCGCTGTTTCGCGGCCTGACGGCGGAGAAGCTGAATGAATACAAGGGGCCGATGTACGGCCTGTTCGAAGATGAATTCGGCACGCGCATGATCCGCGCCGTGGAAAAAGTCCGCGCCGTGGCCGCGGACGACATGACCGCGGATCTGCTCAAGGTGCCGAAGGGTTTCCCGCTGCTGAGCGTGGAGCGCGTCTCCTTCACTTATGGAGACAAGCCGGTGGAAGTGCGCCGGGGCTGGTACGTCACCACGGAACATCATTACCAGAACGAACTGAGTTGAGAGGGCAGGGCGACTTGCCAGGGGTGAGCCGGTGTCGTGGCCGGCGAGCGCCTGCGAGTCGGAGGCAGTTGGGGCGGCGGCGTGACGTGCGCCGTCAGCAGGATTTTCCGGAGGTTTGGAACCGGCATGGTGCATCGCACTAGAATCGGCGCTAAAATCCGGGGCTGATGTAACTACATGGGGTCTAGCATGGCTGAAGTGGTAAAAAAAGAGCGGCCAGTCTACAGGAATATCGGTATCGGACAGATTGTCACGTACCGTCTCCCGCCGGCTGGTATCGTTTCCATCCTGCACCGTATTAGCGGTGTGATCTTGTTCCTTCTGTTGCCGTTCGCACTTTACCTGTTCGAACAGAGCCTCACGTCGGAACTCAGCTTCGACGTTCTGCGAAGCATCGCCTCCAACTGGTTTGTCAAGCTCGTCATCCTGGCGCTCGCATGGGGCTTCCTGCAGCACTTCTGCGCCGGTCTGCGCCATCTGCGCATGGACTTCAACCACGACGCCGTGAACAAGGAAGCGGGCAAGAACTCCGCGGTGCTCGTGCTGGTCGTGTCGCTGGTGCTGACGCTGGCCGTCGCCCTCAAGCTGTTCGGAGCGTTCTAAATGGCACAGAACAACATCGGTTCGAAGCGCCTCGTCGTCGGCGCCCACTATGGCCTGCGCGACTGGATTGCGCAACGCATGACCGCGGTCATCATGGCCGTGTACACCGTGATCCTTCTCGTGTGGTTCTTCACCGCCAAGGATTTCTCCTACGAAGGCTGGGCCGGCATTTTCTCGCATCAGTGGATGAAGCTGGCCACGTTCGTCACGCTGCTCGCGCTGTTCTATCACGCGTGGGTTGGCGTGCGTGACGTCTGGATGGACTACGTCAAGCCGGTCGGCCTGCGACTGGCGCTGTACGCGCTGACGATCGTCTGGCTGCTGGGTTGTGCTGGCTACGCCGCGCAGATTCTGTGGAGAGTGTAAAGAATGGCTGCAATTAAAAATTCGCTGCCGCGCCGCCGCTTTGACGTTGTCATCGTGGGCGCAGGCGGTTCGGGCATGCGCGCGTCGCTGCAACTGGCCAAGGCCGGTCTGTCGGTGGCCGTGCTGTCCAAGGTGTTCCCCACCCGTTCGCATACCGTGGCCGCGCAGGGCGGCATTGGCGCTTCGCTCGGCAACATGAGCGAGGACAACTGGCATTACCACTTCTACGACACGATCAAGGGCTCCGACTGGCTCGGCGACCAGGACGCGATCGAGTTCATGTGCCGCCAGGCGCCCAACGCCGTCTACGAGCTGGAGCACTTCGGCATGCCGTTCGACCGTAACCCGGACGGCACGATCTATCAGCGCCCGTTCGGCGGCCATACGGCCAACTACGGCGAGAAGCCGGTCCAGCGCGCCTGCGCGGCGGCCGATCGTACCGGTCACGCGCTGCTGCACACGCTGTATCAGCAGAACGTGGCGGCCAAGACCCACTTCTTCGTGGAGTGGATGGCGCTCGATCTGATCCGCAACGAAGAGGGCGATGTCCTCGGCGTGTCGGCGCTGGAACTGGAGACCGGCGAAGTCTATCTGCTCGAAGGCAAGTGCACGCTGTTCGCCACTGGCGGCGCCGGCCGCGTGTACGCCGCATCGACCAACGCGTTCATCAACACCGGTGACGGTCTGGGCATGGCCGCGCGTGCGGGCATTCCGCTCGAGGACATGGAATTCTGGCAATTCCACCCGACCGGCGTGGCCGGCGCGGGCGTGCTGATCACCGAAGGTGTGCGCGGCGAGGGCGGCATTCTGCGCAACTCGAACGGCGAGCGTTTCATGGAGCGCTACGCCCCGACGCTCAAGGATCTGGCGCCGCGTGACTTCGTGTCGCGCTCGATGGACCAGGAAATCAAGGAAGGCCGGGGCTGCGGCCCGAACGGCGACTACGTGCTGCTCGACCTCTCGCACATCGGTGCCGAGACGATCATGAAGCGCCTGCCGTCGATTCGCGAAATCGCACTGAAGTTCGCCAACGTCGACGCGATCAAGGAGCCGATTCCGGTCGTGCCGACCATCCATTACCAGATGGGCGGTATTCCAACGAACTACCACGGCCAGGTCGTCGTCGAGAAGAACGGTGCGTCGACGCCGGTCAACGGTTTCTATGCCGTGGGCGAATGCTCGTGCGTGTCGGTCCACGGCGCGAACCGTCTGGGCACGAACTCGCTGCTCGACCTGGTGGTGTTCGGCCGCGCGGCCGGCAACCACATCGTCGACTTCGTGAAGAACCACGGCGAGCACAAGCCGCTGCCGGCCGACGCCGGTGAAAACGCACTGGCGCGCCTGGCTCGCCTGGAAGCGTCGACCTCGGGCGAGTACGCTCAGGATATCGCCAACGACATCCGCAAGACGATGCAGTCGCACGCCGGCGTGTTCCGTACCTCGGAGCTGCTCAAGGAAGGCGTGGAGCAGATCAAGCAAGTGGCCGAGCGCGTGTCGCACGTCCACCTCAAGGACAAGTCGAAGGTATTCAATACGGCGCGCATGGAAGCGCTGGAAGTCGACAACCTGATCGAAGTGGCGAAGGCCACCATGATCGCAGCCGAAGCCCGCAAGGAAAGCCGCGGTGCTCACGCTCATCGCGATTATCCGGAGCGCGACGACGCGAACTGGATGCGCCACTCGCTGTTCTTCAGCGAAGGCAACCGTCTGGAATACAAGCCGGTGCAGATGAAGCCGCTGACCGTCGACTCGGTCCCGCCCAAGGCGCGGACCTTCTAAGGGATTCGCAAGATCATGAAACGCATTTTCGAAATTTATCGCTACGATCCGGACAAGGACGCCGCGCCGTACATGCAGACCTACGAGGTCGAGCTCGACGGTCACGAGCGCATGCTGCTCGACGCCCTGGTCAAGCTCAAGAAGATCGACGAAGGCATCGCTTTTCGCCGCTCGTGCCGCGAAGGCGTGTGCGGCTCGGACGCGATGAACATCAACGGCAAGAACGGTCTGGCCTGCCTGACCAACATGAACGATCTGCCGAACAAGATCGTGCTGCGTCCGCTGCCGGGGCTGCCCGTCATTCGCGATCTGATCGTCGACATGACGCACTTCTTCAACCAGTACCACTCGATCAAGCCGTACCTGATCAACCCCGAGCCGGCGCCTGAGAAGGAGCGTCTGCAGTCGCCCGAGCAGCGTGACGAGCTCGACGGTCTGTACGAGTGTATTCTGTGCGCATCGTGCTCGACCTCGTGCCCGAGCTTCTGGTGGAACCCGGACAAGTTCGTCGGCCCGGCCGGTCTGCTGCAGGCCTATCGCTTCATCGCGGACAGCCGAGACACGGCGACCAACGAGCGTCTGGACAATCTGGAAGACCCGTATCGCCTGTTCCGCTGCCACACGATCATGAACTGCGTGGACGTGTGCCCGAAGGGGCTGAACCCGACGAAGGCCATCGGCAAGATCAAGGAGTTGATGGTGCGTCGCGCCGTCTGACGGAACGATCATGCCGGATAACACTCACCAGTCCGATCCGGTCAAACGTGCCCGCCTGCGCTGGCGGGCACGTCGCGGTTTGCTGGAAAACGACCTCATCCTCGAGCGGTTCTTTGCCCGGTACGAAGCTTCGCTGACCGACGAGGACGTGGGCGCCCTCACGAAACTGCTCGACTTGAGCGACAACGATTTGATGGATCTGCTGCTAGCGCGTAAAGAGCCCGAGGCGGATCTGGACGGGCCGGACGTGCGGCGCCTGCTGGCGCTTTTGCGTGCCGTGTAGGGGTTTAAGTATTTTTTTGAGGAAGCGATATGACTCCGTCTGATGATAAAGCCACCCTATCTTTCTCTGACGGTTCGCCGAGCGTCGAACTGCCGATTTACAAGGGAACGATGGGCCCGGATGTAATTGACATCCGCAAGCTGTACGGCCAGACCGGCAAATTCACGTATGACCCGGGCTTCATGTCGACGGCGTCGTGCAACTCGGCCATCACCTACATCGATGGCGACAAGGGCGAGCTGCTGTACCGCGGCTACCCGATCGAGCAACTGGCGACTCACTGCGACTTCCTCGAAGCCTCGTACCTGCTGCTCAAGGGCGAGCTGCCGAACGCGCAGCAAAAGGACGAGTTCGTGCAAACCGTGACCCGTCACACGATGGTTCACGAGCAGATGAACTTCTTCTTCCGCGGTTTCCGCCGCGACGCGCACCCGATGGCCGTGCTGACCGGCTCGGTCGGTGCCCTGTCGGCGTTCTACCACGACTCGCTGGATATCAATAACCCGAATCACCGCGAAGTTTCGGCGATTCGCCTGATCGCCAAGCTGCCGACGCTCGTCGCCATGGCGTACAAGTACAGCATCGGTCAGCCGTTCGTGTATCCGCGCAACGACCTGTCGTACACCGCGAACTTCATGCGCATGATGTTCGCCAACCCGTGCGAAGAGTACAAGGTCAACGACGTGCTGGTGCGCGCGCTCGACCGTATCCTGATCCTGCACGCCGACCACGAGCAGAACGCGTCGACCTCGACCGTGCGTCTGGCCGGCTCCTCGGGCGCGAACCCGTTCGCGTGTATCGCTGCCGGTATCGCCTGTCTGTGGGGCCCGGCGCACGGCGGTGCGAACGAAGCCGCGCTGAACATGCTCGAGCAGATCGGCTCGCCGGAGAAGATCCCCGAGTTCATCAAGCAGGTGAAGGACAAGAATTCGGGCGTGAAGCTCATGGGCTTCGGCCACCGCGTGTACAAGAACTACGACCCGCGCGCCAAGCTCATGCGCGAGACGTGCTACGAAGTGCTCAACGAACTGGGCCTGCACGACGACCCGCTGTTCAAGCTGGCCATGCAGCTCGAGAAGATCGCCCTGGAAGACGAGTACTTCGTGTCGCGCAAGCTGTACCCGAACGTCGACTTCTACTCGGGCATCGTCCAGCGCGCACTGGGCATCCCGACCTCGATGTTTACCTGCATCTTTGCGCTGGCCCGCACCGTGGGCTGGATCGCGCAGTGGAACGAGATGATCGGCGAGCCGGACCAGAAGATCGGTCGTCCGCGCCAGCTCTTCATCGGCCACACGCCGCGCGACGTCACGCCGATCGAGAAGCGCTAAGCTTCCCGACGCGTCCGGCACGGCCCCCGCTTGCCGTGCCGGCACCGCAACCTTGCCGAAACGGCAAGGCGGTGCGACCCGCAACGAGCCCTCGTTGCGCTATATTCGAAGCCACGGCACGAGCTGCCGTGATTCGCACAAATCCCCGGTTGATCGTGCGCCTACCGCCCGGTTTTCCGGGGATTTCGTATTCCGCCGGCGCGAAAGCGCTATGGCATAATCAAAAGTTCCGGAACGATTTCGGTTCCCAGAACGATATTTAGCCCCGCGTTTTTATCATGGCCAAGACGCTGTATGACAAATTGTGGGATGCACATGTCGTGCATACCGAGGACGATGGCACCACGTTGCTCTACATCGACCGTCACCTGTTGCACGAGGTGACCAGTCCGCAGGCGTTTGAGGGGCTAAAACTCGCGCAGCGTCCGGTCTGGCGTCTGTCGGCCAACCTGGCCGTGTCGGACCACAACGTGCCGACAACGGACCGCACGCAAGGTATTGCCGATCCGGTTTCGCGTCTGCAGGTCGACACCCTGGACAGCAACTGCGACAGCTACGGCATTACCCAATTCAAGATGAACGACGTGCGTCAGGGCATCGTGCACGTGATCGGCCCGGAGCAGGGCGCCACGCTGCCTGGCATGACGGTGGTGTGCGGCGACTCGCACACGTCCACGCATGGCGCGTTCGGCGCGCTCGCGTTCGGCATCGGCACGTCCGAAGTCGAGCACACGCTCGCCACCCAGACGCTGCTCATGAAGAAGAGCAAGAACATGCTCGTGAAGGTCGAGGGCACGTTGCCGCGCGGCTGTTCGGCCAAGGACATCGTGCTCGCCGTCATCGGCAAGATCGGCACGGCCGGCGGCACGGGGTACACGATCGAATTCGCCGGCTCGGCGATCCGCTCGCTCACGATGGAAGGCCGCATGACGGTGTGCAACATGGCGATCGAGGCCGGCGCACGTGCGGGGCTGGTGGCCGTGGACGACACCACGATCAACTACGTGAAGGGCCGCCCCTTCGCGCCGACGGGCGTGGAATTCCAGCAGGCCGAGGCCTACTGGCGCACGTTCCACTCGGACGCCGGCGCGCACTTCGATCACGTCGTGGAAATCGACGCGAGCACGCTGCGCCCGCAGGTCAGCTGGGGCACGTCGCCGGAAATGGTGGTGAGCATCGAGGACCGCGTGCCCGATCCCGAGAAGGAGAAGGACCCGGTCAAGCGCAGCGCCATGGAACGCGCGCTCGAGTACATGGCGCTCGCCCCGGACACGCCGATGTCGAGCATCAACGTCGACAAGGTGTTCATCGGTTCATGCACGAACTCGCGCATCGAGGACATTCGCGCCGCTGCCTACGTAGTGAAGAAGCTGGGCCGCCGCGTGGCGTCGAACGTGCGTCTGGCGATGGTCGTGCCGGGCTCGGGTCTGGTCAAGCAGCAGGCCGAGGAAGAAGGGCTCGACAAGGTGTTCAAGGCTGCCGGTTTCGAGTGGCGCGAGCCTGGCTGCTCGATGTGCCTGGCGATGAACGCCGACCGTCTGGAGCCGGGCGAGCGCTGTGCCTCGACGTCGAACCGCAACTTCGAAGGCCGTCAGGGCGCGGGTGGGCGCACGCATCTGGTGAGCCCCGCGATGGCTGCGGCGGCCGCGATCGAAGGCCACTTCGTCGACGTGCGGCGCCTCGTCTGACGCCGACGCATCGATTTATCCGTCGTTTGACGCTTTCTATAAAAGAGAGAACACCATGAAGAAACTGTGGATGCTGATCGGTGCGGTGCTGGTGCTGGGCGTGGCGGGCTGCAACACGATGGCGGGTCTGGGCAAGGACACGCAGGCGGCAGGCTCCGCGCTCGAGAACGCGGCGAAGAAGTGATGCGACGGTGCGCGGCGCGAGGCGATTCGCGCCGCGCACCCACGAAATTTCCGGCGTCGAAGGCCGTGCCCCAAAGGGGCGGGCCTGCCGCCGAACTGTTTTGATCAGGTGGTTTGTGATGGAAAAATTTACCGTCCATACGGGGTTGGTGGCGCCGCTCGACCGCGAGAACGTCGATACCGATGCGATCATCCCGAAGCAATTCCTGAAGTCGATCAAGCGCACGGGTTTCGGCCCGAACCTGTTCGACGAGTGGCGTTATCTGGACGTGGGCCAGCCGGGCCAGGATTGCAGCACGCGCCCGCTCAACCCGAACTTCGTGCTCAACCAGCCGCGCTACCAGGGCGCGACGATCCTGCTCGCGCGCAAGAACTTCGGGTGCGGCAGCTCGCGCGAGCACGCCCCGTGGGCGCTCCAGCAATACGGTTTCCGTGCCGTCATTGCGCCGAGCTTTGCCGACATCTTCTTCAATAACTGCTACAAGAACGGGCTGCTGCCAATCGCGCTGTCCGAAATGCAGGTTGATCATCTGTTCAACGAGACGGCCGCGTTCAACGGCTATCAGCTGACCATCGACCTCGACAAGCAGGCGGTCATCGCCGCCGACGGCCGCGCCTACGAATTCGACATCGCGCCGTTCCGCAAGTACTGCCTGCTCAACGGCTTCGACGACATCGGCCTGACCCTGCGTCACGCCGACAAGATTCGCGCCTACGAGGCCGAGCGGCTCGCCAAGCAGCCGTGGCTCGCAACGCGCTTGCCGGGCTGAACCCGAGCATCCAAGGAGATCGCATGAAAATCGCAGTGTTGCCGGGTGACGGCATTGGTCCGGAAATCGTGGCGCAAGCCGTCAATGTGCTCAACGCGCTCGACGAGAAATTCGAACTGGAAGAGGCGCCCGTGGGCGGCGCGGGCTACGAGGCCGCGGGCCATCCGCTGCCGGACGCCACGCTCAAGCTCGCCAAGGAGGCCGACGCCATCCTGTTCGGCGCCGTGGGCGACTGGAAGTACGATTCGCTCGAGCGCGCGCTGCGCCCCGAGCAGGCCATCCTGGGGCTGCGCAAGCACCTGCAGCTCTTCGCCAACTTCCGCCCGGCCATCCTGTACAAGGAACTGGCCGATGCTTCGAGCCTGAAGCCGGAGATCGTGGCAGGGCTCGACATCCTGATCATTCGCGAGCTCAACGGCGACATCTACTTCGGCCAGCCCAAGGGCTTTCGTCAGTCGCCGGACGGCGCTTTCGAAGGCGCGCGCGAAGGTTTTGATACCATGCGCTATAGCGTGCCGGAAGTGGAGCGCATCGCCCACGTGGCGTTCCAGGCGGCGGCCAAGCGCGGCAAGCGTTTGTGCTCGGTGGACAAGGCTAATGTGCTCGAGACGTCGCAACTGTGGCGCGACACGATGATCGAGGTCGCGAAGCAGTATCCGGACGTCGAACTCTCGCACATGTACGTCGACAACGCCGCGATGCAGTTGGTCAAGGCGCCGAAGAACTTCGACGTGGTGGTGACTGGCAACATGTTCGGCGATATCCTGTCGGACGAGGCCGCGATGCTCACGGGCTCGATCGGCATGCTGCCGTCGGCGTCGCTGGACGCCAACAACAAGGGGCTGTACGAGCCGTCGCATGGTTCGGCCCCCGACATCGCCGGCAAGGGCGTGGCCAATCCGTTGGCCACGATTCTGTCGGCGGCCATGATGCTGCGCTACACGCTGGGCCGTGCCGAACAGGCCGAGCGCGTGGAGAACGCGGTGAAGAAGGTGCTGGCGCAGGGCTTGCGCACGCCCGACATCTGGCAGGAAGGCGCGACCAAGGTCGGTACGCGCGAAATGGGCGCGGCGGTGGTTGCCGCGCTATAGAGCCGACGGGGCGTCGTGAGACGCCCCCGGCGCAATTGCAACGATAAGAGAGTGGATAAATGAAAACCGTAGGTCTGGTAGGTTGGCGGGGCATGGTCGGTTCGGTCCTGATGCAGCGCATGCAGCAGGAGAACGACTTCGCCTTGATCGAGCCGGTGTTTTTCAGCACCAGCAACGCGGGCGGCAAAGCCCCGTCGATGGCGAAGAACGAAACTTCGCTGAAAGACGCCAATGATGTCAACGAGCTGAAAAAATGCGACATCATCATTACCTGCCAGGGCGGTGACTACACAACCGAGATCTTCCCGAAGCTGCGCGCCGCGGGCTGGAACGGCTACTGGATCGATGCGGCTTCCACGCTGCGCATGAAGGACGATGCCATCATCGTGCTCGATCCGGTCAACCTCGACGTGATCAAGAATTCGCTCGTGAAGGGCACGAAGAACTTCATCGGCGGCAACTGCACGGTAAGCTGCATGCTGATGGGCCTGGGCGGCCTGTTCCAGCATGGCCTGGTGGACTGGCTTACGTCGATGACGTATCAGGCGGCCTCGGGCGGCGGCGCGCAACACATGCGCGAGCTGCTCACGCAGTTCGGCAGCATCAACGCCGAAGTGAAGGCGCTGCTGGACGATCCGCATTCGGCCATTCTCGAAATCGACCGCAAGGTGCTGGCCAAGCAACACGCCCTTACCGCCGAAGAAACGAAGCAGTTCGGCGTGCCGCTCGGCGGCAACCTGATTCCGTGGATCGACAAGGACCTGGGCAATGGCCAGTCGAAGGAAGAATGGAAGGGCGGCGCCGAGACCAACAAGATTCTGGGGCTGGGCGACGGCTTCCCGGGCACGCGCGCGATTCCGGTGGACGGTCTGTGCGTGCGTATCGGCGCCATGCGCTGCCATAGCCAGGCGCTGACCATCAAGCTGACGAAGGACGTGCCGTTAGACGAACTGACCGACATCATCGGCCAGGCCAACGACTGGGTGAAGGTGGTGCCGAACACGCGCGAGGCGTCGATGACCGATTTGACGCCTGCGGCCGTGACCGGCACGATGACGATCCCGGTGGGTCGCCTGCGCAAGATGTCGATGGGTCCGGAGTACCTGTCGGCATTCACGGTGGGTGATCAACTGTTGTGGGGCGCGGCGGAACCGCTGCGTCGCATGCTGCGGATCCTGCTCGACGCTTGAGCGTCGCAGCGCATCGGTAAGGCGTGAAGAACGGCGGCCCGCGAGGCCGCCGTCCGCGCTTTGGGAGGCAGTCCTTTTCGCCGTCTTTCCGGTGAGGGCGCCAACGACAAACGACTGACAGGCTAGACAAGACACAGTGCGGAAATACTCGATCGGCAAGCGCGCAAATTCGTCCCGCAATTCGTTTCGCCTGAGTGCGGCGGCGGCTGTTCTGTGGAGTCTCGGGCTTCTGAATGCAGGGGCCGCCGAATTCGGGCCGCAACAGGTGCGTTCGGGGCCGGGCCAGCCACTGCGCGCGGTGATCGTGCTGGGCAACGTGTCGCAGGCGGAAGCCGACGGTCTGTCCGTCAAACTCGCCCCGCGCGAGGCGTTCCGGCAGGTCGGCCTGCGCTACGACCCCACGCTCGAGAAGCTCTCCGTGTCCGTCTCGCCCACGGGCGGGCGCGAGCCCGGATATAGCGGTACGTACCTCGTGCATGTCGACTCGGCCGAGCCGGTGAGTACGTCGTTCCTCGACCTGTTGCTCGTGCTCGAATGGCGCACCGGCCGTCAGTCCAGCGCGGTCACGCTCTCGGCGATTCCCGAAGCGAGCGCCGCGCAGCCGCAGGCCGTCGTGCCTGCCGCTGCCGCTGCCGCGACGCCGGCGGCGGCGTCTTCGTCGCCTGCTTCCCCGTCTGCCTCCCGGCCAGCCCCCGCCTCTGCCGGCGCCGCCGCGTCCGCGCACGCCCCGGCGGGGTCTTCCGCCGCTGTTGCGGCGTCGCCCGACGGCGCGCGCACGGTTGGCGCAGGCGAGTCGCTGTCGTCGATCGCCCGCGAATTCACGGGCGGTGAGGGCGGCACGACGCTCGCGCAGATGATGACGGCCTTGTTCGAGGCAAACCGCTCCGCGTTCATCGGGAACGATCCGAATCGTTTGCGCAAGGGGGCGACGCTCAACCGTCCCGCCGACGATCAGGTGCAGAGCATTCCTCCCGCGCAGGCCCGCAAATTCGTGGCCGCGGCACGCGAGCAGTTTGACGCGTATCGCGCGCGGCTGGCCGATTCGGCGGCGCAGCAGGCGCCGGCCGGTGGCCGCAGTGCACAGGGCGCGATCGAAGCGGGCAAGGCGCCGGAAGCCGCCGCCCCCGCCACGCGCGATGAATTGAAGCTGTCGCGACCCGGCAAGGGCGGCGCGGCCGGTGCGTCCGGACGCGCAAGCGGCAGCGAAGAAGAACAGATCGCCCAGGGCAAGGCACAGGCCGAAGCCCAGGGCAGGGTGAACGAGTTGCAAAAGAACGTAGCAGATCTCCAGAAGCTGTTGGCGATGAAGAACCAGGCCGTCGCCAGTCTGGAGGAGCAGGCCGCCACCGCTTCCGGAGCGAGCACGCAGGACAAGACCGCGAAATCGGCCGATGGGAAGGCGACAGCAGCCGCTGCCGCCGCCGGTGCGAAGAACGCGGGGCAGGGCGCCGGCGCGCGTGATACCGCCGCTGCCGCCAATGCTGCCGATGTCGGCGCGAGCGCCGCGACGGCGTCCGCCGCTTCGGACGCGACGGCTTCGTCGCCGGTGGCCGAAGCAGGGGCGTCGCAACCCGGCGCGGCGGCTTCCGCAGCGAAGGCCGAGGCCGCCGCCAGCGCCCCGGCGGCCGACGCCCAGCCCGCCGCGAACGCCGGCATGAGCTGGCGCGCGGTCCGTGAGAATCCGTACCTCTTGCCGGGCGCCGGCGCGCTGGCGGTGCTGCTCGGCCTGTGGTGGCTCATGCGCCGGGGGCGCGCTGCGACGCCAGCCGGCCAGCCTGGACCGTATGACGACGGCCGCGATGATCGGGGCGGCCACGGCGGCCACGGCGGCCCCGACAGCCACGACGAACGCGAGCGCGTCGGCGCACCGCACGACGCGGCCCAGGAAGCCACGTCCTCGCGCGGTGCCGCGCCAGCCGGTGCGGTGGCTGCGGCAGGTGCGGCAGGTGCTGCGGGTGCTGCGGGTGCCGCCGCGCTGTATGCCGCAAACCAGGCTGAGGCGGACGAACATCTGCATCCGCCCGCCGACGACACGTGGGCCGAGCCGGCTGACGCGCATGGCGTGGCGGCGCTCGACGAGACCCCGCCCGGCCCGGTGGCGGCAGACGCCGGCGCGCCGGGCGAGTGGGGCGCCGAACAGGAGCATTCGCGCGACGAACCGGCCGACACCGCGCGCGCCGAGACGTCGGGGGAGCCCCTGGGCGAAAGCGTGCACGAAGCATTGCAAACGGCCGCAGAGCCGGTCGCCGGCGAGCCGCTGGCCGTTGGGCCGGAAAGCGCCGTGCAGGCCGCTGGCGAGCCGGAGATCGACTGGGATGCCGCCTTTGCGGAGCAGGCGGGCGAAGCGCCCACGCCGCATGACGATCCGGTCGACGCAACATTGTCGTCATTGGAAGCCTTGAGTGTCGCAGGGGCGGCAGGCGGCGCGGCGGCAGGCGGCGCGGCGACAGTCGCCGGTACTGCGGCGGCCGCGGCGCCACACCCCGAGGGCGCGAACGAAGCGGGCGAAGCGAACGAAGCGAACGAAGTGGACGAGGCGCCCGAATCCATCCCATCCACGCCATCCGCCCGCTCCGCCTCGATGCCGGGGGCGATCGCAGCCGACGCAGTCCCCGAAGGCGGCGTGGCCGGCATGCTGGGCGATCTGGATCTGTCGATTCCGGGCCAGCCGGCGCACGTCGGCACGATTTCGAGCGACGCCTTGCCCTCGTTGACGCAGGGTCTCGGTTCCGTGCAGTTCAAGATGGCGCCGCTGGGTTCGCCGGCGCATGAGCAAGCCGCCGCCGAGGCCGACGCTGCCGAGTTCGACGGTGAACTGAGCGATGCCGATTTCGACGCGGCGATGGCGCAGGCGCGCGCCGCCTCGCAGGGCTCGCGCGGCAGCTATGCGGACCAGGCGCACGAAGTTCACGGAATGCACGAAGCGCCGTCGCTCAAGCCGATGTCGTTCGATCTGTCGGACTTCAGTCTCGATCTGAAGGGCGACGACGCGCCGGTCTTGTCGACCTTGCCGTCCGCAATGGGCGAGCAAGCGCGGGTCGAGCACGAGACGCTCGCGGCGCCGGACACGCCGTATGCCGGAACGCCGGCCGCGCCGCAAGCGCCCGAGCTCGCGCCGGCTGCCGCGTCTGCCACGCCCACTGGCGCTGATCCGATCGTGCCGCATGCCGTCGCGACGGCGTCGGGAGAGCCGCAGGTGCCCGACGAGTTCCATACGAAGCTGGAGCTGGCGATGGCGTACCAGAGCATCGGCGACGACGACGGCGCCCGCGAGCTGCTCGAAGAAGTGATCGCCGGCGGCGACGCCGCGCAGCAGTCGGTCGCGCGGGCGCGGCTCGCCGAGCTGGGCAAGTGACGCCCGCGCGAGGCAACGGCGAAGACCACACAGATTGACCGTAGTTTGGGGCGCCCGTAGGTTGGGCGCCCGTTTTTCTTTTACCGCAGGCGCGCCGCGGGGCGCGCATCACGTTTTGGCGCATATGCGAATCGCACTGGGCATTCACTACGACGGCACGGCGTTCTCCGGCTGGCAATCGCAGCCGCACGGCAACACCGTGCAGCAGGCGCTCGAGGCCGCGCTGCGCGAGTTCGGCGGCGTGGCGTTGGCGACGACCGTCGCCGGGCGCACCGACACCGGCGTGCATGGCATCGGCCAGGTCGTGCATTTCGACACCGAGCTCGATCGCGCCATGTTTTCGTGGGTGCGCGGCGTCAACGCATTTCTGCCCAAGACCGTCGCCGTGCAATGGGCGCAGGCGATGCCGGAGGATTTCCATGCCCGCTTTGCCGCCTTCGAGCGCACCTATTTCTACGTGCTGTACGTCCACCCCGTGCGCTCGCCGCTGCTCGACGGCCGTTGCGGCTGGCTGCACACGCCGCTCGATCTCGACGCGATGCGCACCGCGAGCCGGACGCTCGTCGGCGAGCATGACTTCTCGGCGTTCCGCTCGTCCGAATGCCAGGCCAAGACGCCCGTGAAGCACCTGTACGCGATCGACATCGGGCAGCAGGGGCATTTCTTCGTGTTCCGCTTTCGCGCGAGCGCCTTCCTCCACCATATGGTGCGCAACATCATGGGGTGCCTCGTGGCGATCGGCCGGGGACGCCAGCCCGCGAGCTGGATGGCGGACGTGCTCGCGAGCCGCGACCGACGCCACGCCGCGCCGACGTTCATGCCCGACGGCCTGTATCTGGCTCGCGTGGGGTATCCTGATCGTTTCGCGGTGCCCGAGCCCAACTGGGCCGCGTGGCCGTTTCCGATGCCGTGGGGCAGTGCATGAAATCCCTCAACACTCGTACCCGAATCAAGATCTGCGGCCTGTCGCAGCCGGCCGACGTCGATCACGCCGTCGCGCTCGGCGTGGACGCCATCGGCCTCGTGTTCTATCCGCCCAGTCCCCGTTTCGTCGATCTCGCGCGCGCGGCCGAACTCGCCCGCCGCGTCCCGCCATACGTGAGCGTGGTCGGACTGTTCGTCAACGCGACGGCCGGCGAGATCGCCCGCACGGTCGAGGCCGTGCCCCTCACGAGCTTGCAGTTCCACGGCGACGAGACGCCGGGGCAGTGCGCGGCGCTCGCGGCGGCGGCCGGACACCGTCCGTACCTGCGCGCCATGCGTATCGGCCCCGAGACGAAAGACAGCGGCGATTTGCTACAATTCGCCAACGCATACACCGTCGCGCAAGGCCTCTTGCTCGATGCCCTGGTCGAGGGTTACGGCGGTGGAGGAAAGGTTTTCGATTGGTCACTTATTCCAAAAGACATCGCGCGTCGGGCCGTTTTGAGTGGTGGCTTGAACGCACACAACGTTGCTGATGCCATCCGGCAGGTGACGCCATACGCCGTCGACGTGTCGAGCGGCGTGGAGGCGTCGCGGGGCGTGAAGGATCCCGCCCGCATGACGGCGTTCGTGCACGCAGTGCGTGCCGCGGACGCCGAATGAGCAACCCGCCGGTGCGGCGGCCGCCAGGGCCCGCCACCGGTACCGCGAAGAGTGACGACCATGTACGAATTGCCTGACGCCCGCGGCCATTTCGGCCCGTATGGCGGTGTCTTTGTGGCCGAGACGCTGATTCACGCGCTCGACGAATTGCGCGACGCGTATGCCAAATACCAGCACGATCCGGCCTTCCTCGAAGAATTTCATTACGAACTGAAGCACTACGTCGGCCGTCCGTCGCCGATCTATCACGCCAAGCGCTGGAGCCGCGAGCTGGGCGGCGCGCAGGTGTACCTCAAGCGCGAGGACCTGAACCACACGGGCGCGCACAAGGTGAACAACGTGATCGGCCAGGCGCTGCTCGCGCGTCGCATGGGCAAGCGCCGTGTGATCGCCGAGACGGGCGCGGGGCAGCACGGCGTGGCGAGCGCCACCATTGCTGCGCGCTTCGGCATGGAGTGCGTGGTCTACATGGGCGCGGAAGACGTCAAGCGGCAGGCCGCCAACGTCTATCGCATGCAGTTGCTGGGCGCGACCGTCGTTCCCGTGGAATCCGGTTCGAAGACGCTCAAGGACGCGCTCAACGAAGCCATGCGCGACTGGGTGACCAACGTGGAGAGCACGTTCTACATCATCGGCACGGTGGCCGGCCCGCATCCGTATCCGATGCTCGTGCGCGACTTCCAGAGCGTGATCGGCGAGGAGTGCAAGGTGCAGATGCCCGAGCTCGCCGGCCGCCAGCCTGACTACGTGCTCGCCTGCGTGGGCGGCGGCTCGAACGCGATGGGCATCTTCTACCCGTACATCGACGTGCCGGACGTCAAGCTGATCGGCGTGGAAGCCGCGGGCGACGGCATCGAGACCGGCCGCCATGCGGCGTCGATCATCGGCGGCACGCCGGGGGTGCTGCACGGCAACCGCACGTATCTGCTGCAGGACGCCAACGGCCAGATCACCGAGACGCACTCCATCTCGGCGGGGCTGGATTATCCGGGTGTGGGG
The DNA here is from genome assembly GCF_902459585.1 of Pandoraea nosoerga. GTDB lineage: Bacteria > Pseudomonadota > Gammaproteobacteria > Burkholderiales > Burkholderiaceae > Pandoraea > Pandoraea nosoerga. Next base: position 295,682 of record NZ_CABPSC010000004.1, read on the forward strand.
CCGGAGCACGCGTGGCTGCACGACATCAAACGCGCAGAGTACGTTGGCATCACCGACACCGAGGCCCTCAGGGCGTTCCACGATTGCTGCCGGATCGAGGGCATTATTCCCGCACTGGAGTCGAGCCATGCGCTTGCCTATGCGTGCAAGCTTGCGCCGACGCTGCCGAGCGACCGGATCGTGCTGGTCAACCTCTCGGGGCGCGGCGACAAGGACATGCACACCGTGATGGCGCTGGCCAACCCCGCGCCCGAGGGCGCATGAGGGCGCAACGCCGCGCATGACCGGCGAGGCGAGACTCCATCGATCCGACAAAGGTAACCAGAACCAGCATGACCGATCTGAGCGATCGCAAGGCACAAAATGACGTCCTCGGGACCGAGCGTCCCGTGGACGCCACCGAAGCCGCCGCCGCACGACTCGAGGCCATGGAAGCGGCCGGCGAGTTGCGCGCGCGGTGGGCGCCGGGCGACATCACGTTGCGTCATGCGGACTTCCTGCAGCACGTGCACGAACTGGAAGACGGCAGCGTCGACCTGATCCTTGCCGACCCGCCGTATGGGCTCGGCAAGGACTACGGCAACGACTCCGACAAGCGCTCCGGCGAGGACTTCCTCGGCTGGACGTATGGCTGGCTCGAAGCGGCGATCCCGAAACTCGCGCCGCGCGGCTCGCTGTACCTGTTCTGCACGTGGCAATACGCGCCCGAGCTGTTCGTGTTCCTCAAGCAGCGCCTGCTGATGATCAACGAGATCATCTGGGATCGCCGCGTGCCCAGCATGGGCGGGAGCACGCGGCGGTTCTCGTCGGTGCACGACAACATCGGCTTTTTCGCGGTCTCGAAGGACTACTACTTCGATCTCGACGCCGTGCGCGTGCCGTATGACGCCGCCACGAAGAAGGCGCGCTCGCGCCGTATCTTCGAAGGCAGCAAGTGGCTGGAGCTGGGGTACAACCCCAAGGATCTGTGGTCGATCTCGCGATTGCACCGGCAAGACCCCGAACGCGTCGATCATCCGACGCAGAAACCGCTGCATATCATCGAGCGCATGGTGCTCGCCAGTTGCCCGCCCGGCGGACTCGTGCTCGACCCGTTCATGGGCAGCGGCACGACGGCCGTGGCCTGCGCGCTGCACGGCCGGCGTTTCGTCGGCTTCGAGCTCAACGCGCACTACCACGCGCTCGCCAACCAACGACTTCAGAGACTTTCCGATCATGTCCCGCATTCAAGCGACGTTCCAAGCCTTGCAAGCGCAGGGTAAGAAGGGCCTCATTCCGTTCATCACCGCGGGCGATCCCGAGCCGGGCTGGACGGTCAGGCTCATGCATGCGCTCGCCGACAACGGCGCCGACGTCATCGAGCTCGGCGTGCCGTTCTCCGATCCGATGGCCGACGGCCCGGTCATCCAGCGTGCCTCCGAGCGCGCCCTGGCCCGCGGCGTGAGCCTGGCCGAGGTGCTCGGCTACGTGGCGGCGTTTCGCCAGACCAACGACCGCACGCCGGTCGTGCTCATGGGCTACGCCAACCCGATCGAGGCGATGGGGCTCGAGGCCTTCGCCGAGCGCGCCGCCAGGGCTGGCGTGGACGGCGTGCTGGTCGTCGACTATCCGCCCGAGGAGGCGGAGGGCTACGCCCGCGCCATGCGCGCGCAGGGCATGGATCCGATCTTCCTGCTCGCACCCACGTCGACCGAGGCGCGCATTGCGGCCGTCGCCCGCCAGGCGAGCGGCTACCTGTATTACGTCTCGCTCAAGGGCGTGACCGGGGCGGCGAGCCTGGACCTGGCCAGCGTGGCCGCGAGAATCCCCGAAATCAAGGCCGCGGCGGCGCTGCCCGTCGGCGTGGGCTTCGGCATTCGGGACGCCGAGACGGCGCGCGCCATCGCGTCGGTGGCCGACGCCGTGGTCATCGGCAGCGCCATCGTGCAGCGGCTCGAGAACACGCCGCGTGATCTCGAAGGCCAGAACGCGGTAAAATCGCTGGCTGAATTCATCGGCGGCATCCGCCAGGCGCTCGACGAGGGCGTCAAATCCGCGTAAATTCGCGTCCAAACGTTCGCGTCCGAACGTTCGCGTCCGAACGCGATGATCCGCCCGGTGAAACGCTGAATCGAAACGGCCGCGTGGCGCGGTCGCCAGAAACGCCCGCCCTCGTCGAGCGGGCGTTTGCCAAGGAGAAACTATGAGCTGGCTCGACAAGCTGCTGCCCCCGAAGATCAAGCAAACCGATCCGACGCAGCGCAACAAGAGCATCCCGGAAGGGCTGTGGATCAAGTGCCCGTCGTGCGAAGCGGTGTTGTACCGCAACGACGTGGAAGCGAATCTGCACGTTTGCCCGAAGTGCGATCACCACATGCGCATCGGTGCGCGGGCGCGTCTGGACGCGCTGCTCGATCCCGAAGGCCGCTACGAGCTCGGCCAGGAGATCGTGCCGGTCGACGCGCTGAAATTCAAGGACAGCCGCAAGTATCCCGATCGCATCAAGGAAGCGATGGACGACAGCGGCGAGACCGATGCCATGGTCGTCATGGGCGGTGCGATCCACACGCTGCCGGTCGTGGTGGCGTGCTTCGAGTTCTCGTTCATGGCCGGCTCGATGGGCTCGGTCGTCGGCGAGCGCTTCGTGCGCGGCGCGCAGAATGCGCTCGAGCAGGGCGTGCCGTTCATCTGCATTACCGCTTCGGGCGGTGCGCGCATGCAGGAAAGCCTGCTCTCGCTCATGCAGATGGCCAAGACCACGGCCATGCTGACCAAGCTGTCCGACGCCAAGCTGCCGTTCATCTCCGTGCTGACCGATCCGACCATGGGCGGCGTGTCGGCGAGCTTCGCCTTCCTCGGCGACGTGGTGATGGCCGAGCCCAAGGCGCTGATCGGCTTTGCCGGCCCGCGCGTGATCGAGCAGACCGTGCGCGAGAAGCTGCCCGAAGGGTTCCAGCGCTCGGAATTCCTGCTGCAGAAAGGCGCGATCGACATGATCGTCGACCGGCGCAAGATGCGCGAAGAGATCGCGCGTCTGATCGCCCTCATGCAGTGCCAGCCGGCCGACGCGGTCGCCTGAGTCCGGAGGGCGCGACAGCCGTCGCGCCCGTCGCGTGGCACGCGCGGTTGCGGCGCCCCAAAGGGCCGGGCAACGGCGTAGAATGTCACAACGCCACGCAGTGTCGCGCAAGCGGCACGTGAACGCATTACTTCGCAGAACCCGAAGCGCGGACGTTACCTCGTTACGTCCGCGCTTTGCATTTCTGCCCGCACATTCATGCCGACATACTCCACTCTCGACGCCTGGCTCGCCCATCTGGAAACCGCCCACCCCGTGGGCATCGACATGGGCCTCGCGCGTATCGGGCGCGTCAAAGAGGCGCTCGGACTGAAATTCCCGTGCCCCGTGTTCACGGTGGGCGGCACCAACGGCAAGGGTTCTACCTGCGCCATCCTCGAGGCGATCCTGCTCTCGGCGGGCTATCGCGTGGGCTGTCACACATCGCCGCACCTCATCAAGTTCAACGAGCGCGCGCGCGTGAACGGCGAGATGGTCGACGACGCCACGCTGCTGCCGCACTTCGAGGCGGTCGAGCGCGCCCGCACGAGCTTCGACGAACCGGTCTCGCTCACGTACTTCGAATTCACCACGCTCGCGATCATGCATCTGTTCGCGAGCGCCGGGCTCGACGCCGTGATTCTCGAAGTCGGCCTGGGCGGGCGGCTCGATGCGGTCAACATCGTCGACGCCGACTGCGCCGTCGTCACGAGCATCGACATCGACCACGCGCAGTATCTGGGCGACACGCGCGAGGCCATCGCCATCGAGAAGGCGGGCATCTTCCGTGCGGGCAAGCCGGCGATCTGCGGCGATCCCATGCCGCCGGCCACGCTGCTGGCCGAAGCCGAGCGCATCGGCGCGGACCTGTGGCTGTTCGGGCGCGATTTCAACTATCAGGGCGACAAGCAGCAGTGGAGCTACGGCGGGCGCCACATGCGGCGTCCGGCGCTGGCCTATCCGGCGCTGCGCGGCGCGAACCAGCTGCTCAACGCGTCGGCGGCGCTGGCCGCGCTCGAGGCGATGCGCGCGGCGCTGCCGGTGTCCGCGCAGGACATCCGGCTGGGCCTCGCATCCGTTGAGCTGCCGGGGCGCTTCCAGGTGCTGCCGGGACGCCCGGCCGTCGTGCTCGATGTCGCCCACAACCCGCACGCGGCCGCCGCGCTCGGACACAATCTCGACGGGATGGGTTTCTTTCCTTACACCTATGCCGTGTTCGGCGCGATGGCCGACAAGGACATCGAGGGCGTGCTGCGCCACCTTGTCGACAAGGTCGATCACTGGCGCTTGTGCGGGCTGCCCACCGAGCGCGCGGCGAGTCCGGCGCTGCTCGAAGAGAAGCTGCGCGCCGTAGGGTTTCACGAAGATGCCGACCATTCGGTGCAAACCTTCGAATCCCCCGAGAAAGCTTACGCCGCCGCGCTCGAGCAGTGCGGCGAGAATGATAGAATTGCGGTTTTTGGATCGTTCTACACGGTGGCCGGTGTGATGTCGCACCGCAAATTGCAGCGCCATTGACCGCGAACGGTGCGTTGCCGTGACATTTGCTTACCAGAAATGTCATGCGCATGACGCACCGGATGCGCGATGATCAGTCCAACGACGCGAGTTTCGACCTGAGCCAAGGGCCTATGGGATTGTTTTCCTTCCGCAAGAAAGACGCCGAAGCCGTTTCCCCGAAGCGCGGTAGCCGCAGGAGCGGCCGCACCGGCACCCGTGCGGCGGGAGGGGGCGAATACAGCGAGCACGAGCAACTCGATCCGCTGCTGCCCGAGAAGCAACGCGCGCGCCGCCGTCTGGTCGGCGCGTTGGCGCTGGTGCTCGCCGCGGTCATCATTTTGCCCATGGTGCTCGCGCCCGAACCGAAGCCGGCGGCCGATGACATCGCGATCCAGATCCCCGGCAAGGACGCCAATTCTCCACCCGTGCGCGTGAAGCCGCAGGCGGCGCGGCCATCGACCGATGCATCGCTCGACAAGGGCGAGGAGGCCGTCGACGGCAACGCGCTGGCGAACAGCGCGACCCGGCCGTCCGTGCCGGCGCCGGCCCCGACGGGCCTGCCGTCTTCCTCGTCTTCGTCTGCCGCGCCGGTCGCTGCCGTGCCGTCGGCGCCGGGCAGCGTGCCCGAGCCGCAGGTGGCGCAGGCCAAGCCGGAGCACAAGCCCGAAGCGAAGCCCGAGACCCGCAAGCCCGAGCAGCACGCGGACGCCAAACCCGCCGCCAAACCCGCCGAGCCGCACGACACGGCCAAGACGCAAGCCCGGCCGCAGAACAATGTGGCCGACCCGATCGCACAGTTCGCGCAGAACAACCCCAAGCCGGCGAAGGCCGCCGACACGCACGACAATGCACAGAAGCCGGCAGCCGCGGGCGGCAAGTACCTGGTGCGCATCGGCGCGTTCTCGACGCAGGATCGCGCGCAGGCGTGGCTCGTCAAGCTCAAGCTCGTGAACGTGCCGAGCTACATGGTCAAGAGCACGGTCGACGGGCGTGAGCTCTATCTGCTGCGAGCGGGGCCGTTCTCCGACCGTGCGAGCGCGGAAGCGGCAGGCAAGAAGATTCGCGACGCCGGCCTGACCGCGCAGGTCGCCGAGGCAGGTTGAGTTGGGCGATACCGTACACGGCGGTCTGCTGACCGTGGTCGACTACGCGGCCATCGCGATCCTGCTCGGGTCGATGTTGCTGGGCATGCTGCGCGGGCTGGTGCGCGAGCTGTTCAATCTGGTCGGCTGGGTCGTGGCGTTCTTCGTGGCGCGCGCTTTCGGTCCGACGCTCGCGCACTGGCTGCCGGCCGACCTGCCTGGCGGCGAGATGACGCAGGGCGCGCTGGGCTTCCTGCTGGTGCTCGTTGCGGTGGTGTTCGGCGCGGGAATCGTGAGCGCGCTCGTGGGACGCATGACCGATCTGATCGGCCTGCGTCCGGCCGATCGCGGCCTGGGCATGCTGTTCGGGATCGTTCGCGGCGTTTTGCTCTTGATGTTGTTGATGGTTGCCGCCAGATTGACGGCATTGCCGCAGCAACCGGCATGGCAGCATTCGCTGACGCGTCCGTGGGTGGAGGCGGGGCTGGAGCGACTCATGCCGTACCTCCCCGAGCCGGTTCAGCACTATCTGCGCAAGCCCGAGGCGGCCGTGCCGAGCATGCCGGGGGTGAATTCGCTGAACGCGCCGGTGCCGCTGCCACAGTTGGAACCTTATCGCGGCGCGCCGTCTCCTGCGCCCGGCACGTCGGAAGCGCCGCGCGCGGCGCCGCAAGGCCAGGGCGGACAGGGAAGCCGGGTCGAGACGACTATCGAAGCCCGGCCGGCGGGGCAGCGCACACCGGACGCGCGGGGCGCGCAGGGCGATGGCGCGCGCGTGTCGGGGATTTCGGCCCTGATGGGCGCAGACATGATCCACGGCGGCCGGGGGATGACGAGCCAGGGCGGCTCGGGCGCCGCCGGGGCGCAATCGCAAGGATGGGGCATGCGAAGCGGCGGATCGGCCGCGCCGTCGACCGGCCTGCAGAAGGTTTCCGAATGACGGATAATACAGTCCGTTTGACGCAGATTTCGATGTTTTTTGAAGGATTCATGCCATGTGTGGCATCGTCGGTGTAGTCTCCAAATCCCCGGTCAATCAGTTCATCTACGATAGCCTGCTGCTGCTGCAGCACCGCGGCCAGGATGCCGCCGGCATCGCCACGACGGACGGCCACTCGTTCTATATGCACAAGGGCAACGGCATGGTGCGCGACGTGTTTCGCACGCGCAACATGCGCGACCTGCCCGGCACGGTCGGCATTGGCCAGGTGCGCTACCCCACGGCCGGCTCGTCGAGCGCCGCACAGGCCCAGCCGTTCTACGTGAATGCCCCATACGGCATCGTGCTCGCGCACAACGGCAACCTGACGAATTGGGAACAGCTCAAGGACGAGATGTTCCGCGTCGACCGCCGTCACATCAACACCACGTCCGACTCCGAAGTGCTGCTCAACGTGCTCGCGCACGAACTGCAGGAAAGCTCGCGCGAAGGCTTGTCCGTCGCGTCGCTGTTCCAGGCGGTGAGCAAGGTGCATGGCCGCCTGCGCGGCTCCTACGCGATCGTCTCCATCATCTCGGGCTTCGGCCTGCTCGCGTTCCGCGACCCCAACGGCATCCGTCCGCTGTGCATCGGCCGCTTCGACGGCCCGAACGGCACCGAATGGATGGTGGCCTCGGAGTCGGTGGCGCTAGAAGGCATGGGCTTCGCGTTCGAGCGCGACGTCAAACCGGGCGAGGCGATCTTCATCAGCAACGACGGCGAGCTCACTTCGCAGCAGTGTTCGCCGTCGGCGTCGATGCATCCGTGCATTTTCGAACTCGTGTATCTGGCGCGTCCCGATTCCGTGCTCGACGGCGTGCCGGTCTACGACGCGCGCCTGCGCATGGGCGACTATCTCGCCGAGAAGATCCGCCGCGAGATCGACTACAAGGACATCGACGTCGTCATGCCGATTCCGGACTCGAGCCGTCCGGCGGCCATGCAGGTCGCCAAGCGCCTGGGGTTGAACTATCGCGAAGGCTTCTTCAAGAACCGCTACGTCGGCCGCACGTTCATCATGCCGGGCCAGGCGATGCGCAAGAAGTCGGTGCGTCAGAAGCTCAACGCCATGCGCGTCGAGTTCAAGGACAAGAACGTGCTGATCGTGGACGACTCGATCGTGCGCGGCACCACCAGCCAGGAAATCGTGCAGATGGCGCGCGATGCCGGCGCCCGCAAGGTGATCTTCGCCTCCGCGGCGCCGCCCGTGAAGTTCCCGAACGTGTACGGCATCGACATGCCCACGCGCAGCGAACTGGTGGCGCATGACCGCAGCGACGAGGAAGTGGCCCGCATCATCGGCGCGGACGAACTGATCTATCAGGACGTCGAGGACATGAAGGCCGCCGTGCGCGACATCAACCCGGATCTGACCGACTTCGATGCATCATGCTTCGACGGCAATTACATCACGGGCGACGTCACGCCGGAATACCTGGATCGCCTGGAGCAGCAACGCAAGGCGCCGAAGGCGCCGGTCGTGGAAAGCCCCGAGGCCGATGAGGCCGAGCCGCGCGGAGCACAGCTTGGCCTGTGAGGCCGGAGAGACTATTTCCCGCATCGCCGGCGGCCTAGGAAACCGGGGAAACCCCGGAGTGGCCGGCAGGGCGGGGCAGGCGGCGAGGATTTTCCTTCTTCGCCTGCAACGTGCTACACTGCACCGAACGTCGATTTGATTTCAGCTTGCGGACGTGGGGGAATATCCCCGAAACAGCTAAAGCGAGGCCTAGACAGATGGATTTCGAGCCCGTTTTGCTGACCAGCGAAACGGGCTTTTCTTTTTTTGGGTCGGGATTCGGCCGCCGGAATGCGCCAGCGGAAGGCAGACGGCGGTACGGGCAGCGGCCTTGACACCACGACGAGACACACGATGGACTCCTTCGACTTCGATACCCTGGCGGTGCGCGCGGGCACGCAGCGCTCCGAGTTTGGCGAGCACTCCGAGGCGCTGTACCTGACCTCGAGCTTTGTGTTCAAGAGCGCTGCAGAGGCCGCCGAGCGGTTCGCGCATTCGGAGGAGGGCTTTACCTATTCGCGCTTCACCAATCCGACGGTGTCGATGTTCCAGGATCGTCTCGCGGCGCTCGAAGGCGGCGAAGCGTGCATGGCCACGGCCTCGGGCATGAGTGCCATCGTCTCGGTCGTGATGACCGCGCTCTCGGCGGGCGACCACCTCGTGAGCTCGCAGAGCATCTTTGGCTCCACGCTCAACGTTTTCTCCACCATCTTCAACCGTTTCGGCATCGAGACGACCTTCGTCGATCCGACCGACCTCGATGCGTGGCGCGCCGCGATTCGCCCGAACACGAAGATGTTCTTCCTCGAGACGCCGTCCAACCCGCTCACCGAAATCGCCGACATTGCGGCGATCGGCAAGATCGCCAAGCAAGCCGGCGCGCTGTTCGTCGTCGACAACTGTTTCTGTACGCCGGTGCTGCAGCGCCCGATCGAATACGGCGCCGACGTCGTGGTGCACTCGGCGACGAAGTATCTCGATGGCCAGGGCCGCGTGCTTGGCGGCGCCATCGTCGGCAAGAAGGACTTCATCATGGGCAAGATCTTCACGTTCGTGCGCAGCGCGGGGCCGACCCTGTCCGCGTTCAACGCATGGGTGCTGCTCAAGGGGCTGGAGACGCTGTCGCTGCGTGTCGAGAAGCAGTCGGCCAACGCGCTGGCCGTGGCGCAATGGCTCGAGCGGCAGCCGCAAGTGGCACGCGTGTTCTACCCGGGCCTGCCGTCGCACCCGCAATACGAACTCGCACAACGCCAGCAGACGGCCGGCGGCGCGATCGTGGCGTTCGAGCTCAAGGGCGCCACCCCCGCCGAGCAGCGCGAGAATGCATGGCGCGTGATCGACAATACCCGCGTGTGCTCGATCACCGGCAACCTCGGCGACACACGCACGACCATCACGCATCCGGCGAGCACCACGCATGGCCGCATTACGCCGCAGGCGCGTGCGGCCGCCGGCATCACCGAAGGGCTGATCCGTCTCGCCGTGGGCCTGGAGTCGCCGGCCGACATCCAGGCCGATCTGGCGCGCGGTTTCGCGAAGTGACCGGGGCGCGGACCATGAGTCGATTCTGGAGTGCGGGCGTGGCGGAACTCACGCCCTATGTGCCCGGTGAGCAGCCGCAGATGCAGCGGCTCATCAAGCTGAACACCAACGAAAATCCATACGGTCCGTCGCCGCGCGTGCTCGCGGCGATTCGTGAAGCGCTCGGCGAGCGCGCCGACGCGCTCAAGTTGTATCCCGATCCGGATGCGCGCCGCTTCAAGCAGGCGATCGCGCAGCGTTTCGGACTGGACGTGGCCAACGTGCATGTGGGCAACGGTTCCGACGAAGTGCTCGCCAACGTCTTTCAGGGCCTGCTCAGGCACGACAAGCCGATCCTGTTTCCCGACATCACCTATAGCTTTTATCCCGTGTATTGTGGGCTGTACGGCGTGGCGTTCGAGACCGTGCCGCTCACGGCGTCGTTCGAAATCGATATCGACGATTATCTGAGGCCGAACGGCGGCATCATCTTTCCGAACCCGAATGCGCCGACGGGGCGTGCGCTGGCCTCGGGCGAGATCGAGCGCCTGCTGGCCGGCAGTCCTGACGCTGTCGTGGTGATCGACGAGGCCTACATCGACTTCGGCGGCGAGAGCGCGGCGGCGCTGATCGCGAAATATCCGAATCTGCTCGTGGTGCAGACGCTGTCGAAGTCGCGCTCGCTGGCGGGCTTGCGCCTGGGCTTTGCCATCGGGCATCCCGATCTGATCGAAGCGCTCGAACGCGTGAAGAACAGTTTCAACTCGTATCCGCTCGATCGTCTCGCGCAAGCGGCCGGGGTGGCGGCCATCGAGGACGAAACATATTTCGACGAGACGCGCCAGGCCGTGATCGCGAGCCGCGAGGCGTTGACCGGGCGCCTGAGCGCATTGGGCTTCGAAGTGTTGCCGTCGAAGGCGAACTTCGTGTTCGCGCGCCATGCGTCGCACGACGCGGCCACGCTTGCCGCCGCGTTGCGCGAGCGCTCGATCATCGTGCGCCACTTCAGGCATGCGCGCGTGGCGCAGTTCCTTCGCATCACGGTGGGGACCGAGCCGGAGTGCCAGGCCCTGACGCAGGCGCTTGGCGAAATCCTGGGCGCCTGAGCGCTGCGGCCGGGCGTTCGGGAAAACCGGTGCGAGCCGTCGCACCGGTTTTTTTACGCCCGTGGGACGCCTTCGCCCGCCGGCACCAAGGCGCTGTCGAGCGACGCGAGCCGTGCCGCCCGCGACGAGGCGATGATCGCCAACTGCGCCGCGTACCCCACGGCCATACCGAACAGACACGCGCGGGCGCCGAGCGACGCGGCCAGCGAGGCGCCGACCAACGCCCCCAGCGGCCGCGCCCCGAACGTCGCTGTCATCGTCGCGGCCGACACGCGTGCGATCAGCCTGCCGGGCGTCACGACCTGACGCAGCGACGTCGTCGAGATCGTCCAGACGATCGGCCCGAAGCCGAACAGAAAGAACGCGCCGAAGACGATCACATGGGCGCTCGCACCGCCCCGGAGCCACCACGTGCTCGCCATCATGAACGCGGCGAGGCATGCACACAAGGGACCGAGCAGAATCTGCCTGCCGAACGTGAGGCGCGCCGCGATTCGCGCGTATCCGAATGCGCCGCACACCATCCCGAGACCGTACACGCCGAGCGCGGCGCCCACCGTCGGTGCGGTGAACGCGAGCGAGTGAATCGCGTAGTAGGCGAACACGGCGAGCAGCAGATACCACGAAGTATTGAAGACGAAGGCCGTCATGACGATCGGGCGCAGATAGTCGTTTGCCGCGACGAAGCGCACGCCTGCGATCAGTTCCCGGCCGAAATGGCGGCGCGAGGCCGGGCGGGGCGCTTCGAGGGGCAGGCGCGACAGCCAATACGCGCTGGCGAGCGAGAGCACGAGCGCGCCCGCAAAGGCCGGCGTGCCGGCGGCCCAGCCGGCGAGCAGGCCGCCGAGCGCCGGGCCGGCGGTAAATGCGACGCTGCGTGCGATTTCCAGCTTCCGGTTCGCCGCGAGCAGATCGCCGGGGACGACCAGCGAGCCGACCAGCGAGGGCGCTGCCGCGCCAAAGACGACCGTGCCCGTCGCCATCGCGAAGCCGAGCACCGCCAGCGCGGTGAGGGTCAGCGTGCCGCTGCGCAACAATGCAAAAAGCAGCAGCAATGCCAGCGCGCGAAGCAGTTCGGTTGCCATCATCAGCGGTTTGCGGCGATAGCGATCGGCGAGCACCCCCGCGGGCAGCGACAGCACAAGAAAGGGCAGCGCGGCCGCGCCCTGGAGCGAGGCGGTCTGTCCGGCCGATGCGCCCAGGGCAACCACCGCGACGATCGGGATGACGGCGAGCGTCATCTGTTCGCTCAACTGCGCGGCGAGGTTTGCGCGCGAAAGATCGGCCACCAGGGTCGCCGTGGGAGGCGCGTCGCGCCCGGCGGGCGGCGAGGCAGCGCCGGTGTGTGAGGTGGCCGGACGCTCGTCCAACGCATTGCGTGAAGTACCGTTTGCCATCGAGTCTGCTCCGTGCGGCAGGGTTGCCTGCGGAGCAGTCTAGGCGGCGCGCTTAGCGAAAACGCTCCGTTTCTTGCGATGGAATCGATGGCGCCGACCGTGCCGGCGAGGTCGCGAAAAGCGTGCGGGGTGCGAGGGAAGACGGCGAGGGCGACGGTGCGTAGGCTTGGCCGTTGATGCGCCGAACCGTCGGCACGAAGGCGTCGCTCAGAACGTCTTGGGCCGGACTGTAATAGGTCGTGTCGATGTCGAGCAGGCCCAGCATGGTGTGCTCGAGCCGATCCGTCTGATACGGGCGGGCTTCGAGCGCGGCGCGCGTGCGGGCGTCCACGCCGGTGCGCGTCCATACGATCATCGGAATCTCATAGCCGGAGGCGTCCGCGACTGACTGGCCCGTGTGATTGCGCGTGTGCCCGACTTCCTGTGCATGATCGGAACTGAAGAGCAGGCTGGCGCCAGAGGCGCCGCCGGCCTTCGCCGACGCGGCCATCGTCTTGCGGATGAGGCTCGCCACGACGAAGTCATTGTAAGCCACGGCGTTGTCGTACTCGTTGCGCAGACGTCGCACCCACAGCGAGCGTCCCTGCGCCTTGAGGCTGGTCATCACGGCATCGTCGCCGCTGTCGAAGCGCGCGTATTCCTCGGGGTAGCGCATGTTGTAGGTCGGGTGCGCACCGAGCAGATGCACGACGATCAGCTTGCGGGGCGCGTCGTCGGCGAGCGCCGCGTCGAATTCGGGCAGCAGGTTGCCGTCGACATTGTTCTCGCCGCGCCCGAAACCCTTGTTGATGAATACGCGCTTGTCGGCGCGACCGGCGACGAGCCCGAGCCAGCCGTCGTTGGGCACCTGATTCGAGATCCAGTAAGTGCGATAACCCGCTTCCCTGGCAAGCATCACGAGATCGGGTTGACGGGTCCACGCTTCGGGATCGTCGAGGCTCGCCGGCGTGAGCATCTTCATGAGCGAGGCCATCGTGGCCGGCTCCGACGACACTACGTCGCGAAACACGATCAGATGCTCGCGCAGTGAATCGAGCATTGGGGTGGTGTTGCGCGCATAGCCGTAGAGCGACATGTTGTTGCGATTCAGGCTCTCGCCGATCACCCAGACGACGGTGTGGTTGGCCGGCCCGCGATAGCGCACCTGCCAGGCGTCTCGTCGGGTCATGTTGGCTTCCAGCTCGCGTTGGAGCTTGTCGGCGTGCGCGAGCTGCGCCTTGTAGTCGAGATAGCGGATCGGCCAGTAGAGCAGGGGGTTCTCCTTGGCCATCGTCGGATTGAGGTGCAGCGCGAGGAAGCCGGCGAGCAGCGTGGCGACGGCAATCTTGCCGCCGCGCCGCATCGGCGTCGGCCGCCGGGCGGCTTCCGCGCGCGACAGACGGCGCTCGAGCGCGGCGACGCTCGCCATGATCGCGGCGAAGGCGGCGCTCGCTTCGAAGACGTCGCGCCAGTGATGCACAAGGAACTCGCCCGCCTCCGACGGATTGGTGTTGAACACCGCCTGGAGCACTAGCAGGTGATTCGGCCGCATGCCGAAATAATCGCGCAGAAAGCCCTTCGTCGCCGCATCGAGAAAGAAGATGGCGAGCACGCCAAGCGCCGTCGCGCTCAGCCACGCGCGGGGCGCGCGCAGCCACAGGCACAGGCCTGCAAGCCCAGGCAGCGCCGTCATCATGAGTGCTGCGCTCTTGCCGAACTCGTTGATGCTCAGCATGCCGAGCGCCCAGAACGTGGCCAGGCCGGCGAGGCCGAGAGACAATCGGTAAGACAGTGATTTCAAAATCGTTTCCCCCCAAGTGCCGTGTTGCTGCGCTCACGCGCGTTGGCCGATGCATTGGCGCGGTTGCCGGGGCGCCGTGCAGCGTCGCCGCATTCGACCATGGATCGCGCGATTGGTGTCCGCGGGGGGAAATTCATGAGACGAACGGCAGTCGCTTTTGCGCGATGCCACCGCCCGGGGCCTGGCGGATTCAGCGAACCTGGCGAACGTGGCGGACTTGGCAGACCTAGTGCAGCCGCGCGCCGTTGGGCACCGGGCGTTCCACGCCCGCGAGCACGATGGCGCCCTGCGCGTCCGCAAAGCCGGTCACGAGCACTTCCGAGGCGATGCCGGCAATGCGCTTCGGCGCGAAGTTGCACACGCACAGCACCTGGCGACCGACGAGCGAATCGGGCGTGTAGTGCACGGTGATTTGCGCGCTCGACGTCTTCACGCCCAGCTCGCCCAGATCGACTTCCAGCACGTAGGCCGGTTTTTTCGCTTTCTCGTTGACTCGCGCGGCGACGATGGTCCCCACGCGCAATTCGACTTTCTCGAAGTCCTGCCATTCGATGGTCTCGGCCATGCTCGCTCCCTTCCTCGTTCCGTTCCCCGTTCCGTTCCCGTTCCGTTCCTGAATCGATGGATATCGGTGGATGATGAAGCGCACAGACTAGCGTCCCGGCGCCGCCTGCGGCTTGTGAAATTCGGCAGCCGGCTGCCCGCTGCGCTGCTCGCGCCGCCACGCGGCGGGCGTCTGGCCGAAATGCCGCCGAAACGCGTGGGTAAGGGCGCTCTGATCGTTGAAGCCGACGTCGAGCGCGATGTCGGCCAGCGCAGCGTCGGTGCTTGCGAGCCGCTGCGCGGCGCGCGCCAGGCGCAGGCGCATCAGGTGGCGATGCGGCGTCTCGCCGGTCATCGCGACGAAGCACTCGTGGAAGTGCCGCACGCTCATGCCTGCTTCGCGCGCGAGCGTGGCGGTGTCGGCGGGCGCGGCCAGATCGGCACGCAGCCGGGCGTCGACGCGTGCGAGATCGAGCCGCACGGTGCGCTGCGCGTGGCGGGCGGGCGCGAGCCGGGCCATGAGGGCGTCGAGCCATTCGCGCACGACGGGGTCGGTCTCGCTGAGCGGCCGGCCCGCGTCCACGCCGGCCGCGATACGGCGCGCGAGCGCCAGCAGCGACGCATCGAGCGAAAAGAACGCCTCGCATGCAAACGCGCGTGCGGCGCCGGTGAGCGCGGCGAGCCGCACTGGTACATCGAGCACCACCTGACGGTTGGGCCCGTCGCCGCGGTAGTCGTGGCGCATGCCGGCCGGGATCACCACGCCGTTGCGCGCGCCCACGCGGCCGTATCGCGCGGCGTCGCCATCGAGCGAGATCGCCATGCGTCCGGACAGCCCGATCACGACTTGGTGAAAGTCGTGGGTGTCGCTGTTCTCGGTCGGACAGTACTCGCGCAGTTCGAGGATCGGGGCGGACATGGCCAGGGAAAAATCGGACGAAGCACCACGCCGGGGAATAAGGCGCGAACGGTGCATGACTACAGGTTATGAAAAAACGCGCAAAGCAATCCCGGATTCATTGGTTCGAACGCGCGGACCGCCTCGCTAAACTGGTTCATCAGTGGCCGGCGGACCCCGGCCCGCACCGGGTGCCGGGCGCGCGTCGCGTCGTGTGCACGTATGCGGTGTGCTTCGAATCCACAGGGCCGGCGCGCGACGCGTGCGTGACACGGCCCGTCTTTGGCAGGGAAGTATGACATACGCCGTCACGATCTCGGGCAGCCCGTCGGGCGCCTCGCGCAGCGCCCGGCTGCTGCGCTTCGTCGAACACGAACTCGCCGCGGCCGGCATTGCCGTGCGGCGCATCGACATCCGCGCACTCGCGCCGGCCGCGCTGCTCTCGGCCGACACGTCCCACGACGATCTGCGTCACGCGCTCGCACAGGTGGCCGGCGCACAGGCGGTGGTCGTGGCCACGCCCGTCTACAAGGCCGCGTACAGCGGCTTGCTCAAGGCCTTTCTCGACGTGCTGCCGCAGGACGGCCTTGCCGACAAGCTCGTCGCGCCGTTTGCCACCGGCGGCAGCCCGGCCCATTTGCTCGCGCTCGACTACGCGCTCAAGCCGGTGCTCTCGGCGCTGGGCGCACAGCACATCCTGCGCGGGGTCTTTGCCGTCGACCAGCAGGTGCCCAAGGAAGACGGCGCGCTGCTCGACAGCACCATTGCCGAGCGCCTGGGCGCGACCGTCGACCAGCTCTCGCGGTGGCTGCACGAGCGCGAGGTGATCCGCCAATGGCCGGCCGCCGCCGCGCGCCCCGGGCTCGCGCGCGCCACGCTGGCTGCCTGATCGCCGGAGCCAGCATGCAAGTCTTCTGGTTCATTCCCACACACGGCGACACGCGCTACCTGGGCACGTCCGAGGGAGGGCGCGTCTTCGACTTCGATTACGCACGCCAGATCGCGAGCGCTGTCGACGCGCTCGGCTACGAAGGCGTGCTACTGCCTACGGGCCGCTCGTGCGAAGACGCCTGGGTGACGGCGTCGAGCCTCATCGGCGCCACGCGGCGTCTCAAGTTCCTCGTGGCGGTGCGCCCGGGCATTGCATCGCCCGCCCTGAGCGCGCGCATGGCCGCGACGTTCGATCGCCTGTCGGGGGGCAGGCTGCTGATCAATGTCGTGACCGGCGGCGATGCGGGCGAGCTCGAAGGCGACGGCTTTTTCGCCGACCACGCCCAGCGCTATGCCGTCACCGACGAGTTCCTGCGCATCTGGCGCGCGCTGTTCGAGAAGTCGCATACCGGCGAGACGGTGGATTTCGAAGGCAGGCATCTGCGTGCGAAGGGCGCGAAGCTGTTCTTCCCGCCGGTGCAGGCGCCGCATCCGCCGCTGTACTTCGGCGGTTCGTCCGACGTTGCGCGCGAGATCGCCGCCGAGCAGCTCGACGTCTATCTGACGTGGGGCGAGCCGCTGGCCGACGTGGCCGAGAAGATCGCCGACGTGCGCGCACGTGCGGCCCGGCGCGGCCGCACGCTGCGTTTCGGGCTGCGGCTGCACGTGATCGTGCGCGAGACGGAAGACCAAGCGTGGCGCGCGGCCGACGCGCTCATCAGCAAGCTCGACGACGACACCATCGCGCGCGTGCAGGCGCAGTTCGCGAAGATGGATTCGGAAGGGCAGCGTCGCATGGCGGCGCTGCACGGCGGACGCCGCGACAAGCTCGTGATCGCGCCGAACCTGTGGGCCGGTGTGGGGCTGGTGCGCGGCGGCGCGGGCACGGCGCTCGTGGGCGACGGGCCGACCGTCGCGCAGCGCCTGCGCGAATACGCCGAGTTGGGCATCGACACGTTCATCCTCTCGGGCTATCCGCATCTCGAAGAAGCGTATCGCTTCGCCGAACTGGTGTTCCCGCATCTGCCGCGCGAGGTGCGTGAGCGGCTCGGCAGCGCGCCGCTCGCCGGCCCCGTCGGCGAGCTGATGGCCAACAACCTCGTGCCGCGCGCTTCGCAGAGCTGAATTCGCGAGACAGAACCGAACGCCGACTGGAAGCGGGCGGCACCGTCGTGTGACGCTCGCCCGCATGGATACGGGCTGCGAGAGCCCGGGGAAAAATGAGCATGACGCAAACGAGCATGACGCAAACGCTTCACTCCGACGCCACTGACACCGCCAACGTCGCCAACGCCGCCGACGGCGGCCTTCGGCAGGACCGCAACGGCTCGCCGGCGCGGCCCGTAACGGCGGGCGCGGCTGCCGCCGGGCCGCTGCTGCAACGCCTCTGGCGCGCCGGCGCACGGCGGCTCGCACCGTGGATCGTGCCCGTTGCGCTCGTCGCGGCGTGGCAGGCTGCCGCACAGGCGGGCTGGCTTTCCACGCGCGTGCTTCCCGCGCCTTCGGCCGTGGTCGACGCGGCGTGGCAGCTTGCCGTGAGTGGCCAGATCTGGCGCGACATCGGCGTCTCGACGGGGCGTGCGGTGATCGGCTTTCTGATCGGCGGCGGCCTGGGCCTGCTGCTCGGCATGCTCACCGGCTTGTCGCGCGTAGCCGAGACGGCGCTCGATTCTTCGTTCCAGATGCTGCGCAACATCCCGCATCTGGCGCTCATTCCGCTGGTCATTCTCTGGTTCGGCATCGACGAGAAGGCCAAGCTGTTCCTCGTGTCCATCGGCGTGTTCTTCCCCATGTATCTGAATACTTACGCGGGCATTCGCGCCGTCGACCCGGCGTTGGTCGAGATGGCGCGCAGCTATGGTCTGCGCGGCTGGGCGCTGTATCGCGACGTGATCCTGCCCGGCGCGCTGCCGTCGATCCTCGTCGGCGTGCGCTTCTCGCTCGGGTTGATGTGGGTCACGCTGATCGTGGCGGAGACGATCTCGGCGCAGTCGGGCATCGGTTATCTCACGATGAACGCGCGTGAATTCCTGCAGACCGACATCGTGCTCGTGGGCATTTTGCTGTACGCCCTGCTGGGCAAGCTGGCCGACGTGCTGGCCAAGGAACTGGAGTTTCGCTGGTTGCGCTGGCATCCGGCCTTTCAACGAGGAGCTGTCGCATGAGCGCACAACAACTCGCCCCGGTCGCGGGCGTCGACATCGAAGCCGAGTGGACCGCCGAGCAACGTGCCGCCGCCGGCGTGTCGCTCGACCCCCATGCCGATCCGTTCGGCACGCAGTTTCCGCTCGGTGTCAATGCAAGCGCGCGGGCCGCGCATGCCGCGTCGCGCACTGCGGCGGGCCACGCGCACGCGGGTGCGACCAACCTGAAGGTCGTGCATTCGACGGCAGGCCCGGCGGCTTCGGGCCTGCGGATCGAGGCGATCAGCAAGCGCTATGGCGCACGCCCGGTGCTCTCGGACTTCTCGCTGTCCATTCCGCGCGGAGGGTTTGCTGCCATCGTGGGGCGCAGCGGTTGCGGCAAGTCCACGCTGCTGCGGCTCATCGCCGGGCTGGAGACGCCAGACGCCGGCCACATCGCGCTCGACGGCCACACGCTCGCGGGCGAGACCGATGGGGGGCCGGCGGGCGTAACGAGCGTAACGGGCGTGACGGGAGTGACGGGCGTGACGGGCGTGACAGGCCCAGGCGGTGTAACGGGCGCCGCCGGCGTGGCCAGTGCAGCCAATGTCGCCACGCGCATCATGTTTCAGGACGCTCGGCTGCTGCCGTGGCGCACGGTGCTGCAGAACGTGGCGCTCGGTCTGCCGAAGTCCGCGCACGCAAGGGCGCTCGACGTGCTGCGCGAAGTCGGTCTGGCCGAACGTGCGCATGACTGGCCGAGCCAGCTCTCGGGCGGTCAGCGCCAGCGCGTGGCGCTCGCGCGCGCGCTCGTTCATCAGCCCGACCTGCTCCTGCTCGACGAGCCGCTCGGCGCGCTCGATGCGCTCACTCGCATCGAGATGCACGCGCTCATCGAGCGTCTCTGGCGTGCGCACGGCTTCACGGCGCTGCTCGTCACGCACGACGTGCAGGAAGCCGTGGCGCTTGCCGATCGCGTGGTGCTGATCGAACACGGCCGGTTGGGGCTGGACCAGGCGGTGTCGCTCGCACGTCCGCGCGCTCGCGGCAGCGCCGAATTCGCCGGGCTCGAGGCGCAGGTGCTCGCACGCGTGCTGCAAGCCGAGCCGCCCAACGCGCCGCAGGCCGCCGCGCCGGCGCCGACCTGGCCCGCCGCCACCGTGCGCTGGGCGGTCTGACACGCTCGCGCTACGCCGCTTGCCGATTTTTTCGTTCACACTTTACGTACATTGGAGTTCACCATGGGTATCACCGCCATCAACGTTCGCAACCAGTTCAAGGGCCGAATCCGCGAAATCCTGCGCGGCCCGGTGCTCTCCGAAGTCGACGTCGAGACGCCGAGCGGCATCGTCACGTCGGTCATCACCACGCGCTCGATCGACGAGTTGCGTCTGGACGTGGGCTCCGAAGTCGTGGCGCTCGTCAAGGCCACCGAGGTCTCGCTGGCCAAGCTCTGAGCGGCGACGCGAACCGAACGGCGACGCGAGCCGCCAGCAGGATTCATCGTGCGCATGCGGGTAAGGCGCCCGATGGCTCCCCAGGAAATTCCGAGCCCGGCTCGGACTGTGCCGCGAATGCACGCACTCGGCTGATATAATGACGGCTTCCGAATGTTGGCGACCCGCCTGCGCGAGACCCTCCGCCGCGGGCGTTTTTGTTTGTTGCCAACGCGATGCACCGAAGCCAAATCATGACCACTGTCCGCACCCGCTTTGCGCCTAGCCCGACCGGATTCATCCACCTGGGCAACATCCGTTCCGCTCTTTATCCGTGGGCCTTCGCGCGTCACAACGCCGGCGCGTTCGTGTTGCGCATCGAGGACACCGATCTCGAGCGCTCCACGCCGGAAGCGGTGCAAGTCATTCTCGAAGGCATGCAATGGCTCGGGCTCGACTACGATGAAGGGCCGTTCTATCAGATGCAGCGCATGGATCGCTATCGCGAAGTGCTGCAGCAGTTGAAGGACGCCGGCCACGTGTATCCGTGCTACATGAGCATGGAAGCGCTCGACGAACTGCGCGAGCAGCAGCGCGCGCGCGGCGAGAAGCCGCGCTACGACGGCCGCTGGCGCCCGGAGCCGGGCAAGGTGCTGCCCGAGCCGCCGCCCGGCGTGCAACCGGTGCTGCGCTTCAGGAACCCGCTCACGGGCAGCGTCGTGTGGGACGACGCCGTGAAGGGCCGCATCGAAATCTCGAACGAAGAGCTCGACGATCTCGTGATCGCACGCCCGGACGGCACGCCGACGTACAACTTCTGCGTCGTGGTCGACGACATCGACATGGATATCACGCATGTGATTCGCGGCGACGATCACGTGAACAACACGCCGCGCCAAATCAACATCTTCCGCGCGCTGGGCAAGGAGCCGCCGGTCTACGCGCACCTGCCCACGGTGCTCAACGATCAGGGCGAGAAGATGTCCAAGCGCAACGGCGCGATGAGCGTTGTGCAGTATCGCGAGGAAGGTTTCCTGCCGGAGGCCGTGCTCAACTATCTGGCGCGTCTGGGCTGGGCGCACGGCGACGCCGAAGTGTTCTCGCGCGAGCAGTTCGTCGCGTGGTTCGATCTGGAGCATCTGGGCAAGTCGCCCGCGCAGCACAACCCGGAAAAGCTGCTGTGGCTCAACAGCCAGTACCTGAAACAGGCCGACAACGACCGTCTGGCCGGCCTGGCCGAGCCATTCCTGCAGAAGGCGGGCGTGTCGATCGAGGGCGGGCCCGCGCTCGCCGGCGTGGTCGCGTTGTTCAAGGATCGCGCGAACACGGTCAAGGACATTGCGCAAAGCGCGCAGATGTTCTATCGCAAGCCGGCGCCGTCGGACGCGGACCTGGCGCAGCACATGACGGACGCCGCGCGCGCGGCCGTGAAGGATCTGGCCGCGGCGCTCGCCGCCTTGCCCGAGTGGAAGAAGGAGGCGATCTCGGCGGCGTTCAAGGCCACGCTCGCGCAGCACGGTATGAAGATGCCGCAACTCGCGATGCCGGTGCGCCTGCTCGTGGTGGGCACCACGCACACGCCGTCGATCGACGCGGTGCTCGAGCTGCTCGGTCGCGAGACGGTGCTCGCGCGCCTGGGCGCCTGAAACGCTGACGCAGGAACGCAAGGGCAGGCGGCGCCTGCCGGACGCGCCGTGGAAAAGAAAAAAAGGGCTGCCAGGGGCAGCCCTTTTTCGTGCTTTCGTGCTTTCGTGCTTGTCGGGGGGGGCGCGGGCTTACGACTGCGCGTTGTCTTCCGTCGCGCTCGCGCCGGTCTTCGACTTGGCGGCCGGGCGTCCGGCGCACGAATAGCCCTCGAGCAGCTTGACCATCTGCGCATAGATCTTCGGGTTGCCCGCGAGAATCTCGCCTTCGAACAGGAAGTTCGAGTCGCCGGTGTAGTTGCCCACCAGACCGCCCGCTTCCGTGATCAGCAGGCTGCCCGCGGCCATGTCCCACGGATTGAGGCCCTGCTCGAAGAAACCGTCCATGCGGCCGGCGGCGACGTTCGCCAGATCGAGCGCGGCGGCGCCCGGACGGCGGATGCCGGCGCAGTGTTCGGTCATCGTGCCGAACATCTTGAGGTAGTTTTCCACGCCTTGCAGGTCTCGGAACGGGAAGCCCGTGCCGATCAGGCCGTCGGCCAGACGGTCGCGGCGCGAGACGCGGATGCGCTTGCCGTCGAGGTAGGCGCCGCGGCCGCGCGAGGCCGTGAAGAGTTCGTTGCGGGTGGGATCGTAGACCACCGCTTGCTGGACCACGCCCTTGTGCGCCAGCGCGATCGAGGTACAGTAGTAGGGCAGGCCGTGAATGAAATTCGTGGTGCCGTCGAGCGGATCGATGATCCACTGATATTCCGAATCCGAGTTGCCGTGCGCCTCGCCCGATTCTTCGGCAAGGACGGCGTGGTCGGGATAGGCCTGGAGAAGGGTGTCGATGATCGCTTGCTCTGCCGCCTTGTCCACTTCCGTCACGAAGTCGTTGTGCTGCTTCTTGCTGACCTTGATGACGTCAACGTCGAGGGAAGCCCGGCTGATGATGCCGCCGGCACGGCGCGCGGCCTTCACCGCGATATTGAGCATGGGATGCTGCATGACAGATTCCTGTTAAGGCCATCGCCGCGCAACAGGCGACCCCTGTGGGCCGGACGGCAGGCATGGCGGACAAAGCGAACGAATTGGGCAAGAGCGATGTCCCGGCAAGCGCCGCACGCGTGGCGACTCGTTTGCGAGGACGAAAACGCGTATTTTAGCAAAAAGGCGTGCGGTCCGCTTTGCCGTTTTTGCGCTCTGACCCTTTTACTGCGGCAGTCGTCGGTCCCGTGCGCTCCACCGCGCCCGTCGGCGGGGCATCTCGGGAAGGTGCGGCGGTGCCCCCAGGCCCGGGGGGGCGCGTGATCGATGCGCCCGATCCTGGCCCCCCGACCCGGCACGTCGTGCCCCGCACGCGAAGCGATTCAGGCAAAATAGCGGCGTTTGCGCGGACCCGCCCGCGCCGCTCGGACGCCGATCAGCCGCCGGCCGCCGTCGGTTCGTGCCGATGGGCGCCGCTCGGTGCCGATTAGTGCCGATTAGTGTCGCTTAGTGTCAATTAACGCCAGTCAGCGCCCGGTCAACGTGTTCAAGGCGCTGCCGCACGGGGCTGCTCCGCAAGCGCCCGCCCACGTCATGCTGCCCCGGTGTCATTGCCGTCATCGTCGTTCTATGTCTCAGTCCATTGCTTCTGCCGGTCCCTTCGATTCCTCCGGCGCCGTCGATCCCACCGCCGCGCCGCCGTTGTTCGATCGCGTGCGCTTCGTGCTCAACGAGACGAGCCATCCCGGCAATGTCGGCTCCGCCGCGCGCGCAATCAAGACGATGGGCTTTGGCCGTCTCGTGCTGGCCGCGCCGCGGGGCGGCGCCGAAGTCCTGCGCGAAACGCAGGCCGTGGCGCTCGCGAGTGGCGCGGACGACGTGCTGGCGAGCGCGCTTGTCGTGCCGGACCTGGACACGGCGCTGCACGGCGTGAGCTGGGCCGTCGCGCTCTCGGCGCGCTCGCGCGAATACGGACCGCCGAACGCCGAGCCGCGCGAGAGCGCCGCGCTGGCCGTGCAACATGCGGCGCAGGGCGAGGCGGTGGCCTTCGTGTTCGGCAGTGAGCGCACGGGGCTGTCGAACGCCGATGTCGAGCGCTGCAACGCACTCGTTCACATTCCCGCCAATCCGCGCTACAGCTCGCTCAATCTTTCCCAGGCGGTACAACTGATCGCGTATGAAGCGCGCCTGGCATGCCTCGCGCACGAGCGGCGCGACTCGTCGGGCGGGAGCGGGCAGGCGAGCGCGGCAGCATCGACGGCAGCATCGACGGCAGCGCCGGTGGCGCCCGGCGCGGGCGCGCACGATTCGCTCGCGACGCGCGACGACGTCGAGGGCATGCTCGCGCATCTGGAGCGCGCGCTCGTCGAGCTCGATTTTCTCGATCCGGACAATCCCAGGAAGCTCATGACGCGCCTGCGCCGGCTTTTCGCGAAGAGCCATCTGGAGCGCGAGGAGGTCAACATCCTGCGCGGCATCGCCAAGCACATCCTCGAGCGCAAGATCCGGCGTTGAGCACGCGGCCGATGTGACGAGCGACGATGGCCGCGCTGCGGCCATTTTCGTCGAAAGGGGGCGTCTGCACACATTGGCAAAACCCCATACAATCTTCAGTCACAAGCTTATCGGTCTCTCGCGGATATGAATCGTTTGCGCCAGCGTTGCGCCGCCTCCCTGCCTTATCACGTGCACTGTTAGCCCTGTGCCGACACGCGTGGTCCTGCCGTTTGCGCCAGGTGCCACCGCCCCAGGTCATGCCCCGCCGCACCGCCCGCGCGCCGTGCCGGCCGGCGGCTCTCCGGTTACGCCGCGACGATCCTGCCCCGAGGCGGCAGGACGCGCACCACAGGATCGACTTCAGGCTCATGTTTACCCGTCTTCGCGAAGATATCGCCGCCATCCGGCAAAAGGACCCCGCCGCCCGCAGCAACTGGGAGGTGCTGACCTGCTATCCGGGTTTGCACGCCGTCATGCTCCATCGCGTGGCCAACGGTTGCTGGCGCGCGGGCTTCAAGTGGCTCGGCCGCTACATATCGCAGTACGCGCGCTTTCTCACCGGCATCGAGATTCACCCGGGGGCAACGCTCGGCCGCCGCGTCTTCATCGATCACGGCATGGGCGTGGTCATCGGCGAGACGGCCGTGGTCGGTGACGATTGCACGATCTATCAGGGCGTCACGCTCGGGGGCACGTCGCTCACGCGCGGCGCGAAGCGCCACCCGACGCTCGAGGCCGGCGTGATCGTCGGCGCCGGCGCGAAGGTGCTCGGCGGCTTCACCGTGGGCGAAGGGGCGAAGATCGGTTCGAACGCCGTGGTGGTCAAGGAAGTGCCGGCCGGCGGGACGGCCGTGGGCAATCCCGCGCGCATCATTCGTCCGCGCAGCGCCGAGGCGCCGCGGACCGACGCACAGGCCGCACCAGCCGCGGGCGCGCCGGGCGGCAATGGACGCAAGGCGGAATTCTCGGCATACGGCGTCACGCCGAACGCGGACGATCCCGTCTCGCTCGCCATTCACGGCTTGATCGAGAACGCGACCGACCAGGCGCACAAGATCGACGTGATGGTCGCCGCGCTCAACCAGCTTGGTGCGCACCTGGAGGCGCTGGGCGCGAGCCGGATCGATACGGCCGAGCTGCGCAAGCTCGGCAAGGAGATCCAGGAAATGTGAAGCGCATCGCGCGCGGCACGGTCAAAGCGAAGCGGCCCGCCGTCATGACGGGTCGCTTCGCTTGGTTTCATTTTGCACTTTCGTACTTTCGTACTTTCGTACTTTCGTACTTTCGTGCGGACGGCTTACCCGTCGGAGGTGTCGGTGTCGGTGTCAGTCGCGTCGGCGGCCGGCAGGCCCGACGTGCTAGGCGCCAGATCGACGGCGCGCAGGCCGCGAGCGTCCCATTGCAGGTAGCCGCCGCGAGGCGGCGTCACGTCGAACTCCCAGTCGGGCAGCACCCAGCGCACGCGACGCCCGTCGGCATGGCGCGCCGGACGATGCGTGTGGCCATGCACGAGCGTGCGCTCGCCTGTGGCGTCGAGCAAGGCGTGGATGGCGTGCTGATTGGCGTCGGCATACGCCATCCGGTGAGCGCCCCGGGCGGCGCTGCGTCGGCGGATGCGATCGGCGAGCGCCATGCGCACCCGTAGCGGCAGCGCGAGGAAAAACGCCTTGCCCAGCGGCGAGTGCGCCACGCGGCGAAAACGCTGATAACCCACGTCGTCGGTGCACAACTGGTCGCCGTGGCTGAGCACGAGCGCCTGGCCGAGAAACGAGAACACGCACGGATCGTCGAGCATCACCGCGCCGGCAGCGCGTGCGAAGCGCTCGCCGAGCAGAAAGTCGCGGTTGCCCCGCATGACGGCGATCGGCACTCCGCTGGCCGCGAGCCCGGCCAGCGCGGCGGTCATGCGCCGCGCGAACGCGCCAAGCGGCTCGGTCGTGGTGGCGGAGGCGGAAGTGGTCGAGGCGGCGGGCGCGTCGCGGCCCGAGACGGGCATGTCGGCGCCGAGCATGTCGTCGCCCACCCAGTATTCGAACAGGTCGCCGAGGATGAAAAGGATGGACGCTTCGCGCGCGGGACCGCGCAGGAAGTCTTCGAACACTTGCACCGTGCGCGGCAGAGCGGGCGAGAGGTGAAGGTCGGAAATGAAAAGCGCGGGCCCGTCGCCCCGTGGTGTCACGGGGCATTGCGGGCACCGCGCAGTCGATACCGGCATCGATTGTCGCAGTGAGCGGGCAGGGTGCTTACGCGACGATGACGGCCTTCTCGATCACGACGTCGTCGACCGGCACGTCCTGATGAAAGCCCTTCGAACCGGTCTTCACGCCCTTGATCGCATCGACGACTTCCTGGCCTTCGACGACCTTGCCGAACACGGCGTAGCCCCAGCCTTGCGGCGTGGGAGAGCTGTGGTTCAGGAAGTCGTTGTCGGCCACGTTGATGAAGAACTGGGCGGTGGCCGAATGCGGATCGTTCGTGCGGGCCATGGCCAGCGTGTACTTGCTGTTCTTCAGGCCGTTGTTGGCTTCGTTGTCGATCGGAGCCTGCGTGCTCTTTTGCTTCATGCCCGGCTCGAAACCGCCGCCCTGGATCATGAAGCCGTTGATGACGCGGTGAAACACCGTGTTGTCGTAGAAGCCGGCTTTCACGTAGTTCAGGAAGTTCTCGACCGTCTTCGGGGCCTTGGCTTCGTCGAGCTCGATACGGATGATGCCGTGATTGGTGTGCAGTTCAACCATGATGCTTTCCTTCTGATGAAATGGTCCCGGCAGGCCGGAGGAGTTCAGCGTTTGACGACGCTGGCCGATTCAATGACGACCGGCGTTGCCGGCACGTTCTGATACACACCCTTGCTGGTCGTGGCGACACCCTTGATTTTCTCGACGGTGTCCATGCCGGCCACCACCTTGCCGAAGACGGCATAGCCGTAGCCGTCCGGGTTGGGGTAGTCCAAGCCCGCATTATCCTTCACATTGATGAAGAATTGCGCGGTGGCGGAATTCGGGTCCGACCTGCGTGCCATGGCGATGGTGCCGGCCGCATTCTTCAGGCCGTTTTGCGACTCGAGCGGAATCGGCGCGCGCGTGGGTTTCTCGGACATCTCGGGCGTGAAGCCGCCGCCCTGGATCATGAAGCCGTTGATCACGCGGTGAAAGATCGTGCCGTTGTAGAAGCCCGAGTTCACGTATTGCAGGAAGTTCTCGACCGTCTTCGGCGCCGCCTTGGGGTTGAGCTCGACCACGAAGCTGCCGGCCGACGTCTTGAACTGCACCCGCGGTTGCGCCTGCTGCGTGGCGGCGCCCGCTGCGCTCGGGGGCGAGTCCGCGAAGGCGCTCACGCTCGCGCCGGCCAACGCTGCAGCGGCGAGTGCGCCGGTGAGCAGCGTGCGACGCAGGCGATTCGGAAAGGACATGCGTTTGTCTCCGTAATGAATGAAGGAGGAAGGAACGACGAATGAAGGGCGAACGGGCGATGAACGAGGGCGCCGGTTCGAGAGGCCGCGAAAGGTCTAGTTGCCCGACTTGCCGACGTTGCGCAGCGCCGCGTCGTCGCCGGCCTTGGGCGCGGAGGGCGCCTGGCTGACCGGGGCGGCGCGCTGCGGCGCGAGCATGTTCGAGAGGATCTTCTCGCGGTTCGACACGCGTGCCGTGGGCGCGAGCTTGAGCGACTTCTGATAAGCCTGCTGCGCGAGTTTCGCGTAGACGTCGCCCAGGTTCGAATACGCCACGGCGAAGCCCGGATTGTTGCGGATCGCGCTCTCGAGCGCGGCGCGCGCCTTGTCGTATTCGCCGGCCTGGGCGTAGAGCGCGGCCAGGTTGTTGTAGGGCTCGGGCAGTTCGGGGAAGTCCTGCGTGAGTGCGGTAAAGGCGTCGATCGCCTCGGCGTTGCGGCCCATCTCCATCAACACGCGTCCTCGTGTGAAGCGCACCTGCGCGTCGCGCGGATACTGCTTGAGGTGTTCGTCGATCTTCGCGAGCGCTTCGCCGAAGTTGCCCTTGTCGACCAGTTTGTTGATGGCCGACTCGCTTGCCTGCTGCGGCGTTTGCAGCGGTGCGGGCGGCGGCGGATCGATGATCGCCTGCGCGCCGGCCGGCAGGGTGAACAGCGCGCCTGCGAGGCCGAGCGTCGCGCCGACGAGCGCGAGCGAGCGCGCGCGGCGTGCGGCTGCGGCAGGTGAGCGGCGTCGGGAGAGAAGGCGCGTTGCGGGGTGCGAAAGTGACCGGCTGGGTTGCGTCATAGTGGGTGCTTGGGATACCTGAGAGGTGCGCAAGAGATGCTATACTCGGCCGCATTCTAACAAAACACCTGCGCCCGACCCGCGCCATTTGTCCTGCTGGCGGCGGATGCGGTTCGCAGGTTCGTTTTTTCTACCGCACGGCGCGCAGCCCGCCTCGCGATGTCGCGTTCGCTCGCACGGTTTCGATCGTGCGCCGGCGTCGACGACATCGTCGCAGCGTCCGGCGCTGCTGCCGCCCGCTGCGACGATGGTCAAGCGCTTATCTATGGATTCACTCCGCGTCTACAACTCGCTCGCGCGAGACAAACAGCCGTTCGTACCCCTCGTTCCCGGCGAAGTTCGCATGTATGTCTGCGGGATGACGGTGTACGACTACTGTCACATCGGTCATGCGCGCGTGATGGTGGTGTTCGACATGGTGCAGCGCTGGCTGCGCACGCTCGGCTATCGCGTGACCTACGTGCGCAACATCACGGACATCGACGACAAGATCATCAAGCGCGCCGTGGAAAACGGCGAGACGATGCGCGAGCTCACCACGCGCTTCATCGCGGCCATGCACGAAGACGCCGATGCGCTCGGCGTGCAGCGTCCCGATCACGAGCCACGCGCGACCGAGTTCATTGGCCAGATGGTCGACATGATCGGCATGCTGCAGCGCAACGGCTATGCCTATCAGGCCGAAGACGGCGACGTGAACTACGCCGTGCGCAAGTTCGCCAATTATGGTCAGCTCTCGGGCAAGTCCATCGAAGACCTGCGCGCGGGCGAGCGCGTGGCGGCCAATACGGCCAAGCAGGACCCGCTCGACTTCGTGCTGTGGAAGCGCGCCAAGGACACCGAGCCGGAAGAGTCGAAGTGGGCCTCGCCGTGGGGGCGGGGCCGTCCTGGCTGGCATATCGAGTGCTCGGCCATGAGCTGCGAGCTGCTCGGCAACCATTTCGACATTCACGGCGGCGGCGCCGATCTTCAGTTCCCGCACCACGAGAACGAGATCGCGCAGAGCGAGGGAGCGACGGGCGAGACCTTCGTGAATTACTGGATGCACAACGGCTTCGTGCGCGTGGACAACGAGAAGATGTCCAAGTCGCTCGGCAACTTCTTCACGATTCGCGAGGTGCTGGCGAAGTTCGACGCCGAGGTCGTGCGCTTTTTCATCCTGCGTGCGCAATATCGCAGCCCGCTCAATTACAGCGACGCGCACCTGGAAGATGCCCGCGGCGGTCTGACGCGTCTGTACACGGCGCTCAAGGACGTGCAGGGCGACGGCGCCCCGCTCGACTGGAACGAGCCGTTCGCGCAGCGTTTCGCGGCGGCCATGAACGACGACTTCAACACTGCGGTGGCCATCTCGGTGCTGTTCGAACTCGCCGGCGAAATCAACAAGCAGCGCGATCGCGCGCTCGTGCGTCAGCTGCAGGGGCTTGCGGGCACGCTCGGGCTGCTTGGCCGCGATCCGCAGACGTTCCTGCAGGGAGCGGCCGGCGGCGAGGCGGCGGGCGACGGCGATGCGCTGCGCGCGTCCGTCGAGGCGCGCATCGAGGCGCGGGCACGGGCCAAGCGCGAGCGCAACTTTGGGGAGGCCGATCGCATCCGTGCCGAATTGCTGGCCGAGGGCATCGTGCTGGAAGATCGTCCCGGAGGCGCCACCGAATGGCGTCGTGCGTGAGCGCGACGCATCGAGGCAAAAACTCATGGTGACTCGTAAATCCGTGGCCGCGAAGGTGGCGACCAAGACCGCGTCGACCCAGCGCGCGACGAAGACGACCAAGCCGGCAGCGCCGCTCGACGGCGCCCGCCGCGCACCGGTCGCCAAGCGCTCCGGAACCGGCATCGCGGTCGTGGCGGGCAAGACTTCCACGCGCGTTGTGGAGGAAGCGCCGGCAACGAAGACCGCCAAGGCAACCAAAGCGACCAAAGCGAGGGCGGGGGCGGGGGCGGGAGCGGGAGCGGCGGCCGCGGCAGGCCCGGCGCGCAAGCGTGCGCAGCCGGCGAGTCCGAAGGAAGCGACGCCGCGCACTGCCGGCAAGGTCGCGCCCCGGGCGAGCGGGAAGCCGGGCGCCAAGGTCGCACGCAAGGTGACGTCGAAACCGGGAGTGCCGGCCGCTTCCGGTACGGCCTCCACGCGCCGCGTCATCGCCAAGCGCGACGGCGAGACGCGCATCGTCACGCCCGCCATCGAGCGCATCGAAGGCGAGATCGTCGAGGCGAAGGTCGCCGGCGTGGTGCCGTTGCCGGTCGCCCCAGGGGCGACGCGTCCCGCGTTCTGGGATCAGGCGTGCGCCGATCTGATGAAGCGCGACCGCATTCTCAAGAAGCTCATTCCGCAGTTCGGCCCGGCGCATCTGACCGGTCGCGGCGAGCCGTTCGTCACGCTCGCGCGCTCGATCGTCGGCCAGCAGATTTCCGTCAAGGCGGCGCAGGCCGTGTGGGATCGGGTCGTGGCGATCTGCCCACGGCTCACGCCGGCGCAGTTCATCAAGGCCGGGCACGACGCGCTTGCCGGCTGCGGCCTGTCGCGGCGCAAGGCCGAGTACATTCTCGATCTGGCGACGCACTTCAAGTCGGGCGCGTTGCACGTGGACGCCTGGGCGAGCATGGACGACGAGGCCGTGATCGCCGAGTTGACCGGCATTCGCGGCATCGGCCGCTGGACGGCCGAAATGTTCCTGATGTTCAACCTGCTGCGCCCGGACGTCCTGCCGCTCGACGACGTCGGGCTCATCAACGCGATCAGCGTCAACTACTTCAGCGGAGAGCCCGTCACTCGCAGCGAAGCGCGTGAAGTGGCCGCCAACTGGGAGCCGTGGCGCTCCGTTGCCACCTGGTACATGTGGCGCAGTCTCGAGCCGGTGCCGGTTCAATACTGATTGTTCAGCGAAGGACGTATAATCCGCGTCCATTCCGTCTCATTGATTCATTATTCGCGTCTATTGCGGGTCATGTGGCGATGAAAGTTGCCTATCTCGACCGGCCGGGCGTTGCCGGCGGTACAATACGCTGCCGCATTTCCGGGGAAACCTGATGAAGAACACCTTTTTGGATTTTGAACAGCCGATCGCCGAACTCGAAGCGAAGATTGAAGAACTGCGCTTCGTGCAGGACGATTCAGCCGTCGACATTTCCGAAGAGATCGAGCGCCTCTCAAAGAAGAGCCAGCAGCTCACCAAGGACATCTACACCAACCTGTCGCCCTGGCAGGTTTCGCAAATCTCGCGTCATCCGCAGCGTCCCTACACGCTCGACTATGTGCGCGACATCTTCACCGACTTTCACGAACTGCATGGCGACCGCACGTTTGCGGACGATCACGCCATCGTGGGCGGCATGGCGCGTTTCAACGGCCAGGCCTGCATGGTGATCGGCCATCAGAAGGGGCGCGACACCAAGGAGCGTGCGCTGCGCAATTTCGGCATGCCGCGTCCCGAGGGCTATCGCAAGGCCATGCGTCTGATGAAGCTCGCCGAGAAGTTCGGGCTGCCGATTTTCACGTTCGTCGATACGCCGGGTGCGTATCCGGGCATCGACGCGGAAGAGCGCGGCCAGTCCGAGGCCATCGGTCACAACCTGTACGTGATGGCAGAGTTGAAGACGCCGCTGATCACTACGATCATCGGCGAGGGCGGTTCGGGCGGCGCGCTGGCCGTGGCCGACACGGTCATGATGCTGCAGTTCTCGACCTATTCCGTGATTTCGCCGGAAGGCTGCGCGTCCATTCTGTGGAAGAGCGCGGCCAAGGCGCCCGAAGCGGCCGAAGCGCTGGGTCTCACGGCGCATCGCCTGAAGGCGCTGGGGCTGATCGACAAGATCGTCAACGAGCCGCTCGGCGGCGCGCATCGCGATCCGCTCGGCATGGCCGGCATGCTCAAGCGTGCGCTGGCCGATTCGCTGCGTCAGTTCCAGGGCATGAGCCACAAGGAACTGCTCGAGCGCCGTTTCGAGCGTCTGATGAGCTATGGCAAATTCAAGGAAGCCGGCGCGAAGTAAAGCGCCCGGCGGTGCGTCGTCGCCCGTCGTGGCGATGACGCCGGCGCCGACGCCGCATCAAGAATTATCCGCTGCCGCGTTCGCATCTGCCCGATGCGACGCGGCAGTGGCACATATGGACGTCGCTTTGTGCCTCGCGCTTTCGGCGCACGTCGTCTGCCCTGCGTCTTGCCCGTCGCCCAACGCTACCTCTGCTGGCCCTGCCACCCCTGCCGCGCCCGCTCACGTCCCGCGCCTTGCGCTCGCGTTGAGCGGCGGCCTCGACTCGATGGTGCTGCTCGATGCGCTCGCGCATTGGGTGCAGGCGCGCCGCGCGGCCGGCGAGATCGTGGCTCAACCGTTGGCAATTCACGTTCACCATGGGTTGTCCGAGCATGCCGACGCGTGGGCGACCGTGTGCGCACGAGAGGCGAAACTGCGCGGTTTCGCATTCGTGCTCAAGCATGTCACGGTGCCGCGCAACGCGAAGCAGGGCATCGAAGGCGCGGCGCGCGCGGCCCGATACGAAGCACTGGCCGAGGGTTGCGAGGCGTATGGCGCCACGTGGCTGCTCACGGCGCATCATGCCAACGACCAGGCCGAGACCGTGCTGTTGCAGATGTTGCGCGGCGCGGGATTGCCGGGGGTGGCGGCAATGTCCGCGCATGGCGCGCTGCCCGTGGTCGGACGCAGCGCGCGCACTGTGCGACTGCTGCGTCCGCTGCTCGATGTGTCGCGCGAGGCGATGCGCGCGTATGCGAAGGCGCGTTCGCTCGCGTGGGTCGAGGATCCCTCCAATGACGATCGCCAGCACTTGCGCAATGCGTTGCGCCACGACGTGATGCCGGCGATCGCCGCGCATGTGCCGGCGTATCGCGAGACGCTGGCACGATTCGCGCGGCATGCGGCGCAGGCGCAATCGCTGCTCGATCAACTGGCCCAGCTCGATTTCGAGCGTGCTGCCGTGGTCGCGGCGGGCGAGCCGAACGAGGCGGGGCGCGCGGCGTTGCAGCGAAGCGCCGTGCAGGCGCTCGACGCCGGGCGGCTGGCCAACCTGTTGCGGTATTGGGTGGCGCGCGAAGGATTGGCGATGCCGCCGCAGGCGCGGCTCGACGAGTGGGTGCGTCAGATTCGCGACGCGCAGCCCGACGCGTCGCTCACTCTGCCGCATGGCGATGCGGTGTTGCGGCTGTACCGGGACGTGCTGCAGTGGACGCCCGTGTATGACTATGCGCGTGCCGACGGCGTGGAGGACGACGTGGTGCTGCACTGGACGGGGCAGCGCGAGTGGCGTTTGCCACAATGGCAGGGAAGCGTGGTGTTCGCCCCGGCGCCGGCGGGCGAAGCGTGTGGGGCGTCGATCGACGAGGCCGCGTTGCGCGCGAAGCCGTTGGTCGCCCGGGCGCGTGTGGGGGGCGAACGTTGGCGCGAGCACGCGGCGGGCCATTCACGTTCGCTCAAGCATTGGTTTCAGCATCGGGGCGTGGCCGCCTGGCTGCGGCATGTGCCCGTCGTGTGGCAGGGTGACGAAATCGTCTTCGTGCCGCGCTTGGGCATCGACGGCGTGGCGCAGGAAAAGGCGGGCGGCGGGGCGCGATGGACGATGACGTGGCGAGACGAAGCGTGAATGGGTGCGACTTGGGGGGCGCCATGCGCACATAACACGCCGTCCACACGGAGAAAAACAGCAGAATCTGCTGCCGGATGCCGCCGGCGATACCGCACACAGTGCAATCTGCGCCAAACCGCCTCCATCGCGATACATTCGTGCGATAATCAAAAGTTCCGCGAATCGAAACGTCACCGGCCCCTCATGTCAGGTGCCCGCGCAGGATTCATAAACGGTTTTAAATCAATGTGTTAGCAATGTTATGGCTCTGATCGTACACAAATACGGCGGCACGTCGATGGGCTCGGTGGAGCGCATCAAGAATGTCGCCAAGCGCGTGGCCAAGTGGCATAAGGCCGGTCACAAGATGGTGGTGGTGCCGTCGGCCATGTCCGGCGAGACCAATCGTCTGCTGGGCCTCGCCAAAGAGATTTCGGCCCAACCCGATCCGCGCGAACTCGACGCCATTGCCGCCACCGGCGAGCAGGTGAGCGTCGGCCTGCTGGCGCTCGCGCTCAAGGAAGCGGGCGTCGACGCCGTGAGCTATGCCGGCTGGCAAGTACCGATCAAGACCGACAGCGCTTTCACCAAGGCCCGCATTTCCGAAATCGACGACACGCGCGTCATGGCCGATCTGAACGCCGGCCGCGTCGTCGTCATCACCGGCTTCCAGGGCATCGATCCGAACGGCAACGTTACCACGCTCGGCCGTGGCGGCTCCGACACCTCGGCCGTGGCCGTGGCTGCTGCGCTCAAGGCCGACGAGTGCCTGATCTACACCGACGTCGACGGCGTCTACACGACCGACCCGCGCGTGGTCGACGAGGCGCGCCGGCTCGACAAGGTCACCTTCGAGGAGATGCTGGAAATGGCCAGCCTCGGCTCCAAGGTGCTGCAGATCCGTTCGGTGGAATTCGCCGGCAAGTACCAGGTCAAGACTCGCGTGCTGTCGAGCCTGACCGACCCGATGATCGCGCTCGACGAAGAAGCGCGCTCGGGCACGCTGATTACTTTTGAGGAAGACGAACAAATGGAAAAGGCCATCATCTCGGGTATCGCATTCCAGCGCGACGAGGCCAAGATCACCGTGCGCGGCGTGCCGGATCGTCCGGGCATCGCCTACCAGATCCTCGGCCCGATCGCCGACGCGAACATCGACGTCGACATGATCATCCAGAACCTGAGCGTGGACGGCAAGACCGACTTCACGTTCACGGTGCCGCGCGGCGAATACCAGCGCGCCATGGCGCTGCTGCAAAGCGACGTGCAGGGCCACATCGGCGCGGCCGAAGTCGTGGGCGATCCGAAGGTCTCCAAGGTGTCGATCGTCGGCGTGGGCATGCGCTCGCACGTCGGTATCGCGAGCAAGGCCTTTCGCACGCTGTCCGAAGAGGGTATCAACATCCAGCTGATCTCCACCTCGGAAATCAAGATTTCCGTGCTGATCGACGAGAAGTACATGGAGCTCGCCGTGCGGGCGCTGCACAAGGCGTTCGAGCTCGATCAGGCCTGAGCGGGACGTCGGGCAAAATCGCGCCGCGTGCGCGCGCGTGCATGCGGCGCGAGACGCGATTTTGCCGTCACGATGCGGGGAAATGTCTCCAAACGTGTCGGGCGCATGACAGGCGCGCAAAAAAAGTTGGATTTCGATGCGCATAATGTTTGACGGCATCGCGAACAGTAGGTAATATCACGCCTTCGTTACATCACCTCCCTGATGTGACGACAAGTTTGGGAGACGTGGCCGAGAGGTCGAAGGCACTCCCCTGCTAAGGGAGCATCTGGGCCAAAACCTGGATCGAGGGTTCGAATCCCTCCGTCTCCGCCAAGTCGCCTTGGCGGAACACCCCCGGCTCTTCGCGGAGAGCCGGGGGTTTTTTCTTTCCCGAGTTCGCGCGTTGGCGATATCTCGCGCGTCGATTTCATCTCTTCTTCGAGCGAGGACAACGATGTCGATCATCACCACCGATTCCGGCCTGCAATACGACGATCTGCAAGTGGGCGACGGCGCCGAAGCCACCCCGGGCAAGACCGTCACCGTTCACTATACCGGCTGGCTCACCGACGGCCAGAAGTTCGATTCCAGCAAGGATCGCAACGATCCGTTCGCCTTCGTGCTCGGCGGCGGCATGGTCATTCGCGGTTGGGACGAAGGCGTTGCCGGCATGAAAGTCGGCGGCAAGCGCAAGCTGGTCATCCCGCCCGAACTGGGCTACGGCGCGCGCGGCGCCGGCGGCGTGATTCCGCCCAACGCGACGCTGGTCTTCGAGGTCGAACTGTTGGACGTCTGAACCATCGAATGCCGTGCATGATGCACGGCGGTGCAACAGACACCCCCGGTGCCTCGCAGGCATCGGGGGTGTTGTCTTTTTACGTGAGCCTTCGCTTCGTCACGAGCGCGAGGGACGCAAAGGAGCCTTCACGAGGTGTCTCACTCAGCAACGCCTGTTTCAAGATTCTGGTTTCCGTTCTCGCTGGTTCTCTTCGAGTTTGCCGTCTACATCTCGAACGACATGATCATGCCGGGCATGCCGCTCGTCACGCGCGAATTCGGCGCGTCGGCCGACATGACGACGCTCGCGCTCACGGCCGCCATGCTCGGCAACGCCAGCCTGCAGTGGCTGCTCGGCCCGCTGGCCGATCGCTTCGGGCGTCGTCGCGTGCTGCTCTGCGGCCTCGGCATGTTCG
This sequence comes from Pandoraea nosoerga, assembly GCF_902459585.1. Lineage (GTDB taxonomy): Bacteria > Pseudomonadota > Gammaproteobacteria > Burkholderiales > Burkholderiaceae > Pandoraea > Pandoraea nosoerga. The sequence goes on from NZ_CABPSC010000004.1 coordinate 332,139, forward strand.
TCCTCGCGTGCCTGGCGATGCACTACGTGCGGACCATGCCGCAGTTCATCGTGCTGCGCTTCCTGCAGGGCATGGGCTGCTGCTTCGTGCTGACCGTCGGTTATCCGACCGTGCACGAGGCTTTCGAGGAGAAGACCGCCGTGCGCGTGATGGCGCTCATGGCGAACGTGTCGCTGCTCTCGCCGCTGTTCGGGCCGCTCGCAGGCGCGGCCGTCGTGTCGTACTGGCCGTGGCGCAGCATCTTCTGGCTGATCGCCATCGTGGCCGTGGGGTCGTTCATCGGACTGTACCGCACCATGCCCGAACTCTCGCGGCATGATCGCAACGCGTTGAACGCGAGGCACCTGTGGGCCGGCTACAGGCTGCCGCTCTCGAGCGCACGCTTCTGGCGCGGTGCGGTACTCACGGGGATCGCCGTGACGCCGTTGCTTACGTGGATCGCGCTCGGTCCAGTGTTCCTGATCGAACGCGCGGGCCTGTCGCAGATGCAATACGCCATGTTGCAGGTGCCGGTGTTCGGGGCGCTGATCCTGGGCAACGTGCTGCTCGCGCGTCAGGTCGGGCGCTGGTCGAACGGCCGGCTGCTCGCCACGGGCGTGGCCGCGATGCTGATCGGAGCGGCCGTGTCGCTCATCGGCACCGCGATCCTCGCGCCGGGGTACCCGGCATTGCTCGTGGGCACGTCGCTGCACGCGTTCGGCATGGGCATGAGCTACGGCGTGGTGTATCGTCAGTCGCTCTTCGCCGTCGACAGTCCAAATCGCGCGACCATTGCCGGCATGCTCAGCATGATCACCATCGTGGTTGCGGTCGCGGTGATCGAAGCGATGAAGCTCGCGTATCTGCATTTCGGCGACGCGGCGCTCGGCATCGGGGCGATGACCGCGGCGGCGGTAGTGGCGGTGCTTGCGGCGAACTTCGTGCCGCCGCCCGCGCATGATGCGCTCGCGCAGCCGGGACGGCAGCCGTAACGTCGTTCGCGACCGCCCCGGCTGCGCGCCGGCGGCGTTCCGGGTCAAGGCCAGCGATATTTTCGCTGGCCTTTTTTTGTGTCGCGACGCAGAACGCGGGGGTGAGGCGACGGACGGCTCACCCGTGTGCGCGTTCGTCGACGACCGGCTCGGTGCGATGCGCGTCGCCCGGCGTGGCATTCGCGCGCGAAGCGTCCGATGAATTTGCCACCGCCGTGGGCGAGGGGGCAGCGGCGCGAGCGGTGGCACGCTCCGGCGTGGAGGCCGACGACGCATGCGCCGCATCGTCGGTCGGCGTTTGCGTCGCGTAATAGTCGCGTTCCCACTTCTCGTGATTCGTCTTCGCCTGCTGAAGCTCCGGCGTGAGCGGGGCGAACGAGAGCAGCAGCTTGTTGAGCCACGACACCGGCGGCCTGCACGGCCGCTCGAAATCCACGAACAGCACCACGCGCGTCTCATCGGTGTCGTTGTGAACCTGATGCGCATAGGCGTCGTCGAAGATCACCGCGTGATTCGCCTGCCACACGTAACGCTGACCGTCCACCTCGATCCAGCATTTCTCGCGCTCGCGCGGCACTTTCAGCGCGAGATGCAGGCGCAGCACACCGTTGTACGGGCCGCGGTGCAACGGAATCTGCTTGCCCGGCGACAGGATCGAGAAGAACGCCGTGCGCAGGCCCGGAATGCCCTCGAGCGCTGCGGCCGTGGCGGGACAGCGCGCGAGATTGCGATGCGCGCGCATGCCGTAGCCGAGAAAGACGAAGGTCTGCCACTGGTGATCCTGCGTGATGGTGGCGACGTCGGGAGAGATCTCGTGGAAGGCGGGCAGGCGACCCGGCGTGGCGAGCACGGCTTCCAGTTCGCGCGCGATGGCCGGCGCCTGCGCTTCGAGTGCGGCAACCCACGGAAACTGCGCGTTGTCGAAGATGGGTTTGTCACCGACCAGTGAGCTGCGGGCAATGCGCCGTTGCGCTGCTTCAACACAGTGGAAAAAGCACTTCGCGAGCCAGCGGGGCAGGGTACGGTTGGGGTTCTGCACGGGCGATCGTGTAGCACTCAACGTCGGCCTCCAGGGCGGATAGGGGGGAACCGGGCCGGCGCGGATGTGTCTTTCAGTGCGGTGAACGCCGGGCTTTTGGGTACAATTGTCGCGCGGTCCGGCCTCGCCGCCAAGCGTCGTGCGGCAAATGTGCGTGAGCTTGCGGTTACGAGGCGTTGCAAGAGGTCCTGAGGACGCGAGGCCAGGGACCGACGAGGGCAGGGGCCGGATGCGTCCGGGCCCCGCAGAGGCTGGCGCTCGGCGACGAGTACGGGAGACGCATGAACGCGCGAACAATACGGCATCCACACATGATCGGGGGCAGGCTCAAGGCCTTCGTGACTTCTCAGGCTTCTTTGGCTGCTTCGGCACCTTCGGCGTATTCAGCGTATTCAGCGTCCTCGGCGCCCGCCGCGTCTCTCGCACGTCGTGCATCCGCCATTGCCACTGCCGCGTCCGCGGCAAACCCGAGCGTTGCGGCCCGCGGCAAGCCGTCGACCGCCCTTGCGGCAATGCCGCGCGCCGCGCTTGGCTGCCGCCGGCTCGCCATGTGTGCGGCGCTTGCGCTCGCCGGGACGCTGGCGTCCCCCGCGGCCCAGGCCAAATATGCCATCGCCCAATACGGCGAGCCGAAGTATCCGCCAGGCTTCACCCACTTCGATTACGTCAATCCCGATGCGCCGCGCGGCGGCACGCTCACGCTCGGCAACCCCGACCGGCGCACCAGTTTCGACAAGTTCAACCCGTTCACACTGCGCGGTACGGCCCCGCCGGGCGTGCTCGCGCTCATGTTCGAGACGCTGGGCACGGGCAGCGCCGACGAGCCCGCCACCGTGTACGGTCTGCTCGCGGACGACATCGCCGTCGCTCCCGACGGCGCGTCGGTCACGTTCCATCTGAACCCCGCCGCACGCTTTAACAACGGCGATCCGGTCACCGCGCAGGACGTCAAGTACTCGTTCGACACGTTGCTCAGCCCGCAGGCGGCGCCAGGCTTCAAAGTGATGCTCGCGGACGTGAAGGGCGTGAGCGTGCTCGACAAGCGGCGCGTGCGTTTCGACTTTCGGCGCGTGAGCCCCGACTTGCCGCTGCTCGTGGCGACGGTGCCGGTGTTCTCGCCGAAGTGGGGCGTCGGCCCCGGCGGCAAGCGCACGAAGTTCGACGCGCTCACGTTCGAGACGCCGATCGCGAGCGGGCCATATCTGATCGAGTCCTACGATGGCGGACGGCGCATCACGTTCCGCCGCGATCCGAATTACTGGGGCAACGATCTGCCGGTGCGGCGCGGCGCCTACAACTTCGAGCGCATCGTCTACAAGCTGTACTCGGACGATATCGTGCGGCTCGAGGGCTTCAAGGCGGGCGAGTTCGACGCCATTACCGAATATCGCGCGCGCAGCTGGGTGCGCAGCTACGTGGGCAAGCGTTTTCGCGACGGTGAGCTCGTCAAGCGCGAATTCGCGCACCGCAATGCCGCGGGCATGCAGGGCTTCATCCTGAACACCCGCCGTGCGCTCTTCAAGGACGTGCGCGTGCGTCGCGCGCTCGATCTCGCGCTCGACTTTCAATGGCTCAACCGCCAACTGTTCTACAACCAGTACCAGCGCATCTACAGCTATTTCAGCAACAGCGACCTGGCCGCGCGCGGCATGCCGAGCGAGGCGGAGCTAAAGCTGCTCGAACCGCTGCGCAGGAAGCTCGATCCGGCCGTATTCGGGCCGATGGTCGAGCAGCCTGCGACGAATCCGCCGGCGAGCCTGCGAGAGAACCTGCGCGAGGCGCGGGCGCTGCTCGCGCAGGCAGGCTGGACCTACCGCGACGGCGCGCTGCGCAACGCGAAGGGCGAGCCGTTCGTGTTCGAGTTCCTCGACGATGGCGGCGCGATGGGGCCGGTCGCCTCGGCGTACAGCCGCAACCTCGCGAAGCTCGGCATCACCCTCAATTTCCGGCAGACCGACTTCGCGCTGTATCAGAAGCGCATCGAGACGTTCGACTACGACATGATCTCGCTGCGTTTTCCCGACGCGCAGATCCCGGGCACCGAGTTGCTCGATCGCTTCGGCAGCCAGTCGGCCGATGTGGAGGGCTCGGACAACGTCATCGGGCTGAAGGACCCGGCCGTCGACGCCCTGATGGGCGAGCTCGTGCGCGCGCACACCTATGAAGACCTCGTGGCCGCCGCACGTGCGCTCGACCGGGTGCTGATGAACGGCTACTACATCGTGCCGCACTGGTTCTCGTCGACGCATCGCATGGCCTACAAGCGCAACCTGCGCTTCCCGGACAAGCTGCCGCTCTACTACACGGCCGAGGGCTGGCTGGTGTCGACGTGGTGGGACGAGAATGCGGCGCGGGGCAAGACGGCTTCGCCGCCGGCGGCGCCGGCGTCCGCGCCATCCGCTTCATCAGGTTCACACTCCCCTTCCTCGTCATCCTCATCCGCACGTTGACGCCATGCACGCGCCGATCCGAACGTCGATGCCCGCGAACCCGATGCCGTCGCCCCGTGCGTGAGCGTCGCGTACCGACAGGAGCTGCCATCTCACCATGTGGTCCTACATACTCAAACGATTGCTGATCATGATCCCGACGTTGCTCGGCGTGATCACGCTGACCTTCGTGGTCATCCAGTTCGTGCCGGGCGGGCCGGTCGAGCAGGTCATGCTCGAGCTCAAGGGGCGCGGCGGGGGCGGCGAGGCGAGCGGCGGTGGCGGCGGCAGCAACTATCGCGGACGTCACGGCATCGATGCGCAGCAGCTCGCCCAGATCAAGGCGCTATATGGTTTCGACAAGACGCCCATGGAGCGTTACTGGCTCATGCTCAAGCGCTTCGCGAAATTCGACCTCGGGCAGAGCTATTTCCATCACCGGAGCGTCTGGTCGCTGATCGTCTCGAAGCTGCCCGTGTCGATCTCGCTCGGCTTGTGGACGTTCTTCCTCACCTACCTCATATCGGTGCCGCTGGGCATCGCCAAGGCGGTGCGCAACGGCTCGCGCTTCGACATGCTCACGAGTCTGGTCGTCCTCGTCGGCTACGCGATCCCAGGCTTCGTGCTCGGCGTGCTGTTGCTGGTGCTGTTCGGCGGCGGCACGTTCTGGCAGCTCTTCCCGCTGCGTGAGCTCGTGTCGGACAACTGGAGTGAGCTGTCGTGGCCCGCGAAGATCGCCGACTATCTGTGGCATATCACGCTGCCGGTCACGGCGTCGGTGGTGGGCAGTTTCGCCGTCGTCACCATGCTCACCAAGAACGCGTTCCTCGACGAGATCCGCCGTCAATACGTGCTGACCGCGCGCGCCAAAGGGCTCTCTGAGCGCAAGGTCTTGTTCAAGCACGTATTCCGCAATGCGCTGATCCCGCTCATCACCGGTTTTCCGGCGGCCTTCATCGGTGCGTTCTTTGCGGGCAGCCTGCTCATCGAAACGCTGTTCTCGCTCGACGGGCTAGGCCGGCTGTCTTACGAGTCGGTGCAGCGCCGCGACTACCCGGTCGTGCTCGGCTCGCTGTATCTGTTCACGCTCATCGGGCTGATCACCAAGCTCGTTTCCGACCTGTGCTACGTGCTGGTCGATCCGCGCATTCAATTCGATCGACTGGAGCACTGACGTGACCCGATTCGCCACGCCACAGCAGCACCCGTCGTCGCCCCTGCATTCGCCGCCCTCGCGCTCGCCGCGCTGGCGCGTATGGCGGCGCTTTCGCAGCCACCGGCTGGGCTACTGGAGCCTCGTCGCGTTCGTGGTGCTGTTCGGCATCAGCCTGTTCGCCGAGGTCATCGCCAACGACAAGCCGTGGGTCGTCCGCTACGAAGGGCAGTGGTACTTCCCGCTCGTCAAGACGTACCCCGAATCGACCTTCGGCGGCGATTTCCCCACGCCGACCGATTACCTCGATCCGTTTATCGAAGAACGCATTCGCGCGGGCGAGAACTTCGCGATCTACCCGCCGGTGCGCTATCACTACGACACCATCAATTACTTCTCCAAGGCGCCGAATCCCGCGCCGCCTTCGCGCGAGAACTGGCTGGGCACGGACGACCGCGGGCGCGATGTCTTCTCCCGCCTGCTCTACGGCTTCCGGCTGTCCGTGATCTTCGCGCTGGCGCTCACCGTCTCGGGCACGCTGCTCGGCGTGCTCGCCGGCGCGGTGCAGGGCTTTTACGGCGGGCGCATCGATCTCACGCTGCAGCGCCTCATCGAAATCTGGGGCTCGCTGCCGGAGCTGTATCTGCTGATCATCTTCGCGTCGATCTTCGAGCCGCACCTGTGGTTGCTGTTCGTGCTGCTCTCGCTGTTCGGCTGGATCGGACTGTCGGACTACGTGCGCGCCGAATTCCTGCGCAACCGGCAACTCGACTACGTGCGTGCCGCGCGCGCGATGGGGCTCTCGAACTGGCAGATCATTCGCCGCCATGTACTGCCCAACAGCATGACGCCTGTCATCACCTTCCTGCCGTTTCGCATGAGCGGTGCGATCCTCGCGCTCACGAGCCTCGACTTTCTCGGCCTCGGCGTGCCGCCGCCCACGCCGAGCCTCGGCGAACTGCTCAATCAGGGCAAGGCGAATCTGGACGCCTGGTGGATCTCGCTCGCCACGTTCGTCGTGCTCGTCCTCACGCTGTTGCTGCTCACGTTCATGGGCGATGCGCTGCGCAATGCCCTGGACACGCGCGTGGCCGACAAGCAGGCTGCGGCCGGGGGGGCGATGTGAGCACCCCGTTGCTGAGTATCGAAAATCTGTCGGTGCGCTTCGGTGATACCGAAGCGGTGAAGAACGTGAGCCTTGCCATCGGGCGCGGCGAACGCGTGGCGCTCGTCGGCGAATCGGGATCGGGCAAGAGCGTGACGGCCCTGGCGATTCTGCGGCTGCTGCAGGACGCGCAGGTGCAGGGGCGCATTGTGCTCGACGGCGAGGATCTCGCGTCGCTGAGCGAGCGCTCGATGCGAGGCGTGCGCGGCAACGACGTCGCGATGATCTTCCAGGAGCCGATGACCGCGCTCAATCCGCTGTATCCGATCGGCGAGCAGATCGCCGAAGCGCTGGTGCTGCACGAAGGGCTCGGCGCGAAGGATGCCAGGGCGCGCGCCGTGGAACTGCTGCGCCGCACGGGCATTCCCGAGCCGGAGCGGCGCGTGGCGCACTTCCCGCACGAGCTCTCCGGCGGGCAGCGGCAGCGCGCCATGATCGCGATGGCGCTCGCTTGCCGGCCGAAGCTGCTGCTGGCCGACGAACCGACCACGGCCCTCGACGTGACGATCCGGGCGCAGATCATCGAGTTGCTGCTCGAGCTGCAACGCGACGCCGCCGAGAAGCGCGGCATGGCAGTGCTGCTCATCACGCACGACCTGAATCTGGTGCGCCGCTTCGCGCAGCGCGTGGCGGTCATGGAGAAGGGCGTGCTCGTCGAATGCGCGGACACGCAGACGCTGTTCTCCGATCCGCAACATCCGTACACGCGGCGGCTGATCGACAGCCGGCCGCAGCGCGAGATTCACCCGGTGTTGCCGATCGCGCCGGTGCTGCTCGAGGCGCGCGGCGTGGCGGTGGACTATGCGAGCGCGCAGCCGGGCGTGCGCGGCTGGTTCCGGCGTGGACGGTTCCGGGCCGTGCATCCGGTCGATCTGGCGCTGCGGCAGGGCGAGACGCTGGGTGTCGTGGGCGAGTCGGGCTCGGGCAAGTCGACGCTGGCGATGGCCCTGCTCGGGCTGCAACGCACGAGCGCAGGGCAAATCGAGTTTCAGGGCGAGCCGCTCTCGGCGTATCGTGGCGCGGCGCGGCGCACGCTGCGCTCGCGCATGCAGATCGTCTTTCAGGACCCGTTCGGCTCACTCTCGCCGCGCATGACCATCGAGGAGATCGTGGGCGAGGGGCTGGCGCTGCATCGCCCGCAACTGACCGAGGACGAGCGCCGTGCGCGCGTGGCTGACGTGCTGCGCGAAGTCGGCATCGATGCGCGCGCCATGTCGCGGTATCCGCATGAGTTCTCGGGCGGTCAGCGGCAGCGGATTGCCATTGCGCGCGCGCTTGTCGTCGATCCGCAGATTCTCGTGCTCGACGAGCCGACGAGCGCGCTCGACGTCTCGATTCAGCAGCAGGTGCTCCATCTGCTCGCGCAACTGCAGATCAAGTACAACCTCAGCTACCTCTTCATCAGTCACGATCTGGCCGTCATGCGCGCCATGGCGCACCGCGTGCTGGTGTTCAAGGACGGGCGTCTGGTGGAGCAGGGCGACACGGAATCGGTATTTTTTGATCCGCAGAACGATTACACGCGCGAGCTGGTCGCGGCAGCCATGCTCTAGGGGCGTGACGCAAGAGGCATAAGGGCGAAACGTCGTGCAACGTCGGGAAACGTCGGTTAAATCGCAAAACCTTGATTGTTAATGAAAATTTTCCGATTGTGTTGATTGTTTTTTTCTATTACCTTTTGACATCATGTGACGTTCACATTACTATCGCGTACCAATTAAGTTGAATATTCAACGAGTTAACGCGTCAAGTTAAGACGCCGGTTCGGTGGCAGGTCCGCCGGGCGCGACTCGAAGGTGTTCGACACGGCAGCCTCCTGTTACACCTGACGAGCTACTCATCGGCCTACCGACACACACGACCCGGCGACCAATGCAGACGATCCCTCCGCGCACCCGCAAGACACTCCTTCTCGCGTTCACTGCCGCTGGCCTCGTTACCGCTTCGTTGACGGCGAAGGCTGACGATTACAACAACGGCCCGACGGCCGCCGCCCGTGCCGCTGCCGCCGCCAACCAGGCCGCCAGCGCTTCCCCGTCTTCTTCGCTTTCCCCGTCTTCCTCGTCTTCCTCCACGCTCAATACCGCCGCGGACGCGCCACAGGCCGTCGCGGAAGCGTCGCGTGTGCAACGCGCGCAAAAGCTGCTGTCGAACGTGACGGACAAGGCCTCGGACGTCGTGCTCGGCGCGCTCAACTACATCGGCGTGCGCTACAAATACGGCGGCAATACGCCGGACAGCGGTCTGGATTGCAGCGGCTTCGTGCGTTATGTGTTCCAGGACACGCTCAATTTCGTGCTGCCGCGCCGCTCGGAAGAGATGAGTCAGGTGGGCGAGCGCATCGCCAAGACGGACCTGAAGCCGGGCGATCTGGTGTTCTTCAATACGATGCGCCGCAGCTTCTCGCACGTGGGCATCTACATCGGCGGCGACAAGTTCGTGCACGCGCCGGCCACCGGCGGCAAGATCCGCGTGGAAGACCTGCGCGAATCGTACTGGTCGGCTCGCTACAACGGCGCGCGTCGCGTCGAGACGCTCAAGGCCAGCGCCGAACTCTCTCGCGTCGAGCAACTGTTCAAGAACGATCATCCGATGTAAGCGAGCGTGCCGCGCGCCAGCGGGGTCGCCACAAAGGACAATGCCGCCCTCGGGCGGCATTTCTTTTTGGGGGGAGGCCGGCCCCTCCGCCTTTGCGCGGGCCCGCCTCATGTCGCATCAGCGAGCGGCCTGCTGCGCGCTGCTTGCCGTCGCGCGCGATTGTGCTTCGGCGAGCTTGCGCTGGATTTCCGGCCACATCCTGGCGACGGCTTCCTCGCCGGCCAGGATCGCACGGTTGCGGCCCTGGAAGTCCGAGGCGCTCATTTTCGCCAGCGACGGGCGAATCACCACATCCGCGTTCTTCTCCAGTTCGTACTGCTTGATCGACTGTCCCATGATCGTGAACGTCTGCATCAGAATGTCGAACTGGCCCTGTGTCGCCTGCACCGCGGGATTGGCCGAGATGTCGACGGCAATCACGAAATCGGCGCCCATCTGGCGGGCATACTCGGCCGGCACGGGAGCTACGAGGCCGCCGTCCACATAGTCGCGCGAACCGATATGCACGGGCTCGAACACGCCGGGCACGCTGCTCGAGGCCCGCACCGCCTGGCCGGTATTGCCGCGGCGGAACAGAATCGGCGCGCCGCTCTGCAGGTCGGTGGCCACGATGCCCAACTGGCGCGGCATCTGCTCGATCGTCCGGTCCTTGAGCACCTTGTTGACGTAAGACTGCAGCGCCTCGCCGCGCAACATGCCGCGCGAGCGAAACGGCATCGTCCAGTCGCTGATCGACGCCTCGTCCATCGTCGCGGCAAGACGGTTGAGCTGGAAGCCGTTCAGGCCGGACGCGTACATCGCGCCCACCACGCTGCCCGCGCTGGTGCCGACGACAATGTCCGCATGGACGCCGCGCGCCTCCAGCGCCTTGATCACGCCCACGTGTGCGAAGCCACGCGCGGCCCCGCCGCCCAGCGCGAGGCCGATCTTGAGCGGACGCACGATTTTCGGCGGTGCGCCAGGAACGCTCGGTGTGGCGGGCGGGACCTGCGCGACGGGCGGCGAGGTCGGTGCGCCGGACGACGTGTCGACCGGCGGTGCGCTGGCGCAGCCCGCCAGGATGACGGCCGCGGCGAGCGCGCTCAGCGTGGTGCGAAACGCGGCGGTTCCCTTGGTGACCGGCGGCGCGGCCTCGGCAGGCGAGACCGCGCGCGAGGCAGCAGGGGGCAAACCGGATAACAGGGCGGACGGCCGGACGGACCTTTGGGTGGACGGCAAGGCGGACGGCAAGGCGGGGGTGTCGCCAGCGGACGGGTGGTCCGCACGGCGCACGAATCGAAGCAGCGACAGCAAGGGGGAGAACTCCAACAGGGCAGGACAAACGCGTGCGGCGCCGTTCATCGTTCGGATATCGGGCTGCCGCTTGGCGTCGACGCGCAATTTTACGGCGATTGGAGCGCCGCGGGCGCATATCAGTTCACTTTTGGAGAGGGGCATCGAAGCGCGGTAACACGTCGTGGAACCTTTGTGGCGGTCGCCCGTCTTATCCCCCGCGACTGCCGTGGTGGTGTTTTCCGTATCCGGCACCCCCCCGCCACCCCCGCAGCCCCTGCAGCCATGCTGCCGAGGCGGCCCGCCGGCGGCGTTTTCCGTGCCGCCGACCATGCGCGACGCACAACCGCGGGCTCCGGCGCGGTGCCACCATCGCGCGTCCTGCTCACGCCCCGCCCGTTTCTCACCAGTTTCTGGCTTCGCGCATCTTCCCGAACCGAATAGTGAACATCGAAAATAATGCGAATGGGAATCATTTGCGTTGAAGATGATTTTTCATTATGCTGTTCCCTCCTACGAAACCATGATTGCGGGGGAATGGCCCATGAAGGCGAAGACGATCGGACAATTGGCGCGACTGACGGTGCTCGGCACTGCAATGGCCGCCGCGTTCGGTGCACAGGCGCAGAGCAACGGCGTGCTGAATCTGTACTCTGCGCGTCACTATCAGACCGATGAACAGCTCTACGGCACGTTCACCAAGCAGACCGGCATCAAGATCAACCGGATCGAGGCGGACGACGCGGCATTGCTCGAGCGTCTGAAGAGCGAAGGGGCCAAGAGCCCCGCCGACGTGATCCTGATGGTCGACGCCGCGCGTCTTGCGAAGGCCGACGAAGCGGGCCTGTTCCAGCCGACCCGCTCGGCGACGCTCGACGCGCGCATTCCCGCCAAGCTGCACGCCGCGAGCACCCCCTCGGGCACCGACTGGTATGGCTTTTCCACGCGCGCTCGCGTAATCGTCTACAACAAGGAGAAGGTCGATCCGAAGTCGGTGCAGACCTATGCGTCGCTCGCCGATCCGAAGCACAAGGGTCAGGTGTGCACACGCTCGGGTTCGCATCCGTACATGCTCTCGCTCGTCGGTGCGTTGATCGCTCGCGATGGTGCGCAGGCCACGCAGAAGTGGGCCGAAGGCATGGTCGCCAATTTCGCGCGCGCACCGCGCGGCGGCGACACCGACCAGATCAAGGCCGTTGCGACGGGCGAGTGCGGCGTGGCGCTCGCGAACTCGTACTACTACGTGCGCATGGCGCGCTCGGAGAAGCCCGAAGACAAGGCGCTGATGTCGAAAGTCGGTTTCATCTGGCCCGATCAGGCAGGCAAGGGTACGCACGTGAACGTAGCCGGCGCCGGCATTGCGAAGCATGCGCCGAACCACGCGAATGCCGTCAAGTTCCTGGAGTATCTGGCGAGCGACGAAGCGCAGCAATATTTCGCCAACGGCAACAACGAGTGGCCGGCGGTGCCGACGACGAAGGTCGACAACCCGGCGCTCGCTTCGCTCGGCGAATTCAAGGCTGAAGACGTGCCCATCGGCACGATCGCCAAGAATCTGCCGGAAGCGCAGCGCATTCTTGATCGCGCCGGCTACAAATAAGGCGACGTTCGCCGTTCGGCCGGAAGTCGCCGCGAGCGACTTCCGCTGGCTGTCCGGCGCACGGGATACGCCTCTCGTGCGCGATGGGGCGATGCACCGGAAAAAAGGGGCACCGAAATTTCGGTGCCCCTTCTGCGTTGTGGAGACCGCACGCCGTTTTACTGCGTGCGCGCGTGCGTCGAGAGCCGATATCAGTCGACGTCGTCGCCGGGTTGATACATGTGGTAGTCGCCCGTGGCATAGACGCCCTTGTACTGCGCAGGCGGCTCCTCGCCGTGATTGTCGTGATCGGCAGGATGTGTCTCGGCAATGCGCAGGGACTCGCGAACCTGCGGCGGCTCGCACTCGGCGATCAGACGCAGCGCTTCGGCTTCGTCGTCGGCCACGACGTCGTAGGTGGTCACGAATTCGGGCGCCGGGCCGTCGGGATCCTCGTCTTCCAGCGGCTCGTACCACTGGCCCTCGACGATCAGATGCATGGCCCGCGCCGTATCTGATTGCGCTTCACGTGCCGCGCGCAGCGCCCACAGGGCGGAGTCGCTCCATTTGTAGCACTGCACGGCCTGCAGGGCGACTTCCAGCGCCTTGCCATTGTCGCCGGCCTGCTTGTGGGCGAGCGAGAGTTCGGCCAGCACGTCGGCCATCGACACGTTGCTGCCTTCCTCGTCATGTTCGGCGTTGTGCAGCGTCTGGTACGTGTCGATCGCTGCCTGCGGTTCGCCCTGCGCGTTGAACAGATGCATGCGCAGGGCGATGGCGTTCTCGATGAAGGCGCGTCCGGCTTGCGCGAGATGCGGACTTTCCAGCACGCGATCCAGACGCGTTTGCGCGGCCGCGTAGTCGCCGTGGCGCGCAAGGGCGTTGGCGTGGTTGAAGTCGACGATCACCAGATCTTCGGCCGGCGCGCAATTGGCGGCGGCCTCATAGGCCTCGATGGCGGCCGGGAAGCGCCCGAGGTCGGAGCGGTAGTTGCCGAGCAGTTGCCATAGCAGCCAGACGCCCGGTGCATGCGCGACGCCGGCTTCGAGCACGGCAACCGCCTGTTCCATCTCGTCCATGTCGGCATAGGCCATGGCCTGCACCTCGTAGGCGCCCGAGTACTGCATCGACTCGAGCCGTTTGCCGATTTCCAGCGCGGACTCGGGGTCGCCGGCTTCGAGGTGGGCAAAGGCTTCCGCCATCAAATCATCTTGCTCGGACATTGCAAATTCTCCTTCGGGAACGGCAGGGGAGCGTGCCGGCGGCCAGCGCGCGGTACGTCCCATCATATAACAGTCGCCATGACGAGCCGCGTCGCGACGCTGGCGGGGGGGCGCCATCGTCCAACGAAGAAGACGGCGGATGACGCGGGGCGGGCGAGCATATTGGGCGTCGGCGCGGACGCCATGAAAAAAGCCGCGACGCGTCGCGGCTTTTTTCGTTCGATGCGCGAGGCGGAATCAGCCGCCGCGACGCATCAGGTCGAAGAACTCGGCGTTGTTCTTCGTCTGCTTGATCTTGCCAAGCAGGAATTCCATTGCCTCGGCCTCGTCCATGTCGTAGATGAGCTTGCGCAGCACCCAGATCTTTTGCAGGATTTCCGGCTTGATGAGCAGCTCTTCGCGGCGCGTGCCCGATTTGTTCAGGTTGATCGCCGGGTAGACGCGCTTTTCCGCGAGGCGGCGCTCCAGATGCACTTCCATGTTGCCGGTGCCCTTGAATTCCTCGTAGATCACGTCGTCCATGCGGCTGCCCGTTTCGATGAGCGCCGTGGCGATGATCGTGAGCGAGCCGCCTTCTTCGACATTGCGCGCCGCACCGAAGAAGCGCTTCGGGCGCTGCAGCGCGTTGGCGTCCACACCGCCGGTGAGCACCTTGCCCGAGGCCGGAATCACCGTGTTGTAGGCGCGCGCCAGACGCGTGATCGAGTCGAGCAGAATCACCACGTCCTCTTTCATTTCGATCAGGCGCTTGGCCTTCTCGATCACCATTTCAGCGACCTGCACGTGGCGCGTGGCGGGTTCGTCGAACGTCGACGCGATCACTTCGCCGCGCACCGAACGCTGCATTTCCGTCACTTCTTCAGGGCGCTCGTCGATGAGCAGCACGAACAGCTTGGCTTCCGGGTGGTTGGCGGTGATGGCGTGCGCAATGTGCTGCAGCATCACCGTCTTGCCGGACTTCGGCGAGGCGACCAGCAGGCCGCGCTGGCCCTTGCCGATCGGAGCGATCATGTCGATGATGCGGCCCGTCACGTTCTCTTCGCCGCGAATGTCGCGCTCGAGCAGCAGCGGCTTGTTCGGGTGCAGCGGCGTGAGGTTCTCGAACATGATCTTGTGTTTCGAGGCCTCGGGCGGATGACCGTTGACTTTGTCGACCTTCACCAGCGCGAAATAGCGCTCGCCGTCCTTCGGCGTGCGCACTTCCCCTTCGATCGTGTCCCCGGTGTGCAGGTTGAAGCGGCGGATCTGCGACGGGCTGATATAGATATCGTCCGTGCTGGCCAGATACGACGTCTCGGGCGAGCGCAGGAAACCGAAGCCGTCCGGCAGCACTTCGAGCGTACCGTCGCCAAAGATGGTTTCGCCGGACTTTGCGCGCTTCTTCAGAATGGCGAACATCAGCTCCTGCTTGCGAAGGCGGTTTGCGTTCTCGATCTCGAGACCGTTCGCCATTTCAAGCAGTTCGGAGACGTGCTGGGACTTTAGTTCGGATAAATGCATACGGAGGTGCCGTCCACTGGACGACAAGTGAAGGATCAGGGAAAAGTGAGCGAACGCTCGAAGAACTTTGGGATGCTTTTGGCCGGATTATATAGCAAGCAGCGTCGGGCGCAAGCATTGCGCCGCGTGCTCGCCGCCGGGGTGTCGCACTGCGGCGACATGGGCCCCGGCGGTTGCCGTCGAGCCGGGATTACAGGTGGCTGTCGAGGAATGCCGTCAGTTGCGACTTCGACAGGGCGCCGACCTTCTGCGCGGCCACCGCGCCGTTCTTGAACAGGATCAGCGTGGGAATGCCGCGAATGCCGAACTTGCCCGGGGTGCCCTGGTTTTCATCGACGTTCAGCTTGGCGATCTGGACCTTGTCGCCGTAGTCGTTGGCCACTTCTTCCAGGATCGGGGCGATCATCTTGCACGGGCCGCACCACTCTGCCCAGAAATCGAGAAGCACCGGCTTGTCGGACTTGAGAACGTCCGCGTCGAAGCTGGCATCGGAAATATGTTTGATGTTGTCGCTCATGAGTGTTGTTGCCTCGTCTGACTATTCGGAAACGCCGGGTGAAAACGCTCGCCTTCACCGGCGCTGGAGATGTCGCCCGGCCGGAGGCCTTCGCGTGCATTCTCCATATGGAGGCTGCAATCGCAGGCTTCAATAGCACCTGCCAATGCAGTTTGTGCTCATCTTAGCGGAAATCGCAAACCCTTGCGCGCGCCGGGCCACGCGCGTGGCAGGCCTTTCGGGCCGGGATTGTCGTGCAATGCGCGGGAAATAGGCTTCTGCTCACGCGTCGACTCTGGTAGAATCTGTCGCTGACGGGCCTCCTCGCATGGCGGCGCGGCCAATCTGGTCAGGTCGGGAACGAAGCAGCCACAACCGTTTTCTGCCAGTGCCGAGGGTCAGGCTCGTCACCTATTCCCTTGTTTTATCGATGTTCTCCGCGCGTTCTGCGCAATTTCATCCTTCTCGCTCGATGGCGCCGGCGCCATGGACGCCTTAGGCGCGACCGGCAGGCATTGGCCTGCGGCCACGGCATTGCCCCGCCCCGCGGGCGATCGCCTCGATAGCGCGCCCGCGCCTCGCGTGGGACAAAACGGCTTGGTAGAATCGCCCAACATTTTTTTCTATCGCGCCGATAGCCCTCGCATTTTGTGCCCGGATGCCGTCCGATAGGGCGTCGACGTCGGGGCGGACGCCCACCGCCGAACTGTTACAATTTGGCATGACCTATCAAGTACTCGCGCGCAAATGGCGCCCCAAAGGCTTCTCGACCCTGGTGGGCCAGGAGCATGTCGTGCGTGCGTTGACGCACGCGCTCGAGCAACAGCGTCTGCATCACGCCTATCTGTTTACCGGTACGCGCGGCGTCGGCAAGACTACGTTGTCGCGCATTCTGGCCAAGGCGCTCAATTGCGAGACGGGGATCACGGCAGCGCCGTGCGGGGTGTGCAAGGCGTGCCGCGCCATCGACGAGGGCCGTTTCGTCGACTACGTCGAAATGGACGCAGCGTCCAACCGCGGCGTCGACGAGATGACGTCGCTGCTGGAAAAGGCGGTCTACGCGCCGGCTGACGCGCGCTTCAAGGTCTACATGATCGACGAAGTGCACATGCTCACCGGGCACGCTTTCAACGCGATGCTCAAGACGCTCGAGGAGCCGCCCGCGCACGTCAAGTTCATTCTGGCGACGACCGATCCGCAGAAGATTCCAGTCACCGTGCTCTCGCGCTGCCTGCAATTCAACCTGAAGCAGATGCCGGCGGGCCATATCGTGTCGCATCTGACGAATATTCTCGGCGAAGAGGGCATCGAGAACGAGCCACAGGCGCTGCGCCTGCTCGCCAAGGCGGCGGGCGGCAGCATGCGCGACGCGCTCTCGCTCACCGATCAGGCCATCGCCTATGCGGCCGGCCCGCTCACCGAGTCGGCCGTGCGCGGCATGCTTGGGGCCATCGACCAGAGCGTGCTCGTGCGCCTGCT
This sequence comes from Pandoraea nosoerga, assembly GCF_902459585.1. Taxonomy (GTDB): domain Bacteria; phylum Pseudomonadota; class Gammaproteobacteria; order Burkholderiales; family Burkholderiaceae; genus Pandoraea; species Pandoraea nosoerga. The sequence continues at coordinate 349,043 of NZ_CABPSC010000004.1, forward strand.
CGACGCGCTCAAGGACGAATCCCGCACCGATTTGCTGGCGATCGCCGACGAAATGGCCGAGCGCAGCTTTTCGTTTGCCGCCGGATTGCAGGATCTCGGCAGTTTGCTGCACAAAATTGCATTGGCGCAGTTCGCGCCGCAGGCGGTCTCCGACGACTGGCCGGAAGCGGCGGACGTGCGTCGTCTGGCCGAGGCTTTCTCGCCGGAAGCGGTTCAGCTTTACTACCAGATCGCCACGCGCGCGCGCGGCGAACTCGGCCTCGCGCCCGACGAATACACCGGTTTTTCGATGGCCTTGCTGCGCATGGCGGCATTCACGCCGTTGCTCGCCGGCGGCACGCTGGCCGAGCCGCCGACGCCGCAGACTGCGGGCGCCACGCGTCCGTCGACCGCGGCTTCGCCGCGTGCGTCGACGGGCGGGCCGGCGCGTTCGGCCCCGCCCGCGGGCACGCCGCATTC
>NZ_CABPSC010000005.1 GCF_902459585.1 Pandoraea nosoerga
TGCCGGGCGTCTATCTGTTGACGCAGGCCGCGTTGGACGCGGCCCGAACCACAAAGAAGGTTGCATAGGGCGAGCCAAAAAACAAGGGCGCGAAAGCGCGCCCTTGTTTTCGCCCAAGGCAAAAAATCGATCAGGCGGCAGGCACCACCGCCGTCACCTCGATTTCGACCTTCGCTTCGTCCTCGACCAGATCGGCAACCTCCACCGCCGTCATCGCTGGAAAATGCCGGCCAATCACCGCGCGATAATGCTCGCCGATCGCGGGATAGCTCGCCACGTATTCCTCCTTGTCCTTCACGTACCAGGTCATGCGCACGATATGCTCGGGCTTCGCGTTCGCTTCGGCGAGGATCGCCACGATGTTCTCCAGCGTCTGACGAACCTGAAGCGCGAAATCATCCGTTTCAAAGCGTTGCTGCCCGTTCCAGCCGATCTGGCCACCGACGAACACCAGACGGCTGCCGGGGGTCATCTCGAAAGCCATGCCGTTCGCATAGCCGCGCGGTTTCGCCCAGTCGGGCGGTTGCAGAACTTGCAGCATCAGGACACTCCTTCCATTACACAATCAGTTGCGGCGTAGCGCACAATCGCTTCACGCTGCGCTGGGGGAACGGCGATCGGGGTGGGCTTGCCGCCCTCGCCTTTCGCGACCCAGACCAGTACCAGCGTGGCTTGCAAACGGGTATCGTAGTTCGCACCGGCGAACCGTATGCGCAGCGTCATCGACGAGCGGCCAAGCCGCGTGACCTCCAGCGAGCGCGTCAGCGTCTCGCCCAGGAAACTCGGGGCACTGAAACGGCATTCGACGTTTGCCGTCGGCACCCCCAGACCATCGCGCAGGTGCATCTCGCCGAACGACAGGCCCAGACCTTCCTCACACCAGTCCTCGACCAGATCGTTGATCATCTCGAAATAGCGCGGATAGAACACGATACCCGCCGGGTCGCAGTGCTTGAAGCGCACCAGCAACGGCTTCACGAACGCGTGCGCCGCCACATCAGCTCCCGCCATCATTTTTCCTCCTGCGTTACACCGCATGAAAGTGAGTGAGCGCCGACTGGAGCGACTCACGCGCGTATTGCGGCCAGCTTCTCACCGCTGCGCCATTTGCCGCAGCTTGAAGCGCTGCAGCTTGCCCGTCTCCGTGCGCGGGAGCGCGTCCACGAACTCGATCGCCCGCGGGTACTTGTAGGGAGCGATGTTAGCTTTCACATACTCCTGCAGGGCCTTTACCATCGCCTCGTCGCGCGGCTCCCCCGCCTTCAGGACCACGTAGGCCTTCACGATCTGCCCGCGCGCGTCGTCGTTCGCGCCGACCACGCCGCACTCCGCCACCGCGGGGTGCTTCAACAGCGCGGACTCCACTTCCGGGCCCGCGATGTTATATCCGGCCGAGACGATCATGTCGTCCGAGCGCGCCTGATAGTAATAATTGCCCGCTTCGTCGCACATGAACGTATCGCCCGGCAGGTTCCAGCCCTTCTTCACATAATTCGCCTGACGCGGGTCGGCCAGATAACGGCAGCCTGTGGGCCCCTTCACCGCCAGCTTGCCGACCTGCCCGGGCGGCAGCGGATTCATGTCATCGTCCACGATCATTGCGATGTAGCCCGGCACCGGCTTGCCGATCGCGCCCGGGACCACGTCGCCGTTGGCCGCCGAGATGAAGATGTGGATCATCTCCGTGCCGCCGATACCGTCGATCATCTCGATGCCCGTGGCCTGCTTCCAGAGCTGGCGCGTCGCGTCCGGCAACGCCTCGCCGGCCGACACCGTCTTCTTCAGGCTCGACAGATCGTACTTGCCCACGAGTGCGGCCATCTGGCGATAGAAGGTCGGAGCCGTAAAACAGATCGTCGCCCGATACTCCGCGATCGCTTCGAGCAACGTGTCGGGCGTGAGCTTTTCCAGCAGCACCGTGGCCGCGCCCACGCGCAGCGGAAACGTCAGCAAGCCTCCCGTGCCGAAAGTGAACGCTAACGGGGGAGTGCCGCAGAAGATGTCGTGCGGCCCGGGCCTGAGCACGTGGCGCGGGAACAGATCGCACATCGCGAGCACGTCGCGATGAAAATGCATCGTGCCCTTGGGCTGCCCCGTCGTGCCACTCGTGAAAGCGATCAGGCAGACGTCGTCCACCGCCGTGTCGCAGGCCTCGAAACTGGCCGGCTGACGCGCCATGCGGGCCTCCAGCGAGCCCTCACCCACGTCGTGAAAATAGACCACCCGAGTGAGCACCGCACAGTGATACTCGTGCCCCGGCTGCCGGTTGAATTCCAGCTCCTCCTTCAGGCGCCCGTCGCACAGCGCCGCCGACACCTGCGCCTTGTCGATGATCTGCTTGAGTTCCTTCGCGCGCAGCAGCGGCATCGTCGGCACGCCGACCAGCCCCGCCTTGATCACCGCCAGCCACGCGGCGGCCATGAACAGGTTGTTCGGGCCGCGAAGCAATACGCGATTGCCCGGCACCAGCGCCATGTCGTTGCGCAGCACGTGCGCGATCCGATCGACCATCTCGCGCAGCCCCAGATACGACGTGACCGTGCGCTTGCCGTTTTCCACCGAATAGATCGCGGGCGCGTCGCCGCGTCCCTGCGCGATCGCGCGGTCCAGCAACTCGGCCGCGCAGTTGATGCGCGCCGGATATGCGACATCCGGATTGTCGAGCAGAAACTCGGGCCACTGATCGACGGGCGGCAGATTGTCGCGCGCGAAAGTGTCGAGATGTCCAGATCGTTCCATGTGCTTCTCCTTGCCCCCGGTAATCAAGCATGACGCCGGCGCAGCCGCCCGACGCTTCAAAGTGCTTCCAAGTGTTTCGCAAGACGCCATGCCATCCCTGTCTCCACGGGCTGCACTGCGCACATCACAAGCCATGTCCCACGCATCGAACCCCGCGCCCTCCGGCACGCCGGAGGCCGAAGACGGCGCTCAGCCGTCCTTGAGCAATTCGCGCGCGATGATCAGTTTTTGTACTTCCGTTGCGCCTTCATAAATCCGCAGCGACCGGATCTCGCGGTACAGACGCTCCACGACCGCGCCCGACACCACGCCGGCGCCGCCGAACATCTGCAACGCGCGGTCGATCACCTGCTGCGCCGACTCCGTCGCGAACATCTTCGCCATCGCCGCTTCACGCGTCGTGCGCTGCCCCTGCACGTCGCGTTGCCACGCGGCGCGATAGGTGAGCAACGCGGCCGCATCCACCGACGTCGCCATGTCGCCCAGCGCCGCCTGCGTAATCTGGAAATCCGCCAGCGTCTGACCGAACATCTCGCGCGACCTCGCGCGCGCCAGCCCTTCGTCGAGCGCGCGACGGGCGAAACCCAGCGCCGCCGCCGCCACCGAGGCGCGGAAGATGTCCAGCGTCATCATCGCCACCTTGAAGCCCTGCCCCGCCTCGCCCAGCCGCTGCGACGCCGGCACGCGACAGTTCTCGAACTTCAGGCGCGCCAGCGGGTGCGGCGCGCTCACGTCGATGCGCTCGGCGATCGTGAGCCCCGGCGTGTTCGCGTCGACCACGAATGCGCTGATGCCGCGCGCGCCGGGGGCTTCGCCCGTGCGCGCGAACACGCAATAGAAGTCCGCGATGCCGCCATTCGAAATCCACGTCTTTTCGCCGTTGAGCACGTAGCTGTCGCCGTCCGGCGTGGCCGCGCAGGCCATGGCCGCGACGTCCGAGCCCGCGTTGGGTTCCGACAGCGCGAAGGCCGCGATCGCCTCGCCCGAGGCCACGCGCGGCAGATAACGCTGCTTGAGCGCGTCGGCGCCGGCGAGCGTGATCGCACCGCTGCCCAGTCCCTGCATTGCAAAGGCGAAGTCGGCCAGACCGTCGTGGCGCGCCAGCGTCTCGCGCAGCACGCACAACGCGCGCGAATCGAGCGTCTCGAGCGCGCCTCCATGGCTGGCAGGCACGCAGTACTTCAACCAGCCGGCGCGGCCGAGTTGACGCACCAGCGAAACGCACGTCGCGTCCGTGTCCGCATCGTGGTCCACCTTCAGTTCGCGCGAGCACCAGTCGTCGAGCCCGGCCGCCAGACGCCGATGGGCGTCGTCGAAGAACGGCCACGCCAGAAAGTCGGCGTTGCGTGCATGGTGAGGAGTGATATCGCTCATCTTGTCGTCTCGTTGCGGCGTGCGTCAGTCGCCCTTGAACACCGGCTTCTGCTTCGCGACGAACGCGTCGTAAGCGCGGCGGAAGTCGTGCGTCTGCATGCAGATGGCCTGCGCTTCGGCCTCGGCCTCGATCGCCTCGTCCACGCCCATGTTCCATTCCTGATGCAGGAGTTTTTTCGTCACGCCGTGTGCGAAGGTCGGGCCGCAAGCGATCTGGTCGGCAAGCGTCTGCGCGGCCGAGAGCACCGCGCCGCTGTCGTGCAGCGCGTTGAAGAAGCCCCACTGCAGGCCTTCGTCGGCCGTCATCACACGGCCCGTGTAGAGCAGCTCCGAGGCGCGCCCCTGGCCGATCATGCGCGGCAGCAGCGTACACGCGCCCATGTCCGCGCCGGCCAGACCCACGCGCACGAACAGGAATGCCGTCTTCGTCTGTGGCGTGCCGAGACGCAGGTCCGAGGCGAGCGCCACCATCGCGCCGGCGCCGGCGCAAATGCCGTCGATCGCGCTCACGATGGGCTGCGGGCAGGCGCGCATCGCCTTGACCAGATCGCCCGTCATGCGCGTGAAATCGAGCAGTTCCGGCATGCTCATCTTCGTGAGTGGGCCGATGATTTCGTGCACGTCGCCGCCCGAGCAGAAATTGCCGCCCGCGCCGGTGACGACCACCGTCTTGATGTCCGTCGCGTAGACGAGTCCGCGAAACAGATCGCGCAGTTCGGCATACGAATCGAACGTCAGCGGATTCTTCTTGTCCGGGCGATTGAGCGTGATCGTGCCGATGCTCGGACGCCCTTGCGCGTCGTTCGACACCGACCACAGAAAATGCCTGGCTTCATAGTTCGCGAACGGGCGCTTGTGATGCGCCATCGTCAGTTTCACGTCGCTCATTGGCCGATCTCCTTTGACCTTTGACCTTTGTCCTTTGACCTTTGTCCTCCGACCTTCGCGGAGCCCGCCGGCTTGGCGCACGCGGCGCCGGCCCGCGTCCTCCGATCCCGTCGGTTGAAACGGCGTCGCGCTGCCATGCCGGCGGCCCAACGTCACGAAGGTTCCGGCGACCATCCGGCCGTGCGCCCCGGGGCGCGCCCCCAGGTCCAGCCGAAATCCAGCCGAAATCCAGCCGAAATCCAGCCGGAGTTCAGCCGACGGTCACCTCGCCGCCAGCGACTGCCAGCGACTGCCCCGTCACCGCTGCGGCGCCCGGCTGGCACAGCCACAGCACGGCGTCCGCGACTTCCTGAGGCTGCACCAGGCGGCCTTGGGGATTGCGCTTTGCGAGTTCCGCGCGGGCCTCGTCCTCACTGCGTCCCGTCTTGGCGACGATATTCGCCACGGCGTCGCGCACGATGTCCGTCTCCGTGTAGCCCGGGCACACGGCGTTGACCGTCACCCCCTTCTTCGCCACTTCCAGCGCCAGCGCACGGGTGAGCCCGATCACGCCGTGCTTGGCCGCGCAGTACGCCGTCACATACGGATAGCCGATGAGACCCGCCGTACTGGCAACGTTCACGATACGTCCCCAACCGGCCGCCAGCATGTCCGGCAGCGCGGCGCTGATGCAGTGGAACGTGCCCGTCAGGTTGACGTCGATCATTTGCTGCCACAGCGCGCCGTCCGTCTTGCCGAACGGCGCGCTGACCGCTTGCCCGGCGTTGTTCACCAGCACCTGCACGGGACCGAAACGCTCCGCCGCGCGGGCAAAAGCCGCATTGAGCGCAGGCGCGTGCGCGATGTCGGCGCTCACCCACGCGACCTCTCCGAGCGAGGCGAGCGCCTGCGCGCCGCTCGCCAGCGACTTCTCGCTGCGCCCGAGCAGCGTCACGCGCGCGCCTTGCGCGAGCAGCGCGCGCGCCACGGCCTCGCCGATACCTCGCGCCCCGCCCGTCACCAGCGCATGCACGCCCTGGAGGGTGGCGGGAGCCGCCTCGGCCGGCGTCACCGGAGTTGTCGTCAGCGTCATGAACTGTCCTTATTTACCGATCTGTTGCGCGTAGGCCGCAGCACGCTCCAGGTTCGTCTCGTACTGCCGTTTGCCGGCATAGTACTGCCGCGGCCAGGCGAGGTCCTTGTAGCCGATCTTCGCGGCTTCGTGCAACGTCCAGAACGGATCGGCCAGGTGCGGGCGCGCCAGGGCGCACAGATCCGCGCGCCCCGAGGCGATGATGCTGTTCACGTGATCGGCCTCGAAGATGGCGCCGACGGCGATCGTGGGGATGCCGGCCTCGTTGCGCACGCGGTCGGCGAACGGCGTCTGGAACATGCGGCCGTAGACCGGCTTTTCCTCCTTGCTCACCTGTCCCGACGAGCAATCGATGAGATCCGCGCCGGCGTCCTTGAAGGCGCGCGCGATCTCGACGGCGTCGTCCGGCGTGATTCCGCCTTCCACCCAGTCGTGCGCCGAGATACGCACCGACATCGGCCTCGCGGCGGGCCACACGTCGCGCACCGCGCGAAACACTTCCAGCGGATAGCGCAGGCGGTTTTCCAGCGAACCGCCGTATTCGTCGCCGCGGCGGTTCGTGAGCGGCGAGATGAAGCTCGAGAGCAGGTAACCGTGCGCGCAGTGCAGCTCGAGCCAGTCGAAGCCGGCCTGTGCCGCGCGGCGGGTCGCCTGCACGAAGTCGTCCTTCACGCGGTCCATGTCGGCGCGGGTCATCTCGCGCGGCGTTTGCGACACCCCCTCGATGTAGGGCAGCGCGGAGGCCGAGATCAGCGGCCAGTTGCCGTCGTCGAGCGGTTGATCGATACCATCCCAGGCCAGACGCGTCGAGCCCTTGCGGCCGGCGTGGCCGAGCTGCATGGCGATCTTCGCGTCGCTGCCGGCGTGGACGAAATCCACGATGCGCTTCCACGCGTCGCGCTGCGTGTCGTTCCACAGGCCCGGGCATCCCGGCGTGATGCGCGCGTCGGGCGACACGCAGGTCATTTCCGCGACGATCATGCCGGCGCCGCCAAGCGCGCGGCTGCCGAGGTGGACGAGGTGGAAATCGCCCGGCACGCCGTCGACGGCCGAATACATCGCCATGGGCGACATCACGATGCGGTTCTTGAGCGTCACTTCGCGCACGCGCAACGGCGTGAACATCGGCGCAACGGCGCGTTGGCCGGCCGCGCGCGATACGCCGGCGCGCGCGGCGAGCCAGTCCTCGTAGCCTTCGACATAGCCGGCGTCGCGCAAGCGCAGGTTCTCGTGCGAGATACGCTGCGAGCGCGTAAGCAGCGAATAGGCGAACTGCTCGGGCGCGAAGCGCGCGTAACGGTCGACCGTTTCGAACCACTCGGTGGAATTGCGCGCGGCGTTCTGGATCTTGAGCACCTCGACGCTGCGCACGGCTTCGTAGTCGTCGAGCACGCGCGGCAAGGCGTCCACGCCCGCGGCGCCGAGGCCGTCGGCGAGTGCAATGGCGTCTTCGAGCGCGAGCTTGGTGCCCGAGCCGATCGAGAAGTGGGCGGTGTGCGCGGCGTCGCCCATGAGGACGATGGGCACGCGTTTGCCGTCGACATCGCACCAGTGCACCCAGCGCTCGCAGATCACGCGCGGGAAGCGGATCCAGATCGCCGAGCCGCGCAAGTGCTTGGCGTTGCTCATTAGCGCGTGTCCACCAAGGTATTTGGCGAAGAGGTTTTCGCAGAACCTCACGCCCTCTTCCTGGCTCATCTGGTCGATGCCGTGGGCCTTCCAGACTTGCTCGGGCGTCTCGACGATGAAGGTGGAGGTGTCGGCGTCGAACTGGTAGGCGTGAGCCTGGAACCAGCCGTGTTCGGTTTTCTCGAAGGCGAACGTGAAGGCGTCGAAGCGCTGATGCGTGCCGAGCCACACGAAGCGGTTGCGGCGCGTATCGATGTCCGGGCGGAAAGTGTCGGCGTAGCGGGTGCGGATTCGGCTGTTCAGGCCGTCCGAGGCAATGACCAGGTCAGCGTCGTAACGACGCGCGATGTCTTGATCGTCGGTCACTTCCGTCTCGAAAACGAGTTCGACGCCCAACGCTTCACAGCGGGCCTGCAGGATGTTGAGCAGCTTCTTGCGGCCGATGCCGATGAAGCCGTGGCCGCCGGAGGTGATGGTGCGACCCTGGAAATGGATGTCGATGTCGTCCCAGTGGTTGAAGGCGGCGTTGATCTGCGCGGCGCTCTGCGGATCGGCTTGCTGCAGGTTGTCCATCGTGGCGTCGGAGAACACGACGCCCCAGCCGAACGTGTCGTAAGGCCGGTTGCGCTCGACGACCACCACGCGGTGCGACGGTTGGCGCAGCTTCATCAACAGGCCGAAATACAGGCCCGCGGGACCGCCACCGATACAGACGATATTCATCTCCAGCCTCCGGAAGTACAGATCGCGTCGCGTACCGACTTCTCGACCTTTGTTAAATCGTAAATAGTTTATGCCTAAAATACTAGCGAAAAAAATATGCCGCAACAAGGTCGGTTCCGACCCGCGCGGCAAGGATGGGGAAAATACTTAGGGAAATCGCGTCGTGCTACTTGGCGCCCATTCGGAACCGTGCGATCAGCAGCGTCGCCAGGCTGATCACGGCGCCCGCCATCAGATACAGCCCCGGCGCCAGTTTGTTGCCCGTCGCCGCGATCAGCCACGCCACGGCCAGCGGCGTGAAGCCCCCGAAAATCGTCGTGCCGAGGTTGTAGCCGACCGCCATGCCGGTCGCCCGTGTTCGCGTCGGAAACAGTGAGGACATCAATGCCGGAATCGGCGCGAAGTACACCGCCTTCAACGTACCGACCCAGAGCATCACCACCATCATCGTCGCCAGCGAAGCGTGTGCATTCATGAACGCGAACGCCGGATACACCGTGCACAGGAACAGCACCCCGGCCGCCACCATGATGCGGATGCGGCCGACCTTGTCGGACCAATGCCCCACGAACGGCGTGAGCGTCATGATCACGAAGCCCGTCACGAGCGTCGCAATAAAGCCCTGCGACGGCGGCAGACCCAATTGCTTGGTCGCGTAGGTCGGCATGTACAGAATCATGTAGTTGGCCGTCGTCGTCAGAATCAGCGCGCCGATGGACACCAGCAGCCGCGACTTCTGCGCGCTCAGCACCTCCCACACCGGCGACCTGCCCTCGCCCGTCGGCGCCGGGCCGGCCCGCCGGCTGCGCGCGACATCCTGCTCGAATGCCGGCGTCTCGTCCATGTAGCGACGGATGTACAGACCGATCGGCCCGACCAGCATCCCGAACAGGAACGGAATGCGCCACCCCCACGACTCGAGTTGCGCCTGGGTGAGCGCACCGGTCAGCACCGCGCCGAACGCCGAGGCCAGCAGCGTACTCGCGCCCTGGCTCGCGAATTGCCAACTGGACATGAAGCCCGGGCGGTTCGGCACGTGCTCGACCAGAAACGCGGTGGAGCTGCCGAACTCGCCACCCGCCGAGAAGCCCTGCATCAGCCGCGACACGAAGATGCCGATCGGCGCCCACACGCCAATCGCCGCATACGTCGGCATGAACGCGATGAGCCCCGTGCCCAGCGTCATCATGGCGATGGAGAGCATGAGCGAGGCCCGGCGGCCGTGCCGGTCGGCATACGCCCCCAGCACGAAAGCCCCCAGCGGACGCGCCAGATACGACAGCGCGAACGTGCCCAGGGCCATGAGCAACGATACCGTCTCGTCGTGCGCGGGAAAGAACAGCTTCGAGATCGTCACCGCAAAATAGCCGTAGACGATCAGGTCGTACCACTCGAGCGCATTGCCGATGGACGTCGCGACGATCAGCTTGTAGACGGGCACGTCGCTGCGCGCGCCCTCCTTGCCCGGCGCGGACGCCTCGCCCGCACGATCCGCCCCGGCGGCGGCTGCAGAACCGTTCATTGCGGTTTCCCCCCTTTGAGCGCCACCTCGCCCAGATCCCAGAACAGACCGGCCATGATCTGCAACGCCTCGCGCGCCACCGAGCCCAGCAGATGCTCGTCGGGTGCGTGCTGCGAGCACGCCGGATACGAATGCGGCACCCACAGCGTGGGCAGCCCGAGCACGTCGGCGAACACGTCGTTGGGCAGCGTGCCGCCCAGGTTCGGCAGCAGCACGGGCGCCTTGCCGGTCGTCTCGCGCATCGACGCGAGCGCCCAGAGCACCCAGGGGTCTTCCGGATCGAGCCGCGTAGCCATCACGCCGCGCTCGACCTCCACGTCGATCATCGAAAAGCCATGGGCGTCGAGATGCGCGCGCACGATCTCGCCCAGCCGCTCCCAATCCGTGCCGACCACGAAGCGAATCTGCATGTGCGCATAGGCATACGGCGGAATCGCGTTCACCGGCTTCTCGGGATTGCCCGTCTTGAACGCCAGCACCTCGATGTTGTTCCACCCGATCACGCGCTCGGTCGGCGTGAGTCCCGGCTCGCCGTAGTCGGCGTCCACTTCGGGGTCGTTCGGGCCGCCGCCCACTTCGAGCCCCGCGAGCGCACGACGCACCGACGCCGGCAGCTCAGGCGGACGCAGACCCTCCACGAGGATCTTGCCGTTGCCGTCGACCATCGAGGCAATCGCGTTCGCGAGCACGATGCCGGGGTTGCGCAACAGCCCGCCCCAGTTGCCGGAGTGATGTCCGCCTTCGCGCAGATTCAGGCTCAGCTTGAAATTGACGAGGCCGCGCGAGCCGAGAAACACCGTCGGACGAGACGCCGCCAGACGCGGACCATCGGAGGCGATGAGCACGTCGGCGCGCAGTTCATCGCGCAATTGCTCACAGATCGCATGCAGGCCGGGCGAGCCCATTTCCTCGCCCATCTCGACGATCATCTTGACGTTGTAGCCGAGCCTGCCGCCGCGCGCCGCCAGCACCTGGGCGAGCGCCGCGAGGTTGATCGTGTGCTGGCCCTTGTTGTCGGCGGTGCCGCGTCCGTACCAGCGGTCGCCCTCCACCACGATCTCCCATGGCCTGAGCCCGTCGCGCCATTGCGCGTCGTAGCCGCGCACCACGTCGCCGTGGCCGTAGGTGAGCACCGTCGGCAGGTCGTCGCCCTCGTGGCGGTGCGCGATGAGAAACGGTCCGCCGCCCGGCACCGGATTGGGCACCACGCGCGACGTGAAACCCAGCGCCGCGAGAGACGGCGCCATTTCGTCGGCGAGATAGGCGTGGAGCGTGTCGCCGCTGTCCGCTTCCTGACTCTCGGTCCTGTAGGCAACGCGACGGTTGAGGGTTTCGAGGAAGGCGCCCGAATCGTACTGGGCGGCGGCTTGGGAAATCGCTGCGCTGCGGGTCACTGCTTGTCTCCAGATGGCTTGTGAGGGCACGGTTGCCGTTCTCGTTCGTTGCTGCGACGCGTGCCGGCGGCACGCTGCGGCACGACCGTCCAGGCCATTCTAGGAGTGGGTATTTTTGACAACAATGATAATATTTCGAAGGTTTCCTTGCCGTTTCGGCAAAGGTCAGACACCGTCGGCAAGACCGCTTTCGGGCGGGTCACCGGCCGTTGTCCACCTCGGACAATCCCCGCGGAGCGAATTCGCAATGCCGCGCATCTTCCCCTCGCCGTTCATTCGTCGCCGAGCCCGCCATGCAAACTCACGCCCTGCGCTATTTTCTCGAAGTCGCCCGCACCGGATCGCTGAGCCGTGCGTCAGAGCGGTTGCACGTCGCCGTGTCCGCGTTGAGCCGTCAGATTGCGAAGCTGGAAGAGGATCTGGGTACGCCGTTATTCGAGCGGCGCCCGCGCGGCATGGTATTGAGCGAAGCCGGCGAGTTGCTCGCCGACCACGCGCGGCGCGTGCTGCTCGACGCCGAGCGTGTCACGTCGGAAATTCGCGGCCTCACCGAAGTCGGACGCGCCACGATTCGCGTGGCCAGCGCCGAAGGCGTGGCGCGCGACTTCCTGCCGCAGGTGTTTGCCCGCTTTCGCGAGGCCTACCCCGGCGCGCACTTCCTGCTCGACGTCGTGTCGCCGTTCGACGCGACCCTGCGCGTGCGCGACGGCGAAGCCGACATCGCCGTGTGCTTTAGCGTGGCGCCGGAAAAAGGCGTTCAGGTGGTGCATACGCAGCCGGCGCCGATCTATGCGTTGATGGCCCGAGGCCATCCGCTGGCAAAACGCCGCGACGTTGCCCTCGCGGACCTGCTCCCTTACCCGCTGGCGCTCTCGAATGCCGGCGTCACCATCCGGCAGATGTTCGACCTGTGCTGCACGCTGGAAGGTTTGCTTTTCGAGCCGGTGTTCATCAGCAACTATCACGCGGCGCTGCACAGCTTCGTGCGCTCGGGGCATGCCGTCACGCTCACGGGCCTGCTCACGGTGCGCAGCCGCCTCGCGCCCGAGGGCCTTGTCGCCATCCCGATCCGCAACCCGGCGCTGCATCAGCGCTCGCTGCAGGTGCAGACGATGGCCGGACGCACGTTGCCGGCGCCGGTCGAGGCCTTTCTCGGCCTGCTCATCGATGCGATCCGCGCACCGGAAATCCTGGACAAGCCGTTCGGCTGAGCACGTCGTGGGGCATGGGTCGCTTCAATTCGCAGGCCGCACCGCGCCGCACTGGCCACGCTAGGCCTCGGGCGTCGGCGGTGCGGCCGAGGCGGCCTGGGAGTGTGCATCGCCGCAGTCGTTGGCCATCTGCTCGCGGTCGGTCAACTGACCGAAGATCCACGCCGAACAGCTCGTGACGAGGCCCACGCACGCGAAGGTCGCCCGGAACGCCGGCAGCGCGCCCACGCCGGCACTCTCGCCGAAAGCCCCGGTGAAGGTCACCAGCAGTGCGCCGCCCACGGTCAGGCCGAAACTCATCGCGAGCATCTGCACGAGCGAGAAAAGGCTGTTGCCGCCGCTCGCGTCGTCGGGGTTCAGGTCCTTGAGCGTGAGCGTGTTCATCGCCGTGAACTGGATCGAGTTGATACCGCCCAGAATACCCAGTTGCACGATCAGCAGCGGCACCGGATAGCTTGGCGTGACGAGCGCCAAGCTCGCGATCACGCACCCCGCGAGAATCGTGTTCCACACGAGTACCGGCCGGTAGCCGTAACGGATGACGAGGCGCGTCGCCACGCGCTTGGCGAAAATCCCCGCGAGGGTGATCGGCAACATCAGCAGGCCGGCCTCGAATGCGGTGTAACCCAGACTCACCTGCAGCAGCAGCGGTACGAGATACGGCACGGCCGCAATGCCGATGCGCGCGAACAGATTGCCGAGCAGCCCGACACTGAAGGTGTGCACGCGAAACATCGCCAGCGAGAAGAGCGGCTGCGGCGTGCGATTCGCGTAAAGACCATACGCGACGAAACCCGCGAAGCCCACCACGAGCAGCACCAGCATGAGCGCATGTGCGCCCGCCATGTCGGCGTGGCGGTCCAGCGCCAGCGACGTCGCGACCATCCCCACGCTCAGCAGCAGATACCCCTTGATGTCGAACGAGGTCTGGTGCGGCGCGCGCGCATTGATCAGGAAGAAGTGCGCGGCCACGCAGCCCAGCAGACCCACCGGCACGTTGATGAGGAACACCCAGTGCCACGAGGCGACTTTCACGAGCCAGCCGCCCAGCGTCGGGCCGATCAGCGGTCCGATCATGCCGGGCACCGCGACGAACGCCAGGGCCTGCAGGTATTGCTCGCGAGGGAAGGCGCGCAGGACCGCGAGTCGTCCGACCGGCAGCAGCATCGCGCCGCCGAAGCCCTGCACCACGCGCCAGACGACCAGCGCGTCGAGCGTGCTGGAATACGCGCACATGGCCGAGCCGACGGAGAAGATCGTGAGCGCGCTGGAGAACACCACGCGCGTGCCGAGGCGGTCGGCGAGCCAGCCCGAGAGCGGGATCGTGACAGCCATTGTCAGCGCATAGGCAATGACGACGGCCTGCATGTGCAGCGGCGACTGCCCGAGGTCGCGCGCCATCGCCGGCAGCGCCGTGTTGACGATCGTGGAGTCCAGCGTCTGCATGAAGAAGCCGACGGAGACCACGAACAGCATCGCTTTCTGTCGCCATGCGACGGGATCGGGTGAAGTCATGTGTCGACGAATGATGGACGGTGTGCATACGAGCGCCCGCGAAAGGCGGGCATTGTCCGAATCATACCGGCCATTCAGGGGCGTGCCTCGCATTCAGGGGCGCGCCTCGGCTCATGCCTCGTTCATGCCTCGTTCATGCCTCGTTCATGCCTCGCTCATGCCTCGTTAGTGCATCGTTCTTGCCGCGCTCGGCACCGGGGCAGGCCCGCCGTCCGTCAGCTCCCCTTCACCGCTTCGCGCACCTGATCGAGCGCGGACGGGTCTTCGATGGTGATCAGGTCGCCCGTCTCGCGGCCCTCGCAGATCGCCTGAATGGCGCGGCGCAGCAGCTTGCCCGAGCGTGTCTTGGGCAGCATCGTCACGAAAAACACGCGCGACGGGCGCGCCACCGCGCCAAGTTGCCTGTCGACCGTCTTCATCACGTCGCCCTCCAGCGCGAAGCGGGCCTCGGGCGTGGCCGCCAGCTCCGGCTGGCGCAGCACGGCAAACGCAATGGCGACCTGTCCCTTGAGCGCATCCTGGGCGCCGACAACCGCGACTTCCGCCACCGCCGGGTGGCTCGCGATACTCTCCTCGATCTCGCGCGAGCCGAGCCGGTGACCCGCCACGTTGATGACGTCGTCGGTGCGGCCGAGAATGAAGTAATACCCGTCCTCGTCGCGCACGCCCCAATCGAAGCTCGAATAGAGCATGCGTCCCGGCACGGTCTGCCAGTAGGTCTTGACGAAGCGCTCGTCGTCGCCCCACACCGTACTCATGCAACCCGGCGGCAGCGGCCCCTCGATGGCCAGCACGCCCTTCTCGTTGGGCCCGCAGTCCCGGCCCGTCGCTTCGTCGACGAGTTTCACGTCGTAGCCGTACACCGCCTTGCCGGGCGAACCGAGCTTGCTCTCGAGCACCTCCACGCCGCGCGCCATGCCCAGAATCGGCCAGCCCGTCTCCGTCTGCCAGTAATTGTCCACGACCGGCTTGCCCACACCGTCGGTAAGCCAGCGCGCCGTGGGCTCGTCGAGCGGCTCGCCGGCAAGAAAGATCAAACGCAGCGACGAGAGGTCGTATCGCGTCAGATACGCCGGATCCTGTTTCTTGAGCACGCGAATGGCCGTCGGCGCGGTAAAAAGCTGCGTCACCCCGTACTTCTCGACAATGCGCCACCAGATGCCACCGTCCGGACGGATAGGCGTGCCCTCGTACATCACGGTGGCAATGCCGGCGAGCAGCGGTGCATAGACGATATAGCTGTGCCCGACCACCCAGCCGATGTCCGACGCGCAGAACATCGTGTCGCCCGGCTTGGCGCAGAAGATGTGCTGCATGGAGGCTGCCAGCGCCACCGCATAGCCACCCGTATCGCGCTGCACGCCCTTGGGCTTGCCCGTCGTGCCCGACGTGTAAAGCACATAGGAAGGCTCGCTCGATTCGAGCCATTCGCAGGAGATGAAGGCGTCGAGATGCTGTTCGCGCAACGGCGCGTAGTCGACGTCGCGCCCCGGCACACGCGGCATGGGTGCCAAACCACGATCGATCAGCAGCACGCTGGACGGCTTGTGCTGCGCGAGTTCGATGCCCTCGTCGAGCAACGGCTTGTAAGGGACCACCTTGCCATTGCGCGAGCCGGCGTCGGCCGACACGATGACCCTGGGTTTCGCATCGTCGATGCGCGCGGCCAGATTGACGGACGCAAAGCCGCCGAAGACCACCGAATGGATTGCCCCCAGACGCGCGCATGCGAGCATCGCGAAGAGCGCTTCGGGCACCATCGGCATGTAGATGAGCACTCGCTCGCCGCGCACGACGCCCAACGATTGCAGCGAGGCGGCCATGCGATTGACCTCGGCAGACAGTTCCTCGTAGGTGTAGACGCGCTCCTGCTCCGTCTCCGTCGACACCCAGACCAGCGCGTTGTGCGTGCCGCGCGACGGCAGATGACGATCCACCGCGTTGTGGCACAGGTTGGTGCGCCCGCCCACGAACCAACGTGCAAACGGCGGCTTGTCGTAGTCCAGCACGCGCGCAAACGGCGTCTCCCAATCAATGAGCCGTGCCTGCTCCTCCCAGAACGCCTCGCGCGAGTCGGGTGCGATCGAACGGGCGTGAAACGACGCATACGAAGTCATGTTGTCTCCTTGCTTTTATTGATGGGCTCGCGTGCCCTCGCGCGACAGCCGGGCTGGCAAGTCGCGCGATGGACGCACGCGGCGCCGGTTCGGGCCGGCGGGCTCGAGCAGCGGTGACGGCAGCAACGAGCGCCGCGGGGGGCAGCAAACGGCGGCAGGGTTCGCGCGCGCGTCTCGACCGACAAAGTGCTTCGGTGCTGAGAAATCGTCGGACACCGCGATCGGGTCTCGCGTTCAGTGTGCGCGTTGACGCTTACGGAAGGCTTACCGGCGAGCGGCTCTGCGGCCTCGCCGACGCTAGGGATTACGAGCAGGCAGCGTGGTATGGGGACACCGCGTAGCGATGCGGTGGGGGTGCGGGCGCTGCCTCCGCCTGTATCCGGCTTGGCGACGCCAAAGCAAAACGCCCGGAGGAAATCCTCACGGGCGTGTGCGTTGTCAGAGGGAAGGTCCGGCCTAGCGTTGCGCCGTCTTGGTCACCTTGGCGGGCGCCTTGGCCGCAGGCCTGGCCGCCGTCTTGGCCACCGACTTGGCTGGCGCCGACTTCGCCGACCGCGCCGGCTTCGTGTCGGCCGCAGCCGTCTTCGCCGTCTTCGCCGTCTTCGCCGTCTTCGCCGCCTTGGCCGGGGCTGCGGCAGGACGACGCTCCACCACGCGAATCATCTTGCCGTTCTTGCCACGGACCAGACGCGTGCGCGGTGCGTCGTCATCGTCCTTCGTCGCGGCGGCCGGGGCTGCCGATGCCGCCGCCACGCGCGAGGCGTCCTTGACCGGCACGTGCAGCACGAGCAGTTGGCCCGACGTCAGCGTATCGCGGCGCAGACGGTTCCAGCTCTTGATCTGCGCCACCGTCACGCCGCTGCGCGCCGCAACGCTCGCGAGCGTGTCGCGCTTGCGCGCACGCACCATCACCTTGCGCGTGTCGGGCAGATCCGGTTCCAGCGCGAGCACCGCGTTGCTCGCCACCGACGCGCTGATGTCCTGATCGATGTCGTCCGAGCGCGGCACCAGCAGCGTGGAGCCGGCCTTCAGACGCATGCGCGGCGCAATGTTGTTGACCGAGCGGATCACGGCAGCGTCCACGCCCAGCTTGCGGGCGATGTCTTCGGGCCGCTCGCGCGAGTTCGAGGTGTATGTCGTCCAGCTCGAGAGCGGCTTGTCATAGCTCTTGAGACGGCGCTGGAACACTTCCGCGCTGTCGAACGGCAACAGGATCTGCGGCTGCGCGGCGCCCAGGATCACGGGCTTGCGGAACGACGGGTTGAGCGCGCGGAATTCGTCGAGCGGCAGGTCCGCCAGCTTGGCCGCGAGCGCCACGTCGATGTCACGCTTGGTCGTCACGCTCACGAAGTACGGGTGGTTCGGAATCTCTGGCAGCTTCACGCTATAGAGGTCCGGGTGCGCGATGATGTTCTTGATCGCCTGCAGCTTCGGCACGTAGTAACGCGTCTCGGTCGGCATGCGCAGGCTCAGGTAGTCGGTCGGCAGGCCCTGCGCCTGGTTGCGGTCGATGGCGCGCTGCACGTTGCCCTCGCCCCAGTTGTACGCGGCCAGCGCCAGATGCCAGTCGCCGAACATCGCATAGAGCTTCGAGAGATAGTCGAGCGCAGCGGTGGTCGAGGCGAGCACGTCGCGGCGCTCGTCCTGGAACATGTTCTGCTTGAGGTTGTACGTCTTGCCCGTGCTCGGAATGAACTGCCACATGCCGGCGGCCTTGGCCGTCGACAGCGCCTGCGGGTTGTACGCGCTCTCCACGAACGGCAGCAGCGCGAGTTCCGTCGGCATATGACGGCGCTCGAGTTCTTCGACGATATGGAACAGATACTTCTCGGAGCGCTGAATCATGCGCTCGACGTAGTCGGGACGCTGCGCATACCACTGCGTGCGGTCCTGTGCGAGATCGGTGTCGAGGTCGGGGATCGAGAATCCGTGACGGATGCGGGACCAGAGATCGGCGTCGTCGCTGCCGTAGGCCAGATCGTTGATCGAGTCGTTATCCAGATCGATCGGCTGATCGCTGGAGATCCGCTGCTTGCCTTTGGCGTTCGATGCGAGAGGCGACTTGCTCTGCGCATCCGGCGTGGAATTCGATGCACCTGTGGTCGGCGCTGTACTGGCACAAGCCGCCAGGAGCAGCGTCAGGAACAAGCTAACGATAAGTCGCATTGATCGGGCTCGAATTGGGTGACATCTTCATTAAATTGGCAAGGATGGTAAGGAAACCCTTCGGATGCGTCAACCTTTCTGCCTAATTTTTTTGCAAAAATAGGTCGAAAAACGCCCAAAAATAAGGGTAATTCCCAGGCACGAATTCCTGAGATGTGGTCAGCGAGACACACCTTCGCTCCGCATTTTGCGCACTCGCCATGCATGCATACCGCACCAAAACACCACCCGAGGGGCAGCGAGTCAAGGTTGAGCAGGCGTGTGCGTCGATGTCAACGCTCGCTTTGTGACAGACATCATCGCGCGCCATGCAGTTGACAGCATGGCGGGCCCGCGACTAGCGGAAGGTGTCTTTCCACGCGCGCACGGCGGCGAAAACCGCTTCGCGCGTCAGTGCGCTGCGTCCGGCGTGGCGCTCGGCCGCGGCAACGACGGCAGGCGCATCGCTGCGAAGGAAGGGATTGGTCGCGCGCTCCTGGGCGAGCGTGGTGGGCAGCGTGGGGCGGCCGGCCGCGCGAAGCGCGCTCGCCTCGCGGTGCCATGCGGCCAGCGCGGCATTCTCCGGATCGACCGCCAGCGCGAAGCGGATGTTCGAGAGCGTGTATTCGTGCGCACAATGCACGAGCGTGGCCGGCGGCAGCGCGGCGAGCGCATCGAGCGACGCGAGCATCTGCGCCGGCGTGCCTTCGAACAGACGTCCGCAGCCGCACGAGAACAACGTATCGCCGCAGAAAAGGCGCCCGGAGCCCGCGGCGCCCGCGCCGAGAAAATAAGCGATGTGGCCGGACGTGTGGCCGGGCACGTCGATCACCTCGAGCGCCATGGCGGGCGCCGCAATGTGCACCGTCTCGCCGCCGCGATGCGGATGATCGACGCTCACGATCGCTTCATGCGCGGGGCCGTGCACCGGCACGTCGAAACGCTCGCGCAGCGCCTCGATGCCGCCGACGTGGTCGGCATGCTTGTGCGTGACGAGAATGGCGCGCAGCGTGAGGCCGTGCGCATCGAGATAGGCGAGCACCGGCGCGGCGTCGCCCGGGTCGACGACGGCGGCGTCTTTGCCGTCGTGGACGACCCAGAGATAATTGTCCTGGAACGCGGGGACGGGGAAGACGGTCAGTGTTCCGGCCGACTGCTCACTTGCCGCATCTGCGTGCGCATCCATATATACTCGCCACCATGTCAGAACGTCCGATTATAGACTGGCCCGTCTGGCTCGTCTCACCGCCAGGCCGCTACGCGCTCGCATGGGAACAGGCCCTCTTCGATCAATGGGTCGGGGATCTGTTCGGCTATCACGCGCTGCAACTCGGCCGTCCCGAGCTCGATACGCTGCGCGAGAACCGCATGCCCTACCGCGGCCTCGTCCTTCCCGCGCCGCGCGGCCCCGAAGCGCCGCCGCTCATGACCAAGGCCGCCAGCGACACCACCGGCATCACGCCGGCGAATGCGGCCGGCCCGATCGGCATGGTGCCGCGCGACATCCTGGTGAGCCGCTACGACGAATTGCCGATCGCCACGGCAAGCACCGACCTCGTGGTGCTGCCGCACGTGCTCGAATTCGCGGAAAACCCGCACGACATCCTGCGCGAAGTCGAGCGCATTCTGGTGCCCGAAGGTCAGGTCATCATCACGGGCTTCAACAACCTGAGCCTGTGGGGCGCGCGCGAGGAACTGGGCAAGCTCGCCGGCGCGCCGTTCCTGCCCCCGGGGGCCGACCTCATCGCGTTCACGCGCCTCAAGGACTGGC
Organism: Pandoraea nosoerga; assembly: GCF_902459585.1. Taxonomy (GTDB): domain Bacteria; phylum Pseudomonadota; class Gammaproteobacteria; order Burkholderiales; family Burkholderiaceae; genus Pandoraea; species Pandoraea nosoerga. Next base: position 20,101 of record NZ_CABPSC010000005.1, read on the forward strand.
TCAAGCTGCTGTCGTTCGACATCGACCGCGGGCGTTTCGGTTGCTACCGTCCGCCGCTGCGGGGCGAGCACTGGCTGCAGCGCTTCGAGTTCATGGAACCGGCGGGCGACCGGTGGTGGCCGATCTTCGGCGCGCTTTACGCGGTGCGCGCGGTCAAGCGCGTGCGCGGCATGCGCTTGGTCGGCAAGGTCCGCAAGCGTATACTCGGCCTCCAGCCGGCTGCGGCGCCGGTGGCGACACCGAACACCACGCATTGTCAGATGGCGGACGCCACGGACGGACCCGAAAGATTGTTTGAGAGATGACCTTGCCGCAAGTCAATATCTATACCGACGGCGCCTGCAAAGGCAATCCCGGCCCCGGCGGCTGGGGCGCCCTGCTCGTTGCAGGCAAGCACCGCAAGGAAATGTTCGGCGGCGAAGCCAACACGACCAACAACCGCATGGAGCTGCTCGCGGTGATCCGCGCGCTCGAAGCACTGAACAAGCCCTGCCACGTGGTGCTGCACACCGACTCGCAGTACGTGCAAAAGGGCATCAGCGAATGGATTCATGGCTGGAAGGCGCGTGGCTGGAAGACAGCCGCGAAAGAACCGGTCAAGAACGCCGATCTCTGGCAGATGCTCGACGCCGCGACGCAAAGACACGAGATCGAATGGCGTTGGGTGAAAGGCCACGCCGGACACGATGGCAACGAGGCGGCCGATCGGCTGGCCAATCGCGGCGTCGAGAGCCTGCGCGGCGGCTGAGCCCGCGACACAGGACGTTGACGACGCTTCCGAACGAAAGCACACGAGTACCCAGCACACACCATGCGACAACTGATCCTCGATACCGAAACCACCGGCCTGAATGCGAAGACGGGCGACCGTCTGCTGGAGATCGGTTGCGTGGAACTGGTCAATCGCCGTCTCACTGGCAACAACCTGCACTTCTACATCAACCCCGAGCGCGACAGCGATCCGGGCGCACTGGCGGTGCACGGGCTGACGACCGAATTCCTGTCCGACAAGCCGAAGTTCGCGGAGATCGCCGAAGAACTGCGCGAGTACTGCCGCGGTGCGGAGATCATCATTCACAATGCGGCGTTCGACCTGGGCTTTCTGGACATGGAGTTCGCTCGCCTGGGCTGGCCGCCGTTCATGGAACACTGTGCCGGCCTCATCGACACGCTCGTGCGCGCCCGTGAAATGTTCCCCGGCAAGCGCAATTCGCTCGATGCGCTGTGCGACCGTCTCGGCGTGAACAATTCGCACCGCACCCTGCACGGCGCATTGCTCGATGCGGAACTGCTGGCCGATGTGTATCTCGCCATGACGCGCGGCCAGGAGAGTCTCGTCATCGACGCGAACGACGCGGACGACGGCGCGGCCGGCGGTCACCGCGAGAGGATTTCCCTGCGCCAGTTCGATCTGCCGGTGATCGTGGCCGCGGCCGACGAAGTCGCACAGCACGACGACGTGCTCAACGGCATCGACAAGGGCATGAAGGGCACATGCGTGTGGCGCCTCGAACCGGCGCCGGCGCAAGCGCAGCCCGAAGCGGCGCCTGCCGCGTGAGTTTCGACGAAGGCGAAGTGAAACCGTCTCGCGAAAAAATCGCGTGGAACCCTTCCCAAACGAACGAAACGCCCCTATAATCGCTGTCTTTGCTGCTTGCGAGTCATCGCGAGACACGGCGTGAAGTGATCGAGAGATATCGTCACGGCGGCAGCAAAAAGAATCAAAGAAAGGTTGCAGACTTCTGCGAAAACAGTTAAAGTTCTGCTCCTGATTGCGAAACAAAAACTTCAGCAATCAACGCTAAATCATTGATTTAGTTAATGATTTGGGTGGTTAGCTCAGCGGTAGAGCACTGCCTTCACACGGCAGGGGTCACAGGTTCAATCCCTGTACCACCCACCAGATTCGAAGGGCCGACCATGCGTCGGCCCTTTTGTTTTCCGGCGTCGGCATCCCGACTCGATCCCCCCTTCATCCTTCATCCCTTCACATCTCTCACGGCCCGCTTGTCGCCTCCCGAGCCACGCGAGTCGATTCTTCCGTCCATTTCCCTCCCTCTGGCGCCCTGCCCCATGCGTACCTATGCGCATACGCATACGCAGGCGGAACGGCCACGGTTGCCGCCGACATCAATATTTTTCATTGAAAATAAAAATTGATAGCCGAAAAAGCATACCGGAACTCCGGCGGACACCCGCGCCGGGCTTGGGTCTGCGCGAGATTTGCGGGGTTTCGAACGAAGTTATGGGGCCTACAGTGCCAGTCTTATATAAGACTAAAGCGTTCACATTACGAAAAGGCATTTCAGTTTTGTCGCCCACCCGTGTCACAATCACGGAAATTTGTCATGGCTAGCGGACTGTCACCCAGTCGGCGGCGTTCCCCCACCTTTTCCTGATTCTTGAATCCGAGACCAGCGATGAGTACGCAGCAACCCAGCATCATCTACACCCTGACCGACGAAGCACCGCTTCTGGCCACCGGCTCCTTTCTCCCGATCATCCGCACCTTCACCGCCCCCGCCGGCGTGAAGGTCGAGACCAGCGACATCTCGGTGGCCGGCCGTATCCTCGGCGAATTCCCCGAGTTCCTGACCGAAGAGCAGCGCGTGCCGGACAACCTCGCCGAACTGGGCCGTCTCACGCAACTGCCGGACACGAACATCATCAAGCTGCCGAACATCAGCGCGTCGGTGTTCCAGCTCCAGAGCGCCATCAAGGAACTGCAGTCGAAGGGCTACAAGGTCCCCGACTATCCGGAAGATCCGAAGACCGACGAAGAAAAGGCCATCCAGAAACGCTACTCGAAGTGCCTGGGCTCGGCCGTGAACCCGGTGCTGCGTGAAGGCAACTCGGATCGCCGCGCACCGCTGGCCGTCAAGAACTACGCCAAGAAGCACCCGCACAGCATGGGCGAATGGAGCATGGCGTCTCGCACGCACGTCGCGCACATGAAGCATGGCGACTTCTACCACGGCGAAAAGTCGATGACGCTCGACCGCGCCCGCGACGTCAAGATGGAACTCGTCACCAAGAGCGGCAAGACGATCGTGCTCAAGCCGAAGGTCTCGCTGCTCGAGGGCGAGATCATCGACAGCATGTTCATGAGCAAGAAGGCGCTGTGCGCGTTCTACGAAGAGCAGATGGAAGACGCGCGCAAGACCGGCGTGATGTTCTCCCTGCACGTGAAGGCCACCATGATGAAGGTCTCGCACCCGATCGTGTTCGGCCACGCCGTGAAGATCTTCTACAAGGAAGCCTTCGAGAAGCACGGCAAGCTGTTCGACGAACTGGGCGTAAACGTCAACAACGGTCTGGTGAACCTCTACGAGAAGATCGAGGCGCTGCCGAGCTCGAAGCGCGAAGAGATCATTCGCGACCTGCACGCCTGCCACGAGCACCGTCCGGAACTGGCGATGGTCGACTCGGCCAAGGGCATCTCGAACCTGCACGCCCCGAACGACGTGATCGTCGACGCGTCGATGCCGGCGATGATCCGCCTGGGCGGCAAGATGTGGGGCGCCGACGGCCGTCCGAAGGACACGAAGGCGGTGATCCCTGAGAGCACGTTCGCTCGCATTTATCAGGAAATCATCAACTTCTGCAAGACGAACGGCGCGTTCGATCCGACCACGATGGGGACGGTGCCGAACGTCGGCCTGATGGCCCAGAAGGCCGAAGAGTACGGCTCGCACGACAAGACGTTCGAAATCCCCGAAGACGGCGTGGCGAACATCGTCGACATCGACACGGGCGAAGTGCTGCTCTCGCAGAACGTCGAGGCCGGCGACATCTGGCGCATGTGCCAGGTCAAGGACGCCCCGATCCGCGACTGGGTGAAGCTCGCGGTGAACCGCGTGCGCAACTCGGGCATGCCGGCGGTGTTCTGGCTCGACCCGTATCGTCCGCACGAGGCCGAGCTGATCAAGAAGGTCGAGAAGTACCTCAAGGATCACGACACCACCGGCCTCGACATCCAGATCATGTCGCAAGTGCGCGCCATGCGTTACACGCTCGAGCGTGTGATCCGCGGCCTGGACACCATCTCGGTGACCGGCAACATTCTGCGCGACTACCTCACCGACCTGTTCCCGATCATGGAACTGGGCACCAGCGCCAAGATGCTCTCGATCGTGCCGCTGATGGCCGGCGGCGGCATGTACGAAACGGGCGCCGGCGGCTCGGCGCCGAAGCACGTCAAGCAACTCGTCGAAGAGAACCACCTGCGCTGGGACTCGCTCGGCGAATTCCTGGCACTGGCCGTGTCGCTCGAAGACCTGGGCATCAAGACCGGCAACGCTCGCGCCAAGATCCTCGCCAAGACGCTCGACGCCGCCACGGGCAAGCTGCTCGACAACAACAAGAACCCGTCGCCGAAGACCGGCGAGCTGGACAACCGCGGCAGCCAGTTCTACCTGGCAATGTACTGGGCGCAGGAACTGGCCGCGCAGCAGGACGACGCCGATCTGGCGAAGGTCTTCGCGCCGCTGGCCAAGCAACTGACCGAGAACGAGAAGACCATCGTGGGCGAACTCGCCGACGTGCAGGGCAAGCCGGTGGACATCGGCGGCTACTACAAGCCCGACTTCGACAAGCTCGACCAGGTCATGCGTCCGAGCAAGACGTTCAACGCGGCGCTGGAGAGCATCGCGAAGGCGGCGTAAAGCACGATGTAGGGAAGACGGCGGCCCGTCGCGGCGAGGCGCCCTTGACTGGGCACCTCGCTCGCAACCCCCTGCTGCCAGACGTAAAAAAGCCGGCATTTTGCAATGCCGGCTTTTTGTTGCCTTCACCACCGTGCGGCGATATATCGCGCTGCGACTCCGTCAGAGCGCGCGATGCACCGCACGCGCGGGCTTCAGCGATTGACCTGCGCCTTCGATTGCGTGAGCGCCAGCACGGCGCCCAGTGCAAGGGCGGCCGACACGCAGTACATGCCGGCGTTGGTGCTTTGCGTCACGTCCTTGAGCCAGCCGATGATGAACGGGCTCACGAAGCCGGCCAGGTTGCCGATCGAGTTGATCATGCCGATGGCCGCCGCGGCCGAGCCGCCCACCAGCAGCGCACTCGGATACGTCCAGAACACCGGCATCGTGGCGAGCATGCCGGCCGTGCCGACCGACAGCGCGACCATCGCGAGCGGCACGTTGTTGCCCCACACGGTGCTCAGGTACAGGCCCACCGCGCCGGCCATCGACACCACGGCGAAGTGCCAGCGGCGCTCGCCCGTGCGGTCCGAGCTGCGCGCCACGGCAATCATGCTCCCGACCGCGCAGGCATACGGGATCGCGGTCAGCAACCCCACGTCGAGCGCGCTCTTCACGCCGCTTGCCTTGATGAGCGTCGGCAGATAGAAGCCGATGCCGTAGAGGCCCATCATGCAGCAGAAGTAGATCACCGCCATCTTCCACACGTGCGCGTTGGCAAAGACCGACGCCACCGAATGCTGCGCCTTGCCGGCGCCGTCCTGCGCAATGTTGTACTCGAGCACCGCCTTTTCTTCTTCGGTCAGCCACGAGGCCGCTCGAATGCCGTTGGGCAGGTACATCAGCGTGATCACACCGAGAATGACCGACGGAACCGCTTCGATGAAGAACAGCCACTGCCAGGCCGCCCAGCCGCCCACGCCATTGAACGCGGCGAGAATCCAGCCCGAGAGGGGACCGCCGAACACGCCCGCGATGGGAATGCCGATCATGAACAGCGCATTCATGCGGCCACGGCGCTGCGCCGGGAACCAGTAGGTCAGATACAGCACGATGCCGGGGAAGAAACCCGCCTCGGCCACACCGAGCAGGAACCGCACGATATAGAACTGCGTGGGCGTCGTCACGAACAGCGTGGCGGCCGAGAGCACGGCCCACGAGATCATGATGCGCGCGATCCAGCGGCGCGCACCGACCTTGTGCATGATGATGTTGCTCGGCACCTCGAAGAAGAAGTAGCCGATGAAGAAGATGCCCGCGCCCAGACCGTACACGGTCTCGCTGAACTGGAGGTCGCTCAGCATCTGCAGCTTCGCGAAGCCGACGTTGACGCGGTCCAGATAGGCCGCGACATAGCACAGGAAAAGGAACGGCAACAAACGCCAGGTCGCTTTCGCGTAGGCGCGCGCCTCGATGGCGCTCGCGTGCGCGTTGGGTCGGGTACCGCTAGCGATAGTACTCATGGTCTCCACTTTGAACCTCGGCTGCCTGCGCAGCCAGAATCACGACTGCAACACTGCCTCCGGACCACTCGCACCGATCACGCTGCCTTACCCACTCGACCGCTCTGGAAGACCTCACGATTCCCGCTGTACGGGAATCGATCACGCGGAGTCCGGAGCACTGTCTCCGGACGTCTCGTCCCGCCCACAGGCGGGTTACGCGACGTTTCTCACCCTGCCATCCCCTTTTGTTGTTGGGAGGCCGACGCGATTGTAAACCATAGGAGAGCGCTGCATCCGGAACATCATGTCGATTCGCGCTGGCTCGGCGACACAGACAGACAGCGCGCGGCAGCAAAGCGTTGTCCGGCGCCTGTCACCGACGGCGCGCGCGTAGCGCGAGCACCACCAGCACGCCCGCGACAGCCGCGAGCGCGCCGCACAGGAACACGGCGCGATAACCGAACGGGTTCGCAACGGCGCCGGCGAGCGGGCCGGTCAGCAGGATCGCCACGTCCTGGAACGCCGCATAGGTGCCCAGACTCGTGCCGCGGCTCGCCGCCGGGGCGCGCTTGACGACCTCGATGCCGAGCGACGGAAAGATCAGCGACGCCCCGGCTCCGGCAAGCGCGGTGCCGAGCAGCGCCAGCCACGCCACCGGCGCTTGCCAGACGAGCAGCAGACCGATCGCTTCGACGCCGAGCGAAGCTTGCGCCACCCGCAGGTTGCCCAAACGCTCGGGCCAGCGGCCGCCGATCAGACGCAGCAGCACGAAGGCCAGCCCGAACGCGGACAGTGCAAGCGCGGCGCCTTGCCAACGCGACGCATCGAAGTACAGCACCACGAATGCGCCGACCACGGCGAACCCCACGCCTTGCAGCGCGAGCGCGAGCCCCGGCAGGAAGACGATGCGCAGCACCTGCGAGTACGGCAGCGCGCCACCCGCCTGATGCGCCGGCGCGACAGCGGGAATGCGCGCCACGACCGCCCGGCCGACGAGCGGCAGCAGCGCGATGAGCACGGCCACGCCGGTGAGCGACGTGCTGCCGTATAGCGCCAGACCGAGCGGCGCGCCGACGGCGAAGCCGCCGAAGACCGCAGCGCCGGTCCATGACATGACGCGTCCTGATTGCGGAGCGCCCAGGCAGCCGATGGCCCACGTCAACGTGCCGGTGATGCACAGGCTCTCGCCTACGCCGAGCAGCAGCCGCGAGATCGTGAGCGCCCCGAGGCGAGGTGCGGGCGCGAGCGCAACGAGGCTCGTCGCGAACATCGCGATGCCGGACAGGCCGACGAACAGCAGCCCTCGCATGAGCGCGACGCGTGCGCCGCGCTGGTCGGCGGTGCGCCCCGCGAACTTGCGTGTGAGCACGGTCGCGAGCGACTGGATGCCCACGGCAAAGCCGACGATGACGTTGTGATAGCCGAGCGTGTCGTGCACGAACAGCGGCACGACCGAGAGCGACATGCCGATGGTCAGGCATGCGAGAAAGACGTTGGCGGAAAAACGCACCAGCAACGCGGTGGCGTTGGCGGACGCGGCAGGCGTGACAGGGGCCGCGGGTTGCGCGGGTGCAGCAGTAGACGACATGAGAGAAGACTCCCTTTTGGGCCGGCAAACGCGCAGGCGTCGGCGCGACGCACCAGGCACCAAGCGGTCCTCGGCAGACCGATGAGACCCGAAGGCGCATTGCGAACGACACGCGCGACGCAGACCGGCGATCGGACAACCGCGACGAAAGCGTGGACGGAAAAGGCAAGTCGGATGGACGAGGCGCGCGTGGCGCGCAGGGCACCGGGTCAAGCGCTGATTGGGCAGCCCGGCGGTTCACCAGCGAACGCACGCTCCTCGATCGACGTGCCGGACCACCGGCCGCTGTCGCGGAGAATGCGTTGGTTGACGTGAACGCTTACGTGGCATTGACGGAATTCGCCGCCGCATGCCAGAAATCAGTTCGCATTCTAGCCACGGCTTTTGCGTTACGCAAGGTGCGTTAGAGCATCGTGCGCCCCGTGGCCCGCGCTGTGCGCGCACCCGACGAGCCGTGTCAGCCATCGGCACGCAAGAGTCCCCAGCACAGGCGGTACAACTCGTCCTCGAACTCCGGCGTGCCGAGCAGCGGCGAGTCTTCGAGTGCCGCCGAGCGCAGCGTGCCCATGACGGCACGCGTGAGCACGAAGACGGTGGCTGCGCTCGGGGCTCGCATCTCCGGCGCGTCGCGTCGCGCCATTGCCACGGCAATGTGCTCGGACGCCTCGCGCATGGCCTGCATGATGTTCTCGTGATGGTCGAGCTGCCAGGCCATCTTGATGAGCGAGCGCTTCACGCGCCCGCCTGCGCCAAACGCCTCGATCAGCACGCGCAGGCGTTCGCGAATGACTCGCTCGGGATCGGCGCCCTCCTGCGCCGCCCGCGCGATGCGCTCGTTGAGTTCGTCCATCACGCGACGTCGCTCGCGCGCGATCATCGCGAGCAGAATGGCCTCTTTCGTGGGGAAGTACTGATACAGCGTGCCGATCGAGAATCCCGCTTTCCTGGCGATGCGGTTGGTCGTCAGCGCCGTCTCGCCTTCTTCGTCGAGAATCTGAGCGGTGGCCTCGAAAATGGTCTCGACGGTGTGCTGCGCGCGGGCCTGCATCGGGCGCTTTCGCATGGTGGACGAGGCGTTCGGGGCGACGGTCGGCTTGGCGGTGGACATGGCGAAAAACTGAGCGGGAAGCGAGTTGCGGCAAAGCGCCTGAAAAATGAATAATGCTCACATTCGCAACCAAATTCAAGCGGCGCGGAATTTCCGCCCCTGGCCGAAGAGGTAAATCGCCATGAGCAACGACACGTCTGCCCTGACGGTGCGCAAGCTGAGCGTCGATCTCGCCAGTGGCTTCGATCGCCACTGGCACAGCGGGGACGCGTACCGATCGATGTATTACAACGCGCTGTCGATGAGCTTTCCCGTCGGCGAGCAGTCCTTTATCGATTCCGTGCGCGACGCGATGGATGCGCTGCCCGACGATGCGCGCTACGACGGGTTGCGCGCCGACATTGCGCAGTTCATCGGACAGGAAGCCACGCATCGGCATCTGCACGGTCAGTACAACGCGCAGCTCGCCCGGCAGGGACTCGTCAACCATTGGGAGAACTGGGCCACGGCGCGCATCCGCTGGGCGAAGCGCCGCAAGCTCTCGCCGATGTACATGCTCGCGGTGACAGCCGCCTATGAGCATTGCACGGCGGTGTTCGGCGACGGCGCGCTTCGCTACGAGCGCTGGCTGGCGAAGGCCGAGCCGAAGATGCGCCTGATGTGGCGCTGGCACGCCGCCGAGGAAACCGAGCACAAGGCCGTGGCGTTCGATCTCTATCGCGCGCTCGGCGGCAGCGAGCGGCAGCGCGTGCTCACGTATCTTTACGTGCTTTTCATGTTCGCCGTGGAAAGCCATGCGCAGACCATCAACAACCTCTGGCACGACGGTACGCTGTTCAAGCCCCGCACGTGGTGGGGCTTCGCCACGATGTTCTTCGGACGCGACGGCGTGGTCTGGCGCTGCACTGGGCCGATGCTGAAATACCTCCGGCCGTCGTTCCATCCGAACCGCCACGGCGATCCGAAGCTTGCCGAGCATTGGCTCGCGGCGCATCGCGCCGACTGGCGCGCCATTCGGTGATCGCCGCGTCCTCGCACCAGGCCCGCATCGGCGAAGCCGCGGGAAAGCCACGGTGTTAACCCCAGAAGTGTGACACCCGCAACGGAATACCGAGTATCAGCCTTCGGTGATATGCCGCACGTCACGCGTTGATAATAATAATCACGCCTCAATGCAGCACCGATAACCGCGCAAAGCGAAGTCAGTGTGTCAATGACTCAGGCGTGCCCCTTGCACTCTTCGGTGAAAAGAGAAGTCCAGAGGCACGCACAATCAAAACGAGACGGAGACACATTCATGAGCAAGGCAGCAGGTTGGCTGCGAGGCGCGCTCGCCCTCGCGGTTTGCGGCGCGGCGGGCGTCGCGCACGCACAATCGAACCACGCACCATCGAACGTATCGCTCTACGGCCAGGTGGACGCCTGGGTCGGCGCCGCCAAGGCGCCGGGCGGCGAACGCGCATGGACCCAGGGCGGTGGCGGCATGTCCACGTCGTACTGGGGGATGAAGGGCTCGGAGGACCTGGGCGGCGGCCTCAAGGCCGTTTTCACGCTGGAAGACTTCTTCCTGCCGCAAAGCGGTCGCTACGGCCGCTTCACCGGCGACAGCTTCTTCTCGCGCAACGCATACGTCGGCCTGCAATCGAATACGCTGGGCACGGTTACGATGGGTCGCCTGACCACGTCGTATTTCGTCTCGACGATTCTCTTCAACCCGTTCGTCGACTCCTATACGTTCAGCCCGATGGTCTACCACACGTTCCTGGGCCTGGCCGGCCAGGGCATCGTGGGCGACTCGGGCTGGAGCAACGCGGTGATGTACGCCACGCCCGACTACAAGGGTCTGGGCGCGAGCATTTCATACGCGTTCGGCAACAAGGCCGGCGAGACCGGCCAGAACAAATGGAGCGCCGCGGCGATGTACTTCCACGGCCCGCTCGCCGCCACGCTCGCCTATCAGCAGGTGAAGTTCGACTCGGTGCCCGACGACCAGGCCGGCATCACCGGCTTTCGCAACCAGCAGGCGCTGCAGGCGGGCCTGACCTACGACTTCCAGGTAGTGAAGCTCTACGGTCAGTACCAGTACATCAGGAACAACATCACCGGCGGCGACCTGTCGTCCAACGGCGGCCAGCTCGGCGTCTCGGTGCCGCTGGGCGGTGGGAGCGTCATGGCGTCGTATGCCTACACGAAGAACTCGGGGCAGAACAACGCGAGCCGCAACACGTGGGCCATCGGCTACGACTACAACCTGTCCAAACGCACGGACCTGTACGCCGCCTACCTCAACGACAAGGTGTCCGGGCTGGAAGCGGGCAATACTTTCGGGGTGGGCATGCGCACCAAGTTCTGACAAACTCGGATGCACGGGCGCGCCCGCAGTACAATGCGCGCGCCCCCGCTGCACACGGACAACGGCATAACAAAGTCACAAGGAGCGCACGTTGCTGACCAAATTCTTCAAACTCGAGGAGCATGGCTCCAATGTACGGACGGAAATGGTGGCCGGTCTCACGACCTTCCTCACCATGTCGTACATCATCTTCGTCAACCCCAACATTCTGGGCACGACCGGCATGGACAAGAGCGCCGTGTTCGTGGCGACGTGTCTTGCCGCCGCGATCGGCTCGGTGGTCATGGCGTTCGTGGCCAACTACCCGATCGGCATGGCCCCGGGCATGGGGCTCAACGCCTTCTTCGCCTTCACGGTGGTGGGCGCCATGGGCTACACCTGGCAACAGGCGCTCGGCGCGGTCTTCATCTCGGGGTGTCTGTTCATCATCCTGACCGTCACGGGCATACGCTCCTGGCTGATCGCCGGGGTTCCCAAATCGCTGCGATGCGCCATCGCCGCCGGTATCGGTCTGTTCCTCGCGATCATCGCGCTGGGCAACGCCGGCGTGGTCGTGGCCAACCCGGCGACAAAGGTCGGCCTGGGGGACCTGCACTCGCCGCAGGCGCTGCTGGCGATCTTCGGCTTCTTCCTGATTGCCGTGCTCGACGCACTGCGCGTTCGCGGCGCCATCCTGATCGGCATCCTGGTCGTGACGGTCCTGTCGATGGTGTTCGGCCTGAACCAGTTCCAGGGCGTGTTCGCCATGCCGCCGAGCCTCTCGCCAACGTTCCTCCAGCTCGACATTCCGGGCGCCCTGCACGCCGGCTTCGTGCATGTGATCCTGGCTTTCGTGCTGGTGGAAGTGTTCGATGCGACCGGTACGCTCATGGGCGTGGCCAAGCGCGCCGGCCTGCTCGAAGGCACGCACTACAAGGGCCTGGGCCGCGCGCTCTTCGCCGACTCGATCGCCATTTTCATCGGCTCGCTGCTCGGCACGAGCAGCACCACGGCATACGTGGAAAGCGCCTCGGGCGTGCAGGCGGGCGGCCGCACCGGCCTCACGGCCCTCACAATCGCCGTGCTGTTCGTCCTCGCGCTGTTCATCGCGCCGCTCGCCGGTTCGGTGCCTGCCTACGCAGCCGCCCCGGCGCTGCTGTACGTGGCCGGCCTGATGCTGCGCGAACTGCTCGACGTGGAGTGGGACGACATCACGGAAGCCACGCCGGCCGCGCTCACCGCGCTGGCCATGCCGTTCACATACTCGATCGCGACGGGTCTGGCCTTCGGCTTCATCTCCTACGCCGTGCTCAAGCTGTTCACCGGGCGTGCGAAGGAAGTTCACCCGGCCGCGTGGGTCATCGCGGTGCTGTTCGTGCTCAAGTACATCTTCTTCCCGGGCTGAACACCGTCTCGTCGCGCCGGCCGTAGCACTGCCGCGGCCCGCGCCATCGCGAAGCCGGAAAGACAGCGGCCCGCCTGGGGTTCCCGGCGGGCCGCTTCTCGTTTTCCGTTGCCTGTTTTCTGTTTTTCCGTTTCGTTTCTTCCTACGCCCTCGCGGCTGCGATCAGCGCCGCCAGCGTCGCACGCTGCCGGCCCTGCGCGTCGAAGTTCTCCGGCGAGAGCCACTGCTCGAATCCGCGGCTGACAGCCGGCCACTCCCCGTCCGTGATCGAGAACCACGCCGTGTCGCGGCTGCGGCCCCGATACACGATCGCCTGGCGAAAGACGCCTTCGAAAGTGAAACCGTATCGCGCTGCCGCCCGGCGCGAGGGCGCATTGAGCGCATCGCACTTCCACTCGTACCGGCGATAACCCAGTTCGTCGAACGCGCGTCGCATCAGCAGGTATTGCGCTTCGGTGCCCGCCCGCGTGCGCTTGAGCAATGGCGAATACGCCACGTGCCCGACCTCGATCACGCCGTTCGCCGTGTCGACGCGCATCAACGCCAGCGTGCCCACGGCCTTGTCCGTCTCGCCATCCACCACCACGTGGTGCAACGGGTCGGCCGAGGCCGCCATCCGGGTCGCGTAAGCGTAGTAGCTGTCGAAAGTCGGGAACGGACCGCCGGACATGTAGGTCCAGTCGCGGCCGTCGGGCGCCGTCGCGTATGCTTCGTACAACTCCCTCGCATGGCGCTCGACGTCCATCGGCGCGAGGCGGCAATACCGGCCCTGAATCGACGTGCGCGGCGGCGGCATGCGCGGCGTCCAGTTCGGCAATGCAGGGCCAATCGGCTGGTCGTACTCGTTAAATGCAGGAACGTCTGTCATGCCTCGTCTCCGGTGATCGCGCAATGGACTGCGTGTCGTCCATGACAATTAAAGTACCGCATTGGTGGTACGATAAAAAGCACCACAATTGTGGAATCTGATGGTGCCAGGCCGTTTCATTCCTGCCCATGATCATCCGCCTATCCGCCTATCCGACTACCCGACCATCCGAGCGTCCACCATGGCCACCGCCGCGAAGCACTCTGGCTCCCACGTCTCGCCGCAAAACGTTGCGGCGCTCTTCGACACGCCCTTGACGACCGGGCCCGGGCGGGGCGTATCGCTCCAGAAGCAACTGCTCGCCCGTCTCAAGCACGCGATTCTCGAAGGTCGCCTGCCCGCCGGCGCGCGGCTGCCGGCGTCGCGCACGCTGGCCGAAGACCTCGCCGTCTCGCGCAACACGGTCTCCATCGTCTACGACCAGCTCGCCGCCGAAGGCTTCATCGTCGCGCATCGTCTCGGCACCCGCGTCGCGCAACTCAGTCTCGACCCCGCCATCTCCGCCGAGGCGGCCGAAGCGGTCCGGCAGCGCGCGAGCGCCGCCGCACAACCCATGGCCGGCGCGACCGGCACACCGGCGCCGCCGGCGTCCCGACGCATTCAGCGCCTGCCGGCCACGCGGCACGCTGCGCGCGCCGACGAATCGCCGCTGCCGTTCACGCCTGGCGTACCGGCTCTCACGCGCTTTCCCGCCAGCGCCTGGCGCCGCACACTCGAGCGCGTGATGCGCGAAGCCCAGCCGCGCCACTACCACTACGGCGACCCGCTTGGCGAACCCGCCCTGCGCGACGCCATCGCCGCTCACCTGCGCATCTCGCGCGGCGTGCGCTGCGATGCCGCACAGGTCGTCATCACGGAAGGCGCGCACGAGGCGCTGATTCTGTGTGTACGCCTGCTCACGGACCCGGGCGACACGGTGTGGATGGAAGACCCCGGCTATCGCGGCGCCAAGGCCGCCTTCCATGCCAGCGACGTTCGCGTGCAGGCGCTGCGCGTCGACAACGAGGGCGTCGTGATTCCGGAGGGACTGTGGGCGCGCGCCACGCCGCGCCTCGTCTACGTCACGCCGTCGCACCAATATCCGCTGGGCAGCGTGCTCTCGGCGTCCCGCCGTCTCGAACTGATCGCGCAGGCGCGGCAACACGGCACATGGATTCTGGAGGACGACTACGATAGCGAATTCCGCCATCAGGGCGAGCCGATCGCCGCCATGCAGGGCATGGTGCCGGACGCCCCGGTGGTCTACGTCGGCACCTTCAGCAAGACGATGTTCCCCGCCCTTCGTCTCGGCTTCCTGATTCTGCCGACCGCGCTCGCGACGCAGGCGCGCGATGCGCTCGACGAACTCCTGCGCGGCGGCCACCGTTTCGAGCAACTCGCGCTGGCGGACTTTATCCGCAGCGGGCAGTTCGCTCGTCACCTGGGTCGCATGCGCCGTCTCTATCGCGAACGCCAGGCCGCCCTGCGCGACGCGCTCGCCGCCCACTTCGATCCGGCTTACGCGGTCATCGGCGAGCGCTGCGGCCTGCATCTGACAGTGCGACTCGACCCCGCCTTTCGGGACAAGGCGATCGTGGCCGCCGCACAGCGCGAAGGCATGGGGCCACGCGCGCTGTCGAGTTTTGCCATCGATCCGCAGCCGACGGACAACGGTCTGGTGATCGGCTACGGCGACACGGACGCCTCGCGTATCCCCGGCCTGATCAAGCGCCTCGCCGCGATCGTCGCCGCACAAAAAAACCCCGCTTGAAGCGGGGCTTATCGAAGGCCATCGGGCGCCGTGGGGTGCTACGGCGTGCTATCGGGTGCGATGGACCCGGGCGTCGCGCAGGGCACCACGCAGAACACCACGCAGGTCATTACGCACGTCATTGCGCAGGTCAGCACGCACCATCACGCAGCGCGCACGGTTTTCTCTCGCGCCCCGCGAGCCTCGTCGCCTTCACCGGCTTCGTCGGCTTGCCCGGTCGGCTCGGCCCCGCGCGCCATCCACAGCGTGAGCAACACCGCGGCGACGGCCGCCACGGCAGCGCACAGATAGACCTCGGCGTAGCCATACGCGCCCACGATCAGCCCGGCCACGGGCCCCGTCACGCCCAGCGCGACGTCGAGGAAAACGGAGTACGCGCCCAGCGCCGCGCCGCGGTTCTGCGCCGGCACGAGATTGACCGCTGCCACGCCCAGCGACGGAAACACCAGCGAGAAGCCCGCGCCCGAGAGAGCCGCACCGAGCAGCGCCGTGAAGCCGGTCGGTGCAACGCCCAGCACGATGAGTCCGAAAGCCTCGAGGG
Source organism: Pandoraea nosoerga (assembly GCF_902459585.1). Lineage (GTDB taxonomy): Bacteria > Pseudomonadota > Gammaproteobacteria > Burkholderiales > Burkholderiaceae > Pandoraea > Pandoraea nosoerga. The sequence goes on from NZ_CABPSC010000005.1 coordinate 35,784, forward strand.
CGAACGACGCCATGGCCACGCGATAGCCGCCGAAGCGCGCGATGCTGCCGCCCAGCAGCAGGCGCACTCCCATGAAGCACAACCCGAACGCGCTCAGCGCCAGTGCCGCGTTGTCCCAATGGTGGCTCGCGTAGTAGAGCGTAATGAACGTGGAGATCGCGCCGAAGCCGATCGAGCCGAGCGCCAGGCCCGTGCCGAACGGCCATACCCGGCCGAGCACCGCGCGAAATGCCAGCCGCTCGCCATGAATGACCGGCGTCGCCCGCTTCATGCGCGCCAGCACGAGACCGAGCACGCCTGCCAGCGCGATCGTGCCGCCCAGCGCTTCGATACCATATGCGCTGTCGATCGCCACGCCCAGCGGCGCGCCGAGGGCCAGCGCGCCGTAGGTGGCCACCCCGTTCCACGAGATCACGCGTGCGGTATGACCGGAACCCACTTGTCCGATGCCCCACATGATGGCGCCCGTCGACACCCAGCTCTCACCGAAGCCGAGCACCAGGCGGCCGAGGATCAGCGCCGCGAGCGCCAGCCAGGGCACGCCGGAAAACACGCCGCCCAACGCCACGAGCAATCCCGACGCGCCGCAAGCCACGAGCCCGCACAGCACCGTGCGCTTCGGCCCCCAGGCGTCGGCCGTGCGTCCGGCGTAGGGACGCGAGAGCAGCGTGGCCAGATACTGCATGCTGATCGCCAGGCCTGCGATCACCGAGCTGTATGCGAGATCGACATGCACGAACGAGGGCAGTACCGCAAGCGGCAGGCCGATCGTGAGGTAGCAGAGGAACGTGAAGAAGACGGTGGAGACGATCTGCAACGTCGTGGCGAACTGACCGTTCGCAGGGCGGGTTTCGTTGGGCATTTGCAGAGGGATGAGGAATCGACGAAACCCCAGGACGCGCCGCGCCGCGCGACGGGCAAGCGTTCGCACGATTCGACTCAATCCTAGGGTTTTCCCGGATGATACGCCGTTTCGCGTCTTTTGTGTAAACGCTTAAGAAATGACGGCCGCCCGCGCCTACGCGGCGACATCGTGTCCCTGCCCGTCCCTGCCCGTCCCTGCCCGTCCCTGCCCGTCCCTGCCCGTCCCTGCCCGTCCCTGCCCGTCCCTGCTCGTCCCTGCTCGCCCGCGGCGACCGGTTGACGGGGGCGCCGGCTCACCGCCCGAGTTCCGCGAGCGCCTTGAGGCTCACCGAGAGCATCGCGAGATCGGCGTTGCCCGCCGACATCTGGTCCGAGAGCACGCGGTGGTAGCGAGCGAGCGCATCGGCGTGCACGAGTTGCCAGCGCGCGACGCGTCGTGCCGCCGGGCTCATGTCGGCGGCCTGCGCCCCGGGGGGCGCGCCGTCGCCGCCCTCCTCGCGCAACGCCAGCACGCTCGCGGTGAGGCGTCTTCGCAGCGCCGACAACTCCTCGAGCAAGGTCGCGCGCGCGAGCCGCTGCCAGTGCGAGAGCATCGGCAAGCCGAGCACGCCGGCATGCAGCCAGGCGTAGCCGAGCGGTCCGTCGAGCGCGAAGTACACCTGCGCGGCCAGTGCCGGCTCGCAACCGCTCGTACTGGCCACTTCGGCAATGTCGAGCAGCGCCACACGCGCACCAATGTCCGCGGCCGTCCGGGCCAGCGAGGCCGGCACGCCCGCGTCGATCAGGCGCTGGCGACGCGCGTGCGCTTCGTCCGCCGCCTCGCCGCTCACCAGCGTATCGAGCGCCGGCAGGAGCGGATCGAGCACGCCGCGCAGGCGCTCCACGGTTTGCGGCACGTCTGTCAGGCGCCTGCGCAGGAACCACAACGTTGCCTGCTCGTGCCACTGCGACATGGCCGCGAAAAGCGCCGCCTGCGTCTCGTGCGAGATCTTCGCGTCGAGCGCGTCGATCTCGAGCCACAGGGCGTCCAGGCCATACGCGCCGCGCGCGGCCAGACTGGCGCGCACGACGTCCGCGGGCTCGGCGCCCGTCTCCTCGCTCAGCCGGTGCACGAACGTCACGCCCGCCCGATTCACGAGCGCATTCGCGTGCATGGTCGCGAGGATCTCGCGCCTGAGCGGGTGGCGCAGCATTGCCGCGCCGCAACGGCTTGCCAGCGGCGTGGGGAAGTACGACGGCAAGTCCTCCGCCACGAACGCCGCATCGGGCAAATCGCTCTCGAGCAACACGTCGTACAGCCACATCTTGCTGTAGGCCATGAGCACCGCGCGCTCGGGCGACGTGAGCCCGGCGCCTGCCGTGCGGCGTGCATCGAGCGCCTCGTCGTCCGGAAGGAACTCGATCGCGCGCGAGAGCCGCTGCGCCCGCTCCAGATACCGCATGAAGCGCGCCTCGCCGTCGAGCGACGCCGCCGCGTGCAAACGCCCGAGCGACAGCGCCTGCGTTTGCAGATAGTTGTCGCGCAGCACGAGCGCGCCGACCTCCTCCGTCATCTCGGCGAGCAGCGCGTTGCGCTGCTTGAGCGTCATCTCGCCATCGGTCACCACCAGGCCCAGCAGAATCTTGATGTTGACCTCGTGATCCGAGCAGTCGACGCCGGCCGAGTTGTCGATGGCGTCGGTATTGATGCGGCCGCCGCGTTGCGCGTACTCGATGCGCCCGAGCTGCGTGAGCCCGAGATTGCCGCCCTCGGCCACCACCTTGCAGCGCAAGTCCGAACCGTTCACGCGCAGGCCGTCGTTGGCGCGATCGCCCACCTGCGCGTGCGTTTCGGTGCTCGCCTTCACATAAGTGCCGATACCGCCGTTGTAGAGCAGATCGACGGGCGCCGTGAGCAATGCGCGCAACAGGTCGTTGGGCGCCATCTCGGTCGCCTCGACACCGAGCCATTCACGCACTTGCGGCGAGAGCGCGATGACCTTCGCGGCGCGGGCAAACACGCCGCCGCCCGCTGAAATGCGCTGCGGATCGTAATCGGCCCAGCTGCTGCGCGGCAGTCGGAACAGGCGCTCGCGCTCGGCAAACGAACTGGCGGCGTCGGGCGACGGATCGAGGAAGATGTGCCGGTGATCGAACGCCGCCATGAGCCGGATGTGCTTCGAGAGCAGCATGCCGTTGCCGAAGACGTCGCCCGACATGTCGCCAATGCCGACCACGGTGAAGTCCTGCGTCTGCGTGTCCACGCCCATCTCGCTGAAGTGCCGCTTGACCGACTCCCAGGCGCCGCGCGCCGTGATGCCCATCTTCTTGTGGTCGTAGCCGACCGAGCCGCCGGAGGCGAACGCGTCGCCCAGCCAGAAGCCGTATTCGGCCGAGATGGCGTTCGCGTAGTCGGAGAAGGTGGCGGTGCCCTTGTCGGCGGCCACGACGAGGTACGGATCGTCGCCGTCGACGCGCACGGTGTTCGGCGGCGCCACGAGCTGGCCGTCGACGTAGTTGTCGGTGAGGTCGAGCAGCCCTCGCAGGAAGGTCTGGTAGCACGCCACGCCTTCGGCGAGATAGGCGTCGCGATCGGCCTGCGACGGTGGCTGCTTCACCACGAAACCGCCCTTCGAGCCTACCGGCACGATCACGGTGTTCTTCACCATCTGCGCCTTCACCAGACCGAGCACTTCGGTGCGGAAGTCCTCGCGCCGGTCCGACCAGCGCAGCCCGCCGCGCGCCACGCGGCCGCCGCGCAGATGCACGCCCTCGACGCGCGGCGAATACACCCAGATCTCGAACATCGGCTTCGGTTCGGGCAGGCCCGGCACTTTGGACGGATCGAACTTGAACGACAAATAAGGCTTTTGCGTGAGGCCGCCCTTGTCCGGCTGGAAGTAGTTGGTGCGCAGCGTCGCCTCGAGCACGCCGAGGAACTGGCGCAGGATGCGGTCCTCGTCGAGGTTCGGCACGTCTTCCAGCGCCGCGTGGATCTGCCCGCGCAGACGCTCGGCGTGCGACGCCCGGGCCTCCTCGCCCAGGGCAGGATCGAAGCGCGCGAGGAACAGCCGCACCAGCATGCCGGCAATCGACGGGTTGCCTGTGAGCGCACTTTCGATGTACGCGTTGCTGAAGGTCGAGCCGACCTGGCGGATGTACTTCGCGTAGGCGCGCAGAATACGTACTTCGCGCCACGTCAATCCGGCCTGCAACACCAGGCGGTTGAGGTCGTCGTTCTCGACGTCGCCCGCCCAGATGCGGGCGAACGCCTCCTCGAAGCGCGAGCGGGCGTGCTCCAGATCGACGTCGGCCCCGTCGAGACTGGACATGCCGAAGTCGTGCATCCAGACGACGCCGGCGCCCGCGGGCTCGATGCGATAAGGCCGTTCGTCGTTCACGCGCACGCCGAGGTGCTCGAGCATCGGCAGGCTGCGCGAGAGCGCGATCGGCTCGCCCGCCTGATAGATTTTGAAGCGCAGGGTGCCCGGCGCGGCTTCCAGCGGCCGATAGAGTTGCATGGCCAGCGTCGGGGACGGGGGCGACGGGGGCGAAGAGGGCGAAGAGGGCGCCGTTGATCCGACAGGCGCGGCCGACGCACCATCGAGCAGCGGCTCGATCAGTTCGACGTCACGCACCGCGACGCGGGCGGCATAGTCCTCGCGATAACCCGCCGGGAAGGCCTGCGCGTAGCGTCGCAGCGCGCGCGTGCCGCGCTCCTCCCCGAACTGCTCGCGCAACGCGTCGGACAAGTCGTCCTGCCAGCGACGGGCCGTCTCGACGATGCGCGCCTCGAGCTCGCCGACATCCACGTCAGGCACCTGGCCGGGCTCGGTGCGCACGGTGATGTGAATGCGCGCGAGCATCGACTCGGAGAGCTGCGGCGTGAACTCCACGCTCGTGCCGCGATAGGCCGCCTGCAACAGGTTCTGCACGCGCACGCGCAGGTCGGTGTTGAATTTCTCGCGCGGCACGAACACCAGGCAGGAGACATAGCGGTCGAAGCGGTCGCGCCGCACGAAGAGCCGCGTGCGCTGGCGCTCCTGCAAGCGCAGAATGCCCAGCGCAATGTCGGCGAGCTGATCGACGTCGATCTGAAACAGCTCGTCGCGCGGGTACTGCTCCAGGATCGTGACGAGCGTCTTGGCCAGATGCCCGTTCGGCAGGAAGCCGGTGCGCTCGATCACTTCGGCGACCTTGCGGCGCACGAGCGGAATCTCTTCGGCCGGCACCATGTACACGGTGGACGTGTAAAGGCCGAGGAAGCGGCGCTCGCCGCACACGCGGCCCTGCGCGTCGAAGCGTTTCACGCCCACGTAATCGAGATAGCCGGGGCGGTGGACGGTCGCGCGCGAGTTGGCCTTCGTCAGAAAGATCGGCGCGCTCGCCCGCACGATGCCGATGGCGCCCGGCGAGAGTCTCGTGACGTCGGGCGTCGAGGTGTCGCGGCGCGATTCACGCAGCACGCCGAGGCCGGTGCCCGTCACGCCCTGCAGGTAATGCTCGCCGTCGCGCTCGACCAGTTCGTAGTCGCGATAGCCGAGGAACGTGAAGTGCCGCGCCAGCATCCAGTCGAGGAACGCCTGTGCCTCGTCGATTTCCGTTCGCTCCTGCTCGCTCACGCCCGGGTGTGCGGCGTGCTCGGCAAGCGACTCGATTGCCGCGTGGGCCGCCGCCTGCATGGCCCGCCAGTCGTCGACCGCGGCGCGCACGTCACCCAGCACCCGCCGCAGTCCGTCGGCGAGCGCCTGGATGCGCTCGGGTTCGGAGAAACGGTCGACCTCGATATGGATGTAGGACTCGAAGCGGCTGCCATCGGCCCCCGCCCCGCCCGCGCCGGCGTGCCCATCGTCGCCGGCGCTCGCCAACGCTGCCGACTGCCCCGGCACCTGCGGCGCCTGCGGCACCTCGGACATCTCGGACACCCCAGGCTCGCCGGATTCGGCCGCGGCCAGCAGCGCGCTTACCTTCGCGCCCACCTCCTTCGCGCCCACCTTCGCCCCCACCTTCGCCTCCACCTTCGCCTCCACCTTCGCCTCTACGTCCGCGCCGGCGCTCGCGCGCCGCAGCCCGGCGCCCGGCACCACGGCAATGCGTTTTCCTGAGGGATCGCGCCGAATGCGATAGACGGGGTGAAACGCCGAGTGCAGCGCCAGGCCCTGCCGGTTGATTTCCATCGTGACCGAATCGACGAGAAACGGCATGTCGTCGTTGACGATCTCGATCACGGTATGACTGCAGTGCCAGCCGTGCTGATCGAGCGTGGGATTGTAGATGCGGATGCGCGGCTCGCCGCCGACGAACTTCTGCCCGAGCTGCCAGTGCGCCATCGCGGCGCCATACAGATCGGCGACGCTTCGCGAGACGACGTCGTCCGCGTCGGCCAGTCCGTAGTAATGCAGGACGAAGGGCTCGAACAGCACGGCCACCTCGGGAGCGCGCTCGGCAGCCATCGCTACGACTTGCGCCATGTGCTGGCGGACTTTCTCTTCCGGATTCGCGGGCATGGGCGACCTCTGCGGGAATGGACGAGACATCGACGGGCAAAGCCATGCTACGCCCGGCGGGCCTGCGCTGGCAACGGCGGTTTGCCCCCGTCCCCGTGCGCGAGGACGCAGGCGCGCACGCCCGTCGTGGCCGGCGTTCCCGGCGTTCCCGGCGTTCCCGGGGTCCATGGTCCCGGCGCCCGCGCGGCACGACGGCCCCCGCCGGGCCGGCCGGTATAATTGCGCATGACCTCAAAAGCCACCGATTCGCGCAACGACAGCGCCCCCTTCTCGAGCCTGCCGCTCTCGCCTGCCATGCAGGAGAACCTCGCACGGCTCGGTTACGTCTCGATGACGCCGATCCAGCAGGCGTCGCTGCCCGATATCCTTGCCGGGCACGACATCATCGCGCAGGCCAAGACCGGCAGCGGCAAGACCGCCGCATTCTCGCTCGGCGTGCTGCAACGCGTGGACGCCCGCGACTTCGCCGTGCAGGCCGCCGTGCTCTGCCCTACGCGCGAGCTCGCCGAGCAGGTCGCACAGGAAGTGCGACGCATTGCCCGCGCCGAAGACAACATCAAGGTGCTGACGCTGTGCGGCGGCTCGCCGCTGCGGCCGCAGGCCGAGAGTCTGGCGCATGGCGCCCATGTCGTTGTCGGCACGCCGGGCCGCATCATGGACCACCTCGAGCGCGGCACGCTCTCGCTTGCCGGCCTCAAGACGCTCGTACTCGACGAGGCCGACCGCATGCTCGACATGGGGTTCTTCGACGACATCGCCACGGTCGCACGCCAGACGCCCGCCTCACGCCAGACGCTGCTCTTCTCCGCCACGTATCCCGAAGGCATCGGCAAGCTCGCACAACGCCTGCTGCGCACACCGCGCGAGATCCGTCTGGAGGAAAAACACGACGCCGGCAAGATCCGCCAGCGGTTCTACGAAGTGCGCGAGGAGGAGCGCCTGCATGCCGTCGGCCAGATTCTCGATCACTTCCGGCCGGTGAGCACCATCGCGTTTTGCAACACGCGCGCGCAATGCCGCGATCTCACCGACGTGCTGCGCGCCGAAGGCTTTCACGCGCTGATGCTGCACGGCGAGCTCGAGCAGCGCGAGCGCGACCAGGTGCTCATCCAGTTCGCCAACCGCAGCTGCTCGGTGCTGGTGGCCACGGACGTGGCCGCGCGCGGGCTCGACATCGCCCAGCTCGAAGCGGTGATCAACGTCGACGTGACGCCCGATCCCGAGGTCTACGTGCATCGCATCGGCCGCACGGGCCGCGCCGACGAGGACGGCTGGGCGTTCAGCCTGGCTTCCATGGACGAGATGGGCCGCGTGGGCAACATCGAAGCTGCGCTCGGCCAAGAAGTGCCGTGGCACAAGCTTTCGGAACTCACGCCGTCAGGCGACGGCCATCTGCTGCCGCCGATGGTGACGATTCAGATGCTCGGCGGCAGGAAGGACAAGATCCGGCCGGGCGACGTGCTCGGTGCGCTGACCGGGGAAGCGGGATTTGCGGCCGCCCAGGTCGGCAAGATCAACGTGCTCGACAACTTCACGTATATTGCGGTGGATCGCGACATCGCCCCCGTGGCGCTGCGCAAGCTGGCCGACGGCCGCGTCAAGGGCCGCAAGGTCAAGGTAAGATTCCTGCAGGACTGACGCCGGCTCGATTCAGCAGTTTCAGCGATTCAGCGATTCACCGATTCAGCGACTCACCGATTCAGCAGTTTCGTCCGTACCGTTCCCGAAGGCGCCCCGCGCGCCGCGCGAGAAGGAGGCTGCAATGAGGTCACCGCGTACCCTGTGGTTTTCCCCCGCCACGCGGCGCGTGAGCGCCTCGTTGCCAGCCATCCCGACTTTCCGCGCCGCCGTGCTCGCGGCGCTCGCTTGCGCCGCGCTGCTGAGCGCCTGCGCGAGCAAGGGCGTGCCGCCCAATCCCCCGCTCACCGAAGACACCCTCGACGAATACGCGCTCGTGATCGTCGGTCTCGACACGCCGCTGCAGAGCACGTGGGGGCCGTGGACCTTCTCCGACGAATCGCAGACGGTCAACGGCATTCTCGCCAACAAGGTGATCCGCACGCTCAACACCAATCCGCCGACGCGCGGCTTCATTGCGATGCGGGTCTCGCCCCTCATGCGCAACGAGCGTTTCGGGCCGATCGAATTCACCCCGGCCGACAACAGCTATCGCTTCAACTACTGCAAGGGACGGAAAGTGCCGACGGTGCAGGTGCGTCGCGGCGACGTGATCTACGCGGGAACGCTTGGCCTGGACAGCCACGACGGTCAGATCTGGCTGCGCACCGCCTTCGACATGGCCGGCGCGCGGCGCTTCGTGCAGGCGAACTATCCGTCGCTCGCCGACAAGTTGCAGCCGCAGCCATTTGCCTACTACGAAGTCCGAAGCCAACCCGTCTGCCGGTGAGCGCGCGCCTGCCACGCTCGCCGCGCTCACTGCCCCCGTGGCGCTCGCCCGACGGCGGTTTATGAGGCGTCCAGTTCGTCGCCGGGGGCGAGCACGATTTCGCGGCCTTCGCACAGGGCGTTCGCGCGCACGCTGAGCTCGCTCGCCACGTCGGCCAGGTGGCGTTGCAACGTGTCGGCCAGCACCGATTCCGGCGCGTGCGCCGGGCGCAGCATTTCCACCGGGAATTCGATGGCCGGCGACACCCGATACAGTTGCTGCGAGGGCACATGGGCGCTCGCTGCCGTGAACTGGTCGAGCAGTGCATAGCCGAGCCCGTGCTCGACGAGCGCCGCCGCGAGCGAATAGGTCTGCACCATCACTTCGGCGTCCTGCAGCAGTTCGGTCTGCTCCAGGCGCTCGTTGATAAGCGCCCCGAGCGGGGTGTCGTCATGCAGCTTGATGAGATCGCGACCGGCGAGCGCGTCGGCGCCCGCCCGGCCCTTGCGCGCGAGTCTCGGCCACGACGACGGCACGGCCAGCACGATATGCCCCTGCGCCACCGGACGGCTCACGATACCGGCGGCCATCGGCGGCGCGGAGACGATGCCCACGTCCACGGACGACGTGAGGATCGCGGTGATCATCTCGGTGGTGTGGTGGGTAATGAGTTCGAACACCACATCGGGATGCGCGCGGCGCATGCGCTCGATCGCCGCGGGCAGCAGGCTGTGCGCGAGGCTGGGCGTTGCGGCAATGCGCAGATGGCCCACGCCGTGCTGGCGCAGATTGCGCGAGGTGGTGCGCAGGCGCTCCAGATCGCTGAAGATGCGCTCGACGTCAGGGTACAGGCGGCGCGCTTCGGCCGTCGGCACGAGACGCCCCTTCACCCGATCGAACAGCTTGAAGCCCAGTTGCTGCTCGGCATGCTGCAACACGCGCGAGACGACGGGTTGCGATACGTTGAGCAATTGCGCCGCGCCGCTGGCCGAACCGGTCAGCACCACCGCGCGAAACGTCTCGATATGCCGCAATTTCATGCCTGCGCCCGTCTCCCCTGAATGCGTGCCGGGCGCGCCGTGCCGGCGACCCTATAGCCAAAAGACATATGCTGCCTCAAATCCGCATAGGTTGCCGAATTTTCTCGCTCTACACTGCGTAGCAAAGGTCGCGTGAAAGCACCGCAGGACCCACGCGAGGCCCCCATCCTCCCGCTGCGAATATTTTTCCCGCCTTGCTTTTCATTGCGTTTTTGGTTGTCATTCATCGTCATGCATATTGGAGTCATCGGGGCGGGCGTCGTCGGCCTCGCCAGCGCGTATCAGTTGCTGCGCGCCGGTCACGAGGTCACGGTCATCGACGCCGGACGCGGTCCGGGTCTCGGTACGAGCTTCGCCAACGGCGGCCAGCTGAGCTACGGCTACGTGTCGCCGCTCGCCGCGCCCGGCGTGCTCTCGCAGTTGCCGTCGTTGCTGTTCTCCCGCACCGGTCCGCTGCGCATCAAGCCGTCGTTCGATCCGGATTTCTGGCGCTGGTCCATCGAATTCGTCAGGCACTGCAATGCGCGGGCGAACGCCAGTTCCACCCTGCGTCTGCTCTCGCTGGGCCTGCATAGCCGCGAAGTGATGCTCGAGTTTCTGGCGCAGGAGTCGGTCTCGTTCGACTACCGCCTGAGCGGCAAGCTCGTGGTGTATCGCGACGCCGCCAAACTTGCCGCAGCCGAACGCTCGCTCGAGCTGGCCAACGGCCTGGGCTACACGCAAAGGCGTGTGGACGCCGCGACCTGCGCCACGCTCGAGCCGGCATTGGGCAAGATCGCCGGCGAACTCGCGGGCGGCATCCACACGCCGGGCGAAGGCACCGGCGACTGCCAGTCGCTGTGCAGCGAACTCGCGCGGCTCATTGGCGCACACGCGCGCGGCAAGCTGCTGTTCGATCGCGAAGCGAGCGGCTTCGACGTGCGCGGCGGGGCCGTGCGCGCCATTCGCACACGCGCCGGCGACGTCGAGGTCGACGCCTGCGTCGTGGCGAACGGCCTGGCCGCCATGCCGCTGCTGCGCACCGTGGGCGAGTCCGTTTCGCTGTATCCGCTCAAGGGCTACAGCCTCACGTATCGGCACGCGCCCGTCGATGCGCGCCCGGGGGTGTCCGTGACCGATGCCGACAACAAGGTGGTATACGCCAGCCTCGGCGAGCATCTGCGCGTGGCCGGCATTGCCGACCTGGTCGGGTACGACTATCGCATTGCCGCGCATCGCATCGACGCGCTGCGCACGCTCTCGACCGGCCTCTTCCCCGCACTGGGGGGCGCGCAGGCCCCGCTGGAGTGGACCGGCATGCGCCCGGCCACGCCCCATGGGCGGCCGATTCTCGGGCGCGCCGCATCGCTGGGCAATCTGTGGCTGAACGTGGGCCACGGCGGTTTGGGATTCACGTTGTCGATGGGCGCCGCGCGCGTCGTCGCCGACGCGATCGACGGCAGGCGTCCCGCCGTCGATCTGGCAGGGTTTGCCCGTCTAGCGGCGTAAGCGCGCGTGTGGCGAACATGACGGGCCGCCCGGTCAGGAGACGTATCAGCCGACGACGTATCAGGAGACGTTTTTTGGGGTTGTAGTACGCACGCGAGGCGTTTTGCATTATGCCCACGGGGACCGCTGGGTGCGCGTGCCGGGTTGTATCAGTGGTTTGGGTTTTGACATTCCAACGGTGCGGACCACCGTGCCATTCACTTCCGATAGGACAGAGACCATGAAGAAGCTGTTTGCTCCCCTGCTGCTCGCCAGCGCCGCCGCCAGCCTGTTCGCGCATACTGCCAGCGCGCAGGAGCTCACCGGCACGCTCAAGAAGATCAAGGACACGGGCGTGATCGCGCTGGGCGTGCGCGAGTCGTCGATTCCGTTTTCCTACACGGACAACACCGGCAAGACGATCGGCTACTCGCAGGAAATCGCGCTCAAGATCGTGGACGCGGTCAAGAAGGAGCTCAACGCGCCCAGCCTGAAGGTCACGGAAACGCCGATCACCTCGCAAAACCGTATCGCGCTGATGCAGAACGGCACCATCGACCTCGAGTGCGGCTCGACCACGCACACGTTCGAGCGCGCCAAGCAAGTCGGCTTCTCGCACAACATCTTCCTGTACTCGATCAAGATGATCGCCAAGACGGGCTCGGGCATCACCGACCTGAACAGCCTCAAGGGCAAGACCATCGCCACGACGGCCGGCACCACCGCCGACCGCATTCTCTCCGGCAAGAAGGGCGAAGTCGGCTTCAACCTGATCCAGACGAAGGAACACTCGGACGGCTTCCTGACGGTCAAGCAAGGCCGCGCCGTGGCCTTCGTGATGGACGAGCCGCTGCTCTACGGCCAGCGCGCCGCGCTCTCGCCCGAGGAGGCCAAGGGCTACGAGATCGTCGGCCCGAACCTCCAGTTCGAGAACTACGCGTGCATGCTGCGCAAGGACGATCCGGCCTTCACGAAGGTCGTGAATACGGTCATCGCCGACATGGAGAAGTCCGGCGAAATGGAGAAGCTGTACAACAAGTGGTTCACGCAGCCGGTGCCGCCGAAGAATCAGAACATGAACTACCCGATGACGCCGGAAATGCGCGCCATGTTCAAGGATCCGATCACGAAGGCCTACGACTGATCCTCGCGGACAGCCGTCGTGCGGGGGCTGCGGCCCCCGTGCGGCCCGATCCCGCTTCTTGACGTTCCCGCCGATTGCCATCACCATGAATTCGCACGCCACGCTCGGCATCCTCGGCGGCATGGGGCCTGCCGCAGGCATCGACCTGTGCCGCAAGATCGTCGAGCAACATCCCGCCGAGCGCGACCAGGATCACATTCCGTTCATCCTGTACTCGGTCCCGCAGATTCCCGATCGCACCGAAGCGCTGTTGCGTGACGGCGCCTCGCCGCTCGAGGGCATGCTCGACGGCGTTCACGCCCTGGAGCAATCGGGCGCCGGCTGCATCGCCATTGCCTGCAACACCGCGCACGCCTGGCTCGAAGCGCTGCGCACCCGCACCCGCCTGCCGGTGCTCGACGTGGTCGAGGCCGTGGCCGGCGAACTGTCCCGATGCGTCGCCCCGGGCTCGCCCATCGGCCTGATGGCCACCGAAGGCACGCACCACGCCAACGTCTATCGTCCCCGACTCGAAGCGCTGGGTTACCGCTTCGTCCGCCCGGCGCAACCGCTCGCGCATCAGGCGCTCGTCAACGAAGGCATTCGTCTGACCAAGGCCGGCGACGTCCGCCAGGGCGGCGAAGCGCTCGCCATGGCCATGGAGCCGCTGCTGGCCGCGGGCGCGCAACGCGTCATTCTCGGCTGCACCGAAATCCCCGTGGCGCTGGCCGCCGTGCAGACGCCGCTCGCCCGCTTCGGGCTCGACGCTTCGGCTGCGCTCGCGCGCGCGTGCATCGCCTGGTCGCTCGCCCACGAAGCCGACGCCGAGCCCCCTTCGCGCACATCGCGCACATCGCGCACCTCCCCCACCTCCTCCACCTCCCGCCCCTGAGCGCCCCCCGGGTCGCGGTCGTCGAGCGCTTTCCTGCTCGGTCCTCGACCGCTTTCCTCCCCTGCGCGCGTCTCGCCACACGTCTTCCCCGACGAAGGCGATGTTGCGCCGCAATGACAAAATCCACGATTGTGCCGCCCGCAAGGGCGTCCGGCTTGGGTAGACTGGCGCTCGCGGGCAAAAGCGCGCCGGCCGGGCATTGGCGATGCCGGATCGGGTATCGGTGGGCGGGCGGCGGCCGAAGGCGGATGGAGGGCGGATGGAGAGCGGATGGAAGGCGGATGGAGGGCTGATGGAAGGCGAGCGGGTGGCGGACCGAAAGCCGATGGAAAGCAATGGAAAGCGAACAGGGTGCGGCCAGATGCGAACCATGGCGCAGGAAAAAATCCCGCCGGCCCTGTCAGAAAAAAACTCACAAGGGAAAACCTGTGGAAAGCGGCGTGAAACGGGGATTGCGGCCACCAAATTCGCTGGCGTCTTTGGCTATAATGGCCCACAATCCATCGGACACCTGCCGGACTGCCGTCCGGCCATGAGCGCGTTTGCCTGAACGGGGAAGCACATGAGCGGCTGCGCGCTCAACGTGATGCAAGCACAGACAACAACAATGAGTTCAGATCGACTCCCAGCCGGTGTACCTCTGGTCGAGCCTTCGACCCTGGCGCCGGCAATCGCCGAGGCCATTGCCCCGGCGCCGGCCCCGGCACTGTCCCGGGCGCTGGTCGAGCTGACCGGCGGACTCTCGGCACATGTCGCTGCCGACGGCCGCTTCCTTTTCATTGCCGAAGCTTCCCTGCGCCTGCTCGAGTATTCGCGCGAGTACATCGACCACGCCACGCTGTTCGAGCTCACCGGCATCGAAGACGTGCCCCTGCTGCAGGACGCCTTTGCCGCCGCCCAGACCCTCGGCCCCCAGCAATGCACGGTGCGTCTGCTGCGCGGTCTGACCGACCGGGTGTGGATGCGGCTGCGCATCGCGCAATACACGCCGCGCATTGCCGGCGCCGGCGCCACCTTCCTCGTGCACGGCGAAGACATCACCGCCTTCAAGGAAAACGAGGCGCGCCTGTCCGATCTGGCCGTGCGCGACGCGGTGACCGGGCTGGGCAACCGCCAATACATTCAGCAGTGCATCACCGAGGCGATCCAGCACGCACGCGAAGGCGGTCCGAACTTCGCCGTCGCACTGCTCGATCTGGACGGCTTCAAGAAAGTCAACGATTCGCTTGGCCACGACGTGGGCGACCAGTTGCTGCGCGACGCCGGTCAGCGCCTGGTCGCCCAGATCCGCGAGACTGACATGGCCGCGCGCATGGGCGGCGACGAATTCGTGCTGGTGTTGCCTGGCTGCGACAACGAGCAGGCGCTCACCGGCATCATGAAGCGACTGTTGTCCGCCGTGCAGCAACCCTTCCAGGTCGGCGACCAGTTGCTGCACCTCACGACAAGCATCGGCGTGTCGTTCTTCCCGCAACACGGCGATTCGGCCGGTCTGCTGATCAAGCACGCCGATGCCGCCATGTATTGCGCGAAGGATCGCGGACGCAATGGCCTGTTCGTCTATACGGACGACCTGGGCAATCTGCACCGCAAGGCGTTTTCGCTGGAATCGGCCATGTTCGAGGCGATTCACAACGGCGAATTCAGCCTGCATTACCAACCGATCTGCGACCCTATCTCGCTGAACGTGAAGGGTGTCGAGGCGCTCATGCGCTGGCATCCGGCACTCGGTCCGGTGTCGCCGGCCGAATTCATTCCGCTGGCCGAAGCCAATGGCCTGATTAACCTGCTGGGCGGCTGGGCGCTGCGCGCCGCCTGCATGCAGCTCGCGCGGTGGGATCGCA
The DNA here is from genome assembly GCF_902459585.1 of Pandoraea nosoerga. Lineage (GTDB taxonomy): Bacteria > Pseudomonadota > Gammaproteobacteria > Burkholderiales > Burkholderiaceae > Pandoraea > Pandoraea nosoerga. The sequence continues at coordinate 50,886 of NZ_CABPSC010000005.1, forward strand.
CCCGGCTCGACGGGCTGTACATGTCGGTCAACGTCTCGGCACAGCAGTTTCACCATCCGTCGTTCCCGAGCCTTGTCTGGCAGGCGATCGCCGACTCGGGCGTCGAAGGTCACCGGCTGGTCCTCGAAATCACCGAGAGCGTGCTCATGCGCGACCCGGAGCAGGCCAACCTGGTGCTGCGCGAGCTGCAGACGCTCGGCGTGCGCTTCGCCGTCGACGACTTCGGCGCCGGCTATTCGAGCCTGGGCTACCTCAAGCGCTTCCCGCTGTCCGCGCTCAAGATCGACCGCAGCTTCGTGAAAGACATGCCGACGTCACCGAACGACCGTACGATCGTCACGGCCGTCCTGGGCCTGGCGCGCGAGCTGGGTCTGTCGGCGGTGGCCGAAGGGGTCGAGACGGAAGAACAACGGCAGATGCTGATCGATCGCGGCTGCCATTCCATCCAGGGCTGGCTGGTGTCGAAAGCCCTGCCTGCGGGAGAACTCGAGGCGGCCTTTGCGAGCGGGCGTCTCAATGTGGATGCCGGCCACTGACCGGACATCCCCGCTACCCATGAGCCTTACCAAAGAAAAGACGCTCGAATTACTGTGGCAGCGCATGGCCGAGCGCGGCGACTTCCCGTCGCTGCAACGCTCGGTGACGGGCATCGTGTCCGCCATGCAAAGCGAGAACACGAGCACGGCCGACCTGGCGTCGTCCGTGCTCTCGGACTTCGCGCTCACGCAGAAGGTGATTCGCCTGGCCAACTCCGCCATGTACGCGCCGTTCGGCTGCAACGTGACGACGGTCTCGCGCGCCATCATGATTCTGGGTGTCGACACCATCGGTCATCTGGCCCTCAGCCTGAAGCTGCTCGAGGGTTTCGGCGAAGTCGCGGCGCGCCGCGACGACATGGCGCGTGAGCTCGCCCGCGCCACGCTCGCCGGTGCGTTCGCGCGCGACATCACGGCCAAGAACGGCATTCGCGACGGCGAGGAAGCGGTCGTCTGCACGCTGCTGCACCACGTGGCGCGCCTGCTCGTCACGTATTGCTTCCCGAACGAGTGGACGCAAATCCAGACGCTCGCGGCGCAGCACGGCATCAGCGACAGCGACGCCTGCGAGCGCGTGCTCGGCATCTCGTTTCCCGAACTGTCCGAAGCGGCGGCGCGCAAGTGGGGGCTGCCCGAGTCGATCGCCACGAGCATGCGACCGATCGATCTCGACGGCGACGCCCCGCTCTCGCACACCGACTGGCTGTGCGCGGTGGCGAACATGTCCAACGAGATGGTGACCGAACTCACGCGCGGGGCCGACCCGGCACGTCTGGCCGAGCTCGCCGAGCGCTACGCCGAGCGCCTCGCCCTCGACATCGGCGAGGTGGTCTCGATCGGCGAGGAGATGGTGCGCGACACGAGCCATCAGGAATTCATCGCGATCAGCACCGGTGCGTCCAACACACGCCAGCCGCCGGCGGGCAAGCCGCTCGACTCGGCGCGGCGCCTGGCCGATGGGCTCTCGGAAGTGCGTGCGGCCACGGGCGAGACGGACGCCGTCGGCCTGCTCAACCTCACGCTCGAAGCGATTCTCCAGTCGCTCGGCTTCGTCAACTGCGCGGCGTTCGTTCGCGCGCCCGCCTCGAAGGTCTTCGAGATGCGCTTCGGCATCGGGCGCGACGTGCAGTCGCTGCTCGGCCTGAGCTTCCCCGAAGCGTTCGAACCGGACGTCTTTCACCTCGCGCTCACCAACGGCCGCGCCATCCTCATCGACAATGCCCGCGAGCCGCGTATCGTGCCGCGCATTCCGCTGTGGCACCGTCAACACTTCGCCCACGTGAAGTCGTTCTTCCTGCTGCCGGTCCGCCAGCGCAACCAGAGCGTGGCGCTGCTCTACGGCGACTGGGGCGGAGCGCTCTGCGCGGGCGGCATCGGCGCGAAGGAAATGGAGTTCCTCCATCACATGGGAGAAGAGATCTCGAGCAAGCTCGACAGCGTGGCGCAGCACAACGCCGGCACGGGCGCGCACACCGACTCGCTGGCACGCAAACCGTCAGGCGCCGCCGGCGCTCGCTGAGCCGGCGCGCAGTCCCCGCCCCGCACCTCCTGCGCCGGTGCGCGCTCCCGATGCCGGAATTGGCTTGGCTTGGCACCAGTGTCTCGAAGATTCATATGCCAGACGCAATCTTTAGTATTGCGAAAACGATATGATCCTCCGGCGCGAGATGTCCTCACGCGGCGCGCACAGGACGATTCGGGCGTTGCAGCGCGCACGCCCGGCCGGACGCGCTGCACGCCGGCGGCCCGCCGGGCCCATACGGCACAAGGCTTTGGCGCCCGTCGCTCCCGCCCGCCCGTGCAGGCGTACCATGGCGCCATGGCGCAGTTTTCTTCCCTCCCCTCGTGCCGGCCGCCGCGCGCCGCGCCTGCGTTCTGCGCACCGCGGTTTTTGACGCGGCTCGCCGCGTCCCGGTAAAAAATTTACGCTCGGTTTCGCCATGTAGATCAACTCACACCGTTGGATCAGGAGAAGACATGACGCAATCTGCTGCTGTACCGGTGCATCCGGTCGACGAGCGCCTGCCGCTTCCCAAGCTCTTCACGCTGGGCCTGCAACACGTGCTGGTGATGTACGCGGGGGCGGTGGCGGTGCCGCTGATCATCGGCGGCGCGCTCAAGATGTCGGTCGATCAGGTGGCGTTCCTGATCAACGCGGATCTCTTTGCCTGCGGTATCGCCACCCTTATCCAGACGCTCGGCGTGTGGATCTTCGGTCTGCGTCTGCCGATCATGATGGGCGTGACGTTTACGGCCGTCACACCGATGATCGCCATCGGCACCAACCCCGAGCTCGGGTTGCTCGACATCTACGGCGCGACGATCGCCTCGGGCATCATCGGCATTCTGATCGCGCCCTTCATCGGCAAGCTGCTGCGGCTCTTCCCCCCGGTCGTCACGGGCACGGTCATCACGGTGATCGGCATCTCGCTCATGGGCGTGGGCATCAACTGGGCGGCGGGCGGATTCGGCAATCCCGACTACGGCAACCCGCTCTATCTGGGCGTGTCGTTTGCGGTGCTGCTCTGCATTCTCTTCATCACCAAGTACGTGCGCGGCTTCTTCGCGAACATCGCCGTGCTGCTCGGCATTCTGTTCGGCACGATCGTGGCGATCGTGCTGGGCAAGGTCTCGTTCGCCGGCGTGGCCGAGGCGCCGTGGTTCGGGCTCGTCATGCCGTTTCACTTCGGCATGCCGCGTTTCGACGCGGTTGCCATCGCGACCATGACGCTCGTGATGCTCGTGACGTTCATCGAGTCGACCGGCATGTTCCTCGCCGTGGGCGACATCGTCGGCCGTCCCGTCGATCAGAAGACGCTCGTGCGCGGCCTGCGCGTCGATGGGCTCGGCACGCTGATCGGTGGCGTGTTCAACACGTTCCCCTACACCTCGTTCTCGCAGAACGTCGGGCTGGTCGGCGTGACGGGGGTGAAGAGCCGCTGGGTGTGCGCAATGGGCGGCGTGATCCTGATCGTGCTCGGACTGTTTCCGAAGGTGGCGCACGTGGTGGCGTCGGTGCCGCAGTTCGTGCTGGGCGGCGCGGGTATCGTGATGTTCGGAATGGTGACGGCCACGGGCGTGAAGATTCTCTCGACGGTGGACCTGTCGAAGAACCGCTACAACCTCTACATCATCGCGATCAGTATCGGTGTGGGCATGATTCCGGTGGCGTCCGACAAGTTCTTCATGAAACTGCCGCACGCATTGGCGCCATTTTTCCACAGCGGCATTCTGCTCGCGTCGATCAGCGCCGTGCTGCTCAATGCGCACTTCAACGGCCTGCGCAGCGAGAAGGAGGCGGCCGAGCTCGCTCAGGCGGCAGGCAAGCAGGCCGACGCGGCGCATTGAGTTCGCCGGCGGCGCGTCGGGCTATCGCCCCCGGGCGATTTGCGGCGGGCGGCTCAATGAAAGTTCCGGCTCGAGACGGTGAGCTCGCCCAACATCGGCGAGAGATCGACCAGGCGGTGCGCAACCAGGTGGGTCACGCGTTCCTCGCGCTGCCACACGCCTTCCACGCCCAGCAGCGAGGACGCCAGCAATTCCTTGCGCTGCGACTCGACCAGATCGGGCCAGACGATCACGTTGATCACGCCCGTCTCGTCTTCGAGCGAGACGAATATCGTGCCGTTCGCCGTGCCCGGCCGCTGCCGCCCCGTCACAATGCCCGCCGTGCGCACCCGATGGCCGTTCACGCCCTCGGTCTGCAGCTCGCGCGCCGTCTTCACGCGCATTCGCTTCAACTTGTCGCGCAACAGCAGCAGCGGGTGGCGCCGCAGCGTCAGGCCCGTGCTCGCGTAATCGGCCACGATGTCCTGTCCCTCGGGCATGGGCGGCAGCGCCACCGGCTCCTGCGCGCTGCCCGGCGCCGCATCGCGCAGAGCCGTGGCGCCGAGCAACGGCGTTGGCGGCTGCCAGGCGGCCACCGTCCAGCGCGCCTGACGGCGGCTGCCCAGCAGCGACGATAACGCGTCGGCCGCCGCCAGCGCGTCCAGGTCGCGCCGCGACAGCGCCGCGCGCGCGCTCAGATCGTCGATATCGGTAAACGGCCGCTGCCGCCGCGCGCTTTCGATCGCCCTGGCGCCTGGCGCCGACAGCCCCTTCACCAACGACAGCCCCAACCGCACCGCCGGACGGCGTGCGCCGCCATGACGCCCGACGCGCGCCTCGGGGCGCGACTCGACGTCGCTCACGCATACGTCGATGGCGCGCACCTCCACGCGATGCCGCCGCGCATCCTGCACCAGTTGCGACGCCGAATAGAACCCCATCGGCAAACTGTTGAGCAGCCCGCACAGGAACATCTCCGGCGCATGGCACTTGAGCCACGCGCTCGCGTAGGCCAGCAGCGCAAAACTCGCCGCGTGGCTCTCCGGAAAACCGTACTCGCCGAAACCTTCGATCTGGCGGCAGATGGCCTGCGCGAAGTCACGCGGATAACCATTCTTCAACATGCCATCGATGATGCGCGTCTGAAATTTTTCGAGGCCGCCCTTGCGCTTCCACGCGGCCATGGAGCGGCGCAACTGGTCGGCGTCTCCTGCCGAGAAGCCGGCCGCGATCATGGCGATCTGCATGACCTGCTCCTGGAAAATCGGCACGCCCAACGTTCGCTCGAGCGCCGGTTTGATCGCATCGCACGGATATTGGATGTCCTCGGGCCTCTGCTTGCGACGCTGCAAGAACGGATGCACCATGCCGCCCTGGATCGGCCCCGGCCGCACGATCGCCACCTGCACGACAAGGTCGTAATACTGCTTCGGCTTCAGCCTCGGCAGCATGCTCATCTGCGCGCGCGACTCGATCTGGAACACACCGACGGTGTCGGCGCGGCGAATCATGCCGTAGGTGGCCGGGTCTTCGCGCGGGATATCGGCAATCGTCATTGGTGCGCCCCGCCATTCGCCCAGCAGATCGAGCGTGCGGCGCAACGCGCTGAGCATGCCGAGCGCGAGCACGTCGACCTTGAGCAGCTTGAGTGTCTCGATATCGTCCTTGTCCCACTGGATGACGTAGCGATTCTTCATCGCCGCCGGTGCAATCGGCACGAGTCGCGAGAGCTTGTCGCGCGAAATGACGAAGCCCCCCACATGCTGCGACAGGTGGCGGGGAAAGCCGATCAGCCGCGTCACGAGCTCTGCCCACAGCCGCGTGGTCGGCGCGTCGGGCGACAGCCCCTGGGCCGCCATGCGCGCGAGCAGATTCTCGCGGCCGTCCCACCATTGCTGGCTCTGCGCGACCTGCTCGACGATCGACAGATCGATGCCCAGCGCCCGCCCCGTATCGCGCACCGCACTGCGCATGCGATAGCAGATCACCGTTGCCGCCAGCGCCGCGCGCTCTACGCCATACTTGCCGTAGATGTACTGGATCACCTGCTCGCGCCGCTGGTGCTCGAAGTCCACGTCGATATCGGGCGGCTCGTTGCGCTCCTTCGAGAGGAACCGTCCGAACAGCAACTCCACCTCGTCCGGATTGACCTCGGTGATCCCGAGGCAGTAGCACACGGCCGAATTGGCCGCCGAACCCCGCCCCTGGCACAGAATGCCTTCACGACGGGCGTAGCTCACGATGTCGTAGACCGTCAGGAAATATGGCTCGTATTCGAGCTCCTCGATGAGCGCCAGTTCGTCGTCGATGAGCTTTTGCACCTTCGGCGGCACGCCCCTCGGATAGCGGCGCTTCGCGCCCGCCGCCACTTCCTGCCGCAGATACGTCACCGGCGTGTGGCCGGCCGGCACCAGTTCCTCCGGATATTCGTAGCGCAGGGTGCGCAATTCGAAATGGCAGCGCGACGCGATGGCGACCGTCTCGGCCAGCGTATCAGGCGGATAAAGCCAGGCGAGCCGCACACGCGTGCGCAGATGCTGCTCGGCGTTCGCGGCGAGCGCCAGTCCGCACGCCTGCACCGGCTTGCCCAGTCCAATGGCGGTGAGGGTGTCCTGCAACGGCTTGCGCGAGCGCGCGTGCATGAGCACATGTCCCGTGGCTACGAGCGGCACGCCGCATTCGGCCGAGATCGCGCGCAGCCGCGCCAGGTGCGCTTCGTCGTCGGCGCGATGCCGACGCTCGAGTGCGAGCCACACGCGCCCCTCGCCGAAGGTCTGCGCCGCCCAGCGGGTTTGCGCCCGCGTGCGCTCCGGACTCGCGTCGGCATCGGGTACGACGATGATCAGACAGCCCGGCAGGCCGCGCAGATGCGCCTGCGCCGCGGCCGGTTCGCTGAAGTCCCGCGCATGCAGCCGGTAGCCGCGGTTCGGCCCGCGCATGCGGCCGAGCGTGATCATCTCCGAGAGATTGCCGTAGCCTTCACGGTGCTGCGCGAGCGCCACCAGATGCACGGTGCCGAGCGCGTCGAGATCCGGCGAGCAGGCTTCGGTATCGGGCGTCGCGGCCTGAGTCGCGCCGTCCGGCGCATGCACCGGCGTGAGACGAAATTCGCTGCCGACGATCAAGGACATCGGTTTGTGCTGCACCGCTTCGGCCAGGGCGCGCACGACGCCCGCGACCGAGCATTCATCGGTGATCGCCAGCGCGGCGTAACCCAGGGCCGCGGCTCTTGCGACCAGTTCCTCCGGATGCGACGCCCCCCGTTGAAAGGAAAAATTCGACAGGCAATGCAGCTCGGCATACGCGGGCAGACTGCCGTCGTCGGTCGCACGCGGGTTGGCAGGCGCCGCCTGGACGGCGTCGCCGTCCTCGCTGGCGGCAAGTCCTTCGGTCGGGCCTTGCCAGGGCAGAAAATCGTCGAGATTCATGACTCAAGCGAGTGTGTCGGCTTAACCGAACAGGCCGTGCAGATACCACGCCGCATCGGCCCCCTGCACGGGACGCTCGCGAAACACCCACAGCAACGCGCCCGTGGTATCGGCGGCGATGAAGTAGTCGCGCGTGACGGTGCCCGGCTCCCACCATCCGGCCTCGATGCGTTCCGGGCCGCTCACTAGTTGCAGCGGCCCCTGCCGCCACGGCCGCTCGTGCAGCACGCTCAAGCGCTGCGGTGCGTCGAGCAGCCACGCCGGGCGCGGCGGCAATCCGGCGCGGCGCTCGCCCGCGCCCTGCCCGCCGCACGCGGTACTGCCGGGCGCACCATACGGCACGCTAGCAAAGGCCCGCTCCGGCCGATGATCCTCACGCACCTGAAGCCGCAGCACCTGCTCGTCGCCAAGACGGGCGGCCACACGTTCCATTAACTGCACGAAGTCCTGCCGGGCGCGTCCCGGCTCGGGCAGCAGCGAGCCGCTGCGCAGCTCGTGGGCGCTCGTATGCGCGACGTCGAGCCGCAGCGTGAGCACCGGCGCGACCAGTGGCGAGCGAGCCAGCCGCTCCTTGCATAACGACAACAGATGCGCGGGGGCCGCGCTCGCTTCGGCCAGACGGATCTCCAAGCGCGTAGGCGCGAGCGTGTGCCGGCCAACGGGCTCATGTTCGAGCACGAGCGTCAGCGCGCGGGCCGCAAGCTGCCCGGCGCCGAGCCAGCCGGTGAGCTGGGCGAGCAGACGGCGCAGGCCGAAGAGCAGCACCTCGATATCGTGAGTGAGCGACGGCAACGGCAACACCGCCTCGAAGTGCGGCGGCGCGCGATACCAGTCCGGCGCTTCGGGGGCTTCGCCATAGGCGCGGGCAAGCGCGGCCGGCAGCGCCGGCCCGCAACGACGTCTCACGCCCGCGGTGGGCAGCCCGCGCAATTCGCCCAGCGTCGCGCATCCGATCTGCGCGAGCCAGTCCAGCCACGGCTGCGCCTCGGGCAGCAGCACGACCGGCAGCGAATCGAGTTGCTTCGGCAGATCCGCCGGTAAGGGCGGCAACGTGGGTGCGAACGCCCGCGGCGCGGTGCATGCCGCTGATACTCCCGATGCCGTGGATACCGCAATCCCGGCCAGCGCCCGGTGATCGGAAGCGCGCGCCTGCATCGCCGCCTGCAACTGACAGGGGGCGGGGCCATGGGAATCGACGTGCCGGGGCACGGCGCTGGCGGCGCGCGCCAGCAACGCCGCCGCACTGGCCGTGGCGGCAACGCCCAGCGAGGCCCGATGCCCGAGCGCTTCGGCACTCTCGAGCACCTGCGCGCACAACGACGCAAGCCCGCCGAACAGGCGCAGACTCGGCGCCGCATCGAGCAGCACGCAGTGCGGCGAGGCGATGGCGACATCGGGGCCGAAGCGCAGCAGCGCCAGCGCCAGGGCTTCGAGGGCCTGCGTCTCGGCGGCTTCGTCGCGGTCGTGAAATCGGGCCTGCGGCAGCAACGCCAGCACGCCGCCGCGACGCATGCCGGATTGCACGCCGGCGGCCTGCGCCGCCTCGCTCGCCTGCCACACACGCGACTGCGCCAGCACGACCGTCGTGTCCACGGGCATGCCCGGGGCGTCAGTCTGCAGGCGCGCCGATGCGATCTCGAGCGCCAGATACGGCAGGTGCAGGGCGATCCAGCAAGCCATGCGCAACTCCAGAAACAGCAGCAGAAACAGAAAACGAAGGGCTCGAAACGGCCCGGCGGGCTTCCCCTGAGGAGTCGGAAGTGACGGGGGGAACGGAAGTGGCAGGCGCCGGTGCGTCGCGGCGCGCCACGCCCGCCGCGGGTTGCGACGCCCGCGTATAGGGTGCGGGCAGCGTCAGCCAGAGCGGCTCGAGCCGGGGCGGCCCGCGCCGTTTATGAAACTGCACCCCCAGACGGCTGCCCTGGCCGACGCTCAGCCCCAGCCGCAACGGCGCGGCGGACGCCGTGGCCGCCGCCGCGCGCGGGCGCATCACCCAGGCCAGCGTCTGGCCACCGCCGGCAGCGACCTGCAAGCGCCGGATCTGCTCGGGCGTGGCCGCCGGCAGCCATGCCAGCACGGCGCCGCAGCACGCACTCTTGAGTGCCTGCTCGGCACACCAGAGCATGTCCCGATCCTCGGCGCGCGCACTGCCGCCCCCCCGTTCCCTTCGCTCCCCGCGCGCCTTCGGCGCCCCCGACATCTTTCGCGCCGGCCGCACCACCACGCTGAGCCAGCGCAGGTCGATGCCCCACCCCGCCAACGCGGGTGCATACGGCAGCATCGGCGGCGCAATCACCATCACCGGCTGGCCCGCCTGGGTGAGATCGCGCAGCACCGGCGCCAGCAGCCGCCATTCCCCAATGCCCGGTCGGTCGCTTAGCAATTCCGTCACCGCACCATGCGGCCACCCGGCGCCGGGCAACTCGGCGTCGAGCGCGGCAAAGCCGGAACGATGGCCAGCGCGGCGGCAATGCGCCAGTTCACTGGCGCGCCACAGCCCGGCAGGCAGAGACGAAAGTGACAGGGTCATGGTGCACCCAAATACTGTATGAATGTACAGTATAGCAGTTCATGCGCACTTTACGTGACTTCCGCCGCGACGCCATGCTTGCGGCTTGCCGCAAGGCCGGCTACCGTGAGTGTCATTCCTCGTCTGCCCAGCCAGTCCCCTCTTCATGCCGCTGCCGACTACCGCCACCGCCCCGTTCTGTCCCGCCGAAGTCAAAGGCAGCATCGTCATTGACGCTCGCGAATCACGCTGGACGAAACTCAAGCGCTTTGCCGGTCCGGGATTGCTCGTGGCCATTGGCTACATGGATCCGGGCAACTGGGCCACGGACATTCAGGCGGGGTCGCAATTCGGTTACGCGCTACTCTGGGTGGTGGCGCTATCGAGCCTCGCGGCCATCTTTCTCCAGATGCTCGCCGCCCGGCTCGGCCTCGTGGCCGGACGCGACCTCGCCCAAGCGAGCTACGATCGCTACGGACGCACGGGGCGCGTCGTGCAATGGATCACCGCCGAGATATCGATCATCGCCTGCGACATTGCCGAGGTGCTCGGCTGTGCTCTCGCCTTCAAGCTGCTGCTCGGTGTGCCGCTCGCCTGGGGCATCGTGCTCACCGCGCTCGACACGATGATCGTGCTGGGCCTGCAGGGCAAAGGCTTTCGGCAGATCGAAGCCATCGTGTTCGGGCTCATCGGCACGATGGCCTTTTGCTTCGTCGCGCAAGTCGCGATGGTGCCGCCCGACTGGCACGCCGTGGCCGCCGGTCTCGTGCCCGGCGCGCCGAGCCACGACCGGCGCGACGCCATCGTACTGGCGCTGGGCATCGTGGGTGCGACGATCATGCCGCACAACCTGTATCTGCACTCGTCAGTCGTACAGACGCGCCGCGTGAGCGGCGGCAAGCGCGGTCAGGTCCACGACACCCTCGCACTGGTACGCATCGACACATGGGTCTCGCTCATGCTGGCGATGTGTGTGAATGCGGCAATTCTGATTCTTGCCGGCTCTGCCTTTCACGCGAGCGGCCAGACTCACGTTGCCGATATCGAGCAGGCCTACCAGCTCATCACGCCGATCGCCGGCAGCGCCGCCGCGTTCCTGTTCGGCATTGCGCTGCTCGCTTCCGGGCAAAGTTCGACGCTCACCGGCACCATCGCGGGGCAGGTCATCATGGACGGCTTCCTGCATCTGAAGATTCCTTGCTACCAGCGACGGCTGATCACGCGCGGACTGGCGCTCGTGCCTGCACTGATCGGCGTGCTGTGGCTCGGCGAGGGCTCCGTGGGCAAGCTGCTCGTGTGGAGTCAGGTGCTGCTCAGTCTGCAACTGCCGTTCGCGATGTGGCCGCTCATCCGTTCGGTGAGCGATTCGCGCGTGATGGGCGGCAATGCCATCAGATGGCCGACGCAGGTCGCGGCCTGGACGCTCTTCGCGGTCATCACCGCCACCAATCTGCTGCTGATCTTCGGCCTCGACTGATGAAAAGGAACGGCGCCCCCCAAGGGCGAGAACGGCATGGCCTATGACTTTCCGGAGCATACGCAGGCCCCTGCCGCATGCTAAGATCAGCACCCCTTACCAGGTCTTACAAGTCAAAAAGCGCAGTATTCCGTAAGGGGATCAGACACCCTCAGCAGGACGGCGCCGCCGGGCGTCGCCGCCTGCCGGGTCACAACATCTACAGGGGTATCACCGTGCAGAAGAAGTCCAGCATCGCACTGCTCAGCGCCGCCATGCTCGCTGTCGGCGTGCTCGGCGGTTGCGCCACAGAGAGCTCGCGTTCCGTGCAGGTCGCCAAGGTCGAAAGCGCCAGCCGTCCATACGTCGGCACACGCACACCGATCGCCGTCGGCAAGTTCGACAACCGTTCCGCGTACATGCGCGGCGTCTTTTCCGATAACGTCGATCGTCTCGGCAGCCAGGCCAAGACGATCCTGATCACGCATCTGCAACAGACCCAGCGCTTTAACGTGCTCGACCGCGACAACATGGCCGAGATCCGTCAGGAAGCCGACATCAAGAAAACCCAGCAAACGCTCAAGGGCGCCGACTACGTGATCACCGGCGACGTCGTGGAGTTCGGTCGCAAGGAAGTGGGCGACAAGCAGTTGTTCGGCATCCTCGGCCGCGGCCGCGAGCAGATCGCTTACGCCAAGGTCAACCTGAACGTGGTCAACATCGCCACGTCGGAAGTCGTCTATTCGAGCGGTGGCGCGGGCGAATTCGCCCTGTCCAACCGCGAAGTGATCGGCTTCGGCGGCACGGCCGGTTACGACTCGACGCTCAACGGCAAGGTGCTCGATCTCGCCATGCGCGAGGCCGTGAACAACCTGGTCGCCGGCATCGAGAGCGGTGCCTGGACGCCCGGCAAGTAAGCCTCGCCTTTCCCAATATTGCGCATGTCGCAGCGCGTCGGGCACGACGCGCCGGTCCCGCACGTCGAGTGCGGGACCGGCGCTCGCGTGTCGGGCGCCGTGCTGCGCGACATGCCCATCAGGATCGTTATCGCCATGAACCGCAAGTTCTCTATCGGCCGTGCTGCCGCCGCGCTCCTCGCCGGCGGTGTACTGCTCACCGGCTGCGCCACGCCCAACAAGCCGCTTTACGCGTGGGAAAGCTATCAGCCGCAGGTCTACGAATACTTCAAGGGTGAATCGAAGGAAGCCCAGATCATTGTGCTCGAGCGCGATCTGGAGAAGATGAAAGCCGGCAACAACGCCGCGCCCCCGGGCTATCACGCCCACCTTGGCCTGCTCTACGCCTCGGTCGGCAAGCCGGACAAGATGGTCGAGGAATTCCAGACCGAGAAGCAACTGTTCCCTGAATCGGCCGGCTACATCGACTTTCTGCTCAAGAACAAGACCCCGGAGGCCAAGCAATGATCGTCCGTCTGTGCAAATGGATCAGCGTCGCGGCGCTGGCCGTCGTCATGACCGGCTGTGCCGTGCATCAGGCCAAGCCGTATGACTACACCGCGTTCAAGGAGAGTAAGCCGAAGTCCATTCTGGTGCTGCCCCCGCTCAATGAATCGCCGGACATCGACGCGACTTACAGCGTGTTCTCGCAAGTCACCGCGCCGCTGGGTGAGGCCGGCTATTACGTACTGCCGGTGGCGCTCGTCGACGAGTCGTTCCGCCAGAACGGCCTGACCGTTGCCGGCGACATCCATCAGGTGAGCCCGGCCAAGCTGCGCGAGATCTTCGGCGCCGACGCGGCGCTCTACATCAAGATCGAGCAGTACGGCACGAAGTACATGGTGGTCGACAGTGCGACGGTGGTCACCGTGACAGCCGAGCTCATCGACCTGCGCAACGGCGCCAAGCTGTGGAGCGGCGCCGCCAGTGCGTCGAATAACGAGGGGGGCAATAACAACAGCGGTGGCGGCCTGATCGGCATGCTCGTTACGGCTGCGGTCAAGCAGATCATCAACAGCGTGTCGAACGCCGGTTACACGGTGGCCGGCACGGCCAGCGCACGATTGCTGTCCGCCGGCCGACCCAACGGCATCCTCTACGGCCCGCGTTCACCGAAGTACGGGACGGACTAACCGCCGCCCTGGGCAACGCGCCGGAGCGCGCCGGAGCGCGCCGCGTCCGCGCGTTGCGCCGCCAGGAGTCCATTCGTCGGGAGGCGCTTCCGTCTCCCTGTCTCCGCTCCCCTCTCCCTTTCTTCTCTTTCTTCCCATCCATCCCCGGCACGACCTGAGACGCACGCGGTGTCGCGCTCGCTGCCGGCTTCCATGCGCGCCAGCACACCGCCAGCGCGCCGCGTAAACGACAAAGCGTGCCCCGTAAGCGACGCGTGCCCCGTAAGCGACAAAGCGTGTCGCGTAAACGACAAAGCCCGCCAAGATGGCGGGCCATTGCGCGAACCGATCCCGGGTACGACGGAGGATCGGCATCCGGACTTACGGCGGGGCGCCGTCGCACATCATCACAACGATGACGGGAATCGCCCGATAAGACGATCGACTTGCCTGATTGCGCCAGCGACGACCGTTCGTCCGGAAGGGACTTGCTTAGTAACCGGCGGTTTCGAGCGCGCGGATACGTTGTTCCAGCTCGATGATGTCCTTCGACTCAGCCAGGAACGCTTCACGACGACGACGCTCAGCAGTTTCAAACCAAGTGTTCACGACTTCAAAAAGGGCGGCAAACATGACGTTTCTCCAGTTCATTAGTGTGCTGCACCGCAGCAGTGCTTCGCATTATATAGGGTTTTCCCGTAAAGGGTTAGCCCTGAGATGCAAAAACCCCACAAAATCTGCTAGAGCGTCACTTCGAATGCAGACGATTCCAAAATAGATCCATAAAAATCAAATAGATATACTTTTTCGATGTGCGACGACAGGGTTTCGCGCCCCATCGCCCCGCAAGCCGATCAAAAATCGCACGGACAAAAAAAGCGCCGCTGCTGCGACGCATCATCGTGAATCACCCGATCTGCGGGTGTCGGCCTCACGCGTCTTCGGGCGCACACGAGCGCGCACTGCCGTCGCGCCCCTGCTGAAGCGAATCTCGCACCTCGCCTGCCGCATCCGGCCCGGTAAGCTCCGACGTCCCGCCCAGCCACCCGGAGCCGCGATCAGCCCGGTGGCGCGTGCCGGACCTGGGTGTCGCCATCAGCGACCGGTCCGGCCGCAGCGCTATTGCCGGAAGCCGTTTGCTGCGGTGTCGCGCCGGATGCCGCGGCGCCGACGGACCGTTCGGGCGCCGGCGCCACCGACTCACCCCCGTGACACGGCAGTTCGGCAGCCGCGATCCCTTCGAGAATCGGGCATTCGGGTCGATCGTCGCCCTGGCAGTGCATGGCGAGATGGGAGAGCGTATCGCGCATCGCGACGAGCTCGCCGATGCGTTGGTTCAACTCGTCGACGTGCGACTGCGCCAGCGCCTTGACCTGCGCGCTGGAACGGTCCCGATCCTGCCAGAGCGCCAGCAACTGACGGATCTGGTCGATACCAAAACCCAAGCGCCTCGCCTGACGAATGAATCGAAGCAGATGGAGATCCTGCTCGCCATAGCGCCGGTAACCTGCCTCGGAGCGGGGGCTCGGGGGCATCAGGCCGATACTTTCGTAGTACCGGATCATCTTGGCCGTCACGCCGCTGGCCTGCGCCGCTTGTCCGATGTTCATGGCTGCCTCACTGGGGGGAACGAGGGTTGAACGACGGGGAATACGAACCGTTCATCTTGGCGCGGTCGCCGTCCGACAGCACGAGTCGGGCGCTGATCGGCGCATGATCGGAAATCCGTGACCAGGGGCGCCCGTGTAAAACTTGCGCCCCTTCAATATGAAAGCCTCGCGCGTAGATGCGGTCAAGTCGTAAAAGCGGCAATCCGCTCGGAAAACTGCGCGCGGGACGCCCCGCGCTGTTCTGAAACACCTCGGTCAGCGCCAGCCTTTCCGCAAGCAGCCGATCCGCCTGGTTGCTCCAGTCGTTGAAGTCGCCGGCAATGATCAGCGGCGCGTCGTCCGGAATGGCCTGCGCAACCCGCTCGGTGAGCATTTCGAACTGGCGACGCCGGCCAGGACCCGCCAATGACAAATGAACGCACAGGCAATGCAATGGCTGGCTCAGGCCGGGCACGGCAATCTCGCAATGCAGCATGCCGCGCCTCTCGAAACTGTATGTCGTGATGTCGTGGTTATCCGACCTGACGATCGGATACCGGCTCAGGATGGCATTGCCGTGATGCCCGTGATCGTAGACGACATTACGCCCATACGCATGATCGCTCCACATGGCGCCGGCCAGGAACTCGTGCTGCGGCTGGATCGGCCAGTTGGTGTGCCGCACTGCGTGCCGCTGATGCATGCCCTGCACTTCCTGCAGGAAAACCAGATCCGGCGCCAGCCCTTCCAACCCCGCGCGCAACTCGTGGACGCGCAAGCGATTGAATGCAGAGAAGCCCTTGTGAATGTTGTAACTCGCGATGTGCAGACTATTCATGTTCGGCAGCATTAACTCCGTGCCGGAAGGCAGACGATATCCGCTAGATGGGGCCGCTTTCCGCGATTTTCAAGTCGGAATGATGCGGGCGACGCATCGGACGGCATTGTCCCGCGCGTCGCCTCCACACTTCGATTATGCGCCGTTCGCCTTGTGCCCGGGCAAACGGGTTGCCGGTGCCGCTCCGACACCGGCGAACGCGCCCGCCGCAGTCGAGGCGGCGCCGCCATCCTGCGCCGGACGCCAGCGACGCAGCAACAGCGCGTTACTCACCACGCTCACACTGCTGAGCGCCATCGCCGCCCCGGCGATCACCGGGCTTAGCAGCCCGAATGCCGCCAGCGGGATACCGACCACGTTGTACGCAAACGCCCAGAACAGGTTCTGGCGGATCTTCGACCACGTGCGGCGCGACACGTCGATGGCGTCGGCCACGCGCAGCGGGTCGCCGCGCATGAGTGTGATGCCCGCCGTCTGCATGGCAACGTCGGTCCCCGAGCCCATGGCAATGCCGACATCCGCCGCGACCAGTGCGGGCGCATCGTTGATGCCGTCGCCGACCATCGCCACGACCGCCCCGCCGCGCTTGAGCTGCGCAATCACCTCGGCCTTGTGTTCGGGCAGCACGTCGGCGTGAACCTCGTCGAGTCCCAATGCGTTGGCCACGGCGCGCGCACTGCCCGCGTTATCGCCCGTTACCATCACGCAGCGCACGCCCAGCGCGTGCAGCCGATCGATAGCCGGCCGTGCGCTCGCCTTGAGCGTATCGCCGAAGGCCAGCAGTCCCAGCAGCCGCGGCTCGCCCCGCCCACTCTCTTCGCCCCCGTTCACCGTCTCGACGAGCCACGACACAGTGCGTCCCTCGCCCGCCAGTCGAGCGGCTTCCGACGCCAACGCTCCCTGCGACACGCCCAATTCCTCGAGCAAACGCGCATTTCCCAATTGCAGTAAATGCTTGCCGCCCTTCGCCTCCCCGGCGCCATCGTTCGTGACCTCGTTCGCGACCTCGTTCGCAATCTCGATACGCGCGCGCATGCCACGTCCGGGCAACGCGACGATGTCCGACGCAGCCGGAATTGTCGCGGCCAGCCCCGCTTCGTCGGCGGCCACCGTCACTGCCGTGGCGAGCGGGTGCGAACTGCCCGATTGCACGGCGGCCGCCCAGCGCAGCAGCGTGTCGGCGCTCACGCCCGCTGCAGGCAAATGCGCCACGAGACGCGGCTTGCCTTCGGTGAGCGTACCGGTCTTGTCGAACGCGACGACGTTCACGCGATGTGCCAACTCCAGCGCTTCGGCGTCCTTGATGAGAATGCCCTGCCGCGCCGCCGCGCCGGTGCCGACCATGATCGCGGCCGGCGTGGCGAGCCCCAGCGCGCACGGGCATGCGATGACCAGCACGGCAACCGCGTTGAGCAAAGACGCCTCGAGCCCCAGTCCGAGCGCCCAGCCCGCAACAACCGTAGCGATCGCAATGAGCACCACGACCGGCACGAACACTGCGGCCACGCGATCGACGGCGCGCTGAATCGGCGCCTTGCCGGCCTGCGCGTCCTCGACCATGCGAATGATGCGGGCGAGCGCCGTATCGGCGCCGACAGCCGTCGTCTCCACGCGCAACGTGCCCGCGCCATTGATCGAGCCGCCCACCACCGTATCGCCTTCGCCCTTGTCAATAGGCAGCGGCTCGCCGGTCAGCAGAGACTCGTCGAGCTGACTGGCACCGCGACGGATCACGCCGTCGACGGGAACACGCTCGCCCGCACGGACGACCACCCAATCGCCGACCTTCACCTGCCCCAGCGGCACCATGGCTTCGCTGGTCGCGTCGTTCGGATCGCCCAGCACGCGCGCGGCCTCCGGGCGCAGCGCCGCCAGCGCGCGAATCGCTTCGACGGTACGGCGCTTCGCGCGGGCCTCGAGCCACTTGCCGAGCAACACCAGCGTAATCACGACGGCCGCCGCTTCGAAATACAGATGCGGCATGCTGCCCGCAGGCGCGCGCCACCATTCGTACAGGCTCAGGCCGTAGGCGGCCGACGTACCGAGCGCCACGAGCAGATCCATATTGCCGCTGCCGGCACGCACTGCCTTGTAGCCGGCGCGATAGAACCGCGCGCCGAGCCAGAACTGCACCGGCGTGGCGAGCAGCCACTGCACCCAGGGCGGCGGCATCACGTGCACCCCGAACGGTTCGAGCAGCATGGGCAGGAACAGCGGCAGCGACAGCAACGCCGCGACGGCCACCGGCCACCACGTCGGCCCATCGCCGGCCGGCGTCGCGTGCGCCGGGTCGGCCACGGGCGACGCTTCATAGCCGGCTTTCTCGACCGCCGCGCCGAGCGCAGCCACGTCGACCACGCCGCGCACGCCCCGCACCGCTGCGCGCTCCGTCGCCAGATTGACGTTGGCCTCGATCACGCCGGGTACGTTGCGCAACGCTTTTTCGACGCGCCCGGCGCACGAGGCGCAAGTCATACCGCCGATGGCCAGCTCGAACGACTGTTGCGCGACCTGATAGCCCGCGTCGTTCACGGCCGCTTCCACCGCGCCCAGCAGTGCCGCGGGCGCCACGTCGGCAGCCGCTTCCACGGCCGCCGTCTCCGTTGCAAGGTTCACATTGGCGCTCGCCACGCCGGGCGCGCGCCGCAATGCCTTTTCCACGCGCGTCACGCACGACGCGCAGGTCATGCCTTCGATACCGACCGACCAGCTCTGAGTCATTTAAAGGCCTCCACGAGGACTGTCATCATGCGTCACAGCTTAGACCTTGCCATGACGGGAAGGTCAAGCCCTCCGCGACAAGACGCCGCAATCGAGGACACGGACGACGATGTCGACATTGCCGTCAATGTGCTTCCATGCGCCTCAACACGCTTGCATGCGCTTCAATACGCCTCAATACGCTTCACGATACGCCTGCTCGCCCGGTATCGGTTTGGGCGGCGTCCGAGCAACAGCGCGAATCGACTGAAAAAAAGTCCTTGAGCTTACCGCCATGGGAAGCTCTATCATCGAATTGTCGGGGCAACACGGATTCCAGCCGGACCCAACCGGACCTAACCGGACCCAACCGGACGCCGTCCCCTCCCGCCATCCACCGGGCAACCGGACACTTTCTCGAGGAGATCAACATGCAAGTGCAAGTCGAAGGTATGAGCTGCGGCCATTGCGTCAAGACCGTCACCCGCGCGATCACCGAGCGCGACGCGAACGCCAAGGTCAACGTCGATCTCGGCGCAGGCCGCGTCGACGTCGAAAGCCGTCTCTCGCCTGCCGAAGTCACCGCGGCCATCACCGACGCCGGCTACACGGTCAAAGGCACCAACGCCTGAGGTCCGCCCGCCGCGCCGGCATCGGCGGGCGTTCCCCGAAAAAGCGTCGCCATGCCCCGCGCGGTATCGCGACGTTTTCGTCGTCGGCGCATCAATCCCGTACACCGCGCGCAGTCTCTGCTGCAGACTGGCCGCCGCTTGTGCTACGCTCTACGTCGCCGAATACGCAAGGCCGCCGCACGATGCGATACCCGACACCGTGTGGCCACGCGTGCGGCAATACACGTCTTCAGGGCGGGGTGAAAGTCCCCACCGGCGGTATGCGACGCGGCACGGTTCACGCTGTGTGCGTCACGAGCCCGCGAGCGCCTGTCACCGTCCCGTTGCGGACACCGGCAGGGTCAGCAGATCTGGTGAAATGCCAGAGCCGACGGTCACAGTCCGGATGAGAGAAGATGCGTCGATACCCGCGAGCCATGGGACGCCGTTCCGTGGTCACGTCCGTTCGCATGCCCTGAAACGTTTTTCGCCCGTTTGACTTACGCGAGGAGCGTTTCATGTCCGTCAATTCAGCCAACCAAGCCGCTCCGGCATCCGCCGATCCCCTGCGCGCCTATCCGGCGTTCACCCACCTGCCGCCGGTCGAGGTGCGTCTGGCCGCGTCGCTCGAAGCCATGCGCGAAGGCCGTCCGGTCATTCTCATGGACGACCTCGACCGCGAGAACGAAGCCGATCTGATCGTCGCGGCCGAGAAAATCACGCCGGCCACGATGGCCATGCTCATCCGCGAATGCAGCGGCATCGTCTGCCTGTGCCTGCCCGACGAGACGCTGCGCCGTCTCGAGCTGCCGCCGATGGTCGAACAGAACCAGAGCCGCCATGGCACCGCGTTCACGGTGACGATCGAGGCGCGCCAGGGCGTGAGCACCGGCGTCTGCGCGGCCGATCGCGTCACGACGATCCGCGCGGCCATTGCCGACGACGCCAAGCCGTCCGATCTCTCCCGCCCCGGCCACGTCTTCCCGCTGCGCGCGCAGCCCGGCGGCGTGCTCACCCGGCGCGGCCACACCGAAGGCTCGGTCGATCTGGCGATTCTCGCCGGCCTCAAGCCGGCCGCCGTGCTGTGCGAGCTGATGAATCCCGACGGAACCATGACGCGCGGCGCCGACATCGAGCGCTTCGCCGAGTTGCACGGCCTGCCGATTCTCACCATCGACGAGTTGGCGACGTACCGCCGTCAGCAGGCGCAAGGTCGCGCTCAGGCCGCCTGAACCGCCAGCGGCGACAGGCCCACAGCGCCGTGGTCTCGGCGCCGGGCGAGGCCGAGGGCGCCTGGCGGTGCCGGACGGTGAGGTGCCGGGCTGCCATGCACGCCCCCTAAGCCATCGCCCATCGCCCATCGCCCATCGCCCATGGCCGGCCCGCGCGTCCGACGCTTCCCTCTAACGCCGCTCACCCCGTCGCGCGCCGTAACTTCTATAATCGTCGGACATTCCTAGCATCATAAAAGTTACGAGGAAGACGTCATGACGCAAAGTGCCCCTCAAAGCCGACCGGACGCCGCCGCCGTCCTTGCCCGATGGGAAGCCGACGAAGCCGCCGTGCGGGCACGGCTGGCCCGCGGCGGACCCGCCCGCTTCGGCGTGGCCGCCCCCTCGGACGTCGCGGGCTTGTCCGGCAACGAGATTTTCCAGGCGATGTTCGACGGCAAGCTGCCGATGCCGCCGATCAGCGAGACGCTCGGCTTCATCGCCATCGAGATCGCCGACGGACGCGCCGTCTTCCAGGGCCGCCCCGCCCTGCCCTACTACAACCCACTCGGCACCATTCACGGCGGCTGGTTCGCCACGCTGCTCGATTCCGCGCTCGCGTGCGCGATCCACTCGACGCTGCCCGCCGGACGCAGCTACACCACGCTCGAGCTCAAGACGAACATGGTGCGCGCGCTCACCCGCGACGTGCCCTGCGTGCGTGCCGAAGGCAAGGTGATCCAGACGGGACGCCAGATCGGCATCTCGGAAGGCCGCATCGTCGGACCGGACGGCACGCTCTACGCGCACGCCACGACCACATGCCTGATCTTCGATTTCCCGCCGCGCAAGGCGTAAGATCGTCCACCGCCCCGACAATCGTCCTCGCCACAAAAAAGCCCGCGGGTATCGCTACCGCGGGCTTTTTCATGGCTTCCCGATTCCGCTCCATTCCGCTCCTTCCCCCCTCTTTCCACCCGCCCCTTCCGGCCCCTTCCAGTCCCTTTCCTCCGGCGCCTCGCAAGGTCTTCGCGTCGCCCGCCATCGCAGCGCCATCGCAGCGCCATCGCAGCGCCGGCGCCTCCGGTCTCGACTCAGTGCGGCGATCCCCCGCCATGGTCGCCGTCGGGCTGATGCTCGAGCGTCTCCTTCAGCGCGATCTGGAGCTTCGCGTGCATGCGCACGAACCAGCTGCGCATGGCGATCGCAAGTATCACCGTGCCGGCCACGATCAACGCGACCATCTCGGTGGACGGAAGAATGCTTGCCGAGAGCGCCGCCACGAGCAGAATCACGCCGACCATCGCCGCGATCGGCAGAATCTCCGCCACCACGCGCCGCACCTGGAACGTGTAGCGGCCGGTGAGGCTCGGCGGCACCGAGAGTTCCACGAGCAGCAGCGAGAGCGACTTGACCTTGCGGTACACGGCAATCAGGAACGGCAGCGAGACCACCAGCGCACCGCCCCAGACGAGGGCGCTCTGCAGGCTCGGATCGCTCACCCACGGCGACATCAGGTCCGCGAGCCGGCCGTAGAAGAACGCGCCGCCGAGGAAGATCGTCACCACGAGCGCGAGGTTGATCGCCACGCTCACGACGATCCGCCGAATGATGGTCACCAGCGCTGCGCTGTCGCCCGTCAGTTGAATGCTCTGCAGCCATTGCGTGTACTGGCCCAGCACATATGACAGACGCCCGGGCATGGCGCGCCCGAGCCAACGCGTGAATGGATCGGCGCTCTTGATCAGGTAAGGCGTGAGCAGCGTGGTGATGACCGACACCGCCACGGCGATCGGATACAGGAAGTCGCTCGTCACCTTGAGCGAGAGTCCCAGCGAGGCGATGATGAACGAGAACTCGCCGATCTGCGACAGCCCCATGCCCACACGCATCGACGTGCTGCCGTCCTGCCCAGACAGGTACGCGCCCAGACCGCACGAGACGATCTTGCCGATCACCACGGCCACCGTGATCACCAGGATTGGCCAGACATAGGTGGCGAGCACGTGCGGGTCGAGCAACAGGCCGATGGTGACGAAGAACACGGCGCTGAACATGTCGCGCAGCGGCGCCACGAGCCGTTCGATGGTGTGCAGCTCCCTCGCCTCGGCCATGATCGCGCCGATCAGGAACGCGCCGAGCGCCACGCTGTAGCCCATCTGAATCACGAGCAGACAGAAGCCGAAGCACAGGCCGAGCACGACGACCAGCAACATTTCATCGCTCTTGAACTTCGCCACGTAGGCGAGAATGCGCGGCACGAGCAGAATGCCCACGACGAGCGACACCACCATGAACAGCAGCAGCTTGCCCAGCGTGAAGGTGGCTTCACCCGCGTCGACCGAACCGCTGATGGCAATGCCCGAGAGCAGCGCGATCATGCCGATGGCGAGCACGTCCTCCACGATCAGCACGCCAAAGATGAGCTGCGCGAAACGCTCGCGCTTCATGCCCAGTTCGTCGAGCGCTTTCACGATGATCGTGGTCGACGAGACGGCGAGCATGGCGCCGAGGAAGATCGAATCCATCGACTTCCAGCCGAAGAAGCGTCCGATCTCGTAGCCGATCCACAGCATCAGCACGATTTCGGTGATCGCCGCGACGAATGCCGTCACGCCCACGCGCGCGAGCTTGCGCAGACTGAATTCCAGACCCAGCGAGAACATCAGGAACACGACACCGAGCTCCGCCAGGATGCCGATCGTCTTCTCGTCGTGTATCAGCGCGAACGGCGGCGTGTAGGGGCCGATGATCACGCCCGCCACGATGTAGCCGAGCACCACCGGCTGCCGGAACCGGTTGAAGATGACGGTCACGATGCCCGCCAGCAGCATGATGACGGCCAGGTCCTGAATGAAGTCGATGGCGTGATGCATCCGATACGTTCTCCCCGCGGCGCGCTGCGCCGATATGACTGTTTTTGACGCCACGCCGATGTCGCGCCGCAGGCCCTGGCGGGCTGCAGCGAAAACACAAGCGCGATGCTCGATGAAGGTGGGAAGCCGGCCGTGTGCTGCCGGCTTGATAGACGTTGCGCCGGGTCGCTCCCGATCGGCGGCCGGGTCTGCCCCGGCCCGTCCGAGCGGGCTGGCCGCTTCGCGGCCTCGCGGCGTGCCTGCTGCGAGTGCGGAGCCGCCGACCTGCGCCGGATCAATATACGCGATGGGCGAACACGCGCGCAACCCAAGATTGACGGGGCTTTTCATAAAAAATTCCCGCTATCTGCGTTGGCGTCGAAATTTTTTCCCTTGCATTTCAGTCGACGATTATGTGAAATATCACACAAATATCAATCGAATTTCACAATGACGGCAAGCTCGCTGGCTGCCGTCGCCTCCGGAGCGTCGGCGCATGACTTCCCGCCTTGTCTTTTCGGTGCCCGGTGAGGGCGCCACGACTTCCCTCACTTCCATGACGTCCGCCTCCCGCGTCGCGCCCGAAGACCCTCTTGCCCCTCTTGCCCAGATCAATGTGCCGGTCGACACCTTGATCGTTGCCGGCTGGGCCGGGCGCGATCGCGACGCCGCGGAGCACCACATCGCCGAGCTGGCCGCGCTCGGCGTGCGCCGTCCGTCGAGCACGCCGTGCTTCTATCGGCTCGCGCCGGCGCTGCTCTCGCAGGACGACGCCATCGACGTCGTCGGCGAAACGAGCACCGGGGAGGCCGAATGCGTGCTCGTGCGCTGCGGCGACGAATGGTTCGTGAGCGTCGGCTCCGATCACACCGACCGCGAAGTCGAGGCGTATGGCGTGACCGTCTCGAAGCAGGTGTGCGCAAAGCCGGTGGCCCGCCAGGCGTGGCGCTTCGGCGAGGTTGCCGGCCACTGGGACCGGCTGGTGCTGCGCTCATGGGTGAGCGCCAACGGCGAACGCCGCCTGTACCAGGAAGGCACCGTAGCCGGGTTGCTCTCGCCGCACGAGCTAATGACCCGGCTTGGCCCGCACGGCCTGCCCTCAGGCGCGGTCATGTTCTGTGGCACACTCGCTGCCATTGGCGGCGTGGCCGGCGGCGACGTGTTCGAGATCGAATTGCACGACCCGGTCCTCGGCCGCACGATCCGGCATCGTTACGCCACCCGCGCGCTGGCGATCGCCGACTGATTCCGCCCGACCCGATGCCCAACGATACATCCCTCGAATCGCCTGCCCTGTCTGCTGCCGCCCCCGCCGCGCCCGCCGCTCCCGATGCCCGCGCGCCTTGCGCCCCGCCGGCCGACGGCCGCAGTCTGGCCGAACGGGCATACGAGGCGATCAAGCACGACATCATCACGCTGCGCCTGCGTCCGGGCGAGACGCTCAACGAAGCGCAGCTCATGCACTCGACAGGGCTCGGACGCACACCGGTCCATCAGGCGATGCACCGGCTCGCGCTCGAGGGATTGCTGGTCATCCTGCCGCGCAAGGGCGCGATGGTCGCGCCCGTCTCCCTGAACGACGCCCTCGAGATCATCGACGTGCGCATGATCAACGAGACGTATTGCGTCGAGCTGGCCGCGCGCGCGGCGACGCCCGAGGACCTCGCGGCCATCGCCGCCGTGCTGGCACGCTCGCGCCACGCCATCGCGGCGCGCGACGTGGCCGCCATGATGGGCATCGATCGCGACTTCCATCTCGCCATCTCGCGCGCCTCGCGCAACCAGACGCTCGCCGAACTGCTGCGCGGCCTGCACGAGCGCTCGCTGCGCTTCTGGTTTCTGGCGCTGTCCACGCCGAGCCATCTGGAAGACGTCTACGAAGAGCACCTCGAACTGTACGAAGCGCTCGCCGCGCACGACGCCGGGCGCGCACGCCGGGCGATTACCCGACACATCGAAGAATTCCGCACCCATATCCTGAAAGCGATCTGACCATGAGCCCCGACGCCATCGATCTGCAACGCCCCCTGTCCGAACTCGCCGCCGCGCTCGACGCCGCACGTACCACGAGCCGCGCGCTCACCGAGCAGGCGCTCGCGCGCATTGCCGACCCGGCCGGCCAGGGAGCGGTCGTCTTCACGCACGTCGACGCGCAAGCCGCGCGCGAGGCTGCCGACGGCCTCGACGCACTGCGCCGCGCCGGCGTGCGGCTCTCGCCGCTCATGGGCATTCCGGTGTCGGTGAAGGATCTGTTCGACGTCGCGGGGCAAGTCACGCGCGCCGGCTCGAAAGTGCTGAGCAACGTCCCGGCCGCCACGCGCGATGCCCTCGCAGTGGCGCGTCTGCGTCAGGCCGGTGCGGTCGTCGTCGGGCGAACGAACATGACGGAATTCGCGTTCTCGGGGCTCGGCCTGAACCCGCACTACGGCACGCCTCGCTCGCCGTGGCAGCGCGAGGTCGGCCATATCGCGGGGGGCTCGTCCTCGGGGGCGGCCGCATCGGTGGCCGACGGCATGGCCGCTGTGGCCCTGGGCACCGACACGGGCGGCTCGATCCGCATTCCGTCGGCTTTCTGCGGGCTGACCGGCTTCAAGCCGACCGCAGCGCGCACGCCGCGCGAGGGCGCGCTGCCGCTTTCGACGTCGCTCGATTCGGTCGGCCCCATCGGCCGCTCCGTCGATTGCTGCGCCCGCGTCGACGCCATTCTTTCGGGCAATGCGGTCGATGAAGCGCCGCTTGCGCCGCGCAACGCGCGCGGCATGCGCTTCGGTGTTCTGACCAACTACGTGCTCGACGGCGCGCAACCGGCGGCCATCGCCATTTACGAACGTGCGCTCGCCGCGCTCGCGAAGGCCGGCGCCACGCTGGTCGAATTCACGTTCAGGCCGTTCGACGACTTGCCCGCGATCAACCGTTTCGGCTTCTCGCCCATCGAGGCTTATGCGTGGCATCGCGAGCGGCTCGCGCAATGCGCCCATGAATACGATCCGCGCGTGCTCGTGCGCATCCGCAAGGGCGAGCCGGCGAGCGCGGCGGACTACCTCGATCTGATCGAAGCGCGGGCCGCGCTCATCGCCGCGGCAACGCCGGTATGGCAGCGCTTCGACGCCGTGCTGTGCCCGACCGTGCCGCTCACGCCGCCGGCCATCGCGCCGCTCGAGGCGAGCGACGAGACGTTTACCGCGACGAACGCGCTGGTGCTGCGCAATCCCACGGCAATCAACATGATCGACGGCTGTGCGTTCTCGCTGCCGTGCCAGGCGGCCGGTGAAGCGCCGATCGGTCTGATGCTGAGCGGCGCGGCCGGCGACGACGCCCGCCTGTTCCCGGTCGCGCGTGCGGTCGAGCACACGCTGCGCGCCGCCGGACTCGGGAGCTGAGCGCGGCTCGCGTCGCGTGTCCCCGCAAACGGGTGTTTTTCGGGCGAAAAGTTCCGCAATTTTTCATCTCACGCACGAATCGGGCTGGGGTTACAATCCCAGCCCAAGTGCCTGCCACCCGGCGTCATGCGGGGATTCGCGGGATCTGTGATGGCTCACCGCCCGAAGTGACATGAACGCTCAACTCGACCCGGCCCTGCGCCGCGAACGCAAGCTGTATTTCCTGATGACCCTCGTCAGCCTCGCTTTGCTGGGCGGTGCGCTGTATTTTCAGTACGTGCGCCACGAGGACCCGTGTCCGCTGTGCATTCTGGCGCGCTACGCGCTGGTGCTGGTCGCCGTCTTTGGTCTGCTGGGCGCCGTGGCGCGCAGTTGGACGGGCATTCAGGTCGCGCGCCTGCTCGCGGCGCTCGCGGCGATCGGCGGCATGGCGGCGTCGGCGTACCTGATCTATGTGCAGGCCAATCCGCTGGTCAGTTGCGGCTACGACGTGGTCGAAGCGTTCGTCGACGCACTGCCCACCTCGCGCTGGCTGCCGCAGGTCTTTCAGGTGCAGGGCATGTGTCAGACGCAATACCCGCCGATCTTCGGCCTGACGCTGCCGATGTGGTCGCTCGCCGCGTTTGTGGTGATCTTCCTGTCGTTGGCGCTGCATCGCCCGCGCCGCGCCATTTCGCTGCGCTAGACAGCGTCAGCCGATTCCCGTGGCCCCATCTCCTGCGGCCCTATCTTCCGCGCCCCATCTCCTGCGCCCCATCTCCCGCGGCCTCCCGTTGGCGGCCGCTTCTCCCCCGGTTTCCGGCAGGCCGGCCCGACCGGTGCGGCGGCTCATCGAACGCGTGGAGCGACTCGTCGCACATCGTCGCGATGCTTCTCGATCCGCTCATGTGCGCACCAGCGCGGGCGAGTCCGCGCCGCCGCCATGGGAGGCGTCGAGCTCGGTCGCCACTTCGGCGATGCGCCGGCGCAGCCACGTAACTTCCGGTGCGGCGTGCGTGCGCTCGTGCCAGAGCTGATAAAAGCGCATCGGCGGAAACGCGAACGGCGACGGCAGCACGCGAATCGGTAGATAGCGCGCATAGTGCTGCGCAAACTGGCGCCCCGTCGTGAAGACCAGATCCGTGCGCATGAGGACATACGGCACCAGCCCGAAGTACGGCATCGTCATCTGGATATTGCGGCGCAGGCCCTGCTCCGCGAGACACCCGTCGATAAAGCTCTGCCGCTCGGCCACGTATGGCGTGGGCGCCAGATGCGACAGCTCCAGATAGTGCTTGAGCGAGATGCCCTTGTTCGCGAGCGGATGCTGCGCGCCCAGCATGCAGACCACTTCGTCGTCGAACAGACGCGACATGTGCAGTTGCGGCGGCGGCTCGAGCCAGTTGCCGATGACCACGTCCAGCGAGCCGTTTTCGAGCGCGCCGGCGTAATCGAAGCCCGAATTGATCGGCTGCACGTGCAGCCGCGCGGACGGCGCGTCGCGGCGCAGCACTTCGGCGATGTTGGGCAGGAAGACGGCGTCGAGGTAATCGGGCGCCCCGAGGCGGAACGCGCGCGTGGTCGTCTGCGGGGCGAATTCCGTGGTGGGATGGGTGATGCGGTCGATGGCGGCAAGCGCGTCGGTGGCGTAGCCGAGCAGTTCGCGGCCGCGCTCGGTGGCGACCATGCCGCTCTTGCCGCGCACCAGAATGGCGTCGCCGGTGATCTCGCGCAGGCGGCGCAGCGAATTGCTGATGGCCGGCTGCGACTGGCCCAGCTTGAGCGCCGCACGCGAGACGCTCTGTTCTGTGAGCAGCGTATGCAGCACCCGCAGCAGGTAGGCGTCGATCTGTTCGCGGGGTCTTTGCATGGGTGGGGAGCGCTCTGGCGGCTGGGGTTGAGCCATAGTTTATGACAATGGCACGTCATCGGGGCGATCGAATAGGCATCATCATGGCCGAGAAATATTTCCCCTCGCCGCCGGTGCTATCTTCGGCGCATCCCCCAGGCCGGTGCCGTGCCCACGCGGCGCCCCGCGAGTCGGCGAACGCCGACGGGCGTTTTCGGACACTTCCAGCATTCCGGACGCCACGGACACCCAGGGCAGCATTCCAACGACGTATTCATCACTGCACTACACTGAGAACCATGGAGACACAAGCCATCCGCTTCTACTACCGCGGCAAGGTGCATGAGGTCACGGGCGAGGCCACGACCCGCACCGTGCTTCAGTACACGCGCGAGGACCTGCACTGCACCGGCACCAAGGAAGGATGCGCCGAAGGCGACTGCGGCGCCTGCACGGTCGTGATCGGCGAGCTGACCGGCAATGGCAACGTGGATCTGCGCGCGGTCAATGCGTGCATCCAGTTCCTGCCCACGCTCGACGGCAAGGCATTGTTTACCGTGGAAGACCTGCGCGCGCCCGGCGGCGAACTGCACCCGGTGCAGCAGGCGCTGGTGGACTGCCACGCGTCCCAATGCGGCTTCTGCACGCCGGGGTTCGTGATGTCCCTGTGGGCGATGTACGTGAACCGTCCCGCGGACGCGGGCTGCCCGAGCCGGCGCGAGATCGACGACGTGCTCTCCGGCAACCTGTGCCGCTGCACGGGCTACCGTCCGATCATCGACGCCGCGCAGAAGATGTTCGACCTGCCGCGCCAGGACTTCGATCGCGCCGCGCTGGCAAGACAACTTCAGGCGCTGCAACGCGGCGACACCCTCGCCTACGAGCACGACGGCCACGTCTTTCACGCGCCGCGCACACTGGCGGCGCTCGGCCGGCTGCGCGCATCCCACCCGCAGGCGCGCATTCTCGCGGGCAGCACGGACGTGGGCCTGTGGGTCACCAAGCAATTCCGCGAGCTCAGGCATCTGATCTACATCGGCCAGGTCGCGGAACTGCGCGAGATTTCGGAAGGCCCGGACGGGGTCTACATCGGCGCGGGGGCCCTGCTCAACGACGCCTTCGACGCGCTCGTCAAACACTATCCGGAGCTGGCCGAACTGCGTCAGCGCTTCGCGTCGTTCCCGATCCGCAACGCGGGCACGTTGGGCGGCAACGTGGCCAACGGCTCGCCCATCGGCGACTCGATGCCCGCGCTCATCGCGCTCGGCACGCGCATCGTGCTGCATCGCGAAGGCGTGGTGCGTGAAATGCCGCTCGAGGACTTTTATCTGGCCTATCAGAAAAACGCGCTCGAAGCCGGCGAATTCGTGCAGGGCATTCGCGTGCCCTTCCCCACGCGCGCCCAGCGCTTCCGGACTTACAAGCTGGCCAAGCGCTTCGATCAGGACATCTCGGCCGTGTGCGCCGCGTTCGCCGTCGAGCTCGACGGCCAGACCGTGCGCTCGGCGCGCGTGGCCTTCGGCGGCATGGCGGCCACGCCCAAGCGCGGCGGCGCCATCGAGGCCGCGCTGACCGGCCGGCCCTGGACGGAGGCGACGGTGCGCTCGGCAATGGCCGCCGTGCCTGCGGACTACCAGCCGCTCTCCGACATGCGGGCGACGAGCGCCTATCGTCTCGCCGGCGCGCAGAATCTGCTGTATCGTTTTTTCCTGGAAACGCGTACCGAGGCGCCGCTTGCGGCGCACGAAGTGAACGCGTTCGCCAACGTCTGACCGGAGTCGCCCATGAATACCCAGGTTGAAGGCTTCATGACGCAGGCCGGTACCGCCGCGACGGCCAGCGCCCAGGTGGGCCGCTCGCGTCCGCACGAGTCGGCGGTGCTGCACGTGGCCGGTGAAGCCACGTACACGGACGACATCCCCGAACTGCAGGGCACCCTGCACTGCGCGCTCGGCGCGTCGCCCCGGGCGCACGCCCGCGTGCTCTCGCTCGATCTCGAGGCCGTGCGCCGCGCGCCGGGCGTGCTCGCCGTGCTGACCGCCGCGGACATTCCGGGCGTCAACGACTGCGGGCCGTCGGTCCACGACGATCCCATCCTCGCCGACGGCGTGGTGCAATACATCGGCCAGCCGATGTTCGCCGTGGTCGCCGAATCGCACGACGCCGCACGCCGTGCCGCGCGCCTGGCCAAGGGCGAGTACGAAGACCTGCCGGCGATCCTCACGCCGCAGGCCGCCAAGGCCGCGGGCGCGGGCGTGCTGCCGCCGCTGCATCTGCGCCGCGGCGATCCCGACGCCGCCCTGCAGGCCTCGCCGCATCGTCTGAGCGGCACGTTCGAGTGCAACGGGCAGGAGCAGTTCTATCTCGAAGGCCAGATCTCCTATGCGATTCCCAAGGAGAACGACGGCGTGCATGTGTATTGTTCGACGCAGCATCCGACCGAGATGCAGGCCCTCGTCTCGCACGCGCTGGGCTGGCACAGCCATCAGGTGCAGGTCGAATGCCGGCGCATGGGCGGCGGCTTCGGCGGCAAGGAATCGCAGTCGGGCCTGTTTGCGTGTGTTGCCGCGCTGTGCGCCACGCGACTCAAGCGTCCGGTGAAGCTGCGTCTCGATCGCGACGACGACTTCATGATGACTGGCAAGCGCCACGGCTTTTACTTCGAATACGACGTGGGCTTCGACGACGAAGGCCGCATCACGGGCGCGAAAGTCGACATGACCCTGCGCGCCGGCTTCTCGGCCGACCTGTCGGGCCCGGTTGCCACGCGCGCGATCTGCCACTTCGACAACGCCTACTTCGTGCCCGACGCCGATCTGCGCGCGCTGTGCGGCAAGACGAACACGCAGTCGAACACGGCGTTTCGCGGCTTCGGCGGCCCGCAAGGCGCGCTCATCATGGAAGTGCTGCAGGACGCCATCGCCCGCCGGCTCGGCAAGGATCCGCTCGACGTGCGCCGCGTGAACTTCTACGGCAAGACCGAGCGCAACGTCACGCCTTACGGGCAGGTCGTCAAGGACAACGTGATCCACGAACTCGTGGCCCAGCTCGAGCAGACGAGCGACTATCGCGCCCGCCGCGAAGCCGTGCGCGCGTTCAACCGCACGAGCCCCGTGCTGCGCAAGGGTCTCGCGCTCACGCCGCTCAAGTTTGGCATCTCGTTCAACGTGCAGGCGTTCAACCAGGCCGGCGCGCTGGTGCACGTCTATCGCGACGGCTCGATGCTCGTCAACCACGGCGGCACCGAAATGGGCCAGGGTCTGAACACCAAGGTCGCGCAGGTGGTCGCGCACGAGCTCGGCGTGGATCTCTCGCACGTGCGCGTGACGGCGACCGACACGAGCAAGGTGGCGAACACGTCGGCCACGGCCGCGTCGACCGGCGCCGACCTGAACGGCAAGGCCGCGCAGAATGCCGCCTGGCAGATCCGCCAGCGACTGGCCGCATTCGCCGCGCAGAAGTACGGCGGCTCGGCACAGGACGTGCGTTTCGCCAATGACGTCGTCAGCGTGAACGGCCACGACATTCCCTTCCCCGAACTGGTCGAGGCCGCTTACTGGGCGCGCGTGCAACTGTGGTCCGACGGCTTCTACGCCACGCCGGGCCTGTCGTGGGACGCCGCCACGATGACCGGCAACCCGTTCTTCTACTTCGCTTATGGGGCGGCCGTCTCCGAGGTCATTCTGGACACGCTCACGGGCGAGTGGCGTCTGCTGCGCGCCGACGTGCTGCACGACGCGGGCAAGTCGATCAACCCGGCGCTCGACATCGGGCAGGTCGAAGGCGCGTTCATCCAGGGCATGGGCTGGCTGACGACCGAAGAACTGTGGTGGAACCACGAAGGCAAGCTCATGACGCACGCCCCCTCCACGTACAAGATCCCCGCCATCAGCGACTGCCCGACGGACTTTCGCGTGGCGCTGTTCGAGAATGCCAACGTGTCGGACTCGATCCATCGCTCCAAGGCCGTGGGCGAGCCGCCGCTGCTGCTGCCGTTCTCGGTGTACAACGCACTGCGCGATGCGGTGGCGAGCGTGAACGACTATCGCGACGAGCCGGTGCTCAATGCCCCGGCCACGTCCGAAGCGCTGCTCATGGCGATCACCGAGCTGCGCGCGCGGAGCGCCGCCTGATGCACAGCTGGGTCGAAGCCGCCCACAAGCTGCTCGCGCGCGGCGAAGCCGCGGTGCTGGTCACGATCGCCCGCGTCGAAGGCTCGGCGCCGCGCGAAGCGGGCACGCATCTGCTCGTGACACGCGAGCACGTGTGGGAAACCATCGGCGGCGGCCACCTCGAATGGCGCGCGATGGACGTTGCGCGTCAACTGCTGCGTCAGTACGGGCAGCAGGGCGCGCGCCACGTGGAGCGCTTCGCGCTCGGCCCGAGCCTGGGACAGTGCTGCGGCGGCGCCGTGACGCTGGCCTTCGAAGTGCTCACGCTCGCCGATCTCGCCTGGGTGAGCGCGTTGCACAAGCGTCTTGCCGCGGGACAGGCGAGCCTGCGCAGCGTGGCGTTCGGCGCGCCCGGCGCCGATGCGGCCGCGAGCGCGCAGCAAGGCGGTCCCGTGGTGCTGAGCGAAATCGACGCGTGCGAGCCGCTCTCGCACCCGCACACGCTCACGCGTGATGCGGACGACGCCGCCTGCGCCTTCTGGCAGGCGAGCGACGGCTGGCTGTGGCTGAGCGAGCGCCTCGCGCCCAGCGACTTCCACATCGTGCTGTTCGGCGCGGGGCACGTCGGTCAGGCCATCGTCCAGGTGCTCTCCACGCTGCCCTGCCGGGTGACGTGGGCCGACGAGCGCACCGAGACGTTCCCCGAGACAGTGCCGTCCAATACCGTGATCGAGTCGACCGACACGCCCGAAGCCGTCGTTGCCGAAGCGCCGCCAGGCGCCTACTTCCTCGTGATGACGCACAACCACGCGCTCGATCAGCGGCTGTGCGAGGAAATCTTCAAGCGCGACGATTTCGCCTACTTCGGCCTGATCGGCTCCATGACCAAACGCCGCCAGTTCGAGCACCGTCTACGCGAGCGCGGCGTGCCGCCGGAGCGCTTCGAGCAGATGATCTGCCCGATCGGCGTGGCCGGCATCACGGGCAAGGCGCCCGCCACGATCGCCATTGCGGTGGCCGCGCAGTTGCTGCGCGTTCGCGAGCAGCAGATGCGGCAGAGCGCGCCGGCCGCCGCTGCCGCGATCGGCGCACCCGCGCATGACCCGCACATGACCCGCACATGACCCGCACATGACCCGCGCATGATCCACGCATGGCCCACGCGGATCGACACCTGATCGACGCAGGCCGGCAACGGTAAAATCGCCCCCATCCCCCCCCAGACAACAAGACACCCCCATGCCACTTACGCCAGAACTCGCCAAGACCCTCTGCGCCATGCCCAAGGCGGAGCTGCATCTGCATATCGAGGGCACGCTGGAACCCGAGCTGATCTTCCGGCTCGCCGAGCGCAACGGCGTCAAGCTGCCGTACCCGAGCGTGGAAGCGCTGCGCGACGCCTACGCGTTCACCGATCTGCAATCGTTCCTCGACATCTACTACGCGGGCGCGAGCGTACTGCTCACGGAAGAGGACTTCTACGACATGACGCGCGCCTACATGGCGCGCGCGGCCGCGGACAACATCCGCCATACGGAGATTTTCTTCGATCCGCAGACGCACACGTCGCGCGGCGTGTCGATGGAAACCGTCATGTGCGGCATCGAGCGGGCGCTCGCCGACGCCGAAACCAGGGACGGCATCACGAGCCGCCTGATCCTGTGCTTCCTGCGTCACCTCAGCGAAGACGACGCGCTGCTCACGCTCGAGACCGCGTTGCCCTACTTCAACAGCCACGGGCATCGGCTGGTCGGCGTGGGGCTCGATTCATCCGAGCAGGGGCATCCGCCGACCAAATTCGCGCGCGTGTTCGAGCGCTGCCGCGCGCTGGGCCTGCGCATCGTCGCGCATGCGGGCGAGGAAGGCCCGCCGGCCTATATTCACGAGGCGCTCGACGTGCTGCGCGTGGAGCGCGTGGATCACGGCGTGCGCGCCATCGAGGACGAGGCGCTGCTCGAGCGCCTCGCCCGCGAGAAGATCGCGCTCACGGTGTGTCCGCTGTCGAACGTTCGGCTCAAGGTGTTCGATCACATGGGACAGCACACGCTGCACCAGTTGCTCAGGCGCGGCCTGGCGGTGACGATCAACTCCGACGACCCGGCCTATTTCGGCGGCTATCTGAACGATAACTTCCTCGCGACCTTCGACGCGCTCGACATGACGCTCGACGACGCGTACACGATGGCCCGGAACAGCTTCGAAGCGTCGTTCATCGACGAGGCCGAGAAGCGGCGCCTGCTCGGCGAACTCGAACGCTTTCGCGCGGCGCAACCGGCCTGACGCAGCGCTTCGCAACGATGAAGACCACACGCCCGGCGCCAGTCGGGCGTTTTTTTGTCGCCACGCAGCGAGGCTGCCGCACGGTGCGCCCTGCCCGACGGCACCGGCTGCCGGCGTGTTCGCCACATTAGTTCGCAATGATGTCGAACATTCCCCACGGGGAATATTTTCATCCGGACCCGATGCTATTTTTCGAGCGTGCACGGCTGCGCGTGACG
This sequence comes from Pandoraea nosoerga, assembly GCF_902459585.1. GTDB lineage: Bacteria > Pseudomonadota > Gammaproteobacteria > Burkholderiales > Burkholderiaceae > Pandoraea > Pandoraea nosoerga. Next base: position 85,832 of record NZ_CABPSC010000005.1, read on the forward strand.
CGGTGCCCCCACACCGCGGCGCTCGGGCATACATGACATATAGAACATCGGAGACAACACCTCATGGACTCATCGCTCAGCCCCCCGGCGGGCAGTGCCGCGCCCGAAGCGGCTCACGACAGCACGCGCGTGGCGGGCGCGCAGCCGGCCTCGGCGCCCTCGCTGCTCGATCGGTATTTCGGCATCACGGCGCTCGGCTCGACCGTGCGCACCGAAGTGATCGCCGGTATCACGACGTTCCTCGCGGCGATGTACATCATCGTCGTGAACCCGGCCATTCTGTCCAAGACGGGCATGGCCTTCCCCGCCGCGCTCACGGCCACCGTGCTCATCAGCTTCTTCGGTAGCTGCGCGATGGGCCTGTACGCGCGCAATCCGGTGCTGGTGGCGCCCGGCATGGGCCTGAACGCGCTGTTCGCGTTCACCATGGTGCATGGCGTGGGCATGCCGTGGCAGACGGCGCTCGGCTGCGTGTTCTGGTCGGGCATTCTGTTCGCGGTGCTCGCCGCGCTCAACGTGCGCCGCTTCGTCGTCGAAGCGATTCCGGCGAACCTGCGTTATGCGATCTCGTGCGGCATCGGCCTGTTCATCACCGTGATCGGGCTGGTCAACGCCAGGCTCGTTGTGAGCGATCCGGTGACCGTGGTGAGCCTCGCGCATCTGTCGCCGCCGACGGTCACCTTCCTCGTCGGTCTCGCGCTCACGACCGTGCTCGTCGCGCGCCGCGTGAACGGCGCGCTGATGATCGGCATTGTCGCCACCACGCTGCTGGCCATTCCGATCGGTCGCCTGTGGGGCGACGGCAGCGCGTACTTCCCGAAGGAGATTGCCACGGCCACGCTGGTCAACTTCCAGGGCTTCTTCGCCGCGCCGGACTTCTCCGGCATTGGCCAGCTCGACCTGCTGGGCGCGCTGAAGGTCGGGTATCTGCCGTTCATCTTCGTGATGCTCTTCACCGCGTTCTTTGATACGCTCTCGACCTTCATGAGCATTGCCGAAGCCGGTAACATGAAGGATCGCGACGGCAATCCGCGCAGCATGCGCCAGGCAATGATCGTCGACTCGTTCTCGGTGCTGATTTCGGGCCCGCTCGGCACGAGCCCTGCGAACGCCTACATCGAGTCTGCCGCCGGCATTGCGCAGGGCGGGCGCACGGGCCTCACCGCACTGGTTTGCGCGCTGCTGTTCCTGCCGTTCCTGTTCCTGTCGCCGATGCTCTCGCTGGTGCCCGCCATCGCCACCGCGCCGGCGCTGATTCTGGTCGGCGTGTTCATGATGGAATCCGTCGCGCGCATCGAGTGGCACCGCATGGACGAGGCCATCCCGAGCTTCATTGCCCTGGTGATGATTCCGATTTCGTACTCGATCACCGACGGCATCGCCTATAGTTTCCTGGCGTTCGTCGTGCTCAAGCTCTTCACGGGACGCGCCAAGGAAATCAAGCCGGCGATGTGGGTCGTCGCGGCGCTGGCCGTGCTCCTGCTCACGCAAATGTAACGATAGAAGGACCCCGCAAATGTCCACCACGAACCCAGCCCGGCAAGACATGCATGCAATACGCGCGCAACTGGTCTACTTCACGCACGACCCCGCGCGCGCGTCGCTCGACGGCACGCCAGGGACCGTGCACCACACCGATGGCGTCGTCGCCTTCGGCAACGGCCGCATCGTCGCCGTGGGCGACTACGCCCGGGTCGCGCCAACGCTGCCGGCCGGCACGCCGATCGAGGATCTGCGCGACAAGGTCGTCACGCCCGGCTTCATCGACACGCACATCCATTATCCGCAAACGGACATGATCGCCTCGCCGGCGCCCGGGCTGCTGCCCTGGCTCGAGAAGTACACGTTCCCGACCGAGCGGCGCTTCGAGAATCCGGAATACGCGGCAGACGTCGCCCGCTTCTTCCTCGACGAGCTGCTGCGCGGGGGCACCACGAGCGCGATGGTGTACTGCACCGTGCATCCCGGCTCGGCCAACGCCTTCTTCGAGGAGAGCGACGCACGCAACCTGCGCATGATCGCGGGCAAGGTCATGATGGATCGCAATTGCCCCGAGTTTCTGCGCGACACCGCGCAGAGCGGCGCGCGCGACAGCGAGGCGCTCATCCAGCGCTGGCACAACAAGGGACGCCAGCTCTACGCGCTCACGCCGCGCTTCGCACCGACGTCGACCGAGGCGCAGCTGGGCGTGTGCGGCGAGCTGGCGCAGCGTTACCAGGACGTGTTCATCCAGAGCCACGTGGCCGAGAACACCGACGAGGTGGAATGGGTGCGCTCGCTGTTCCCAGGGCATCGCAGCTATCTCGACGTCTACGATCACTACAAGCTGCTGCGCAGGCGCGCGGTGTACGGCCATTGCATCTGGCTCGACGAGCACGACCGCCGCCGCATGTTCGAGACGGGTACGGTCGCGGCGCATTGCCCGACGTCGAACCAGTTCCTCGGCAGCGGCCTGTTCGACTTCGCGGCCGCCGAGGCCACGCGCATGCCGGTCACGCTCGCCACCGACGTGGGCGGCGGCTCGACGTTCTCGATGCTGCAGACAATGAACGAAGCGCACAAGGTGGCGCGCCTGTCGGGCTATCACCTCTCGGCCGAACGGATGTTCTATCTGGCCACCGAGGGCGCCGCGCACGCGCTGGACCTGCACGGCGTGATCGGCACGCTGGCCGTGGGCGCCGAAGCGGATTTCGTGGTGCTCGACCCGAAGGCGACGCCGCTGCTCGCGCGGCGCACGGCGCGAGCCGAATCGCTCGAAGAACTGCTGTTCGCGTTCGCCATGCTCGGCGACGACCGCGCCATTGCCGCTACCTACGCGGCCGGCAAACCGGTGCATCGCCGCACGGCACACTGAATGGACCACGACGCGCGAAACGGCCCCCGTCCGTTCGCCGTCGATGCTTACGCGAGGGAACTCGAATCGCCGCCTTGGCACGATGCGCGTTCCTTCGCGGTCGCCGACCGCGCGCAAGGGGCATGCGGCCGGGGATCTCCTTGGGCAGCCGCCGGCTGCCCTTTTTTCGTGCCGGTCGAAGCCGTCGCACCGCCCGGCGGCGCCGCACGCACGCATGGCGTTCGCCCAACGGGCGAAGCCCTCGAGAAGCGGTGTGAGCCCCCGCCGCCCGCACAGCGCCTTTGTCACCTTCTCGCGTGCGCTGGCAGCGCATCTCGCGTCAACGCCCGGCCGCATTTCTGCTCCGGGCGCCGTGAGTCGATGCTATAATCCGCTCCGATTCATTGGGGAGTAGCCGCCCTGCCGCAGACATCCGTCATGGGCAGGGGCGCACGTCAACAGACTTGGCCGGTTCCGGCTATGGCGTGCGCAGCCCTCGGGCCTGGCGAGACCGATGACGATGCTTCCGCCAACCGGGCCGGGATGCATGGTCATTGGCTCGCGTGTTCACGGCCCGGCGGAGATATAACAAGGTGTCCCCATTCCTCGTCTCGACCGGTGTGGTCGCGCTTGCCGAAATCGGCGATAAAACCCAGTTGCTGTCCCTCGTGCTCGCCGCGCGCTTCAAGAAGCCCGTGCCGATCATTCTCGGTATTTTCGTCGCCACGCTGGTCAACCACGGCTTTGCGGGCGCCGTCGGCGAGTGGCTGTCGAGCGCCATCAGCCCCGCCATCATGAAATGGGCCGTCGTCGCGTCGTTCCTCGGCATGGCGATCTGGATTCTCGTTCCCGACAAGCTCGACGAGGAAGAAGCCGACACGCGGCGCAAGTTCGGCGTGTTCGTCACGACTATCCTCACGTTCTTCATTGCCGAAATGGGCGACAAGACGCAGATCGCGACGGTCATGCTCGCCGCACGCTATCAGGACTTCTTCGGCGTGGTCGCGGGCACCACGCTGGGCATGATGCTCGCCAACGTGCCCGCCGTGCTGGTCGGCCACAAGTTCGCCGGCCGTCTGCCGACCCGGGCCGTGCACGCGGTGGCCGCCGTGATCTTCGCCGTGCTCGGTATCGTCACGCTGCTGCAGTGAGCCGCAACGCCGACGGCAGGCACGCGCCGCCCGTGGCCGCCCCGCCCCCGGCGCACGAGCGGCGAGCCGCGCGAGCTGCCGTCCGAACGACTGTCCGAACTACTGTCCGACCTTCTGCTCGACGTTGACCGTGCGCCCGCTCGGAAACGGCAGTTGCTTGAGTGCGGCGTCGATCAGGAACGGCATGGCTGACGCGAGCGACGTACCGGCGTCGCTCGTGTTCGCCTGCACGCGATACACCTCCTTGCCGCTTGCGCGGTCGGTGAAGCGCAGTTGCAGCCCGGCCACCGCGTATGGGTAGTCGCGCTGGACATACGCCGGCGGCGCGCCGTATGGATAACCGTACCAGCCCCAGGGGCGGCCCCATGGGCCCCACGGGCCTGGCGCGAACATCGGATCGTAGACCGGCTCGGCCACGCGCATGACCTGCTGGGTGATACCGTAGGTCATGCCGATGAGGTAGTGCGCGCTCGCGGGACTCTGCTCGCGAAAGCCGTCGCCGGACAGCCGAGCCTTCAGCCATTGCTCGTAGGTCGCGTGCTCCTGGTTGTTCTGCTGCTCGGCAGTGCGCGTGAGCGCGTAGGTACGCGGGCCGTCGAAGCCTGGCGAATCGCCGAACGCGGTCACCTGACTCGTGACCGTGCTGGCACATCCGGCCAACAAGACGCTTGCGACTGCCAACGTCGCCATTGCCCATCGTTTCCACATGATCGACTGCTCCAGAGAAGGCGGCGGACGCCGAATGCGCGCCGCTCGCGCCGATTTAAGCATAGGACGGCATCTCGCGCCCCGCGTTGCCCATTTGACGTTGCCGCCGGGCCAAAATTCAGCAAATTTCCCGCGAAGCGACTCCCGAGCCGACACTCCGTTACAATTTATGAATCCTTGGCCGTCAGCAAAACACCGCCCATGCTCAGAACCGACCTCGCAGGCGTGATTCAGCGCTCCGACTATACGCCCCCGGCGTACTTGATCGACACCGTCCAACTCGACTTCGACCTCGCACCCGACGTCACCACCGTGACGAGCCGTCTGCGCGTGCGCCGCAATCCGGCCGGCGCCGGCGGCGACCTCGAGCTCGCCGGCCAGGGGCTGCAACTGGTGAGCCTGGCGCTAGACGGCAAGCCGTGGGCCGGCTACCGCGCCAGCGAGGACACGCTGAGCGTCGAGTCGCCGCCCGAGGCGTTCGAGCTCTCGCTCGTCACGCGCTGTCGTCCGCAGGAGAACACCTCGCTCATGGGGCTGTACGTCTCGGGCGGCAATTTCTTCACACAATGCGAGGCCGAGGGCTTTCGCAAGATCACCTACTTCCTCGATCGTCCGGACGTGATGGCGACCTACACCGTCACGCTGCGCGCCGATCGCGAAGCCTATCCGGTGCTGCTGGCCAATGGCAACCTGATCGACAAGGGCGACCTGCCCGACGGGCGCCACTTCGCGGTCTGGGACGACCCGTTCAAGAAGCCGAGCTATCTGTTCGCGCTGGTGGCCGGCCGGCTGGTCTGCCGCGAGGAACGCATCGTCGCGGGCGACGGCCGCGAGAAGCTGCTGCAGGTCTGGGTGCAGCCGCAGGACCTCGAGAAGACCGAGCACGCCATGCACTCGCTCATCAACTCGATCCGCTGGGACGAGGAGCGCTTCGGCCGCGTGCTGGACCTCGATCGCTTCATGATCGTCGCCGTGAGCGACTTCAACATGGGCGCGATGGAGAACAAGGGCCTGAACATCTTCAACACGAAGTACGTGCTGGCCGACGCGGCCACCGCGACCGACGACGACTTCGCCAACATCGAAGCCGTGGTGGGCCACGAGTACTTCCATAACTGGACCGGCAACCGCGTGACGTGCCGCGACTGGTTCCAGTTGAGCCTGAAGGAAGGTCTGACCGTGTTCCGCGATCAGGAATTCTCCGCCGACATGATGGGCTCCGAGTCGGGCCGCGCCGTCAAGCGCATCGACGACGTGCGCGTGCTGCGTCAGGCGCAGTTCCCCGAGGACGCCGGTCCCATGGCGCATCCGGTGCGCCCGGAAAGCTACGTCGAGATCAACAACTTCTACACGGTCACCGTCTACGAGAAGGGCGCCGAAGTCGTGCGCATGTACCAGACGCTGCTCGGCCGCGACGGCTTCCGGCGCGGCATGGACCTGTACTTCGAGCGCCATGACGGTCAGGCCGTGACGTGCGACGACTTCCGCGCCGCCATGGCCGACGCCAACCAGCGCGATCTCACGCAATTCGGGCGCTGGTACAGCCAGGCGGGCACGCCGCGCGTGAGCGTCGAGGCCGCCTACGACGAGGCCGCCCGCACCTACACCCTCACGCTCACGCAGCGCTGCCCGAAGGTCGGCGTGGAGCTGCAGGACGAAACGCTCGTCAAGCAGCCGTTCCACATTCCGTTCGCCGTCGGCCTGCTCGATCGCGACGGGCGGGACATGGCGCTGCGCCTGGCCGGCGACACGGGCGACACCCCGGCGGCCACCACCCGCGTGCTCGATTTCACGCAGGAGCGCCAGAGCTTCACGTTCGTGGACGTGCCGCACAACCCCATGCCGTCGCTGCTGCGCGGCTTCTCGGCGCCGGTCATCGTCGAGCACGAGTACAGCATCGACGAGCTCGCGTTCCTGATGGCGCACGACAGCGATCCGTTCAACCGCTGGGAAGCGGGCCAACGCCTGGCCACGCGCCAGTTGCTCGCGCTCGTCGAGTCGATTCAGCTGGGGCAACTGCCGAGCGTGGACAACTATGTGCTCGAAGCCTTCCGCCAGGTGCTGCGCGACGAGTCGCTCGACCCGGCGTTCCGCGCCCAGGCGCTCACGCTGCCCGCCGAGTCGTACCTTGGCGAGCAGATGACGGAGATCGATCCGGCGGCAATCCACGCGGCGCGCCAGTATCTGCGCCAGCGTCTGGCGGCGTCGCTCCACACCGAGTGGCTCGCGGCGTATCACAACCATCGCGTGCCGGGGCCGTATCGCCCCGATCCCGCGTCGGCCGGCGAGCGCGCGCTGAAGAACCTCGCGCTGTCGTACCTGATGGAACTCTCGGACGCCGGCGTCGCGCAGACCGCGCGCACCCAGTACGATTCGGCCGACAACATGACCGATCGGTTCGCCGCGCTCACGGCGCTCGTGCAGCGTGGCGGTGCGGCGCGCGAGGGCGACGCCGCTCACGGCCCGAACCATGCCGCCGAAGCGCTCGAGGATTTCTACCAGCGCTTCGAGCACGAGCCCCTCGCCATCGACAAGTGGTTCGCGCTGCAGGCCATGCAGCGCGGCGACGGCAGCCATTGCGTGATCGACGCGGTGCGTGCGCTCATGCGCCATCCGGCATTCACGCTCAAGAATCCGAACCGCGCCCGCTCGCTGATCTTCAGCTTCTGCAGCGGCAACCCCGCGCAGTTCCATGCGACCGATGGTTCGGGCTATCGCTTCTGGGCCGAGCAGGTGCTTGCGCTCGACGCGCTCAATCCGCAAGTCGCAGCGCGCCTGGCGCGCGTGCTCGACCGCTGGCGCAAGTACACGCCAGCACTGCGCGAGCACATGCACGCAGCGCTGGAAGACGTCTCGCGCCACGCTTCGCTGTCGAAGGACGTGCGCGAAATCGTCGAGAAGGCGCTCGCGTAAGGTTCAGGCGGCCCGGGCCTGCGCAGCGGCGAGACGCGAGCGCACCGCACGGGCTGCCGCCACCATGTTGGCGAGTGCGCCGTCGACCTGCGCCCAATCGCGCGTTTTGAGGCCGCAGTCCGGATTGATCCACAGGCGCTGCGCCGGAATGCGTGCGAGCGCCGCCTCGATGAGCTGCTCCATCTGCGCCTGCGTCGGCACCCGCGGCGAGTGAATGTCATAGACGCCCGGGCCGATCTCGTTCGGATACTCGAACGCTTCGAAGGCGCCCAGCAGCTCCATGTCGGAACGCGCCGTCTCGATCGAGATCACGTCGGCGTCGAGCGCCGCGATCGAGGGCAGAATGTCGTGAAACTCCGAATAGCACATATGCGTGTGGATCTGCGTGTCGTCGGCCACGCCGGAAGCGCACACGCGAAATGCGCGCACCGCCCACTCCAGATACGCCGCACGATCGCACTCGCGTAGCGGCAACCCTTCGCGCAGCGCCGGCTCGTCGATCTGGATCACGCGCACGCCGGCGGCTTCGAGCGCCGCCACTTCCTCGCGCAGGGCGAGCGCGATCTGCAGCGCGGTAAGCTCGCGCGGCTGATCGTCGCGCACGAACGACCATTGCAGCATCGTGACCGGCCCGCTCAGCATGCCCTTGACCGGCTTGTCGGTCAGTTGCTGCGCGTAAGCGCTCCACGTCACCGTCATCGGTTCGGGCAGATACACGTCGCCATAGATCACCGGCGGCTTCACGCAGCGCGAACCGTAGCTCTGCACCCAGCCATGCTCGGTGATTGCAAAGCCCCACAGCAGATCGCCGAAGTACTCGACCATGTCGTTGCGCTCGGCTTCGCCGTGCACGAGCACGTCAAGTCCATAGGCTTCCTGCTTTTCGATGGCCAGACGAATCTGGGCGCGCATGGTCTCCAGATAGTCCAGATGGGACATCGCGCAGCGCTTGAACTCGGCTCGGGCCGCCCGAATCTCCGGCGTCTGCGGAAACGAACCGATGGTCGTCGTAGGCAGCAACGGCAGCTTGAGCCAGGCGCGCTGCGCATGCGCGCGCACCGCATAGGGCGAGGCGCGGTGCGTGTCGGCCTCGGTGAGCGCCGCCAGGCGCTTTTGCACCACTTCATTGTGGATGCGTGGCGACGTGCGGCGTGCGGCCTGGGCGGCGGCATCGGCCGCGAACGCGGCGCACACCTCGGCGCCCGCGAATTCGGCGGCGTCGAGCGAGCGACGCAGCAGCGCGACTTCGTCCAGCTTCTGTCTGGCGAACGCGAGCCATGTGCGCACTTCCCTGTCGAGGCGCACTTCGTTGGCCAGATCGACCGGGCAGTGCATGAGCGAGCAGCTCGACGCCACCCACAGGCGCTCGCCCAGCGTTTCGGCGAGCGGCGCGAGCCGGGCGCGGGCGCGGGCCAGATCGCAGCGCCAGACGTTGCGGCCATCGACCACACCGGCCGACAGCACCTTGTCGTGGGGCCATTGCGCCGCGAATGTTTCGAGCTGCGCCGGCGCGCGCACGCCATCGACGTGTACGCCCGCCACCGGCAGCGCGGCAAGCATGGCCACATGTTCGCTCACGTCGCCAAAATACGTGGCGAGCAGGAGCGCCGGCGCGACCGGCGCCAGACGGGCATACACCGGGGCGAAGGCGTCGCGCCACGGCGCGGGCAGGTCGAGCGCGAGAATCGGCTCATCGATCTGCACCCACGCCACGCCCTGCGCCTTCAGGCGCGCGAGCACGCGTTCGTACTGCGCGAGCAGCTCGGGCAGCAGCGAGAAGCGATCGGCCAGCCCGCCCTTCTCCTTGCCGAGGAACAGCAGCGAGAGCGGGCCGAGCAGCACCGGCTTGACGTTGCGCGCTTCGTTCAGCGCTTCCTCGACTTCCTCGAACAGCCATTGCGTGCCTGCACCGAAGCGCGTCCGCGGCGAGTATTCGGGGACCAGGTAGTGGTAGTTCGTGTCGAACCACTTCGTCATTTCCATTGCGCCGTGCCGCGCGTCGCCGCGGGCGGCGGCGAAGTAGTCGGCGAGCGTCAGCGCCGCGGGGGCCGCACCGAAGCGCTCGGGCAGAGCGCCGACCAGCGCCAGCGTCGAGAGCACCTGATCGTACCAATGGAAGTCGCCCACGGTGATCCAGTCGAGCCCCGCCTCGCGCTGGGCGCGCCGGTTGGCCGCCCGGATATCGCGGCCCGCCGCCTGCAGCGTCGCGAGGTCCGTGTCGCCGCGCCAGAACGCCTCGACGGCAAATTTGAGTTCGCACCGCGCACCGATGCGCGGCAATCCGAGTACGTGGGCCTGGGCCATGAGCGTTGTCCTTCCTGCGAGCCAGCGATGTTGCAAGGTGAATGTCATCGGGCGGTGTGCGCCAGGCTGGCAGTATCCTGGCACCCCATGTATTATTCAAACGAAAGTTTTTATCGTTTTTCATTAATTAAATTCATGCAAAGAACGCCCATCGAACTGCGTCACCTGCAGACGCTGCTCGCGCTGCGCGACACCGGCAGCGTGTCGCGCGCGGCACTCTGGCTGCATCTCACGCAGTCGGCGCTCTCACATCAGATCAAGGCGCTGGAGGACTTCTACGGACTGCCGCTGTTCGTGCGCAAATCGTCGCCGCTGGTCTTCACGCCGGCGGGCAAGCGGCTGTTGGCGCTCGCCGAAGAGGTGGTTCCGGCCGTCGAGGAAGCGGGGCGCGACCTTACGCGGCTCGCGCAGGGCACGCAAGGCACGCTGCGCATCGCGGTCGAATGCCATACGTGCTTCGACTGGCTGATGCCGGCCATGGACGCGTTCCGGGTGCGCTGGCCGGAAGTCGAACTCGATATCGTGTCGGGCTTTCACGCCGATCCGATCGGTTTGCTGCATCAGGATCGCGCCGATCTCGCGATCATCTCCGAGCGCGAGGAAGGCGAAGCGGTCGATTTTCATCCGCTGTTCCGCTTCCAGATGGTAGCGCTCATGGCAAACGATCACCCGCTTGCGGCCAGGCCGCATCTGGACGCCGAGGATTTCCGCGACGAGACGCTCATCACGTATCCCGTGCCGGACGACATGCTCGACATCGTGCGGCAGGTGTTGCGCCCGGCGGGCATCGAACCCACGCGCCGCACCACGGAGCTCACGGTCGCGATCCTGCAGCTCGTCGCGAGCCGGCGCGGCCTGGCGGCCCTGCCGCTGTGGGCAGTGACGAGCTATCTGGAAAGGCGTTACGTGAGCGCGCGTCCGATCACGCCGCAAGGACTGACCGCGCAACTGTGGGCGGCCACGCTGCCGGCGATCACGACGCGGCCGTACATCGGCGAATTCGTCTCGCTCATGCGCGAGACCAGCCTGCTTTCGCTGCCGGAGATCGAACTGCTGTAAAGGGAAGCGGGATGCGGGGCGCGCCCCGCGTCGGATGCGAGGACTCGGGGACGCGCGAGGACGCAGTACAGACACCCTCCCGCTGGCGCGCGTCGACATATCGGCGCGTCGACATATCGACGCATTCGGGCGGCGATTCGGGCGGCGATTCGGGCGGCGGCGGCCCGGACCGGTCCGCGCCGCGAGAAATACGCAGCGCTTACCGGGAGATTTTCTCCAGGGCGATGTCGCGCGTGCGCGGGCCCATCAAGCCGATGGAAAGCATGACGACCAGCATGGCACACGAGATGAACACGAATACGCCCGTCACGCCGAAGTTGCGCAGCACCGACGCGATCAGGAATGCCGTGAAGATTGCCGAGAAGCGGCTCCACGAATACACGAAACCGACGGCCCGCGCGCGGATGCCGGTCGGGAACAGTTCGGTCTGATACGCGTGGTAGCTGTACGACATGATGTTGTTCGCGAGCGTGAGCCCGATGCCCATGGCGATCAGCAGGAACGACGACGTCGCCTGCGAGAACACCAGCCCGCACACGATGCCGATGCCCGCCGTCCAGACGATCGCGTGCTTGCGCTCGACACGGTCGGCCATCCACAGACCGATGAGCGGGCCGACCGGTGCGGCCAGCGCGATCACGCTCGAATACGCGAGACTCGTCGTCACCGTGATGCCCTGCTTGATGAGCAGCGTCGGCACCCAGTTGGCAAAGCCGTAGAAGCCGACCGTCTGGAAGACGTTGAACAGGATCATCATGATGGCGCGCTTGCGATACGGCGGCACCCACATGTCGCGAAACGCGCTCCTGGGCACGACCGGTTCGGGCGCGCCCGGCGCCGGCAGGGGCCGGCCGTATTCGCGTTCGACCTTCGCCTCCAGGTCGGAGAGCACCTGCTCGGCCTCGGCGAGACGCCCCTTCTGCGCGAGCCAGCGCGGGCTCTCCGGCAGTGCGCGACGAATCCACCACACGAACACGGCGCCGTGCGCGCCGATGAGCACGACCCAGCGCCATCCCTCCAGACCGAGGAACTCGCGCGGCACGAGCCAGTAGGCGAGAAGCGCGACCACCGGCACGGCGGTAAAACCCACCGCCTGCTCGCAGGCGAACGCGCGGCCGCGAATCTGCTTGGGCACGAGCTCGGCAATGTACGTGCCGATCGTCACCAGTTCCACGCCGATGCCGAGGCCCACCACGAAGCGCCAGAAGTTCACGCCCGTGGCGCTCTCCTGAAACGCCATGATGACGTTCGCGGCGGTGTACCAAAGCAGCGAGCCCGTGAACACGGCGCGGCGACCGAAGCGGTCGGCCAGAAAGCCGCAGGCGATGGTACCGATGAAGAGCCCCGAGAATAGCGCCGCGATGAAGCTTGCCACGCCTGTCGTGCCAAACAGACCGGGCGTGGTCGGCGTCAGAATGCCGCTCTTGACGAGCCCCGGCGCCACGTAGCCGGTATAGAGCAGATCGTAGAGCTCGAAAAAGAAACCGAGGCTGAGCAGCACCACGAGCTTCCATACGGTGCGCGTCGGCGGCAGTCGATCGAGGCGGGCGGAAATGTCGCCGGCGGTGAGGCGAGTTGCCGCGGCGGGGGCTTGCGCGGCGCGAGGCATGGAAGGCATCGAAACTTCGGGGGATGGCATGGAAATCGTCTCCGGGCCCGTCCGGTCATGGCCGAACGGCTCATTGTTCCGACGCATGGCGGGCCACGCCGGCAAGCGGTGCCGCCGGTGGGCCGGGCGTCGGTGCTACACCATGAATCGACAGGCGCGAGGCCGGCATTGTGCCACGAATGACGTCGCGTCTGTCACCTTTGCCACGTACTGCGAAAATTTGCGATGTTCATGAATAACGGCACGGTCGGCTCGCCGGCCTTCGGCGTCACGACGCCTGTCCGGCAGCCGCCCCCGCGCCCGCCTTGAGCTGATCGAAGCTCACGATGCGCCCGGCCAGCGCGCTCGCGGCCACCGTGTACGGACTGGCGAGCCACACGCTGCCCGGCCCCGAGCGTCCCGGGAAATTCCGGTTGATGGCGCTGATCGTGACCTGATCGGCCGACGTCGACTGCCCCGGTCCGCAATTCGCGCATGCGCCGCAGCCTGGCATGACGAGCGTCGCGCCGGCGGCCTCGAACGTGCGGAGATAGCCCCTGGCTTCGCAGTACGCGCGCACGTCCATCGTGCCGAACTGCAGGAAGAGCGAGCGTCCCGGGGCAACGCGCAGACCATGCGCCACGCCCCAGGCCAGCACGTCGTGATAGGCGTCGAAATCGTCGCGCTTGCCCGCCGTGCACGAGCCGCCATAGGCGATGTCGATCGGCACCGGCGCGCTCAGCTCGGCAAGCGCCACGCCATTGCCCGGGTCGCCCGGGCGCGCGAGCATGGGCGTGAGCGCGCCGGCGTCGATGCGAATCACGTCCCGATAGACGGCGCCGGGGTCACTCGTCATCCACGGTTCGATGTCGAAGTCGATGCCGCGACGCGCCTTGAGGAAGGCCACGGTCTTCTCGTCGGGTGCGACGATGCCGGTGAAGCCACCCAGCTCGGCGACCATGTTGGTGAGCGTGGCGCGCTCGTCCACGGACATCGCGCGCACTGCGCTGCCCGCGTATTCGAAGACGAGCCCGATCGCATCGCCGCGGCGAATGGCGTCGAGCCGCAGCAGATGCAGCACGACGTCCTTTGCCGTCACGCCCGCCGGCAGCTCGCCGTCGATCTCGACGCGAAGCGTCTGCGGCACCTTGCAGCGCACGTAGCCCGTCACCCAACTGTTCGCAATGTCGGTCGCGCCGGCGCCGAACGCCAGGCAGCCGAGCGCGCCCGCGTGCGGCGTGTGCGAGTCGGTGCCGATGACGATCTGGCCCGGCAGCGCGTAACGCTCGGCCATCAGCGCGTGGCAGATACCATCCGCGCCGCGCATGCCATTCGCATCGTTCGCATCGTCCGCGCCGAGCTCGCCATGCGAGAGCACCGCGTAGCGCGCGACAAAGTCGCGATGGCCGCGGGCGAGGTTCGCCACGCCCGGCAGCAACCCCTTCGAGACGTGCGGATGACTCTGCGCGGCGAGCACGAGGTGATCCTGAAACGCGATGATGCGCGACGGGTCGTGCAGCGCCGCCGGCTCGCCGAATGCGCGATGCATCAGATGTGCGCACATGCCCGTGAAGTAGTCGTGCGAGAAACGCCAGTCCGCGCGCACGAACACGCCGTCGCCATGCGCGGCGCCCGGCGTCGCGGGATGCAGCCGACGCGCCATGATCTTCTCGACGAGCGTGCGCGGCGGGCCGTCGCCCGCCGGGGGCGCGGCCGGCCGTGGCGCGGGCCATTCGGCAAACTTGCTGTACGCGAGCAGGCCGCCGCTGCGGATGATCTGCTGCGTGAGGGTATCGCGCCCCTTGAGGAATTCGGTGATCGGAATGGCTTCGCCGGCCTGGATGCGCTCGAGCACGCCGAAGTCGGTCGTCGTCAGAATGCCGATGTTGTCGCAGTTCTGCTGGTAGATGCGCTCGAAGCTCTCGGCCACGATCAGCCGGATGCCGGCCGACAGCTCCGCGAGCGGGCTCGATTCGCGCGACGACCCCTTGCCGTAGCGCTTGCCCGCCACCGTGATCTGGAACCCGCCGCGGCGCACGTCGTGCTCGCCGATCGGCGTCTCGTTTCCTGCTTTGAAACCGACGTAGGGATAGCGCCCGAGCCGCTCGTCATACGTGAGCATGACCGTGACCGGCGTGATCTCGTCGGTCGAGACATTGTCGCGCAAGGCGCCCGCCTGGGCGCGCGTGATCGACTCGCCGGCGAGCTGCCGGCGCACGATGCCCGGGTCCTCCGACAGAAACAGCGTGCGGCCGTCGAAACGAATGGTGTCTTCCATGCCAGTGACTCTCCTTGCGGGAAAGGATAGCCGTGGCGGTGCGGCGCCATCATGCCGTATGGGCAAGGTCGCCATGACGGATTGCGAAGCCGGACTGCGCGGTCGGAGGGCGCGAGGGGGCGCGACCGGAAAGGTGCACCGCCGGCGCGCCGGCTCGCGCTCAGGCCTTCTGGGCGAGGAAGTTCAGCAGCGTGGCGGCCGCGGCGTTGAGCGGGTCCTGCCCGGGGTACACGAGCCACAGTTGACGGTGCGCCCACTCATCGGTGAGCGGGCGCACGACCACGTCGAGCTTGCCGACATACAGCTGGCCGACCTGCTCCGGGGCAATGGCAATGCCCAGGCCCGCATGCGCCATGCGGCACAGCGCGTCGAGGCTCGACACGCGGATCTTGATGCGCAGCGACGCCCCCACCGTGCTCGCCTGCTGATGCAGCAGTTGCGTGAGCGCGCTGTTGCCCTGCAGGCCGACGAGGGTCTCGCCGACGCAGGCGGAAAATGCAATTTCCCCCGTGCGCGCGGCAAGCGGGTGCGCGGCCGGCAGAATCACCGCGAGCCGGTCGCGCCGGTAAGGCACCATCGTGAACGCCTCGATCCCGGGCACGGCATTGCAGATGCCGATGTCCACCGCGCGCTCGCCCACGCGCGCGAGCACCTCGTTGCTGTGCTGCTCGTCGAGCTCGACGTCGACCGCCGAGAACACGCGGCCGAACGCGGCGAGATCTTCCGGCAGAAACTGCACGATGGCCGACAGGTTCGCCGCGATGCGCACACTGCCGCGCGCGCCTTCGTGAAACTGGGAAAGCTCCGCGCCCAGCGACTCGATCGTGCCCAGTATGCGTTCGGCATAACGGCGCACCGTCTCGCCCACCGGGGTGACGGTAATGCCGCGCTGATGGCGCTGGATGAGCGGCAGCCCGACGATGGCCTCGATGTCGGCAATGCGCCGGCTGATCGCCGACGGTGCGATGAATTCGCGCTCGGCGGCGCGCGCCATGCTCCGCTCCTGGCAGACGGCCACGAAAAGACGCAAAGAAGTGAGATCGAGCTTGCGGAGAAGGTTTTCCATACCTGTACGGCAATACACCGGAAATGCCGGAAACGCCCGGCTGGCGCGGCCCGGCGAGGGGCACGTCTTTTGCTGGACAAACGACGAATCGACGCCTATTATACGCATCGCGTACACAGCCCTGCCGACCCGACCATGAGTGCACAGCAGACTTTCCTGCGCGACGCGATGCGCCGCCTGAACATGACCCGCGACAGCTTCGCCGAGCGCATCGGCGTTCGCCGGCGCGCCCTCGACACCTGGCTGCTGCCCGAGGACTCCAGCGAATATCGCACGATGCCGAGCATCGTGGAGAAATTCGTCGGCGAAATTCTCGGCCGCGAGGCACCGTCCGCAGAATCTACGCAAAGCGCACACAAACCGCTGCGTGAGCGCATCGGCCTCGACGGCAAGCCGCATCTGATCTCCGTGGACCAGTTCACGCGCGACTCGCTCGAGGAGCTGTTCCACGTCGCCGACATCATGCAGCCGATCGCACGCCGCCAGAAGATCTCGCGCGTGCTCGAAGGCGCGGTGCTCGGCAACCTGTTCTTCGAAGCGAGCACCCGTACCCGCGTGAGCTTCGGCGCGGCCTTCTGCCGCCTCGGCGGCTCGGTGTGCGACACGACCGGCTTCACGTTCTCGTCCATGGCCAAGGGCGAATCCATCTATGACACGAGCCGCGTGATGAGCGGCTACGTCGATGCGCTCGTCGTGCGCCACCCCGAGAAGGGGTCGGTCGCCGAATTCGCGCGCGCGACCAACATCCCCGTCATCAATGGCGGCGACGGCCCGGGCGAGCACCCGAGCCAGGCCATTCTCGATCTGTACACCATCGGCCGCGAGTTCTCGCGCCTGGGCAAGCTTGTCGACGGCGCGCACGTGGCGATGGTGGGCGATCTGCGCTACGGCCGCACGGTGCACTCGCTCATCAAGCTGCTCGCGCTGTATCGCGGCCTGAAGTTCACGCTGATCTCGCCGCCGTCGCTGGAAATGCCGACGTACATCCTCGACCAGATTTCCCAGCACGGTCACGTGGTCGTGCAGAGCCACTCGCTCGCCGATCTGACCGGCGCGGACGTCGTCTACGCCACGCGCATCCAGAAGGAGCGCTTCGCCGACGAGGCCATCGAGGGCTATACGCCGGAGTTCCAGATTAACGAAGCGCTGATCAACCAGTATTGCGATGCGCGCACGATCATCATGCACCCGCTGCCGCGCGACAGCCGGCCGGGCGCAAATGATCTGTCGACCGACCTCAATCACGATCCGCGGCTGGCCATCTTCCGCCAGACCGACAACGGGATTCCCGTGCGCATGGCGATCTTCGCGATCCTGCTCGGCGTGGACAAGCAAGTCCAGCACAGCATGCGCGACGCCGCATGGCGTGCGCCGTCACACATCGGCCCGGACGACGCCCTGTTCGACGGCCTCGACTGATCGGCGGCTCGCGCGCGTCCGAGCCACGCGCGCCTCTTCCGTCTCATTCCGTCTCATTCCGTCTCATGCTGCGCGCCCCCCCGCACTTTTCGCGGGGGCCGGCGCGTCTTTGCGAGTAAAATTGCGTCCGTATCGAAATACGAACGCTTTTTTGCTTTTTGCGGAGGCCCCTATGCGGCGCAAGACTCTTACCCAATATCTCATCGAACAGCAGCGGGAGTTCAACAACATTCCTGCCGAGCTGCGCCTGCTGATCGAAGTCGTCGCACGCGCGTGCAAGTCGATCAGCCACGCCGTGTCCAAGGGGGCGCTTGGGGGCGTGCTGGGCAGCGCGGGCAGCGAGAACGTGCAGGGTGAAGTGCAGAAGAAGCTCGACGTGATCTCCAACGAGATCATGCTCGAGGCGAACGAATGGGGCGGTCACCTCGCGGCAATGGCCTCCGAGGAAATGGAAGGCGTTTTCCACATTCCCAACCGCTATCCGCAGGGCGAATATCTCCTGATGTTCGACCCGCTCGACGGCTCGTCGAACATCGACGTCAACGTCTCGATCGGCACGATCTTCTCGGTGCTGCGCTGCCCGGACGGCGTGACCGATCCGACCGAGCAGGACTTCCTGCAGCCGGGCACGCAACAGGTTGCCGCCGGCTACGCCGTGTACGGCCCGCAAACGGTGCTGGTGCTCACGACCGGCCACGGCGTGAACTGCTTCACGCTCGATCGCGAGATGGGTTCGTGGGTGCTCACGCAGGAGAACATGCGCATTCCGGAAGACACCAAGGAGTTCGCCATCAACATGTCGAACGAGCGCCATTGGTATCCGCCGGTGCAGCGTTATATCTCGGAGTTGCTGCAGGGCAAGGAAGGCGTGCGCGGCAAGGACTTCAACATGCGCTGGATCGCCTCGATGGTGGCCGACGTGCATCGCATTCTTACGCGCGGCGGTGTGTTCATGTACCCGGCCGACAAGCGCGATCCGGACAAGCCCGGCAAGCTGCGCATCATGTATGAAGCGAACCCGATGAGCTTCCTGGTGGAGCAGGCGGGTGGCGCGGCGACCAACGGCGTGCAGCGCATCCTGGAGATCCAGCCGCAGAAGCTGCACGAGCGCGTCGCGGTGTTCCTCGGCTCGAAGAACGAAGTCGAGCGCGTGACCGGCTATCACCACGAAGCCGGCGCGAAGTAACTCGGCGCAATGCTCGATGCGTCGTCGTCGCGAGAATGGCCTACGACGCCAAATTTCTTCGCGGCGACGAAGCGCAGGAATTCCGTAATTTCAAGGATTTACGCGTGACTCACGCAGAGACAGCAAAAAATCTTTGAAAAAAGTAGTGACAAACCCAGAAAGTCTGCTATTATCTCACTTCTTCGCAGCGCCGGAGTAGCTCAGTCGGTAGAGCAGCTCATTCGTAATGAGAAGGTCGGGGGTTCGATTCCTCTCTCCGGCACCAGCGACTTGGTTCGCTGGATCTCGCGAAGTCCTGAAAACCCGCATAAGCGCTCGCTTTGCGGGTTTTTTGTTTTCTTACGAGGTACCATGAGTTGCCCCCTATTCTCGAATTATCTGGGGCATTTTTGGGGGCATAACCAAGCCCCCCCCCCCGCTCATGACGGGCCACGGGCTTTCGCGCGATGGCGCGCACGATACAGGATGAAGTGCTCCAGGAGAATGTTGATCACGCTGAGGCGCAGTTGGCTCACAAAGTGCGACTTTCGCTCGGGCGAGCGCACAACCGGACCAGTCATGTGCAACAGCGGCACGCCGTAATGCAACAGTACCAACTACGTCGACACGTTACCAACGGCTAACCAACGACGTCAGGGGGTGGGTGGTTGCGGCGTCGGGATCTGGCGTCTCAGCTTCTTTCCAATGGCGATTCCTACGTTCTCGACATATACGTGAACGAACCACGTCGCGATCACAACTGAAACGGCAGCAACAATGCCAGCGACAACAGTCGATCCCGTCAAGCGGAACGCTGTAAAGAACACTGCGTATGCCGCCGCGCCATGCAGGAGATACAGCGGGTAGGAGACGTTCGCCAATCGGTCGAGCCAGCGCACATATGGGAGCCGAGGGCCAGCGAGCAGCAGTGCCATGAAGAATAGGATTGCGACTATATGGTTCGAGTACATATAGAGGCCGGTATCGCCAGCATAGAAGCGGTGCGTCGACAAACAGAACTTGTTCGCGAAAAGCAGCGCCGCAATCACTAGAGCCGTCTTTCGAAGCGACCAGCCATTGAACGACCGGTTAAAGAGCGCGGTGCCCACAAGCATCAATGTGATGAACGCGCCGTTGTTCCCGAGCACATCCACTACCACGCCAGGGAACGTATTTGCGAGCGCCGGCGCCGCGGAGTAGAAACTCATCAGGCAGAATGCACCTGCGATCGAGAGCAGCACAGTCGCCGATTTGTAGGCGCCACGGAAGCCAATGAAGAAACAGATCACGTAGAAGTGCATTTCGACTTCCAGCGTCCACAGCGACGGATCCATGAACTGGTATTGCTTGAAGTCGCGGATCAGCAGGATATTTGCCCAAAGTGTCGGGCCATCGATGGGAAGATAGCTCGAAGCACCCGATACCCAGCGATCCATCGCCACGGCAAAAAACGCGATGAGCGTGCATGCGACGACGACCGGATAGATTCGGAATATGCGGCGCAATAGGTACTCAACCTGCGATCCTTTCCCCATCGAGAGGGGGATCACGTATCCGCTGATCAGAAAGAAGAGGCCGAGACCGAAATACACTTCCCGGAAATCGAACTGAACAAATCGGGCGAAAAAATCAATAACGTGATCGGGAAATGTCGAGGGGATATAGTCGCTCATAGGCAGAAGATGAACGAATTGCGCGCCACTATTTGGATCTCGTATAGCCCAGATCCAATGGACATAGACTATGAAAAGACACGCAATTCCCCGTGCGGCCTGGAGAAACCACAAGCGAGTTTGATTCATTGCGGTGGTCATTTCCTCCTCGTGCAATGTAATTTACCACATCATTTCACGTCGATTTGCTGCGCTGCGTTATGGGATTTTGCATTACTCAACGCACCGTACGTGCGCTCGCGCACGGATCGAAGCCGTGCATTTTTTCGTTCGGGCTAATCTGTCGGTCCGGGCACTGTGATATTAAGCAGTTGCGTAATATAGGCACGCGCATGCGCGGCGACATCGTGTCATTCGGAAATCCTTGTGCCCGGTCCCACCGAAAGCATACCGGCGCTAGGCAACATCACGAATGACCTCGCCTGGTCGATCAAGCTTGCGTCTAGCCGGTCGCCGTAGACGTCGTCGTAGCATGCATTAGGCGCGCCTAAACTTTCGAACGAACTCCACGAACTTCCACGCTTTTGATTGGGTGATTTCATGAAGAAGGCCGTTCAAGCTGGATACATGCCCTCGAAGTGAATTGACCTCCTCCTGTAATCGCTCGCATTCCGACTCACGGAACACCAATCGATGCTGCACCACGTCGATCAATTCGACCATGGCCACGTCCACGTCTGGCCTCGCAACTACGTCGGCAGCCCGCGCACGGCGGTGAGCGAACAGGGCCAGACGATCTGCTTTCACGAAAAAAGCATTCACATGCGACGAAATATCGTAGACGTAACCGAAGGAAGCTAGTCGTTGACGAATTTCATCGAACTTAAGATGGCCGACCTCGATGCAGATTACGTCAGGAAGCACCGAACTACCTTTCATGCCATCGATGACAGACAGTTCGTGTCCCTCAACATCGAGGACAAGCAAGTCGACGTGCGCGACATTCTCTTGCACAACAAAATCACGCCACGTGCGCAGCTTGACGGTTACATCGACAAAGGCGCGCCCGCGCACGGCGGTGAGCGAACAGGGCCAGACGATCTGCTTTCACGAAAAAAGCATTCACATGCGACGAAATATCGTAGACGTAACCGAAGGAAGCTAGTCGTTGACGAATTTCATCGAACTTAAGATGGCCGACCTCGATGCAGATTACGTCAGGAAGCACCGAACTACCTTTCATGCCATCGATGACAGACAGTTCGTGTCCCTCAACATCGAGGACAAGCAAGTCGACGTGCGCGACATTCTCTTGCACAACAAAATCACGCCACGTGCGCAGCTTGACGGTTACATCGACAAAGGCGCACCCCTCTTCTTCCAGCCATTTTGTATGTTCGCTGGTATGTGTAAGCGATCCATTGGTACAGTTCCTACCAAATTGCGGGTGATCAACTGCCTTAAAATTCGCTTCACCATCGACGTTGGACAGCGCGAAGTTCAAGTTCTTCGATAGAGGGCGATTAATGGACAGCTTGTCGAAAATCCAGGGAACCGGCTCGAAGTTATATCCGGTCCACCCCATAGACTCCTCAAAAAACTTGCAAGAGCACTCCGTCAGGCCATCATAGGCACCGCACTCGACGAACACGCCGCGGATTCCGTCTTCAGGAAAGTACCTTTCAGAGATAAACCTATCCACCGGCGGTTCGAATTGGCCGTAAAACTTCCGCATTTTTGACTCCGAGATATTTCAGGTGCGCGAATCACATCGCACGCGAAGTCCGATATGCTCGTGCTGAAGAGCTTGTTCCGAGACACGCCAACGCGCTTAACACAGGTGGATGGCTGCACAGCCTCGATTCAGTTCGCCGCAACCGTGGCGGAATTGTCGTCCACTAACCGAACGGCCCGCATTTGACAGGTGCCGCTTGCATGACGGTCAAGGCGTCGCCGACCGCGATCTTTTCAATCTTGTCGAGTACGACTGACTAGTTCGTCGCAATACTGGGCCATCTGATAGAGCGACCATTTATCCACCTGAGCCGCATTGATGCGGTGGCCGAAACCATAGCACGAAGCAGCATGAGGTCGTAGAAGACCGAGGCCAGGTCATGTCGAACCATGCGGATTTAAACGTGCCGTCCCACGTGCCACGTAGGCCCGCGTTTCAAGGCTACAGTTCGAGAGCACTCGAAGATCCGACCTTTGAAATCGGCCGACCGAGTGGGGATATGCTATTAAACTGCCCCGCATCCACCTGAATGCCAATCAGCGCAGTACTCGGACAGGCGGCCAATTTGATTTCGAATTCCCGGTATCAGCCCGACTGTTCCAGCTATTGCCGTCCACACCCTCGGGTAGATATGCGGCTTGTACAGCAAGTCGGTGGGCAACCAATGCTCAAGCCGGAAACTCGCCCCTAACTGACCTCTCACAACGATACCCGTATTTGTCCGCAAGGGCTACTTCTTCGTCAGATTTTTCTCCTTTGCGTGGCTATCGTTGTCGTTGGCCCCATCCTCGTCTTCGGCCGGCTGCGCCATCCAGTCGTGATAGCCGGCAGCTCCCATCCTGCGCATGAGCGCCTCGTTGCGCTCATAGATTGTCTCGGCTTCGGGAAAGGCGTCCACGGCGCGGTCGATGCTCGCCTCGCGCAGCACGTGCAAGATCGGGTACGGCGAACGGTTCGTGTAGTTCTCGACATCCTCTGGCGCCGTGCCCTCGAACTGATAGTCCGGATGGAAGCTCGCGATCTGCAGTACGCCCTGAAGGCCCATTTGTCTGAGCAGGCGATCCGCGAAGAACAGCGCGTCGTTGTATTCGTGAAAGTCGAGCAGTGCCGACGGGAGAATCAGGAGCGTCGTATCGACGACTTCCGGGTCCGCCTCCACGAGCGCCTGCAGCTCGCGCTCCAGATCCATCATCGCCCCTTCCATGTCCGTCGCCGCGCTCACTACGTAGCGAATCTGATCCTTCACGTGCACTGCCTTCGCGAACGGGCAGAGATTGAGCCCGATCACGGCGCGCGTGAGCCAATGGCGAGTCGCGGCGATCACGGCATCGTTATCCGCTATAGCGGGGATAGCGGGGATAGCGGCGAGCCCGGCGGCGGGAGGCGTCTTGTGCGTCATGCGTGAGCATCGGAATGAATCGTCAATCCGGCATTGTAAATCGGTGAGGCACGCCATCGACATGTCCCGTCGGAGAACCTGGCCGGGCGAATCCGAAAACGGAAGTGCGGCGGCTGCCCGACCATGCCCCTTTTCGACTCCTGTGCGAACCTCGACGCCCATGCCCGATACACCTCGGATCCCGTTCTCGCCGCCGAGCGGATCGGCATGCACCCGACCAAGGGGACGCCCTGGCTCGCGCGCTTGTGGGCCGCACCCGCCCGCCGGGGCGGCCCGCGAGAGCCAGGACGCTCGATTGCCCTGATTGTCCGCTGCCCCTCCTCTGCGCGCATTGCCCCGCGCCTTCACAAACCTGCCGGCTCTGCGCTTCACGGATCGCCCAATGCCCTACTCCGCCTCCCTGCCTTCCAGCGGTACACACCCGATTTCCTCTGAAGCATCCCGCCCGCTCGAAGACGCGCGCACGCCAACCGATGCCCCGCCGAACCCGTCGAACATTCTTTCGGAAATGTCCCTCGACTACCTGCTCCGTGCCCGGCGCGCCAACCTGTTCTCGTCGCATGTGCTGCGGCGCACGCTGGCGAACACGGACACGGTTGCGGCACGCGAGCTGCGCGACGCCTGCCGGGTTGCGAACACCGGCGACGTGGAAAGGATGCTGCGCCACTTCACCGCGCTGCTGTGTACGCCGGAGCCCCGCCGCACCATCGATCAGCTGGCAGACGCCGGTATCTTCATCGCACCCTCGCGTCGGTACGGCCTCTCGCCCGAGAACGCGCGTGCGCTGCTCAGCGACGAAGGGCTGCTGCTGTGGCTGCGCTTCGCGGCGGCGCCGAGCGCCTATCGCGACGTGTTCGTCGACCCGATTCTCGCGACCGACGGAGCATTGGCCAGCACCGGCGGCCTCGGCAGTCATCGCGACAGTCGCCACGGTACGCGCCCCGGCGGCAGTTCCTGCAGCGTCCACCACGCTCACCACGCCGGCGACGACACCGAGAGTCTCGACGCGAACCGCGAGCGATTCGCGACCGCGCTGCGCGTACTCGTGGCCTGCGGCCGCGACACGACGAACGACGTACCCGCCTCGGACCAACCAGGCGACGCGCATCTCCCGCTATCGCACCTGTGCAGCCGGGTGGCGCCTGAATGGTTGCCGAAGCTGCTGGGGTTTGGCAGCGACGTCAACCAGACGAGCCACCATGGTGTCTCACTGCTCACGACGGCCCTGGCGGCGCAGGCTCTGCGCATCAAACGGCGCGACCTCGATCTGCTCGTGCCGCACGACAGCCTCTACGCGCTCGCCCTCGCGCTCAGGAACCACGGTGCGAGCCTCACTCATCGCAGCAACAGCGGCTCGCCGCCGGCCGTGCTGCTTGCGCTCAACGGCATGTGCGGCGCGGCCGAAGTGCTGCTCTCGCTCGGCGTGAGCAGCAATGCGCCCGACCGCAACGGCAATACGCTCATGCATTACTTCGCCGCCACGGCACGCACCTCGCGGCGCGCGTACTGCGCATTCGTCATGTTCACGGTGGCCCTTCGCTATGGCGGCAATCCGCATTTGCCGAACGCTGAGGATCGCACGGCGTTCTCGCTGCTGCGGCAAAGCCTGCGCGTCTATGCCGACGCGGTGCAAAAGTTGCTGATCAACGCGAGAGAAATCGCCCGGCTCACGATCGCGCGCGAGCAAGACGTTCGCCACACGAACGTGTCGCACGTCACCGCCGCGATGGCCGACGAAGCGCGGCGACTCTACTCGCTGGGATGGGACCCGCTACTGCCGCACGCCTCGCTTTTCGCGGCGGCCATTTCGCTGCGTGCGAACGGCGTGGACCTCACGCAGCGCCATCCGGACGGCATGCCGCCCGTGCTATGGCTCACGCACCACGGCTTTTGCGGTGCGGCCGAGGTGCTGCTGGCGCTCACGCGCAACAGCAACACGCCGTTTCAGAACGGCAACACGCTGCTGCATCTGCTGGCGGCCGCACCGCGTCACGGCAGGGCGTCGGCACCCGCCGACTACATGCTCCACACGGCGCTGCGCTACGGCGGCAATCCGACACAGGTCAACGCCGCCGGCTTCTCCGCGCTCGCCGGCCTGCCCTCGGACATGGTGCGCTTTCTGCGCGCCGGCCTGGCCCTTTATCGGGGCGCGGCGCAGCAGGCCGCCCGTACCGTGTCCGAACTCTCCTGCGCCGGCGCGCCCGTCGATGCCGATTCGTTGCGACATTCCGCCGCAGACTTATAACATGCATTTTATTTGCATCTTATAATGACACCGCTGACGCTGCCGCTCCGGGTGATGATTCCATCGTGAGCGCCAGGGTGGCGGCAGACGCTCAGCGCATCGCAGATCGTCCGGGTTACGGAGACCGGGCCGCGATGCGTGTGCAGTCACCCACAATCGCGCCATAAAAGATGCATTTTATTTGCATCTTATATCACAGGAGTCTTGCCATGCTTTCCGCCGCTTCCCGCCCCTACATCGACGCGAGCGTGCCCGTGCTGCGCGAACATGGTCTCGCGATCACGCGTCACTTCTACGCGAGCATGTTCGAGGCGCAGCCGGAGTTGCGTCACCTTTTCAATATGGGCAATCAGGCCAACGGCGCCCAGCAGCAATCGCTTGCGTCGGCCGTGTTCGCCTACGCCGCGAACATCGACAACGCCGCCGCGCTCGGGCCGGTGCTCGAGCGCATCGTGCACAAGCACGTCTCGGTCGGCATCACGCCCGCGCACTATCCGATCGTCGGCCGCCACCTGCTCGGCGCCATCAAGGACGTGTTGGGCGAGGCCGCCACGCCGGAACTCATCGCCGCCTGGGACGAAGCCTACTGGCGGCTCGCCGGCGAGTTGATCGCAGCCGAAGCGCGTCTGTCCGAGCGCACCCGGGCGCCGCTGGGCACATTGCGCGAGCTGGTCGTGGCCGACGTCGACCGCGAGACCGATCACATCGTGTCGTACTACCTGCGCACCCCCGAGGGCGGCTCGCCGGGCGACTTCGCGCCGGGCCAATACGTGAGCGTCTCGGTCACGCTGCCCGATGGCCTGCAGCAGCGCCGCCAGTACAGCCTTTCGGACGCGCCGGGCGCCCCGCACTGGCGCATCACCGTCAAGCGTGAAGACGCCGGCGAGACCAAGCCCGCCGGTCAGGTCTCGAACTGGCTGCACGCCCATCTGAAGGCCGGCGAGCGCATTATGGTGAGCCCGCCCTACGGCGAATTCACCACGACGCTCGACGCTGCTCACCCGCTTGTGCTGCTCAGCGCCGGCGTGGGGGTCACGCCGATGATGTCGATGGTGGCCACGCTGGCCGCCAAGGGCTCGCGCCGTGAAATCGTGTTCGCCCACGCCGCGCGCGACGGGGCGCACCTCGCATTGCGCCGCCATCTGGCGTTCGCCGCGAAGGCGCTGCCGAACCTGCGCACGGTGACCTTCCTCGAGACGCCGCTGCCGACCGATCGCGAAGGCGTCGACTACACGTTCGCCGGCCTGATGGACATCTCGCGCCTCGCGCTGCCGGCCAACGCCGACTACCTGCTGTGCGGCCCCGTGCCGTTCATGCAGACGCAATGGCGCGCGCTGCGCGACGCCGGCGTGCCCGCCGAGCGCCTGCATCGCGAAGTCTTCGGCCCGGACGCGCTCGACCACCTGCTGTAAGGCACGCTCACCGCCAGCGCGCTGACGCATCAACGGCAAAGGCCCCAAATGAGAACGGGGCCTTTGTTCTTGCGTGACGCGGGTCGGTGGTGCGCGTCAGTCGATCAGGGCGCCCGAAGGGTCGTAGAACGGATGCGCGCCGCCGGCGTCGTCGACGAACGCCAGATGCGAGACCAACCCCGTCTGCGGCGTGAACCGATGCAACTGGAACGCGGGCGGATCGAGCACCCAGGCCGAGGGTCCGCCCTCGCGCAGATCGAGCGCCACCTGGTGCGCGGGCGAAGGACATACGCTCGCGATGGTTCCGGCAAAACGCGTATGGATCGGCCGATGCACGTGGCCGCAAATCAGCCGCTCGACGTTGCCGTAACGGCGCACGAGCGCGGCCAGCTTCGCGGCGTCGCCCGCATCGAGCGCCTGAACGTCCATGTGTTCGATGCCGCACGCGAACGGCGGGTGGTGCATGGCGATCACCGTGGGCGTTGCCGTATCGCTCGCGAGCGTTGCGTCGAGCCACTGCAGGCGTTCGTCGCACAACTTGCCGCCGCCCTTGGGCGGGTCCTGCGTATCGAGCGCCACGAGCCGCAGCGGCCCGAACATCGCCGTGTACTGCACGAACTCGCCGGGCCGGCCGAGGTACGTGTGCTCGGGAAACGCTTCGCGCAGCGCGTCGCGCCCGTCGTGATTGCCGATGACCAGGTAGTACGGGATTTGCAGCGGGGCGAGCAGGCAACGCAGATGCTCGTACTCCTCGCGCGCGCCGAAGTCGACGAGGTCGCCGGTGAGCACCACGAAGTCGGGGCGCGGCAAGAGCGTGTTCAGGCGCGCCACGCAGCGCTCGAGATAGGCGGCGGTATCCACGCGCCGATAGGCCAGCTTGCCGGGCCGTTTGATGTGAAGGTCGCTGATTTGCGCGAACAGCATGAGCGGTTATCCGTGAAGCGAAAAAACGTGAGCGGCGGGCAGCGACAGGCCCACCCGGTCGCCGACGCGGCACTCGCGACGGCTGGGAATCTCGACGAGCACCGTGCCGGCCGCGGACACGCCGCTCAGCGTGAGCCGCGTGCGCTCGCCGAGGAACTGCACGGCCTCGACGCGCCCCGAGAGCGAAGCCTCGTCGGCGGACACGACAACGGCGTCCTCGGGGCGGAAATACAGCTCCTCCACGCCGGGACGCATGTCGGGGCAGGAAAGCCGTCCGCCCTCCAGATGAAAATGCCCCTCGCGCCACACGCCCGCCAGACGATTGAGCGTGCCGACGAAGTTCGCCACGTGGCGCGTGGCCGGCTGGTAATAGATGTCGCGCGGCGCGCCGATCTGCTCGATGCGCCCGGCGCTCATCACCACGATGCGATCGCCCAGCGCCATCGCCTCGTCCTGGTCGTGCGTGACGTATACCGTGGTCACGCCAAGGCCGCGCAGCAGGCGGTCCATGTCGGCGCGCACCGTCTCGCGCAGCTTGGCGTCGAGCGCGGTGAGCGGCTCGTCGAGCAGCAGCACGCGCGGCTCGGGCGCCAGCGCACGCGCGAGCGCCACACGCTGCTTCTGGCCGCCCGAGAGCTGCGCGATGGCGCGATCGGCGTAGGGCGTGAGATGCACGAGGTCGAGCAGTTCGTCGACCCGCTTGCCGATCTGCGCCGACGGCAGTCCGCGCAGCTTCAGGCCATACGCCACATTGCCGCGCACGGTGAAGTTGGGAAACAGCGCGTAGTTCTGGAAGACCATGCCCACGCGGCGTTTTTCGATGGGCAGCCGCGTCACGTCCTCGTCGCCGAAGCGCACGCGCCCGCCGGCGTCGGGCCGCTCCAGGCCGGCGATCATGCGCAGCGTGGTGGTCTTGCCGCACCCCGACGGGCCGAGCAGCAC
This sequence comes from Pandoraea nosoerga, assembly GCF_902459585.1. Classification (GTDB taxonomy): domain Bacteria; phylum Pseudomonadota; class Gammaproteobacteria; order Burkholderiales; family Burkholderiaceae; genus Pandoraea; species Pandoraea nosoerga. Next base: position 114,586 of record NZ_CABPSC010000005.1, read on the forward strand.
CAGCGTCTCGCCCGCGCCGATCGTCAGATCGAGCGGCTGCAGCACGGTGTTGCCATGAAACGTCTTGGCACAGCGTTCGAGATGAATCGGGATGGAAGTCAGTTTCATCGTCACTCCTTGCATTCGGTGGCGGGCGGGCCCGCTCAGGCGCGCCCGCGCGCGTTGCGGACCTTGGCGCGCCGGGCCGTCATCTGCATGACGATGAGCAGCGGCACGATCAGCACGAAGAACACCGCCGTATAGGCGCTGCCGATCTCCAGGCGCAGCGACGCGTAGGCGTCGGCCAGTCCCACCGGCAACGTTTTCGTATCCGGCGTGTGCAGCATCCACGTGAGGTTGAACTCGCCGAGCGAGAGCGTCACCACGATAAGCGCAGCCGCCACGATCTCGCTGCGGATGTTGGGCAGCACCACGGTCGTGAAGCGGCGCAGAAAGCTCGCGCCGAGGCTGGCCGCGCCTTCCTCCATCAGCTTGATGCGCGAGTCGGCGCAGGCGGCGGCCACGGCGCGCACCATGAACGGCAGCGTGAAGATCACGTGTCCCGCGATGATGAAAGCGAGGCTCTCGCGAAACCCGCGCATGCCGCCATACACGCTGATCAACGCAAGCGCGCTGGCGAGCCCGGGCAACGCAATGGGCAGCGTGAGCAATTCCTCGATCCAGCGCGCGAGACGGCTTTGCCAGCGCGCCAGCACATAACCGGCCGGCACGCCGAGCAGCGTGACGAGCACGAGCGTGGCCGCACCGACATACAGCGAATTCAGAATGGCCTCGTGATAGTCCTGCCAGACCTGGATCACCCACCTGAGCGTAAGTCCGGCGGACGGGCCCCGGAAATAATTCACCGACAGGCCCGCGAGAATCGACATGGCCACGGGCACGAGCAGGAACGCGCACATGAGCAGCGTGAGCAGCAGCTGCAGCGCAAAGAGCGTTTTCTTGAGCATGCCGATCAGCCTCCTGCCGCCACCGTCTGACCGGTGAAGTTGCGGGCGAGCATGAGCACCGCCCACGTGACGATGCCCAGAATGACCGAGAGCGCCGCCGCCGTGGCGACGTTCGCGTTGAGCGTGAATTCGGTGTAGATCGTCATGGGCAGCACGTCGATGTCCGTGGCCAGCGTGAAGGCCGTGCCGAACGCGCCGACCGAGGTGGCGAAGCACATCGCGCCCGAGGCGATCAGCGCTGGGGCGAGCGCCGGCAGCGTGACGTCGCGCGCAATGGCGAACGGTCCCGCGCCGAGCGACGCGGCCGCTTCCGTGAGGGAATGGTCGAGCGATTCCGCCGCGGCCATCACGGCGAGGATCACGCGCGGAATCGAGAAATACAGGTAACCGAGAAAGAGGCCCGCGAGCGAATACGCGAACACCAGCTTCTCGCCGAACAGCCTTGCCGTCAGATCGCCGATGAGACCCTGGCGCCCCGCGAGCATGATGACCATGAAGCCGACCACCACGCCCGGAAACGCCAGGGGCAGCGTGAGCATCGACACGAGCGCCGATTTGCCGGGGAAGTCATGGCGGGTGAGGAAGAGGCCCGCCACGAGCGACAACGCCAGGGTGGCAAGCGTGACCAGTGCGGAGAGCACCACGGTCTGCCACAGGCTGTCGAGATAGCGCGCGTTGGTGAGGATCGCGCGGTAGGTCTCGAGCGCGTGACCGTCGCCGCTGACCTGCACCAATGCGGCCATCGGCAACAGCCAGAACGCCAGAAAGACCGCCAGTGCGGGTAGCAGAAGTGCCACGCGCCAGCCGCGCGGCAAAGTCAGATCACGCATCGCTTGCTTTGCTCCTCTTCCTCGTTGGCCTTTCGCCGTGAGCGCGCGCTCGTTAGCGGACGTTCTTCAGATACTGCTGGCCGAACGCGTCCTGCTGCGCCGCGAGCTTCTGCAGATCCACGGGCTTCACGCGCGCGTAGTCGGTCGCCGGCAGGAACTTCGCCGCCACGTCGGCCGGCATCGTGCTCGCCCGCACCGGACGCAGGAACGCCTGCGCCCAATGCGCCTGGCCCTTGTCGGAGAGCGTGTAGTCGATCACTTTCTTGCCGTTCTCGGCGTGCGGCGCGTTCTTCACGAGCGCGATCACGTATGGCAGCGACACCGAACCTTCCATCGGAATCACGAACTGCACGTTGGCGCGGTCCTTGTAGATGGCGCGATAGGCGTTGAAATCGAAGTCGATCAGGATGGGGATCTCGCCCGAGAGCACACGGGCGTATGCGGTCTGCTTCGGCACGATCGGCGCGTTGGCCTTGAGCTTCTGGAAGAAGCCGATCGCCGGCGCGAAGTTGTCCATCGTGCCGCCGAGCGCCTGGTTCGCGGCGATCGCGGCCGCATAGCCGGCGAAGGCGCTGCTCGGGTCGAGATAGCCCACCATGCCGCGATATTCCGGCTTGAGCAGATCGGCCCACGAGCGCGGCACCGGCTTGCCTTCGAGCGCGTCGCGATTGACGAAGAAACCGACCGTGCCCGAGTGAATCGTCGTCCACATGCCGTTCGGATCCTTCATGCTGGCCGGCACCTGGTCCCAGTTCGCGGGCTTATACGGCGCGAGCAGCCCCTTCTTCGCCGCTTCGATGGCCGACGTGATGCCCAGATAGACGATGTCGGCAACCGGCGCCTTCTGTTCGGCGATCAACTGGGCGACGGCCTGGCCCGAGTTCTTGTTGTCGAGCGGCACGCGAATGCCGGTATCCTGCGCGATGGCCCTGACCTGACCGGCCCAGTCGGCCCATTCCGGCGGACAGTTGTAGCAGATGGCGCTCTGCTGGGCGTGCGCGACGCCGGCGCCGAGCACCGAAAAGAGCGCCAGCGTGCGGGCGGCGCGAGTGATCCAAAGCTTCATTTCTGTTGGCTCCTGTGTGTCTGAGCGTGAGCGGCGTGTATGCGTGTGTTGCCATGCCGCCATTCATCTGAAAAATGCGGGCACGGGGCCCGGATGCCTGACTGCCTTGGCCGACCCTGAACTCTCTGACGGAGCCAGTCGTGGGCCAGCTTCCTTGCTGCTTTCTGGTACTTCCTGCTGCCTGTCTGTTACCCGATGCGTTAGCCGCGTACCGCAGCACGGCGCGGCGGCGCGGCCACCGTGCCGCCGCGGCGGATCTCATGCGGCAGGATCAGCGCCTGGCCGAGCGCCGCGTCCCGCATGCCTGCCGCGCTTGCCGCACCGACCGCACCCACCGCGCCCGCGCGTCCGTCGATCTGCGCGAGCAGCCGCTGCGCCGCGTGCCGGCCAATGTCCACGCTCGGCTGCACCACGGTGGCAAGCGTGGGCGAGAGCAACTCCCCCACGGCGAGTCCGTCGAAGCCGAGCACCGAGATGTCGTCGGGCACGCGCAGGCCGGCTTCGCGCAACGCGCGCATCACGCCGAGCGCGAGCAGGTCGTTCGAGCAGAACAGGGCCGTGGGGCGCGCGCCGTCGCGCTCTCGCTGCGCCAGCCATTCGCGCACCCGCTCGCCGCGCGCGCCGCTGTTGAAATCGATCTCGAACGCCGGCAGCGGCGTGAGGCCGGCGGCGCGCATGGCGTCGCCGTAGCCGAGATAGCGGCGCTTGGCGCGATCGGACGCATGTAACGCGCCCGTCACCATGACGATGTCGCGGTGTCCCGCCTCGATCAGCATGGCCACGCCCTGCGCCGCCGCGGCGCGGTTGTCGACCGACACGCACGGGCGCAGCGGCGCGTCGTTGTACACGAGCTGGCACGCCACGCCTTCCGCGCTCAAATCGTCGACGAGCGCGCTATGCTCGGCATCCGCCAGCGTGAGCAGCAGGCCGTCGACGCGCTGCTGCAGCAGGGTCTCGATGGCGTTTCGCTCACGTTCGGGGTCGTATTGGGTGGTGACGAGCAGCAGGCGATGCCCGGTGCCGTCGATCGCCGCCTCGATGCCCTCGAGGCAGTCCGCGAAGACCGGGTTGCCGAGCGTGGGCAGCATCACGCCGATGAGTCCGGTGCGCTCGCCGCGCAGTTGGCGCCCCAACGCGTTGGGACGGAATTTCAGCTCGGCTGCGGCCGCCTGCACACGGGCGAGCGTCTCGGGACGCACGAGCTGCGGCGAATTGAGTGCGCGCGAGACCGTCGCGATCGAACACCCCGCGCGCTGTGCCACGTCCCGGATATCAGCCACACTCGTCTCCTCGATAGATACCGCCTGAACGCCGTGGATTTCGGAGTTGGCGGCTTTTGCGCAAATGTAAACGTTTACGAAAACGTTTTCACTCCGGGATTCTATGGAGACATTGTGATGAATTGATGACAGCGCGCGTCTGTCCCGCCCCTCATGCTGCACGCGCCCCCGGCAGGAGCCTGCCATCGCCCCGATGTCCCACGGGATTCGGCGAGGGTCGAGCGCCGAACGTCGAGGGCCGAGCGTCGAGCGTCGAGCGTCGAACGTCGAACGTCGATACACCGATGCGCCGCCTATACTGAAATTCCCCCCTCGCGACAGGGCGTGACGGCACCCTTCTCTCCACGACCGGGACTGGCCATGAACGACTATCACTTCCTCACCCTGTGGCGGCTCACCGCGCCGCTCGACGAAGTCTGGGACACGATTCGCGACATCGATCACTGGGCCCGCTGGTGGCCATGCGTGCGCGAGGTGCGCACGCTCGAGGCGGGCGACACCGACGGCGTCGGCGCCGTGCGCGAACTCACCTGGCACGGCGCGTTGCCCTACTCGCTCACGTTCCTGAGCCGCGTGACCCACGTCGAGCCCATGCGCGAAGTGCGTACCGAGGCCAGCGGCGAGGTCGAAGGCGCAGGCGTGTGGCGCTTCGAGAAGGAAGGGGCGATCACGGTGGTGCGCTACGTGTGGGACGCTCACACTCGGCGCGTGTGGATGGACAAGCTCGCGCCGCTCGCGCAGCCGCTCTTTCGGTGGAATCACAATTACGTGATGCGACGCGGCGGCGAGGGCCTCGCCGCCGTGCTCAACGCGCATCTGGTCGAGTGCCTCGACACCGAATTGCCGCCCGCCACGATCGGCGAGGAACGCACGCCGCGCGACCTGCGTCAGGCGCGCGCACGCATGAGCCACACGTCGCGGCACTGAGCCGCGGGCGACGCGACAGGCCGGGCGGATCGCGTCCGGCGGCATGTCGCCGCCCTGGTATTCCATCACGGAATAGACGATCCGATAGATTTCATTATTTTTTATAGACCCGGATGCCTAGACTGGGGGCATCCGGCGATTCGCGCTGCACAGCGCTCGCCTTCGTGCAACGACACTCAAGCTCCAGGAGACCTCGTGAGCCTTGCGACTCCGCCGCTGCTGCGGCACTACGTGGATGGCGCGTTCGTCGCCACCGATCGCCAGTTCGACAACGTGAGCCCGGTCGACGGCCGGCTCGTCGCCAAGGTATGCGAGGCGGACGCGGCCACCGTCGGGCGTGCGGTCGCGGCGGCGCGCCGCGCGCTGCACGAAGGCCCGTGGGGCAGGACCACGCCGGCCGAACGCGCCGCCGTGCTGCACCGCATTGCCGACGGCATCCAGGCGCGCTTCGACGAGTTCGTCGCTGCCGAAGTCGCCGACACCGGCCGCCCGGTCGAACAGGCGCGCACGCTCGACGTCGCCCGCGGCATCGCCAACTTCCGCATGTTCGCCGACCTCGTCAAGACCGCCGGCAGCGAGGTCTACGAGATGCGCGCGGCCGACGGCGCCGACGTGATGAATTACGTCGCGCGCAAGCCGCTCGGCGTGATCGGCATCATCTCGCCGTGGAACCTGCCGCTGCTGCTCTTCACGTGGAAGGTCGCGCCGGCGCTCGCCATGGGCAACTGCGTGGTGGCCAAGCCGTCGGAGGAAACGCCCTCCTCGGCCACGCTGCTCGCCGAAGTCATGCACGAAGCGGGCGTACCGCCCGGCGTATTCAACCTCGTGCACGGCTTCGGGCCGGACTCGGCCGGCGAATTCCTCACGAAGCACCCCGACGTGGCCGCCATTACCTTTACCGGCGAGTCGCGCACGGGCAGCGCCATCATGAAGGCCGTGGCCGACGGCGTAAAGGAAATCTCGTTCGAGCTCGGCGGCAAGAACGCCGCCGTGGTGTTCGCCGACGCCGATTTCGACGCGGCCGTCGACGGCGTGGTGCGCTCCTCGTTCACCAATGCCGGACAGGTCTGCCTGTGCTCGGAGCGCGTCTACGTCGAGCGCCCCATCTTCGAGCGCTTCGTGGCCGCGCTGGCCGAGCGCGCCGCCGCGCTGCGCATCGACGCGCCCGAGGCGCCCGGCGTGCAGATGGGGCCGCTCGTCTCGCGCAAGCACCGCGAGAAGGTGCTCTCGTACTATCGCCTGGCCGTCGAGGAAGGCGCCACGGTGGTGACCGGCGGCGGCGTACCCGTCTTCGGCGACGCGCGCGATGAAGGCGCATTCGTGCAGCCCACGGTCTGGACCGGCCTGCCCGACACGGCCCGCTGCGTGCGCGAGGAGATCTTCGGCCCGGTGTGCCACGTCGCGCCATTCGACAGCGAGGACGAAGTGATCCGCCGCGTCAACGACAGCGACTACGGCCTCGCGGGCTGCGTCTGGACGACCGATCTGTCGCGCGCGCACCGCGTGGCGCGCCAGTTCCAGACCGGGCTCGTGTGGGTCAACACCTGGTTCCTGCGCGACCTGCGCACGCCGTTCGGCGGCGTGAAGCTCTCGGGTCTGGGCCGCGAAGGCGGACGCCACTCGCTCGACTTCTATTCCGAAATCACCAACATCTGCATCAAACTGTGAGGCGACGGTGCGGGGGTTCCGATGGGGGTCGGGCCACCGCACCCGCGCGCCGTCCACGACAAGGCACAACGGAGGCAAGGCAACATGAGCGCAACGCAAGACACGCAGGCCCGGGTGATCGCCGGCAAGGCCAGGCCGCGCGGCAGGTTCCCGCACATCAAGCGTGCCGGCGACTTTCTGTTCGTCTCGGGCACGAGTTCGCGCCGCCCGGACAACACTTTCGCGGGCGCCGAAGTCGATGCGCTGGGCGTGACGAAGCTCGACATCCGCGCGCAGACGCGCGCCGTCATCGAGAACATCCGGGACATACTCGCGAGCGAAGGCGCCTCGCTCGCCGACGTGGTCGAAGTCGGCGCCTTTCTCGTGAACATGAACGACTTCGGCGGCTACAACGAGGTGTACGGCGAGTACTTCGACGAGAACGGGCCTACCCGCACCACCGTGGCGGTGCATCAACTGCCGCACCCGCTGCTGCTCATCGAGATCAAGTGCGTGGCCTATGCGCCGCGCGCCCGCTGAGCGCGAACGCCCCCCAACCTGACGCGGCATGACACGGGAGACAGCATGTTGACGTATGGCAAGCCTTTCAATTTCCAGCGCTGGATCGACGATCACGCGCATTTGCTCAAGCCGCCCGTCGGCAACCAGCAGGTCTGGCACGACAGCGACTTCATCGTGACGGTCGTGGGCGGCCCGAACCATCGCACCGACTATCACGACGATCCCCTCGAAGAGTTCTTTTATCAGTTCAAGGGCAACGCCTGGATCAACCTGTGGATCGACGGCAAGGCCGAGCGCGTCGATCTCAGGGAGGGCGACATCTTCCTGCTGCCGCCGCACGTGCGCCATTCGCCGCAGCGGCCCGAAGCCGGCAGCCTCTGTCTGGTGATCGAGCGCCAGCGGCCGGCGGGCCTGGTCGACGGTTTCGAATGGTACTGCCTGAACTGCGGCACGCAGGTGCATCGCGTGCAGGTGCAGCTCAAGAGCATCGTGACCGACCTGCCGCCGCTCTTCGAAGCGTTCTATGGCAGCGAGTCGCTGCGCCGTTGCCCGGCCTGCGGCGAGATCCATCCGGGGCGCGCCGCGCAACCGAAGGCGGTCGCCTCGGCGTAAGCCGCCGCGCGGGCCCGCCGGCCCGTCACGCCCCTTTCCGTCCAACACACGTCACGTCATGAAGAAAATCGACATGCACGCCCACTTCTTCCCGCGCATCTCGCGGGAGGAAGCGGCCCGGCTCGACCCCGCCACCGCGCCCTGGCTGCGCATCGACGAGGGCGGCGAGACCGGCAACATCATGCTCGACGGCCGCGCCTTTCGCCCGGTCTACCGCGCGCTGTGGGATCCCGCGCTGCGCGTCGAGGAGCTCGACCGTCACGGCATCGACCTGCAGATCGTGTGCGCCACGCCCATCATGTTCGGCTACCGCTACGACGGCCGCACCGTCATGGACTGGGTGCAGCGCATGAACGACCTCGCGCTCGAGCACTGCGCCTACGCACCCGCGCGCCTGAAGGCCATGGCGCAAGTGCCGCTGCAGGACCTCGAACTGGCCTGTGCCGAGGCCTCGCGCGCCAAGGCCTGCGGCCATGTCGGGGTGCAGATCGGCAACCATCTCGGCCCGCGGGACCTGGACGACGAGCATCTCGTGAGCTTTTTGCGGCACTGCGGCAACGAGCGCATTCCCGTGCTCGTCCATCCGTGGGACATGATGACCGACGGCCGCATGAAAAAGTGGATGATGCCGTGGCTCGTGGCCATGCCCGCCGAGACGCAGCTCTCGATCCTCTCGCTCATCCTGTCGGGCGCCTTCGAACGTCTGCCGCGCTCGCTCAGGCTCTGCTTCGCCCACGGCGGCGGCGCCTTCCCATATCTGCTCGGCCGGGCCGAGAACGCGTGGCATTGCCGCGACATCGTGCGCGCCGACAGCCCCCACCCGCCGTCCCATTATCTCGACCGCTTCTACGTGGACAGCGCCGTGTTCGACCCGCGCGCCCTGCGCCTGCTGGTCGACACCATGGGTGTGCAGCGCATCATGCTCGGCTCCGACTACCCATTCCCGCTGGGCGAGCAGGACATCGGCCGTCTGGTGGCCGAACAGCCGGGGCTCGACGCGGCCGACCGGCAGCGCATTCTGGCCGACAACGCCCGGGAGTTCTTCGCCCTGTAACTGGTGCTTTCCCGAGGTGTTTTTGAAATTGCTTGCCTACGTAATAGGCGTCGTTTAGGCTGGGCACTGAAATAGTTGATGCTTAAACAATTTAGCCCTATCCAACGCGCCAGGCCTGTGACGACCGACGTGAAGAAGCGGTCGAGCATCCCGGCGCCAGTCCTTCCTCTGCTGACAGTGCTTGCCAGAACCGGAACTTAGTTTGGAGACCATGATGACGGGAACGAAGACCACGCAACGCAAAGCCATCGCCGCGCTCGGCGCCCTTGCTGCCGCCGCGGCGCTGTTCGCCTCGGGCGGCGCGCACGCTGACGTGAAGATCGGCTTTATCGGTACGCTCTCCGGGCCCGGCGGCGCGCTGGGCCAGGACCAGTACGACGCGTTCATGCTCGCCATCGAGCAAAAGGGCGGCAAACTCGGCGGCGTGCCGGTGCAGGTGATCAAGGAAGACGACCAGCTCAAGCCCGACGTCGGCGTGCAGGCCGCGCAAAAGCTCGTGGAGCGCGACAAGGTCTCGATCATCACCGGTGTGACGTTTTCCAACGTGATGATGGCCATTCACAAGAACGTGACCAACGCGGGCGTGATCATGGTCGGCTCGAACGCCGGCCCGACCCCGATCGCCGGGGCCCAGTGCTCGCCGAACTTCTTCTCGACGTCGTGGGACAACGATGAACTGCACGAGGCCGGCGGCCAGCTCTCGACCGACCTGGGCTACAAGAAGATGTACGTAATGGCCCCGAACTATCAGGCCGGCCGCGACGCCGTGAACGGCTTCAAGCGCGACTACAAGGGCCAGATCGTCGACGAGGTCTACACGCAGGTCAACCAGCCCGACTACTCGGCCGAGATCGCCCAGTTGCAGGCGGCCAGGCCCGACGCCGTGTATGTGTTCTATCCGGGCGGCATGGGCGTGAACTTCGTCAAGCAGTATCGCCAGGCCGGCCTGCTCGGCAAGATTCCGCTGATCTCGGTGTCGACCATCGACGGCTCGACGCTGCCCGCGCTCAAGGAACTGGCCGTGGGCGCCATCACCAGCGCGCCCTACTCGCCCGATCTCGACAACGCGCAGAACAAGCAGTTCGTGGCCGCCTTCCAGAAGAAATACAACCGCGTGCCGTCGATGTACGCCGCGCAGTCCTACGACGCGGCCAACCTGATCGACTCGGCGCTCACCAAGACCCGCGGCAACGCGGCCGATCGCGAAGCGCTGCGCGCGGCGCTCAAGGCCGCCGACTTCCAGTCGGTGCGCGGGCCGTTCAAGTTTGCCAGCAACCAGTTCCCGATTGCGCAGTTCTACCGCGTGGACGTGGTGAAGGACGCCACGGGCGCCGCGTTCGCGGCCAAGGGCAAGATCGACATCAAGACGCGTGCCGATCTGGCCGCGCAGTGCAAGATGAAGTCGTAAGGCCGCGCGCCCCGACACGCCTGAGCCCGCGAGCGGCGGCGCGGTGTCGCGCGACGCTGCGCCGCACGACGAATCTGCCGCAACCGGCGCGCGCATGACGCGCGGCATCGCGCGCGCCGGACGCCGTTGCTGATGTGCCCCTGGCGCCGTGCGCCCGCCGGCACCGGCGTTGCACGACCCGAGCCACACCTGAGCACCATCGAGGGTTTATGAAGCGCTATCGCAATTTCGACGAGGCCGAGCTGGACGTTCAATACAACGCTCGCGCCACCACGCCCAACGTTCTCGACACCCTCGCGCAGTACGCCGCCCAGAGCGCGCACGCACGCGAGACCACGCCCTGCGTTCTGGACGTGGCCTACGGGGATCACCCCGACGAGACGCTCGACATCTTTCCCGCGCCGCAGCCGGGCGCCCCGGTTTTCTTCTTCGTCCACGGCGGCTACTGGCGCGCCCTCAACAAGAGCGACTCGAGCAACATGGCGCCCGCCTTCACGCGTGCCGGCGCCACGGTCGTGACCATCAACTACACGCTCGCGCCCGCCGCGTCGCTCGACACCATCGTCGACCAGACGCGCCGCGCGCTGGCGTGGGTCTACCGCCACATTGGCGAGCACCATGGCGATGCGCGCCGCATCCATGTGTGCGGCAGCTCCGCCGGCGGCCATCTGGCGGGCATGCTGCTCGCCGGCGGCTGGCACGCGGACTACGGTGTACCGGAGGACGTGATCGCCGGCGCCGCACCGCTCTCGGGCCTGTTCGATCTCACGCCGATTCCGTACACGCATATCAACGAGTGGATGAAACTCTCGGCCGAGGACGCTCGCCGCAACAGCCCGTACTTCCATCTGCCCGGCCGGGGCTGCCCGATCGTGGTGTCCTACGGCGAGACCGAGACGGCGGAGTTCAAGCGACAGAGCGACGATTACCTCGCCGCGTGGCGTGAGCGCGGCTTTCCCGGCGAATACGTGCCCATGCCCGGCACCAACCATTTCGACATCGTACTGACGCTCAACGACCCGACCAGCCCGCTCACACAGGCGATCTTCCGTCAGATGGGCCTCGCCGCCCGGGAGGCAACATGAGTCTCACGCTGTTTCTCATGCAGTGCCTGAACGGGCTGCAACTCGGGGTGCTGCTGTTCCTGATGGCCGCCGGCCTCACGCTGGTGTTCGGCATCATGAACTTCGTGAACCTCGCGCACGGCTCGCTGTACATGATGGGCGCGTTCATCGCCGCGACCGTGTACAACCACACCGGGTCGTTCGCGCTCGCGGCCGTGGCCATCGTGCCCGCCATGCTGCTCATCGGCCTGATCGTGGAGTTCGTCGCGCTCAAGACGCTCTACGATCGCGACCACCTCGATCAGGTGCTCGCCACCTTCGGCCTGATCCTGTTCTTCAACGAGCTGGCGCGCATGATCTGGGGGCCGTCGCCGTACTACATGGAAGTGCCCGAGTGGCTCGCCGGTACGGTCGATCTGTTCGGCCTGCCGTACCCGGCGTATCGCTTCCTGATCATCGTGGTGGGCCTGGCCGTGGCGCTCGGCTGCTATGTGCTCATCCACCGCACGCGCATCGGCATGCTGATCCGCGCGGGGGCAACGCATCGCCAGATGGTCGGCGCGCTCGGCGTGAATATCGTGCTGCTCAACTCGCTGCTGTTCGGGCTCGGCGCGATCCTCGCGGGCATTGCCGGTCTGATGGCCGGTCCGATTCTGTCCGTGCAGCCCGGCATGGGCGAGCCGATTCTGATCCTGACGATGGTCGTGATCGTGATCGGCGGCATCGGCTCGGTGCGCGGCGCGTTCCTCGCGGCGCTGATCGTCGGCGTGGTCGACACCGTCGGGCGCACGGTGCTGCCCACGCTGCTGCGCAGTCTGCTCGAGCGCAGCACGGCCGACACCGCCGGCCCCGCGCTCGCCTCGATGCTCATCTATCTTGTGATGGCGGCAGTGCTTGCCGTGCGTCCGCAAGGTCTCTTCCCGGTCAAACACGGTTGACGATGGAAATGAAACTCAATCTTCGCACCGCCGTGCCATTGCTGCTGCTGGCCCTGCTGGCACTGGTGCCCCTGTACGCGACGTTTGCGCAGCAACCGTTCTTTCTCACGCTGTTCGGACGCATCGTGGTGTTCGCCATTGCCGCCGTCTCGCTCGACCTGATTCTCGGCTACGGCGGCATGGTGAGCTTCGGCCACGCGCTGTACCTCGGCCTCGGCGCCTACGTGGTCGGCATCCTGAGCTATCACGGCGTGGACAACGGCTTCCTGCACCTGGGCGTGACGCTGCTGCTGTGCGCGCTGGTGGGCGCCGTCACCGGCCTGCTCTCGCTGCGCACCACGGGCATCGCGTTCATCATGATCACGCTCGCGTTCGCGCAGATGTTCTACTTCCTTGCGGTGAGCCTCAAGCAGTACGGCGGAGACGACGGCCTGCCCGTGTCGGCCGCCAGCCGCTTCGGCGGCGTCTCGCTCGACGATCCCGCGCTCCTGTACTACGTGGCCTTCGCCGTGCTGTGTCTGTGCCTGTGGGCCGGCCGACGGCTCGTCGATGCACGCTTCGGCATGGTCATTCGCGGGGCGCGCCAGAACGATCGCCGCATGCGCGCGCTCGGTTACCCCACGCTGCGCTACAAGCTCGTGGCCTACGTGATCAGCGCGATGATCTGCGGCGTGGCCGGCATGCTGTACGCCAACCTCACGCACTTCGTCTCGCCGGCCTACATGGCGTGGACCGCGTCGGGCGAACTCATCGTGATGGTGGTGCTCGGCGGACTCGGCTCGTTCTTCGGGCCCCTGCTCGGCAGCGCCGCCATGCTCCTGATCGAGGAATGGCTCAAGGGCATGACCGAGCACTGGATGATCGTGTTCGGCCCGCTCATCGTGGTAGCGGTCCTCATCTCGCGGCGCGGCCTGTACGGGCTGCTCGGCGATCTTCAGGTGCGGCTCGCCCGACGCGCCGGCACCGACACCGTGGAGGGCAAGGCATGAGCCTTCTCAAAGTCGACCGACTGGTCAAACGCTACGGCGGCCTGACCGCGACCGATCACTTCTGCCTGGACGTCGCGCCCGGCGAGCTGCACGCGATCATCGGCCCGAACGGCGCCGGCAAGAGCACGCTCATCGGCCAGCTCGCGGGCGAGTTGCGCTCGGACGAAGGCACCATCCTCTTCGACGGACGCGACATCACGGCCATGCCGATCGAGCAGCGCGCCCACGCGGGACTCGCACGCTCGTACCAGATCACTTCGGTATTTCGCGAGTTCACGGCGCTGGAGAACGTGCTCGTGGCCGTGCAGGCGATGCAGGGCCACAGCTTCGGCTTCTGGCGTCCGGCCATTCGCGACGCGGCGCTGGTCGAACCGGCCCGCGAGATTCTGGCGCGCACCGGGTTGGCCGCGCGCATGCACGTGCCGGCGAGCGCGCTCGCCCATGGCGAGCACCGCCAGCTCGAGCTGGCCATGGCGCTGGCCGGGCGTCCGAAGCTGCTGTTGCTCGACGAGCCGATGGCCGGGATGTCGCAGGCCGAGTCCGAGCAGATGACGCATCTGCTCGCCGATCTCAAGGGCGACTACGCCATCGTGCTTGTGGAGCACGACATGGACGCCGTGTTCGCATTGGCCGACCGCATCACGGTGCTCGTCTACGGGCGCGCCATCGCGTGCGGCAACGCTGAGGCCATCCGTCGTGACGCGGGCGTGCGTGAAGCTTACCTCGGGGACGAAACCCGCAACGAAATGCTGGGAGCGACGGCATGAGCGTCTTGTTGTCTTTGCGCGGCGTGGAGTCGTACTACGGCGCCAGCCAGGCGCTGTTCGGCATGCAACTGGAGATCGAGCGCGGGGCGTTCGTCACGTTGCTCGGCCGCAACGGCATGGGCAAGTCGACCACCGTGAAGTCGATGACCGGGCTCATGCGAGCCGCGCGCGGCGAGATCGTATTCGACGGCCAGCCGATTCACGCGAGCCCGTCGCACCGCATTGCGCGGGCCGGAATCGGACTCGTGCCGGAAGGACGCCAGATCTTTCCGACGCTGACCGTGCGCGAGAATCTGGTGGCCACCGCGAGCAACCGGCACGGCGCGCATTCACCGTGGACGCTCGAGCGCATTTACGCGCTGTTTCCGCGCCTGCGCGAGCGCGAAAAGAACCTCGGCAGCAACCTCTCGGGCGGCGAGCAGCAGATGCTCGCCATCGGGCGCGCGTTGATGACGAATCCGAAATTGCTCATTCTCGACGAAGCAACGGAAGGTCTCGCGCCGCTCATTCGCGGTGAAATCTGGCAGTGCCTCAAGCAACTCAAAGGCAGCGGCCTGTCGATCCTGTGCATCGACAAGAATCTCGCGCCCATGCTCGAGCTTGGCGACCGTCACTACATCGTCGACAAGGGCCGCGTGGCTTGGCAAGGCGACTCGAATGCATTGCGCGAAGCATTGCCGCAATTGCAGACGTACCTGGGTGTTTGAGGTGCGCCGTCAGCGGCACGTCCCGCACGCGGGATGTGCACTGCACGGCACGCGTTTCGCATGATCTGCGTAGTACTCGATAGGTGTCAGACGCGAAAATCGCGAGTGATTTGTGAAAGCACCCAGCCGGTCAATGTGATGCAATCGGCTCCGCTTGATTGATATTTGCAAGCGCCTTTCCTTCACTCTCATCAGGACACCGGTCAGGACTATGGCTTACTCAAACACGCCTTCCAATCCCTTCCGCTGGCTGCTTTCGCAGGACACCGGTGCGCCGCCGCCCACCGAGCCGGCACACGTCGAGAACGGTCTTCCTGCGGATCTTCCGCTCAATATCAAGGAGCTGCCGCGCACGCCGTTGCCAAAGCTCGAGGTCTTTCCGGACGAGTTGCTGGCGCTGCGCAAGCATTTAGGGATGTCACGCAATGTCTTCGCGCATTATCTGCGCACCAATCCGCGCACGTTGGAAAACTGGGAACAGGGCCGCGCGCGCCCCAACGCACAAGCGGCCTGCCTGATCCGGCTCGTGCAGCAGAACCCCGCGCTCGTCTCATCGCTGGCCCGCCTGTAAGCACGGAGCCGCCGCTCCATAAGCCACGTCGGGTGGCCTTGCCGCGGCGCCGGGGCAACTCCCGGGGCCGCGGCACTTGGGTGGTACGTCGACTCGCACACGGCTCGACGTGCCACCCTTTTTTGCGCATGGCGACGGCCGACAGGCGCTAGCGCGGCTTGACCGGATCGAGACCGCACGCCTCGCGCAGGCAAGCGACGAAGCGCTCGCACGCGGGACTCGGCTGCTTGTCGGAGCGCAGGGAATAGCCCACGTCGCCAAAGCTGCCCGGCATGGTGTCGGCCAGCACGCGCAGCAATCCCGATTCGACGAACGGTGTGGCCGCGGCGCGCGGCATGAGCGCCACGCGCGCCGTCTCCAGCATGAGGCCGATGTTCGTGAGCACCGACAGGGATTCCACGACGTCTTCGGGCAGCGGCAGTCCGGCGTCGTGAAAGAGACGCTCGGCGGCAAGCCGCGAGGGAGATTCGGGCACGGGCAGAATCCACGCGCCCTCGCGCAGTTGCGCGAGCGGCACGCGCTCACCGGCGCCTTCCCAATGGCGCGTCGCGCCAACCACGCAGAGCGATTCGTTGAAGAGCACTTCGTGCGTGAGCGCAAACGCGTTGGCCACCGGCAATGCCCGCTCCGGCAGACGACCCACGACAATGTCGAGATCACCGCTCGCGAGCGCCGGGAACAGCTGCGCCGTCGTCGCTTCCCGCACCGTGACGAGCACGCCGGGGGCGCGCGACTTGAGCATGGCGATCGTGCGCGGCAGCAAATCGGCCGACGCCGAGATGAGCGTGCCGACGATCACGTGGCCGCTGGTGCCCGCGCTGAACGCGTTCACCTCATCGGTGAGATAGCGCAATTCGGCCATCAGCGACTTCACGCGATGGCCGAGCAGCTCGCCCAGTTCCGTGGGCTGCATGCCGCGGTTGCTGCGCACGAAGAGCGGGCCCTCGAAACAGGCTTCGAGTTCGTGCACGATCTTGCTCACGGCGGGCTGGGTCAGACCGGTCTCATTGGCCGCGCGCACGAGCGAGCCCGTCTCGAGCACGCGGTCGAAGACCTGAAGCTGGTGGAACTTGAGCTTTCGTCCGAGATGGAGGGCGGTCCAGGGGAGTGATCGCATCGAGGTCCTGTTCAGACCGCCGCCGGGGAGCCCGACGGGGTCGTCGCGCTTGGCTGCGGCGGCACGGCGTGTCCACCGGGCTCGGCCGCGAGGAACGCCGCGACGTACTCTTCGAGCATGGCCACATCGGGCAGCGAGGCCGGGTTGACGTGATGATTGACAAGGCAGCCGTCAAAGGTCAATACCAGCATGTCGACGAGGCGCGCGCGCCGCACGCCGTCGCGGGCCAGGCTCGGTGCGCTGGCAGCGAGCATGCCTGACAGACGCTCCCGAAACCACTGCAGCAGCGAGGGATCGTAGGGGTCCCCGGCGCTCACCGTCGCCAGCGCCTGGACGAGGTTGTGCGAGAAGCCGTTGTCGAGCCGCGGTATGTCGACGAGTAGACCGCGCAGCAGCGCGCGCATGCGGGCCGGCGAGCCATGTGCGGCCATGACGTCCGCTTCGAGCGCCCCGATGCGCGCCTTGAACCATCGTTCATAGACGCAAAAGAAGACCTGCAGCTTGGCTGTGAAGTAACTGTAGATATTCGCGTGCGAAATACCGGCGCGCTTGGCAATCTGCACCATCGTGGTGTCGACATATCCCTTCTCGAGAAACAGGGCGTGCGACGCTTCGAGGATGGCCTGACGGATGTCTTCTTTCTTGACTTGTGGCATAGGTAAGCCTGCGCGGATAGGCCGGGCACCTCAATCATATTGTCTTGAAGTCCGCTGAAGCCGTTACCGGACGTCAGCGCGCACAGTATGCCAGCGCAAACGCAGCTTGCGGCGAAAACTACGCGCAAACACTCCCCCGGACTTTCCCGGTATTTCAACGCATACAACGTGAATTGCGATGACAGACATCGCGTAATGCGCCGGGTTGCCGCGTATTACGCGTACGTAGATCGGCGTCCGCTGCGCGATGGTTCCGAGTCGATACTTCAAGATTGAACAATTTCGGTGTCATCTTTTCCGCCGCCATGCGCCACATCGGGGCCGCGGTGAGCGTGCTCGTAGGACTTGGCCGACATGACACGCCGGCGGCGGTCGCTACGCCCCGCCGACGCGAGTGCAGACGCGGCACACCGGACGCAATCTCGCAGCTCGGTGCGCGCGTCGGCGCATTCCTACATGCTTAGGAATCCTTCTAGTATTGCCGGCGATCTCCCGCACCTTGTCATCCCCGTTGTGGGCGCGCCGCGACGAATCCACTGCATTCCCGTCCTTCCCATTCCTCCCATTCCCGTACCACCGCCTCATTACAAACGCTTACAACATCGATCGATCCAATTCACGCAACTTGCGTCCAACGAACGTCAATCCATGATGACGACGGGCGGGATCTACACCGCTCTCGCAAGGAGGTCAGGATGCGAAGCATGTCGAAGAACAACACAATGCGAGGCGGGCCGGCGAAGCGCCCCGCGATGACGACGAAGGCTGCGAAGGCGGTGTCGCCCGCAAGCCTCGCCGCGGTGCTCGCTGCGCTCGCGGCGCTGGCCGGCTGCGCCACGCAAGCACCGCCCCAGCCGCGCCTGCCGTATCGCGGCGAGCAGACGAACCCGGCCTATCAGCCGAACTGCGGACCGCCGCCGTATCCCGCCGGCTCGCCGTGCAGCCCATACGCGTCGCCCCCGGCAGTCCCCACGACCGATGCCTACGGGCGCCCCTATCCGCCAACGGATGGCTACGGACGCCCGTACCCGTCAGATGCGCAGGGCAGGCCGTATCCGCCGCCTCCGCCGCCGCCCGCCTATCAGGAAACCTACCCCGCCAATGGGGCGGGCGCGCCGACGCCGGGCTCGGAAACGGCGCACTGACGGCATTCGGACAGAGGTGCCGAGGCATCGGCAATACGGGGCGTTCGGCGTCGGGCCTCGGACAGCGCCGCACTACCGTGTGCGGTCCCGTGCGGTCCCGCGCAGTCTTGTAGGGCCGTGTACTGGCCTGTACAGGCTGCGCGGCCCCGCGCCGACCTCGCCTCTCGCCGACCGATCATGCCATGCTCGCGCGCCTCGTCGGGCCGGTCCTTCAAGCCGGTCGGCAACGATTTCAACGAACGGCAGGCGGCACGCCGTGGCATTGCCTGCGAAGAACCAGGGCGCCAAGCCCTTTTGAAGGAGCCTCACGTCATGAAAACCACACAACGATGGATCTCGCGAATCTCGCGCAGTGCTGCGCCCGTGCTCGTCGGCGCCGCGCTGATCGGCACGCTGGCCGGCTGCGGCGGCATGACCCCGCGCGAATCGCGCAATACCGCAGTCGGCGCGGGTGTCGGCGCGCTCGGCGGCGCCCTGATTTCCGGGGGCGATCTCGGGACCACCGTGGGTGGCGCCGTGGTCGGCGGTGTGATCGGTAACGTGATCACCGACGACCGCCATCGCCGCTGATCACCGTCAATCGCCATTCATCGCCATGAATCGCCATTGACCGCCGTGAATCGCCGCTGCCGGCCTCCGCCCGCCGCGGCCCGCACCGGGCGTGACATCCAGGCACGCCCGCCATGCTCTTGCGGCATACGGCGCCTACCCGAATACGCGCGGCGCCGCATGCCGCCTCAAAGCCTTGAAAATCAGGAGAAGCGCGACATGACCTCCCCAGACACACTTCGCCAACAGTCGCTCCGAACGCTTCGGTCCCGCCGCCTCGGGCGGACCGCGCTCGCCGCCGTCACGCTCTGCGCGAGCGCGGTCGCCTTGTCGATTGCCGCCCTGCCCGGCTACGCGCAGACCGGCACGCCGGTCAATGGCGTGGTCCCCACCACGCCCACGCCAAGCGCGCCTGCGCCAGCGCAGGGCGAGGACTACGGCGACGCCGCCGATCAGAACGCCGCCCTCGGGATGTACCTGCAACGCTCGTTCGACGCCATCGACGCGAATCACGACGGCAAGATCGACCGCAACGAGTGGGCCGCCTATCAGCGCAGCCAACTGCAGGCGCGCCGCGCGGCGTTCGAGCGCTATTTCAAGGCGGCCGACAAGGATGGCGACGGCTATCTGAGCCGGGACGAAGCCGCCGCCTCGGAACCGTTCCTCTATCAGCATTTCGACGAGATCGACGCCAATCGCGACGGCAAGCTCTCGCCGGCCGAAATCCGCGCGTTCTTCCGCCGCTACTACCACGAACGCGCCCGCGCCGATGCCGCCACCACGAAACCCTGACCGTCCCCGCGAGCGCAAACGAAAACGCCACGGCAGTTCAGATGCCGTGGCGTTTTTCGTGACTGCGTCATCCGGGAGTGCGCGCGATCACGCTCACTCGCCGGTGGGTATTACACGTGGAAGAACTCCGCGATGATCGCCGCGCCGAGGAACGTACCGGCGTTCGCCAGGAACGACACCACCACGATGCGCCAGCCCAGACGACGGAAGGCCGGCACGTCCTTGGCAACGGACAGCCCGGCGTAGGTCAGCATCGGCGTGACCAGCGCGAGGAAGTTGATCTTGCCCGTGAACTGCTCGACGACCGGCGCGAACGGGAAAGCCGGCGAGGTCAGGAACATGGCAATGAGCGACACCCAGCACACGGCCGGCACCTTGCGGCGCGTGAGGTAGTACAGCGCTTCGCCGACGATCACGGCCGCGATGATGATGAGCATGCCCGGCACGCCGTCGAGGAACGGCGTCTTGAAGGCCATGCTGTTGCCCACGAGCGCCAGCGCCCCCGAGAAGACCCACGCGAACAGACGCGCGCCGAAGTTCATCTCGACGGTGTGCGCCTTGCTGGCCTGCTTGAGTTCCGTGGCGGCCTGCGCGTCGGCCACCGCGGCGGCTTCGGCGTTGGCGCGGCCGCGGCGGGTCATGCGCCCGAGCACCGGCTCCATTACGCGGTAGCCCCACACGGCGAGCGGCAGCGAGATGAACAGCGTGAAGTACGTGCCGATGGTCGTCGTGATCAGGTTCGACGCCGCGGCGAACGTGGCGACTTCCTTGGCGACTTCCGGGGTTTGCTGCGCGGCGATGGCGCCGGCGGCGGCGGCCATCATCGAACCGGAGCCCACGCCCGCCCCCATGGCGAGCGAGTGCGGGTGGAACAGGTTCAGGCTGGCGACGAAGCCGGCGAACAGCGAAATGAACACGGCGCCGAAGATCGTGCCGGTCAGGTATTCGGCGAGCACGCCACGGCCTTCGGGCGAATCGAAACCGTACTTCTCGCCGATGATGGCCAGGCTCGGCTCGCGGCCCACCGAGAAGGTCGCGCCGATGGCTTCACGCTTGATGCCGAGCATGAGCGCGACCGGCAGGCCGAGGACAATCGTGCCCACGAAGTGGCCGAACTCCTGGAACACCAGCGCCCAGCCGGCGGCCACGAGCTTTGGCAGCGAGCCGCCCACGAGCAGGCCGAGCTTGGCCACGAAAAGCAGCAGCGCCGGCTGCAGAATCGCCGCCGCCTTGTGCTGCATCGGCAGGTCGATCTGCGCGAAGCGCGGCAAGCGCGCCTGCGACAGCCCCAGCGCCGCGCCGAGCAGAAGCGCCCAGACCATCGGCAACAGCACGATCTTGCCGTGACCGGCGGTAATGCTGATCGCACCGATCAGCTCCGCGATCACGAGAATCACGATCGCCCAAACATACAGGCGCACGCCATCGCTGAAGGCGCCTCCCTGCGGCTTTGCCGCGTTTTGTTCCATGACTGCCATCTGGGTCTCCACTGCACTTGCTATTGAACCGGTCCGGTGCCGTCCGGTCGCCCGGCGGTTTCGCGAACATTTCGGTGGTTAAGGAAATTCGGCGCGCCGCCCGTCCGGTCGCGAAACCGGCCGACTTCCCTGCCCGGCGGCAGACCGCCCGCCGGCTCGACACGCCTCGGTGACAGCAACAGCGTCCCGCGCCGAACCGTCCGAAGGGCGGCATTATACGCGGTCAAAATTGCCATTCCGGCCCGCGATCCCGCAGGCTGAAACGGCCATGCGCCAGGCGAAGTCTCACGACCGGCGCCGGGCGCACGTCCTTGCACTGGCGATTCACGACGCATGCCTGCGCGCATGATGGCGGCGCACGCCTGCTTCGCGGCCCCGGCTTCCCACGGCGTGGGAAGCCCTTTGATCAGACGTAGCCGAACGGCGTGGCCGGACTGGCCGCCGTCTCGACCCACACGCTCTTGGTCTGCGTGTATTCGTAGAGCGCCTCCACGCCGCTGGAGCGGCCGTAACCGCTGTGGTTGTAGCCGCCGAACGGCGAGGCCACGTTGATCGTCTTGTAGCCGTTGATCCAGAACGTGCCGGCGTTGACCTGAGCGGCCACGCGGTGCGCGCGCGCGACGTCCTGCGTCCACACGGCGCCGGCCAGACCGAACTCGCTGTCGTTGGCGATCGCCAGCGCCTCGTCTTCCGTGTCGAACGGAATGGCCACCACGACCGGCCCGAAGATTTCCGTGCGCGCCACGCCCATCGCGTTGTTCGCGTCGGCCAGCACGGTCGGACGCACGAAAAAGCCCCCATCGCTGCGCTGCTGCGTGCCGGCGGCCAGACGCGCGCCGCCCTCCACGCCCGCGTCGATCATGTTCATTACGTGCTGATACTGCGTGCGGTTGCAGATCGGGCCCACTTCGGTGGCGTCGTCGAGCGGGTCGCCCACGCGAATCTTCTCGGCGCCGCGCGAGAGCATCTCGACCATCTGGTCGTACACGCCGCGCTGCACGAGCAGGCGCGAGCCGGCCACGCAGCTCTGGCCGGCGCTCGAGAAGATCGCGGCCTGCGCGCCCAGGCATGCACGCCTGAGGTCGGCGTCGTCGAAGACGATGTTGGCCGACTTGCCGCCCAGCTCCAGCACGCTCGGCAGCAGGCGCTGCGCGGCGGCCGCGGCGATCTTGCTGCCGGTGGCGGGTGAGCCCACGAACACCACCTTCTTGATGACCGGATGCGAGATCGCGGCCTGGCCCGTCGTGTGGCCGAAGCCCGCGAGCACGTTGATGAGGCCGCGCGGCACACCGGCCTGCTCGGCCAGCGCGGCGACCGCGAGCGAGCTCGCCGGGGTGAGCTCGCTCGGCTTGAGCAGAACCCCGTTGCCCATGGCGATGGCCGGCGCCAGTTGCCAGCCACAGGTGAAGACCGGCGCGTTCCACGGCGTGATCTGCAGCACCACGCCCATCGCTTCGCGGCGCGTGTAGTTCAGGTGCGTGCTCGGCACGGGAATCACGTCGCCGAAGAACTTGTCGGTCCAGCCGGCGTAGTACTCGAACATCTCCGCGACCTTGCCAACTTCGCCGCGGCAGTCCCGGATCGGCTTGCCCGCGCCGATCGATTCGAGTTGGGCGAGCGCTTCGGCGTGCTCGCGGATCTTGCTGCCCACGGCCTGCATGACGCGACCGCGCGCCGCATGGGTGAGCGCCCACCAGACCTTCTGCGCGGCCTGCGCGGCGTCGGCCGCCTGCGCGACCACGGCCGCACCGGCATCGCGGTAGGCGAGCACCGTCTGTCCGGTTGCCGGGTTGACGATATCGATGGTGGCTTCGCCCTGGCCTTCGACCAGCTCACCGTTCACATACGAACCGATGGTGGTGGCGTTGGGGAAGAACTTTGCGAATGCGCCGAGCAATGCGGCGGCTTGTTGGTCTGCCATGAAAACACTCCGTGCGACGCGCCGCGACGGCGCATCGTGTCGTCAAACAAAAATTGAAATCTCGCGTGCGTGTCCGTGCTGCCGAGGGCTCAGGCGCGGCCCGGCTCGATGAACTGCACGATGCGGTTGAAATCCTCGTCGTCGCCGAGCGTGGCCGCGCTCGCCGCCCACAGACGGCCGACCTCCGCCGACAGCGGTCCCGTGCCGAGCGTTCCGGTCTGCTCGGCGAGCGCCATGGCCAGGCGCACGTCCTTGCGCATGAGTTTCATCGTGAAGCCCGAGTCGAACGCGTCGTTGAGAATCCACGTCGGGTAGTTCGTCTGCGTCACGCCGCTGCGGCCCGAGCCGGCGTTCAGACCCTCGAGCACCTGCTCGGGCGCCACACCGGCGGCCTTCGCCAGACGCATCGCCTCGCCAGCCACGAGCAGGTGGGCCGCGCACATCAGGTTGTTGATCAGCTTGGTCACGTGGCCCGCGCCGACCTCGCCGATATGCACACGCTTGGCCGACATTGCGGCGAGTACCGGCTCGATGCGGGCGATATCCTCGGCCGAGCCGCCCAGCACCATGGTAAGCGCACCGTTGAGCGCGCCTTTCGGGCCGCCGGAGACCGGGGCGTCGACCAGGGCGATGCCCTTCTCGCGCAGCGTGACGGCGAGCTCGCGGGTGCTCTGCGGGTCGGCTGTCGAGGTGTCGACGACGATCAGGCCTTCACGGCCGTTCGCGGCAATGCCCTGCGCGCCGTTGACCACGGCTTCGACGACTTGCGACGTCGGCAGCGACAGCACGAGGGCGTCCGCTTCGCGGGCGAGTTCGGCCACCGAGCCGCGCAGGCCGATGCCCGCTTCGGCCAGCGCCGCGCCGGCCGCCGGGGACGGATCGAAACCGAGCACCGTGAAGCCGCCGCGCTGCAACGACAGCGCCATGCCGCGTCCCATATTGCCCAGTCCGACCACTCCGATGATTTTCATGTTGACTCCAGTTTGACTGCGAGGATGGCGCCGCCGCCACGGGCGGCGCCGCGTTGCTACGCCTGCCGGCCGCGCCGGCAGACGGTTGGAAACTTCGGGATCTCAGTGCGGGTGATTCACGAACTCCAGCACCACGTTGCCCGCGAATTCCGGCTCCACGACCAGTCCATGCTCGTTGTAGCCGTAGGGCACGCCGTTCTCGCGCCACAGCCGCTCCACATGCGCCAGATCGGGGGCGAGGACCGTGATCGCCACGGCGTGCGTGCGCACGCCCTGCGCCATCGGCAAGCCCACGGCGGCGTAACGCGCCTCGGCACGGGGCTGCGAGAGCGCGAGCAACTGGCCGCAGCCGGTGTCGGCCAGCGCACCGCCGTCGTAGACGTCGACGTGGCGCGCGCCGTACATGCGCTGCCAGCGCGCGGCGAGCTCGCGCAGCGCCGCGGCATCGGGGGTGACATAGGTCACGCCGACGACGGCCGTCGCACCGTTCGGGTGCGCCTGCCACTCGGGCACCCAGATCAACTCGGGCCGATGCTGGTGACAGATGAAATTGGAGGCGTCGCCAAGCGACGCGTCGATGAACAGGCCCAGCGACACCACGGCTTCGTCGGGCGTGCCGTCCGGCTTGCGCATGGCACGGCGAAAGTCGAGGATGCCTTGTGACGTCAGCCCTGCCTGCACAAGTCTCGCGTGATCGGCGCGCGCATCCTTGCTGTGCAGCGCGACGAGCGACACGCCCTCTTCGCGGGCGAGGAAGCTGCCGAGATAGCGTCCGAAGCAGAAGTCGCCGACGGCGTGCGTGCCGAACCGGGTGGCGTCGTCCACGCCGATGAGTTCGATGAAGTTCTCGGCAAACATCATCAGCGACGTGACCGTGCCCCACGGGTGGTACGACACCGGCGACGGCGCGAAGCCCATGCGAGCGTAATGCGAAAGCCGCCGGGGATGATCATGCACCGTGACCAACGGATGATCGATGCCGAAACGCGTATTGCGCGAAGGAATCATCGTCTGTCTCCCAACGGGAAGCGGTGCCTGTCAAACGCCGTCTGCGGATCGCCGAAGTCGGCGCCGGGCCGGCGGCCTGCTCCGGCGTGGCCGGTACGGTCTGAAACGTTGCGCCATGCCGACGTCCGTCGCGGCATGGCGCAAAAAACTGGCGCGGAATCGGGCCGCCGTCACCGGGCCTCGCCTGGGTTCGTTGCCCCGCAAAGGGGCCGATCCGCATGCATCGCAGTGTGAATTGAAAAAAAACGACGCTCAATGACAACGCTTGATGATTTTTGTTCTAATTATTAGTCTTTAAGCCGTGGCGCCGTCCCCTATGGCACCGTCCCCTATGGCACCGTCTCCTATGACACCGTCCTCATGACACCTTCCATCACCGAAAGCCGCCTGCCGTATCTGTTCGAAGCCGTCCAGTGCGGCACCGTGCGCGCCGCAGCCGACCGGCTCGACATTGCGCCCTCGGCGGTCAGCCGCCAGATCGCGCTGCTCGAGGCCGAGCTGGCGCTGCCGCTGATCGAGCGCCACAAGCGCGGCGTGCATCTCACGCAGGCCGGGCGGTTGCTCATGGAGTACTACCGCGAGCAGCGCGCGCATCAGGAAGACCTGCTCGCCAAGTTGCAGGAAGTGCGCGGGCTGCGGCGCGGGCACATCCGGCTCGCCGTGGGCGAGGGCTTCGTGAGCGATCTCATGGGCGCGCCGCTCCAGTACTTCTGCAAGCGCTATCCCGACATCACGCTCACGCTCGATCTCGCGGGCACCAACGAAGTCATGCGGCTCGTGGCCGAGGACGACGCGGACATCGGGCTCGTCTACAACCCGCCGGCCGAGCCGAAGATCGTCTCTCGCGCGCAGATGCGCCAGCCCGTGCACGCGATCCTCGCACCCGGCACCGCGCT
The DNA here is from genome assembly GCF_902459585.1 of Pandoraea nosoerga. GTDB lineage: Bacteria > Pseudomonadota > Gammaproteobacteria > Burkholderiales > Burkholderiaceae > Pandoraea > Pandoraea nosoerga. The sequence goes on from NZ_CABPSC010000005.1 coordinate 140,448, forward strand.
CGCGGACCGGTTGGGCGGGCTCGCCGCGCAGGGATCGTTGACGCTCGACGCGCTTTACGACGTGCCGCTCGCGCTCATGCACGGCGCGTATGGCACGCGTCAACTAATGGCGCTTGCCGAGCAGTCCGAGAAACATCGGCTCACGGCGTCGGTCACCACCAATTCGATTTCGGTGCTCAAGCACTACGTGCGTACCGGCCTCGGTGCAACGTTTCTGCCCACCTTTGCGGTGTCGCAGGAAATCGAGGCCGGGCTCCTGCTCGCGCTGCCCATCGACCATCCGATCCTCAACGGCGCCGAGGCCCATCTCGTGACGCGCGCGGGACGGCGTCTGTCCGGCGCGGCCAACCGGCTGCTCACGCATCTGGCGAGCAAGATGGAAGCGTTCGGGGCGCCGGATTCGAGCGCCTGAGGACCGCCGGCGGCCAAGCGCGACGCAGGCGTCGGGCGCTCGCCCTGCCGCCGGTTCGGCCCATTTCGGTTGTTGGCGCGCAACAATCGGCGTAACAGTCGGGCTACTAAGCCTTTCCCCGATGTTGCACGCGGTCGAATTCCGCTATAAATGAAGCCATCCGGGCACATGCGCCCATCGTGCCGGCCGGCTCGCCGGCTCGATGCGAGGCTTGCCTGTGCCGCCGACCCCGGTCGCATGGCCGCGCACGCTCGCCTCTGCGAGGCACGTGAGCGCCGCCGACCCAACGCCAGTGGACTGCCATGATGACGATCTCTGACAACCAGAGCGTGACGGCATCACTTGCAACCGGCTGCATCCGTCGATGCGGCACCCGTTGCCCTGGCCTCCCCGCTTGCCGATTTCTCGTCTCTCGTAACGAAAATTCAGGCTTTTCCGACAGCGTCTCTTATTGCCCGCATTCGGGCGAGATGCGACGACGACGGGCATAACCACGCGAAACAAACGGCGGGGCAAAACGCAACCTGGGGAGCAGACCATGAAAATGAAGCTCATTGCAGCGAGCCTGCTTTGCGGCATCGGCACGTTCGCGCACGCGCAGTCGAGTGTCCAGCTGTATGGCCGCCTGGACGGCGGCTTTCAGTACATGAGCAATATTCAGGACGGTAACGGCGGGACCGTCTCGCGCTGGAGCGCGCAAGGCGGCGACTACGGGACGAGCCTGTTCGGTCTGCGCGGTTACGAGGACCTCGGCCAGGGTTTGCACGCGGTATTCAATCTGGAGAGCGGCTTCCAGTTGATGAACGGGCTGAACAACAACGGGTCGGGATCACTCTTCGATCGCCGCGCGTTGGTCGGGCTGAACTCGCGCTCGTGGGGGCAACTCACGCTCGGGCGCAATCTGTTCATCAGCAACGGGGTATGGGACTTCGACCCGTTCCAGCAACAGGCCTTCTCGTCGGCGTCGCTCGTGCGTGGGCGCAACTGGCCGCAGGCGAGCAACACCGTCAACTATCAGAGCCCGAACTTCTACGGCTTTGACATCGCCGGCCAGTACGCCTTTTCCAACATCGCGGGGCAGCCGACGAGCGGGCGCGGGCTGGGCGCACAGCTCACCTATACGCACGATCGCTTCCAGTTGCGTGCGCTGTACGACGAAATTCGCGACGCCAACGGTCGCTTCACCGACGTGTTCGCCTCCTCGCGCGAGTATTTCGCCGGGGCGAACGTGTTCCTGAACCGCTTTACGATTTCGCTCGGCTACACGCACATGTCGGCGCCCGACGCGCCCGCGCCGGACTTCGCCACGCGCGCCGATCATTACTGGGCCGGCGTGAAGTGGCAGGCCACGCAGGTGTGGGCGGCCAACGCGGCGGTGTATCACGTCAACGTGCCGGGCGGCTTCGGCAACGCCACGATGTTCGAGCTGGGCACGACGTACAACCTCTCGAAACGCACGTTCTTCTACGGCACCGTGGCATACGTGAAGAACAGCGCCAACCAGAGCTTCTCGGTCGCCGCGATTCCGAGCAACTCGCTCGACAATCCGCCGGCCGGACGCGGCCAGACCGGCGCCTACATCGGCATCTCGCATTCTTTCTGAGGTTGCGGGTACCGAGGTCGGTTGGCGCGGCACGCCGCACACCGAACGCCGCGCAAAGAAAAAACCCGCCGCGCCCTTGAAGGCGCGACGGGTCCGCTACAGGCGCGCTCGAGGGCTTGTGCTGCCCCTCTCACGCGACACCGGAACGCTTAGAAGCGATACTTCGCCGAGATACCGCCAGCGACGGCGCGCTCGCCCTTGCGGACGCTCACGTTGCCGCCCAGACGGATGTCGAGCGCCTTCTGCACTTCCACATTCACACCCAGGTCCGCGGTGAAAATGTCCGCGCCCAGCTTGGCGCCCTTCACGTTGAACGAGCGCGGCGCGCCGTAGATCGTGTTGGTCAGGCTGCCCTGCTTGTCGCCGAACTCGTGTTCATAGGCCAGGCGCAGCGACGGGGCCACCTTCGTGCCGCCCGCGTTCGCCACCTCGCGCCACAGGCGCACGCCCAGCACGCCACGCGTCGACGTCTGCGACTGCGCACCGACCTTCAGACCGTCGTTGCCGCCGCCGGCGCGGTTCGTCTCGTCAAAACCGCTCAGGCGAGTCGACGCCACGCGCACGCCCACCGACGGATCGATGTTCGTGCCCGACACCTCGAAGCGCTTGCCCACTTCACCGAACACGCCGAAGGTCTGACCGTTCGTCTTGCCGGACACGCGCGACGACACGTCGCCCGCGGCCACCGTGCGATCGGTCTTCACGCTGTGATTCGTATAGGACACGCCACCGTTGACGAACCAGCTCGCGTCGTTCAGATGCGAACCGTACAGACCCACGCTCACGCTGTTGATCTTCGACTCGCCCGGCTGACCCTTTGCCTTCGAGTTTTGGTTGCCCATACCGACAGACGCGCCGACGATCGTGTTGCTGCCGATGCGCTTGTCGACGCCGATCGCGCCATCCAGGCCGCGCACGTCGAATGCAGGCCCGTTGCCGCGTTGCGACGTGTTGCCACCGGCGAATGCCGCCCAGCCGGCCACGCCGCTGTCGTCGGCGCTCGCGCCGTTGGCGGTCTTGTCGTCGAACATCGCCCCGCCGGCGATCATGCGCGTTTGCATGCCGCGCTGGAACGCCGTTGCGGCGCTCTGTGCGGCCTGCGCATTGTTCACCAGCGCCTCGCCGGACAGCAGGCTTGCCGAACGGCGTTGCTCTGCGGAACCGGCTTCCTGTTCCAGCATCTCGGCGAGCACGTCGCCGCCGACCTTGCCCGTGGCGACCTGGCCATAGGTCACGCCATCGACCGAGGCCAGTGCCGCGCGCTCGTTGGCTGTATACGCGGCGTTTCCGGCGACGAAGCCAACGCGGCTGTCTTCGGTGATCGTCACCTCGCCATTGCCGGCGTTTTCGGCTGCCACGCTGCCGAACCTGACCTGATTGAAGGCGTTGACGGTGGCGCCGTCGTCCTTCGTCACGATCTGGATGTTCTGGCCCACGATGTCCTTGAGCTTCACCGTCGAATCACGATTGATCTGAAGATCGGTGTTGCTGAAGTCGCCCTCTTTGCCGACGTGGACTAGACCCGTGCGGACCTTGCCATCCGACTTGGTGGCCACGGTCTTGATCGACGCGCCAGTGCTCGACTTGTACTTCTGGACACTCAGTTGGTTCAGACCCAGGTCGATGCTGCCGGCGTTCTCGATCGTGGCCACGCCCGTGACGCTGGGCGCCGCAATCGCCAGCGTCGCCGATTGCGCGATGACGACATCGCCGGAGCCGAGCGCGTTCGCGTGCGCGGCGGTCAACTTGCCGCTTTGCACGGTCACCGACGTGAGGTCGCTTTGATCGCCCGCGAGGGTCAGATTGCCCGTACCCACCTTGGTGAGGGTCGGGGCGGCAGCGGCGCTCGGCGCCCGGGATGCCGGGGCGACGTCCGTATCGCCTGCCTCACCGCCTACGTTGACGTCTTCCTTGCCGTCCGTCTTGCCGTCCGTCTTGCCGTCCGTGTTGCCGTCCGTGTTGCCGTCCGTGTTGCCGTCCGTCTTGCCATCCGTGTTGCCGTCCGAACCTTCCGAATCGCCCGCCACGTTGGTTGCATCCGGGGCAGTGGTGTCGGTGGCGACGGCCGGGGCGGCCGCCAGAATCCTGCCGCCAAAGACATCGTCCTGATTCAGCGAGCCGACCGTGAGCGCCGTGTTGCCTGCGATCACCTGGCCGTTGCCGGACAACGAACCGATGCCGAGCTGGGCGCCGTTCTCGCCCGCGGCGAGACCGGAGACGTCCAGCGAACCGGCAGTGAGCTCGATAGCGGCGTTCTGCACAGTGGTGGCGCCGCGCATCGTAACGTTGCCCCGGTTCGTGAGCTTCAGGCCGGAGAGCGTCGAATCCGCGATGTCGAGGGCGGCCCCGTCTGCGTTGGCAATGCTGGCGCCAGCCGCGTCCAACGAAGCGAACTTGGCCTTGCCCGCGTTATCGAGCGCCAGGCCGGCCAGCTTCGACTCGGAGACCTCGAGGTCCGCGCCCGCGGCGTTCGAAATGGCGGCCTTGCCTTCGGTCAGCGCTGCCAGTTGCGCTTTCGCTTCATTGACGACCTGCAAATTGGCCACCTTGGCGCCCGAGACCTTGAGATCGCCGCCAGCCGTGTTCGTCAACACCGCCTTTGCGGCGGACGGTCCGGTCACTTCCGCCTTTGCGCCATTGATCACCGCGAGGTTCTCGACGGTCGAATCACCGACGGTGAGCGTGCCGGTTCCATGATTGAGCAACACCGCGGTGCCTCCGGAGAGTCCCTTGAGCGTCGCCTTCGCATCGTTGTTCACGAACAGCGCCTCCACGGCGGTGTCCTCCATTGTCAGGTCGCCCGCGGCGCCGGTGTTCAGGACACGCACCGCCTGCCCGGAAACCCCCGACTTAATGGACGCCTGCCCCTCGTTTGTCAGGTGCATGTTGCCGAGCTTGGCGTCCGTCACGGTCAGCGTGCCGCGGTTGGTCAGCTCGGCATTGCCGGCGACCGAGGCCCGCGTCTCGGGACGCTCGCTGTCCTCGAGCTTGAACGGCTTGCCTTCGATCTTCACGACGCCCTTCGCTTCGTTCGTGATCTTCGCGTTGCCCAGATCTGCGCCCGTGAAGGTCAGGTTGCCGCTATTGCGGATCGTGGCGTCGGCGGCCGATGCCCCATCGAAAGTCGCGCTGGCGGCCGTGGCCTCGGCCAGGGTGCTGTTCTCGTCGAGCGCCTTGGCGGCTTCAACTTCGTCCTTGGTGATCGTCCCGCCGATGTTGATCGTGCTCGCGCCTGCGTTGGCCCCTTCCGAAAAGCCCAGCGCCGCGCCATTGACGACCTCGATGCGGGCCTTGCCGGCGCTCGTGCCCTTGCCGAACGCGATCTTGCCGGCTGCCTCGGCCGAGCCGCTTGCCGGGCCCGTGGCCGTGAGCGTGACCTGCTGCGCGCCGGCGTCGACGCCCACACCGTCTGCCAGGAAGTTCAGTTCGCCCTTCGGACCCACGTCGATCGCAATCTTGCCGCTGCCTTCGATCCCTTTTTTCATGCTCAGCACGCCGTCGGCGACATGCACTCGATGATCGGCGTCCGCGAGAATGCGAAGGGTGTCGATGGCGCGCGTCTTCTGACCGTTGTTTTCCGCCAGGCCGTAAATGGCGTCGGAATCGCTGCCGGAAAAGCTGCCCAGTTCAAGCGTGGCGTCTTGAGCCAGTTTGGTGTGCGCGTTGGCGGTCGTGCCAACCGCGTCGTCCGACTTGAACGTCTGGAGGTTCATGTCGGACCATGCCGACTTCGTGCCATTCTTTTCGGCGTTGGGCGCGTTTGCGTCGAGCACGAAGGTCTTGTCGAGTCGCGCGACCATCTCGTCGCTGTCCACCGCTTCCCAGACGCTCTGCTTGTGCTTGAGCAGGTTGAAGTCATCCAGATTCTTCTTGGCGCCGTCGAGGGCGGTCTGCGCGGCCGTGATGGCCCCATTCACCTTGGCTTCGGCGACGAGAGCGTCAAGTGCCTTCCGGTCATTATCGGAAGCGGCGAGTTTGGCTTCGGCGTCGATCTTCGCCAGTGCATCCTTAAGGGCGCCCAGCGCCGTCGCGTGTTCCTTGTCGTGCGCGGGTGCTTCGCCTTCGGTCGGATTTTTCGAAGCGATCGCGGTAATTTCAGCCTCAACGGCCCGCTTCACTTCGCCAAGGGCCTCGAGCTTTTCCTCGCTGGCCGGCTTTCCGAGCGCTTCGCGAACGGTGCTCGCGAAACGCCCAAACGACTTCTGATGACGCAATGCTTCGTCAGCGTCTTTCCATTTGGCCGGTGCGTTTTCGCTTGCGCTGATCTTGCCGTTCAGCGCTTTCTGACGGCCTTCTTTGGTCGTCTGCCACGCGGGGGCGGCACTTTCCTCGGCCACCGCATAACCGGGCAAAGCGGCTGCCGCCACCACCGTCGCAGCAGCCATGCAAATCTTCGTCTGACGTAGGGCGTTCGACTTCGGATGAACCTTTTGCATTCGATAATCCATAAATTAATTCTTGAAAAACGATGAGTTTTCTCCCATCGCACTCCAGACACGGCGCTACGACCTGCGTCAAGGCTCACGAAGTCTAAAAGGCGGATTATCGAAACAAGCCCGAAATCACTGATTTTTGATACTTAACTCAAAGCCGGAGAAACAATTAAATTTAGAACTTTCACAACAAAATAATTCTTTAAAACACTGGCACTTTCCCAAAAAACCCAATAACCCAATAACAAAATTCCAAAATAAAAATTTTGATGTACGCAAACAACGGCCAATAGCCAATATTGGGAAACGGCTCGCACCAATAAAAAACCCGCCGCGCCCTTTCAGGCGCGACGGGTTTTCCGTCCAACTTGCTGCAACCACTCCCGACCTGCGCGCGACTGCGCGACCGGGTCACACCGGCTTGCGCTTCGGTTTCAGGTCGGCGCTGTCGATCTCCTCGAGCACGTCGCGGAACTCCGCAATGTCCTCGAAGCTGCGGTACACCGACGCAAACCGGATATACGCGATCTTGTCCAGCCGCTTGAGCTCGCGCATGACCAGTTCGCCAATGCGCTGGCTCATCACTTCGCGCTCCGCGCCGGCCAGCAGCTTGTATTCGATGCGCGCGATCGCGGCATCCATGGCTTCGGCACTCACGGGACGCTTGCGAATCGCCAGTTGCATGCTCGCGCGCACCTTCGCGCGATCATACTCGGCGCGGCTGCCGTCTTTCTTGACGACAGCCGGCATCGCGAGCTCGACGCGCTCGTATGTGGTGAAGCGCTTGTCGCACGACGGGCATTTCCGACGCCGCCGGATGGCGGCGCCGTCTTCCGCTTCACGCGAGTCGATGACCTGCGTGTCGTCGTGTCGGCAGAACGGGCAGCGCATGCGTGTGGGGCCCGCCGCTTAGCCGTAGACCGGGAAACGCTTGGTCAGCTCGGCGACCTTGGCGCGCACCGTGGCGATCGTCTCGGCGTTTTCCGGATTGTCCAGCACGTCGGCGATCAGGTTGCCGACCAGTTCGGCCTCCGCTTCCTTGAAGCCGCGCGTGGTCATTGCCGGCGAACCCAGACGCACGCCGCTCGTGACGAACGGCTTTTCCGGATCGTTCGGGATCGCGTTCTTGTTGACGGTGATGTGCGCTTCACCCAGCGCCGCTTCCGCCGCCTTGCCGGTGATGTGCTTCGCACGCAGGTCGACCAGCATCACGTGCGATTCGGTGCGGCCCGACACAATGCGCAGACCGCGCTTGACCAGCGTCTCGGCCAGCACGCGCGCGTTCTTCGCCACTTGTTCCTGATACGCCTTGAATTCGGGTGTCGCGGCTTCCTTGAACGCCACGGCCTTGCCGGCGATCACGTGCATGAGCGGGCCGCCCTGGATGCCCGGGAAGATCGCCGAATTGATCTGCTTCTCGAACTCGGCCTTCATCAGGATCACGCCACCGCGCGGGCCACGCAGGCTCTTGTGCGTGGTCGTGGTCACGAAGTCGGCGTGCGGCACCGGATTCGGATACACGCCCGCGGCGATCAGACCGGCGTAGTGGGCCATGTCGACCATGAAATACGCACCGACCGACTTGGCGATACGGGCCATGCGCTCGAAATCGATCTTCAGCGAGAAGGCCGAGGCGCCTGCCACGATCATCTTCGGCTTATGCTGCTGCGCGAGCTTCTCGGCCGCGTCGTAATCGATGTCCTCGGCTTCATTGAGGCCGTAGCTCACCACGTTGAACCACTTGCCCGACATGTTCACCGGCGAGCCGTGCGTGAGGTGACCGCCATGGGCGAGGCTCATGCCCATGATCGTGTCGCCCGGCTTGAGCATGGCGAAATACACGCCCTGGTTCGCCTGCGAACCGGAGTTCGGCTGCACGTTCGCGGCTTCGGCGCCGAATAGGGCCTTCACGCGATCGATGGCCAACTGCTCGACCACGTCGACGTACTCGCAACCCCCGTAATAGCGCTTGCCCGGATAACCTTCCGCATACTTGTTGGTCAACTGCGAGCCCTGCGCTTCCATCACGGCCGGGCTGGTGTAGTTTTCCGAGGCGATCAGCTCGATGTGATCTTCCTGACGCTGGTTTTCCTTCTGAATCGCAGCCCAAACGTCGGGATCGACGGCGGCAACAGTGGATTTCGATTTGTCGAACATGGCGTTTCCGTTGAATTGAACAGGTTTTCCGGGAGGGGATGGTGCGGCGCGCCTTCCTTTGTGCTTTGGAAGACGATAGACAGGGCAGCACCAACCATCACGGCTGCCCAGGCGAACGGCAAATAAGACCCCGGCGCTTCCCGGTGGGTTGCTCCACCTCGGACACACAAGGCTGTGCGCCCTAATCGCCAGTCACGCGGGGTTTGTGGCGTCGATAGTGTATGCGAGCTTTCAGCCTTAGGCAACCCGGGCCGGCGCCCCGTCCACGCGCACCACCACCTTGCCGAACGCGCCGCGCCGCAGGTGCGCCAGCGCCTGCCTGAAGTCCGCGAAATCGTAGACGGCGTCCACCACCGGCGTGATGGCGTGGCGCTCGATCATCGTCACCAGCGACTCGAGTCCCGCCCGATGCCCCACGCCGATTCCCTGGATGTGGGCGCGCTTGAGCAGCACCGGGTAGACGGGCAATTGCAAAGTCTGCCCGCCCAGCATGCCGATGACGGAAACCTTGCCGCCATGGGCAAGCGCGCTCATCGTCTCGCCCATGTCGCCTCCGGCGAGTTCCAGCACCTGTTCGACGCCCCGCCCTTCGGTGAGCCGCAGCACGTCTTCGGACCAGCCGTCCCGACGCGGCACACCGTGCGTCACGCCAAGCGCCCGCACCCGCGCGAGTTTCGCTTCGCTGGCGCTCGTGACGATCGCGTGGGCTCCGTGGGCCAGCGCCAGTTGCGCCCCGAACAGCGCCACGCCGCCCGTGCCGGTCGCGAGTACCGTCTCGCCGGCTGCCAGACGGCGCCCGTGGCCAAACAGCGCCGACCACGCAGTGACGCCGGCACAGGTCAGGGTCGAGGCGGCCACGTCATCGAGCGTGGCCGGCGCACGCACCACGGCGTCCTCGGGGAACACCGCGTACTCGCGCAGCACGCCCTGCAGCGTCCCGCCGAAAATTTGCAACCCCGCCGGCGCCCGCTCGCCGTCGATCCAGCGATCCCAGAATGTGTTGACCACGCGCTCGCCTGCGCGAACCCGCGTGACACCGCCGCCCACGGCGACCACTTCGCCCGCCATGTCGGAGCCCGGTACATACGGGAACGTGAGCGGCAGGCCCATGCCGGAGTCGATCATCAACGCGTCGCGGTAGTTGAGCGACACCGCGCCGACCTTTACCAGTACCTCGCCCGGGCCGGGCCGTGGAATCGCCACTGTCGCGCGCTCGAGCGCCGTCTCGCCGAGCGTTGTCATCTGCCATTGCTGCATCGTGTTCATCACCGATCCTCTGTCTGATGGAGTTGCCCCGGCATGCCGGGTGGACACCATAAGCTTATTGGAGAATACTTAGCCGCAGTGATGGCAAATTCTCTTCATATTGGAGATAAATGAGCACCAATGACGCTTATACACCGGACCGGCTCTCGGGCATTTCCGCGTTCGTGGCGGCCGCCGACGCCGGCAGTTTTTCCGGCGCCGCACAACGCCTGCACCTCACCCGCTCCGCCGTCGCCAAGCGCGTCGGTCGACTCGAGACGCGACTCGGGGTGCGCCTGTTTCATCGCACCACGCGCAGCCAGCATCTGACCGACGAGGGTCAGTCGTTCTATCAACGCTGCACGAAGGTGCTGGCCGAGCTCTCGGAGGCGGAAAGCGAGCTGAGTGCCGGTTCGCAGACGCCGATGGGCAGGCTTCGCGTCACGATGCCGGTCCAGGTCGGCCGCCAGTGCATTGCGCCCGTGTTGCTGGCGCTGGCGAGAGCGCATCCGCAACTGCGCCTCGAGATGGCGTTCAGCGACCGGCGCGTCGATCTGATCGAGGAAGGCTACGACTTGGCGGTGCGCAGCGGTCGCCTCGACGACACCCCGGGCCTCAAGGCGCGGCCGCTCGGCGAGCAGACGATGATGTTGTGCGCGGCGCCCGCCTATCTCGCCGAGCATGGCACCCCCCACACAAGCGCCGATCTCGGCGCCCACGAACGGTTGATGTACGGCCGCAACGGCAATTTCTACGAATGGCCGGCCCTGGCGATGCCACGAGACACCCGCCGCGCGCCGCGTTTCGTTCTCGACGATCTCGTCACGCTGCGCGAAGCCGCGGAACAGGCGCTCGGCATCGCTTGCCTGCCGCACTGGCTGGTCGTGCAATCGCTCGATCGCGGACGCCTCGTCCAACTGCTGCCGCATCACTATGCGCCAGCCACGCCGCTGCATCTGGTCTGGCCCGATACTCGGCATCCGTCGCCCAAGCTTCGCGCAGCCATCGACGCATTGATGAGTGCCGCCAGCACGCTGCTCGCTGCCCCGCCGCGCCGTTCGTGACGATCACGGACGACGGCCGGAGGCCGGAGACCGGAGGCCGGAGGCCGGAAAACGGCGACTGTTGCGCGCTGATCGCCGCCGCGCCCGCGGCGTACATGCGTGCCCACGGAATGGACGATGCCGCTCGTGCTCGTCGCCCACGGCAGGATGTCGGACGCGCCGGGCCGTCCCAGCCGGAACGCCATTTCAGCGGACAGCGCCAGCGCACCGGGCGGATTTCTGAGGGCATCTCACGCCAATTTCGCGTCCTGTGTCTCGCGTAACGCGCGAAGGCGCGAAGGTGCGAAGGTGCGAAGGCGCCGGCCAACGGTCATGGCGGCAATCGACGTGTTGGCGCGAGGTATGCCGCCATGCACCGCCGGCGCTGCCACAACGCCCGCGGAATTCATCCCTGCGGCCAGACATCCGGTGAAGTTCACCGTCGTCGCATACGGCGGGTCGTTCTTGTCGCGCCAGATGACGCCGAGGTTGCGCATCTCGCCGTCGTACAGCGCGCGATTATCGAGCCGCAGCGCTGCGAGATAGTGCCGCTCGAGGATGCATTGATAGACGTCGGGAAGGCCGCGAATCGCGAGCCGGCCGCCCGGGGTCGGGTTCGACCGATAGTGCTGCGGTGTCGGGCGGCGAGCTTTCGGAAACGCGTCAACTTGGGACAAAGCCGCCGCCATGATAGTCTGCGCGCATGTCTTTCCCGCCTCGTATCCTTGTCAGCGGTTGTCTGCTCGGCCAGCCGGTCCGCTATGACGGGCGCCACGCCGCCTGCACGAGCGACGCCGCCATTCTCGAACGCTGGCGCGCGGCTGATCTCATCGTCCCGATCTGTCCCGAAGTGGCCGGCGGCCTGCCGACGCCGCGCGCGCCCGCCGAGATCTCCGGCGCGTCGAGCGGCGACGCGGTGTGGCGATCGCTCGCGCGGGTGACGGACAGCACCGGCGCGGACGTGAGCGCGGCCTTCCTCGAGGGCGCGCAACGCGCCCTCGCCTTGGCGCAGCGCCACCGCATACGCATTGCCGTGTTGAAGGAAGGCAGCCCGTCGTGCGGCAGCTCGACGATTTACGACGGTTCGTTCCGCGCAAGAAAAATCGCCGGAGAAGGCGTGACGGCCGCGTGGCTGCGGCGTCATGGCATCGAAGTCTTCAGCGAGCACGCGCTCGCGCAGGCCGATGCGCGGCTGCGCGCGATGAGCGGGCTCGCCCGATAGCGCGCGGCGCACGAATGAAAAGCCCCCCGCGCGCGGGGGGCCGGGTCCGGCCGGCGAATGGAACAATGGGACGACCGGAAGGACGGGAGGAACAGGACGAACGCGAGCGATACGAATCAGAGTTCGATCTTCGTCCCGAGCACCGCGAGGAACTGCGCGATCCACGCCGGATGTGCGGGCCACGCCGGCGCGGTCACGAGCTTGCCGTCGGTATGCGCCTCGTCGATGCCGATCTCCATGTATTTCCCGCCGGCAAGGCGCACTTCCGGCGCGCACGCCGGATACGCGGAACACTCGCGCCCCTCGATGACGCCGGCCGCGGCCAGCAACTGCGCGCCGTGACAGATCGCGGCAATCGGCTTGTCGTTCTCGGCGAAGTGACGCACGGCCGCGAGCACCTCGTCGTTGAGCCGCAGATATTCGGGCGCACGTCCGCCCGGAATCACGAGCGCGTCGAAGTCGGCGGCCGACAGCCCGTCGAACGTGGCGGTGAGCGTGAAGTCGTGCCCGCGCTTCTCGCTGTAGGTCTGATCGCCTTCAAAGTCGTGGATGGCCGTGCGCACCTTGTCGCCGGCCTTCTTGCCGGGGCAGACCACCTCCACGCGATGCCCCACCGCCGAGAGCGCCTGCACGGGCACCATCAGTTCGTAGTCTTCGACGTAGTCGCCTGCCAGTACCAGAATCCGCTTCTTGCCCATGTGACTCTCCGTTCAGAGAAAAATGGAAGGAAACAGCCTCTCCATAGTACTCAATTTCGGTGACGCCTCCGGGACAGCCGGCCCCCAGCGGTCCCCAGCGGCCTCCATCCTGCCCCATCCGATCCTACCCCGCGCTACCCGACACGCTACCCGACACGCTATCCGAGGCCGTGTGGGCGGCTCACGGCGGCATGCGAGCCGCGCGCGGACGAAAAAAAACCGCGCGCCGAAGCACGCGGTGTCAAGCCGGCGCAGAACGCCGTCGGTCAATCATGCGCCCGCACGTTCACGCGCGGGCGGCGCGGTTCAGTACGTCTCGAGATGCAGGCGCCCCTCGGTCTTCAGCCGCTGCCAGAGCGCGGGCCAGTCGAGCCCGGCCTCGCCAGCAATGCTCTGCAGCGCCTGCAGCACGCCGTCCTCCATCCCCTTGAGCCCGCACACGTAGATGTAGGTGTGCTCGTGACGCAGCAGCGCCGCCACGTCGGCCGCGCGCTCGCGCATCGCGTCCTGTACGTAGCGCTTGGGCTGCCCCGGCGTGCGCGAGAACGCCAGGTTCGTGTCGATGAAGTCCTTGGGCAGATTGAGCAACGGTCCGAAGTACGGCAGCTCGCCCTGCGTGCGCGCGCCGAAGAACAGCATGAGCTTGCCGGTCGCTCCTTTCAGGCGGCGACGGCGGCGGTACTCGGTCATCGCGCGCATCGGTGCGGCCCCGGTGCCGGTGCAGATCATCAGCAGATGCGAGTCGGCGTGGTTCGGCATGAGAAACGTGCTGCCGAACGGCCCCATCACATTCACCACGTCGCCCTTCTTCAGGTCGCACAGATAGTTCGAGCACACGCCGCCGACCGCGTGGCCCTGATGGTCGGACGTCACCCGCTTCACCGTGAGCGCCAGGTTGTTGTAGCCCGGGCGCTCGCCGTCCCGCGGCGACGCGACCGAGTATTGGCGCGCATGATGCGGCCGCCCGTCGGCCGTCGTGCCCGGCGGGATGATGCCGATGGACTGCCCTTCGAGCACTGGGAACGGGTGCTTGCCGAAGTCCAGCACGATGTGATGGATGTCGCTCTGCGTGCTCGCGTCCGTCACGCGGTAGTTGCCCACCACGATCGCCTGCACGGGGGCCTTGTGCGTGTACAGGTTGACGTAGGGCTTCGCGGCGGACCACGGCGGCACGATCGAGCCGCGCACCAGGTCCGAGCCGCCGATGACGGGCCCGGCGGCATCCGTTCCCGCAGCGCCATGACTGCTGCTGCCATGACTGCCGCTATTGCCGGAACCATTACCGGAACCCTTGCCGACCGCCTCGGCCGACTCGCCGATCACGCCCTGCCCGGCGAGCGCGTCGTCCTGCACGGGCAGTTCGTCCCATGTGAACTGATCCTCGATCGGATACGCCTCGGCCCGCAGCACGTCGCGCCAGTTGTCGATGGCCCCCGTGGGGCACGGCGAGATGCACGCCATGCACCCGTTGCACGCGTCCGCCCGCACGACATAGTTGTTCTCGTCGTGCGTGATCGCGTCGACCGGGCACGTCTCTTCGCAGGTATTGCAGCGAATGCAGATCTCCGGATCGATCAGATGCTGCCTCAGAACTTCGACCGGAACGGGGCCGTTCATGATGCTGTCTCCTTGTGGGGAAGGCTCTCCTCGGCCCTTAGTTGAAACGCACGTACTCGAAATCGATCGGCTGGCGGTTGATGCCCAGCGGGGGCGGCGCGATCCAGTTCGCGAACTTGCCCGGCTCGGTCACGCGCCCCATGAGGGAGGCCACATACGCGCGGTCTTCCGACGACGGCAGCCACTCGCGCTCGTGCGCGGCCCATTCGGGCTCGCTCACCACGCGGCCGTCCGGCGACACGCGCACCCCGGCGAACGTGCCGATCTGGCGGTTGAACGCCTTGTGCGGCACCGTCAGGCGCAGGTCGATGCCGGCCTTCTCGAGCACCTTGTTCCAACGGTTCACGCCGGCAATGGAGTCCTTGATGTAATCGTCGCGCAGCACTTCGTTCATGGCGTTGAGCATCGGCACCTCGCGCTCGACGAGCTTGCCGTTGTCGACGTCCAGCAGCCGGTAGGTCTGGCCGCTGAGCTGGTGGTCGTCGTCGCGCTTGCTCTCCTCGTAGCGGCCCTTGAGGCCCGAGCTGTAGAAAATGGCGGCATTGGACGACTGGTCCGCGCCGAACAGGTCGATCGTCACGGAGTAGTGGAAGTTGATGTAGCGCTGGATGGTCGGCAGATCGATCACCCCGGCCGCGCGCAGCTTCGAGACGTCGTCCGTCTTCAGTTCGTTCATCACCTGCGCCGTGCGGCTGATCACGCGCGAGACGCCCGACTCGCCCACGAACATGTGGTGCGCCTCTTCGGTGAGCATGAACTTCGTGGTGCGGGCGAGCGGATCGAAGCCCGATTCGGCCAGCGCGGAGAGCTGGAACTTGCCGTCGCGGTCGGTGAAATACGTGAACATGTAGAACGACAGCCAGTCCGGCGTTTTCTCGTTGAACGCGCCGAGAATACGCGGATTGTCCTCGTCGCCCGAGCGGCGCCCGAGCAGCGCTTCGGCCTCTTCGCGACCGTCGCGGCCGAAGTAGCGGTGCAGCAGGTAGACCATCGCCCACAGGTGGCGCCCCTCCTCCACGTTGACCTGGAACAAGTTGCGCAGGTCGTACATCGACGGCGCGGTAAGCCCGAGGTGACGCTGCTGCTCCACCGACGCCGGCTCCGTATCGCCTTGCGTGACGATGATGCGGCGCAGGTTGGCGCGATGCTCGCCCGGCACTTCCTGCCACGCGGGCTCGCCCTTGTGCTCGCCGAAGTGAATCTTGCGATCGGCCTCGCCCGGCGTGAGGAAGATGCCCCAGCGATAGTCCGGCATCTTTACGTGATCGAAATGCGCCCAGCCGCTCGGATCGACGCTCACGGCCGTGCGCAGATAGACGTCATAGCCGTGCGAGCCCTCCGGCCCCATGTCGCCCCACCAGGACAGGAAGTTGGGCTGCCACTGCTCGAGCGCGCGTTGCAGCGTGCGGTCGTCGGACAGATTGACGTTGTTGGGGATCTTCTCGCTGTAGTTGATCGAAGCCATCGTGGGATTCCTCGTGTCTCGTATGGGTTCTGCGGATACGTCTCGCTCGCCCGCCGCCCGGCGGCGACTGCCCGGGCCGGCGCGGCCGTTCTTCGATTCGCGGGCCGGTGCGTCAGACGCGGTTCAGGTCGAACTGCGCCTTGCTGCCCTTGCCGTAGACCTTCAGCGCGCCCTTCTCGCCCACGGCGTTCGGACGGATGAAGATCCAGTTCTGCCAGGCGGACAGCCGGCCGAAGATGCGCGTGTTCATCGTCTCGCGGCCGTTGAAGCGCAGGTTCGCCTCCATGCCGGTGAGCGCGTCGGGCGACATGGCCGCACGCTCCTCGATGGCGATACGGATCTCGTCCGGCCAGTCGAGATCGTCGACCGCGGCAGTCACGAGCCCCAGGCGCTCCGCTTCGTCCGGGCGCACCGGGCGGCCGATGGTGGCGCGCACCGCTTCGATTTGCCCCGCATCCTCGTAGAAACGGCGTGCCAGACGCGACTGGTCGGTGACCATCGGCAGCAGGCCGAAGTTCACTTCCGTGAGCGTGATCGTCGGCTCGTCTTCCTCGCTGGCCGGCAGCGCGGCCATATAGGTGCGGTCCGCGGCAAACGCGAATTCGGCGAGCGTGCCGGCAAAGCACGAATCCGGCTCGATCAGCGCGAACAGCGAGCGCGAGGACACATCGATGCGGGCGAACGTGCGGCGCAGCATGCCGATCGTCTCGCGCACGAACCAGTGATCCCGGTGCGCGAGCAGCGAGGCGTCCGCGGCGAGCACGTGCTGTGCGTCGCCTTCGGTGCGCAGCAGCCAGGTGCCGATGTCGAGTTCATTGGTACGAAGATTGAGGATGGCGTCGTCAAGCTCGCGCGCCATCTTCAGCGGCCACCAGTTCACACCGGCGGCTTCGATGCCCGCAATGTCGGCCGGCGGCGCCGACTTCGGCGCCCTGACGGTCACGCTTGCCGTGTGCTTGGCGCGGTCGATTTCCACGTCGACGAATTCGTAGCGAATGGCGTCCGGCTCGTCGGTGCGTTCAATGCGCGTGAGCGTCACGCCCTTGCCGCCCGGCCGGTCGCTGCGCTGCGCGAGTTCCAGCGCGCGGGCCGAAACCGTCTGGGCGAACTGAGCCGGCTTGATCACTTCGTCGACCAGGCGCCATTGCTTGGCGCGCTCGCCGCGAATGCCTTCGACGATCGTGCAGAAGATGTCGGCGCGGTCGTGGCGCACGTGGCGCTTGTCGGTCAGACGCGTGAGGCCGCCGGTGCCCGGCAGTACGCCGAGCAGCGGCACCTCGGGCAGCGCCACCGACGACGAACGGTCGTCGACCAGATAGATCTCGTCGCACGCCAGCGCCAGCTCGTAGCCGCCGCCCGCGCACGCGCCGTTCACGGCGGCAAGGAACTTCAGGCCGGAATGGCGGCTGGAGTCCTCCAGGCCGTTGCGCGTTTCGTTCGTGAACTTACAGAAGTTGACCTTCCAGGCATGCGAGGACAGGCCGAGCATGAAGATGTTCGCGCCCGAGCAGAACACGCGATCCTTGGCGCTCGTGATCACCACCGTCTTGACTTCCGGATGCTCGAAGCGGATGCGTTGAATGGCATCGTGCAGTTCGATGTCCACGCCCAGGTCATACGAATTGAGCTTGAGCTTGTAGCCCTCGCGAATGCCGCCGTCTTCCGCGATATCGATGGCCAGCGTGGCCACCGGACCCTCGAAGCTCAGTCTCCAGTGCTTGTACTGCGTGGGGTCGGTACGGTAGTCGACGTGGGGTTTGCCGAACATGATTGCCTCCAACACGAATAATGATCTTGTTGAATTGCAATATAGTGCAGCACAAAACCCCAGTCAACCAATTTCACGACTAAAAATGAATTATTTTGCAGACACGCGAATTCAATCCGACGACAACTGCACGGCCAGGCGACCGCGCAACTGCAGATAGGCGTCCGCGAGCGCCCGGCCGCTGGTGTCGAAGCTCATGTCGGCCTTGGCGTAGAAGTCCTGACGGCCGGCCAGAATGCGCTTGAGGTCGTCCATGGCCTCGGCGTTGCCCGACATCGGCCGCAGATCGCCCTGCGCGATCACGCGCTTCATGTGTTCTTCCGGCGACGCCTGCAGCCACACCGTATAGCAATGGGTGAGCAGGAAGTTGAACGTGGCCGCGTCGCTCACGATGCCGCCGGGCGAGGCGATCACCGCACGCGGGTGCTCGGCCACCACGGCCTCCAGCGCCCGCAGTTCGTAGCGACGGTAGGCGGTGGCGCCGTAGAGCGAATAGATCTCGGACGGCGGGCAGCCCGCCAGTTGCTCGATCACCCGATTGAGTTCGACGAACGGCACGTGCATGTCGTCCGCGAGCATGCGGCCCAGCGTGGATTTGCCCGCGCCGCGCAGGCCGATGAGCGCGATGCGCCCGCGACGGTCGGGATCGCGTTCGCTGCCGGCGAACAGCTCGCTTAGCGCCTGACGCGCTCGCGTGAGTGCTTCGCCGTCGCGCCCGTGCAGGATTTCGCGAATGAGCAGCCACTCGGCCGAGGACGTCGTCTCGTCGCCGACGATTTCCGCCAATGTGCAATTTAGTGCTTGCGCGAGCTGACGCAGGAACAGCACGGACGCGTTGCCGACGCCCGACTCCAGATTGGCCACATGCCGCTCGGAGACCCCGGCGTCGAGCGCCAGCGCCTTGCGGGTCAGGCCGCGGCGCGCGCGCAGCGTGCGCACGCGCTCGCCCAGCGCGACCAGGAACGGATCCTTCTCCCCGGCACCGCGCGCCGTCGGCACCCCATCGGCTTGCGCACTCTTATTCATCAGGCGAGATCCTCGAAGCAGGTAACATGTAATATATTGCTTGACAGGCAAAATTGCATGCTCTAATTTTCACCATGCGTCGATAAAAAAGCAAACACGGCCCGGACGTTGCCGCACACCGTGATTGATCGACGTCATCTCGACAGACGGCGCGCAGGCCGCAGCCCCTGCGCCGGCCCGCAAGGCGCCCGCCGGGCGAGTGCCGGCCACGTGCCGACGAGTACGGATTGCGACGTCCCCAGGAGACACCGATGGATGTGCCCCAATTTCAGGCGCTGATTGCCGATCTCACCCGGCAACTCGACGGCCGCGCGCTCGACGCGGAACTTGCCGGCTGGCTCAACGCGCGTCACGGTGCCGGTTCCGAAACGTTCGAAACGCTCTCGGCCGCCTGCCGTACCGGCGTGGCCGAAGGCTGGCTGTGCAACCGCCAAGGCGGCGGCATTCGCTACGGCCGTGTCATCAAGCCGACGCCCGCGACGCATGGTTTTTCGGTCGACGTGGTCGACATGGCCGATCTGGCGGGCCCGCACCATGTGCATCCCAACGGCGAGATCGATCTGATCATGCCGCTCACGCCGGGGGCTACCTTCGACGGCCATCCGGCCGGCTGGTGCGTATACGGCCCCGGGTCGGCGCACCGCCCGACCGTCGCGAGCGGTCGCGCCCTCGTGCTGTACCTGCTGCCCGAAGGCGCCATCGAGTTCACGCGCGCCGCGTAAGCCGGTGGCCGCACGCCTCGCCGCCGCGCCGCCCCAGCGGCCCTTGCGTGCCCCTTTGGCGTGCCGCTTTGTCGTGCAGCTTTGGCGCTCCCCTTTTGCTTTTTTCGCTTTCTTTTCGCTTCCGATCCCAGCCATGAGCACCCCTGTCCTGCTGGAAAACCACGTCGCTGGCCAATGGGTCGCCGGCAATGGCGAGCGCACCGCGCTCACCGACCCCGTCACCGGTGACACACTGGCCTACGTTTCGAGCGCCGGCCTCGATCTCGACGCGGCCTTCGCCTTCGCGCGCGAGCGCGCCGGTCCCGCGCTACGCGCCCTGTCGTATGGCGAGCGCGCGCGGCGACTCGCGCAGATCGTCACCACCCTGCAGGCCAATCGCGACGACTACTACGCCATCGCCACGGCGAACTCGGGTACGGTCGCAAGCGACTCGGCCCTCGACATCGACGGCGCGATCTATACGTTGTCGACCTACGCCAAGCTCGGCGCGACGCTGGGCGACGCGCACACGCTGCTCGACGGCGCCGCCGTGCCGCTGGCCAAGGACGGCTCGTTCGCCGTGCGGCACGTCCTGCGTCCGACGCCGGGCGTGGCGCTCTTCATCAACGCCTTCAACTTTCCGGCCTGGGGCTTGTGGGAAAAGGCCGCGGGCGCCCTGCTCGCCGGCGTGCCCGTCATCGTGAAGCCGGCCACGTCGACCGCATGGCTCGCCCAGCGCATGGTGGCAGACGTGGTCGCCGCCGGTGTGCTGCCGCCGGGCAGCCTGTCGGTGATCTGCGGCAGCGCGGCGGGCCTGCTCGAGCGCGTCGGCCCGTTCGACGTGGTCTCGTTCACGGGCTCGGCCGACACGGCCGCCGCGCTGCGCACGCACCCCGCGTTCACCGAACGCTCCGCGCGCATCAACGTGGAGGCCGACAGCCTGAACAGCGCCCTCCTGCTGCCGGACGCCGCGCCGGGCACGGCGGCGTTCGAGCAATTCGTGCGCGAAGTGGCGCGCGAGATGACCGTCAAGTCGGGCCAGAAGTGCACGGCCATTCGTCGCGCGCTGGTGCCCGGCGAACACTTCGACGCCGTCGCCGCGGCGATCGCCGAGCGTCTGGCGGGGACCACCGTGGGCAATCCACGCAACGAAACGGTGAAGACGGGCTCGCTCGTGAGCGTCGCGCAAAAGCGGGCGGTGCTCGACGGCATTGCGCATCTGCGGGCCGAAGCGGAAACGCTCTACGACGGCAATCGCGCGGCCGCGTTCGTCGACGCCGGCCCCGACAGCGCCTGCGTGGCGCCGGTGCTGCTCGGCCTGCGCGACGGCGCGGCCGGCCAGCGCGTGCATGACACCGAAGTGTTCGGTCCGGTGGCCACGCTCATCGGCTATCGCAACGCCGACGAGGCCGTGGCCCTTGCGCGGCGCGCACAGGGCTCGCTCGTCGTTTCGCTGTTCAGCAACGACGCGCTCGCCATGCGCGAGCCCGCGCTGGCGCTGGCGAGCACCCACGGCCGCGTGCATGCCGTCGATCCCTCCGTGGCGAAGACGCAGACCGGGCACGGCAACGTCATGCCGCAGGCGCTGCATGGCGGCCCGGGCCGAGCAGGCGGTGGCGAGGAGTTGGGCGGCCTGCGCGCGTTGCGCTTCTATCACGTGCGCGCCGCCATCCAGGGCCCGGCCGCCCTCGTCGAAGCGCTGACGCAGGACGCCGTCGCGTGGGCCGGATAAACGATGCCAGACGAGGATAAATGACGCCCAACGATGCCCGACGATGCCCGACGATGCCCGCGAGGTCGCCTCGCGGCCCCGGGGCGACGCCGCGGCTGGCCCGGGCCCGGCCGCAGTAGAGCGCCGACCAGCCGCATGCCGACCGCATGCCGACCGTAATTCAGCCGTATTCCGCAGCACCAGCCGCAAGCCGTCGCAGTCAAGGTGATACCAGAGGTGCCGTCAGAGCGCCCGACAAGTCGTAAGGAACCAATGCCGCACGCGCGCCGGGCATGAAGGCGCCGCGCGCCGTGTGGTGATCCATCGGAGACAACATGGAAGCCGTACTGACCCCACCGCCGGTGAACTTCAACTTCGCCGCGCACCTGGAGGCGCTCAATCGCGAGCGCGCTGCCAAGACTGCCTATATCGACGACACGCGCACCCTCACCTACGGCGAGCTGGCCGAGCGCAGCCGGCGCTTCGCCACCGGCCTCGCGCGGGCCGGCGTTCATCGCGAAGCGCGCATCCTGCTGATCATGCTCGACACGGTCGACCTGCCCGTGGCGTTCCTGGGCGCGCTGTACGCCGGCGTGGTGCCGGTGGTCGTCAACACGCTGCTCACGGCCGACGACTACGCGTACATGATCGCGCATAGCAAGGCGCGGCTCGTGATCGCGTCCGGCGCACTCATGCCAGCCGTGCAGGCCGCGCTCGCCAAGGTCGCCGAGCGCGGTTCGCCGCCGCCGTGCGTCGTGTCGCAACCGATTGCCGCCGGGAGCGGCACTCAGACCGGCGCCCCCGTGCCGCCGACGTTCGAGGCCATGGTCGACGGGCCGCCCAGCGCACTGCCGGCCGACACCTCGGCCGACGACATTGCGTTCTGGCTCTATTCGTCGGGCTCCACGGGCAAGCCCAAGGGCACCGTACACACCCACGCCAATCTGTACTGGACGGCCGAGACTTACGCGCGCCACGTACTGGGCATTCGAGAAGACGACATCGCGTTCTCCGCCGCGAAGCTGTTCTTCGCGTATGGCCTCGGCAATGGCCTGACGTTCCCGCTCTCGGTGGGCGCGACGGTCGTGCTGATGGCCGAGCGGCCGACGGCCGAAGCTGTCGCCAGGCGCCTCGTCCAGCACCGGCCGACGATCTTCTACGGTGTGCCCACGCTCTACGCCACACTGCTCGCCTCGCCGCATCTGCCCGCACGCGAGGACGTATCGCTGCGCCTGTGCACGTCGGCCGGCGAGGCGCTGCCGCGCGAGATCGGCGAGCGCTTTACCGCGCACTTCGGCGCGGAGATTCTCGACGGCATCGGCTCGACGGAAATGCTGCACATCTTCCTGTCGAATCGCGCGGGCCGCGTGGCGTATGGCACCACGGGCGAACCGGTGCCCGGCTATGCCGTGGAATTGCGCGACGAGAACGGCAAGCCCGTGCCGGACGGCGAGATCGGCGATCTGTACATCAAGGGCCCGAGCGCGGCGCTCATGTACTGGTGCAATCGCGAAAAGTCGCGCGCCACGTTCCTCGGCGAGTGGCTCAAGAGCGGCGACAAGTACCAGCGTCTGCCCAATGGGTATTACGTCTATGCCGGGCGCAGTGACGATATGCTCAAGGTGAGCGGCCAATACGTCTCGCCCATCGAAGTGGAGATGGTGCTGATGCAGCACGACGCCGTGCTCGAGGCGGGGGTCGTGGGACGCGACGACAACGGCCTGACGAAGACGCGGGCGTTCGTCGTGCTCAAGCCTGGCGTGACGCCGACCGACGCGATGGCCGCGGAGCTCAAGGCCTTCGTCAAGGCGCGCCTCGCGCCGCACAAATATCCGCGTGAGCTGGTGTTCGTCGACGATCTGCCGAAGACGGCCACCGGCAAGGTGCAGCGCTTCAAGCTGCGCGAGTTGCTATAGGAGACGAAGAGACAATGTCGGACGTTCAGTTCGCCCGAATCGAGACGCCCTCGCACGGCGCGCTCTCGCTGGAGTACCGCTGGATCCATCCCGAGCGCACCGACGCTGCGCTGCTGGTCTTTCTGCACGAGGGGCTCGGCTCGGTGGCGATGTGGAAGGACTGGCCGCAGCAGTTGTGCGACGCGGGCGGCTACCGCGGTCTGGTGTACTCGCGCAACGGCTACGGTCGCTCCACACCGCGCCCGCCCGGCGAGAAATGGCCGGTCGACTTCATGCATCGTCAGGCGCGCGAAGTGCTGCCCGCATTCCTCGATGCCGTGGGCGTGGGCCCCGATCAGGCGTCGCGCACCTGGCTTGTCGGCCACAGCGACGGCGGCTCGATCGCGCTGCTGTTCTCGGCGGCCTTCCCCGAGCGACTGGCCGGCGCGGTCGTGATGGCCCCGCATCTGTTCGTCGAGGACGTGTCGATCGAGAGCATCGCGAAGACGAAGACCGTCTACGAGACGACCGATCTGCGCGCGAAGCTCGCACGCTACCACGACGACGTGGATTCGGCCTTCTGGGGATGGAACGATATCTGGCTGAACCCGGCGTTTCGCGAATGGAATCTGGTCGGCGCGGTAGCAAGCATTTCAAGGCCGTTGCTGGCGATCCAGGGCGAGGACGACGAATACGGCACCATGGCGCAGATGGACAGCATTGCCGCGCATGTGCCGCATGCGAGCGTGGTGAAACTGCCCGCATGTGGACATTCGCCGCATCGCGACGCGCCGAAGCCGCTGGGCGAGGCGATCGTCGCGTTCATCGACCGGCATCGCGGCGCCGGTGACGGTCGCGGACCGGCCAATGGCAAGGACCGGGCGGCGGCGTAGGTCGCGCACGGGCCGCACGGGCCGCACGGGCCGCATAAGGCGGCGACAACTCTTGCATGTGCGGCGGCGCGTATCAGATCACGCGCACGCCCGGCTGGCCCGGACGCATCGCGCCGACGATGCCCGCCTCGTCGAAGCCATCGGCGCGGAACACGGCGAGCACGTCGTCCACGGCGCCCGGTGCGCACGACACCAGCAGGCCGCCGGCCGTCTGCGGGTCGCACAGCAGGTCGCGATCGCGATCGGTCAGCCGCTCGCCAAGCTCGACCGACGCGCCATACGAGGCCCAGTTGCGACCCGATGCGCCTGTCACGCAGCCCTTGTCGGCCAGCTCGCGCACGCCGTCGAAGAGCGGCACGTCGGACATGCGCAGATAGGCGGCGAGATTCGCGCCGCGGCACATCTCGAGCGTGTGACCGAGCAGGCCGAAGCCCGTGACGTCGGTCAGCGCATGCACGCCCGGCAGCGCGGCGAGCGCGGGCCCGACCCGATTCAGGCGCGTGGTGGCGTCGATCATGCGGCGATACCCCGCCTCGTCGAGTTGGTTCTTCTTGAGCGCCGCGGACATCACGCCCACGCCGAGCGGCTTGCCGAGCACGAGCACGTCGCCGGCCTGCGCGTCCGCGTTGCGCTTGAGCCGCTTCGGATGCACCACGCCAAGCGCGGCCAGGCCGTAGATCGGTTCGACCGAATCGATGCTGTGGCCGCCAGCGATCGGGATGCCGGCTTCGGCGCAGATCGACTCGCCGCCGCGCAGGATGTCGCGAATCGTCTCGCGCGGCAGCACGTTGATCGGCATGCCGACGATGGCGAGCGCGAAGATCGGCTTGCCGCCCATGGCGTAGATGTCGGACAGTGCGTTGGTTGCCGCGATGCGGCCGAAGTCGAACGGATCGTCGACGATCGGCATGAAGAAGTCCGTGGTGGCGATAATCGCCTGTTCGTCGTTGAGCTGATAGACCGCCGCGTCGTCCGACGTTTCGGTGCCGACGAGCAGCGCGGCCGGTGCGGGCAGCGGCGTCTCGTTGCGCGCGAGCAGTTCCGAGAGCACGCCCGGCGCGATTTTGCAGCCGCAGCCGCCGCCGTGCGAAAGCGAAGTCAGACGCGGAGCCGCCGCTGCGGCGCCCGCTTGGGTTGCATCGTTTGCGGTCATGGTGGTTGGGTTCGTTGAATGGCCGGAGCGCGCCGCCAGGCCGTCTGCCGTGCGCGCAGCGCACACGGGCTCCGGAATGACGACAGTTTGCCAAAAGTCGACGTATTATGGTGCAGCTTTGGCGCCCTGACTCGTTGTGATGCGTCGCGATTCGTGGTGACTCGTGGTGACTCGTGGTGATTCGTCGTGATGCGCTCCGATGCGTCGCGAAATGGCTTCGATCCGGCGGTCGACGGCGTCCATGCTACCGCTTCACATCGTCCCTGCATGGGACATTCGAGCGCAGCACCCTAACCACCATGCGCCGTGAGCGCTGACGCACAAGGGGACTTCATCATGCAACGCCGTCGTTTTCTCTCGCTGGGCGCCTGCGCCCTTCCCGTATCCTTCCTGTCCACCTCGCTCGTCACGGGCGGCGCACATGCCGCGCCCGCACGCGCCGCGGCGCCGAGCGCCGCCGAAGGCTGGCGCACGTTCGAGCTGACCACGCAGGTCGACCTGCCGGCAACGAACGCGCCGGCCAATGTCTGGCTGCCCGTCGCGACCACGCCGTCCGGCGGCTATCAACAGGCGCTCGGCGCGCGCTGGGAAGCCCCCGGGGCGAACGCCGAGGTGCGCACGGTGCGCGGCGCCGCCGGCATCGACGTGCCGATGCTCGCCGTAGCGTGGCCCGGCGGCGGCGAACCGACGGCGCGCCGGGTGACGCTCGTCAACACTTTCGCCACACGCGATCGCCGCGTCGATCTGTCGCGGCCGCCATCGGCCAACGCGCCGCGCGAGTCGCCGCAGGTACTGCGCCGCTACCTCCAGCCGACCGAGCTTCAACCGACCGACGGTCTCGTGCGCGAGACGGCCGAGAAAATCACACGCGCTCGGCAAGGCGACGTGGAGAAGGCGCGGGCCATCTACCAATGGATCGTGGAGAACTGTCGCCGCGAAGGCGCCGTGCGCGGCTGCGGCACGGGCGACGTGCGCTACATGCTCACCACCGGCAA
The DNA here is from genome assembly GCF_902459585.1 of Pandoraea nosoerga. Lineage (GTDB taxonomy): Bacteria > Pseudomonadota > Gammaproteobacteria > Burkholderiales > Burkholderiaceae > Pandoraea > Pandoraea nosoerga. Next base: position 166,485 of record NZ_CABPSC010000005.1, read on the forward strand.
TCTGGCCGGCAAGTGCGCCGACATCAACGCGCTCTTCACCGCGCTCGCCCGCTCGGTCGGCATCCCGGCGCGCGACGCTTACGGCGTGCGCGTGGCGAGCTCGCGCCATGGCTTCAACAGTCTGGGCAAGGCGGGCGACGTCACCCGGGCGCAGCACTGCCGCGCCGAGTTCTACGCCGCCGGTTACGGCTGGGTGCCCGTCGATCCGGCCGACGTGCGCAAGGTCGTGCTCGAGGAAGTGCCCGGCGGCCTGCCGCTCGATGACCTCAAGGTGCGTGCCGCGCGCGCAATGCTCTTCGGTCAGTGGGAGATGAACTGGGTGGCGTTCAACCACGGCGCCGATATCGCGTTGCCCGGGGCGCGGACGGCCGGCGACGGCACCGTGCCGTTTCTCATGTATCCGAACGGCGAAGTGGCGCACGCGCGGCTCGACAGCCTCGATCCCGACACGTTCCGCTATCGCATGACCGCTCGCGAGCTCACTGCCTGAGCGGCGCCCCCGCTCGCCTGGGAGAAGATCACGATGCAACGCCGTCATTTTTTCCACACGCTCGCCGCCGGGGCCGCTTGCGCGCTCGGCGGACCGGGCGCGCGGGCCTTCGCGGCCGGCGCCCCGGGCAGCGAAGTCGACGACCGCGCGCTTGCCGGCACGTCCGGCGGCACGCTCTCGGCCTGGCGCGGCGAGACGCCGGCGTTCACGCTCGAGGCGCTCGACGGCAAGGCGCGATCGCTCTCCGACTGGCGCGGCAGCGTCGTCATCCTGAATTTCTGGGCGACGTGGTGCGGGCCCTGCCGCGAGGAGATCCCGGCGATGGGGCGGGTCGCGCGCCAGTATCGCAGCCGCGCACTGGCGCTCGTGGCCGTGAACTACAAGGAGCCGCCCACGACCGTGGCGCCATTCATCGCCCGGCTGCCGATCGACGGCACGGTACTGCTCGACCGCGACGGCGCGGTCTACAGGCGCTTCGGGTCGCTGGGCCTGCCCGCGACGTATCTCGTCGATCGCGAAGGCAAGGCCCGCTTCTGGCGCATGGGCGAACTCGACTGGAGCGACGTGGGCCTGCACGGACACATCGAGGCCCTGCTCGGCAAGCAAGGCGGTGCGGTGACGTGAGCGCCGCGAGCGCGCGAGACGCCGGCACATGCGCGAGGCGCGCACCGAAGGCCGAACGGTCCGGTTGCCCCCGTCCCTTTCAGGGTCTGGCAACGAACGATTGCGCCGTGGCCCGCACGTGATCGAGCAGGCGCGCGCTCGGCCCGGCAAGCACGCCTTCGCGATAGGCGAAGTGCAGCGGTGCGCGCGGCGCGGGCGAGAGCGGCCGATAGACGATGCCCTCGATCTGCATGCGCATGAGCGAAGCGGGCACCACCGACACGCCGAGCCCTGCGGCGACCAGCGAGAGCGTGGAGAGCAGGCGCGGCGCCTCCTGTTCGATGTTCGGACTGAAGCCCGCGCTGTGGCACGCGGCGATGATGGCGTCGTATAGCCCCTGTCCGGTGCGGCGCCGATAGAGGATCAGCTTTTCCGCCGCGACGGCCGTCATCGGCACGGCCGCTTTGCCTGCACGCCCCGTCAGCGCGAGCGCATGCGCCGAGGGCACCGCCAGCACCATCGCTTCCTCGAGCACCGGCACGAACGCGATCTGCCCGATGTCGCCTTGCGGCTGACGGATGAAGGCCGCGTCGAGCTGCCCGTCGCGCAGGCCGTCGAGCAGCTCGCTGGTGCTGCTCTCGTCGAGCATGAGCGAAACCGACGGCGCGTCGCGTCGGAAGGCGCGAATGACCGTCGGCACGAACGGATGCAATGCCGATGAACTCGTGAAGCCGACCGACAGGCGCCCCTTGATGCCGGCAGCGACGCGGCGCACGTCGTCGACGGCCTGATCGAGCTTGCGCACGACCTCGCAGGCGTCCGCGAGAAAGGCCTGGCCGGCGTCCGTGAGCGCCATGCCGCGTGGCAGCCGGTCGAACAGCGTAACGCCCAGTTGCGTCTCGAGCACGCGGATCTGCTGCGAGAGCGGCGGCTGCCCAATGCCCAGGCGCTCCGCGGCGCGCGTCATGTGCCCCGTTTCGGCCACTGCAATGAAATAGCGCAACAGGCGCACGTCGATATTTGCCATATTGATCCAATATGAATTAAGTCACTTCCATATATTGGACAATATAGCGCAATCGGCCTACGCTGACGGTATCCCGTGCGGCACGCGCACCACGCCTTCTCGGTGGCGCGGCAGCCTGACGGCCCCACAGCAGTTGCGCTTTCAGAAGATTCGCCATGAGTATTCCGGCTCCCTCCTCTCCCCCTGCCGGGCAGGACGCCAGCCCCGTCCCCACCCCGTCGTCCCCGTCTCTCGAACGACGCAGGCCGCGCGAACCTCGCGCTGCCCGCGAATCCCGGGATTCGCGCCCTCCCGACGCGACCGACGCCATCGGCACGCCGAGCCTGCGCGCCCTCTTTCTCGGCTTTCTCGGCCTGGGCATGACCGCCTTTGGCGGCGCGTTGCCGCTCGCGCGACGCATGGTCGTCGAGAAGCACCGCTGGGTCTCGCCTGGCGAATTCACCGATCTGCTGGGTCTGTGCCAGTTTCTGCCCGGCGGCAACATCATCAACCTCTCGGTGGCGCTCGGCATGCGCTTTCACGGGTGGCGCGGCGCGCTCGCGTCGATCCTCGGACTGATCGCGGCGCCCTCGGCGGTGGTGATCGTGCTCGGCATGATCTACCAGCGTTTCCAGAACGATCCGCACGTGAAGCATCTGTTCGCGGGGCTCGCGGCCGCCGCAGCGGGGTTGCTCGTTCAGATGGCGTGGAAGGTGGCGTGGCCGCTGCGCAGGTCGGTCGTGCTCGGCGGCGTGGCGCTCGCATGTTTCATTGCGATTGCCGTGCTGCGCGTGCCGCTCGTCCTGACCATGCTCGTGATGACGCCGATTTCGATCTATGCCACATGGCGGGTGTCGCAATGACCGGCACGCTCGTCTCGCTTGCGCTCATCTTCACGCAGTTGTCCGTACTGGCGTTCGGCGGCGGCAACACCATCCTGCCCGAGATGGAGCGCCAGGTCGTGGACCTGCACCACTGGATGACGTCCGAGGAATTCAGCGCGCTGTTCGCGCTCGGGCAGGCCGCGCCCGGGCCGAACCTCATGATCGTGACACTGGTCGGCTGGCATGTTGCCGGCTGGCAGGGCATGCTCGTCACGTCGCTGGCGAAGTTCGGACCGTCGTCGCTCATTACGGTGGCTGTGCTGCATTTGTGGGAGCGCTTCCGGGACCGGCCGTGGCGCCGCATCGTCCAGGCTGGTCTGGCGCCGATGACGGCCGGTCTCGTGGCCGCGAGCGCCGCACTCATCGCCCAGGCGTCGGCCACGTCGTGGTTGCTGGCGGGAATCACCGCGAGCGTGGCCGTGCTGGCCATCCGCACGCGCGTGCATCCGCTGTGGTGGCTCGCGGCGGGCAGTGTCGCGGGGCTGCTGGGCGGCGCCTATCTTTGACGTCCGTCACATTTGCCACATCCACCACTTCAGCCACTTCAGCCGCTTCAGTCGCTTCGGCCGCCCCCGGGGACGCGCGCCTCGCCGGCTTGGCGGCCGACGGCCACGACGCGGGCATATGACGTGCGCCAGTGATCGCGCCCCAGTTCGCGGATGCCGTCGACCAGATGCACCCACTCGAGCGAGCCGATCACCAGCGCCGGCGGTGTGTCGCCGCGGGCGAGCGCCGCCAGGCGGGGCGGACACGGTTCGCGCCGGGGCGGCATGCCCGCGAGCAGCATGAGCCGCGCGATCCACTGAGCGGTGTCCATCGACAGCGCGGGCGTGACGCCGTCGCTGCGGCGCGGCGTCGGTTCGTCCGACCAATGCCAGACGCGGCGCGCGCTGACGCCCGAGCGTGTGGCGGTCCCGAGCGCCGCGATTACGTTCTCGCAGCACAGACCGCGTTGGGCCGCCAACGCCAGCGCGCTTTGCGCCAGAGCGCGCCAGTCGCCCACGCCGCCGCAGTCGTTGCGCACGCTCGCGGCAATCAGGCGGACGACGCGCGATCGCACGCGCCGCAACGCTCCGGGGTCGGTCAGACGAAGGCGGGCGGCGCGGGTCTTGTCCGACAGATCGGCGGTCGTTTCGGCCGGATCGAAAAGCTGCACGTCCACGGGGTGGACGCTGAACGTCGGCGAATCCTCCTCGTCGTGGCGCCAGTCGGGCTCCAGACGTTCCCGCAGCAGTGTGAACGCGTCGTCGAAGCGGATCAGCGACGGCTTGTCGTCGTCGATCCGGAGCGCGCGACGCCAGGCGCCGGGCAGGCGAAAGCCCAGGCCGTGTGCGAGCAACTGACTCAATGCCATCACGCGATCGCTTTGCGCGAGCGAGCTTTGTGGTGCATCCGCCACGTGCAGGACGAGCGCTTGCGCGATTTCCCGTTCGGCGAGTTGGCGACGGTTCACGGGATCCGGGTAACGGCTGTCGTGCGTGGCCTCGAAGGCGGCGAAGCACTGGCGCATGGCGCTCGTGTCGCCCAGCGTGCGGCGGCGCAGTTGCGCGTGCGTCTGCACGCCCCAGCGGCGCTGCGCCGGCTCGCCCGATGCGAGAGCCGCTTCGAGGGCGCGCCATTCCGGAGCAAGGCATCGATACATTGCACCGATCGTGAGGACGCCCAGCGCGCAGGCGAACGCGACGTCGAGCGAGCCTGGCAGGCCCGCGCCGTTGGACGCGGCGTATGCGCCCCCGGGGCCGGCCCGGCCCCATGTGCCGGCGAATGCGGCGTCGGGCGCCTGCAGCGCGCCTTCGCGCGGGCCTTGTCGGGCGCTCACGAAATTGTCGCGAAATCCTCCACAGACGCCGTGGGCCGCCTGCACGCCGGCGCGCAGAACGGTGCCCATCGTGGCGGATACGGCATCGGCCATCCACGGCATTTCGGATCTCCTTGGCCGCGTTGCGGCGGGTGTCAAAGGCGGCATGCTGCGCCGCGCCGACGCGGCGCGCTTCAGGATTCGCCCGGCGGCCGGCGCTTTTCGGCAGGGTCCGTCGCGCCCGGGAGAGGCAGGCGCCAGGGCGGGCAAGAGAGCCAGCAAGGGGCCAAGTGAGCGGCCAAGCGCGGGGCCAAGCGAGGGGGCAAGCGAGAAGCCAAGCAAGGCAGCCGGAAGGGGACGCCGGCAAACCGGCCCGGAATCTGGGATGATGTCGCCTGTCACCCCATCGCGCGCGGCCGGCCTGGCAGTTGGCGGCGCGCCCGACGCTACGGAGCTGCCATGCCGACCATTGCCACGCTTGCCACGTTTGTCGCAGTCGTTCTCGGGCTGTTTCTCATTCCGGGCCCGGCGGTGCTGCTCACCATCACGCGGACCGTCCAGGGCGGGCGCCGGGCAGGTGTCATGACCGGCATGGGCATTGCGATGGGTGATCTTGTCCACACGTTATGTGCCGCCGTGGGACTGTCGGCAGTGCTGATGACCTCGGCGTTGGCGTTCGACGTAGTGAAATACGTGGGCGCGGCCTATCTCGTCTATCTGGGCGTCAAGGCATTGCGCGAGCGTCCCTCCGATCCGCGGTTGCCTGGCGCGCCGAGCGTGTCGCCTTCGCGGGCATTCGTGCAGGCGGTGGCGACCGAGGTGCTCAATCCCAAGACGGCGCTGTTCTTTCTGGCGTTCATGCCGCAATTCGTGCACGCGAGCGAGGGCAACGTGTTTCTGCAGTTCTTGGTGCTGGGCCTCGTGTTCGTGGCGATGAGCGCGATATACACGTCGGCGATTGCACTGTCGGTGCGACCGCTTGGCAAGTTCGTGCGCCGCTTCACGTGGCTGCTGCGCTGGCAAGGCAAGATCATCGGCGCCCTCTTCATCGGCCTGGGATTGCGAGTGGCGCTGCAACAGCGCTGAGCGCCCGGTCGCCTGGGTAACATTGCAACCTCACAATGCCGGAGTCGTCTGCCATGGCTCGCCCTTCATCAGGTTCATTGCTGAGTTTGTTGCCGGGTCCGCCGTCGCGCACGGATGCGCCCGCCCTGCCGTGTCGGCCGTGTCGGCCGTGGCGTTCGCGCGGGCGCGGCGGGACACTCGCCCCTTCTCTCTGGCTTTCTCTGTGTCTGTCGTTCGCGACGTCGCTCACGTTCCCGGCGGCGGCGCAGGCGGCCGAAGGAATGGCCGATGCGGGCGGCGCCACTGTATTTTCCAGGGCGGCGGCGGGTACCGCGTTGCCGGCGGGCTGGCAAAACCTGCCGGTCGTGAAGGGCAAGAAGCTCACGGCGTACACCGTCGTGGCCGACGGCGGGCGCAACGTCATCGAAGCGAAGTCGGCCGACTCGGCCTCGGCGCTGATGGCCAAGGGGGACGGGATCGACGTGAGCGCCACGCCGATCGTGTCGTGGCGGTGGAAGGTGGAGCAGGCGATTCCCGGGGCGGATAACCGGGTGGCCGACAAAGAGGATTCGCCGGCGCGGCTGGTCTTTTTCTTCGACGGCGACAAGTCGACGTTGCCGTTCGGCGACCGGGCGGCGATGACATTGGCCAAGGCCGGCGGTGAAGACTTGCCGTATGCCACGCTCATGTACGTCTGGTCCAACGATGCAGCGCCGGGCGGGGTCATCGAAAATCCGCATACCGATCGCGTGCAGATGATCGTGGTGGCGGGTGGCGAGGCGTCGTTGGGCAAGTGGCAGACGTTCACGCGCAACCTCGCAGCCGACTACGAACGCGTCTACCGGGAGAAGCCGGGCAGGCTGCTCGGATACGGCCTATTCACTGACAGCGACAATACCCATGCGAGCGCGCATGCGTGGTATGGCGACGTGCGTTTCGGCACAGTGAAGCCGTGAGCCGGATGGGGAGCGGCAAGGCGCAGGGCAAGACGGCAGGCAAGGCGCAAGGCAGGAATACCGGACAAAATCCGCTTTCGGTTTCACCTGTCGACACCCTTGCGAAAGTCTTGCCCCGACGGCTCGAAAAAAACCTTGAAAGCCCCGTCCGACGGGGCTTTTGCGCTATTGCAACTGGCGCTTGCGTGCTACGCTATCTCGCCTAGAATTCGAGCCAGGGTCTGCCCCCGGACCCGATGCTGTTCACGCATCTCACGCCCCGCGAGCGCCATGCAAAAGAAACGCCAATCCAAGGACGTCACGTTCTCCTCCAGTCCTGTTTTGCAGTCGCGCATGTCGCTTTGGCGCTCCAAGCTGGTCGTCATCATGATCACCCTGGCCTTCATCGGACTGGTGGTTCGGGCGTTCTGGATCGCCGGCCCGGGCAATGATTTCTACATCGCGCAGGGCGAGAAGCGTTACGAGCACACCATCGTGATGCCGGCGGTGCGCGGCAAGATCGAGGATCGCGATGGCAGGGTGCTGGCGACGAGCCTGCCGATGCGCACCGTGTGGGCCGTGCCGGCCGAGGTGCCGGACGACTTGTCCGACAGCGACATCCAGAAGGCGAGCAAGCTGCTCGACATCCCGGCCAGGGAACTGCGCACCAAGCTGATCGGCGAGAAGAAGTTCGTCTACATCAAGCGCCAGGTGTCGCCCGAGATCGGCAAGCAGGTCGAAGCGCTGGGTATCCCGGGCGTGTACGAAAGCAGCGAATACAAGCGCTTCTATCCCGAGGGGGAAGTGGCGGCGCATGTCGTGGGCTTCACCAACGTCGAGGACAAGGGCCAGGAGGGAATGGAACTGGGCGAGGAGCCGCTGCTCGAGGGTACGGCGGGGGTTCGCCGCGTCATCAAGGACCGGATCGGCCGCACCATTCAGGATCTCGACGACTCCAGCCCGCCGCGCGACGGCAAGGACATCCGGCTGACGCTCGACACGCGCGTGCAGTACATCGCCTACGAGGCGCTCAAGAACGCGCTCGAGCGCACCGGCGCGAAGGCGGCGATGGCGGTCGTCATCGACGCCAAGTCGGGCCAGGTGCTCGCCCTGGCCAATCTGCCGACGTACAACCCCAATGATCGCGAGCACCTGACCGGCGAACAATTGCGCAACCGCGTGTTTACCGACGTCTTCGAGCCGGGGTCGATTCTCAAGCCGTTTACGATGGCGTTGGCGCTGGACCTGCACCGCCTCACGCCGACGACCCTCATCGACACCGGCCCCGGTCGATACGTGTTCGAGGGCGCGACCATCAGCGACGACAGCGCAAACGGCGTATTGACCGCGGCGGGCGTGATCCAGAAGTCCAGCAACATTGGCATGACCAAGGTGTCCACCATGTTGCGCGCCGAGGAAATGTGGGACATGTTCACCGAGATCGGACTGGGCCAGCAGCCGAAGCTCGGCTTCCCGGGCGCCGTCTCGGGCCGCCTGCGTCCCTACAAATCATGGCGTCGGATCGAACAGGCGACGATGGCATATGGCTACGGGATTTCGGCGTCGCTGTTCCAACTGGCGCGCGCATACACCATCTTCGCGAACGATGGCGTGATGATGCCGATTTCCATCGTCAAGCCCGATACGCCGGTGCAGCCCGAGGGCGTGCGGGTCATCGATGCGCGCACGGCCGCGGAGATGCGCAAGATGCTGGCGAGCGTCGTCGATACGGGAGGTACGGCGACCACTGCGCAGGTGGCCGGATACAGCATTGGCGGGAAGACCGGCACGGCGTACAAGGCGGGTGCGCATGGGTATGACCATTCCAAGTACCGTGCGTCGTTTGTGGGGATTGCGCCGTTGTCGGCGCCGAGGCTCGTGATCGCCGTGTCGGTGGACGAGCCGAAGGCGTCTCAGCACTTTGGCGGTCAGGCGGCGGGCCCCGCGTTTGCCGAGATTGCATCGCAGGCGTTGCCGTTGCTCGGAATTCGGCCGGATTTGCCCGTGCGGCCCGGGGTGATTCTGGCGGCGCCGACCTCCGATACGCCGCCGGACGACAAGGCGTCGCACGGGTAAGGGAATAAAGCGGACTGGCGTCCGCGGGTCCGCACCCGCTTCATCCGCCGCGCACCAGATCCAGTTGGCGGCCGCTGACCCGCTAATCCGCTAATCCGCTAATCCGCTAATCCGCTGACGGGGCGACCTCAAGGCGGAGCGCAGTCACGGAGCGGCAACCGGCGCGGCGCGTCAACGAAGGAAAAAACAAACCCCGGAGCCGGCAGAAAGCCGACATCCGGGGTATGACGAAGGCGCGGCAAGCGCCTCCGGGCAAGCCCCCTCTCCGGTCGTCCTGCACCGCTGCACCGGAAAAAGGGGGGGGCGGCATTACATGCCCGGCATCATCAGCGAGTTGGCGTTGTGCATGATCCACAGCGAGCCGACGAGCACGATCGCCACGATCAGCACGGTAAACAGGAACGCCATCACGTTCCAGCGCTGTTCCGACGAGCGGTCCATGTGCAGGAAGTAGACCAGATGAACGATGATCTGCACCAGCGCCGCGCCGAGGATCAGCGGGAGCACCGTCGACGGCGGCATCGTGCCGTCCATCACCAGCTTGAACGGCACGACGGTCAGAATCACCGCGAGCACGAAGCCGATCAGGTACGACTTCACGCTGCCGTGGCTGCCGCCCGCCGCGTTGTGGCCAGCTTCGTGGCCATGCGATTGCACCGAATTCGTATTGCTCATTTACATCGCTCCCATCAGGTACACGACCGTGAACACGCCGATCCAGACCACGTCCAGAAAGTGCCAGAACAGCGACAGGCATTGCAGGCGCGTCGTGTTCGTCGAGGTCAGGCCCTTCTTGCCGATCTGGAACATCAGCACGGCCATCCACAGCAGGCCCGAGGCCACGTGCAGACCGTGAGTCGCCACGAGTGCGAAGAACGACGACAGGAAACCGCTGCGGTTCGGGCCCGCGCCTTCCAGGATCAGGTGATGGAATTCGTACAGTTCCATCGCCACGAAGGCGGCGCCCAGCAGCCAGGTGATCGCCAGCCAGCCCTGCACGGCGCCCTTCTTGCCGTTGTGCAGGCCAACCATCGCAAAGCCGTATGTGATGGAAGAGAACAGCAGGATGAACGTTTCGACCAGCACGAACTTCAGGTCGAACAGTTCCTTGCCGGTCGGGCCGCCCGCCGTGGCGTCGCGCAGAACCGCGAACGTCGCGAACAGGCTGGCGAACAGCACAAGGTCGGTCATCAGGTACACCCAGAAACCGAAGATCGTGTTGCCTCCGGTGTCGTGGTGCGCGTGGTCATGCGCATGCGCATCGGCATGCGCGCCAGAGTGTTTGAGAACTTCGCTCGTCATGATTATGCCTTTGCTGCTGCGGCCAGCGCCTGGTGGTGAGCCGTTTCAATGGCCACCACTTCCGGCGATTGCACGTAGTAGTCGATCGAATCGTCGTTGCTGCGGCAGATGAACGTCACGATCATGCCGACGAAACCGACGATGGCCAGCCACCAGATGTGCCAGATCGCGGCGAAACCGAACACCAGCGAGAACGCGCTGATGATGAAACCGGCGCCCGTGTTCTTCGGCATGTGAATCGGTGCGTAGCTCGTCTTCAGATCGCTCTTGATGCCGTGTTCCTTGCGATAGGCCAGCTCGTCGATGTCATGCACGCGCGGCTCTTCCGCAAAGTTGTAGAACTGCGGCGGCGACGACGTCATCCACTCCAGCGTGCGGCCGTTCCAGGGGTCACCCGTCGTATCGGCCAGCGCCTTGCGGTTCTTGATCGAGATGACCAGTTGCAGCACCTGGAAGCCGATACCCGCGGCGATGAACAGCGCCCCCACCCAGGCAGCAATCAGCCACGGCTGCCAGGCGGCGTTCTCGTAGTGGTTCAGACGGCGCGTCATGCCCATCAGGCCCAGCACGTACAGCGGCATGAACGCAAGGTAGAAGCCGATCAGCCAGCACCAGAAGCTTGCCTTGCCCGTGCGCGAATCCAGCTTGAAGCCGAAAGCCTTCGGGAACCAGTAGTTCATGCCGGCGATGTAGCCGAACAGCACGCCGCCGATGATCACGTTGTGGAAGTGAGCGATCAGGAACAGCGAGTTGTGCAGCACGAAGTCCGCGCCCGGTACGGCCAGCAGCACGCCCGTCATGCCACCGATCACGAACGTGACGATGAAGCCCAGCGTCCACAGCACCGGCACCGTCATCTGCACGCGACCGCGGTACATCGTGAACAGCCAGTTGAAGATCTTCACGCCGGTCGGGATCGAGATGATCATCGTCGCGATACCGAAGAAGGCGTTCACGCTCGCGCCCGAACCCATCGTGAAGAAGTGGTGCGCCCACACGAGGAACGAGAGCACCATGATCGCTGCCGTGGCGTACACCATCGACTTGTAGCCGAACAGCTTCTTGCCCGAGAACGTCGCGATGATCTCCGAGAAGATGCCGAACGCCGGCAGAATCAGGATGTACACCTCCGGGTGACCCCAGATCCAGATCAGGTTGATGTACATCATGGGGTTGCCGCCCAACTCATTCGTGAAGAAATGGAAGTCGAGGTAGCGGTCAAGCGAGAGCAGCGCCAGGGTCACCGTCAGCACCGGGAACGCGGCGCACACCAGCACCATCGTGCACAGCGACGTCCAGGTGAACACCGGCATCTTCATCAGGTTCATGCCCGGAGCGCGCATCTTCAGGATCGTCACCACGAAGTTCACCCCGGTGAGCAACGTCCCCAGCCCCGATATCTGCAAGGCCCAGATGTAGTAATCCACCCCCACGCCCGGACTGTATTGAATGCCCGAGAGCGGCGGGTAAGCCAGCCAGCCCGTGCGCGCGAACTCGCCCACGCCCAGCGACAGGTTCACCAGCGCCGCGCCGGCCACGAACAGCCAGAACGAGAGCGTGTTCAGGAACGGGAAAGCCACGTCGCGCGCGCCGATCTGCAGCGGCACCACGAGGTTCACCAGCCCGGTCATGAACGGCATCGCCACGAAGAAGATCATGATCACGCCGTGGGCGGTGAAGATCTGGTCGTAGTGATCCGGCGGGAGCACGCCCGGCGAGTTGTGCGCGAGCATGAGCTGCGTGCGCATCATGATGGCGTCGGCAAAGCCGCGCAGCAGCATGACGAGCGCCACGAGCACGTACATCACGCCGATCTTCTTGTGATCGACCGACGTGATCCACTCGTTCCACAGGTATTTCCACTTGCCGAAGTAGGTGAGCAGCGCAATGATGCCCAGCCCGCCCAGCACCATCATGCCGACCGCGCCGACGATGATCGGCTCGTGGTACGGGATGGCTTCGAGAGTCAGTTTGCCAAACAGCGTTGACATTGTCGTTTACTCCTTATGCGCGTGCGCAGCCGTGCCGGCGTGCATCGCGTGCGCGCCGGCGTTGTCCATGGCCATGGTCATCGACTGGCCGTTGCGCACCTCGGCGGCGGCGGCCGGAGCCGTCGCGGCGTCCGTGCCCGCGCCCTTCATTTCCATCTTCATGTCCATGCCCTTCATTTCCATGGCGCCGTGGTTTTCATGACCTTCATGCTGCTTGGCCATGGCGGCTGCCATCGGGGCGTGCACGATCGACTGGAACATGTTCGCGTCGACCGAGCTGTAGTACGTGACCGGCGAGTTCTCGCTCATCGGCACCAGCGAAGCGTAGGCCTCCTTGTCGAGCACCTTCTTCGACTCGCGCACCTTCTTCACCCACTGCTGGAAGTCGTTGTCGCTCATCGCCAGCGTCTTGAAGCGCATGCCCGAGAAGCCGCCGCCGCTGTAGTTCGCCGAAATCCCGTCGTACTCGCCGACGTGGTTCGCGATCAGGTGCAGCTTCGTTTCCATGCCGGCCATCGAGTAGACCTGGCTACCCAATTGCGGAATGAAGAACGAGTTCATGATCGATTCCGAGGTGATCTTGAAATTCACCGGGGTATCGACCGGAACGGCCAGCTCGTTGATCGTCGCGATGCCCTGTTCCGGGTAGATGAACAGCCACTTGTAGTTCATCGACACCACTTCGACCGTGATCGGCTTCACGTCGCTCTCCAGCGGCTTGTAGGGATCGAGCTCGTGAGTGGAGACCCAGGTGAGGCGGGCCAGAATCACGATGATGATGATCGGCACCAGCCAGACCACGACCTCGATGGCCGTCGAGTGCGACCAGTTCGGCTCGTAGCGCGCCGACTTGTTGCTCGCGCGGTACTTCCACGCAAACCACAGCGTCATCAGGATGACCGGAATCACCACGATCAGCATCAGCCACGTGGCCGTGAGGATCAGGGACTTGTTCTCCACTCCGATCTGCCCTTTCGGGTCGAGCAGCGTCATGTTGCAGCCGGCCAAAAGCAGCGGCGAACACAAGGCGAGGAGCCTAAACAATCGCGGGTTTCTGTGTTTCTTCATGTCACACGACAGGTTGAGTTGGCCAGCGAGCGGCGCAACACGGGCTTACCGGCCTGATGCAGGGTCGCAGTAGGTTGGCAAGGGTTAAGGGGACGGGAGCAGTCGTCGCGCCGGTATTGCACCGGTCGAACTACGACGACTGTGTCATCGAAAAGACGGGAACCGGGGCAGAGTGCCGCCCGCAGACCTCAAGTCACTGTCCGACTTCTTGTCTTTTACTTCCATCACGGTGCGGCATTATGCCGAAGTTTAATTAGGCCGGACATCGACCTGCGGCCGGCGCGACAATGTGTCGCGCGGCCCTCTCGCGTACGCGCGCGAGCTTTTCCAAGCAGATCGGCACCTTTTTGGCGGTAAACGCTGTGCAATGCAGCAACGCGGGAACGTTCACTGATTTCAAAGGGTGCGACGTTGTGTCGCACCCGGATTTGCGGTGTTGCAGCGAATTCATGCGACACGCACCAATATGGTGCAACCGCGTCGTCCGTCCGGTCGGACTGGCGGTTGTGCACCGCCGGTCAGTCGAGCGACAGTCGCACGGCGAAGGCCATGAGCGCCGCCGCGAACGACCAGCGTTGTACTTTTTGCGCAAACGGGCGCGTGCGCAGCCAGTGCGCGATGCGAGCCGCACCGAAGGCGAGCGTGACGTCGAAAATGGCGCCCACGAGCAGCAGCAATACGCCGAGTTCGAGCACCTGGGTCCAGACCGCGCCCGCCTCGGCACGCACGAACTGCGGCAGCAGTACCGAACAGAACAGAAGCGCCTTGGGATTGAGCACGCTCGAGAGCACGCCGCGCCGCACGGCGTGTCCCAACGGCGGCGCCTCGCCCGAAGCCTCGGCCGGTGCCATGCCGAAGACCGGCGAACGCCAGATCTGGATCGCGATCCACGCAAGATAGAGGGCGCCCGCAATGCGCACCGTCTCGAACAGCCACGGGGCGGCGCGCAGCAGCGCGGCCACACCGCAAGCCGAGAGTATGACGTGCCCCGCGCGCGCGAGCGCCAGCCCGAGCGCCGTGGCCAGGCCGTGCCGCACCCCTCGCGTCATGCTCGTCTGCATCACCAGCGCCATGTCCGGCCCCGGCAGGGCGTAGACCACGATCAGGGCGCCGACGAAAACCGTGAGCAACTGCAGCGAAACCATGGTGGAAGTCCCCTGTGAAGCCATGGGTAAAACATGGGTAAAAGGAGCAGACATGATCGCGCCAACCGCGTAGCGATAGATGGCGTTTTCCTCCCCAATTTCCCGCCCACGCGGCTGGTTTCAACCAAGAAAATGCGCCCAGCAAAGCAATTCCATCTCGACCTCCCGGGTGCCGGAACCGGCCAACCTAGGCCGCGCGGATGAGGGCAACACTTCCCCGCAGGCCCGGTTCGTGGTGGAATGCCATCTTCGCAGTTGCTTTTGTAGCGGGATACCCACAATGAACGAACTCGACGCTATCGACCGGGCGATCCTCGCCATCGTCCAGCGCGATGGCCGCATCTCCAACGCTCGCCTCGCCGAGCGCGTGTCGTTGTCCGAAACACCCTGTGCCCGACGTCTCAAGCGCCTCGAAGCCGAGGGCTACATCACCGGCTACCGGGCCGAGCTCTCGCATCGGGCGCTGGGTCTTGGCGTGATGGCATTCGTGCATGTGCGCTTCGCGGTCCACGATCGCGCGCTCTCCGAGCAATTCGAGCGCGAAGTGCAGGCGATCGATCGCATCGTGTCGTGCCACAACATCTCCGGCAGCGCCGACTATCTGCTCGGCGTGGTCGCCACCGACCTCGACGACTACGGCCTGTTCACGCGAGACGTGCTGCGCGCGCTGCCCGGCGTTTCGTCCATCGAATCGATGCTCTCGCTGCGCGAAGTCAAGCGCGACACCGGCGCACCGTTGCTCTGACGCCCCCGGGCATGGCGCGGCGCTCGTTTGCCCTTAGAATGGCGGCCTGACCCGACCTCAGGTGCCACATGCCGGACGCCACGCCTGCCGTACCTTCTCAGCCGCCTTCGTCGTCGACCACGCCTCCAGCGGCGCCGTCGCTGCCGTCTCAGCCCTCCCCTGCCAGCGACGACGCCCTGATGTTCGACCTCGCGCCGGTCTCGCTCTGGCTCGAGGACTTCAGCGGCGTGCAACAACTGTTCGACATCTGGCGCGCGCAAGGCGTGGCCGATCTGCGCGCGCATTTCAAGGCGGATCCGGCGCACGTGTCGGCGTGTTCGCAGCGCATTCGCGTCATCAAGGTCAACCGGCGCACGCTCTCGATGTTCAATGCGCCGTCGCTCGACACGCTCGTGGCCAACTTGCCGCGCGTGTTCCGCGACGACATGCTCAAGACGCACATCGAAGAGCTCTGCCAGCTCTGGGACGGCCGCACGCACTTCACCAGCAAGACCGTCAACTACACGCTCGACGGCCGTCGCCTGGACGTACTGCTCAACGGCACCGTCCTGCCCGGCCACGAAGCCACGCTCGCGCGCGTGCTGATTTCACTCGAAGACGTGACCGAGCTCGAACACGCCCGCCAGCGCGTGACCATGGGCGAGCAATACGCGCGCGGTCTGTTCGAATACTCGCCGGTGTCGCTGTGGGTGGAAGATTTCAGCGCCATCAAGATGCTGCTCGACGACGCACGCGCGCGCGGCATTACCGACTTCCGCACGTTTACCGACGTCCACCCCGAATTCGTCGAGCGCTGCATGACCGAGATTCACGTGCTCGACGTGAACCGTCATACGCTCGCGATGTTCGTCGCGCCGGACAAGGCCACGTTGCTCGCGCACCTGCCGGACGTGTTTCGCGACGACATGCGCCAGAACTTTCGCGAGCAGCTCATCGACCTTTGGGACAACAAGCTGTTCCAGCAGCGTGAGGTCATCAACTACGCGCTCGACGGCAACGAGATCAACGTCCACCTGCAGTTCGCGGTACTGCCCGGCCATGAAGCCCGCTGGGATCTGGTGCTCGTCGCGCTCACCGACATCACCGCCCGCAAGAAGGCCGAGTCGTACCTCGAATTCCTCGGCAAGCACGACGTGCTTACCAAGCTGCGCAACCGGTCGTTCTATGCGGACGAGCTCAATCGGCTCGAGCGCAAGGGCCCCTATCCGGTCACCGTGATCGTGGCGGATCTGAACGGTCTGAAGGGCGTGAACGACCAGCTCGGTCACGCGGCCGGCGATGCGCTGCTGCGCCGCGCAGGCGAAGTGCTGGGCAAGGCGATCGTGGCGCCGCAGATCGCCGCGCGCATCGGCGGCGACGAGTTCGCGCTGCTGCTGCCGTCGACCGACGCCACGGGAGGCGCGGCCGTGATCGAGAGCATTCGCCAGTTGGTGGAACTCAACAACTCGTTCTACCCAGGCACGCCGCTCTCATTCTCGATGGGCATGGCCACGTGCGAAGCGGGCGAGCGGCTCGAGGCGGCCATCCAGCGCGCCGACCTGCTGATGTACGAGGAAAAACGCAATCACTACGCCGGCACGGTCAATGGGCGCCGCTCGCTCGACGCCCTGGCGCCCGGCTCCGGCGGCAGCGGCGGCGTGTAATCGCGCGCGTTGCCCAGCGGCTCGCAGATTTCGGCAAGCCAGTCGACGAACGCCCGCACGCGCGGCGAAATCCGCTTTTGTGCCGGATACGCCGCCGAGAGCCGCAGCGGCGGCGGCGGGCACGTCGGCAGCACCGGCACGAGGCGCCCTGAGGCGAGGTATGGCGCCGCAGCAAGCACCGTCGGCTGAATCAGGCCAAGCCCCTCCAGCCCCGCCGCGAGATATGCGGCTTCGTCACCGACGTGCAATTGCCCGCGCGTGCGCACACAAGTGACCTTCGCGCCGACCATCAGCGTGAGATCGCCGCAACGCGCCGGCAGGGGCGCGACGCCTTGCGCTTCGGCCTGTCGGCCGGCGCCGGGCGCCCCGGGCGTCTCCACGGGCGCCGTCAGCCACTTCACCGACGTGTGCGTGGCGAGATCGTCCGGATCCGTGGGCGTGCCGTGAAGATCGAGATAGCGGCGGCTCGCGCACGTCACCCGGGGCAAATCGCCGAGATAACGCGCAACGAGCCGCGAGTCGGGCAGCTCGCCCAGCACCACGCCGCAGTCCACGCCGTCACCGCGCCAGTCGCCGTGCGCGGGCGTGGCGTCGAGCGCGATCTCCAGACCGGGATAACGCGCCTGAAAACCGGCGAGCGACGGCATGACGACCTCGCGCGCGATCACCGGCGGCAGGACCACCACGAGCCGTCCCCGCAATTGCGCCTGCGCGCCGAAAAGCCCCGATTCCACCTCCTCCACGTCGGCCAGGATCGCGACGCATCGTTCGTAGTACGCCGCGCCTTCCATCGTGAGCGCCACGCGGCGCGTCGAGCGCGTGAAGAGCGCCACGCCGAACCAGCGCTCGAGATGCTGCACCTGTGTGGTGACGGTGGCGCGCGGCATGTCGAGCGACTGCGCCGCCTTCGTGAAGCTGCCAACGTCGGCCACGCGCACGAAGGTGCGCATGGCGGTTATGCGATCGATCATGACGCCTCCTGCCCCGTGACGGGAGCGGCCACCTTGCCGCGCAATGCCAGCACTGCCGCACCGGCAGGCGCCAGCGCGAACGTTGCGAAGAGCCAGACCGCCGCGCGCGGCGCTTCGTCGAGCGCGCCGTCGGCCAGGCCGGCCGAATTGACGACGAGCCCCGCCAGTGCCGAGCCGAGCGCCATCGAATACAGTTGCACCGTGGTGATCGACGCCGACGCAAGGTGCGCCTCGCCGGGGCGCGCCGCTGTCATCACCCGCGTGAGCAGATGCGGCCACCCCATGCCCACGCCCACGCCCACCGCGAACAGCGCGAGGCTGATCGACGCCGCGCCGGCGGTCGTCGCGAAAAGCGCCGCCTGCGGCAGCAACCATGCCAACGTCAGCATGCCGAGCGTGACGACGACGGGACCTGCGCGCACGCGCCGCTCGGCGGCCTCGCCCTGACGCCCGGCGCTCGTCATCGACCCGACCGACCAGCCCGCTGCCATGAGCGCCGCGAGATAGCCGGCGGCAAACGGGGTCTGAGCGTGAATCGTCTGCAGGAAATAGGGAACGTAGATCTCGCTGGTCGTCGCCAGCCCGAGCAGGCTCATCGCGGCGTACAGACTGCCCAGGCGCGTGCGCAACGAATAGGCGCCGGTCGGCAACAGACGCGGCACCGCGTGCCGCACGCCGCGCTCGCGCTGTGCGAGCCACCACGCGAGCGCGAGTCCCACGACGACCCAGGCGCTCGCCATCGCGTAGGAACCGACGAGCGCACCGAGCGAGATGGCCACGGCCGAGGCGCACAACAGAATGACCTTGAACCAGGGCACCGGCTGTGTGTCGGGCGCACGCGCACCATCGTTGCCCGCCATGGCGCCTGCGCGCCCCGGCCGCACCTGCGCGCAGACGATCAGGCCGAGGCCGAAGACCACCGGCAGCAGCGACCAGAAGGCCCACCGCCAATGACCGAACTGCGCAAATATGCCGCCGAGCGCCGGTCCGCACAACGTGGCCACGCCCCACATTCCCGAGACCAGTCCCATCGCACGAGACCATAGCGGCGGCGCGAACACGATGCGAATCAGTGCGTAACTGAGCGCGAGAAGAACGCCGCCGCCAAAGCCTTGCAGCGTGCGACCGGCGAGCATCCACGGCATGTCGGGCGCGGCCGCGCAGACGATCGTGCCCGCACTGAAACCGAGCAGCGCGACAAGATACGCCGCTCGCGGGCCGAGCGCCGCGAGCGTCTTCGAGGCGAGCACCGAGCCCAGAATCGAGGCGACGACAAAGAGCGTGGTATTCCACGAATACAGATCCAGCCCGCCGATGTCCTTCACGATGGACGGCAACACCGTCGTTGCCACGTACACGTTCGTCGCATGCAGTGCGACGCCCCCCGCCAGCGCCAGCGACCGCCAGCCGTTGCTACCGCTCAACAAATCGCGCCAGCCGGGCGTCATGGCATTCGTCGTGCTCGTCGTCATGGATGGACAGCCGCACATGGGCGGACTAATATGCAAGGAAGTTCTTGGATATTACATGCCTCACAATGAATTACCCAAATACCCCCTTGGATAATAGGGCGACGGCGCCGGGCGCCGGGCACGAGCGCGTGCTGCACTGGCTCAAGACACAGGGGCCGGCGTCGACGGCGGAAGTCGCCTCGGGGCTGGGCATTACAGCCGAAGCCGCGCGCCAGCAGGTGCAAAAGCTCGTGGCCGAAGGCCTGCTCGTGGGCGAGACGATGCCCGCGCGCGGGGCTGGCCGTCCCCGTCAGGCCTGGACGCTGACCGAGGCCGGCCACGGTCGCTTTCCGGACGCGCATCCGCAGTTGACCATCCAGCTGATCGGCTCGATTCGCCAGTTGTTCGGTGAAGACGGTCTCGAGCGTCTGATCACGCAGCGCGCGGCCGACACGCGTGTGCATTACAAGCAGGCCATCGACGGCTTGCCGAGCCTGTCGGCGCGAGTGCAGAAACTTGCGGAGATCCGATCGTCGGAAGGGTATATGGCGCGTGTGGAGCGCGACGGCGACGACTGGTTGCTGATCGAAGACCATTGCCCGATCTGCGCGGCGGCGAAGACGTGTCAGGGTTTTTGCCGCACCGAGTTGGAACTGTTCCAGGAGTTGATCGGCGAGCGCGGCACCGTCTCGCGCGCGACGCACATCCTTGCAGGCGGGCAACGCTGCACGTACCGTGTGAGTCCGTGTTGAGACGCGCCGTCGCGAATCGCGCCGCAGGCGGCAGCGTCGCTTCGTCTTATCTCGGCTGGAATGCGATCAGGCTCATGCCCGCCAGCGCGACCAACACTCCCGCCACGTCCCACGACGTTGGACGCAGCCCGTCGACGAGCCACAGCCACACGATCGCCACGCCGATGTAGACGCCGCCGTAAGCCGCATAGACTCGCCCGGCGGCAGACGGGTGCAGCGTGAGCAGCCAGGCGAACAGCGCGAGCGAAAGCGCGCCGGGCACCAGCAGCCAGACGCTGCGTCCCTGCTTGAGCCAGAGCCACGGCAGATAGCAGCCGACGATTTCGGCCACGGCCGTCGCGACATAAAGCAAAAAGGTTTTCATGATGCGATTATGCCGGGCGCCGGCGCGAGACGTCACCACGGCGCACGGGCCGCCCCGCCGATGACCTACAATGCCGCCTTCACCGGAGAAGCTCATGGAATCGTTGGAATCGCGTGTCGTCGAACTCGAAATCAAGGTGGCGTTTCAGGAAGACCTGCTCGAGACGCTCAACGAAATCGTCACCCGTCAGGAACAGCAGATCGACCTGCTCCAGAAGCAGTTCAAGGCGCTTTATCAGCAGATGCAGTCGCAAGGCCAGGGCGGTGGCAACGACGGCAATCCGCGCCATGAAATCCCGCCGCATTATTGAGTCGGCGGCGCGGGTCCCCTCAGTGGGGCGTCCGGGTCGCCGCCCCGCCTGGACCCTCCCCACGCCCCACGTCCCCCACGGCTCCCCGGCGCCGCCATCGGCAAGTCCGGTCCGGGCAGAACGAATCCACGCCGTGCGAGTCACATCTGCATCGACGATTCAGGCACGGCGCCCCCGTGCCGTCTGCCGGACATTCGCCACATGATCTCTCCCCGCTCGCCTTTCGGCTCCGCTTTCAGTGCTGGTCTCGGTTCCGCCTTCAACTCGCCGTTCAGTTCGCCGCGCTCGCGCCGCAGCGCACCGGACGATTTTCACGTCACTCGCGTCACCCGCCGTGACACGCTGCGCATGGCCGCTGCCGGTCTGCTCGCCCTTGTTCCGCTCGTGCGCCCGGCGCGCGCCGCCTACAACATCTGGACGGGCGAGTACACCATGACGCGCAAGGAAATCGAGGCGGCCGTCGGCAAACGCTTTCCAACCACGCTCAACTACGGCCAACTGCTGAGCGTGGAGCTCACGAATCCGCAGATCGGCTTCAATCCGCAGGCCAATCGCATCAACACGCAAGTCGACGCGCAATTGCAGAACGTGCTTTTGCAGGGCCAGCCGCTCAAGGGTGTGCTCGCGATCTCCAGCGCGTTGAAGTACGACCCGCTCCGACGCGCCGTGCTGCTCGACAACCCCAGCGTCGAGCGCGTGGACGTGAACGGCATGCCGCCCGCCTACGGTCAGCAGTTGACGGCCATTGGCGGCACGGTGGCACAGCAGGTGCTCAACCAGTATCCGATCTACACCTTCAAACCGGAGCAATTGCGCTACGGCGGCCGCGAGGTGGAGCCGGGCGCAATCACCGTGCTGCCTGATGGCATCAAGGTGGAAGTGAGGACGAAGTAACGGATGGTGGGCGCCAACTGACGGCCAATGTCGATGAATGCCGATGAATGGTGATGAAGCGCATCGAAAAAGCGCGTGATCGCGAGACTGCCCCAGGCGTCTTCGCGCCACGCGTTGCGATGTTCCGCAACGAAAAAGGGCGACCCGCGGGGGTCGCCCTTGTCACGACCGGCGCAAGCCAGTCGCCATGACGTGGTGCGATGCCGGCCGCGCTCAGACCACCGTCAGCGTCACGTCGATATTGCCGCGCGTGGCGTTCGAGTACGGGCACACGACGTGGGCCTTTTGCACGAGCGCCTCGACAGTGGCGCGATCGACGCCCGGCACGCTGATCTTCAGCTCGGCCTGGATGCCAAAGCCCGTCGGGATCTGGCCGATGCCCACGCTGCCGTCGATCTTCGTGTCGGCCGGCAACGTAATCTTTTCCTTGCCGGCGACGAACTTCAGCGCACCGAGAAAGCAGGCCGAATAGCCGGCGGCGAACAGTTGTTCCGGGTTGGTGCCGCCCACACCCGGGCCGCCCATTTCCTTGGGCACCACCAGCTTGACGTCGAGCACGCCGTCGGACGAGACGGCACGGCCATCACGGCCTCCGGTGGCGGTGGCATGAGCGGTGTACAGCACTTTTTCGATCGACATGACGAACTCCTGGTAAGTAGACGAATTTCACTTCCAAACTTCGACCGCAGCAGCCGGATACGCCCTCGCGGCGCCTTGCCGACTCCACGATCCAACCGACATGCGCGCATCCGTTATCTGACCAGACGCCCGATACGCGCGTGTGTTCCCGAGTCGACGTTGCCCGCGCTCACCGCACGCGCGGCGATATTCGCGCTGCGTGCGTGCCGGCCCGGCGCCGTCGACGATCTTAATGCACCCGCCGCAACCTCACGGTGAATGCTTCTGGCCACCTCGTCCCGTTTCCTGCAACTCGATTATCATCTATCTATTGATAGATAGATGATAACGCCCAAATAAATGGGAGACACAGCCCCCGGGACATTGAACCTGCCGGCTCCTCCGAACCTTCCGAGCCTCCCTCCCTGCGCGCCCGCCCGCACGTGGCGGTGTACGACAGGGCGCCCTACGCCCGGCCGCACACCGAAGCGACCACGTCCTCCAGCCGCGACGGCGCCCGGAACAGCCGGGAGGCCATCACGCTGCCCTGGAACCCCGCGAACAGCGCACGGGCGGTGGCCTCGGGCGACGACGTCAGCACCAGCGATCCATCGGCCACGCCTTGCGTGAGCACGTCAGCCAACCACGCCTCGTGCTTCGCGAAGAACTCCTGCACGGCGCGGCGTACCGTCTCGGGCAGCGTCTCGATATCGGCGGCGAGCATGCCGCACAGACAAATGCGATGTCCGTCCGCCGCGATCCGGCCGAAGCCCTGCGCGTACTGCGCGAGTTTCCGCGCGGGAGACAGCGTCTCGCCGATACCGCCCACCCCCTCGTCGATTGCCGCGTCGTAAGCCCGGATCGCCTCGAGCACCAGGTCTTCCTTTGCCGGGAAGTAGTAGTGAATGCTCGACGTCTTCACTCCGACCCGCTCGGCCAGATCCCGATAACTGAAGCCGTTGTAGCCTCGCGTCATCAGAAACGTCTGCGCGTGATCGAGCAGTTGATCCCGGACGGTCGATACGGCTTGCGGTGTCGTTTTGCGATTCATGGAGCGAAGTTTATCTATCAGTAGATAGATAAACAAGTGCTTTTCTCGCCCTCACCGATTGATTTTTTCGATGAGGGCAATAGCCGGGCGCTCGGTGTCAGGCAGGGCCGCCCTCCGTCAGAAGTCGATCTTCGCGTTCAGGCTGACCATGCGCGGGTCGGCTGCCTTGATGTAGTTGTCGTACTGATACTCCCAATACTTGCGATTGGTCAGGTTGGTGACGGCCGCACGCAGCGTGACATCCTTGCCCGAGACGCGTGTGCGATAGGTCGCGCCGAGGTTGATCAGCGTGTAGCCCGACACGGTGAGCGAGTTCTGCGGGTTGAGCGCCGTGCGACCGTTGTAGCGAATGTCGCCGCCGACCGAAAGACCCGGTACGTAAGGAATCTTGTACTCGACGTTGCCCGAGAGCACGAAACGCGGCGCGCCGCCCACGCGATTGCCGTCGAAGCCATTCGTTCGGGCGTACCAGCTGTCGAGCGCCATCGCGCTTGCGCCGACCGTCCACAGCGGGCCGAGCTTCACCGAGCCGGCCAGTTCGATCCCCTGGTAAATCGACTGGCCGTCAGACACGCGCGCGTTGGCGCTGTTCGTGTAGACGGCGCCGCGCTCGATGCGAAAGAGCGCCGCGGTCGTGCTCCAGTTGGCCTGCTCCGTCTTCACGCCGAGCTCGTACTGACGGCTCTTGAAGGGATTGAGCACGGCGCCGGCGTTCGCGTAGGTCGAACCGACCACTTCACCGGCCTCCAGCGCTTCCACATAGCTCGCATAGGCGGTGGTGTTCGCCGCGAGCTTGTACATGACGGCGAGCGTCGGTGTGAATACACCGTTCTTCGAGTAGGTCGAGAGCCCTTGCGCGTTGGTCTGGTCGTAGTTCGTGAAACGCACGCCGCCCAGCACCGACCAGCGGTCCGTGAGTTGCACCGTATCCGCGGCGAAGACCGAGCGCTGCTCGATCGCGCTCGAGCGTTGCGCCTTGAGCGTGGAGCCGTCGCCATAGAACTGGTACGACGCGCCCTGGTACAGATTGCCGGAGTACGTCGAGAAAATGTTGTCCGGATTCGGCGTCGACGGGCTGTACAGATACTGATAGTCGTTCGTCTGGTATTGCGACGCGTAGCCGAACGTCAGTTGGTGCGTGAACGGCCCGGTGCGGACCTTGCCTTCTGCGGTGACCTGCCACGCGTGGAACGTGTTGATTTCGTCGCCCAGATCATTCAGGCCGCGGTAGTCGCCCGCGCCGTTGAGCAGATACAGCGTGGCTTCGTTGCGGTCGCGCGTCGACTTGTTGTAGGCGAAGTTCGCCGAAACCTTCCAGTCCGGATTGATCTGGTAATGCAGGCCCGTGTTGTAGAACTGCGTGATGGTGTTCAGGTGCGTGGCCTGCGTTTGCAGATTCGCATTCGCAATGTTGATCGGGCCCGGCAGCTGGTTGCCGCTGAAATATGCCGTGGAGAGCGAGGGCGACGTGCCCGTGGCGCGGCGATCCTGATACATCGCGTTGAAGTCCCATGTCAGATCCGGCGTGATGCGCGCGTCGAGTGCGAGCGAGACGGTGTCGCGGTTCAGGTTGCCGTCGGTGTATGTGCGGCCTTCCTCGTGCGTATAGTTCAGACGCGCGCCGAACATGTCGTTCGGGCCGGCGCGGCCGCCCAGATCGACGTGCTCGCGCCAGATGCCTTCCGAATGAAAGCCGACGTCCACGCTGGCGATGCGCTCGTCCGTCGGTTTCTTCGTCACGTAGTTCACCACGCCGCCCGGCGCGACGAAGCCGTACATGAAGCCGGTAAGCCCCTTGAGCAACTCGACGCGATCGAACTGCTCGTAGGGCATCGTCACGCCATAGGTCATCACCGGCATGCCGTCGAGCTTGAAGCCGTACTGCCAGTCGATGGGCATGCCGCGCACGTAGATGTAGCCGGCCCACGCGTCGAATGCGTTACTGCCGTCGGTCACGGACGCATCCGTCGAGAACACGTCGCCTAGCTTGGCCGGCTGCCGCTGTTCAAGCTGTTCCTGGCTCACCACGGTGGTGGAGAACGGCGTATCGAGCTGGCTGCGCGAGCCGAGCGCCCCGGACTGGACGGATTGCCTGAGGTTCTGCGGCGTCTCGCGCAGTACCGTGCTGGTGACGGTGGTCGCGCTGAGTTCGGCCTGCGCACCCGCGCCCGTACCGGCGCCAGCGCTGGCGCCGGCGGCGGCCTCGGCGCCGGCATTACCGCTGGCGCCGCTTGCCGTCGACTGCGCGAGAGCCGGGGCGGCGGCGAAGACGAGCCACGCGGCTAGGGCCAGCGGCGCGACGGTGCTGCGGGGCTTGACGGCGTCGCGCGCGACGAGGCGACCGTTCGCACGCGGCGTGCGAGAGGCGTGAGCGAAAGACATTGCTTGAATTCCCGTGTAATGACGAATTTTTTATTAATGAGAATCGTTAACGTTCTCATTTAGATTTTCGGGATATTAGCAAACCTCGGCGCGGCGTCAACAACTGTTGTCACGCGAGAGCGTCGACAACACCGAAATACAACATTTCCGATCCTTACCGGCGCTCGGTGCCGTCGCCCCCGCTCACACCCCGGGCGGCGCCGCCCGTCTCGGCGTGCTCACCAGCGCCGACATCACGTCGCGCATCCAGGCGTTGGCCGGATCGTTGTGAAAGCGCGAATGCCAGTGCAGGTGCAGGTCGTAGGCGGGGACGTTGAACGGCAACGGCACGAGTCTCACGCGGGCGAAGTCGGCAAACCGCCGGCCGACCGACAGCGGCACCGTGGCGATCATGTTCGAATCCGCAACGATGAACGGCACGCCCATGTAGCGCGGCAACGACAATCGCACGTTGCGGTGCACGCCGAGCCGCTCCAGCGTCTTTTCGAACTGGTCCGCGCGACGCCCTTCGGGGCGCACGGCCACATGATCGGCGGCTTCGTATTGCTCCTTGGTCATCGTCTGCCCGATGTGCGGATGATCGATGCGCATCACGCACACGAACGAGTGCTGATACAGCAGCTTCTGCCGAATGGACGCGCTCTCCAGATCGGGAAACACCCCCACCGCGAGGGCGATGTCGCCTTGCGTGAGCCCCGCCTCGAGTTCCTGCGGCGTGGGTGCCACCGTCTTGATCTTCACATGCGGCGCCACGCCGTCCAGATGCTTCAGCAAGCGCGGCAGGAACACCATCTCGCCGATGTCCGACATGCACATCACGAACGTTTCGCGCGACGACGCGGGATGAAACGTCGGGCGCGGCAGGATCTCGTCCTGGATCAGATACAGCATGCGCGTGACCGGCTCGGCCAGTTCCTGCGCCCGAGCGGTTGGCTCCATGCCGCGCGCGGAGCGCACGAAGAGCGGGTCGTCGAACATCGCGCGCAGTTTCGAGAGCGCAAAACTCATGGCCGGCTGGCTCAAGCCGAGCACGATGCCCGCCTGCGTCACGCTGCGCGTGCGCATCATCGCGTCGAAAGCCTTGAGCAGGTTCAGGTCAACCTGGTGAATATCCATATTTTGGATTTACCAAATAAATCGGATCGAATTGACGGATTATATTCGGCTACCTAGCATGGGTCACCGTCTTCGAGAAGCCACCGAAGAGTGCGTCCGGGACGGCGTTTTTCACCGAAAAAACGTTGGAGTGAGACACCATGCCTCGTCGCTTGCGAAGCAATTTCCCCCGTGGTTCCTATCTGTGGGCGGTGCGCGCTGCCCAATGGCGTGCGCTGGGCATCGCCGAAGAAGATCTCGAAAAGCCGAAGATCGCCATCGTCAATTCGTCGTCCGAGCTTGCGAGCTGCTTCAGCCATCTGGACGGCGTCGCTGCCGCGCTCAAGGAGGCCATTCGCGCCGCCGGTGCCCTGCCCTTCGAAATCCGCACGGCCGCACCGAGCGACTTCATTACCGGCGCGGGTGCGCGCGGCGCCTACATCCTGTCGGCCCGCGACCTCGTCACCAACGACATCGAAGTCGCCGTCGAAGGCGCCCTGCTCGACGGCATGGTCTGCCTGGCCTCGTGCGACAAAACCGTGCCCGGACAACTGATGGCCGCCGCGCGGCTCGACATCCCGAGTCTCATCGTCGCCTGCGGCTATCAGGCGAGCGGCGAATATCGCGGCAAGCACGTCGATATCGAAGACGTGTTCGTCGGCGCCATGCACGTGGTGACGGGTGATCTGCCGGTGGAAGAACTCGTCGGCATGAGCCGCCATGCCATCCGCGGCCCCGGCGTGTGCTCGGGCCTCGGCACGGCCAACTCGATGCATCTCGTGAGCGAAGCCCTGGGCATGGCGCTGCCGGGCAGCACGCCCGTCGCGGCCAACAGCGAGCGGATGTTCGCGACGGTGCGCGACGCCGGCAAGCGCATCGTGGAGATGGTCGAGGCCGATCTCACGCCGCGCAAGATCCTCACGCCGCAGGCGTTCGCCAACGCCGCCATGGCGGTGCTCGCCGTGGGCGGGTCGATCAACAGCGTCAAGCACCTGCAGGCCGTGGCCACCGAGGCGCAGTGCGACGTCGACGTCTACCACCTGTTCGAATCGCTGGCCGACCGGATCCCGGTGCTCACGGGCATTCGCCCCGTCGGCGAGGACACCATCGAGGCGTTCGACGCCGCCGGTGGAGCGCGCGCCGTGCTGCGCCGTCTGCTGCCGTGGCTGCACGGCGATGCGCTCACCGTCAGCGGCGCCACGATGGCGCAAAACGTGCAGGACGCTCCCATCCACGACGACGACGTGATCCGGCCCGTCGAGCGTCCGTTCGCTTCGCGCCCCGCCATCGTGCTGCTGCGCGGCAACCTCGCCCCCGAGGCGGGCATCGTGAAGTTCGGCATCTCGCCCGACAAGGCGCGCCGCTTCGAAGGCGCGGCGCTGTGCTTCGATACGTCGGACGCCGCGATCGAGGCGCTGCGCCGCGGCGACATTCGTCCCGGCCACGTGGTCGTCATGCGCGGCGCCGGCGTGTGCGGCGGGCCGGCCATGGGCGGCGGGGCGTCGCGCGTGGTGTTCGCCATCGACGGTGCAGGGCTGAGCGAATCGGTCGCGCTGCTCACGGACGGCCACCTCTCCGGGCTCGTGTGCAAGGGACTCGTGGTCGCGGAAATCGCACCCGAAGCGGCCACGGGCGGGCCGCTCGCGCTGGTGCGCGACGGCGACACCATCGTCATCGATCTCGACACGCGCCGCTGCGACGCGCTGCTCGACGACGCCCAATGGGCCGAACGCCGCCAACAGTGGCGCGCGCCGGCGTGCAGCACCGCGCGCGGCTGGCTGAAACTCTATCGCGAGAACGTGTCGCCGATGCCGCAGGGCGCCGTGCTGAGCGGGCGCAACGGCCACGGAGAGCGCGCATGAGCGCCCCCGCCACGGTCGACGTCGATCAGGTCGTCGAGACACAAAAGGTCGGCAGCTTCTCGATCCGCATCATCGTGCTGATGGGATTGATGATGCTCACCGAGGGCTACGATCTCGGCGCCCTGTCGTTTGCCGCGCCTGCCATCGGGCGCGCCTGGGGCATCGATCGCGGGGCGCTGGGCCCGGCGTTCGGTGCGTTCGTCTTCGGCACGATGCTCGGCGCCTTCGTGCTGGGCTATCTGGGCGACGTCATCGGGCGCAAGCGCGCGATCCTCGTCGGCTCGAGCATCCTCGCCGCGCTCACGCTGGCCGTGGTATTCGCGAGCGACCTGCGCACGCTGCTCGTGCTGCGCTTGCTTGCCGGCATCGGCATTGGCGGCGTCGTGCCCAACGCCATCGCCTACATGACGGAATTCGCGCCGCGCCGGCTGCGCGCGACATGGGTCACGCTGATGTACACCGGATACAGCGTGGGCACCGGCCTGGGCGGCGTGGTGGCCGCGTGGATGATCCCGCGCTTCGGCTGGCAGGCGATCTTCGTGATCGGCGGCGTGGGGCCCTTGCTGGCGGCCGTCATGCTCGCGCTCTGGGTGCCCGAGTCGATCCGCTTTCTCGCGCTCAAGCGGCGGCGCACGCACGAGATTGCGCGCGTGGCCGCGCAGCTTCACCCCGGCAAGGTCTTCAACGCGCAGATGCAATACGTGGTGAGCAGCGAGGCGACGGGCGCACAGCACGCTCGCCTGCGGCAATTGCTCGCCGGCCGGCTGCGGCGCGTCACGCCCCTGTTGTGGGCCGTCTATGTCGCGAACTCGATGGCGCTGTTCTTCCTCGTCAGCTGGCTCCCCATGCTCATCGAAGCCATCGGCGTGCCGCCCGCGCGCGCGGCGCTCGTCTCCAGTGCTTTCTCGGTGGGCGGCACGATCGGCGGATTGGCGCTGATGCGATTCGTCGATACACGCGGCGCGCTGATCGTCGCGGTGCTGCCGCTGATCGGCTGCCCGCTCGTGGCCGCGCTCGGTTCGGGCATTGCGCAAAGCGCGTTGATCGCGGCTGTATTCATGATCGGCTTTTGCGTGGTCGGCGCGCAGTTCGGCCTGAATGCCGTGGCCGCCATGGTGTACCCGACGGCGTTGCGCGCCAAGGGGGTCGGCGTGGCGGTCGGTATCCAGAAGATCGGCGCCATTGCGGGGCCGGTCATCGGCGGCGCCCTGCTCTCGCTTCACTGGCCGGTGAGCGCCCTGTTCTACTTCGGCGCGGTGCCGGTCGGACTCGTGGCGATCTTCGCCTTCGCGCTCGGCATGCTTCATCGCCACGACGGCGGCGCGCCGCCAGATCCCGCGCCGCATCGCGCAAGGTCGGCGTGAGCGCCCCAACACACAACATTCCACAGGAGACAACATGCTTCAGGTCACTGCGATGCGTGCTTCGACGGCCAATGCCGCCCCCACGCCGCCCGACTTCGTGGGCCTCGTGCACGACTTCGATACCGCGGCGCCCGTCGACGCCGAGACCGCGCGCGCCATCGACGACGCCATGACGCACTACGGCGTACTCGTGTTTCGCGCTCAATCGCTCACGCCGCAGCAGCAGCTCGATTTCGCCAGCGCGCTCGGCCCGCTCGACGTCGGCTTCAAGCGCGTGGCCAAGCCGCACAACCGCCTCGGCCACGACACGCTCGCCGACATCTCCAATCTCGACGAAAGCGGCGCGATCGTCGGTCGCGAGCATCGTCGCATCGTCGGCAACATCGCCAACCAGCTGTGGCACAGCGACAGCTCGTTCCAGCGCCCCTCGGCGCGCTACTCGATGCTCTACGCCGTCGTGGTGCCACCGGCGGGCGGACAGACCGAGTTTGCCGACATGCGCGCCGCGTTCGAAGCGCTGCCGGCCGATCAGCAGGCGTGGCTGCGCGAACTGAAGGCCGAGCACGACGCCCTGCACTCGCGCTTCCTTCTCGGCGACACCGAGTACGACGCCGCGCAGCGCGCCGCGATTGCGCCCACGGTCTGGCCGCTCGTGCGCCAGCACCCGGGGGGCCGATCGTCGCTGTTCATCGGCGCCCACGCGAGCCGCATTCTGGGCATGACGATTGCCGAAGGCCGCATGCTGCTGCTCGACCTGCTCGAACACGCCACGCAACCGGCGTTCGTCTATCGGCATACGTGGCAGCCGGGCGATCTGGTCATGTGGGACAACCGCTGCACGCTGCATCGTGGCCGGCGCTTCGACTTCTCGCAGCGCCGCGAGCTGCGACGCGCCACGACGCTCGACGCCTGAGGCGAACCGATGCGCTCGCGCCTGCGGCGGCCGACGCCCCGAAGCTGCGGCGCCCCCACTCTCACCAAGGAGCTTTCCCCATGCAACTGACCCCCGACGAGCAGGCCATGCTCGACGGCGCCCAGGGCCCCGCCGTACAGAAGGCCATGGACCTGCTGGTGCGCTATGGCGAGGCGCTCGGCGCCGAACGCCTCGTCGACACCAACAACGTGTGCGGCACGCTCGGCGCGACCACGCCGTTCCTGCGCGAGTTCGGCACGCGCGGCGGCGCGCTCGATCTCGATGCCGTGTTCTCCGAATTCAACCTCGACAGCGCCGAAGTCGTGCCCGTGCCCCCGATGAAGGCATACAGCAGCCACCTGCAGCAGGGCTTCGACCCCGAGCATGCCGAGCGGCAAGGCATTGCGCCGGAGGTGGTCACGCTGTACCGCGCCGGCGAAGCATACGCCGGGCGTCTCGGCGTGCAGCCGCTGCACACGTGCGCGCCGTACCAGGTGGGCAACGTGCCGGTGCGCGGCGAGCACTGCGCATGGATGGAGTCCTCGGCGGTGGTGTACATCAACGCCGTGCTCGGCGCGCGCAGCAATGCCGAGGGCCGCGAGAGCGCGGGCGCCGCCATGGTCACCGGCAAGATTCCGTACTGGGGCCTGCATCTCGCGCAGAACCGTTACGGGACCGATCTCGTGCAGGTCGAGGTGCCGATCGACAACGTCTTCGAATGGGGGCTGCTCGGCTACTACGTCGGCGAAGTCGTCTCGGAAGGCATTCCCGTGATGCAGGGCATTCGCGGCCCGGCCAACCTGCCGCGCCTGAAGCACTTCGGTGCGGCGGCCGCGTCCTCTGGCGGCGTCGAGATGTATCACATCGTGGGCATGACGCCCGAAGCGCGCACGCTCGACGAAGCGTTCGGTCCGCGCAGGCTGCGCCAGACGCTGCGCTACGGCGCCGCCGAGCGACGGCTCGCCTACGAGCGCGTGAACACCACCGCGCGCGATCGCGACATCGATTTCGTGATGCTCGGCTGCCCGCACTACTCCATCGAACAGATCTGGGAAGTCTGTCAGCTGCTCGAAGGCCAGAAGGTGCACGAAAACACCGAGCTGTGGATCTTCACGCCGCGCGCCACGCGGCAACTGGCCGATCAGGCCGGCTACACGCGGATCATCGAAGCGGCCGGTGCGCATCTGATGAGCGACACCTGCTCCGCGCTCGGCCGCGTCGTGCCCCGCGGCACGCGTGTGGCCGCCGTCGATTCGGCCAAGCAGGCGCACTACTTGCCGGCCATCATGAACATCCAGGCGTGGTGCGGCACCACGGCCGAGTGCATTTCGGCCGCCGTCAGCGGTCGCTGGACAGGAGCGCTGGCATGAGCACCACGACACCAACGACACGGCAGGACGCTGGCCAGGCGCCCGGCGCGCACGAGACGCGGACCTTCTTGCTGCATGGCCGGCGCGTGGTCGGCGGACGCGCCGAAGGCGAGGCGCTCGTCACGCGCGATCGCATCTCGGGCTGGGGCGGCATCGATCCGCGCACCGGCACGGTGATCGAGACGCGCCACGAGCTTCGCGGCGTGAGTTTCGCCGGCAAGGTGCTCGTCTTCCCCGGGGCGAAAGGCTCGTCGGGATGGTCGAGCCAGTTCCACATCGCCCGGCTGGCCGGCGCCGCGCCCGTTGCCATGCTGTTCAACGAGATGACGACCAAGATGGCGCTCGGCGCCGTCGTCACGCACGCGCCGGCGCTGACGGACTTCGACCGCGATCCGCTCTCGCTCATCCGGACGGGCGACTGGGTGGTCGTCGACGCCGATCGCGGCGTGGTCGAAGTGACCCGGCGCGTCGCGCCCCTTCCCTGAACCGGCTTTTACTGGAGACGCCATTGGACACCCAATTGGACACCCATATTCGCGTGGTACGCCGCGCGACCCATCCCCCTGCCTGGCACGTCGACGCCGACATCTGCATCGTCGGCGCCGGTATCTCGGGCACCTCGGCCGCGCTCGAGGCGGCCGCGCTCGGCCGCAAGGTCGTGCTCGTCGACAGCCTGCCCGCCCTGGGCGGCCAGGCCGTCAACTCGATCATCGGCACGTTCTGCGGCCTGTTCTCGAACGGCCCCGGGCGCTTTCAGGTCACGCACGGGATTGCCGACGGCATTTTGCGCGACCTCGGTGCGCAAGGCGCGCTGCACTACAAGGAAGGCCCGCTCACGACCGTGGTGCTGTACGACGAAGTCGCGCTCTCGCGCTGGATCGAGCGCAAGATTCTCGAAGCGGGCGTCACGGTGATCCTGGGCGCCGTCATCGGCCACGTCGCCCGGGAAGGCCGCCGCGTGCAACGCGTGACGCTCGCCACGCGCTACGGCGACGTACACGTGGACGCCAGGGGCTTCATCGACGCGAGCGGCGACGCCGCCCTTGCCTGGAACGCGGGCCTGTCATGCCGCGAGCCGGCAACGCCGGTGCACGGCACGCAGATGGTCGTGCTCGAAGGGCTCGACGAGACGCACGCGCCGACGCCGGCCGAATTCAAGGAGCGCGTGGCGAGCCGCGCGAACGCCTACGGACTCGAGCGCAAGGACGGGCTCGTGTTCTATTTCCGCGGCCGCAACATCGGCATCGCCAACATGACGCACATCGAGACGCCGCTCGAGCCGGTGGCCGCCTCGCATACGGCGCTCGTGGGACGCGATCAGGCGGACCGCGCCTTCGAGTTCCTCAAGGCGGAATATCCCGACGTCTACCGCAACGCGCGCATTCGCAGCTACGGGCTGCCCGGCATCCGGCAAACGCGCTGGATCGTCGGCACGCACACCCTGAGCTCGGACGAAGTGATCGCCGCCACGCAGTTCCCCGACGCGGTCGCGCGCACGTCGTGGCCGATCGAGCTGCACGACCGTCCGGAAGGTTATGTCTGGCAGCCCTTCGGCGACGACCACCTGCACACCGTGCCGCTGGGCAGTCTGCTCGCGGCGGACGCCGACAACGTGGTCGCCGCAGGCCGCTGCATCGATGCCGACGCCAGCGCGCTGTCGAGCGTGCGCGTGATGGGGCCGTGTATCGCGATGGGCGCGGCGGCGGCGCATGCGCTCGACCTGGCCGACACCGGCAGCGTCCACGAGATCGACCGCGCGGAGTTGCGCCGCCGTATCGCGGACAACGTCGATCGGATCGACCCGCCGCATCTGTCATGAGACGTGGCGCGCCTCGCGGCAAGGCGCGTGCGGCGCCGGACGCGACGCGGCATGGCGCGAGGCGGGCCGAAGCGAGGTGACGACGTAGTGAAACTTGCCGGGAAGGCGCGCATATACGTGCGGCCTCCCGGGTTCCTGAAGCCGGCGCTTACGGGCGACCCGGCATATGGAGGAGACATGGCAACGCTGCAATCGATGGATATCTCGCGTCTCATCGACGCGCAAAAGCCCGGGCGCTTCGCATTTCTGACCATCTTCTGCGCCTGGATTCTGATGCTCACCGACGGCTACGAACTCACCGCGCTCGCCTACGCGGCGCCCTCGCTGGTGCGCGACTGGCAGATTCCGCGCGCCGCACTGGGCCCCGCGTTCGGCATCAACGTGTTCGGGATCATGGTCGGCTCGATCCTGTTCGGCATTCTCGGCGACCGCTACGGACGCAAGCGAGCGCTGCTGTGGGGCGCGCTCTGGTACGGTGTGCTCACGCTCGCGACGGTCGGCGCGAGCACCATCGACCATCTGCTGATCCTGCGCTTTCTGGCCGGCGTCGGCATCGGCGGCGCGGTGCCCAACGCTTTCGTACTGATCTCCGAGTTCGCGCCGAAGCGCCTGCGCGCCACATGGGTCACGCTCATGTTCACCGGCTATACGCTCGGCGCGAGCCTGGGCGGCGCGGTCGCGGCCATGCTCGTCGGTCCATACGGATGGCAGGCGATCTTTCTCATTGGCGGCATCGCGCCGATCGCCGTGGCCGCCGTGCTCGCCGTGGTGATGCCCGAGTCGCTGCGCTTTCTCGTGCTCAAGGGCTGGCGTCCCGCCGAAGTCGTGCGGCTCGTGCGCAGGATCGATCCGGCGGCCAACGTCGACACGTCCACGCGCTTTTACGTTGGCGACGAGCCCGCGCCCACGCCGTTTCGCTGGGCCATGCTCTTCGAGGGGCGCCTGCGCACGCTCACACCGGTGCTGTGGCTCGCCTACATCGCCAATTCGATGGCGCTCTTCGCACTGCAGAACTGGCTGCCGCTGCTCGTCGAAGCCGTGGGCGTGCCCGCCAGACAGGCCGCGCTGGTCTCGGCGATGTTCTCGATCGGCGGCACGGCCGGCGGGCTCGCGTTGATGCGCTTCATCGACCGTTACGGCGCGCGCATGATCGTGTTCCTGCCGCTCGTGGGCTGCCCGCTCGTCGCGCTGCTCGGCAGCGGCATGCCGGCAATGCTGCTAAGCGCCGTGGTGTTCCTCGTCGGGTTCTGCGTGGCCGGCACGCAGTCGGGGCTGAACGCCGTGGCGCCGACCGTCTATCCGAGCGCGATTCGCGGCAAAGGCACGGGCACGGCCATCGGCGTGGCCAAGATCGGCTCGATCTCGGGACCGATGATCGGCGGCCTGCTGCTCTCGCTCTCGCTACCGGTCTCCACGCTGTTCGTGGCGGCGGCCGTACCGGTTGCCGTCGTCGTGCTGCTCGCGCTGGTGCTCGGGCGCACGACCCGCCATGCCGGTGCCGACGGCGCTCCGGCTGCGTCGGCAGCTTCGGCCGCAGCCAAGAGCTGAGACGCCGGCGCCCCGGCCGGGCGATGCGGTTTCGCACGAGCGCGGCGCGCCGCCGCACGCGGCCCCCCATTCATTACAAGACATCTACAGGAGACAACATGATCCAACGCCCTGCGCGCGTGGGACGGCCCTTCTCGTGCCCGCCCGATCGCCACACCGAGTTCGCCGGCCCGGTCCGGGCCGCCTGCACGCCACGTTCGCGTCGCATGGCGCGCACGCCGGCGCGCCTCGCCGCCCTGGGGCTCGCTGCCGCCGGCCTCGGGCTGAGCCCGTTGCCGGCGCTCGCACAAAGCTCGGTGCAGCTCTACGGCATCATCGACAACGGCATCAGCTACACGAACAATGTCGCGTCCAGTGTGGGCGCCAAGGGCGCGAGCCGCGTGGGTCTGGCCACAGGCTTCGGCAGCGGCGACCGCTTCGGCCTGACCGGCAGCGAAGACCTCGGCGACGGCACGAAGGCCATCTTCACGCTCGAGAACGGGTTCAGCGGCATCAACGGCGCGCTCGGGCAGGGCGGGCGCATGTTCGGCCGGCAGGCGTTCGCCGGATTGTCCAATCCCCGCTGGGGCACGCTGACCTTCGGGCGCCAGTACGAATTCGGTTTCGTCTATCTGTCGCCGTTCGAATCGTGGACGCAGTTCGGCAGCATCTATGGTGCGCACGTGGGCGACGTCGACAACACCTTCTCGACGTTCCGCCTGAACCAGTCGGTCAAGTACGAGTACTCGCCGATGGCCGGCCTCACGCTCGGCGCGCTCTACGCGTTCAGCAACCAGAGCGCGAACTCGGGCAGCAGCGGCTTCGCGAACAACCGCGCGCTCGGTTTCGGCATCCAGTTCCAGCGCGGGCCGCTCGCCGCGGCGGCATCATTTCTGCATCTGAGCAACCCGTCGGCGTCGGCCGCCACGTCGACCAATCCGGGCGGCGCCATCGGCGACGAATACACGCTCTCGACGAGCCTTTTCTACAATTCGGGTTTCGTCTCGCGTCAGGACGTGATCGGCGTGGCGGGCAGCTACCGCTTCGGCAACGCGCGCGTGAGCGCCGTGCTCACCGACACGCGGCTGCGCTACCAGAGCGGGCAGGACCTGCGCGTGGACAATTACGAAATCAACACGCGCTACCAGTTCACGCCGGCGATCATGGCGGGCGTCGGCTACATCTTCACCGATGCTTCGGGCTATACCGGCGCGGGGGCGACGTCGTTCGCCTCGGGCACGCGGGCGCGCTGGCATCAGATCGACGCGGGCGCCGCCTATTACTTCTCCAAGCGCACGGACCTGCATGCGTCCGTGATCTATCAACGCGCCGCGGGCGATGCGACAGTGGCCGCGATCAACGCGTTCGGCCCGGCCGGCGCCGGCGTAAGGAACCAGGTGGCCGTGCTCGCGGGGCTGCGCCATCGGTTCTGATCGCGTGCGAGGCGTCACGCGCGTCGAGCGGCGTCCAATGTCGCATCCGGCATCGAGGCCGGGGTCCGGCGATTTGCAGGCGCAGCACCTGTTAGCGCATCGAGGCGAAATTCAGATCCCGATTGCGCGCCCATTATCAGGTTACCTGTGAATTGCCGGGCACCTCGGGGCACGAGACAATGGTGAACCCGGCGGCATATCCGTTGGCGACCCCACTGTGAACCCGTTGGTGAACCGATTGGTGAACTGATTGGTGAACTGATTGGTGAACTGATTGGTGAACGGCCAAATAGGCTAGTATTGCGGCACTGTCGCCGACCGGGCGGCCAATTGACTGGAACGCCGGCCCTCATCCGGGGCCGCGAGCGCACTGTGGTATGGAACTCGACGCCATTGATCTGAAGATTCTGCGGGAGCTGCAAGCCGACGCCCGCCTCACCAACGTAGAACTCGCCTCGCGGGTGAACCTGTCCCCGTCGCCGTGTCTCGCGCGCGTCAAGGCGCTCGAAGCGGCGGGCTACATCCGGCAGCGCGTGACGCTGCTCGATCCTTCCCGCCTCGGGCTGCACATCAACGTCTTCATCCACGTCACCCTCGAGAACCAGAATCGCGATGGGCTCGACGCCTTCGAGGCCGCCGTCACCGCGTTGCCCAACGTCATGGAGTGTTACCTGATGTCGGGCGATGCCGACTACCTGCTGCGCGTCATGGTGAGCGACATGAGCGCCTACGAGACGCTCATCACCGATCGCCTTTCGCGCATTCCGGGCATTCGCAACATCCGTTCGAGCTTCGCGCTCAAGCAGGTCATGTACACCACGGCCGTCCCGGTGCCCGACGCGCCAAGCGATGCCTGAGGGCGCGTCGTCCGCGGCGGCCCGCGCGCGAGCGCCGCATGGCGGCGCCGGCCACCAGATCGCCCTGCACGCCGCGGCCATGCTGTTCGGCGCCTCGGCGCTGTTCGGCGAGCATATCGCCGCGTCGAGCACCATGATCGTGTTCGGGCGCGGACTCTTTTCCTGGATCGCGCTCACGGTCATTGCCCTCGCGGGACTCGCGGGCTTGCGCGCCGCGGCTCGGCTGTCGGGCGGCGCACCCTGGCGCGGCCTGCCGGCGAGCGCCGCGCTGCGGCTCGTCGTCGCGGGGGGGCTGCTTGCCGTGCACTGGCTCGCGTTCTTTCTCGCGATCAAGGCGGGCGGCGTCGCCGTCGGCACGCTCGGCTTCGCGTGCTTTCCTGCGTTCGTAATCCTGCTCGAATGGCCGCTGCGGCGAGAACGCCCCGGCGCGGGCGATCTCGGCGTCATCGGCCTGGTGTGCGTAGGACTGGCGCTCGTGACGCCGGCCTTCGACTGGCGCGCCGGCGCGAGCGTCGGCCTCGCGTGGGGTGTACTCTCAGGCGCCATCTATGCCGTGATCGCACTGTCCAACCGCGTGCTCGGCGCGCAGGCGTCGCCGCTGCAGGCGAGCTGGTGGCAATGCCTGGGCATCGTGCTCGTGCTCGCCCCGCTCGCATGGCGCGAAGCGCTCACGCTGCCCGCCGCGCAGTGGGGCTGGCTCGCGTGCCTGGGCGTGGTGTGCACCGCGCTCGCCTACACGCTCTTCATTCACGCGCTGCGCGCCGTCAAGGCCAGTCAGGCAGCTGTCGTGATCGCGCTGGAGCCGGTCTACGCCATTGCCTTTGCGTGGGCCCTGTTCGGCACGTCGCCCACGTTGAAGATGGCCGTCGGCGGCGTGTGCATCGTCGGGGCCGTTGCCTGGTCCGGCGCCATGCGCTCGCGCCGCGCCTCGCGCTGAACGGCGCGAACGCCCGGACTTCCCGGGCGTGCCGTGCAGGCTTTGGGCGCCGTCTCAGATGAACATGCCGCCCGAGGCCTCGATGCGTTGCGCATTGATCCAGCCGGTCTCCTCGGCCAGCAGCGACGCCACCATGCCGCCGATGTCGTCGGCCTCGCCCACGCGGCCGAGCGCCGTATTCGTCGCGACCATCTGGTGCACGCTATGGTTGTCGCGCACCGTGCCGCCGTTGAAGTCGGTGGCGATCGCGCCGGGCGCGACCGTGTTGGCGCGAATGCCGCGTGCGCCCAGCTCCTTGGCGAGATAGCGCGAAAACACTTCGATGCCGCCCTTCATCATCGCGTAAGCCGACGAGCCCGGCAGCGAGAAACGCGCCAGACCGCTCGACACGTTCAGAATGCGGCCGCCGTCGGCGATCAGCGGCAGCAACGCCTGCGTGAGAAAGTACGGGCCTTTCAGATGCACGCGCACGAGCTCGTCGAACTGCGCTTCGGTGGTCTCGGCGAACATGGCGTGCAGTCCCGTGCCGGCGTTGTTCACCAGAAAGTCGAACGTGTCGCGCCTGAACACCTCGCGCAGCACGCGACGGATTTGCGCCGCGAACGGGGCGAACTGCGCGGCGTCCGCGACGTCGAGCGGCAACGCCACCGCATTCGCGCCGAGCCTGTCGATTTCGGCGACGACGGCGTCCGCTTCGGCGCGCTGGCTGCGATAGGTGAGGATGACGTCGATGCCGCGACGTGCCGCCGCCAATGCCGATGCACGGCCCAGTCCACGGCTGCCGCCGGTGATGAGTACGATCTTGCGAGTCATGGTGATTCTCCTGTGAGCATCGGGCCCCGCCGCGCGGGCGGCGGCCCCGTTGAACGACGCGTCGACCGGCCTGTACACCGCCCGTCGCGTCCCGTGTTCGCGCCGCACCCGCCTTGCTGCATGCCGGGCGCCTCGCTATGTTCAACATGCTATTGCAACGAATTTCACCAATAAATCAGGCAAATTTAATTACACTGATCAAGTTCTGATAACAATCGATCGACGGATCGCGACTCGCCATGCATCAGCTCGACGCCATGCGCATCTTCGTGCGCGTAACTGAAACCGGCAGCTTCACACAGGCGGCCGACAGCCTCGGCCTGCCGCGAGCGAGCGTCTCCAACGCCATCAAGCAGCTCGAGACGAAGCTCGGCACGCGTTTGCTGCACCGGACCACGCGGCGGGTACAGCTCACGCAGGACGGGCAGGCATGCCTGGAGCGATGCCAGGACCTGCTCGCCGACATGGAGGAATGGGAAACGATGTTCGTGGCGAGCGACGAGGCGCTCACGGGTCGTCTGCGCGTAGACCTGCCGGCCACGCTCGCGCGCACGACCGTCATTCCGCAATTGCCCGCGTTTCTCGCCCAACACCCGGCGCTGCGGGTGGAGCTGTCGAGCACCGACCGACGCGTGGACCTCGTGCGCGAGGGCTTCGACTGCGTGCTGCGCGTGGGCGCCATCGGCGACTCGACGCTGATCGCCCGCCCGCTGGGCCGCATGCGGCAGATCAACGTGGCCAGTCCGGCGTATCTCGAACGCTACGGCGTGCCGCAAACGCTCGAGGATTTGAGCGCTCATCGGCTGGTGTACTACACGACCACGCTCGGTACACGCCCGGCCGGATGGGAGTATTTCGACGGCGAGCGCTACGCGCAATGGCCCATGGAGGGCGTGCTCACCGTGAACAACGCCGACGCCTATCAGGCGGCGTGCCTCGCCGGGCTCGGCCTGATCCAGGCGCCCGAGAGCGGCGTGCGCGGACATCTGGCGGAAGGGACGCTGCGCGAAGTGCTGCCGCAATATCAGGCCGAGCCGCTCGCCGTCACGCTGCTCTATGCCAATCGGCGGCATCTGCCGCGCCGCGTGCAGGCGTTCATGAACTGGCTGGCCGATCTGCTCACGCCGCGCCTGACGGCCACTTGAGCCAGCGGTAGCGCGCCTTGCCGGCCCACGGCCCACATCCGGTCGACGTCAATGACGGCCGTTACTGCGCCAGCCCGCGCTCGACCATCGCAACGAGCCGATGACCGAGAGCATCGACCTCGTTGTCGGGTAAATCGCGTAGCGGACCGTCGATGACGAGCACCGACAGCCCGTGCACCGCCGCCCACGCCAGATATTCGGCGCCGGGTCGCTGTGCCGGATCGATGATGCCCGCGGCCAGCATGCCGTCGAGCGCCGCACCGAGCAATTCGAACGGATTCAGCCCGCTCGCCCCCGCCTTGGCCGGATCAGCGGGCGAACGCACGTTCTCCGACGGCGCGAACGCCGTGTGAAAGAGCCCCGGCTCGGCCCGCGCAAAACGCAGATAGCCCACGCCCACGGCCCGCATGCGCGCCCGCGCCAGCGCCACGCGGTCGAGCGAAGGCAGCGCGATGAGCGCCGATAGCTCGCGCTCGATGGCCACCGCCAGCTCGGCGAGCGCCGCCGAGCGCACGGCGCCGAGCAGATCCTGACGATTCGCGAAATGCCGGTACGCGGCGTTTGGCACGACGCCGGCCCGGCGCGTGGCTTCGCGCAGCACCACGGCGTCGGGCCCTCCGTCGCGCGCCAGTGCGATTCCCGCTTCCAGCAATGCCCGGCGCAGATCGCCGTGGCGGTACGTCGTGCGCGCCGGTCCCGTCGTCGTTTCTTGTTCTGACATTGCAACTCCTTGTGGACAGTGTCCATTATGTCTGCTATTGTTTGTGTACACCGTCCACAAAGACAAGTGGCAGCGCCCTCGCGGTCGGCGAATCACCCGCATTGCGGGCAATGCGCGCGATCCGTTGCAGCGGCGCCCCCCCGGCGCACGGTGCATGGCGGCGCCGGAGGGCGCCGTGAACGTCGCCGCTGTTGCAGTCCCCATCGGTAGTCACTCGTTTTGCATCAGGAGGCACTATGGTTGAGACGTATCCCGCACACGGCGACGAGGCCGCGATCCGTGCGATCCAGTCGGCATGGCTCGACGCCGTGCGCACCAAGCAGGTTGGCACGCTGCTCGATCACTACGACCCCGAGGTCGTGGTGTTCGACGTGATGCCGCCCACCGAGCATCGCGGCCATGACGCCTATCGCCGCCTGCTCGAAGGCTGGTTCGGCCACACCGTGGGGCCGATCCACTTCGAAGTCACGCAATGGCATCTCGAATGTGCCGGTGAACTGGCGTTCAGCCACAGCGTGAATGTCGTGCGCAATACCGGCCCGGACGGGCAAACGCACGGGGCCACCGTGCGGGCGACGGTGGCGTATCGCAAGTCGCAGGGTCGCTGGCGCGTGGTGCACGAGCATGCGTCCGTGCCGATGATGTTTGCGCCCTGACCCGCAGGCGCTTCGCGTTTTTCCCCCGCGGGATGAACGGGGCCACGAAACCATGCAGCCATGAAGTCATGAACTGGCCCCCCTTTTCTGACATATCCAGGAGCGTTCCATGCAAGTCCATTCCTATCTGTTTTTCGAAGGCCGCTGCGAAGAAGCGATCGAGTTCTACAAGAACGCGCTCGGCGCGAAACCGGGCATGCTCATGCGTTACGGCGACAGCCCGCAGGGTTGTCCGGAAGGCATGATTCCGCCGGGCAGCGAGCAGAAGATCATGCACGGCGAGATCACCGTCGGCGAGACGATGCTGATGGTCTCGGACGGCAGCGTGAGCGGCAAGCCGAAGTTCGACGGTTTCTCGTTGTCGGTCGACTTCCCGGACGCGGGCGCCGCCGAAAAGGCGTTCAACGCGCTCGCCGACGGCGGCTCGGTCACGATGCCGCTGGGGCCGACCTTCTTTGCAAAGACGTTCGGCATGGTCAAGGACCGCTTCGGCATGCAGTGGATGGTCATCGTGCCGCAGGAAATGCCGAAGGGCTGACACGGCTGCCCCTGGCCTCACAGCACCGTGGGGCCAGGGCGGCGCACGGACGCCGGGGCGCGGGCGGCGCGCATGCACCCCGGCATCCGCCCGCTGCCTGGTACGGCGCCCGATCCCTACCCGGGTCGCGTCCGCCGCAAGCCGTCCGTCCCCCTCCGCCCCCCTCGGTTTCGCCCCGTCCGTGCGCGCCCATCGGTGCCCACCCGTTCCTGTCCATCCCTGCCCAACGCGTCGGGCAAGCCTGTGCTATCGTCGCCGCCATGTCATCCGTGATCTCAATCCAGAATCTGTCGAAGACTTACGCGACCGGCTTCCAGGCGCTCAAGAA
Organism: Pandoraea nosoerga; assembly: GCF_902459585.1. GTDB lineage: Bacteria > Pseudomonadota > Gammaproteobacteria > Burkholderiales > Burkholderiaceae > Pandoraea > Pandoraea nosoerga. The sequence goes on from NZ_CABPSC010000005.1 coordinate 209,407, forward strand.
CATCAACCTGGACATCCGGCGCGGCGAGATCTTCGCCCTGCTCGGCCCGAACGGCGCGGGCAAAACCACCCTCATCAGCACCATCTGCGGCATCGTGCGCCCGAGCTCGGGCACGATCACCGTCGACGGTCACGACATCGTCACCGACTACCGCGCCGCGCGCGAAGCCATCGGCCTCGTGCCGCAGGAGCTGACCACCGATTCGTTCGAGTCGGTCTGGGCCACCGTCTCCTTCTCGCGCGGGCTGTTCGGCAAGCCGGCGAACCCCGCGTACATCGAAAAGGTGCTGCGCTCGCTCTCGCTGTGGGAGAAGAAGGACAACCGCATCATGCAGCTCTCGGGCGGCATGAAGCGGCGCGTGCTCATCGCCAAGGCGCTCTCGCACGAGCCGCGCGTGCTGTTCCTCGACGAGCCGACCGCCGGCGTCGACGTCGAACTGCGCCGCGACATGTGGCGTCTCGTGCAATCGCTGCGCGAGACCGGCGTGACGGTGATCCTCACCACGCACTACATCGAGGAGGCCGAGGAAATGGCCGATCGCGTGGGCATCATCACCGGCGGGCAGATCACGCTCGTGCAGGAGAAGACCGAGCTCATGCGGCGCCTGGGCAGCAAGCAGCTCACGCTGCACATTGCCGAGCCGCTCACGAGCGTGCCGGAATCGCTGGCCGCCTACGGGCTCACGCTCGGCAATGCTGGCCACGAACTGGTGTTCTCCTACGACGCCAATATCGAACAGACCTCCATTGCCGCCCTGCTGCGCGACGCGGAGCGCGCCGGCATCTCGGTGAAGGATCTGAACACGACGCAAAGCTCGCTCGAAGACATCTTCGTCTCGCTCGTGCACAGGAAGGAAGGATGAGTCGCGCCATGAATCTCTACGCCGTCAAGGCGATCTACAACTTCGAGATGGCGCGCACGCGCCGCACGCTCATGCAGAGCATCATCTCGCCGGTCATCTCGACCTCGCTCTATTTCGTGGTGTTCGGCGCGGCCATCGGCTCGCGCATCCCGGAGATCGAAGGCGTGCCTTACGGGGCCTTCATCGTGCCGGGCCTCATCATGCTCTCGCTGCTCACGCAAAGCGTGTCGAACGCCTCGTTCGGCATTTACTTTCCACGCTTTACCGGCACGATCTACGAGGTGCTCTCGGCGCCCGTGTCATACATGGAAATCGTGGTCGCCTACGTGGGCGCGGCAGCGACGAAGTCGATCATTCTCGGGGTGATCATGCTGGGCACGGCCGCGCTGTTCGTGCCGCTGCGTATCGAGCATCCGCTGTGGATGATTCTCTTTCTGGTGCTCACGGCGGTCACCTTCAGCCTGCTCGGCTTCATCATCGGCATCTGGGCCGACGGCTTCGAGAAGCTGCAACTCGTGCCGCTGCTCATCATCACGCCGCTCACGTTCCTCGGCGGCAGCTTCTACTCGACGCACATCCTGCCGCCGTTCTGGCGCACCGTCACGCTGTTCAATCCGGTCGTGTATCTGATCAGCGGTTTTCGCTGGAGCTTCTACGGACTGGCGGACGTGAGCGTCGGTGTGAGCCTGGGCATGACGCTCGTTTTCCTCGCCGTCTTCCTCGCCGTCGTGGCGTGGATGTTCAAGACCGGCTACCGCCTCAAGAGCTGACGCCGGGGCCGGCGGCGCCGCCCCGGTGTATCGCGCCGGCCGCGCCGCCGCGCTTCAGAGCGGCGGCGTCTCGCGAAAGGCGGGCAGCGCCTCGGCGCGCGCCGAAAAGCCGGCAAGCTCGGGAAACTCGCTGCCGAAATCGACCTCCGGCAGCAGCAGCTGATGAAAACGCCACGCCACGGCGACCGTCACGCCATGCTCGCCGATCTGGTCGGGCGTTGCCACGATCGGCGCTTGCGCCAATTCCAGTTCCAGCGCCCGAAACGCCGCATGCACCTGCTTGCGCACGCGCTCCGTCCACGGTGCATGCCGCTTTTCGCTCGGGCGCAGCTCGCGCTCGTACACGAGCTGCACCGACTTCTCGCACGCGGCCAGCGCCAGGCCGGTGAGTCGCAGCGAGCGCAAGTGCGCCGCCGGCTCGACCGGCACCAGACGCCGCTCCGGATCGACCAGCGATTCCAGGTATTGGAGGATGAGGGTGGAGTCCATCAGCACGGTGCCGTCGTCGGTCACGAGCGTCGGCGCCTTGACGACCGGGTTGATGGTCGCGAATTCGTCGAACGTGCGGAACACCGAGAGCGAACGGTGCGTGTACGGCAGGCCGAGCAGCTTCAGACAGATCGCCGTGCGGCGTACATAGGGGGAGTCCAGCATTCCAATCAACTGCATGTGTCGCTCCTGTGGGTGGCAGCGCAGGTCGCCGCCGATATCGGTATGCTCGAGCGTTCGCGCGGAACGACGGCAACGGGCGAGGCCCGCATTCGCACAAGCATAGCGGACGCCCGTCGGCGTGCAAATCGAATTCCATTGCGCTTTTGTGTGAATCTCGCTCACATGCAAGGGCGGGCGGGCACGTCCGACGGGAACCTGCGATGCTGCTGCCTGTCACCTGCGAGTGACGGGCATGACAGGTAGAATGATTCGCATGGCCGACTCGACAGGGAGACGTTTCATGAACATCCTGATGGTGCTGACCTCGCACGACCGCCTCGGCGACACGGGCAAGAAGACCGGCTTCTGGCTCGAGGAGTTTGCCGCCCCCTATTACGTGTTCATCGACGAAGGACTCGACGTCACGCTGGCATCGCCCGCCGGCGGCCACCCGCCGCTCGACCCGAAGAGCGACGAGCCCGATGCGCAGACGGAGGCGACACGCCGCTTCCGCGAAGATCCCGACGCCCAGAAGGCGCTGGCCAACACACTCCGGCTCGCCGACGTCAACGCCGACGACTATGACGCGCTCTTCTATCCCGGCGGCCACGGCCCGCTCTGGGATCTCGCCCAGGACCCGAATTCCATCCGTCTGATCGAAACGTTCGAGCGCGCGGGCAAGCCCATCGGCTTCGTCTGCCACGCGCCGGGCGTGCTGCGCCAGGTGCGCGCCGCAAACGGCGAGCCGCTCGTGCGCGGGCGCCACGTCACCGGCTTTTCGAACGACGAGGAGGCCGCCGTCGGCCTGACCGACGTCGTGCCGTTTCTCGTCGAAGACGAGCTCAAGCGACTGGGCGGGCGCTACGAGAAAGCGGACAACTGGCAATCGCACGTGGTCGGCGACGGGCGCCTCGTCACCGGCCAGAACCCCGCGTCCTCCGAGGAGGCCGCCCGCACCGTACTTGCCATGATGGAACCGCGCCTGCCATGAGCATGACGACCGCTGCCGTGGACGTGAGGCGCCTGGTGCCGGCCGACGCCCTCGCCTTCCAGGCGTTGCGCCTGTCCGGACTGCAGGCTTACCCGCAGGCATTCGGGTCGAGCTACGAGGAAGAGAAGGACTGGCCGATCGAGCGCGTGCGCGAGTGGCTGGAAGTTCGTCCCGACGCCGGCGTGTTCGGCGCGTTCGACGAGACGGGGCGTCTTGTCGGCACGCTCGGGCTGGCGCGTCAGAAGCGTCCGAAGTTCGCGCACGTCGGCTTTTTGTGGGGCATGTACGTGCACCCGGACGCCATGGGCCGCGGCGTCGGCCGAGCGCTCGTCGACGCCGCGCTCGCGCTGGCGCGCTCGCAACCCGGACTGCGCCACGTCACACTGCAGGTCAGTGCCGACAATCGTGCCGCTATCGCGCTGTATCAATCGTTCGGCTTCGTCGAGATTGGACGCGAGCCCGACGCCATGCGCGCGGGCAATGCGTTTGTCGACGAGCTGCGCATGTATCTGCCGATCGCGACGCGCTAACGCATGCCGCGTGCGATGCCGCGCGGGGCGCTGCGCGCGCCGCACCGGTCGCACGCGACGTTCGTGCGTCAGATCTTTTCCATCTCGTATGGCCCGAGGTAGTCGGCCTTGCCGACTTTCACGCCTTGCGCCCGCAGGATGTCGTGCGTGGTCGTCACATGGAAGTAGAAGTTCGGCAGCGCGAACTTCAGCAGATAGTCCACCGCGCCCATCGTCGTCTGGTGCTCCCTGAACTTCAGCGTGATGCTGCGCGCCTCGGCGCCTTCGAAGCGGTCTTCCAGGATTCCGGCGATGTACGCCTCCGTGTTGGCGATACGATCGCGCAATTGGTCGAACGTGGTCTCGTTGTCTTCGAAGCGCGGCGACTCCGTACCGGTCAGCCGGGCCACGGCGAATTTCGCCGTATCGCTCACGCGCTGCACCTGCCCGATGAAGTCGAGCATGTCCGGGGCGAGCCTTGCCTTGAGGATCGACTCTGGAGCAAGGCCGGCGGCGTTGCAATGCGCACGTGCGGCCTTGATGTAGTCGGCCATGACGGTCAGGCCGCGCAGGTAGACGGGAATCGTGGCGCGATAAAGGGAAATCGGCATCGGAAAACTCCTCGGTAGAAGGCGCCGTGACGTGGCATCGCCAGGCGAGCGCGAGTCAAAGTGACATGCTAGCAGCGCTGCGCGAATCGCGCCGTGCAGCGGGTCGGATGGCGAACGGGGTGTGTCGCGCGCTGCATGGCAACGCTCCCGGCATGGGCCTCGTTGCACGGTGATATGCTTCACGGGCGCGCCGAGCGGCGACTGCAAGCGGTCAGGCGAAGACATGCCCCGTGACGACAGGCGCGCCGTACCGAACGTGTGGAACGTGCCGAGCGTGCCCGAACGTGCCGAGCGTGCCCGAACGCGCCGAGCGTGCCCAGCGTGCCGAGCGTGCCGAGCCTGCGCGATGCGCCACGGTCATCGCCAAAGGAGCTGCCCATGAGTCGTGCCCCCCGCCCCCTCCCCGCCGCGGACGAAGCCGCCTCGCTCGCGCGCGCCTGGGTGAGCCACTTCGCGAAGCCGTCGGGCATCGGCATGACGCTCGCCTTCATCGCGGGCTACATCGACGTCGTCGGGTTCATCGCGCTGTTCGGTCTGTTCACGTCACACGTGACCGGCAACTTCGTGATGATCGGCGTGCAGCTCGTCGCGGCCACGCACGTCGGCGTGGTGGCCAAGCTGCTGGCATTGCCGGTGTTCGTCCTCTTCGTGGCGATGGTCAAACTGGTCGTACAGGCTGCCTCGCGCACCGGGCGCCGCCCGCTGCGTCTGCTGCTCGGCGCGCAGACGCTGCTGCTGCTCGGCTTCATGATCGTGGGGCTCGTCGCGCAGCCGATCGTCTCGGCCGACGCCCCCCTCGCTGTCCTCTCGGGCATGTTCGGCGTGGCGGCCCTCGCCGTCCAGAACGCCGTCGGCCGCATCGTGCTGGCCGACCTCGCGCCGACCACCATCATGACCGGCAACACCACGCAGATCGTCATCGACATGGTGGAACTCGCTGGCGGCGATCGCGGCAGCGGCTCGGCCGCTCGCGCGCGCCTGCGCAAGATGCTGCCTGCGCTGGCTGCATTCGCCGTGAGCGCGATCTTCGGCGGCTTCGCCTATCAAGGCGCGGGCTTCTGGAGCGTGCTGCTGCCCGTCGCACTGCTCGTGGCACTCGCGTTCGCGAACGAATGACACGAATGACACGAATGGCGCGAGCGGTGCGCCGGTGCACCAACGTGCGAGCCGGCCGCTCGCGCCCGCGCCTCGGGCGAACGCGGTAAAATCGCTCCCTTCGCGCGCGAGGCAAATGCCACGGCGTGCTTCGCAACATTCCCGGCTCCGGCGGGCGCCTGGCTTCGTCGGAGCGTCCGCCGGCTCCCCGCCACTCGGTTTCATTCCTCACGACAGTGACTACCATCGCCTCCGATCTCCCGCCGAACGACGACATCTGCGCACACAGCGACGCCATTCACGAAGACCGCCTGTGGCGCGACGACGGCTGGACGGCGAAGGTGGTGAAGAACGAGGAGGATGACGGCTGGGCGGTGGCCATGTACAAGGACGGCGAGTCGGAACCGGCGCTCGTCGGACCGTGGACGATGGGGCGCGACAAGAAAAATCCGAAACCGCTCGACGTCGGTGCATTCCACACGCTGGTGAAGACGGCGGCCGAAGTATTGCGCCGCCACGAGCAGCAGTTGCACGCGCAGTTGCACAAGCGCGTGAGCATCGAAGGGCCGGACGGTGACATCGACGTCACGCTCGACATCGTGCCCGACGACTATGATCCCTATGCCATGCTGAGCGCGGTCGACCGCTTCGGCGAGACGATCGCATCGGTCAAGGTCGCGCCGACGTTCAAGCTCTCACGCAACAGTGCGCGCGCATGGGTCGAGAACGACTTTCAGCGCCCCCAGTGAGCGCCCGCTCCGCTCGTCAGCCAATGACTTGGAATACCGGGATATCCCACCGTCTGGCTGCTTGCGTGCGCGCTGCCTAAGATCTTAGCTCCCCGGCACGTCGCTCGCCGCGCAAGCGGGTACTCACACGGCGATGCGCCGACGTCTGGTAACGTCCGTTCTGGAGCTTCCCGCATGAAACGCTTTCACGTCGCGCTCGCCGTGCGCGACCTCGACCAATCCATCGCCGACTATTCGGCACGCCTCGGCCAGCCGCCCTCGGCGGTCGTGCCCGGCGCATACGCCATGTGGCGCACCGATCTGCTCAACTTCTCCATCAATCAGTCGCCGGGCCGCGCCGGCGAGTTGCGGCACGTCGGATTCGAAGACGACGAGACGCCGGGATATTCGAGCAGCACCGATTGCAACGGCCTGCTGTGGGAAGCCTTCTCGGCCGACGAGCAGGATCGCCGGATAGTGAGCACTTACGGGGTTGCGGTGCGCCACGCCTGACCCGATGCGCGAGCGCGCGCCTGCGATCGTGCGTGGGCGCGCCGTTGCAGTATGGCCAACGCGCCTCACGCCGGCACTTCGTCCGATGCCTCGGGCGCGGCCGGCGTGCCGAAACCCGGCAGCGGGCGCTGCCAGCGCTGCGCAATGAACACACCGATGAGCGCGACGCCGCCGCCAAACACATGAAACGCGTGCAAGCGCTCACCCAGCATCACCACTGCAATCGCGGCCGTCATCACGGGCAACACATTGATGAACATGCTGCAGCGATTCGGCCCGAGGTGCCGAATGCCCTGGATCCACAGAATCGGCAACAGGATCGACGCGCCGAGTCCCGCATACAGCACGAGCGGCACGGTCGCCATGTTGAGCTGTGCCTGACCGTCCGGCACGATGGCCACCATCGGGATCATCGTCACGAGCGCGGCCCACGCCTGCACGTAGGTCGACTGCGCCGGCGGCACGGCCACATGCCAGCGCCGCAGCAGTACGCTGTACAGGCCATACGACGCCGACGCGATCAGCATGAGCACATCGCCCGGATGCACGCCCCCGTCGAGCAGTTGCGAGGGATGGCCCTGACCGATCAGATAGACGAGGCCCGCGAGCGAGAGCAGACCGCCGACGAGCATGCCGAGCGTGGGCGGCTCGCGCAGCAGCACCACGCTCCAGAGCAGCGTGAGCAGCGGCGCGAGTGCGGTCACGATAGCCATGTTCGTCGCCGTGGTGCTGTGCGCCGCAAGATACGACAGGCTCTGATAGAACGACATGCTCAGGAAGCCGAGGAACGCGAGCTTCGCGAGTTGCGGGCGAATATGGTGCCAGTTGCGCGCCAGCGGCCGAATGACGAACGGCGTCATGACGGCCAGGGCCAGCACCAGCCGATAGAACGTGATGGCCGACGGCGCAATCGCGGTGGCCGAGAGCTTCGAGACGATGACATTGCCCGCCCAGAGCAGCATGGCGCCGAGCGGATACAGGAAGTACCCCATGATGATTTTCCGCAAGTGTGAAGGTGGAACGAGAAGTGCGAAACGCCATCGTCCCCGATGCCATGCAGGGTGTCTCGCGCTAAAATGCCCAAACCTGTCTCAAAAGGGACACCAGCGAGCCGATTCATGGATTCCCGCCTGACCGACCACCTGCGCTACGAGAGCACACCCATGCCGATGGCGGCCATGGCGGTCGACTATGCGCACAACGAGTTCATCGCATCGCACAGCCACCGCCGCGCACAACTGCTCTATGCGATCGAAGGCGTGATGATCATCGGGTCGGCCTCGGGACGCTGGGTGGTGCCGCCCACACGCGGCGTGTGGCTCGCGGCCGGGCTCGAACACACCGTGCGCATGAGCGGCAACGTGAAGATGCGCACCGTCTTCGTCGAGCCGGGCAACGAGCCGCTGCCCGACAAGAGCTGCGTGGTGGAGATCACGCCGCTCATGCGCGAGCTGATTCTCGCCGCCATCGACGTGCCGCCCGACTACGCACCGGACTCGCGCGACGCGCGGCTCATGCGTCTGCTGCTCGACGAGCTCATCGCCCTGCCGGTACTGCCGCTCTACCTGCCGTGGCCGAGCAACGCGCGGCTCGCCCGCGTGTGCGAGCATCTGATGCGCTCGCCGTGCGACGATGCAACCATCGACGCATGGGCGCGCGACGCCGGGCTGTCGGCGAAGACGTTTCAGCGCAACTTTGCCCGAGAGACGGGCGTGACGTTCGGTCGCTGGCGTCAGCAGGCGCGGTTGCTGCAGGCGCTCGAAGCGCTCGCCCGCGGCGAGAAGATCGTCAATGTCGCCCTCGATCACGGCTACGCCAGCCAAAGCGCCTTTGCCGCGATGTTCAAGCGCCACTTCGGCGTGTCGCCCTCGGCGTTTTATCGATGACCCCACGACGCATTCGTCGTTTCACCGGAGACCTCACATGCATTACCTGCTGACTTACGACCTCGTCGACGATTACCTGGAGCGCCGCGCACAGTATCGCGAGGCGCATCTCGCCCTTGCGTGGGAGGCGTCCGAGCGCGGCGAACTGCTGCTCGCCGGCGCGCTGGAATCGCCCGTCGACACGGCGGCACTGCTGTTCGAAGGCGACTCGCCGGCAGCGGCAGAGGCATTTGCGACGGCCGATCCCTACGTGGTGAACGGACTGGTGAAATCGTGGCGTGTACGGCCGTGGAAGACCGTCGTCGGCAAGACGGCGAGTTCGCCGGTGCGCTGAACGAGGCAGAAAGAGGAGGAAGGAGGGCGAAGAGGAAGAAGAAGGGACGGGAAGCGACTACCGCAGAAAAAACAAAACCCGCCTGGCCGTAAAGCCAAGCGGGTTTGCCGACAACCGATTCCCGTCGCGGGTTCGTAGGAACCTCACGCCGATGCATCTGGCGTCCCCTAGGGGATTCGAACCCCTGTACTCACCGTGAAAGGGTGATGTCCTAGGCCTCTAGACGAAGGGGACATAAAGTCTTCGTTTTGGTGGAGGTAAGCGGGATCGAACCGCTGACCTCTTGCATGCCATGCAAGCGCTCTCCCAGCTGAGCTATACCCCCGTACTGCGAAGAAGTGAGACTATAGCGCAGCTTCGCGAACTTGGGAAGCCCCCCCGCGCAAATTTTTTCGGACAACCCGGATGTCACGCCCTACTGGCTCAGGCCCCGCGCCTCGATCGGCCACAAATCTTCGACGCGTCCATGCCGCACGGCGACGTATCGGTCATACAGATTGACGGTCGGATCACAATGGCCGGGCACGAGCAGGATCGGCTCGCCGAGCCACGCGGCGCCGTCGTCGTCGGGCGAGCCCAACTCGAGCACGCCATGCTCGTCGGAGGCCGTGCGGTAACGCGGCGTGCCCGCCAGTTGCGAGGACCAGAAGCGCGGCAATCCGGAATCGGTCGCCACGCTCTTGAGGCCGGCGTCGCACACGATGATGCCGGCGCGCGCCGTACTCATCACCGTCGACGCGAGGAACAGCCCATGCCGGAAGCGCCAGTCGTCTCGCCACTCGAGCGCCCCGTAGTGACCATCGAAGAACACGTATGAGCCCGGCTGAATTTCCGTATAGACGCCACTGTCGATGTCGAACTCGGCCGTGCCGGTGCCACCGCCCGTCACCACCGGGCAGACGATGCCGCGCGCCTCGAGGAACCGCACGCAGACCGCCGCCTGGTCGGCGGCAAGCCGCGCCGTGTCGCGACGCCGCGCCCACGCCTCGATATGCTGGGCACTGCCGTGATACGCCTGGATGCCACCAAAGCGCAGGCCTTCGTAGTGGTCGATGGCCTCGACGAGCCGCGCCACCTTGTCGGTCGAATCGACGCCACAGCGCCCCTGCCCCACGTCGACTTCGGGCAGCACCGCGATGCGCACGCCGGCGCGCTGCGCGGCCTTGCCGAGCGGCGCGACCTGACGCACGTCGTCGACGCAGACCGACAGCGCGACGCGCGACGCGAGCGCCACGGCCAGCGCCACGCGCGCCTCGCCGACGAACTCATTGCTGATGTGGATGCTGCCGATGCCGGCGTTGGCGAACGGAACGGCCTCGGTGAGCTTCTGGCAGCAAATGCCGACCGCACCCGCGGCGATCTGCTCGCGTGCGATCGTCACGCTCTTGTGGGCCTTTGCGTGCGGACGCACGGCCACACCGCGCGCCGCCGCCGCACCGGCCATGCGCGCGACGTTGGCGTCGAAGGCATCGAGGTCGAGCAGCAACGAAGGTGTGGCGATCTGCGCGAGCGTGTCGCCAATGCGCGCCACGGGCGGCACGGCCAGCGCACTGTCGGCAGCGCGCGGCGCGCAGGACGCCGATGAAGCCGTTGCAGCGGACAAGTCATATGAATCGGACATCACAATCCCTTCGAGGAGAGACACGAGGCGGGGCAGTGCCGGCGTGTATTGTTGCAAGGGCTTGCACGCGCGCTGCCTATGCAACCGCATGAGCGCGTGAGAACCACGCACTCATGCAGGGAGCCCCACGGGAGCCATGCTGGACGATCAGGCAGAACGATCAGGCAGGCAGCGCACGGGCCAGGACACGCGCGACGTGGATCGCTTCAGTCTGCGCGCCATCGTGAATCTGATGCCGGCAACTGGTGCCGTCCGCGACGACGATGGCATTCGCACTGCGCTGCCGGATCGCCGGCAACAGCGACAGTTCCGACATGGCACGCGACGTGTCGTAATGCTCTGCCTCATAGCCGAAGCTGCCCGCCATGCCGCAACACGACGATTCGATCGATGATACCTTCAGCCCCGGCAGCCAGCCAAGCACGGTCGTGACGGGCGAATACGCATCGAACGCCTTCTGATGACAGTGCCCGTGCACCAGCGCCTCGCTCGCGCCGTCGGGCAGCGTCCGCCACGCCACGTCGAAGCGCCCGGCCGTCTTCTCACGAACCAGAAATTCCTCAAAAAGGAACGCGTTGTCCGCCAGCTTGCGGGCCGCCTCGCCAAAGCCGTAGCCGAGCACCTCGTCGCGCAGCGACAACAGGCACGACGGCTCGAGCCCCACGATCGGCACGCCTTGCTCCACGAAAGGCAGCAGGGCATCGAGCAGGCGCTTCGCTTCGGCTTTCGCCTCGTCGACCAGGCCTGCCGCGAGGAACGTTCGACCGCAGCACAGCGGCCGCTCGCCCGCGCGCTGGTTCACATGGACCGTGTAGCCGGCAGCTTCGAGCACCCGCCGGGCGGCCTGCGCGTTCTCCGGTTCCATATAGTTGTTGAACGTGTCGACGAAGAGCAGCACCTGGCGCTCGCCCTGTGCCGGCGACGGCTTCGCGGCGAGCGGTGTCTGGCGCGCCAGAAACGACGACTTGAGCGCCGGCAGCGAGCGCTCGGGCGCCAGGCCAAGCCAGCGCTTCGCGGCGTTGCTGCCGGGCAGGCGCTGCGCGGCGTCGAACAGGCCGCCGACGCGGCTCGCCCACGGCGCGTATCGCGGCAGGTACGCGATGAGCCTGTCGCGCAGCGACAGCCCGTGGCGCTTCGCCCGCGCGTGGCGCGCCTCGATCTTGAAACGCGCCATGTCGATGCCGGTCGGGCAGTCGCGTTTGCAACCCTTGCACGACACGCACAGATCGAGCGCGGCCTTCACGTCGTCGCTCGCCAGTCCGTCATCACCCAGTTGTCCGGACACGGCCAGCCGCAGCGTATTGGCACGCCCGCGGGTGACGTGCTGCTCGTCGCGCGTCACGCGATAGCTCGGGCACATCGTGCCCGCGTCGAACTTGCGGCAGTGGCCGTTGTTGTTGCACATCTCGACGGCCGACGCGAGACCGTGCGTCGCGTCGGTGCCCGTACCGGGCGCGGTCTGCTCGCCCGTGAGCGCATCGCGCTGCACGTTCCAGGCCGCCCAGTCGAGTGCGGGCGTGAACGGCTTCGCGGCATACCCGGGCGCGAAGCGGAACAGTTCGCGCGTATCCATCTTCGGTGGACGCACCATCTTGTCCGGATTGAAGCGGTTCTCCGGATCGAACAGCGCCTTGATCTCGCCGAACGCCGCATTCAGGCGCGGCCCATACTGCCAGGCCACCCACTCGCCGCGGCACAGCCCGTCGCCATGCTCGCCGGAATAAGCCCCCTTGTATTCGCGCACGAGCGCGGCGGCCTCCTCGGCGATGGCGCGCATCTTCACGGCGCCGTCGCGGCGCATGTCGAGAATCGGGCGCACGTGCAGCGTGCCCACACTCGCGTGCGCGTACCAAGTGCCTTCCGTTCCGTACCGATGGAACACTTCCGTCAGACGCCGGGTGTACTCGGCCAGGTGCTCGAGCGGCACCGCGCAGTCTTCGATGAAGGACACCGGCTTGCCGTCGCCCTTCATGCTCATCATGATGTTGAGCCCGGCCTTGCGCACTTCCCACAGCGCCTTTTGCGGCCCGGCGTCGGGCATCTTCACCACGCAATCGGGCAGACCGAGATCCCCCATGAGCGCAGCGAGATCGTCGAGCTTGCGGCGCAGCGCCGCCGCGTCGTCGCCGGCGAACTCCACGAGCAGGATCGCTTGCGGATCGCCCACGAGCGCCTTCTCGATCACCGGCCGGAACGCCGCGTTGTCCATGGCGAGGTCGATCATCGTGCGATCGACCAGCTCCACCGCCACCGGCCCGAGCTTGACGATGTGCTGCGTGAGATCCATCGCCTGGTAGAAGGTCGGGAAGTTGACCACGCCGAGCGTCTTGTGCGCCGGCAGCGGCGCGAGCTTCAGCGTGATCTGACGGCTGTAGGCGAGCGTCCCCTCGGAGCCCACGAGCAGATGTGACAGATTGGCCACGCCGTCGTCGGTGTACGCGCGCGGGTTGAGGCAATCGAACAGATCGAGGTTGTAGCCTGCCACGCGGCGCAGCACGCGCGGCACGCGCTCGCGCAGCTCGTCGCGCTCGCGCAGCGCGATCTCCCGCACGCGCTCGAGAATCGCTCGCGTGCGTGCGTCCGAGGGCGGCGTGTGCAGCGAGCCGAAGTGCAGTTGGGCGCCGTCGGCGAGCACCGCGTCGATGCCCAGCACGTTGTGTACCATGTTGCCGTACTCGAGCGATCGCGAGCCGCACGAGTTGTTGCCCGCCATGCCGCCGATGGTGCACTGGGCAGCCGTCGACACGTCCACCGGAAACCACAGCCCATGAGGCTTGAGCCACGCGTTCAGATGATCGAGCACGATCCCCGGCTCGACGGTGACCGTGCGCGCCTGGGCGTCGAACGCCACCACCCGATTGAGCCACTTGCTGTTGTCGATGACGAGCGCTTCACCGATCGTCTGGCCGCACTGGCTCGTGCCGGCGCCGCGCGCGAGCACCGGCACGCGTTGATCACGGGCGATGTCGAGGGCGCGAATCAGATCGTCCTGGTCGCGCGGCACGACCACGCCGATCGGGAATATCTGATAGATCGACGCGTCGGTCGCGTAACGGCCGCGGCTCGCGCGATCGAACAGCACGTCGCCGCGCAGCTCGCGACGCAGCCGGTCCTGCAGCGGTGTGAGCACCACCCCGCCGCGCTGCATCGGTACCAGATGCACGGGGTGGCCGACCAGATTTGCTCGGGAGTTCGATGGGTGATTCATGATTGTGCTGGCAAATGCGTCACGCGGGCTGGCGGGCGTTGCTCGCCCCGGCCGCCTCGCCGGCCACCGAGAACTTGCTTTCGGGCTGCATGCGGAAGGCGAGAACCACGCCCACGGCCATGAGCACCATGCTGCCCACGAACGGCAGTTCCCAGTTGCCCGTCCGGTCGATCAGATAGCCGGAGAGCACGGGCGAGATGATGGCCGCGAGCGCCGAGCCGGTGTTCATCATGCCGCTGGCCGTGCCCGAGTATTCCGGCGCGATGTCCATCGGAATCGCCCACATCGGCCCGATCGTCATTTCGGCGAAGAAGAAGCCGAACGCGAGGCAGGCCATCGACACGTACAGGTGGTGCGTGAACATCATCGGCACGAGCGAGACCAGCGTGAGCAGCATGCACACCGACACCATCCAGCTGCGTGCGCGCTTCAGACTGCCCGTGCGCTCATAGAGCTTGTCCGTCACGACGCCGCCGAGCGTATCGCCGACCACGCCCGCGAAGAACACGCTCGATGCGAACAGCGCCGACTTCTTCAGGTCGAGGTCGTAGCTATGCAGGAAGTACTGCGGAATCCATGACAGGAACAACCACAGCGTCCAGCCGTAGCAGAAGTACACGATCGTCACCGGCACCATGCGCTTGAAGAGCGGGCCCCACGGCACCGAGGCACTCTTGGCCTTGAGCGCGGGCAGCACGGCGAGCTCTTCGGTCGTGATGCGCGGATGATCCTGCGGACGTTCGGTAAACGTGAAGCCCCACAGCACTACCCACAGAAGGCTCACGATCCCGCACAGGTAAAACGACTCGCGCCAGCCGTGCGTGGCCATGATGAACACGACCACGGCCGGCGCCACGGCGTTGCCAATGCGCGAGGCGGCGTGCGTGATGCCCTGGGCGAAGCCGCGCTTTTCCTTGGCGACCCAGCGCGACATCGCCGACGTGGCCGCGGGGAACGTGGCGCCCTCGCCAAGCCCGAGCAGCAGGCGCGCGAGCAGCAGCGTGACGAGGCCGCCGGCCATGCCCGTGAGGATGGTGGCCACGGCCCACAGTCCGCCGCACACGAGCAGCGTGCGCTTCGCGCCGAAGCGGTCGCTCACCCAGCCACCGATGATCTGGAAGACGAGATAGGGATAGGCAAATGCGGAGAAGACCAGACCGATTTCGGTCTTGCTGAGATTGAATTCCTTGCCGAAGCCGGCGGCAGCGGTACTGACGTTGACGCGATCGAGGTAGGTGATGAAATACATAACGCATAACATCACCAGCACGACCCTTGTCGCTCGGAAAAGCTTCATTGCACGTCTCCTGAAACATCCTGTGAAGCGCGTCCGCCCGATGCGGATCGCGCACGAGGTGTTGCTGCGGCCCGGACCCTTCTCTCACGAGGCCCGTGACCGCATCGTTCGCAAACAAAGCAAAGCGTTCACTGCAAGGGCGCCGCCTGCGGCGCTCGGCGCCCCTCGTCTCCTGGTATCGGGGACTACGGCACGTCAGGCGGCGGCCTTGAGCGCGGGCGTGTCCTGCGCCTTCGCCAGATAGTCCATCGCCGCCACCACGCCGGAGCCGGCAAGGTTCACGCCCGAGAGCTGCAGGCCCATTTCGCAGCCGGCGAGCGTGGCCATGAGCGTGAGGTCGTTGCAGTCGCCGAGGTGGCCGATGCGGAACATCGTCCCGCGGATCTTGCCAAGCGCCTGGCCGAGCGACATGTCGAAGCGCTCGTAGATGCGCTTGCGCACGGCGTCCGCGTCCACGCCCTGCGGCATGACCACACCGGTGAGCACCGGGCTGTAGACGGCAGGGTCCTGGCACTGGATCTCGAGCCCCCACGCGCGCACGGCGCGGCGCGCCGCTTCGGCCAGACGCTGGTGACGGGCAAACACGTTGTCCAGCCCCTCCTCCAGAATCATGTCGAGCGCTTCGGACAGCCCATAGAGCAGGTTGGTGTTCGGCGTGTACGGCCAGTAGCCGTTCTTGTTCGCTTCGATGATTTCCTGCCAGCCCCAGAACGCGCGCGGCAGCTTCGCGTGGCGGCTCGCTTCGAGCGCCTTGGCCGAGACCGCGTTGAAGCTGATGCCCGGCGGCAGCATCAGGCCCTTTTGCGAGCCCGAGACGGTGACGTCGACGCCCCACTCGTCGTGGCGATAGTCGGCCGAGCCCAGCCCGGAGATCGTGTCGACGAGCAGCAGCGCCGGGTGGCCCGCGGCGTCGATGGCCCGGCGCACGGCGGCAATGTCCGAAGTCACGCCGGTCGACGTTTCGTTATGCACCACGCAAACGGCCTTGATGCCGTGCCCGGTGTCGGCGCGCAGGCGCGCTTCGATCATGTCGGGCTGCACGCCGCGGCGCCAGCCTTCGGTGCCCGGCAGGCCGATGAACTCGGGCCTCAGGCCGAGGTTTTCGGCCATCTTCTTCCACAGCGTGGCGAAGTGCCCCGTCTCGAACATCAGCACATGATCGCCCGGCGAGAGCGTGTTCGAGAGCGCCGCCTCCCATGCGCCCGTGCCCGAGGCCGGATAGATCACCACCGGTTGTTCAGTCTTGAAAATCTTCTTGATGTCGGTGAGTACCTTCCGGCCGAGCGCGCCGAACTCCGGGCCGCGGTGGTCGATAGTCGGGTAGCTCATGGCGCGCAGAATACGGTCGGGCACCGGGCTCGGCCCCGGAATCTGCAGGAAGTGGCGGCCCGAGGGGTGGAAATCGAGCTTCAGCATGAACGTCTCTCTCCTGTGAAAAATCCGCTTTTGAATTTTGCATTCAAAATACTTTAGCAGACGCAAGGATCTTCGCAAGGGCGGAGAAGCGCTTTTAATACAGGCGTTTACCCTAGCGATACGGCGACCTCAGCCGGTACGGTACAATCGCGGCCATGAAGGTTTGATGGTTTTGAATGCAAAAAAATGGAAAACGCGTCGACGATTGCCGCTCCCGAGATTCCGCGTGTGGAACGTCTGCACCTGCACGACACGGTGGTGGAGCATTTGCGCAAGCTCATCATCGAAGGGGTTCTGTCGCCCGGGGTGAAACTCAACGAGCGCGAGCTTTGCGAAACGCTGGGCATCTCGCGCACGCCGCTGCGCGAGGCGTTCAAGGTGCTGGCGGCCGAAGGCCTCATCGAGATCGCGCCGAACCGCGGCGCGAGCGTGGCACGTATGACGGAGAAGGAAATCCGCGAGATGTTCGAGCTCATGAGCGCTCTCGAAGCCTTCTCGGGCGAACTCGCGGCCGAGCGCATGACCGCCGTCGAACTGGCCGAGATCAAGGCGCTGCATTACGCCATGCTCGCCTGCCGGGCGCAGCAGGACTTGCCGGGTTACTACGCCCGCAATCAGGCCATCCACGATCGCATCAACGAAGCGGCGCGCAACGGCGCGCTGCGTCAGACTTACGTGTCGATCAATCGCCGCCTCATGGCACTGCGCTTTCGTTCGAACTTCCACACGGACAAGTGGGACCGCGCCATTGCCGAGCACGAGCAGATGATCGATGCACTGGAAAAGCATGACGGCAAGCGGCTCGGCGAGATTCTGCGCAAGCACTTGCTGGCCAAGCGCGACGCCGTGCTGCAGATCCACGCCGAGCCGCCCGGCGACGCGCCGGGCAACTGACTCGCCTGTCCAGCGAATCGGCGGCAATGCAAACAAAAGGGCGAGGCGCCGATCAGCGCCTCGCCCTTTTGATTCATCCCACGAAATGATCGACGAGATGGCCGGGATGGATGGGAATGAATCGGCGCCCCCCCGCCCGTCGGTCACAACCGGCGTTCGGCGGCCTCCAGTGCGCGGCGCGCCAGCACTGCCGGCGATTCGAGCACCTCGCCCGCCAGGCGCGCGACCAGCGCGGCGACATTGCGGCCATACTGCTTGCCGGCGATCACGTCTGCCGGGTCGAGTGCATAGGCGGCGTCGCCGTCCGCTCCCTGCCCTACGACCGCCGGAAAGTCGCTCGGATGGCGGCTGCTGGCCGACTTGCGCGGCACGGCTTCGTGCTCGTCGGCGTCGGCCCACACCATGCCGTGAACACTGGCGAGCGCGGCGAAGTACTCGAGGGTGTCGCGCTTGTCGTCGCCGGAACGGCAACTGAACGCGAAACCGCCCGCGACCTTGTTGCGCCAGTGTCCGGCGCGCCACATGCCGAGGGTGGCGTCGGCAAAGGCCTTGAAGGGTGCGGCGATACCGCCCTGAAATGCCGGCGCGCCGAAGATGATCGCGTCGGCGTTGGCCAGACGCGCGAGCGTGGCTTCGTCGTGCCACTGCCCGTCGATGAGTTGATGCGGCTCGATGCTGATCAATTGCGCATGCGCGCCTGCGTCGTTCACGCCCTGAGCGACCGAGTGGGCAATCATGGCGGTTGCGCCGCCCTGCGAGTAATAAACGATTGCAATATTGGACATGGCGTAGTGCTTCCCTATTGGATGTCCGCCCCATGGCACCGCCGGGATCGCGCTTCCCTTCGCTTCCGCTGGCTGTCTGGACATCAGTCAAGGCCAAATGATGCCAGTGATAACCCCTAGGGAATAGCCCGCATAAATGGACATGACTGTTCCGTCAAAGATAACAATCGGACGGCTACGCCACGCTGTCGGGTCGTCGACACGACGCTGAGCGGAAAATGGACCCACGCGGACCACGGTCCCCACGCCGCGTGTCCGGCGACGATGTCGGCGCATTCGCCCCCCTTTTCGCGCGACAGTCCGCCCCGCTACCAGACGGCCGATGCCGCCTCATCGGCGTGGCGGCGCGCCCAATCGCTCCGACAGCCGGTCGGCGAGTTCCCGAATCTGCCGGCCGATGCGCTGCCCGGTGGCCGCGTCGACCTCGTTCGTCAGGAAGCTGACGGCAAGGCCTGCCACGGCGCGCTCGCCACTCGCGTCGAAGACCGGCGCACCAAAACAGGTCATGCCTTCGCGCATTTGGCCGTTGTCGATCGAATACCCGTCGCGGCGCACCTGCGCCATTTCCTCGGCCAATGCCGAAAAACTTCCCACGCTCGCTCGCGTGAGCGGCTCGGGCCAGGCGCGGACGAGCAGATCGGCGGCCTCGTCGGGCGGCAGCGTCGAGAGCATCGCCTTGCCCGTGGCCGTGTAGGGCGCAGGCAGCCGCATGCCGATGCGAAAGGTCACGCCAAGCGGGCGATCGCCGTTGTGGCAGGCCAGATAAATCACGTGCGCGCCGTCAAGGACGGACAGCGTCACCGTCTCCTCGGCAAACGCGCGCGAGGCCTCCCACACCGCCCGGAACTCCTCGGTGATGTTCGTCTGCGACAGGAACGCGTTGGCCCATCCCATCACATACGAGCCCATCGTCATGCCGCCATTGGGGTGACGCTTGACGAGCCGCAGCTTGACCAGCGTGTCGCACAGCCCATGCAGCGTGCTCTTCGGCACGCCCGTCTCGCGCGCCAGATCGGCCAGCGTCACAGGCTCCGCGGACGCGGCGATCACGTCGAGGACCTGCACGGCGCGCACCACGGCAGGCGCCGTGGTTTTGAGCGGCCGCGCCTCACCTGTCGCGGGGAAGGCGTGCACGGGAACATCGAGTTTGCGCTTGGGCATGGTCAGTGTGGGTTGCCGAGAACGCCGGTTGCATGCGAAACGTTCCCTGCGTAGAATGAAATTCAATACATAGAATATCGTTCAATAGGTAGAACAGCAAGCCCCGAGACAGGGACATTGCCGTCTTCCTCCCGTCCACCGCCATTACGACAAGCCGGCGAGTCCGGCCCACTGCCATGCAACTCAAAGACACCACGCTTCTCAAGACCCTTGCCTGGGTCGACGGCCAATGGATCGCCGCCGACAGCGGCAAGGCGTTCGACGTCCTCGATCCCGCCACGGGCGAGGTGCTCGCCCGGGTGCCCGAGCTCGGCGCGCAGGAAACCACGCGCGCGATTCTCGCTGCCGAAGCCGCGCAAAAGCCCTGGGCCGCCCGCACGGGCAAGGAGCGCGCCGCCGTACTGCGTCGCTGGTTCGACCTGGTGGTCGCGAACACCGACGACCTCGCGTATCTCATGACGCGCGAGCAGGGCAAGCCGCTGGCCGAAGCGCGTGGCGAGATCGCCTACGCCGCGAGCTTCATCGAGTGGTTTGCGGAAGAGGCCAAGCGCGTGGACGGCGACGTGCTGGCAACGCCCGCGGCGGACAAGCGCCTCGTCACGATCAGGCAGCCGGTCGGCGTGTGTGCCGCGATCACGCCGTGGAACTTCCCCGCCGCGATGATCACGCGCAAGGTCGCGCCGGCGCTCGCCGCGGGCTGCGCCATCGTCGTCAAACCGTCGGAGCTCACACCGCTGTCAGCCTTCGCACTCGCGGAACTGGCCCATCGCGCCGGCATTCCGGGCGGCGTGTTCCAGGTAGTGACGGGCGACGCGCGCGCCGTGGGCGGTGTGCTCACGTCGCACCCGAGCGTGCGCAAGCTGTCGTTTACGGGCTCGACGGGGGTGGGTCGTCTGCTCATGGCGCAATGCGCGCCCACGGTCAAGCGCATGTCGCTGGAGCTCGGCGGCAATGCGCCGTTCATCGTGTTCGACGATGCGGATCTCGACGCGGCGGTCGAAGGCGCGCTCGCCGCGAAGTACCGCAACGGCGGGCAAACGTGCGTGTGCGCGAATCGCTTCTACATCCAGGAGAGCGTCTACGACGCGTTCGCCGAGAAGTTCGCGAAGCGAGTGGCCGCGATGAAGGTCGGCAACGGTCTGGAGGACGGCGTGGTGATCGGCCCGCTGATCGAGCCGAAGGCCGTGGACAAGGTGGTCGCACTCGTCGAAGACGCGAAGTCGCATGGCGGCCGCGTGCTCGTGGGCGGCGCGGCGCATGCGCTGGGCGGCACGTACTACGCGCCGACGGTGATTGCCGACGCCACTTCGCAGATGCGCGTGGCGCGCGAGGAAATCTTCGGCCCGGTGGCGCCGCTGTTCCGCTTTTCGCGGGACGCCGACGCGGTGGCGCTCGCCAACGATACGGAATTCGGACTGGCTGCGTATCTGTACACGCGCGACATCGCACGCGCCTGGCGCACGGCCGAGGCGCTCGAATACGGCATGGTCGGCCTGAACACCGGCCTGATCTCGAACGAGGTCGCGCCGTTTGGCGGTATCAAGCAGTCGGGCGTGGGCCGCGAAGGTTCTCGCTACGGCATCGAGGAATACCTCGAGCTGAAGTATCTTTGCCTGCAGATGTGATGCGGCACGCGGCGCGCGCCCGCCGGGGCGCGAACCGCGCGAGAATGGCGATGTTTCGAGAGTGCCTGAACAAAGGAAGACGATCATGAATCCGTTTCGTTTCCAGACGGTCCCGACCGTCGTCGTGGAATTTGGTGCCGCCCGCCGGCTGGGCGCGCTGCTTCGCGAGCAGTATCCGACCAGCAGGCGTCTGTGCGTGGTAACGGACGGCTTCCTGCACAAGAGCGGTCTGCTCGCGCCTGCCCTGGCCGATCTGGCCCGGCATGACTGGCAGGTCTCGGTAATCGACGACGTGATCGCCGACCCGCCCGAGCACGTGGTGCTGGCAGCGGCCGAGCGCGCTCGCGCCGCCGACGCGCAGATCGTGCTCGGGCTGGGGGGCGGCTCGTCGATGGACGTCGCGAAACTGCTCGCCGTGCTGCTGCCGGGCACACAGTCGATTGGGGACATGTATGGCGTCAAGAAGGTAACGGGGACGCGCCTGCCTCTGGTGCAGATGCCGACGACGGCCGGCACGGGCTCCGAAGTGACCGCGGTGTCGATCGTGACGACAGGCGAGACGACGAAAATGGGCGTGGTCGCGCCGCAACTCTTTGCGGACCTCGCGATTCTCGACGCGGAGCTCACGCTGGGTCTGCCGCGCGCCGCGACCGCGGCAACGGGCATCGACGCGATGGTGCATGCCATCGAGGCCTACACGAGCGCGCACCTGAAGAATCCGGTCTCGGACATGCTCGCCATGAAGGCGCTGGAACTGCTCTCGCGAAACCTGCTGCCGGCGTGCAACGACGGCCGCCATCGCGAAGCCCGCGAAGCGATGCTGCTCGGTGCGATGTTCGCGGGTCAATCGTTCGCGAACGCCCCCGTGGCTGCCGTTCACGCCCTCGCCTATCCGATCGGCGGCATCTTTCACGTCGCGCACGGCCTGTCGAACGCCCTCGTGCTCTGCCACGTCATGCGCTTCAACGCGCCCGCCGCGAGCGAGCGCTACGCCGAACTCGCCGACGTGGTGCTGCCAACGAAGATTACCGGCAGCGACGAAGCGAAAACGGACGCGCTCATCCGGCATATCGAAGCGATGATCGTCGACACCGCCATTCCCCGTACATTGCGCGAAGTCGGCATAACGCAGGACGACATCGCCCGCCTGGCGTCGGACGCCATGCGCCAGACCCGACTGCTCGTCAACAATCCCCGCGAGCTCACGCAAGCCGACGCTTTCGCCATCTACAGCGCCGCACTCTGACGGCGCTCTCCTGGCCGGGCTGCGCGACGATGCCGCCCGCTCCTTACCGCGACGAAAGCGGCAAGCCTCGCAGGGTCTCGACGATGGTGTCGGCCAACGCTCCCGGCGCCACCGCACTGACGTCGGACTCCGTCTGCAACGGTGTTGACTGGCAACGCGGCGTGAGGCGCAAATACGGCGGTTCGGCCTTCGCGAACAGCGTCACGCTCGGTGTTGACGTGGTGTGGGCCACGTGCATGAGGCCGCCGTCGGCCCCCACGAAAAGCACCGCATTGGCAATCACGCGCTTCGCGTCGCGCAGCGTCAACTGGCCCGTGAACGACGTCAGTTGCAGATGGACGAACTTCGCCTCCATCAACGCCTTCGCCGCTTCAACGCCATTGCCCGAGCCCAGCAGGACGACGCCAGTCGGCATGCCGGGCTCGCAGGCCACGTCATAGGCCTGCAGGCACTCGCGCCAATGCGCATAGGTGCGGCGCGGCTCCACCCCGCCCATGCCGAGCACGATGAACGGCCCTTGCGGCAACTGCCGCGCAATCGCCTCGGGCAGATCCGACTCCTCGCGAAGATACGGCTTGGCCCGCGCGAACAGTTCGTCGGGCGCCAGACCGAGCGAGAAAACGTCGTTGACCGCCGCCAGGCTGAACTGGGTCTGGTTGCGATCTGGCCCGTGGAAGAATCGGAACAGGCATGCGAACGGCAGCGTCGGGAAAAACCTGCGCTTGAGCCGCAGCGTCGGATAGTTGAATTCCTGCAGCACGATCACGTCGTAATCGGCCGCATCGATGCTCGCCGGATCGTCGAACACCTGACGGAAGATGTCGTCGCCCTCGAACACGGCCTTCAGGCTCGGCGCGATCAGCAGGTCCACCGGCCCCGGGCGCTCTCGCAACAGCGCACGACCCGACATATCCATGACGGCGTCGCCCACCGACGCCTTGCCGCCATAGATCCACAAAACCCGCGCGTCCGGCGCGACATGGCGCACCTCGCGCCTGGCCTGCCCGCTCACGGCGAGCCGCAAACGACGATGCAGATACTTCTTCGCAACGGTGAGCGACGACGTGCGCTGCAGGAATACGTCCGGCTCGTGGTACACCCATGCATACGGAATGCGGGTGCTCGGTTCGGTAAGGGCGCCCAGTCGGCGGGCAATGAAACGCTGCAGTGCCATGGTGGAATCGGTACGGGTCGGCCGCCGCCCCGGCACGCGCCGGGCGGCAAACGCCGGAAGAACGGGAGTATGCCATGGCTGGATGCCCGTGCCGCAACCGGCACGGCCGCCGGCGGGGCAGCCCCTGCGGCACCCCGCCGGCGTGGCGTCAGATCACCTGAAAACGGTGCGTGCCGTCGCGGCGAAGCTGTTCGACCAGACCGAACTCCCAGTCGAGATACGCCTGCATGGCCTCGGCCGCATTGTCCGTGCCCTCGTATGGCCGGCGATAGCGATCGTCGCGCGCGCTGGCCAGACGCGTCTCGCCCGACTCGAGCGGCAGCCCCGCGTTGATCCAGGCCTGCGTGCCGCCCTCGAGCACGACGATCTCGGCATCGGTCAGCGCTCGCAGATCGTTCGCGGCGAAGCGCGCGAGCAGACTCGAGCCGCAGGTGAGCACGTAGCGCTGAGCCGGTCCCACCTTGCGCAGCGCCTCGGCAAGGCGCGCGCGAATCACGAACCACGCCCCGGGAATATGACGTTTGACGTAATTCACGCCCGACGTGAAGTCGAGCACCGCGATCTGCCCGGGCAATGCCTCTTCCAGCCAACGCGCCAGCAGTGCGGGCGCGACCGTGGCCACCTCGGGCGCGCTTGGCGTGTGCAGCGGCCATCCACCCTGCGCGCTGCGCGCTTCGGCACCATGCGGCTCAACCACGTACACGGTCCACCCCATTTGCGCCAGCCAGGACCCGGTCATGTCGGCGCGCACGCCGTCGTCGTCGGCCAGCACGATCCACGCGCCCCGCACCGGCGCCTGATGATCCGTCTC
Source organism: Pandoraea nosoerga (assembly GCF_902459585.1). Classification (GTDB taxonomy): domain Bacteria; phylum Pseudomonadota; class Gammaproteobacteria; order Burkholderiales; family Burkholderiaceae; genus Pandoraea; species Pandoraea nosoerga. Next base: position 233,595 of record NZ_CABPSC010000005.1, read on the forward strand.
CTGCACGAGCTGGCCGCCCGGCGCACTCGCGAAGTCGGGCAGATGCCCCGCGGCATACTCCTCGGGCGTGCGCACGTCGAAGCGGTACACGGTGCGTCCCGGCACGCCAAGCGAGGGCACATCCTCCAGCGCAATACGTCTGACACCGGCCCGGTCGGCCACGGCGCGCGCGCCCTCGCGCGCGACGGCCAGCGTGGCCTCGCGCACGGTCGCGGGGTGACGCCGGTCGGCGCCGCGCTCGAGCGTCTGGCCCGCCAGCGTCCAGCCGATGGTGCCGTTGCGCAGCGCCGCCACCGGGTTCGGCAAGCCGGCATTGACGAGCGATTGCGTGCCGATAATGCTGCGCGTGCGTCCCGCGCAGTTGACGATCACACGCGTGGCGGGGTCCGGCGCGAGTTCGCGCACGCGCAGCACCAGTTCGGCGCCGGGTACGCTCGTCGAGCCGGGAATGTTCATGGTCTGGTATTCGTCGAAGCGGCGCGCGTCCACGACGACGACGTCCGCCTCGGCGTCGAGCAGCGCCTTGACCTCCTGCGCCGAGAGTGACGGCGTATGGCGCAGTCCCTCCACCCACTCGCCGAACGCCTTGCTCGGTACGTTCACGTCGCGAAACACTTCACCGCCCGCGGCAATCCAGCCGCCCAGGCCGCCCGCGAGTCGATTGACGTCGGTATAGCCAAGCTTGCGCAACGCGGCGGCCGCGCGCGGCGTGAGGTCTTCGCCGCCGTACTCTCCATAGAGGACAATGCGCGTATCGCGGCGCGGAATGCGCGCCCACGCCTCGATCTCCACTCGCGAGAGCGGCAGGTTTGCCGCCCACAGCGGATGCGACTGCGCATACGGGTCTTCCTCGCGCACGTCGAGCAGCGCGATCTCCTCACCGGCGAGCAATGCGGCGCGCACGTCGTGATAGGTCAGCTCGGGAAGGGTCACCCCGGAAAAGTTCGTCTCGGCATGCCGGACGTCGTCGGCCGTCTGCGACGGCACATCGTTCGAATGAGAAGACACGGTGGTTCCTTGAATTCGAAACTTCGAAAGTTCGCAAAGTCGTGCGCAAGCGGATCGGCCATGCACCGAGGGCCGCGCGCGAAGGGCCATTGTGGCAGAAGCGGCCGGCGCACGCGCAGTGCCTCATGGTGCGCCGCGGCAAGCCGCATGCGGGCTCAGGCACGCTGCGCCGCACACCCCCACGGGTTGGGCAGATGGGCATTGGCATAGCCGGAGACGAAGCCGTGGCGCTCGCCGGTCTCGGAGTACACGCTGCGATGGACGGCGCCGATGTTCGCGCCGTACACGTGAATGCTCACGGACACGCGATCGTCGAACGCGTTGCTCACACGGTGAATGTCACCCAGGCGAGGCGAAAGCACCTCCACATCGCCCGGCGCGAGCCGCACCGGCTCGCCGGCGACCACCGGAACACCGCCGGCATCGAGCACGTAAGGCTGGGAGTCCTCCGCGCCGCGCAACATGCCGATCAGCCCCCACACGGTGTGATCGTGTATCGGTGTGCGCTGTCCCGGCCCCCACACGAAGCTCACGATACAAAAGCGCTGCGCCGAGTCGCAATGCAGCAGATATTGCTGGTAATGCTCGGGATGGGCCTGTGCGAAGGGCGCCGGCAGCCAGTCGTCGCGCGCGACGAGCTGGGCAAGCAGTCCCGCGCCTTCTTCGAGCAGCGTGCTCTCGTGCGGACGGCGCTCCAGCAGCCGCGAAAACGCGGCGACGAAGGTGCGCAACGGATCGAGCGCATCGTAATCGCGCCTGGACAGGTCATGCCGGGCCGTGGCGGATGCCACGTCGCACGGTGCTGCGGTGATGCCAACGGTCATACGGATTCCTGAAAAGCAGCGAGCGCGCGCCGGCCGGCCGCGCCCAGAATGGTGTCGTTCTGCGGCGTGTGGATGCGGCTGCACAGCACGTCGCGATGGTGGCGCTCGAGCGGATTGTGGCGCGACAGGCCGTGATTGCCGGAGAGCTGCAACGCCAGTTCGAGCGCCCGAATGGCATTGCCCGTGACGGTGAACTTGAGCGCGCCGCTGGCGATGTCGTCATCGGGCTGGCCCGCATCGGCTGCGGCGGCAGCGGCGTCGAGCAGGCGCTGATTGACGTGCAGCAGCGTGGCGATCTCGCCCACCGTCTCCTGCACGCGCGCCACGCTCGCCAGTGGCGCGCCGAGATTGCCGGGCACCCGTGTGTTGAGAAACGCGACGAGCCAATCGAGGCCGGCGCGCGCCACGGCGTCATAAAGCGTGCCGAGCAGCACGCTCATCCACGCCTGTTGCTCGATGTGCGCATCGTTGTCGCGCTGGCCGGTGCCGGCGGGCGCCCACTCGTGCAGCGGGCGGATGTCCACGGCATTGCCGAACGGCAGGTCGATGTCCTCGAGAATCACTTCGTGACTGCCCGACGCACGCAGCCCCAGATGGTCCCAGTTCGGCACGACGCGAATGCCGGGGCGATCCGGTCTTTCGCGCGAACCGTCCGGCCGCGGCACCAGGAACACGCCGACGCGCGGCTCCGGCTCGTCGGTGCGCGCCCACACGGACAGCCAGCGCAGCGCCGGAATGCCCGTGCAGTAGAGCTTGCGCCCGGACAGTCGCCAGCCCGACGCCGTGCGCCGCGCCACGGTCGACGGCAAGCCGCCGCGCGCGGGGGTGCCCAGCTCGGGCTCCACGCGCAGGGCATTGATGAGCGCTCCGTCGCGCACGGCGCTCTCGAACACCTCGCGCCGCTGCGCCTCGGGCCAGCGGGTGCCCTCGCGCGCGAGCGAGCGGTGCTGCAGGTACGTCATCGTGAGCACGAGGGCCGTTGCCGACTCGCCGGCCGCCACGGCCGCGACGATACGCCGCGCAGTCGCCAGCCCGGCCCCGCCGCCACCGAACGCTCGCGGCACCACTTCGGCGATCAGGCCGTGGCGATGCAGCAACGCGAAATTCTCGAACGGGAAGCGCGCGTCGCGATCGAGCGCCGCCGCGCCTTCGGCGAGCGCTCGAGTGATGGGCGCGAGCAAGGCGTCGAGCGGGTTGAGCGGGTCGGGAGGACACATGATCGGGAATAAGCAAATACGCGCCAGGCGCAATGCGCCGGATTTCGCAACGTTCATAGCGTAAGGTGCGGCGCGCGTTCGCCCAACCATCCATATCGAATAATCTTTGCGAAAATGATTATTTAACGGCCGAAGATTGTTTGCGTAGGCTCACTCCCGTTCACCGTCTGTTCCGATCGATGGGCGTGTAGCGCAAACCGACCCACGTCGCCGTGCACGCGTCCCTTATCCCACATCAAGGAGAGCGTTCATGAGCGTCGAGATCATCGGCATGATCCAGAGCAGCAAGCAGTCCGAAATACATCCGCAGAAAGGTCCGGTCGTCGACCGCGACTACGTTCGCAACTTCGCCCGCGCTCACGAGCAGTCCGGTTTCGACCGCATTCTCGTGCCGCACCACTCCACGAGCCCGTCGGCCACGCTCACGATCGCCTATGCGTCGACCGTGACCGAGAACATCCACTTCATGCTCGCCCACCGTCCCGGCTTCGTCGCGCCGACGCTGGCCGCGCGCCAGATCGCGACCCTCGATCAATTCAGCGGCGGGCGTCTGGGCGTGCACTTCATCTCTGGCGGCTCCGACGCCGAACAGGCACGCGACGGCGATTTTCTCTCGCACGACGAGCGCTACGCGCGCACCGACGAATACCTCGGCATCCTGCGTCGCATCTGGACCGAGGACGAGCCGTTCGATCACGACGGCAAGTACTACCGATTCAAGCAGGGCTTCTCGGAGGTCAAGCCGGTGCAGCAGCCGCACGTGCCGATCTTCTTCGGCGGCGCGTCGCAAGCCGCGCTCGAAGTCGCGGGCAAGCATGCCGATATCTACGCGCTGTGGGGTGAGTCACTCGACCAGGTGCGCGAACTCACGACGCGCGTGCGCGCCGCGGCCGCCGTGCACGGCCGCGCGCCGCGCTTCTCGGTGTCGTTCCGCCCGATCCTCGCCGAGACCGAGGAAAAGGCCTGGGCGCGCGCCGACCAGATCCTCGCGCAGGCGAAGGCCATTCGCGAAGCCGCCGGGCTGCCGCAAGGCTCGGCCCTGCAGAGCGAAGGCGCGCGCCGCCTGCTCGCCGCCGCCGACAAGGGCGCGCGTCTGGACAAGGTGCTGTGGACGGAGATCGCCAAGCTCATCGGCGGACGATCGAACTCGACGGCGCTCGTCGGCACGCCCGAACAGGTTGCCGACGCCCTGCTCGACTACTACGACCTCGGCGTGAGCACGTTCCTCATCCGCGGCTTCGATCCGCTGGGCGACGCAATCGACTACGGTCGCGAGCTGATCCCGCGCGTGCGTGCGCTGGTCGCCGAGCGCGATCGCCAGAACGCCGCGGCGCGCCGCGCCGCATAAGTCCCGGCCCCTTCGCTTCCCAGGAGAATCCGACATGGCCGCCGTACTGCCCATCGACACGCAAACGCCCACCGCGAGCGCCCCGAGCGCGCCGCAGCCGACGCGCACCACGCCGAGCGGGCTCGTGCTCAACGCCGCGCCGCAGCAACGCTTCTGGTTCGACCCGCCGCCGGTGCGCACCGACGTGATCGCCGAGCGCCGCCACCGCCAGACGCGTCTGGCCGCCGCCTTTCGCATCTTCGCGCGCCACGGCTTCGACCTCGGTCTCGCCGGACACATCACCGCACGCGACCCCGAGCTGACCGATCACTTCTGGGTCAATCCGCTTGGCGTGCACTTCTCGCGCATCAAGGTCTCCGACCTGCTGCTCGTGAACAGCAAGGGCGAGACGGTCGTGGGCGACAGGCCGCTCAACAAGGCCGCCTTCGCGATTCACGCGGCGATCCACGAAGCGCATCCGCATCTCGTGGCCGCGGCGCACACGCATTCGACCTACGGCAAGGCGTGGTCCACGCTGGGCCGCACGCTCGATCCGCTCACGCAGGACTCGTGCGGCTTCTTCGAGGATCACGCGCTGTTCGACGACTTCACCGGCATGGTGGTCGACGACAGCGAAGGCCAGCGTATCGCGAACGCGCTGCGCAAGCCCGACGGCAGCGGCACCGTGAAGGGCGCGATCCTGAAGAACCACGGCATTCTCACCGCGGGTCCGACCGTGGAAGCGGCCGCGTGGTGGTACATCGCGCTGGAGAACGCCGCGCACACGCAGTTGCTCGCCGAAGCCGCCGGCAAGCCGCAACCCATCGACGAGACCACCGCGCGCCACACGCACAGCCAGGTCGGCGGGCCCGAGGGCGCGTTGTACTCGTTCGAGAGTCTGTACGAAGGGCTCGTCGAGGCCGAGCCCGATCTGCTCGACTGAACGGCCGTCCCACCATCATCAAAAATCCAGGGGAGTCGTACCCATGAAGTTCCGCCACACCGCCAAGTCGTCCCACATCGCGCCGGGCAGCACGAGCGCGCAGGACATTCACACCGGGCGCCGCAAGGCGCTGCGCGCGGGTGCCGCCGCCGCCCTCGCCGCGCCCGCGTTGCTGCTGGGCCGACGCGCCTGGTCGCAACCGCGCAAGCTCACTTTCGCGTGGAATCAGAACTCGTTCTGCCTCACGCCGATCGTGGCCGCGCAGGAGCGTGGGTTCTTCGAGAAGAACGGTCTGCAGGTCGATCTGATCAACTACAGCGGCTCGACCGATCAGTTGCTCGAGTCGATCGCCACGGGCAAGGCCGACGCCGCCGTGGGCATGATCCACCGCTGGCTCAAGCCGCTCGAAGCCGGCTTCGACGTGAAGATCATTGGCAGCTCGCACGGCGGCTGCGTGCGCCTGCTTGGCGCGAAGGCCGCCGGCGTGAGCACGCTCGCGTCGCTCAAGGGCAAGACCATCGGCGTGTCGGACCTCGCCGCGCCCGGCAAGCACTTCTTCCAGATCCTGCTCTCCAAGCATGGCATCGACGCCGATCGCGACGTCACGTGGCGCCAGTACCCGGCCGACCTGCTCGGCGTCGCCGTCGACAAGGGCGAGATTCAGGCCATCGCCGACGGCGACCCGAACCTGTACCTGCTGGAAAAACGCACCAACGGCGCCTACGTGGAGCTGGCGACGAACCTTACCGGCGAGTACGCGCGCAAGGTGTGCTGCGTGATCGGCGCGCGCGGCGAACTGGTACGCAACGACCGGGCGGCGGCCAGCGCGCTCGCACGCTCGATCGTGCAGGCGACCGACTTCGTCAACGAGAACCCGAACGAGGCGGCGAAGATCTTCGCCAAGTACTCGCCGAAGATCAGCCCGGAGGATCTGCGCAAGCTCTACGCGACCCTCACCTACACCCATCATCCGACCGGCGTGGACCTGCGCGACGAGATCGCATTCTTCGCCGACGATTTCCGCCGCATCGGCGTGCTCAAGAAAACGACCGATCCGCAGAAACTGGCGCAACACGTCTACGCCAACGTCCTGGGATAAAACGACCATGAGTGCCATTCTCGACAACGCTGCGCTGCGCGGGGCTTCGCCCGCCGCGGCGCTGGAACTCGCCGAACAGATCGACGGCGCGACGCTGCGCACGGGCGCGGCCGCGGCGGCGCCGCGCCTGGACGAGATCGACATCGACCAGCTATTCGCCGCACCGCGCACCGCACCCCTATGGGGCGTGGGCTTCGCCGCCGCGCTGGCGTGGGCCGCGCTCGGTGCGCTCACGCTGCGCTGGCCCAACAAGGTCGTCGGCTTCTCGGACTGGGCCTTTACCGACGAGTTAGGCGCCGTGGCGCTGGTCGTCGCCGCGGCACTCGCCGTTGTGTCGGTTGCCGCACGCGCCACGCCGCCGCTGCTGCGCGCGCGCGAAGCGCTCACCGGGGCGGGTCCGTGGCTCGTCGCCATCGCGCTGGGGCTGGCCGCCTGGGAGATTCTCACGGCCAAGACCGGCACGCTGCCCACGCCGTTTTTCGCCCCGCCGCAGGCGCTCATCGAGGTCTACACCGACGACTGGCGGCGGCTTGGCGACAGCGCCGTCAACACGCTCAGGCTGCTCGGCATCGGCTTCGGACTCGGCGCCATCGCGGGCTTTCTGATCGGGGTGTCGATCGGCTGGTCGCGCGCCATCGGCTACTGGGTGCATCCGGTGCTGCGCGTGCTCGGGCCGGTGCCGGCCACCGCGCTGCTGCCGCTCACGTTCTACTTCTTCCCGTCGAGCTACTCGGCCGCCGCGTTTCTGATCGCCCTGTCGACGGCATTCCCGGTGGCGGTGCTCACGTGGTCGGGCGTCGCCGGCGTGAACAAGAGCTACTACGACGTAGCGCGCACGCTTGGCGCGTCCGATGCGTTTCTCGTGTTTCGCGTCGCGATCCCCGCGGCGTTGCCCAACGTCTTCGTCGGCCTGTTCATGGGCCTGGGCGCGTCGTTCTCGGTGCTCGTCACGGCCGAGATGATGGGGGTGAAGTCGGGCCTGGGCTGGTACCTCACGTGGGCGCAAGGCTGGGCTTCCTACGTGAACATGTACGCCGCGCTGATCGTCATGGCCCTGCTCTTTTCGGGCGTCATCACCCTGCTCTTCACCGTTCGCGATCGCGCGCTCGCCTGGCAGAAAGGAACCGTGAAATGGTAAGTCCCGCTACGTCCAAGGTTTCGCGCGAAGCCGCCACGCCGCACGCGGTGGCGCCCGGCGGCGAAGGGTACGTCGATGGGTACGTCGATGCCGGATGCGCCAGTGTCGGCGCCCTCGCCAGCGCCAGCGACAGCGGCGCACGGATCGACATTCGCGGGGTGAGCCACTGGTTCGGCACGCGCCAATCGCCCCTGCAGGTGCTCGACGGCGTGGACCTGAGCGTCGCGCCCGGCGAATTCGTCGCACTGCTCGGTCCCAGCGGCTGCGGCAAGTCCACGCTGCTGCGCCTCGTGGCCGGTCTCGAGACGGCCACGCGCGGCACGATCACCCAGGACGGCGCCGCCATCACGCGTCCCGACCCGTCGCGCATCGTGGTGTTTCAGGACCCGACGCTATACCCGTGGCGCCGCGTGCGCGAGAACGTGGCGCTAGGCCTCCAGGCGCGCGGCGTGCTCGCGAAGGAGCGTCAGCGCGTGGACGCCGCGCTCGCGCGCGTCGGGCTGTCCGAATTCGCCGACGCCTTCGCGCATCAGCTCTCCGGGGGCATGGCGCAGCGCGTGGCGCTTGCGCGAGCCCTCGTCAACGATCCGCGCCTGCTGGTGCTCGACGAGCCGCTAGGCAAGCTCGACTCACTCACCCGCATGGCCATGCAAAGCGAGCTGGTCGAGCTGTGGCAGCGCGCCGGCTTCTCCGCGCTGCTCGTCACGCACGACGTCGAGGAGGCACTGTTCCTCGCACAGCGCGTGATCGTGTTCAGCCCGCGGCCGGCGCGCATCGTCGCGCAATTGCGCGTCGATCTGCCGTATCCGCGCCATCGCGGCGATGCGCGCATTACCGAACTGCGCCACGAGGCGCTGCGACATCTGGGGCTCGATGCAAGCTGGTGAGCGTATGGCGTGCGTCGCGGCAGGCACACGGTCCACGCGGGATCCATCGAGGCGTGCCATGTCACCGGGTTCGTCCTGGGAGCGGACGCGATGACATTGCCTCCGACGCATGGGTGGCTCAACGCCTTGCTGCACACCCTGCAATCGATTCAGGCGCTCGGACTCGACGCGCTCTACGCACTCGGACTCACCGACGCCTCCCACGGTGCGCCCGCGTGGCCGTGGAGCGTTCGCATCGCGGGAGAAAATCTCGTCATCGACGTCGCCTTGGCCCGGCAGTTCGCATGGATGCTCGCCGCGCTCGTGTTCGCGCTCGTTTGCCTGCTGCTCGCGCTTGCGTGGCGACGCGCCCGGCGCTGGCTGCTGGGCGCAGGCCTGCTTGCGCTCGTGATCGCACCATGGCCGTCGCCTTCGCTGTGGCTGGGCACGGCGGTGCCGACGAGCTTTCACACCAGTCCGACAGGCTTCACTGTGCAGAGCATCGCGCGCGGGGAGCGCGTGTATGCGGCGAACTGCGTGGCCTGCCATGGCGTCGACGGGCGCGGCGAGGGGCCGCTGGCCGCCACGCTGCGCCGCTGGCCGCCGACCATGGCCAGTGCGCTGCTCAGCCGGCGCGCCGACGGCGAGCTCTTCTGGCACGTGTTGTACGGCATGCGCGATGCGCAGGGCGTGACCATGCCAGGCTTCGCGGGGCGCCTGAGCGATCGCGAAATCTGGTCCGCGCTCGACTACATGCGAGTCCTGTCCGCGTCGGCGGGCATGGCGGCGGGCGGCAGTTGGCCCGTGCCGCTGGCGCTGCCGTCGCTCGTCGTCAAATGCGGCAACGCGCCGGCGCGCGAGCTCGCCGACTGGCGCGGCCGTCAACGCGTGCGGATCGTGGCCGTGGACGCCGCGCATCCGCCGCCATTCGAAGATCCGCGCTTCCTCACGCTGCTGTTGCGGCAGGACCCCACGGCGACGGTCACCGCCGTGGCCGACGCGAACCGCACCGTGTCAGCGCCACGTTTGCTGCGCGTGAAAGCCACCGCGAACGGGGCGCGCGCCGCCAACGTCACCCGCCTGCTCGGCGAGCGCGCCGATTGCGTGGCCGATGCACCGCAAGCATGGACCGTCTTCGCGCAGATCGCCGGGCAACCGCCCTCGGCGCTGGCGGGCACCGAGTGGCTGGCCGATCGCGACGGATGGCTGCGCGCGCTGGCGCCGGCAGGACGCCGCGGCTGGGCCAGCGGCGGCCTGATGTGCACCACGACGACGGCCCCGCCATCCGACGCGGCGGGCGGCGACGCGCCGCAAGCACGCCGCGCCGATCCCCTCACCGCCACGCTGCGCCAGATGGACAACGACCCCGTGCGTTTCGTGAAGGGTGGTTTCGTCCATTGAACGCCCGTTTCCTCGACCTTTCCCTGGCTTTCTCACCGATTTTTTCCGACTCCGACAGGCTCTCTCATGACGATTTCCCGACGCTGCTTCCTTCAGTACGTCACGACTTGCGGCGCAACCGGTGCGCTGAGCGCACTCGCCGCGCCCGGACTCGCGCTGGCCCAATCCGGGCGGCCGGTGCTCAGGGCCGGCGACCAGAAGGGCGGCCTGCGTGCGCTGCTCGAAGCGGCCGACGCGCTGCGGCAACTGCCCTACGACATCCAGTGGACCGAGTTCCCGGCCGCCGCGCCGCTGGCCGAAGCGCTCAACGCCGGAGCGGTCGATTGCGGACCGATCGGCGACGCGCCGGTGATCTTCGCGCTGTCGGCCGGCGCGGCGATCAAGATCATCGGGGCGAACCGCTCGGACGCATACGGGACGGCCGTCATCGTGCGGCCTGACGCCACGCTGCGCACCGCCGCCGACCTCAAGGGCAAGAACGTGGGCACGACGCGCGGCTCCATCGGCCATTTCGTGACGCTCAAGGCCATCACGGCCGCAGGTCTCGCGCCGGCTGACGTGAATTTCCGCTTTCTGCCCCCGGCCGACACGATCACCGCGCTGGCGAGCGGGTCGGTCGATGCGTGGGCCACATGGGAGCCGTACACCGCCGTGGCGCAGACGACGGGACGCGGCCGCGTGCTCGTCAATGGCCGCGGGCTATGGTCCGGGCTGAGCTATCTGGCGGCCACCGACGCCGCCGTTGCCGCCAAGGCGGAGATCCTGCGCGACTTTCTCGCGCGCGTCGTGCGGGCGCAGGCGTGGTCGTACCAGCACGTGGATGCATTTTCCGCGGCCATGGCGCGCATCATCGGCATTCCACCCGAGGCGGCCAAGCTGCAGTTTTCGCGACGCGCGACGAAGTGGTGCAACATCGACGATGCCCTCGTGGCCGAGCAGCAACGCACCGCCGACTTCTATTCGCATGTGGGGTTGCTGCGCCAGCCGCTCGACGTCAAGCCCACGTTCGACCGGCGATTTCCTATCGGGGTCTGACGCGACGCGTCCCCTCCGGCGGCGTTTCAGCGGCGCTCGCGGCACCATTTCCGATGCCGACCATGCGCAGGCAGGCGCTGGCGTTCGCCGCCATGCCTCGTCTCGCACACGTCGGCGAGCTGAAGGCGAGCGCCATCGTGTGGTAGCGTGGCGCCTTTGCCCACGCGGCACGTCCGCCGCCCCCGCCCACCATGCTCGATTTCGACGCCGACGCCCTGATGCGTCTCGTGACCACGCCCATGCCGTTCGGCAAGCACAAGGGCACGCTCATCGCCGATCTGCCCGGCAACTATCTGAGCTGGTTCGCGCGCGAGGGCTTTCCCCCGGGCGACATCGGCCGCCTGCTTGCGCTCATGCACGAGATCGACCACAACGCCTTGGGCGATCTGCTGCGACCGCTGCGCGCACGGGCGCAGGCCGCGCCTCGAAAATGACCCGCGACGGGCCGCGATCCGTCGATCCGCGCCGCCCGCCATCCAACGCGCCCCGTCAGCCGGTGCAGAGCATTGGCGGCAGACGGCGACGCACCCACTGCGTCTGCTGCTCGTGGGCGTGTGCCAGTTGGAGGACCGCAAAGTCCGCCTGCGCGGGGCCGATGATCTGCAGCCCCATCGGCAAGCCTCGCGCGTCGAAGCCGACCGGCACGCTGATCGCCGGCAAGCCGGCCAGCGTCGGGCCGATCACGACTTCCATCCAGCGGTGATAAGTGTCCATCGGCCTGCCGGCCACCGACGCCGGCCAATGCGTCTGCGCGTCGAACGGGAAGACCTGCGCCGCGGGCATGAGCAGAAAGTCGTAACGCTCGAAGAGCCGCGCCAGCGCGCGATACCATTCGCTGCGGTCGATCGACGCGCGGAACACGTCGGAAGCGCTCAGCGCCTCGCCGCCGGCCACTTCCCATTGGGCTTCGGGCTTGAGCCTGTCGCGCCGTGCCGGATCGGCATACATGTCGCCGAGCGAGCCGTTCACGAGCCAGTGGCGCAGGGTAAGCCACGTGCGCCAGAGCCGGTCCGGCGCGAAGTCGGGCCGGCACGGCTCGACCTCGCAGCCCATCGCCGTGAAATCGTGCAGCGCCGCCTCGCACAATGCCATCACGCCGTCTTCCATCGGCAAATGGCCGCCGTAGTCGCCGAGCCAGCCGAGTCGCAGACCCTTCACCTCGCGCGGCAAGGCGTTCGCGAAATCCGAGCCGCCCTGCGCAATCGAGAGCGGGCTGCGCGCGTCATAGCCCGCCTGCGTGGCGAGCAGTTGCGCGACGTCGGCAACCGTGCGGCCCATTGGCCCCTCGGTGCTCAGTTGCTGCACGAAGACTTCCGGGGCCGGACCATACGGCACGCGCCCCTGCGACGGCCGCAGACCGTACACGTTACCGAACGCCGCCGGGTTGCGCAGCGAGCCCATCATGTCGCTGCCGTCGGCCACCGGCAACAGGCGCAACGCCAATGCACTACCCGCACCGCCGCTGCTCCCGCCGGCGCAGCGCGTGGTGTCGTAGGCGTTGCGCGTGATGCCGAAGACAGGGTTGTAGCTGTGCGAGCCCAGACCGAACTCGGACACGTTGGTCTTGCCGACGAACACCGCGCCGGCCGCGCGAATGCGCCCGACGCTGATGCTGTCGTGCGTGTCGGCCGCCGCGCAGGTGAGCGGCGAGCCCTTGCGGGTGGGCAAGCCCGCACACGACGCGAGGTCCTTCACCGCATGCGGCATGCCGTGCATCCAGCCCAGGTATTGCCCGCTTGCGAGCTGACGGTCGCGCTCGTCGGCTTCGGCGAGCAGCACGTCGGTGTCGCGCAGCGACACGATCGCATTGACGGCGGGGTTGTATCGCGCAATATGCGCGAGATAGGCCTGCATGACCTCGCGGCACGACACGCGGCGCGTGCGAATCGCCTCGGACAGCGCAAGGGCGTCGAGCGCGACGATGTCGTCGAGCGAGTTCGGCAACGCGTGCGCGGCGTTGGCGGCGGGCGATGGGCAGGCCGCGCTCGATTGCGCGGCCGGGGACGGCGCGACGGCCATGTGTCTCTCTCCTTGGCGGGGGCGCCGCGCGTGGGCGACGCCGTTGTCTGACGCCATTGTCGGTCAAACCCGCCGGCACTGCCGAGGGATAATTGAATTTTCCCCCCGGCAGCGCAAAGCCGCGGCGCCAATCAGTGCGACAGCGCGTCCAGCCCGGTGGCTTCGACATCCTGCGCGGCGGCAGGCGCGGCCATGTACATCAACATCTTCCTCGCTGCTTCGGGATGCCGGGCGTTGACCGGCACCCCGCCCGCAAAGCGCGTGACCGACTGCAGCGACTCGGGGATCTTGCCCGCGAACGCCACCCCCTTGACCGGCAGCAGCTCGCTCACCTGTTGCAGGCCCAGCGCGTAATCGCCGGCCGCCACCTTCTCGGCGACCGGGGTCTTCTGCACCATCACGGCCTTGCCTCGCATCTGCTCGGCGATGCCCAGCTTGCGGAACAGTTCGCGCTCGACGTACACGCCGCTCGCACTGTCCGAATAGGCGACCGATCCGGCCGCAAGGAGCGCCGCCTTGAGCTTCTCCGGCGTGCTCACGTCGGGCACCGGTTCGCCGGCCCTCACGACCACGCCGATGCGCGAGTCCGCCAGATCGACGCGCGAGTCCGCGCGCACCTTGCCCGCCTTGATCAGATCATCGAGCGCGTAGCCGACCATGATGACCGCGTCGGCGGATTCTCCCCGTGCCAGACGGTTCGGGATCGCCTCGGGCGCCTTGCCCATCGACGGCCCCCACGCCGTATCGACGTGATCACCGCTCGCGGCCTCGAATTTCGGCAGCAGCCGCTTGTACGCGGCGGTGAAACCGCCGGAGTTCATCACGTGCAGGTCTTCCGCCTGTGCGGAGGCGGCGCCGAGCAGCGCGCTCGCGAGGATGCCCGCACCGAAGGCGGCAAGCAGGCGTCGGGGGGCACGCGCGCGTGCCAAAGCGGGAATGGCTTTCATGGGGTGTCTCGTCAGTGATGTTGTTGTGAAGCCACGGACATGCCGCCGCGGCGTTATGACACAAGGCATACGGCATACGGCCGCGCAAGGCAGCGGCCCGGGGCAACGCAGGACACAGAAGACGCGACGGTCGATCCATGCATGCCGCGCCTTCCGAGGCCAACTCGCGCGTCAGCCCGCCGCGCGAAGCCCGTCGGCATCGGCTCGGCGGCCCTGCCCGCCGGTGCGGCCACGGTAGAGCGCGAGCGTGGCGCAGATCGCGCACAGTGCGGCGAAGCTCATCCAGTAGCCCGGCGCCGCCTTGTCGCCCGTTGCGTGAATGAGGTACGTCGAGAGCGCCGGCGTGAACCCGCCGAAGATGGCCGTCGCCAGGCTATAGGCGAGCGAGAAGCCGGCCACACGCACGTCCTGCGGCATGACCTCGGTGAGCGCCGGAATCATTGCCCCGTTGTACATGCCGTACAGGAACGAGAGCCACAGCAGCACGAGGAGCATGCGCGCGAAGCTCGGCGCCTGCACGAGGAACGACAGCACCGGGTAGGCCGTCACCAGCGTGAGGCCCGCGAACAGCAGCAATACCGGACGGCGGCCGATGCGGTCCGACAGCGAGCCGCCGATCGGCAGCCAGATGAAGTTCGACACCCCGACGCACAGCGTGACGAGCAGTGCATCGGTGCTGCTCAGATGCAGCACGCTCTTGCCGAACGTCGGCGCATAGACGGTGATCAGGTAGAACGCCGTGGTGGTCAGCGCCACGAGCAGCGCGCCGCCGATCACGACGCCGGCGTTGGCGGCCATCGAACGAAAGACTTCGCCGAGCGCCGGGTGGCGCTTGCGCTGCCTGAACTCGTCGCTTTCCTGCAGCGAGCGACGCAGCGCGAAGATCACCGGCACGATCAGGCAGCCCACGAGGAAGGGCAGACGCCAGCCCCACGCACCGATCTGCTGCGCGGTGAGGGAAAGCGAGAGTGCGTAGCCGAGCGCGGCCGAGACCACGATGGCGACCTGCTGGCTCGCCGATTGCCAGCTCGTGTAGAAGCCCTTGCGGCCCGGCGTGGCGATTTCGGCCAGATAGACCGACACGCCGCCGAGTTCCGCGCCGGCCGAAAAGCCCTGCAGCAGCCGGCCGATCAGCACGAGCACCGGCGCGGCGAGACCGATGACCTCGTAGCCCGGCACGAACGCAATGAGGATCGTGCCGCTCGCCATGATGCCCAGCGTGGTGACCAGGCCCTTGCGGCGGCCCACCTTGTCGATGTAGGCGCCGAGCACGATGGCGCCCAGCGGTCGCATCAGGAAGCCCGCGCCGAACACGGCGAACGTCAGCATGAGGGACGCGAACTCGCTGTCGGTCGGGAAGAAGACGCGCGAGATCTGCGTGGCGTAGAAGCCGAAGAGGAAGAAGTCGAACTGCTCGAGGAAGTTGCCGGCCGTCACGCGCAGGACGGCGCCGGCTTTCGATGGGCGACGCGAAACCGCGTCTTGGGGGCGCTGTGACATGCGCTGTCTCCGTGTTGCCTGCGGCCCGGGGGATCGAGCCGCCAGTGAATCGTCGCACTGCATCTCTGCCATGGGGCGTGTTGCCCCATGAGGCGTGTTGCCCCGCCATGGACGCTTTTTGAAGCCGCCAATGTTGCGCTGGAAGTTCCCCGCTTGTGAATTGCAAGTTTTGGAAACATTGATGCATCCATGCTATCAATCGTGGGATGATGATGCGTCTGCCGAGCGGTAACGCTACAATCGCCGCACCCCGGCGTCGCGCGCCCGTTTCCTCCCGGATTCCTTGTGTCATGGCGATCAACTTCGATCTGAACGATTTGCAGGCCTTTCGCGCGGTCGCGCAGCTCGCGAGCTTTCGCCGCGCGGCCGAATCCATCCATATCTCGCAGCCGGCGCTCTCGCGGCGCATCGACAAGCTGGAGGATGCGCTCGGCGTGAAGCTCTTCGAGCGCAGCACCCGGCGCGTGGCGCTGACCAACGTCGGACGGGCGTTCGCGCGCGACGCCGAGCGCATTCTCGACGACCTCGACAATGCGTTGCTCGGCATTCGGGACGTGGCGTCGTCGAGCCTCGGGCACGTGACCATCGCCTGCGTGCCGTCGGCAGCCTATTACTTCATGCCGCAGGTCATTTCGCGTTATCACCGGGCGTTTCCGCGCATCCGCATCTCGGTGCTCGATGCGAGCGCGAACGAGGTGCTTGCGGCGGTCGTCAACGGCGAGGCGGATTTCGGGCTCAACTTCATCGGCAGTCAGGAGCCGAACGTCGAATTCAAGCTGCTGCTCCAGGAGCGATACGTGGCGGCGTGCCGGCGCGACCATCCGCTCGCCGGCAAGAAGCGCGTGACGTGGCGCGAGCTGTACGAATACGACTACATCACGGTGGGCAAGGTCTCGGGCAACCGGCTGTTGCTCGATCAGGCGCTCACCGGCCTACCGCAGCGCCCGCCGAGCATCTGCGAAACCCGGCATGTCACCACCATGCTCGGGCTCGTGGAAGCCGGCCTCGGCGTGGCGGCCGTTCCCACGATGGCCATGCCCGGCCGCGATCACCCGCTGCTCACGAGCGTGCCGTTGGTCGACCCGGTGGTCACGCGACGCGTGGGCATGATCCGCAGCAAGGCGCGTGCGCTCTCGCCTGCGGCGGCGCAGCTCTATCGTTACGTGGCCGAAATGAAGGCGCCGGGACGGCGGCGCGCAGGCGCCGAAGCGCTATAACCGGGTGGGCACGATTGCACGCCCGGTAACACTTTGTTACCCGTCTTACGAAAGCCGCAACATTGGCCGGACGGCGCGCGTGCGGGGCGTCTTTATACTTTGCAGCGCATCACAACGACTCGCATCACAACGACTCTTACCCAAGCCTCATGCTCAAGCGAATTTTCCCGATCGTGGCGGTTGCCACGCTGGCAGCAGCCACCTCCCTGACGGCCTCGGCCAGTGATATGAACAATGCCCTTGGCGGCGCGCTGGGCGGCGTCGCGGGCGCGGCCGTCGGCGGTGCGCTCGGCGGCAGCACCGGCGCAGTGGTGGGTGGCGCCG
>NZ_CABPSC010000006.1 GCF_902459585.1 Pandoraea nosoerga
GACGGCAAGGCCTCGGCCGCGGGCGTCGCGCCGGCGCAGGGAGCGGCGGGCGGGGCCGGCGGCTCCGCGCCGAAAGCGCCGAATGCCCCGCAGCGCCAGCCCGCCGTGAGCCCGACCGTCGCCGACGAAGCCCGCCATCGCGCCGCCATCCGCGCGCAAGGAGGAACGCCATGATGGCGCTCGACAAACATACGTGGAAAGAGCAGGTCAAGCGCCTGTTCGTCGCCTTCGACAAACCGCTCGCGCTGATCGTCTTCCTGCTGCTGTGCGTGGGTCTGGTCACGCTCTACAGCGCCAGCATCGACGTGCCGGGCCGCGTGGAAGACCAGATCCGCAACATCGTGCTCACGTTCATGCTGATGTGGGTGCTCGCCATGCTGCCCACGCAGACGCTCATGAAGTTTGCGGTGCCGCTCTACACGGCCGGTGTCGCGCTGCTCGTCGCGGTCGCGATGTTCGGCCTGACGAAGAAGGGCGCGAAGCGCTGGCTGAACGTCGGCATGGTGATCCAGCCGTCCGAGATCATGAAGATTGCCATGCCGCTGATGCTTGCGTGGTACTTCCAGAAGCGCGAGGGCAATATCCGCTGGTACGACTATCTCGCGGCGCTCGCGCTGCTCGGCGTGCCCGTCGGGCTGATCGCCAAGCAGCCCGACCTCGGCACCGGCTTGCTGGTGGCCGCGGCCGGCCTGTACGTGATCTATCTGGCGGGGCTGTCTTGGAAGCTGATCCTGCCGGTGCTCATTGCCGGCGTGCTCGGCATCGGCACGATCCTCGCGCTCGAGGACAGGATCTGTCAGCCGGACGTCGAATGGCACATCCTGCACGACTATCAGAAGCACCGCGTGTGCACGCTGCTCGACCCGACTTCGGACCCGCTGGGCAAGGGTTTCCACACGATCCAGTCGGTGATCGCGATCGGCTCGGGCGGCACCATGGGCAAGGGCTGGCTCAAGGGCACACAGGCGCACCTCGAATTCATTCCGGAAAAGCACACCGACTTCATCTTCGCGGTCTTCGCCGAAGAATTCGGGCTGGTTGGCGAGGGCGTGCTGCTCGTGCTGTATCTGCTGCTCGTGGCGCGCGGGCTGATGATCGCGGCAAGCGGCGCGACGCTGTTCGGACGGCTGCTCGCGGGCGCTGTCACCATGATTTTCTTCACCTACGCCTTCGTGAACATGGGCATGGTCAGCGGCATCCTGCCGGTGGTCGGCGTGCCGCTGCCGTTCATGAGCTACGGCGGCACGGCGCTCGTGACGCTCGGCCTCGGCGTTGGCATTCTGATGAGCGTGGCACGCGAGAAGCGGCTCATGCAGAGCTAGCGGCCCCTGTCATTCGAGTATCGTTCGGGTATCGTTCCGCTACCGTCCGGCTGGCGCGGACGCCGCTGCCGGCGGCAAGGCACGCTCGCGATTCATTGCTTCGAGCTTTCCCTGAGCGGCCACGTCACCCTGCGCGGCCGCTTTTTCATACCAGCGCCGTGCACGCTGCGGGTCCGGCGTGACCACACCATAGCCGCGCTCGTAATAGCTCGCCACGATGTACTGCGACGGCAGGTCGCCGCCCTGCGCGGCTTTCTCGTACCAGCCGAAGGCGATCCTGTAGTCGCGCGGTACGCCGCGTCCGATGAAGTACTCGTTGGCGATGGCCGCCTGCGCCTGCACGTGCCCCTGCTTCGCTGCCTTTTCGTACCAGCGATTGGCCTGCGAAATCGACTTGTCGACGACATAGCCGTCGTCGAACATCTTGCCGTAGACGTATTGCGCCTGCGACATGCCGGCGTTGGCCGCGCGCTCGAGCCATTGCACGGCGCCGCGCGGATCGGGGGCGACGCCCTCTCCATTGAGCAGCATCATGGCGTAGTCGAACTGCGCCAGCCGGTTGCCCTGCTCGGCGGCGCGGCGGAATTCGTCGAGCGCCTGCGTCTGCTGGCCGGCCTCGTAGTGATGCACGGCCTCGTCGGTGAGGGCCTGGGCCGGCGCCGGCGCGGCGGCGAGGGCGCACGGTGTGGGCTGGCACGCCACGCTCACGAGCGTGACGGCCGATCCGGCCATGAGCCGGCGCACGGCGAAAGGCATCGACATGGCGCACCTCCGAAGCGAGCACTCGCGTATTGTGCGCCAAACGGGAAATGCCTGCGGTCCGGCCGTCTGCGGCAACGAAAAACCCCGGCGCGCGGCCGGGGTCTGGCGGTGCTCGCATCGAACGGGCTTACGGCTTGATGTACGCGTAGCCCTTTTGCTGCAAGCGCGTGAGTTCGACCACGCCGGACGGTGTGAAATCGGCGTCGAGCACGAATTGATCCTTCTTGAAGTTGCGCTGCTTGAGCGTGATCTCGCACACCTCGAACTTGACGCCGCGCGCGTGCAGCGCCGAGATCAGCGGTCCTACCGTTGCGGCGTCCTTGTAGTTCTCCATCAGGAAATCGACGCCCTGCGAATGGGCGACGACCACGATGTCGCTGTCGGGCACGGTGTCGAGCTGATTGCGGATGTTGCGCAGCGCGGCAAGCGCCTGATGCTCGGCATCGTTGATGTGATACACGACCTGGTCGCGCGCGAACGCGGACGTGGCGGGCAGTGCAAAAGCGGAGAACAGGAATGCGGTCAACAGGCCGCGTAGCAGCATCTTCATGTGAGGAGTCCCCTGTTAGTTGCGTTGTGCAGTCCGCATCATAGCGCGCCAGAGACGCAAATGCCCCGGCGTCAGGTCTCGCCCGACAAGCCGTCGACGCCCGGCGGCAGATAGATCGGTGGCGCCTCGTGCATCTCGCCCGGCGAATCCTGCGAACTCCGCGAATAGGGCGGCGGCGGACTCGCGGGCAGATACGGAGCGCGCGTCCCTGGCGGCGAATACGGGGGCGGCGGGTCGTCGGCGCCCGGTGACGACGACGGCGCAACGCCGAGCAGCGGGCTTCGGGACTTCGACTCGGCGAGCGGCCGCACCGCACGCAGATCGTCCCCGAACGCTTCGCGCGCGGCGCCCGACGGGCCTGCCCGCGATGCGCAAGATGCCCCCACTGCGCGGCCGGCAGGGGGGCCGTTCGCGACGCCCT
Source organism: Pandoraea nosoerga (assembly GCF_902459585.1). Lineage (GTDB taxonomy): Bacteria > Pseudomonadota > Gammaproteobacteria > Burkholderiales > Burkholderiaceae > Pandoraea > Pandoraea nosoerga. Next base: position 3,056 of record NZ_CABPSC010000006.1, read on the forward strand.
CGAGCATGGGCAGGGCTTCGTGCGAACCCACGCGGTGAATTCGGGTGATGCGAACGTGTGTCGAATCGTCGAGCGCGACAATGCCGTTGGACGCTGAAATTCGTGTCATACCCCCTCCGAAAATGAAAAACCCGCCAAAACGCCGGGTCTGGCGGGTTGCCACTTTCGGTCATCGGCCCGACGCAGGGCGTCGACTTCAGGTGCGAAGTATCGAAATCGGGCGGTTCTGGGCTCGCTCCCAGCAAGAGGCGGCCGGCGTGGCGCGGCCGAGCGGTCGTTGCACCGGCGGCCGGCCTGGCCGGCACCGCATCAGGCCGTGACTTCGGCCCAGCAGTTGGGGGTCTCGTACAGACGCAGGCGCACGAGTCGCAGATCGCGGCCATAGTGCGCGTCGAACACGCCGCTCAGCTTTTCGAATGCCGCGGCGGCCAGATTCTCGACGGTCGGCACGCGATCGAACACCACCGTCTTGTGGTCCGGCATCGTCTCGAGGAACGTGCGCACGGCCGTGTCGCCTTCATAGACGAGAAACGCGTGGTCCCACACCGACACGAGATGCTCGTTGGCAAGCGCCTTCACGTCGGCGAAGTCCATCACCATGCCGTTGTCCGACGCGCCGCTCTCACGGCTCACCTCGCCGGCGAGCGTAATTTCCAGCACATAGCGATGCCCGTGCAGATTGCGGCACTGGCTTCGGTGATCGGGTATGCGGTGGCCCGCGTCGAATTCGAGTTTCCGGGTAATCGTAATCACGGCAACGGCTCAGGGAATGTTCAGGTATTTGTGCGTTTGCATCGACAGCGACCAGCGCGGATGCGCCTTGCAATAGTCGATGGCCAGCTTCGTGTTGATGTCGCGCAGCGGACCGTCCATCGGCTGCAGATAGAAATGCGAGAAGTCGAGCGTCTCGTACTCGGCCAGACGTTGACGATCCTGCGGCACCACGACCTTGAGTTCGTCGCCACGCGTGACGATGAGCGGCGCGTCGGCCTTCGGGCTCACGCACACCCAGTCGATGCCGTCGGGCACGGCCTGCGTGCCGTTCGTCTCCACGGCGATACGGAAGCCCTCGGCGTGAAGCGCGTCGATGAGCGGCGTGTCGAGCTGCAGCAGCGGCTCGCCTCCCGTGCACACGACGAAGCGATTGGCACGGTCGTCGGCGGGCCACAGCGCCACGATCCGGGCCACGAGATCGGCCGGCGAGCGGAATTTGCCGCCGTTCTCGCCGTCGGTGCCGACGAAGTCCGTATCGCAGAACTGGCAGACGGCCTCGGCACGGTCCTCCTCACGCCCGGTCCACAGGTTGCAGCCTGCAAACCGGCAGAACACCGCCGGGCGTCCGGCGTTAGCGCCCTCGCCCTGCAAGGTGTAGAAGATTTCCTTTACCGTGTACGTCATGATGGTCTCGATTCTCGAAGGGTCAGGCCGCGCCGCGATCCTGGCCGCCGGCGCGCGCACGCCACTGCTCGTAGCCGCGCTGGCGCAACTGGCACGCCGGGCATTCGCCGCAGCCGTAGCCCCACGGATGCAGCACGCTGCGCTCGCCCAGATAGCAGGTATGCGTGTCTTCACGCACGGTCTCGACGAGCGTGTCGCCGCCAAGATCCTGCGCCATCTGCCATGTGTCGGCCTTGTCGGTCCACATGAGCGGCGTCTCGATGATGAAGCGCTGGTCCATGCCGAGGTTGAGGGCCACCTGCAGGGCCTTCATCGTGTCGTCGCGGCAGTCGGGATAGCCCGAAAAATCCGTCTCGCACATGCCGCCCACGAGCACGCGCAGCCCGCGCCGATAGGCAATGGTCGCACCGATCGTCAGAAACAGCAGGTTCCGGCCCGGTACGAAGGTATTCGGCAGGTTGTTTGCCGCCATCGCGATGGTCGTCTCGCGCGTGAGCGACGTCTCGCTGATCTGCCCCAGGATCGACAGGTCGATCATGTGGTCGTCACCCAGACGCGGCGCCCATTGCGCGAAGCGCTGGCGCAGCTTGGCGAGCACGTCGGTGCGGCACTCCAGCTCCACGCTGTGGCGCTGGCCGTAGTCGAAGCCCAGCGTCTCCACGCGCGCGTAGCGCGAGAGCGCCCACGCGAGGCAGGTAGTCGAATCCTGTCCGCCGGAGAACAGAACGAGAGCGGAATCGGTGCTTGTCGTCATGATCGTGCGCTAGCAGTATCGCCCTCGCCGTCGGGGCGACGGGGGCCGGGCACGCGCGTGTGGTTGCCGCCGGGCAACCTGCGTGCGGGATAACTCACGCGATTTTGAACCGCGATGTGTCCGGGCGCCATCGCCGGGACGTGATACCCACCATCGGGCAGCGCGTTCAGGGTCAAACGCAAAAAGGGCTTGCGAGATGCGCAAGCCCTTCGAATTTGGTGGCCTGGGTCGGAATCGAACCAACGACACGCGGATTTTCAATCCGCTGCTCTACCAACTGAGCTACCGGGCCAAGAGAGAAGCGATTATAGAGACTGAATGCGCTTTGCGCAAGCTTTTTGTCGAAAAAACCTGCTGGAAACCGGCGGCGCGAGGCGCGCGGCCGCATCGGCGCGTGGGCGCGGCGACGTGCGTCCCTTCGCGGCCATCGCCGTCAGGTCTTGCTCTTGGACAGCTCCACGCCGAGTTGCTTGAGCTTGCGATACAGGTGCGTGCGCTCCAACCCGGTCTTCTCGGCCACACGCGTCATGCTGCCGTGCTCCTTGGCCAGATGGTAGGCGAAGTAGGCGCGCTCGAAGGCGTCGCGGGCCTCGCGCAGCGGCACGTCGAACGAGATGTCCGACGACACGCCCACGGCCGCGGCGGCCGCGCCGCCCTCGTTGTCGTGCGCGCCGAGCGAGGCGTGGTGGCTCGCCGAGCCGTTCAGGCCTGCGCCCGCGTGACGCGACTCGCTCTCGCCGAAGACGCCCGCTTCGAGCGCTTCATCGCCCGCATCGAACGCGCTCGGGGCGCCGCCCGACGCATCGCGTTTGCCGCGCGCCAACCCCTGCTCGACCGCCTGCAGCAGCTTCTGCAGCGCAATGGGCTTCTCGAGAAAGTTGAGCGCGCCGATCTTGGTCGCCTCAACGGCGGTGTCGATCGTGGCGTGGCCCGACATCATGATCACGGGCATGGTCAGCAACTGCTGCGCCGCCCACTCCTTGAGCAAGGTCACGCCATCGGTATCGGGCATCCAGATATCGAGCAGCACGAGGTCGGGCGTGTTGGTGGCGCGATAGGCACGCGCTTCCTGCGCGTTCTCCGCCACCTCCACGACATGCCCCTCGTCGCTCAGAATCTCCGAGAGCAGCTCCCGGATCCCCATTTCGTCGTCCACCACCAAAATGGTTGCCATTTACGCTACCTTCGTGTGTTCTGCCGGCTTGTTGCGCGACAGGTCCTGGTCGTCAGCCAATTGAGTAAACAAGATCGAAATCTGTGCGCCTGCACTGCCTTCGCCCTCGGGAAGTGACCGGTTTCGAATGTCGATGCGTGCCTGGTGTTCGTCGATGATCTTCTTGACCATCGCCAGCCCGAGTCCGGTGCCCTTCGCCTTGGTCGTCACGTATGGCTCGAATGCGCGGGTCAGAATGCGTGCCGGGAAACCGGGCCCGTTGTCCGTGACCGTCAGACGCACTGCCGTGCGCTTCGGTTCGCCGGACTCCGTTCCTGCGTATTCTACTGTCTTCGTTTCCACCGTGATAAGAGGGTTTTCGGTTCCACTCACGGCATCTTGAGCATTCTGCAGCAGATTATGAATAACCTGCCGCAATTGCGTCGAGTCGCCGCGAATCTCCGGCAGGTCGGCGTCGAGGTAGGGACGAATCGCGCCGCGCCCTTCATCGACGCCGTAGAGCGTCAATACCTCGCCGATCAGATCGTTGAGCTGCAGCGGATGCATGATCGCCGGCGGCAATCGCGCATAGTCGCGGAAGTCGTCGACCATGCGCTTCATCGCCGCCACCTGGTTGACGATGGTCGTGGCGCCCTTGCGCAGCACTTCGGCGTCTGCCGGCGGCAGCTTGTCGGAGAGCTTCATCTGCAGACGCTCGGCCGAGAGCTGAATCGGCGTGAGCGGATTCTTGATCTCGTGCGCGAGACGGCGCGCGACTTCGGCCCACGCCACCGAGCGCTGCGCGGAGATCACGTCGCTGATGTCGTCGAACACCACCACATAGCCGCCGCCGGCACGCGTGGGCACGCCCGCCACCGCAACCATCGGTTCGGGCAGATGCGAGCCGCGCACGAGCAGGGTCACGGCGTCGGTCTCGCCCGGCAGCGTGAGGCCGATCTGTTGCTGCCAGTGGCCGCCCGGGCCGAGGTCGGCGTTCGCGTCGCGATCGGCAAAGGCGCGGCGCAGCACCTCGCCGAACTCCACCAGCGCCGGAATATGCGCCGGCGAGCGGTTGAGCTCGCCCTGGAAGCTCTGTTTGAAGATGCGCTCGGCGCCCGCGTTGGCCGTCGTCAGCCGGAAGTCGCGATCGAACACGAAAACGCCTGCCGTCAGACTCGACAGGATACTCTCGAGGTGCGCCTTCGAACTCTCCAGCGCCAGACGATTGCGCTCGACGCTCGCGCGCGCGTCCGAGAGCTGGCGCGTCATCGCGTTGAAGGCCTGCGTGAGGAAGCCCAGTTCGTCGTTGGTGCGCACTTCGCCCTTGGGCGAAAGATCGCCCGCCGCGACTTCCTGGGTGCCGCGCGCGAGCAGAAAGAGTGGCCGCGCGAGCTGATTGCCCAGCGCAAGCGCGAGCATCATCGCCACGAACGTGGCGAGAAAGAGCGAGAGCGTGAGCGTGCCGATGTACATCTTGCGCAGGCCGGTGCGACCGAGCGCCTTCTCCTGGTATTCGCGATAGGCGCTCTGCACCGCTTCCGCATTCTGCGCCAGGTTGGCAGGCACCAGTTGCGTGACTTGCAGGAACCGCTCTTCGTCCTGCAGCGACGACGAGAAGCCGGACGGTATGCGCATCACCACGCGCCAGCGCAGCTGATCGGTGCCCTGGTGCTTGTCGTAGCCCTCGCTGCCCCCTTCGATCGCGGTGTAGCCGCGCGACTGCGCGCGCGCCTGACGCAGCATCAGCGGCGTGGGCAGATCGGGCACGAGCGCGTTGAAGTTGCCCGAGGCGGACGCCAGCACCCGGCCATTGCCGTCAACGATGGTCGCGTCCTGCAAACCGAACTGATCGCGCATGCGCAGCAAGGTGAGCGTAGCGCCCTTGTCGCCGCTGGCGGTCAGGTTATCGGCGACGAGCTGCGCCTTGGCGCTCAGATCGGACAGACCGTTGTTCAGGATCGCGCGGCCGAGTTCGAGCCCGGAGTCGAGCGCGGTCTCCACGCGCACGTCGAACCATGATTCGATGCTGCGCGAGACGAACTGCAGCGACACCAGATAGATGATGCCGCCCGGCAGCACGCCGACCAGCGCGAAGAAGATCGCGAGCTTGGCGAGCAGGCGCGTGCCGAAACGGCGCTGGCGCAGCCGCACGAGAATGATCCAGACGAGCGCGCCGACGATGAAGACGAAGATGATCGCGACCGCGATGTTGGCCGTATAGAGCAGCGAATAGTAGCGATCGAAGAATTCGGTGTTGGCCGAGGCAAGTGCGAGCAGACCGAACAATCCGATGGCGACGAGCGCCATCGTGACGATCAGCGTGCGAATGACGATGCGCTTGAGCAGGCCGCCGCCATTATTTGACACGGGCGGCTCCAGGCAGCAGGGCCGCGCTGTAGGCGAGCGGCAGGCTGCCGGTCGAACGCGCGCCCACGGCGGCGGCCGTAGCCGTAGCCGTCAGCCCCGACATGGCGCCTCGCGCCCAAGTGTCGGCCGGCAGCAGGTTCACCGCGGTGCTTGCCGCCGAATCCGCTGAATCCGCCGAACCCGGCGGACTCGCATGGTTCGCGGCAGCCGCCGAGGCCACCGCCGTGGCAGTCGTGGCGGTTGCGGCGATCATGGCGGCCATGGCGGTCCTGACCGGCGTGTTCGCCGCGGCGGCGGACTGCGAGGGCGAGAACATGAAGCGCGCCCAGTCGGAGCTCAGGTTCCAGTCACGGTTGTTGACGGCGTCGATCTGGAACGGCTTGGGCATGAGCGCGTTGTCGAGCCGCATGCGCACGGATGCCTGGTACTGCGTGCCCGGCTTGACCACGCCCTTGTCGATGACGCGCCAGCCGCTCACGTTGCGCACGAGCGCCAGCGCTTCGCGCAGCGAACCGAAGCCCAATTGCAGGCCGCCGTTGCTGCTGTTGCCGTTATTGCTGGAGACACGATACTGGCGCGTGAGCGGCTGGAACCACAACCGCACGCTCTGCGACGTGGAGACAACCTTCTCGTCGAACCAATACCAGCGCGAGCGGGTAAGTTCGAAGTCGGTGGTGAAATAGAGCGAGATGCCGCGGTTGACGGCGTCTTCGAGGCTGCTGTTGAGCTCGAACGCGAAGCGCGCGTCCAGCGACCAGCCGCCGTCGGCGGGTTCGAGCCGGGCTTCGCGCACCTGAATTTCGTTGTCGGCGCGCGCGGAGCCTGCAAAGCCGAGCGCAAGTGCGCCCAGCAGCAGCGGCAGCAGACAAGCCAGTAGCCGTTGGGAGAAAGTCACCGTTTCTGGAAGCGAGCGTAATAGAAGCCGTCGTGGGCGCCGCCAGGGGTCATCAGCAATTGCCCGGGAGCGTCCAATCGTACCGCATCTGTGCGAACACGTTCAAACCATTGCGCTTGCGCTTCGTTTTCCGCGGGGAAGACGGAACACGTGGCATAGACCAGTTCGCCGCCCACGGCGAGCGTGTCCCACAGCGCCAGCAGAATGCGGCGCTGCTCCTGCACGAGCGCGTCGATGTCGGCCGCCCGGCGCAGCCAGCGAATGTCCGGATGACGCCGCACGATGCCCGCCGCCGAACATGGCACGTCGGCCAGAATACGGTCGAACGGCACGCCGTCCCACCCGCCGCCGGACCACTTCGACGGGTTGCCCGCGTCGCCGATGCGCACGTCGGCGCTCAATCCGAGCCGCTCGAGGTTTTCGTAGATGCGCGGCACGCGCGTGCGATCCGACTCGAGCGCCGTGACCTGCACGTCGGCCATCTCCAGCAGGTGACCGGTCTTGCCGCCCGGCGCGGCGCAGGCGTCCAGCACGCGCATGCCCGCACGCGGGTTCTCGCCGAGCACGAGGGGCGCGGCGAGCTGTGCGCCGGCGTCCTGCACGGACACCCAGCCCTCGGCGAACCCCGGCAGGCGTTCCACCGGCACGGCATGCGCAAGCCGCAGCGCTACCGGGCCGATGACCTCCGCCGCCATGCCGGCAACCTCCAGGCACGCCTTCATGGCCGCCACGCTGATGCGGCGGGTATTCACGCGCAGCGTCATCGGTCCACGGCTCTCGCCTGCGGCGAGCAACGTCTCCCATCGGTCCGGATACGCCTCGCGCACCGTGTCGATCCACCATGTCGGGTAATTCCAGCGCGCCTGCGGCTGCCGGGCGATCTCGGCCATGAGCGCCTCGCGCTCGCGCAAAAAGCGCCGCAGCACGGCGTTGGCCAGCCCCTTCGCCGCCACGGTGCGGCGCTGGGCGGCAATGGCCTCGACGGCCTGATCGACTACGGTAAATTCGGTGTACGCAGCATCTTTGGCGTCGTCCTGCAGCAGCGCGAGCGCGCACAACAGGATGTCGCGCACGCGGGCCTGCAGCGCCGGCTTGACGAGCAGGGCAAGCAATGCGCGGCTGCTGCCCAGGCGCCGCACGGCGCGATAGGCCAGATCCTGCACGGCGGCGCGCACGGCGGGCGGGCACTGCGCGGTGGCTTGCGCCAGCGCCTGCGGCAACGCGGTGCCCTTCTGGACGGCTTCGAGGGCTTGCGCGGCGCGCTGCAGCGCATAGGCCAGGGATTCGGAGGGCAGGCTCGGTTGCGGCATGGCTTTCTGCAAACAAACATGCCCGCGCGACGGCGGGCATGGGGGCTATCGGACGGCTGTCGGGCGACAGGATAGCAGACTGTCGCGCGTCGGCCCGGCGAGGCGCCGTCCGGTTTTCGAGCGCCGCCTCAGGCGAGGCAAGTCCTCACTTCGACAGCGCCGTTACCCGGGACGGCCGCGGCGAGCGCCGCGTCAGACCGGATACTGGCCGGTGCGCGCCATCTCCATCAGTCGTGCGATACGCTCTTCGGTCGCGGGGTGCGTCGAGAACAGGTTCGCGATCGTGCCGCCCGAGAGCGGATTCATGATCATCATCTGCGCGGTGGCCGGGTGCTGCTCGGCGGCCTCGAACGGAATGCCCTGCGCGTAGCGGTGAATCTTGTCGAGCGCCATCGCGAGCGCCTGCGGGTCGCCGGAGATCTCCGCGCCGCCCCGGTCGGCTTCGAACTCGCGCGCCCGCGAAATCGCCATCTGGATGAGCGACGCGGCCAGCGGCGCGAGAATCGCCACGGCAATGCTCGCGATCGGGTTCGCCGGACGGCCGTTCTCGTCGCGTCCGCCGAAGAACATCGCGAAGTTCGCGAGCGCGGAAATCGCGCCGGCCATCGTGGCGGAAATCGTCGAGATGAGAATGTCGCGATGTTTGACGTGCGCGAGCTCATGCGCCATCACACCGCGCAACTCGCGGTCCGACAGCACGCGCAGGATGCCGGTCGTGGCCGCCACGGCGGCATTTTCGGGATTGCGCCCCGTGGCGAACGCGTTGGGTGCGTCCTCGTTGATGAGGTACACCTTGGGCATCGGCAACCCGGCCCGCTGCGAAAGCTCGCGCACCATGTTGTAGAACTGCGGCGCGCTCGTCTCGTCGACCTGCTGCGCGTTGTACATGCGCAGCACCATCTTGTCCGAGAACCAGTACGAAAAGAAATTCATCGCGAGCGCGAACGCCAGCGCGAGCATCATGCCCTGCCGGCCGCCGATCATGCCGCCGACCACCATGAACAACGCGGTGATGGCCGCCATCAGCAGGGTGGTCTTCATCCAATTGAACATGGTGTTCTCCTCTGCAAATCCTGATGACTCGAGGAATGCACGCACAGCGCGTGTCCTCGGGCGTTAGATGGCGGCGGCCGACGAAAATTCAACGGCGATCCTGCCCATTTCGATGTTTTTCGGACGTTTCCATCCGGTTGCCGTCGATTTCACCGACGTTTTGCGCGGTTTGCGCACCATTTTGTGGCGCGAAATCGGCATGGCGCGCGGCGATCATCGGTCCCGTGCGCCGGCGGACGCGAACACATCGCCCGGTGCGAGCGTGAAGCCGGCGAGAAATTCCCGCACCGCGAGCCGTTTGCCGCCGGGCTTCTGGCATTGCGTCACGCGCAGCGCGCCGTCGCCGCACGCGATGACGATTGCGTCAGCGCTCACTTCCAGCACGGTGCCCGGCGCGGCCCCCGGCTTGCCGGCCACGGGACTTGCGCGCCACAGCTTCACCGGCGTGTCGTGCACCGTACCCAGCGCCCCGGGAAACGGATCGAAGGCGCGCACCTGGCGCGAGAGCGTCGCGGCAGACCGGGTCCAGTCGAGCGCCGCTTCGTGCTTGGCGATTTTCTCGGCATACGTCACGCCGACGTCGGGCTGGGGTTCGGCGCTCAGCCGGCCGTCGCGCGCGAGCTGCCGCAGGGCGTCGACGATCAGCTTGCCGCCAAGCGTCGCCATACGATCGTGCAAGGTGGCCGTGGTGTCGTCCTCGGCAATCGGCATCGCTTCGCGCAGGATCATCGCGCCGGTGTCGAGCCCCGCGTCCATCTGCATGATCGTGATGCCGGTCTCGGCGTCGCCGGCCTCGATGGCGCGGTGAATGGGCGCAGCCCCGCGCCATCGAGGCAGCAGGGAGCCGTGGATGTTCAGGCAGCCGTGGCGCGGCAAGTCGAGCACTTCCTGCGGCAGGATCAGGCCGTAGGCGGCCACCACCATCACGTCAGGCGCGAGCGCGCGCAACTGCTCGATGGCCGCCACGGCCGCCTCGGGATACTTGCCGCCGCGACGCAGCGATGGCGGCTGCGCGACCGGCATCCCGTGAGCCTGCGCATAGCGTTTGACTGGGCTGGCCTGCAGTTTCATGCCCCGCCCTGCGGGACGATCGGGTTGAGTAAGCACCAACTCAACGGAAAAACCTGCGGCGTCGATGGCGGCGAGCGCGGTCTGCGCGAACTCCGGCGTGCCGGCGAAAACGATGCGAAGCGTCATGAACTTCCTCCTGCTAACGCTGTGACTGGACGGGACGGGCCCGGGCTTGCCGCGTCCCGGCTCAGCGCCCGGCGCCCGGTGCGACGAACGCGCGGAAGCGCTCGTTGGTGTCGCCCGCGCGCCCGCCCTGCCAGATCTCGCGCCAGCCGTGCGGCGCGTCGACGCGCGCGCCGGCCTTGTCCAGCACGAGCAGCGCGCCGCAGCGCGAAGCCTGCGCGAGATCGGGCAGCTGTACCGGACGCAAATCGATGAAATAGTCGAGCATGGCGCGCTCTGACTCGCCCACGTTGAACGAGCCCACGCAGGCGCCGGCCGCAAGCGGCGCGTTGCGCGCGAGCGCCGCATGCAGCGCCGCGAACGGCGTGCGATAGCTGCGCGCTTCGTTCACCCAGGGCAGCAGCAGCGTCGAGAGCGTGCCCCACACGAACAGCAGCCCGGCGAAACCGAACACCAGCGCGCCCAGTTGTCGGCGCCAGACGATGGCCGTTCCCCACAGCGCGGCAATGCCCACCGCCGCGAGCACAAGGCCCGGCGAGAATGGCAGGACATAGTCGAGCGGCAGCCATTTGCCGATCGGCCCGGCCGCCACGTGACCGTTACCGCTCAGTTGCAGCCCCCAGCGCACCCACAGGAGCAGACCGAGCACGCTCATGAGCACGAGCGCGACGCCGGACCACGCCTTCTCCAGCCACGCCGGCAGGCGCACGCCCGCGCCGAGCACCGCGATCGCGGGAAACAGCGAGAGCATGTAGATGTCGCGAATGGCCGACGACACGACGAGCGTGAGCACGAACAGCACCACGTACAGCCATAGCATGGCGAGCTCGGGACGCGCGCTCGCGAAGCGTCGCACGCCGCCGTCGCGCAGTTGCGCGATCAGCGCGCCGAGCGCGAGCCATCCGGCCGGGAACGTCAGTCCGACGAGGCTCGTGAGGTCGTTCCAGTACGACTTGCGCTCGCCGCCCAGATGAACGAAGCCGAAGAAGCGGCCGAAGTTGTTGTCCCAGAACCATTCGACGAAAAGCGGCTCGGAAGCATGCCAGAACAGCACCGGCCACACGATGAGCCACGGCAGTGCGGCGAGCACCGCCCACGCGAGCGCGGCGCCATAGCGGCGCGTGCGGTAGGCGGGCACGGCGAGCACGGCCAGCGCCGTGAGACCGAGCACGCCGGGCACGAGCAGCCCCTTGCTGAGGAACGCAATGCCCGCGCCCGTACCGAAGAGCCACCCCCACAGCCGTGCGGAATTCTGCGCGCGCGCCAGACGCGCGAGCGCGGCGAGAGCCAGCGCGGCGCCGGCCAGTTGCGGCACGTCGGCCGTGAGCTTGTGAATGTTTTCGATGGCGCCGAAGCTGCCGACCATGAGCATCGGCGCGAGCCATTGGAAGGTCTCGGTATCGTGCCCGTTCTGCGAGCCGTACTGCGAACCATACAGGCGTTGCGCGAGACGCCCCACGCACAGCGCCGCCACGACGAGCCAGGCGAGCACGGCGAGCTGCGCGCCGTCGAAGACCGGCAGCACGCCCGCGGTGAGCCGCGCGAAGATCGCCCCCGTCCAGTACATGACAGGCGGCTTCTCGACGAACGGGTCGGCCGCCACATGCGGCACGATCAGGTCGTGGCCGCGGAAGAAGTTGAGCACCATGCCGACGGAATACGGTTCGTCGGCTTTCCAGGGGTCGCGGTCGAACAGCCCCGCCAGCAGGAAGGCGAACAGCAGTGCGGCACTCAGCCAATAGATCGTGCGGGTGCGGGACGACGACGAGGAAATGGCGATGGACATCTCGGCAAACGGTCGGGAATTGGCCCGACGGCAGACGTTCGAGACGCCCCGTCGCAGCGGCAGAAAGCGGACGCAAGGTCCGCGAGCGCTGCAAGTATAGAGGGTTTTACCGGACGCGCCCACGCGGCGCGCCCCCGGCATCAGGCGCGCACGGCCTGCTTTTTCATCTTCTGCTTGATGCGGTTGCGCTTGAGCGGCGAGAGATATTCCACGAACACGCGGCCCTTGAGGTGATCCATCTCGTGCTGGATGCACACGGCGAGCAGGCCGTCGGCTTCCAGTTCGAACTCCTCGCCCTTTTCGTTGAGCGCACGCACGCGCACGCGATCGGCGCGCTCGACTTCGTCATAGACGCCGGGCACCGAGAGGCAGCCCTCTTCGTAGACTTTCTGCTCGTCGCTGCGCCAGACGATCTTCGGGTTGATGAAGACGCGCAGTTCGTCGCGCGTCTCCGACAGGTCCATCACGATGACCTGCTCGTGCACGTCGACCTGCGTGGCGGCAAGACCGATGCCGGGCGCGTCGTACATGGTCTCCGCCATGTCCTTGACGAGCTGGCGGATCCGGTCGTCGACTTCGGCCACGGGCTTGGCGACCTTGTGCAGACGCGGATCGGGATATTGAAGAATTGTCAGTAATGCCATGATGAAAACGGGAATTCGCCGCATTGCCTCGCGTGGGCCGCGATTACACAATCGTGAAATGGCTGCTGCGTCGCGATATCCGCGCCGCCGGTTCTGCCAGCCCTGGCCCCCCGGTCAATGCTTACCGGATAATGAAAAATTTTAACATAGCGCCCCGGCTCCCGCTGGCGCGCGGCACGGGCGCTCCCGCCTCGCCGGCCTTGCCCGGCGGGGATCCCGGCGGCGCGCCTGCCGAGACGCAGAGCGGGCCGAACGTCGATGCGCAAGCGCGCGCCGCGCCCGATACGCCACACATCGGGGCAAGCCGCGCGGAAATCAAGAACTGGCTTCGGCTTTGCCACACGCCCGGCATCTCGGCCGCCGCGGTACGTCGCCTGCTGACGGTCTTCGGCCCCCCGGAAGTCATCTTCGGGACATCCGCCGCGCGGCTTGGCAGCATTCTCCCGGCGCCACTGGTGGCGCGGCTGCTTGCACCGGCGTCGGCGCAGCTCGACGGGCAGATCGCCCGCACGCTCGAGTGGGCGAGCCAGCCCGGCTGTGCGGTGGTCACGTTCTGCGAGTCCGCCTACCCTCACGCGCTGCTGGCGATGGGCGACGCGCCGCCCATTCTCTATTGCCGCGGCGACGCTTGCCTGCCCAACCGCGCTCTCGCGACGGCGGTGGCCATCGTCGGCAGCCGCCGGGCCACGCCGCAAGGGCGGGAGAACGCCCGGCATTTCGCCCGCGCGCTGGGCGACGCCGGCGTGACCGTGGTCTCCGGCCTGGCCGCCGGCATCGACGCGGCGGCCCACGAAGGCGCCGCGCAGACCGCGGGCGGCACATGCGCGGTCGTCGGCACCGGCGCCGACATCGTCTATCCGGCCCGGCACGGCGAGCTGGCGGCACGCATCGCCGAGCGCGGCCTCGTCATCTCCGCTTTCCCGATCGGCACGCCACCCCGGCCCGAACATTTTCCACAACGCAACCGCCTGATTGCAGCGCTCGCCCGCTGCACCGTGGTGGTCGAGGCGGCCACGCAATCCGGCTCGCTCATCACCGCGCGGCTGGCCGGCGAACTGGGGCGCGACGTTCTGGCCGTGCCCGGCTCCATTCACGCGCCGCAAAGCCGGGGGTGCCACGCGCTGATTCGCGACGGCGCCATACTCGCCACCTCACCCGATGACATTCTCGAGGCGCTGGGCGTCGAACCGCCGTCGACCGGCGCGGCAGGCGTAGTCAGCGAAGCGCGGGCGGGCGCGCTCCGGCCCGCGCGGCGCAGCAACCGGCGTGACGCCCACGACCTCGGGCGTACCGCCGCCCCCGTGGCCTCCGCCGACCTCGCCCCGCCCGCCGGGAACGCATCGAGCCCGCCGGGGGTCCATGCCAGCATGATGTCGCCGGCGGCCTCGGCGGTTCTCGAAGCGCTGGGTTATGATCCGGTCAGCGCCGACGCCCTGTGCGAGCGCACCGGCTTGCCGGTGGCCCAGGTGCTCGCGCAACTCGGGCGGCTCGAACTCGGCGGACAGGTCGTTCGCGTACCGGGCGGCCGGTTTGCCCGGCTCGACGGGCGGCAGGCCTGAGCGCGCGAAGGGAGTCGCGACGCGGGGGGCTGCTGCCGGCCACCGCCGGCCCGACCGTCGGCGAGCGATGCGATCGGTGATCGGCGACCGAGGCCAGCAACGGCGCCGCAACGCACCGCCAGCCCAACGCCCAGCGCCTGACACTGGACGCCGGACACCGGACGCCGGACACCCAACGCCGCACGAAACGACACCACAGACACCATGCCCGTTCTTGATCCCGTCGCCGACCGATCCGCGCTGGCCGCCGTGCTGGCCGATGGCACTACGCGCCTCGTGGCCTGCCTGTGTGCGGCGTGGTGCGGCACGTGCCGCGAATACCGGGAGACGCTGGAACAGTTGGCTGCGAAACATCCCGAACTGTGTTTCGTCTGGGTGGACATCGAGACGCACGCCGACTGGCTCGACGATCACGACATCGAGAACTTTCCGACCATTCTGGTGCAGGACGCCGATCAGCACGCCCGGCACGCCCGGTTCTTCGGGCCGGTGCTGCCGGCCAGCGGGGTGCTGGAGCGCATGCTCGACGCCCGCGTGCTGGGCGACGCCACCGTCGCCGCTCCCGCACTGCGCGAGCATCTGCTCGGCTGAGTGCGGCCGCGCCGGGCCGCCTTCGCGCGTGGCGAGCCCGCGCGCGCAACATCTCCTCGGACGGGTGCCTCCGGGCGGCGCACGGCCTTGCCGCCGGCTTGCGGCGCGCTTATGATGTGCCGCTTTCGGGCACGCCTTGTGCCCGATCCGACGGCAACGCCGGATTGGCTATATGTTATAAAGCCAACGAATGTCGCCTGGCGACACCCCCCTCAACATTACCTAACGTCATGTCAAAAGCTCTGATCATTGCCGAGAAACCGTCTGTCGCGAACGACATCGCGCGGGCGTTGGGCGGCTTTACCAAGCATGACGAGTACTTCGAGAGCGACGATTACGTCGTCTCGTCGGCGGTTGGCCACCTCGTCGAAATCGGCGCGCCGGAAGACTACGAAGTCAAACGCGGCAAGTGGAGCTTCGCCAACCTTCCCGTAATTCCCCCCCACTTCGACCTCAAGCCGATCGCCAAGAGCGAGTCGCGCCTGAAGGTGCTCACCAAGCTCATCAAGCGCAAGGACATCGACTTGCTGATCAACGCCTGTGACGCGGGGCGCGAAGGGGAACTGATTTTCCGCCTGATCGCACAACACGCGAAGGCGAAGCAGCCGATCAAGCGCCTGTGGCTGCAGTCGATGACGCCGCAGTCGATCCGCGACGGCTTCAAGCGCCTGCGCAGCGACGACGACATGCTGCCGCTCGCCGACGCCGCGCGCAGCCGCGCCGAAGCCGACTGGCTCGTCGGCATCAACGGCACGCGCGCCATGACTGCCTTCAACAGCAAGGGCGGCGGCTTTTTCCTCACCACGGTCGGCCGCGTGCAGACGCCGACACTCTCGATCGTGGTCGAGCGCGAAGAGAAGATTCGCAAGTTCGTCTCGCGCGACTACTGGGAAGTGAAGGCCGAATTCGTCGCCTCGGCGGGCTTCTACGAAGGCCGCTGGTTCGACCCGAACTTCAAGCGCAACGAATTCGACCCGGAGCAGCGCGACTCGCGTCTGTGGAGCCTGGCGGCAGCCGAATCGGTCGTGGCAGCCGTGCGCGGCAAGCACGGCACGGTCACCGAAGAATCGAAGCCGTCGACGCAACTCTCGCCGCTGCTGTTCGACCTGACGAGCCTGCAGCGCGAAGCGAACAGCCGCTTCGGCTTCTCCGCGAAGAACACGCTGGGTCTGGCGCAGGCGCTGTACGAAAAGCACAAGGTGCTCACGTACCCGCGTACCGACGCGCGCGCGCTTCCGGAAGACTATCTGGCCACCGTCAAGGAGACGATGGCCGTGCTCAAGGAGAGCAACAACTATCACCAGTTCGCCAACCAGGTCCTGAGCAAGGACTGGGTCAAGCCGAACAAGCGGATCTTCGACAACAGCAAGATCAGCGATCACTTCGCCATCATCCCGACGCTGCAGGCGCCGAAGAATCTCTCCGAGCCGGAACAGAAGCTGTACGACCTCGTCGTCAAGCGCTTCCTCGCCGTGTTCTTCCCGGCGGCCGAGTATCAGGTGACGACCCGCATCACGGAAGTGGTGGGGCACCACTTCAAGACCGAGGGCAAGGTTCTCGTGAACGCCGGCTGGCTCGCCGTCTATGGCAGGGAGAGTGCCGGCGACAGCAAGGAAGGCAAGGACGACCAGCCGACGCTCGTGCCGGTCGCCAAGGACGAGAAAGTCGGCGTGGACAAGGTCGAAGCCGTGGGCCTGCAGACCAAACCGCCCGCACGCTACAGCGAAGCGACGCTGCTCTCGGCCATGGAAGGCGCGGGCAAGCTCGTCGAAGACGGCGAGTTGCGCGAGGCCATGGCGGGCAAGGGGCTCGGCACGCCGGCCACGCGCGCGGCCATCATCGAAGGCCTGCTCACCGAGAAATACCTCGTGCGCGAAGGGCGCGAACTGCATCCGACGGCCAAGGCGTTCCAGCTCATGACGCTGCTGCGCGGGCTGGGTGTGGACGAACTCACGCTGCCCGAACTCACGGGCGAGTGGGAAGCGAAGCTCTCGCAGATCGAGCGCGGCGGCCTCAAGCGCGACGAATTTATGCACGAGATCGCGCAGATGACGCAGACCATCGTCAAGCGCGCGAAGGAATACGATTCGGACACGATCCCGGGCGACTACGCCACTCTCGCCACGCCATGCCCGCATTGCGGCGGTGTGGTCAAGGAAAACTACCGCCGGTTCGCCTGTACGAACTGCAGCTTCTCGATCTCGAAGATTCCGGGCGGACGCCAGTTCGAAATCCCGGAAGTCGAGGAATTGCTGAAGAACAAGACGATCGGGCCGCTCTCGGGCTTTCGCAGCAAGATGGGCCGTCCGTTCTCGGCGATCCTCAAGCTCTCGCCCGACGACGAGATGGGCTACAAGCTCGAGTTCGACTTCGGCCAGGACAGCGGCGACGAAGACGGCGAAGCGCCGGACTTCACGGGGCAGGAGCCGGTCGGCAAGTGTCCGAAGTGCGGCGGCCGCGTGTTCGAGCACGGCATGCGTTACGTGTGCGAGAACGCCGTGGCCAACCCGAAGACATGCGACTTCACTTCGGGCAAGGTGATCCTGCAGCAGGAAATTTCGCGCGAGCAGATTCACAAATTGCTTACCGAAGGGAAGACCGATCTGCTGACGAACTTCAAGTCATCGCGCACGGGCCGCACGTTCAAGGCCTATCTGGCCAAGCAGAAGGACGGCACCATCGGCTTCGAGTTCGAAGCAAAGGCGCCGAAGAAGACCGCCGCGAAGGCAGCCGCGAAGGCAGCCGATGGCGACGGTGACGAGAAGGCCACGCCGGCGCGCAAGACGGCGCCGGCGAAGAGCGCTGCCACGAAGGCGCCCGCCAAGAAGGCGGCAGCACGCAAGACAACGGCGAAGTCCAAGACGACGAGCAGCAAGCCGGCACCGTCCGGCGACGCCTCGTTCGACGACGACGACGCGCCGTTCTGAGCGCGCTTGACCGTATGAGCCCGCCCCGTCGCGCGGGACAATGAAAAACGGCCACTCCCTTATGGGCAGTGGCCGTTTTGTTGTCCGGTTGCAAGGTCGGACGCTCGCGGACGCGACGGGTCCGGGCCGCGCCTCACCCTTGGCGCGGCCTCACACCGGGATTTCCGTATTGGGGGTCGTCGGCGACGGCAGCTTGGGCGGCACCCAGCGCTCGGCGGCGGAAATCCCTTCGTTCTGGCGGAAATATTCGACGGTCAGATCGATGAAACCGCGCGTTTTCGCCGATAGATACTTGCGGCTCGGGTAGACGAGCGAGACGTCGACCGGCGTTTGCGTGAAGTTGCGCAGCAGCGCAACGAGATCGCCGTCGCGCACGTCGTTGCCCACGAGGTACGACGGCAAAAACGCAATCCCGTGCCCGAGCAGCACCGACTGACGCAGCAGCGCGGTGTTGTTGCAGATGAACTTGTTCTGGACCCGCACGCGCACTTCGCCGTCCGGACCCGAGAATACGCGCTCGTCGCTCCAGAAATCGTTCGGCAGGCCAAGCACGCCATGCTCACCCAGCTCTTGCGGCGTGACGGGCTCGCCATGCTCGGCGATATAGGCCGGCGAAGCGCACAACATCACGCGCGTCTCGGCGAGCACGCGCGAAATCAGGCTTTCGCTGTTGATCATGCGCGTGAGGAGAATGCCGCAGTCGTAGCCCTCTTCCACCAGATCGATCGCGCGATCGGTCAGCGTGAGGTCGACCACCACCTTCGGGTGCATCTCCTGGTATTTCTTGACGAGCGGCGCGAGGTTGCGCAAACCGAACGACACTGGCGCCACCACCTTGAGCGTGCCCTTCGGGTCGCGCGAGGCGCTGGAGATCAGCGCGTCGGCCTCGTCCACTTCATCGATGATCTGACGGCAGCGCTCGAGATACACCTGCCCCGCGCCGGTGAGCGAGAGGCTGCGCGTGGTGCGGTTGAGCAGACGAACACCGAGGTGCGATTCCAGTTCCGCGACGTGCCGCGTGACCACAGCGGCCGACAGATCCATCTGGGCAGCGGTACGGGCAAAGCTCCCGTTATCGGCCACCTTGACGAAAACGCGCATCGATTGCAGACGGTCCATGTTGTTTCCAATCGTGATGTGCCGCGTCGCTCCGGCAAAGACCAGCTGGGGCGGGCCGGGGATTCCCCGGTTCTGCGGGTTCCCGCAGGCATCGGACGGACCGCCGCCCCGAACCGTTCGGGGGCGCGCCGCGCGTGCCTCCAGGGCTGTCGACGCGGCGGAGACTTCGATAAGGCGTTAGCTTACCGTACACGGCCAAAATTTGCCTGACGTGGCAAGGCTTTCGGCGCATGAGCGCCGCGCGGCCGGCGCACGGCGATATCTGCATGCCGGCGCGGTGCGCAATGTCACGCAGACCGGCCCGACCCGGTCGCCATTCGCGCGCGTCCGGGTCCCGGCGGCGGATGTTTGACGCAGGTCAGGGCGGCGCGTTCATCGCGACGCTACAGTGCCATGTCACCTTCGTCACCGGCCTTGGGCCGGCATCGTCATGAATCCCCTGCCGTTGATGCCGCCGCGCGGCGCCCGCGCCGCGGCGGCGCAAACCGTCCATTCGACTGCCCATTCGACCGCTCATTCGCACGGGGCTGCGCCATGCGCCCCCCTGCACTTCGATGCACGGCTGCTGCGCCGCTACGACGTAGGCGGCCCGCGCTACACGTCCTACCCCACGGCGCTGCAGTTCCGCGACGATTTCAGCGTCGAAGACTATGCCCGCGCGGCCGCGCAGTCCAAACGCACCGGCAAGCCGCTGTCGCTCTATGTCCACGTGCCGTTCTGCGACACCGTGTGCTTCTACTGCGCATGCACCAAGATCGTCACCGGCAATCGCGCGCACGCGCAGGCGTATGTCGAGCGGCTTCACGCCGAGATCGCACGTCAGGCGTCGTTGCTCGGCGCGGGTCGCGCGCTCGCGCAGATGCACTGGGGCGGCGGCACGCCCACGTTTCTCTCGCTGGAACAGATTGCGTCGCTCGTCGACGCCATCGCCCGCCAGTTCGTGATGGCAAGCGACGACAGCGCCGAATACGCCATCGAAATCGACCCGCGCAGCGCCGGTCCGGCGTCGATCCGGGCGTTGCGCGCGCTCGGCTTCAACCGGTTGTCGATTGGCGTGCAGGACTTCGACCCCCGCGTGCAGGCAGCCATTCATCGCATTCAGCCGCGCGCACTCGTCGAAGCCACGCTGCAAGCCGCGCGAAGCAGCGGCTTTCGCTCGGTCAACTTCGATCTGATCTACGGGCTGCCCTACCAGACGCCCGAGTCCTTCTCCCGCACGCTCGACGCCGTGATCGAGATGGCGCCCGACCGCCTGTCGGTGTTCAGCTACGCGCATCTGCCACAGCAATTCAAGATGCAGCGCTGCCTGCCCGACGCCCTGCCCGACGGTGCGCGCAAGCTCGAGCTGCTGCAAACGATCATCGCGCGGCTGAGCGCTGCCGGCTACGTCTACATCGGCATGGACCACTTCGCGCGTCCCGACGACGAACTCGCCCGCGCCCAGGCGGCCGGCACGCTGCAGCGCAACTTCCAGGGCTACAGCACGCGCGCGGACTGCGACCTCATCGGCGTGGGCATGTCCTCCATCGGACGGGTCGGCGACAGCTACGCGCAAAACGCCAAGACCCTGAAGGCGTACTACGACGCGATCGACGCCGGCGGCCTGGCGATCGCGCGCGGCGTTCGGCTCACCGACGACGACCGGCTGCGGCGCGACGTCATTTCGCGTCTGATGTGCCATATGGCGCTCGACTTCACGGCCGTCGAGCAGATGCACGGCATCGACTTCGTCGCCTACTTCGCCAACGAACTGGGTGAGCTGGCCGATCTGGCCGCCGATGGTCTCGTGAGTCTCGACGCACGGGGCTTGCGAGTGCTGCCGGCCGGACGCCTGCTGGTGCGCGTCGTCGCCCAGGTGTTCGACGCCTATCGCCAAAGCGCCGCCAACGCGCGTTGCGCGAAGGTGATGTGAGCGAGTGCCCACACGGGGCGCGATGGCCGCGCCCCCAAACGCAAAACGCCCGGGGGAAGCCCCCCGGGCGTTCTTCATGGCCGACGCAGCGCGCACGGCGGGCGTCAGCAGCAGCGTCCGCCGCTCTTGCCGCCGTAGCGCGCCTCCTGGCGTTCCCGGAAGAACGCCTCGTAGCTCATAATCGGCCGATCCGGGTGCGTGGCGCGCATGTGCGCCACGTAAGTGTCGTAATCGGGCAGGCCGACCATCAACCGCATGGCCTGGCCCAGATATCGACCGACCTTGCCGAGTTCGTTGCCGACTTCGTCGAGCATGGCGTCTCCCGTTCGCCTCAGACCTGACGACCCGCGGGCATCGGCTCGAACGGCGTCTCCTTGGCCGTCGGCTTGCTCGCGCTGCGTGCCACGATGACCGTGCGAAGACCGAAGACCACCACGGCCACCACCACGAACATGAACACACCGGAGAGCGCCGCGTCCACGTAATCGTTGAACACGATCTGCTGCATCTGCGCCACCGACTTGGCCGGGGCGAGCAGCTTGCCGTCGGCCAACGCGGCCTGGTACTTCGCGGCGTGAGCAAGGAAGCCGACCTTCGGATCCGGATCGAACATCTTCTGCCAGCCGGCCGTGAGCGTGCAGGCGAGCAGCCACAGCGTGGGCAGGATCGTCACCCAGGCGAAACGCTCGCGCTTGAGCTTGAACAGCACGCACGTAGCGAGCGTCAGCGCGATGGCGGCGAGCATCTGGTTGGAGATGCCGAACAGCGGCCACAGCGTATTGATGCCGCCGAGCGGGTCGACCACGCCCTGATACAGGAAGTAGCCCCAGGCGGCCACGCACAGCGCCGTCGCGATCAGGTTCGCGGGCAGCGATTCGGTGCGCTTGAGCGACGGCACGAAGGTGCCGAGCAGATCCTGCAGCATGAAGCGTCCGGCGCGCGTGCCGGCGTCGACGGCCGTCAGGATGAACAGCGCTTCGAACAGAATCGCGAAGTGGTACCAGAAGGCCATCATCGCTTCACCGCCGACCACCTGGTGCAGGATGTGCGCCATGCCCACGGCGAGCGTCGGTGCGCCGCCGGCGCGCGAGATGATCGTGTGCTCGCCCACGGCCTGCGCCGTTGCGGTGAGCACGTCCGGCGTGATGGTGAAGCCCCAGCCCGAGACGACCTGCGCCACGGCTTCCGGCGTCGTGCCGATCACGGCGGCAGGGCTGTTCATGGCGAAGTACACGCCCGGATCGATCACGGACGCGGCCACGAGCGCCATGATCGCCACGAACGACTCCATCAGCATGCCGCCGTAACCGATGAAGCGCGCGTTGACTTCGTTATCGAGCAGCTTGGGCGTGGTGCCCGACGAGATCAGCGCATGGAAGCCCGATACGGCGCCGCACGCGATCGTGATGAAGAGGAACGGGAACAGCTTGCCCGACCAGACCGGACCGCTGCCGTCCACGAACTGCGTGAGCGCGGGCATCTTCAGCTCCGGCGCGACGACCAGAATGCCGATGGCGAGCGCCAGGATCGTGCCGATCTTGAGGAACGTCGACAGATAGTCGCGCGGCGCGAGCAGCAGCCACACCGGCAGCACCGACGCAATGAAGCCATAGCCGATCAGCATCCAGGTCAGTTGCTTGCCGTCGAACGTGAACAGCGGTGCGAGCGTGGCGCTGTCGTGCACGTTCTGACCGAAGTAGATCGCGGCCATGAGCATGACGAAGCCGATGACTGACACTTCGCCGATGCGGCCCGGGCGAATGAAACGCGTGTACACGCCCATGAAAAGCGCGATCGGAATGGTCAACCCGACGGTGAACGTGCCCCACGGCGATCCGGTCAACGCCTTGACCACGATCAGCGCGAGCACCGCGAGGATGATGATCATGATGAGGAATGCGCCGAACAGAGCGATCACACCGGGAATCATGCCGAGCTCGGACTTCACGAGGTCGCCCAGCGAGCGGCCGTCGCGGCGCGTGGAGATGAACAGCACCATGAAGTCCTGCACGGCGCCCGCGAAGACCACGCCCGCCAGAATCCACAGCATGCCGGGCAGGTAGCCCATCTGCGCGGCAAGCACCGGGCCCACGAGCGGGCCGGCGCCGGCAATGGCGGCGAAATGGTGGCCGAACAGCACATAGCGGTTGGTCGGCACGTAGTCGAGCCCGTCGTTATGGCGCCAGGCCGGCGTCATGCGCGTGCCGTCGAGCTGCGCGACGCGCGTGGCGATGAACTTGCTGTAGAAACGATAGGCGATCAGGTAAACGCAGACGGCTGCGATCACGATCCAGAGTGCGCTGACGGTTTCGCCGCGCGATAGAGCCACCGTGCCGAGCGCGCACGCGCCGACGATGGCCACCGCTGCCCAGGGCAGTTGTTGCCAGATGCGATTCATTGTCTCTCCTCGGAACTGCCTCCTTCGGGCAGCAACCCCGGGACCGTGCCGTTGCGGCACCGTCCCGCCTCTTGTACCGGCGCCGCGACGACGCCGTGAACCGCGACACATCCGCCCTCGTATTGCGCCTCTTTAGCCCCTCTTTGCGGGGGTGCGGGGCGGCGAAAGTCGACGAGGCGACATAGCCAGTACGCAATGTGCGGAAGCGAACGTTGGGCTCCTGAATGCGTCCAGCGGACGCGCCTGGGGGCCCCAGCCACGATTCGCCGTGTAGTATTGGCGTTTGCCCGCCGTGCCACAAGCGCGGAACTACGCAGGCGAACTACGTGCTATTACGTAGCGAACGCCTGCCCGATGCCCCCTGCAGCATGCGGGGGCATTGCAGGCCTTTCGAATGCCATGAACCTCCGACAGAAATTTTTCGTCCTGGCGCTGCTGCCCGTCGCGCTCGCGATGGTCGCCATCGCACTGGCCGTGCGCTACCAGGGCAACGAGCTCGCGCGCGCGCAACACGAAGCGGTGCAGACGGCGCTGCTGGCCAACAAGCGCGCCGAGCTGCTGCATTACGTGGGCCTCGCGCGCAACGCCATCGAGCCGCTCTACAACGGCCCCGACACCCCCGCCGCCCGCGACGCGGCGCTCGCCACGCTCGCGCGCATGGAGTTCGGCAAGGACGGCTACTTCTTCGTCTATGACCTCGACGGCAAGAGCCTGATGCATCCGCGCCAGCCCGAGCTTGTCGGTCATAACCTCTGGGCGCTCAAGGACGAGTCCGGCGCACCCACGATCCAGCGCCTGATCGGCGCCGCTCGCTCCGGCGGCGGCTACGTGCAGTACGCGTGGGAGAAGCCGTCGCTGCAACACATGGCGCCCAAGCTCGGCTACGTGATCGCGCTGCCGCGCTGGAACTGGATGATCGGCACCGGCATTTACCTCGACGATGTGCAAGCCACGCTGCGCCAGTCCGACGATCGCGCACAGGCCAACATCGACCGCACGCTCATCTGGATCACGCTCATCGCTTCGTCGTGCCTGGCAATCGTGGGGTTGTGCGGCCTCGTCGTGAACATCACCGAGCTGAAGACGGCCGATGCGAAGCTGCGCCAGCTCGCGCGCCAGGTCGTGGAGTCACAGGAGATCGAGCGCGCACGGATTTCGCGCGAACTGCACGACGGCATCAGCCAGCTGCTCGTCTCGGTCAAGCTGCTGCTCGAGTCGGCGTCGATGCGCCTGCCTGGCTCGCCGGCGGCGGCAAGCACGACGCTTGGCGTGGCGATCGAGCGCCTGAACGGCACGCTCGGTGAAGTCCGGCGCATCTCGCAGGCGCTACGTCCGGCCATGCTCGACGATCTGGGCCTTGCCGCGGCCATCGACCAGTTGGCGCGGGAGTTCGGCTCTCACGCGGGGCTGCCTGTGGAGATGGACGTCGAAGGCGAAGCGCCGGCACTCGACGACAACATCAAGACGATGCTGTTCCGTATCGCGCAGGAAGCGCTGACCAATATCGAACGGCATGCGCAGGCTTCGCGCGTGTCGATCCTGCTCATCTTCAAGCCCGACGGCATTCATCTGTCGATCGCCGACGACGGACGCGGCTTCGACGTGACCGACGTGCATCACGATCCGCGGCACGGCATCGGCCTGCGCAACATGCGCGAACGCCTCGACGCCGTGGGCGGTGTTCTCGGCATCCAGTCCTGGCCCGGCCTCACCACCATCAGTGCGTGGGTGCCGCTTACGCCCGCCGCGAAAGCGGCGCTTCGTGCCACCTCCAGCAAATGACGCAAGCTCACCCTATCCGACTGCTGTTGATCGACGACCATCCGCTTGTGCGCGACGGCCTGCGCGCACGATTCGAGGCGGCCCCCAACCTGCAAGTGGTCGGCGAAGCCGGCAACGCACAGGAAGCGCTGGCGCGCGCCCGGACGGCGTCGCCCGATCTCGCGCTCATGGACATCAGCATGCGTGGCACGAACGGCATCGAGCTGACCGCGCTGTTTCGCGAGCAGTTCCCGCATATCGCCGTGCTGATTCTTTCGATGCACGATAACGCCGAGTACGTGCGTCAGGCGGTCCGTGCCGGCGCGCGCGGCTATGTGCTCAAGGACGCGCCCGCACACGAGATCGTGACGGCCATCGAACGCGTCGCGCGCGGCGACGCCTATTACAGCGCCGCGATCGCCGCGCGGGTGGTGCAGGCATCGACGACACACGCGCCGATCGATTCGCTCACGCCTCGCGAGCGTGAAATCCTCTCCCGCATCGCTCGCGGACTGGCGAACAAGCAGATTGCAACGGAGATGGATCTGTCGGTGCGAACCGTGGAGACGCATCGGCTCAACATCAAGCGCAAGCTCGGCATCGAAGGCCAGGCCGAGCTGATCAAGTTCGCGGTGGAGAACCGGCTTTGAACACTTTGAGCGCTTTGAACACTTTGAGCGCTTTGAGCGTCTTCACGGCATTGAAAGCCCGCTCACGCGCGGCAGCCGGCTCGCCGGTCAATGAGGAAACGGCGTCTACCTCTTCCACACCCGTGTTGCGAAACTCCCCGACGTGGCGCGCGACGACGATGAGCCGCGGCCCCCGCGCCGAGACGGCGGGCACTCCATAAAAAATCCCATCGAAGTCGCCTTCGATGGGAGGGTGGTGGTGACATGCGGCAATCGATGCGGCCTCACCCGGCCGCGATCATGGCTCGCGCCTGACGATCGACGCTGCGCGCGGCGTCACCCGTTCAGGCGACGCTCGATCTCGGCCTTCGTGTCGAGCAGCGCTTGCGGCAGATGGTGCCTGAGCGTCTCGAAGAGTTCGGCGTGGAGCTTGAGCTCTTCGCGCCATGCTGCCGGGTCCATCGACGTCACCTCGTCGAATTGCGCCTTCGTGAACGACAGGCCATTCCAGTTCAGATCTTCGTAACGCGGCGTGATCCCGAACGCGTTCTCCTCGCCCTTTGCCGTGCCGTCGATACGGCCGAGCATCCAGGCCAGCACGCGCATGTTCTCGCCGAAGCCCGGCCACACGAACTTGCCGTCGGCGCCCTTGCGGAACCAGTTCACGCAGTAGATCTTCGGCAGCGTTGCGCCCATCTTGTCCAGGCGCGCGCCGGTGTCGAGCCAGTGCTGGAAGTAGTCGGCCATGTTGTAGCCGCAGAACGGCAGCATCGCGAACGGATCGCGACGCACCACGCCTTGCTGGCCCGCCGCCGCCGCGGTCGTCTCGGAGCCCATCGTCGCCGCCATGTACACGCCTTCGGTCCAGTCGCGCGCTTCGGTCACCAGTGGCACGGTGGTCGAACGGCGGCCGCCGAAGATGAAGGCGTCGATCGGCACGCCGGCCGGGTTCTCCCAGTCGGGATCGATCGACGGGCATTGCGACGCGCTCACCGTGAAGCGCGAGTTCGGATGCGCCGCCTTGCGCCCCGTCTCCTTCGCGATTTCCGGCGTCCAGTCCTTGCCTTGCCAGTCGGTCAGATGCGCCGGCGGCGTGTCGGTGAGCCCTTCCCACCACACGTCGCCGTCATCGGTGAGCGCCACGTTGGTGAAGATCACGTTCTCGCCGAGCGTGGCGAGCGCGTTCGGGTTGGTCTTCTGGCTCGTGCCGGGCGCCACGCCGAAGAAGCCCGCTTCCGGGTTGATCGCATACAGACGCCCGTCCTTGCCCGGCTTGATCCATGCGATGTCGTCGCCAATGGTCTCGACCTTCCAGCCCTCGAAGCCCTTGGGGGCGATCAGCATCGCGAAGTTGGTCTTGCCGCACGCCGACGGGAACGCCGCGGCCACGTGGTACTTCCGGCCCGCGGGCGACGTCACGCCGAGGATCAGCATGTGCTCGGCGAGCCAGCCTTCGTCGCGGCCCATCTTCGAGGCAATGCGCAGCGCGAAGCACTTCTTGCCCAACAGCGCGTTGCCGCCGTAGCCAGAGCCGTAGCTCCAGATTTCGCGCGTCTCGGGGAAGTGAACGATGTACTTCGTGCTGTTGCACGGCCACGCCACGTCCTTCTCGCCGGCGGCAAGCGGCTTGCCGACGGAATGCACGCACGGCACGAACTCGCCGTCTTCGCCGAGCACGTCGTACACCGCCCGGCCCATGCGCGTCATGATGCGCATGTTCACGGCCACGTATGGCGTATCGGATAGCTCCACGCCGATGTGGGCGATGGGCGAGCCCAGCGGCCCCATGGAGAACGGCACCACGTACATCGTGCGTCCGCGCATGCAGCCCTGGAACAGGCCGTCGAGCGTGCCGCGCATCTCGCGAGGATCGATCCAGTGATTCGTCGGCCCGGCGTCTTCGCGCTTCTCGCTGCAGATGAACGTGCGGTCTTCCACACGCGCGACGTCCGACGGGTCGGACAGCGCGAGGAACGAGTTCGGACGCTTGGCAGGGTTGAGCCGCTTCATCGTTCCGGCGGCGACCATCTGCTCGCACAGGCGGTCGTACTCCTGCTCGGAGCCATCGCACCAGACGACGCGCTCGGGCTGCGTGATCGCCGCGATGCGCGACACCCAGTCGATCAGCTTGCGGTGACGCACCCACGAGGGCAGATCACGAGTGGCGACGTTGGACGAGGAGGAGGCGTTGAGCGCGTTGGCGCTCAGGCTGGCTTGAGTCATGGGGGTTGTCTCCATGCAGAGTCGGTAAATCGGAGCGGACGACGACCGTCCGTCGCGCGGGCGCCTTTTTGCCTTCCGGCTGGTTTCGCCGGGCGATCCGTCCGGTTGGGGATACCGGGCGGGCGTCACCGCCCCGACGAAGGTCCGCCGCGCCCGGATGACCGGCGCGCGCGAACCGAGGCCGCGTGAAACATGGAGCGCGTCGCAGGTCTTGCGGCACGCGCGAGAAAGCAGGGGGCAACGGGCACACCGATCGGTGCGCATCAGGCGTCTCGCTCACCGGGTCCGACTTGTTTTTGCGGGGTGGGTTCGATTTTTTGCCATCGTGTTGAGGCGGTTTCGCCATGGTTGCCAGGACACCTGCCATACTATGCAAAACGAGGCGTCAGCATACCACCGCGCAAACCGCGCCGGTGCTGCGTCGCAACAAGGTCGGCTGGGGTTTGCCCCACTGCGCACCGGCCATGTCAACGACCAGTACGCCCGCCGTCGCGGCGGCCTCAGACTTATGTACCGATTGCGCGGCATGTCCTCGTGTCGCGCCGATCCGATTACGCTTTGCCATGAAAATTGCCATTCTCGACGACTATCAGGACGCCGTTCGCAAGCTCGATTGTTTCTCCCTGTTAGCCGGCCATGACGTCAAAGTCTTCAACAACACGGTCAAGGGCGTCGGCCAGTTGACCGCCCGCATCGGCGAGGCCGAAGTCCTCGTCCTCATTCGCGAACGCACCGCCATCACCGCGCAGCTCATCGACAAACTGCCTCGCCTGCGCGTCATCAGTCAGACCGGCCGTGCGGGCAACCACATCGACATCGACGCCTGCACCGCGCGCGGCGTTGCCGTGCTCGAAGGCGTGGGCTCGCCCACGGCGCCCGCGGAACTTACCTGGGCGTTGATCATGGCCGCCCAGCGCCGCATTCCGCAATACGTCTCCAGCCTCAAGCACGGCGCATGGCAGCAGTCGGGCCTGAAGTCCTCGAGCATGCCGCCGAACTTCGGCCTGGGCCAGGTACTGCGCGGCCAGACGCTCGGCCTGTGGGGCTACGGCAAGATCGGCCGGCTCGTGGCGGGCTATGGCAAGGCGTTCGGCATGGAAGTCATGGTGTGGGGCCGCGAGGGCTCGCGCGAAGCGGCTGCGGCCGACGGCCTGCGCGTGGCCGACAGCAAGGAAGCGCTGTTCTCGCAAAGCGACGTGTTGTCGCTCCACCTGCGCCTGAACGACGAGACGCGGCACATCGTCAAGCTCGAAGACCTGCTGCAGATGAAGCCGACGGCGCTGTTCGTCAACACGAGCCGCGCGGAACTGGTGGAAGAAAATGCGCTGATCACGGCCCTCAATCGCGGCCGGCCGGGCATGGCCGCGATCGACGTCTTCGAGAGCGAGCCGATCCTGCAAGGCAACCCGTTGCTGCGCCTGGAGAACTGCGTGTGCACGCCGCACATCGGCTACGTCGAGCGCGAGAGCTACGAACTGTATTTCCGCGTGGCATTCCAGAACATCGTCGATTTCCTGAACGGCGATCGCGCCCACGTGGTGAACCCGGCCGCGCTGCTCGGCTTCGGGCGGTAAGCGCTGCCGGCCTGAGGCCGCGGACCTGACGGCCGCCTCCTGCGGCTGCCCCACCCGCGAAAGTCATGCGCTGTCATGCGCTGTCATGCGTGTCATGGGAGTCTTGGGCGCCGCGTGCATCATGCGCGAGCGCCGGGCCTCGCCGCGGCGTTATCGTGTCCAGATGCCGCAGGAACGCTTCGCCGTCCCTGCGGCCCAGCTCAAAGGCCGGGGCCATCATGTCCGGGCGCGTGTAATCCCAGCTGGAAATCGGTACGGGCGCGGAGGGCTGCACGTACAGCCGGTCCTGTCCGGCGTGATGCCGCGTGAAGATCTGCGGGCGCGGATAGCGCCGCGTGACGAGCACCAGCACCTGTCCGGGCGTGGCGTCGAGCGCATCGACAGGGACATTGTCGACCATGCCGCCATCGAGCACCGCGCGCCCGTCGCGTCGCAGGATCGGCGTGAACGGCGGCGTACACGACGACTGCAGCATCAGGTCCGCGAGCTCGGCCGTACTCGTGCAATCCTGGGCGCGAACAAATTCGGGACGAAAGCCGAGCCGCCGCGCGAGTGTCGGGTGCAGCGTGCGGCGCACGTGCTTGTCGATGTTGTACGCCACGAGCCCGGCCGCCGTTGCCGTGCGCGGCCCGAGCCAGCGCGGGATGTGCGAGACGCCGACGCGAATCTCCGGCCCGGCGGCCAGCTTGTCCAGTTGCCCGTCATAGATATCGAGCAACGCCTGCCGGTAAATGCGGTAATGGGGAAACACGCGCTCACGGCGCAGCAGGTTGCCCCAGTACGCGTTCTTGCGATTGTCCGCGAGGGCCTTGCGGTAGTAGGCCATCACCCAGTCGGACTCGCGCATGTGCAGCATGCACGCCGTGGCGGCGCCGGCCGAAATGCCGGCGATGACGCGCGGGCGCAGCGGGACTTCGCGCGTCACGCGCTCCCAGAAACCCGCTTGCCACCAGCAGCGATTGCCGCCGCCGGCAAATACGATCTGATCGAACATGGTGCCTCCCCGCGCCCGGCCCGCAATCGGCCAGGCGCCGTGTTCCGTTCAGAGCAGCGCGTAAGTCGTCGTCGCGTGCACGGCCATCTTGCCCGAAGCGTCGAAGATTTCGATCTCCCCGAACACCAGGTTCTTGCCGCGACGAAGCAGGCGCGCAATCACGCGCAGGTCGCCCTCGCTCACCGGGCGCATGAAGTGGGTGTTCAGCGTGACCGTCGTCATCGGGCGAAAGCCGCCGAGCGCGGCCGAGAGCGCGACCACCATCGCCGTGTCGGCCACGGCCATGAACACCTGTCCGCAGATGACGCCGCCGCCGTGCTTCAACGCCGCGTCGAACGGCAGCCGCAATTCGCTCTCGTCCGGCCCGACCGCCTCGACCTGCAGGTCAAGCTGCCGCACCCACGGGGCCACGAGTTCTTCGAGCATCTTCTGCGCTTGCGCCAACTCCATCCTGATCGTCCTCCTGTTTTGTCGTGTCGCCGATGATAGCCCCAAAACGCGCGCGCCACCCGCATGGAGCGGCGCGCACATGGGCCCCGGGGACGGCTCGAGGGTCGTCGCGCAATTCTGCCGGTCGTCTTGTCGCGAAGAATGCGCCGGCGTTGGCGATTCTCTCGATGCTGCGCGCATGCCGGCCGCTTCGCCTTGCGCAATGCGCTTTTCCGGGCCGACGTTGCCCGGCACGTCGGCCTGCATCCGCTGTGACGACACCGACGCCCGATTGCCGTCCCCCCGCAGACAGCGCCGTAACGATTTGATACAGTGATGCCCATTTGGCCGGTGCGCCGTACCCGGGACGCACCACCCCGTTATCCGTCAGCCCCCTTACGCGAACCCGCGAGCCAAGAAGGAGCCATCACCATGCAGAGCACCAGAGACGATCTCGGCAAACTGATCCTGCGCCTCACCCTCGGTATCCTGCTGCTGTTCCACGGCGTGAGCAAAGTCATCAATGGCGTCGGCTTCATCGAAGGCATGATCACCTCGCATGGGCTGCCCGGCTTCCTCGCATACGGCGCCTATCTGGGCGAAGTGCTCGCGCCGGTGCTGCTCATCCTCGGCGTGCTCACGCGCCTGGGCGGCCTGCTCGTCGTGGCCAACATGCTCGTCGCGTTCTCGCTCGTCCACCTGCACCAGCTCGGCGATCTGGCGAAGACCGGCGGCTGGGCGCTCGAACTCCAGGGCTTCTACCTCTTCGCAGGCCTTTGCGTAATGCTCTTCGGCGCGGGCCGCTACAGTGTGTCGGGCGGCCGCGGCGCCTGGGACTGATCGCCGGCGGCATTTATTTCGGGAACCGAACGGCGGGCCTCGTGTCGCGCCGTCCGGCACAACGGCCCGCCCCGCCGAACGACGGCATGGGCGGGCCGAGTCGTTTCGAGATGTTGCGAATTCCCGCTGTGGTAACGCCAGGTAATACGGCCGTAGCACTTTGCAACGTGTTGGCCGCGGCAATGACTTACTCTGAGACTGCCAATTCCGGCAACATCAAAAGGAGTCAACACCATGCGCAAATTGAAGATCGCCGCCGCGTCGGCCGTCCTCATCGCCACCTCGATGTTCGGCGTTGCCCATGCCGCCGACGCCGCCGCGCCGGCCACGGGTCCTCACGCCGCCATGCACCACATGCGCGGCGAGCACGGCCCCTGGGGGCTCGGTGACATTCGCAAGCTGCACGACGAACTCAAGCTCGATGCGCAGCAGGAACAAGCCTGGCAGCAGGCGGTGAACACGTCCAGGCAGAACCGTGACGCCATGCGCAAGAACGGCGAGCAATTCCGCCAGATGATCGCGCAGGCGAAGGACCAGCAAGTGCTCGACCTGGCCGGCATGCGCGCCGCGCGCGAGAAGGTGTTCGATCAGAACCGGCAGTTGCGCAGCCAGACCGAAGACGCGTGGCTCAACGTGTACAACGGCCTGAACAACGATCAAAAGACGCTCGTGAGCAACGCCATCAAGGCGCGCTGGGCCAAGATGAAAGCCTGGCACGACAAGGCGGCGCAGCGTCGCGGGCAGATGCACAAGGGCGCGCCGTCGCAGGCCCCGAACCCGCCCGCGGCACCGGCCACGGGTCAGTCGCAATAAGCGCGCGGCCAGCGCTGCCGGGCGCCCCGCCCGGCACATGGTGCAACGCCCGGCCCCTGGGTGCAGTCAGGGGCCGGGCGTTTTTTTAGTTCGCGAGATTACGAGATTACGAGAGCGTGAGAGTCCTGGAGGGCAGCCTTGCGCGCCACTCAGGTCTCGCTCCAGATGCGCAGCAGGTTGTGATAGCAGCCGATGAGCGTGCGGCGCGCCGTCTCGTCGGCGTCGGTCGTGTTCAGGCGCTGGATCGCGTTGTCCATGTCGAACAGCAGCGTGCGCTGCGTGTCGTCCTTCACCAGGCTTTGCACCCAGAAGAAGCACCCCACGCGCGCGCCGCGCGTGATCGGATTGACGCGGTGCAGGCTCGTCGCCGGATACAGCACCATATCGCCGGCGGGCAGCTTCACCTGGTGCGCGCCGTACTGATCCTCGATCACGAGCTCGCCACCGTCGTACTCGTCGGGCGAGGCCAGAAAGAGCGTGGCCGAGACGTCGGTGCGAATGCGCATGCCACTGCCCGGCTGCAGGCGGATCGCCCCGTCCACGTGATTGCCGAAGTGCATGCCTTCGCCGTAGCGGTTGAACATCGGCGCGTAGACCTTGTTCGGCAGCGCTGCGCTGATGAATGTCGGATTGCGCTCGAGCGCGCCGAGGATCACGTCGCCCAGTTCGCGGGCGATCGGTGCGCGCTCGTCGATCTGCTGGTTCTGCTTGACCGGTGCGCCCTGGTAGCCGGCCGTGGCCAGTCCGTCGACCCACGCGTCGCCTGCGCCGTCGAGCCTGGCGCGGACCCAGCGCACCTGGTCGGCGCTGAGGACATTCGGAATATGCAGCAACATCGGCGAGCGTTCCTCGTGAAAAAAAGCGAAGCGCGAGTCGGGCCGCCTGCCCGCTCGCGCCTCGTATTGTGCGTTATTTTGCCGGCGTCCGGTTCAACGCCGGCGCGGCCGGCCTGCGCTGGATCAAGCAAGCCTCGCGGCGGCCGGGCACCGCCGCGCGGGTCAGAACCGGTACGTTCCCGTGAGCAGCGCCGTGCGTCCGATGCCCGGCGCGGCGCGGCCGCCATCGGACTGAATCAGGCCGTCGAAGTATGTCTTGTCGAAGACGTTGAGCAAGTTGAAACGAATGTCGTACTTCGGCTGATGATAGGCCACGGTCGCATCCCAGCGCGTGTAGCCGCCCACCCGGATGAGGTTGGTGTTTGCCGCATAGCGCATCGACATGTAGTTCATGCCGCCACCCACCTCCCAATGACCGAGCGTGTACGTCGACCAGAGCGTGACCGAGTGCCTCGGCGTGTTCGCGAGCACATTGCCCTGCGTGCCGTCGTTGGCCTGCAGCACCCGCGAATTCAGGAACATGTAGCCGCCCATCACCTGCCAGTTCGGCGTGATGTGCCCCGTGGCGCTCACTTCGGCGCCCCGCACGCGCACCTTGCCCGCGCTCGTGTACTGCCCGGAGGTGCCGGTCTGCGTGCGTGCGTTGTTCTTCGTGATCTGGAACAGGGCCGTGTTGATCGCGAGATTGTCGTCGAGCAGATTCCACTTGCTGCCGACTTCGAACGACTCGTTCGTCTCGGGCGGCAAGGCCTGCGTGTTGTTGGTGACGGTCAGCGCTTCGAGCGACGGGTTGAACGACGTGCCGTAGGAGAAGTAATACGACTGCGCCTCGCTCGGCTGGTAGATCACGCCGGTGCGCACGCTCGTATAGTTGACGGTCTGCGTGGCGTAGCCCGGCGAGCTGATCGTGTTGGAGAGCTGCGCCTTGTACCGGTCCCAGCGCAGCCCGCCTACGAGCTTCCACTGCCGGGTGAGCTCGATCGTGTCGTTGGCGTAGAGCGCCACCGTCTCGGCTGTGCCCTGCGCGAAGTTGCCCTGGGTCGTCGTCACGTTCGGCAGGTTCGCGTAGTACGCGGTGCTGCCCGCCGGAATCCAGCCCAGGAAGCCCGACGCCTGGCCCGCTCCGGTGCGCAGATAGGTCTGGTTCTCGTAAGTGTCGCGCCCGAGCTCCGCGCCGGCGACAAGCGTGTGCCGCAACGGTCCCGTGGCGAACGACTTCACGACGTCCGTCTGGTTGTACAGCGCGGAGTCCGTGAGCTTGCGATCGTGGCTTTGCAACTGCACCCAGAGCTGGTCGAGCGAGTACGACGGAATGCCGGCCGTCGGGCCCGTGGGCAGCGTGGTGAAACCGCTCGCCCCGTTCCCGTTGGGCACGCCCACCGCATGCGCGGAGGTCTCGATCGCGTCGATCACATAGCGACTGTATTGCGTCTGGTTGGTGATCTTCAGCGTGTCGTCGACCTTGTGCTCGATCTTCGCCGTGAAGCTCATCACGTCCTGCACCGTGCGGTCCGTGGTCAGGCCGTAGAACTGATGCTTCGAGATGGGCAGCGGGCTGCCGTTGTAGCCGACCGTGCCGTAGTCCGGCATGTCGCGGTTGTGTTCGATGAGCGCCGAGAGCGTGATCTGCGTCGGCGTGCCGATGCCCAGCCTGAGCGTGGGCGCGACGCCCCAGTCCTGGTTGTTCATGACGTCGCGCGTGGTGTGGATGTCCTGCGCGAAGCCGTTGATGCGAAACGCCGCCGTGTCGGAGAGCGGCCGGTTCAAGTCGAACGAGCCGCGATAGCGGTCGTTCGTGCCGATCGTGCCCGACACTTCGTTGAGCGGCTTCAGGTTTGCCTGCTTGCTCACCTGGTTGATCACGCCCCCGGTCGAGCCGCGGCCGAAGAGCATCGACGATGGCCCTTCGAGCACTTCGATCGAGTCGAGATAGAACGTGTCGCGATAGTACTGGCCACGATCGCGAAAACCGTCGAGGTAGATGTCGGTGCGCGCCGTGAAGCCGCGCAGATTGATGTTGTTGCCGATCTGGCCGCCCTCGGCGCCGCCGAGCGTGATGGCCGGCGAGTTGCGCAGCGCGTCGGCGAACGACGTCGCCCCCTGTGCCTGCATCACTGCCTTGTCGATCACCGTGACCGACTGCGCAATGTCGCGAATTGCGGTCGGCACCTTGGCGCCGACGGTGGCCACGTCGCGCTGATAGTCGTCGCGAACCGCCGCACCGCTCACGTCGGTTTGCGGCAACGCGGTCGCGGCGGGCGACTGCGTCCCGCTCGGGGACGAAGCGTCCGCGGCGCTTTGCGCCATCGCCGGCGTGGCGCAGGTGACGGCCAGAGGTGCGGCGAAGAGCGCCATCATGGCGAGAGCGAGCGGCTTGCGTTGCATCATGATCGAGTTCGAAGTGCGTCGTGGACAGAGAAAATGCGGACAACGCACGGGAAGCGGTGTCCGCGGCGCCGGCGACGGTGCGAACCGGGCGGGATGGCAATTTCCGCTTCGCTACGACACTCCCCGCCTCGGGCATGGGCGGCGAATATAAATAGGAATGATTTTCATTACAAGGCTGGGATCGGCGGGCAACGCCGGGAAATCGCCAGATTTCCTGTAATACGGCGTAATACGTGCGCACCAATCCAGTGCGAGCCGTCAGTAAGGCGATGAAAGCAAGACGTTTGATTTGCCGACCATGAATCGCTGATGGGCCCCGATTTGCCGCGAAAATACGGGTTTCCCCTAGGACCGCCGGCGCAACGACAGCCAACGATTCCTCTGGATTGCCCAAAGCGGCCGGGCCTCCTTCGTCCGTTTGCCTGCCCACCGGTCCCCTTTGCTCCCCGTCCGCTTCGCGCGACGACGTCATACCGATATGACGCGGCTCGCGATAAGCAAAGGCGAATCGCTTATTGGCGAACCGGCCGCGCATCGCGATACAAGTGGGAGGCGCGCCTCGCGCGAGCCGAGCGCCATCGCGGCCTGCCGGCCGCCGCCATCGATTCCGTCATCCTTCGCCCTTGCCACCCGCCCCATGTCCATCAAGAACGACCGCGTCCTGCCCGCTTCCCAAACCGTAGCCGTCGCCACCTCGAGCCTCACCGTCCATCCGAGTCGCCGGCAGTTCCTTCGGCGCGCCGGCGTCGCGGCGCTGGCGGGCGGCGCCCATGCGCTGGGCGTTGCGGGCGCAGTGACGCGCAGCGCCCCGGTGCACGCGGCGAACGGTCCGCTCACCTTGCGCATCGGCTACCAGAAGTCGTCCACGCTGATCGTCCTCGCGAAGGCGCGCGGCACGCTGGCGCAGGCGCTCGCCCCGCATGACGTCACGCTGACCTGGCACGAGTTCACGAGCGGGCTGCCGCTGCTCGAAGCGCTCAACGTCGGCAGCATCGACTTCTCGGCCGACGTCGCCGACACCGTGCCGGTGTTCGCGCAAGCGGCCGGCGCGCGCATTGCCTACGTCGCGCGCGAAACACCGTCGCCGGACGCCGAGGCAATCCTCGTCCCGGAAGCCTCGCCGATCCGCACGCTCGCCGACCTCAAGGGCAAGCGCATCGCCGTCACCAAGGGCGCAGGTGTGCATTACCTGCTGATCGTGGCGCTGCAAAGCGTAGGACTGCGTATCGGTGACGTGCAGCCGGCGTACCTCACGCCGGCCGACGCACGCGCGGCGTTCGCCAGCGGCAACGTCGACGCCTGGGTGACGTGGGACCCGTTCTTCGCGAGCGTGGAGCGTCAGGACAAGGTGCGCACGCTCGTCACCGCACGCGGATTGGCCGGCTATCAGCGCTACTACCTCGCCACGCCGGCATTCGCGCGCGATCATGGCCCCGTGCTGCGCGAGCTGTACCGGACGTTGCGGGAAACCGGTCAGTGGGTGCGCGCCAATCCGCGCGAAGCCGCAGCCCGGCTCGCGCCCATCTGGGGGCTGGACGCCGCGACCGTGGAGGCCGCCAACCGCCGCCGCAGCTACGACGTGCAGCCGGTGGTGCGCGAAGCGATTGCCGAGCAACAGCGCATTGCCGACGTCTTCACGCAGGCCGGCCTGCTGCCCAGGCGCGTGGATGCGGCCGACGCCACGATCTGGCAGGCGCCGGCCTGAGTTGGCGCTCGCCTGGGAATTCGGCGCCTCCCGCGCGACGGCGGCCGCGTGGGCGCAATGCCCACAATTTCTTGCGAATTTCTCAGGTATTTCCGACGGAATTCATGCACATGTTTATACTTGGACCTGCAATTCATAAAGCATTCGGCCGGAGCCCCCCCGGAACGGCCTTGGCGTAGTGCCAGAGTGCCGGCCGTTCGAACCCGAGCGCAGCACATGCCGCGCTGAGCGGATCGTCCGGACGCGTCGGCCTGGCACGACGACATCATCGAATCGGCAGCGCCGGTGCGCCCCTCTCATGCGAGCGCGCCGGCGTTGCCTATTGGCCGTCCAGGGACAATGCAACCCACCAGATCGCTCTACCTGCTCGGACCGATGCGGGTCGAACAAGGCAAACAGGCGTGCGCCGTGAAGTACACGAAAGCGCGCGGCCTGCTCGCGTATCTCGCTCTGCAACCGGGCTATCACACGCGCGGTGCGCTCGCGGATCTCTTCTGGCCCGACGAAGACGGTCAGGGCGGGCGCGACAAGCTCAAGCGCATGCTCTTCCATCTGCGCGACACGCTGGGCGACGAACTCTTCGAATCCGACCGTCAGGTGGTGCGGCTGCGCCCGGAGACCGGCCTGTGGATCGACGCGCATGTCTTCGCAAGCATGATCGAGCAGGCCAGCCGCACGCTCGACACCGTCACCGGCCTCGATCTCGCGGCGCACCTGCAGCACCTGGCCGACGCCGTCGCGCTCTACCAGGGGCCGTTCCTGCACGGGCTCTCCGTGCGTGACACGCCCGATCTCGAACAGTGGATCGAACTGCAGCGCGACGAATACCAGCGCCGCCGCGTGTTCGGCGAGCGTCTGCTTGCCGACGGTTACGCGCGCCTGGGCGATCTCGATCAGGCGCTCGCGCACGCCCGCCAGCTCGTCGCGCTCGCCCCGTTCGACGAATCGGGCTGGCACTGCCTGCTCGCGCTGCTGCTGCGCGCCGGCCGCCGTGACGACGCTGAAACCGAATATCGCCGCCTGTGCGACATTCTCCATGAGGAACTGGGCGAGTCGCCCGGCCAGGCGCTCAGGCAGTTGCTCGAAACGCCGCCCGCACGCATGGAACAGCGCGCCGCGGGGCCGGAACGTCGCCAGCTTACCGTGGTCGCCATCGAACTCGCGCCCAACGGCATCGACGATCCCGATCAACTCGCCGGCATGATGCGCCCGCCGCTCGTGCAGTGCGAAACGATTCTGCGCCAGTCGTGGGGCTATACGGTGCGCACCCCGACCGGCGGCCTGCTCGGCTACTTCGGCTATCCCACCGCGCTCGAAGGCGCGGGACGGCATGCGGTCGAGGCCGCCATGCGCTGCGTGCAGGCGAGTACCGCGCGCGTTGGCATCGGTGTGGGCGTTCACACCGGCCTCGTGATCAGCTCGGTGGCCGACGACAGCCCCGACACCGGCGGGCGCGTCTCGCGCGCGGCCGCGCAGCTCGCCGACATGGCGCTGCCGGGCGAAGTGCTGATCTGCGACGCCACCCAGCGCCTGATCGGTGTGGCCATCGCCACCACGCCGCACGGCAGCGTGCGCGAGCGCCACGCCAATCGCGAAATCGCGGT
This sequence comes from Pandoraea nosoerga, assembly GCF_902459585.1. Lineage (GTDB taxonomy): Bacteria > Pseudomonadota > Gammaproteobacteria > Burkholderiales > Burkholderiaceae > Pandoraea > Pandoraea nosoerga. The sequence continues at coordinate 41,912 of NZ_CABPSC010000006.1, forward strand.
GCATCGCGTCAATCCCGACCCCACGCCGGAGCGCCGCTCGCGCCGCCGCGCGGCCATGCTCTTCGGCCGCGACGGCGCGCTTGCCGAACTCGCCGCCGCGCATGCCGCCGTGCGCGACGAGAGCACTGGCCTGGGCGTGCTCGCGCTGGTGATCGGCGAGGCGGGCATCGGCAAGTCGGCGCTGGTGCGCCACTTCGTGCAAACGCGCGGTCTGCGCGCGATCGATCTCGCCTGCGCCCAGGATGGCGCGGGCACACCGTTTCATCCCATCGCCCGCTGGGTGCGCGCCCAGTCGGCCGCCGACGCCTCGCAGATGCCGCAACCCGCCCTGCTCGCGCATCGTCGCCTGCGCGAGCTGTTCGACATGCACGCCGAGGGCAACGTGCCGCACGCGTGGAAGCAGGTCGTGCTCGACGAAGCGCCCCGCCTGCTCGCGACACTGCTGCCCGACGGCGGCGTGCTGATGCTCGACGACGCCCACTGGGCCGATCCTTCCACGCAGGAGTTGCTCGCGCTCATGGCGGAGAATCCGCCGGGCGGACGCCTGCTGCTCATTTGCGCGCGACCGGAATTCGAGCTGCCGTGGCGCCACACCGTGGGCTTGCGACGCATCGATCTCGCACCGCTGGACGCCGGCGCGGCCGCGTCGATCGTCCGCGCGGCCACGCCGCGTGTGGCGCTGCCGGCGGCCCTGCGCGAGCGCATCGTGCATCTGGCCGAAGGCGTGCCGCTGTTCCTCCAGGAACTTGCGCGCGCGACGGCGGCGCAACAAGGCGGGCGCGGCACCGGCGGCGCCATGCCCATGCCGGCGAGCCTGCAGGAACTGATGATGGCGCGCATCGACGCCGCGGGCAGCGCCAAGCCGGTCGCCCATTTCGCGTCGTGCCTCGGGCCCGAATTCCAGGCGGACGTGCTCGCACGCGCGAGCGGACGCTCGATGGCGCTCGTCGAACGTGCGCTCGACACGCTCGTCGCCTGTGCCCTCGTGCAGCGCCAGGACAACGGGCGGTATGTCTTCCGTCATGCGCTGCTGCACAAGGCCGCCTACGACGCGCAGCCGCAGGAGCGCCGTCAGGACGCGCACCGCCGCATCGCGATCGCCATGCGCGAGCACGACGAGACGGCCGTGCAGACCGAACCCGAAGTGCTTGCCTGGCACTTCCGTCAGGCCGACGAGCCCGACGCCGCCATCGAACACTATCGCCTCGCGGGCGAGTATGCGACGGGACGCCAGGCGTTTCGCGAAGCGTGCGCGCACTACCAGAGCGCGCTCGACGTGCTGCGTCAGACCGGCACCATCGCGCAGACGGCACAGCGCGAACTGCAATTGCGCATGGCGCTTGGCGTACCGCTCGTTGCATTGCATGGCTATGGCTCGGAACCGGCTCGGCACAACTTCGAGACGGCGCTCGCGCTCGCCCAGCCCATGGGCGACGACGTCGCGCTGTTCCCGGTGTACTGGGGCCTGTGGCTCGGTTCGAGTTCGTGGAGCGACTTCGAGCGCAGCATCGAGCTCGCCCGCAAGCTCATTCACATTGCCGAACAGGCCAACGCCGCGCCGCTGCTCGCCCACGCCTACTATGCGCTGGGCAACAGCCTGTGCTGCCACGGCGACTTCGCCGGGGCGGTCACCGCGCTGGAGACCGGACTGTCGCACTACCGGCCGGAGAGCGCGGACACCGGGCTGGGCGAGGACGCCCGCATCACGGGCCTGTCGTTCCTGTCGTGGGCGTACTGGTTCACGGGACGCCACGACGCCTCGCTCGCCGCGAGCGAGCAAGCGCTGGCAATGGGCCGCGAGCAGGGCCGGCGCTACTCCTTCTCGTTCGCGCTCGTGTTCGCGGCGATGCTGCGCCGCTTGCGCCGTGAAGTGGCCCCCGCCGAAGCCCTGGCGAGCGAAGCCACGGAAGTGGCGACGGAGACCGGCGTCGCGCTGTGGGCGCTCGCCGGTCAGACGATTCGCGGCTGGGCGCTGGCCTCGCGCGGCGACGTGAGCGGACTCGAGCGCATCACCGACAGTGTCGGCCGTCTGAGCGAGATCATGGGCGGCGTCGAAGGCATCTTCTTCGGGCTGCTCGTGGAAGCCTGCGCCGGCACCGGCGACATCGCCCTCGGGCTGCACGCCGCCGAGCGCGGCGCGCACGTGGCGGCTCGCCGCAGCGATGCCCACTGGCAAGCCGAGTTCCTGCGACACAAGGGCGACTTCCTGCGCGCGGGCCATCATCCCGACGACACCGTCCGTCCGTGGCTGCAGCAGGCGCTGCAGACCGCGCGAGCCCAGGGCTCGCCGATGCTCGCGCTGCGCGCCGCGCTCAGTCTGCTGCGCCTCGAAGGCAACGACCCCGCCCTCGATGCCGAATGCGTGGCGGTGCTGCGTGGCGCGCTCGACGCGCTGCAAGGCGGCGAGACGCTGGCCGACGTGCAGGAAGCGCGCGCCCGGCTGGCCGACGTGGCGGCGCGCGCGCCGCAAACGCAAGCGGCGCGGTACGGGAGCTGAGCAACGAGTCTCGGGACGACGCACGGGCGCGCCGCCCCGCTGGCGATGGAAGCGATGGTGGTGATGGTGGACGGGCGTGGACATGCGAATAGCCCCTATCAGGCGGCTCGTATGTCCACACGGGACCGGCCCGCTATATTGGGGCGACCCGTGCCCCCAGGCCCATACGCCGAACCCGACATGTCTCTCGACCGCCCGCGCGCGCACGCCGGCTTCTCTCTCGATTCGCCCCGTTCGCCGGCGCCATGCGATGCGCCGCGCATCGCCGCCGGCAACACACCGCGTGCGCTGCCGTGCGCGGCGGCCCCTGCCTCGCCTTGCTCCCCTGCGTCCTCGCGCCCGGCTCGCGTCTCGCGTGAAGTGATCGTCTCCGGTTGCGTCAAGCGACGCCACTCGTTCGATCTCTGTGCGCTCATGCGCCTGCCAACCCAATTGACCGGCCCGCTCGAGGTGGTATGCCTGTCGGGAAGGAAGGTGCGCGGCGCGGGCGACTACAAGGGCGTGCGGCTCACCGCGTTGCTCGACCTTGCGCAGTGGCGATTGCCGCAGGCCCGCGACTTCACTCGCGCCTACGTGCTCGCGCATGGCGCCGACGGCTATGCGGTGATGTTCTCGTGGCACGAGCTCTACAACACGCCGGTGGGCGTGGGTGCGCTCGTCGTCTACGAACGGGACGGACAGCCGCTCGGCGACGAGGAAGGCGGCATCGGCCTGATCTCGACGTGCGACCTTCGCGTGGCATTGCGCCAGGTGCGGGCACTCGAGCGCCTGACGGTTCATCTGGCCGATGCGCACGCGCGTTGATCGCCCATCGCAATCGATGGACCGATCGGCTGACCGTCCCGTGCGCGCCGCGGCGCGGCCTCAGTCCGCCGCCGCGCGCTTGCGGGACGCCCCTGAGACGGCCTTTGAGACTGTTTTTGAGGCTGCTTTTGTGACTGTTTTCGGGACCGCTTTTGGGACGCCTCTTGGTGCGGCCTTGGACGCGACTCCGGTGGCAGCGTTTGGACCAACGTCTACGGCGAGCGCTTCGGAGCCCTTGCGCCTGGCGGGCGTCTTGCGCGCCTCGCTTGCCGCCGCCGGCTTGCGGCGCGCCTTCTGTGCCGTCCCGTTGCCGAGTTGCGAGCGCACGCGCTGCTGCATGTCGGCGATGTCCGAGTCGAGAATCAGTCGGCCGCGCAGCTTGCCGTTCATCCGCTTGATGTAGGTGCGCGCCTCCTGCATGTGAAATTGCATGAGTTCGCGCACGCGCTGCGCGTCGCCCGCACGCGCCGCGTCGGTGATCTGCCGATGGATGTTGACGTTGGCCGTGCCGAACTTCTCGTGCTCGCGGCGCGGCGTCTCGTTGCCGAACACGATCAGCTGGCGAATCATCTCGTTGACGAGCTCGCAGGTAAAGCGCAGAAAGCTGTTCGGATTGGCGGCCGCGAGAATGTCGTGGAAGTCCACGTCGGCCTGACGCTGGCGCAGCAGTTCTCGCCGATCGTGCGACGCCGGACTGCAGCACGCCATGTTGTGTTCGAGCGCGGCGAAGTCGGCCTCGGTCAGATGCGGTACGGCGCCCGCCGCGAGTTCCGGCTCGAGCAGCTGACGCACCGTATAGATGTCGTCGATGCTCACTTCCTTGAAGAACAGATAGTTCTGCATGAGCTGGAACGTGCGCTCGAGCGGCACCTCCACCACCATGCCGCCGCCCGACGGCCCCGTGCTCACCTTGATGAGCCCCTGGACCTCGAGGGACTTGAGCGCCTCGCGAATGGTGCTCTTCGATACCCCGAACATCTGCTGCAATTCCACTTCGCGCGGCAACCGGTCGCCGGGCAGCAGATTGCCTTCGGTAATCAGACGCTTGATTGATTCGGCGACGAGATCGCCGCGCTTTTGCTGCTTGATTTCCAACGGCTCACGCATCGTTTGCGGATCCAATGCCATGTGGCGCCTCGCTCATTGTCGGCCGTGCCGACCCGGAATTTTTTCCGATTGACACTCCGGGGCATTATACCTACGATCGATTTCATCCTATTTATCATTATAAATATGACGAATAGGGATAAGGCCCCGGACGTTGCAAGCCGTTACTGTCAGCTCGCGCCTCAGTCGATTTTCCAGGGCGCCGGCCGGCTCGCGCGTGACGCGCTGCACGTTTGCACCCGCTGAACGATCGCTCCCTCACTGGAGACCAAATTGAATCGTCGTGAACTGTTGAAGCTCGCCGCCGCAGCGTCTTTGCCTGCCTCCCTATTCTCCGCTCGCGACGTGTTCGCACAGGGCGCCGGCGCCATTCAGCTGGCGTGCCCGGTGCCGATGTCGGGGCCTTTCGCCGCCAACGGCAAGTTCGCCGATCTCGGCATGAAACTCATCGTCGAGCAGTACGGCAAGGTGCTCGGCCGCCCGCTCGCCTACACCACGCTCGACACCGAGGGCAAGCCCGCCACGGCCATCCGCCGCGTGCAGGAAATCGCGCAACAGAAGGGGGCGCGCTTCTTCGCGGGCGGCATTCTGTCGTCCGAGGCGCTGGCGATGGGCAAGGAAGCCGAGAAGGCCGGCGGCATCTTCATCACCACGGCCGGCGCCGACGAGATCACCGGCAAGGACTGCAACAGCGCCACGTTCCGCTGGTCGGTGCCGACCTTCGGTGCGATCGAGCAGACGGTGCGCCCGCTCATCGAGTCGATGCCCAAGGCCAAGCGCTGGTACACGATCACGCCGCAATACGTGTTCGGCGAAGGACTGCTCACCGCCGCGAAGAACATCTTCCGGGAAAAGGGCATCGAGCATGTGGGCAACAGCTACCACTCGCTCACCGAGAAGGAATTCTCGGGCTACTTGACCAACGCCGCCGCCGCCAAGCCCGACGTGCTGCTCATCCTGAACTTCGGCTCGCAGTCGTCCGACACGCTGCGTCAGGCCGTAAGCTTCGGCATGAAGAAAAACTGCACGATCCTGATGGCCTGGGCCTCGGGCCTGGAGCAGTTCGAGACGCTCGGCGCGGACCTGTGCGACGGCGTGTACTTCGGTGCGCAGTACTGGCACGCGGTCGCCTCGCCGTTGAACCTGGATCTGGTCAAGCGCACGCAGGAGCGCTTCAAGCAGAACCCGAACTACAGCCTGGCGGGCTCCTACATCTGCTCGAAGCTCATGCTCGACGCGATGGTCAAGGCGGGCAGCGCCGAGCCCAAGGCGGTCATCGCGGCGATGGAGGGCATGAAGTACGACGGCCTCACCGGCCCCGAAGAGATTCGCAAGGGCGATCACCAGGTGCTCAAGAATTACTATCTGCTCAAGGGCAAGCCGAAGTCGAAGATGAAGAATGCGGACGACTACGCCGACATCGTGAGTGCGGGCAAGTCGTTCCTGCCGCTCGACAAGACCGAGTGCAAGATGGCCTGACGGCCTCACGCCGCCGTACCGGCAATACTGGCACCACCGCACGCGGGGACGCTCCGGCGCACCCGCATGCGCCGTCTGTGCGGCCCGCGCAAGCGGACGGCGCACGGGGTTCCACGTCCACCCAAGTTTTTACGGGACGCGCATGAACGTCTATTTGCTGCAAGTCATCAACGGCGTCGGGATCGGCATGTTGTACTTCCTGCTCGCCGTCGGGTTGTCCATCATCTTCGGGCTGCTGCGCTTCGTGAACTTCGCGCACGGCGCCTTCTATCTGCTGGGCGCCTATTTCTGCTATCAGGCGCTGCAATGGGGCCTGTCGTTCTGGCTCGCGCTGATCGTGTGCCCGATCGTCGTCGGCGCCATCGCATGGATCGCCGAGAAGGTGCTGCTCTCGCACATCTACGAGAAGGCGCACGAATTCCACATCCTCGTGACCGTCGGACTGGCGCTCGTCGTGCAGGAGCTCGTCATCATCGTGTGGGGGCCGCTCGGCGATAACGTCGCGGTGCCCGAAACGCTCGACGGCGTGGTGATGTGGGGCAGCTTCATCTATCCGAAGTACCGGCTCTTCCTCATCGGCTTTACCGCCGCGTTCGCCGCGGTATTGTGGTGGCTGCTCGAAGGCACGCGCCTTGGCAGCGCCGTGCGCGCGGGCAGTGAATCGTCGGAGATGGTGTCGCTGCTCGGCATCAACGTGTTTCGCGTGTTCAGCCTTGCGTTCGGACTCGGCGCCGGCACGGCGGCCCTCGCGGGCGTGCTCGCGGCGCCGGTGCGCGGCGTCGAGCCGTTCATGGGCATCGAAGCACTGGGCATTGCATTCGTGGTGGTCGTCATCGGCGGCATGGGCAGCTTCGCGGGCGCGCTCGTGGGCGGCCTCGTGATCGGCATCGTGCAGAGCCTCATGAGCACGCTGTGGCCCGAAGGCGCACGATTGATGATCTATGTGGCGATGGCGGCCGTGCTGCTCATGCGCCCGCACGGCCTGCTCGGGAGGGGATGATGCTGCAACGCTACCGCTTTTGGCTGCTCGCGGCCGCCGTCACGCTGATCCTGCCGCTCACGCTCTCGTCGGGCACGCTGGCCACCGAGGTGCTGGTCTACGCGTTGGCCGCCCTCGGCTGCAACCTGCTGCTCGGCTACACCGGCCTGCTGTCGTTCGGGCAGGGGATCTTCTTCGGCCTGGGCAGCTACACGCTGGGCATTTTGCTCACCCGCACGGCGCTGCCGATGCCGGTCGCGCTCATCGCCTCGATCGTGCTGGGGGCGCTCATCGCGGCGCTCGTCGGCAGCTTCGCGATCCGGCAAAAGGGCACTTACTTCGTGATGCTCACGCTCGCCTGCGCCCAGATGTTCTACTTCCTCGCTTATACGGCAACCGACTGGACCGGCGGCGACAACGGGCTGCTCGATATTCCGCGCAAATCGCTCGCGATCGGCGGACAGACGCTCGTGCCGCTCGACACGCCGTGGCAGTACTACACCTTCGTGGCGGCGATCTTTCTCATCGTGTTCGCCGTGCTGCTGCGCGTGGCCGACTCGGTGTTCGGCCGCACGCTGCTCGCCATTCGCGACAACGAAACGCGCGCGGCGGCCATCGGCTATCACGTGAAGACGTTCAAGCTCGTGGCGTTCGCCATCTCGGGCGCGGTCACCGCCCTGGCCGGCGCACTGCACGCGCTGATGACCGGCATCGCGCCGCTGTCGAACATCGAGTACCACGCGAGCGAAATGATTCTCGTGATGACCGTGATCGGCGGCACGGGCAATCTGTTCGCATCGGTGCTGGGCGCGGCATTCTACGTGCTCGCCGCCGACTGGCTGTCCACGCTGTGGCCGCGCTGGCTGCTGCTGCTCGGCCTGCTGCTCATTGCCGTGAGCCTGTTCATGCACCGCGGCCTGTGGGGCGTGGGCGAATCGCTGTGGCAGCGCGTGAGCGGCAAGCGCGGCAAACTCGAACCGCAGACCTCGCAGGGAGACCCGACATGAGCGAAGCCCTCATCGACGCCTCGGGCATCGTCAAGCGCTACGGCAAGTTCACGGCGCTGCACGGCGTCGACCTGCGCGTGGCGCCGCGCACGGTGCATTCGGTCATCGGCCCGAATGGCGCCGGCAAGACCACGCTGTTTCACATGCTCACGGGCACGGTGCCTGTCTCGGGCGGGCGCATCCTGTTCGACGGTCACGACGTCACCACCGAGGCCGACTATCGGCGCGTGCAGCGCGGCATCGCCCGCTCGTTCCAGGTCACGGCACTGTTCCAGAACCTGTCGGTGCGCGAGAACCTGCGCCTCGCGGCGCTCGGTGTCACGCCGCGTCAGGCCCTCTCGTGCTGGCGCAAGGCCGACGGCCCGCGTGCGTGCGCGTCGGTGGTCGACGACGTGCTCACACGTCTCGCGCTCACGCGTCACGCCGACACGGCGGCAGGCTCGCTCTCGCATGGGCAGCAGCGCCGGCTCGAAGTCGGCATGGCGCTGGCCGCGCGCCCCAAGGCGATCTTCCTCGACGAGCCCACCTCCGGCATGGGCATCGACGATCTGGACGACATGAAGCAGCTCATCCGCGGCCTGCGCGAGGACCATACGGTGGTGCTCATCGAGCACAACATGAACATCGTAATGGACATCTCCGACACGATCACCGTGATGCAGCAGGGGCGGGTGCTCGTCGAGGGCCGGCCGGACGCCATTCGGGCCGACGACCGCGTGCGCGCCGCCTATCTCGGCAACATGATCACCGGAGGCCGTGCATGATTCTCGAGGTCGCAGGCATTCACAGCTATTACGGCAAGAGCCACATCCTGCAGGGCGTCTCGCTCAATGTCGGCGACGGCGAGCTCGTCACGCTGCTCGGTCGCAACGGCGCCGGCAAGTCCACCACGCTCAAGAGCATCGCGGGCGTGGTCGCGCCCCGGGCGGGAAGCATCTCGTTTCTCGGCAAGCCCATCGCTGGGCAGCCGGCGCATCGCATCGCGGCGCGCGGCGTGTGCTTCGTGCCCGAGCATCGCGGCATCTTCAAGCTGCTCACGGTCGAAGAGAACCTCAAGCTCGGCGCGCGCCGCGATTCACCGTGGCAGCTCGCGGACATCTATCGCATCTTCCCGCGCCTGCAGGAGCGCCGCAAGAACGGCGGCGCGCAGCTCTCGGGCGGCGAACAGCAGATGCTCGCGATCGGCCGCGCGCTCATGAACCATCCGCGCCTGCTCATGCTCGACGAACCGGTCGAAGGTCTCGCGCCGGTCATCGTCGAGGAAATCGTGGCGCAGTTAAAGCTCATCAAGCAGGCGGGCGTGGCGATCCTGCTCGTCGAACAGAATCTGGAAGTCTGCACCCAGCTCGCCGACCGGCATTACATCGTCGAGCAGGGTGTGATCGTGTATGGCGCGGACAACGCCGCGTTCCTCGCCGACGAGGTCGTCAAGGACCGTTACCTGGGCGTGGGCGTTGCGTGATCCGCGCGCTTGTCGCTTCCCCGGCGCGCCGCTTCCAGCCGTAGGGCGGGCGCGCCATTGGCCAACGCATGCGTCGGCGCAACGCGAGAGCGCCGCGCGTGCCCTGAAGGACTCATGAACATGGAACGTCTCGATCAACCGGCTGCCGCAGTGCGCGTCGACGGCGCGCGCCTGTGGGACAGCCTCATGCAACTCGCGCGCATCGGCGCGACCGCCAAGGGCGGCGTCTGCCGCCTGGCCCTGACCGATCTCGACCGGCAGGGGCGCGACCTCTTCGTGAAGTGGGCGAAAGAGATCGGCTGCACGGTGCGCATCGACGCCATCGGCAACATCTTCGCGCGCCGCGCCGGCCGCAACGACGCGCTGCCGCCCGTCATGACCGGCAGCCACATCGACACGCAGCCGACCGGCGGCAAGTTCGACGGCAACTACGGCGTACTGGCCGGCCTCGAGGTGCTGCGCACGCTCGACGACAACGGCATCGTGACGGAAGCGCCGCTGGAAGTCGCCGTGTGGACCAACGAAGAAGGCTCGCGATTCGTGCCGGTGATGATGGGCTCGGGCGTCTACGCCGGCGCGTTCACCCTGGAGCATGCGCTCGCGCAGAAGGACCGCGACGGCGTGAGCGTGTCCGAAGCGCTGAACGCGATCGGCTATGCCGGCAAGGTGCCGGCCGTGGGCCAGCCGGGCGCCGTGGGCGCGTACTTCGAAGCCCACATCGAGCAGGGGCCGGTGCTCGAAGCGCATGGCAAGACCATCGGCGTCGTGCAGGGCGCGCTCGGCCAGCGCTGGTACGACGTTACCGTCACCGGCATGGAGGCCCACGCCGGGCCCACGCCGATGGCGCTGCGCCGCGATGCGCTGCTCGCGGCCGCGCAGTTGATTCAGGCCGTCAATCGCATCGCGTGCGAGCACGCGCCGCATGCGCGCGGCACGGTCGGCTGGGTCGACAACTATCCGAACTCGCGCAACGTGATCCCGGGGCGCGTGAAGCTCTCGGTCGACCTGCGCGCCGCGGACGACGCCACGCTCGACGCGCTCGACGACAAGCTGCGCGCCGAGTGCAAGGCGTTGAGTGCGAACGGCATCGACGTGGCCATCGAGCAGGTGGTGTACTTTGCGCCGCAGCCGTTCGCGCCGGCGCTCGTCGAGGCGGTCCGTGCGGGCGCGCAGGCCCTCGGCCTCTCGTCGATGGACGCCATTAGCGGCGCGGGGCACGACGCGGTCTACCTGGCGCGCATTGCGCCGGCGGCGATGATCTTCGTGCCGTGCAAGGACGGCATCAGCCACAACGAAATCGAGGACGCCGATCCGGCGCACCTGGAGGCCGGCTGCAACGTGCTGCTGCAGGCCATGCTGCAACGCGCGGGAGGTGTCGCATGAAAGTGATGATCGCGCGGATGAACCACGAGACGAACACGTTCTCTCCGGTGCCGACGCCGCTCGAAGCGTTCGGCAACCACGGGCCGGCCTACGACGAGCAGGCGTATCGCGACAACAAGGGCATGCGCACGGCAATGTCGGCTTTCATCGACCTCGCGCACGCCGCGGGCGCCGAGATGGTGACGCCGGTCTCCGCCAGCGCCAACCCGAGCGGTCCGGTGGCGGCGAGCGCCTATGACGAACTGTGCCGGCGCATCGTGGCGGCCGCGCGCGGCGTCGACGCCATCCTGCTCGACCTGCACGGCGCGATGGTCGCCGAGAACAGCGACGACGGCGAAGGCGACCTGCTCGAACGCGTGCGCGCGGCAGCGCCCGGCACGCCGATTGCCGTGGCGCTCGACCTGCACGCCAACGTCACGCCGAAGATCGTCGCGAACGCGGATATCGTCGTTGGCTTCAAGACGTATCCGCACGTCGACATGTACGAAACGGGCGAGCACGCCGCCCGGCTGCTCTTCGAAATGCTGGCGGGCAAGCGTCGCCCGAAGGTGGTGTGGCGCCAGCCGCCGCTGATGGTGCACTCGCTGCGCAGCACGAGCCACGGGGGAGCGATGAAGCGCGCGCTGGACGCCGCGCGACGTGCCGAGACCGAGGAGGGTATCCCGGCCGTCTCGGTATTTTCGGGCTTCTCGCTCGCCGACATTGCCGCGCCTTGCATCAGCGTCGTCGTGACTGCGCCGGACGGCGAAGACGGCGTGGCGCGCGCGCAAGCGGTGGCCGACCGGATCGCGGCACAGGCGTGGGACGAGCGCGACGGCTTCGTCTATCGCAGCGCACCGCTCGCCGAATCGATTGCCGAAGCGAAGCGACTGGCCGACGGCGCCGACAAGCCGGTGCTGCTGCTCGATCACAGCGACAACTGCATGTCGGGCGGCACCTGCGACACGATGGACGTGCTCGAGGCCGCGCTCGCCGGCGGCCTCACGGGCATCGGTGTCGGCCCGCTGTGCGACCCGCAAGCCGTGGCGACGCTGATCGCCGCGGGCGAGGGCGCCGAAGTCACGCTCGCGCTCGGCAACAAGCGGCCGCTCACGCAGCTCGGCATCACGAAGACGCCGCCCGTGCTCACCGGCATCGTGCGCAAGATCAGCAACGGCGAATACGTCGTCACCGGACCGACGTACACGGGCCAGCGCTGCTGCATGGGGCGCACGGTGCTGTTCGACATTGGACCGGCTCGCATCGTGGTGACGGAGCGCACCCACGAGCCGTGGGATCACGGCGTGTTCACATGCGTCGGGCTGGATCCGCGCAGCGAGCGCTTCCTGCTGCTCAAGTCGCGCATGTACTGCCGGCCGGTGTTCGTGCCCATTTCCGCGGGGCTGGTCGAGTGCGACAGCAACGGCGTGACGAGCTCGAACTACGCGCTGTTTCCGTTCTCGCGGGTAAGACGCCCGGTGTATCCGCTCGACCGGGACGTGGTGTTCGATCTTTCCTGATGCGGCGGCTCGCGCCGCGCGTGTCCGGTTAAGTCCGCGGATGGCGTATGATCAGCCGGGTGTTGGACAAGCCCGCCTTCTCAATGACGACCGACTCGACTCCACCCGCTCACCGGCGATTGCGCGCGCGCTTCGTGGCGATTTCGTGGCGAGATCTCGCCGTCTCGTTCGGCCCCGTCGTGCTCGTGGCGATCGCGGCCATCTGGCTCGCCGTGTGGCTCGTGCAGCCGGCGCCGCCGCGCACCGTGACGATAAGCGCAGGGCCGCAAGGCAGCTCCTTCTGGAACGCCGCGCAGCGTTACAAGGAGATCCTCGCGCGCAACGACATCACGCTCAACGTGCTGAGTTCGGAGGGCTCGCGCCAGAATATCGAGCGCCTCGCGGACACCCGCCAGAACGTCGATCTGGGCCTCGTGCAAGGCGGCGTGTCCGCCGGGCTCGACGTCGACGGCCTCGTCTCGCTCGGCAGCGTCTTCTACGCCCCGATCTCCGTGTTCTATCGCGGCGAGCGCGTCACCAAGCTGTCGGACTTCGCGGGCAAGCGCATCGCCATCGGCCGGGAAGGAAGCGGGGCTCGCGCGCTCGCCCTCACGCTGCTCAAGGCCAACGGCATCGAGCCGGGCGGGCCAACCACGCTCACGGCGTATGACGGACAGGAAGCCGCGCAGGCGCTCATCGACGGCCGCGTCGACGCCGCGATGCTCACCGGCGACACGGCGACCGGCCCGACGATGGGCAAGCTCATCCGCACGCCGGGCGTGCGCCTGATGGACTTCGCGCAGGCCGACGCCTACACGCGCCGCTTCACCTATCTGAACCCGTTGACGCTGCCTCGCGGCGTATTCGACCTCGGGCGCAACCTGCCCGCGCAGCCGGTGCACGTGATCAGTCCCACGGTCGAGCTCGTCGCGCGCGACAGCCTGCATCCGGCGCTATCCGATCTGCTGATCGAAGCCGCTCGGGAGGTGCACGGCAAGGCGAACCTGCTGCAGCGCGCCGGGGAATTTCCGTCGTCGCAAGTGCACGAATTCCCGCTCTCGGACGACGCCGCGCGCTACTACCAGTCGGGCAAGGGCTTCCTGTACCGCCATCTGCCGTTCTGGATCGCGAGCCTGGCCGACCGCATCATCGTGCTGCTCGTGCCCATCATCGTGGTGTTGATTCCGGCGTTCCGGCTGGTGCCGTCGCTGTATAGCTGGCGCGTGAAGTCGCGGCTCTATCGCTGGTACGGCGCGCTCATTGCGCTCGAACGCGAAGCGCTCGCCGACGACGCTCACATCGAATACAAGAGTCTGCGTCATCGGCTCGACGCCATCGAGGCGGCCGTCAATCGCCTGAAGATTCCGCTCGCGTATGCCGACCAGTTTTACGTGCTGCGCGAACACATCGGCTTTGTGCGACAGCGGCTCGACGCCATGAACGCGGGCCAGTCTTCCGACGACGCACACGCGCAGACGCCGCGTGCGGCGGCGTCTGCCGGCGCCGCCAGTGAAAGACCCGTCTGACGTCTCAAAGTAAAGCTTATGCATCTCATAACGAACACAAGCTTCCCTTATGGGTCGGCGGGGTGCAAACTGCCCCCAATGAGGATTCGCGGGCAACCGTGCGGCACATGCAACGCCGCCATCCGATCGTCCCGCGATCGTCCTGAACTCGTCCAGGAACCTTCCTGACACCTTCCTGAAACCCGACACGCCGGCCCGTTCGTATGTCCTCGCCCCCGTCCTCGTCCTCGTCCTCGTCCCCGTCCTCGCGTTCCGCTCCTGCGTCCGCCGGGCCCGCCGCGCCCGCCGCGGCGCAACGCCCGGGCACCGAACTCGCGCGCAACGCATGCATGGTGCGCCCCGTGCGCGACGCCGACTTGCCGGCGATCACCGCGATCTATGCGCATCACGTGCTCACGGGATCGGCGTCGTTCGAAGAGGTGCCGCCGGACGAGGCCCAGATGCGCGCGCGCTGTGCAAAAGTGTGCGAGGCGGGGCTGCCGTATCTCGTCGCCGAACGCGAGGGCAGGGTGCTCGGCTACGCCTACGCGACGCATTACCGGCCGCGCTCGGCCTACCGCTTCACGCTCGAAGACTCGGTGTACGTCGCCGCGGACGCCGTCGGGCAGGGCGTTGGCCGGGCGCTCCTCCTCACGCTCATCGCGCGCTGCGAGAACGGGCCGTGGCGGCAGCTCATCGCCAACGTCGGCGACAGCGGCAACGCCGCATCGCTGGCGCTGCACGCCGCGTGCGGATTCCGGCATGCCGGCACGCTCGCGTCGGTCGGCTTCAAGTTCGGCCGCTGGGTCGATACTGTTCTCATGCAACGCCCGCTCAACGCCGGCGACGCGACACTTCCCGAGTAGGGCGACTTGCGCGTATCTCGCGGGCAAGACCGGCCGGGCGCCGCCTTGCCGGCGAATCCGGCAGCCGCCGCCCACGCCGCGCTTCAGAACGGCGTGGTGCGGTCCAGTGCCTTGTAGTGTCGGAAAATTCCCGTGGTGTTGAACGCGATGCGGCGTGGCGACTTCAGATACGCCGCCACGAGCGGCTGGCGGGCAACGGCGTCATGCACGGCGCGACATCGCGGGTATGCCCGGGCGAAGCCCGACATGGCGCGCGGAAATGCGTAATAGAGCCCGGCGATGACCTGGAACAACGACAGATCCGCATACGACATCGCCCCTTCGGAGAGCCAGCCGCCGGCCTCGGGGTTGTGGGCCAGCACACGCTCGAAGTAGTCGAAGTACCTGGGCAGCCGGTATTCGATGAGATCGGCCGTGCGCCGGCGCGCTTCGGCACGTTGATTGCTGTAGTACAGGCGGCTCGCGATCGGATGGTGGCCGTCATGCACTTCGGCAACGAGATCGGCAAGCGTGAGTTGCAGCTGATTCACCCAGCGGCGCGTGCGCGGCGACTCGCCGACGAGCCCGAGCAACGGCCCGAGATACGCGAGGATGTTGGCCGTCTGGCCGATGAGTTCGTCGCCCACGCGCAGGAATGGCGGCGCGTAGGGCGGATCGACGCAGTCGGGGTCGTCCATCGTCTGCATCAGGCCGTCCAGGCCCTGTCCGGGCCCGGTGCCGCGAACGATCTCGACATACGGCGTGCCGGTGGCTTCAAATGCAAGGCGGACGAATTCGCCGCGCCCCTGCAGTCCCGGCCAGTAGAACAGCTCGAAGGTCATGCGTCCTCCCTGGAGCCCTCTCGGCCCCCAACCGCCCGGCGGCATCTCCGCGCGGTGCTTGCCCTGCCGCCTGGCGCGATACAGCGCCAGATCCGCCGGCTCGATCACCCGATCGACGGGCGAAGTCGATGCCCCGTGCGCGCGCGGCCCCGGCGCCGCGAGCCTCTTCGAGGCTACGCCGATTCTATTACAGCGGCCTGGTCGGGCGGCGCCGGGCAGGCCGTGTATTCCGTTCCGTGTCTGAAACGATGCGGCGAAGGCCGCGCGGGCTTGGGGTCAGCGCGTGAGTTCGCGCAGCGCGTCGGCCGTCATGGGCGCGAGCGCCAGGGGCACCGCGGCGGCAGTGAGTGCGCGCAGCGAAGCCTCGTTGCCCGGCGAGACGCTGCCGTCCGGCAGGAAGAGGTTGTTCTCGAAGCCGATCCGGGCGTGGCCGCCTTGCAACACGGCCGCCAACGCGCACTCGGCCTCGCGCGGGCCGAACGCGCACATGGCCCACGGCGTGGCGTCGTTTTCGGCGTCCGCCCGCGCCCGGCCCCCGTGCCAGGCGGCGAGCAACGGCAGCAGATCGGCCGGCGACGACAACTGTCCCTTGCTGTACCGCCCCAACACGAAGAGAACCCAGTGACGTCCCGGCCGGATCGCACCGCTTGCGCGCAGACGCCAGTAATGCGCCACGTCCTCCGTGTCGTACAGGATGTACTGCGCCGTAATGCGTTCCTGCCACAACCATTCGAAAAACGCTTCGGCGGCCGGGGCATGCGCGGCATCCGGCAATATCTCGCGCAGCGCGACGGAGATTGCTTCCGGATGCAATGCACGCACCGTCGCGATCTGTTGCGCCGGAGCGTAGATGCCGACCGCTTCGGTCGTCACCTGCAGTACGAGCTCGTTGCCGACCGCGCGCCGCACGGCCGCAATGGCCGCCGTGTAATCGGGAACTTCCAGGCTGTGCGTGCCGTCGGCCTTGCGCACGTGCAGGTGAATCATTGCCGCGCCGACGTCGAGACACGCCTTGGCGCACGCACCGAGCTCGTCCGGCGTCATCGGCAGCGCCGGATGGTCGGCGTGCGTGCGGCGCGCGCCGTTGGGCGCGACGGCCAGTGCAAAGGCTCGCGTCATGCCGCGCCTCCAACCTTTGCGGGAACGCCGGTCACATCGGCGACGGACAGCGCCAGCAATTCGACGATACGGTCGATATCACCTGGCTGACAGATGAACGGCGGCGCGATCAGCGCGTGGTCACCATGCACGCCGTCGACCGTGCCGCCCATCGGATAGATGAGCAGTCCGCGCGCCTTGGCCGCGGCCTTCAGGCGCGCGTGCATCTTGTCGGCTGCCGGCAGCGTCTGCCTGCTCGTGCGCTCGGCCACGAATTCGACGCCCACGAAGAGGCCGCGTCCACGCACGTCGCCCACGTTCGGATGGTCGGCGAAGACCTCGCGCAGTCCCGCACGCAATTGCTCGCCGCGCGCCTTCACGTTCTCCAGCAGATTCTCCTCGGCGATCGTGCGCTGCACGGCAAGCGCCGCGGCGCACGCCATGGCGTGCCCGAGATACGTGTGGCCGTGCTGGAAGAAGCCCGAGCCGCCAACCACGGCGTGATAGATCCGGTCGGAACACAGCATCGCGCCGATCGGCTGGTAGCCGGCGCCGAGGCCCTTCGCAATGACGAGGATGTCGGGCACGACGCCGTCTTCCTCGCACGCGAACAGGTGGCCGGTGCGGCCCATGCCCGACATTACCTCGTCGAGCAGCAACAGCACGCCGTACTTGTCGCATACGGCGCGAATACGCCGGAAGTAGTCGGCCACCGGCGGCACGGCGCCAGCGGTCGCCCCAACGACGGTTTCCGCCACGAACGCAATGACCTTGTCGCCGCCGAGCGCGAGGATCTTCGCTTCGAGTTCATCGGCCAGCCGCTGCACGTAGGCGGCGTCGCTCTCGCCGTCGCGGCGCTCGCGATAGGCGAAGCACGGCGAGACGTGATGCGCCGGCACGAGCAGCGGCAGGAACGGCTCGCGACGCCACGCATTGCCGCCAATGGCGAGCGCGCCGAGCGTGTTGCCGTGATAGCTCTGGCGGCGCGCGATGAAGTATTGACGCTGCGGTTGGCCGATCTCGACGAAGTACTGGCGCGCGAGCTTGAGCGCCGCCTCCACGCCTTCGGAGCCGCCGCTCACGAAGTAGACATGATTCAGATCGCCGGGGGCGCTCGCCGCGAGCGTGTCGGCCAGTTGTTCGGCCACCTCCGTCGTGAAGAACGAGGTGTGGGCGTAGGCGAGTTGCGCCGCCTGTTGCTGCATGGCCTCGATGACGCGCGGATGACCGTGCCCCAGGCACGAGACGGCCGCCCCGCCGCAGGCGTCGAGATAGCGCTTGCCGGTGCTGTCGATCAGCTCGATTCCCTGGCCGCCGACGGCGACGGGCAACGTCTGGCGCGGATTGCGGTGAAACACGTGAGTCATGCCTGCAGTCATGCCTGGACCTCTGACGAAAAGATGACCGTCGCCCGATGGCCACCCGGCGCACCGGCGTGCGAACGATGCCGCCTAGTGTATGCCGATCGTCGGTTCATTGCAACATATGTTTCATTAACAACTCGAACGCAACAGTTTTTGTAACGCCTCTGCCACACTCGCGGCGTCGCCGCCATGCGTTGCCGCCGGACAAATCGCGTGCGCGCGCGGCGAATTTCATGCAACAATCGTTACATTGTTCCGACGCCGTGTTGCCATCCCCAATGACACACCCCCCCGCGCTGCCGCAGACGCTCGAGCAGCTCAACGCGCTGCTGCGCGAGCGTTACCCTCAGTTAAGTCCGCAGTTCCAGGCGGGCGCGCGTTTTCTGCTCGACCATCCGCAGCAGGTGCCCATCAGTTCGATGCGGGCCATCGCGTCGCAAGCCGGCGTGCAGCCTGCCACGTTCGTGCGGCTCGCCCAGCATCTCGGTTTCGAGGGCTGGCACGGTCTGCGCGAGCTGTTCCTCGAATCGATCCGGTTGGGGCCCCAGCCTTACGCGAGCCGCGCGCGGCAAGTCATCCGCGAGGGCGACGCGGCGCGCATGGTGCCGGAGATGTTTCGCGTGCAGCACAATAACCTCGATCTGACCGAGGCGGGCGCGGGCGCATCGCTGAGCGCCGCCGTCGATCTGCTGGCGGGAGCGGGCACCGTCCACGTGGCCGGCTTCCGGGCGTGCTTCCCGATCGCGTTCACGTTCCAGTACGTCTACCGGCTGTTCCGGCCGACGGTGCACCTGATTCGCGGCGAGGCAGGCACGCTCGAGATGGAGTTGCGAGCGCTGTCGGCGCGCGATGTGGTGGTGGTGATCAGCTTCGCGCCGTATTCCAACGAGGCGCTGATCGTCGCGCGCGCCGCGCGCGCGGCGGGAGCGCGCGTGCTCGCACTCACCGACTCCACCGTTTCGCCGCTCGCGCTCGACGCCGACGTGACGGTGCTTTTCTCGCACGACAGCCCATCGTTCTTCCCGTCCATCACGGCCGGCATTGCAGTGGTGGAAACGCTCGTCGAGATGCTGCTCGCCCGCAAGGGGCGCGGCGCCGTGCGCGCACTGGAACTGGCCGAAGACCAGTTGCACGGCACCGGAGCCTACGTAAGCCCCGGCAGCGGCGGCAACACCGGCAATGCTGGCAATGCCGCGGGCGGCAAGCGTCTCAAACCGGGCGCGTGACCGATGCCTGCGCGCGGCGCAGCGTGACCGCCAATGCGGCGCTGCCCGCAGTCAGTGCGGCGGTAAACAGTGCGAGCGCGACCGGCATGCCGAAATGGTCGGCCAGCCAGCCGCTCGTGATCACGGGCACCGAGAATCCGAAGTACGCGAACAGGAAGTAGCCCGCCGCCGCCCGCGCGCGCAACGCCGGAGCAACGGCCGCGTTGACTGCCGCGAGGCCGCCCAGATAGGTGAAGCCGTAGCAGGCCGAACTGGCCACGGCAGCGCCCGCGAGCAAGGCCGGCAGGCTTGCGTGGATCACGCCCAGGGCCAGCACCGCGAACCCGAGCGGCACCAGCAGCAGTCCCGTGCGCACGGCGCGCACCGCGCTCATGCGCCGCGCCGCGGGCTGGAACGCGAGACCGGTCGATATCACGAAGAAGGTCGCGAAGCCCGCCCATGCCGCATGCCCGTGCGCGGCGAGCGCCGCGGGCACGACGCCGATGACCACGCCGACCGCCGCCCACGCCAGCAGGATCGCCACACCCAGCGGCGCCGTGCCCGGCGCGAGCACGGGCCAGCGCAGCCACGGCGCGCGGGAATTGCGGGCCGGGGCCGGCAGGGCGGCGACCGCGACCGCCGCCGCCAGCGCGAAGGGCAGATAGGCGGGCAAGCTCAGCGGCGGGAGCGCGCTCGGCGCCATGACCAGGCAGACGCCGGTCACCAGCGCGCCCATGCCGAAGCCCAGCGACGTGGACGCCGCCACCAGCGCCGCTGCGCGCGCGGCCGCGTCTTCGCGTTCACCGTACAACTCTGTCATGTAGGCGGTACCGCTGCCGGCGACCAGCCCGGTCGCCAGACCGTAGCAGGCGCGTGCGCCACCGAGCGCGACGAGAGTCGGCCAACGCAGCGTGAGCCACGTGCCCGCCGCACCCAGCACGAGCGCGACGGCCAGCGGCAATCGGCGTCCCACGCGGTCCGACAGCCCCGCGAGAAACAGCAACGCCGGCACGAGCGCGCCCACGTAGCACGCAAACGCCAGTGCCTGCGCGCCTGCGCCGTAGCCGCTCGCCGCCGCGTAGTGGGGCACCAGCGGCGCCTGCAGATTGACGGAGAACGTCACGAGGAAAAGCTGCAGCGCGAGCAACGGGATCGCCCATGGCGCGTGACGGCGCAAAGACGCGGCGCTCTCGTCCATCGAGGACGATCGCGGGGGGTGCGGTAAGGAGCGGGGCATAGGGAACGCCGGGGAAAGTTCGAGGGCACGCGCGCGACGATGCGCGACAAGAGCGAGAAAAAATACCGTCCGGCGGCTAGTATTGTCGGGGCACGAAGTCAGTGCAATTATTGAATTGTCCTGAGATCAATTCTCCATTCATGGCCGCTCATGCCCGTTATCTCGAACACGTCGAACGTCTGACTGCTGCCATCGCGGCCGGCGAGCTCGCGTCCGGCGCTCGCTTGCCTCCGCAGCGCGAGTATGCCGACGCGCACGGGCTCGCCACGTCGACCGTGACCCGCGTGTATGCGGAGCTCGCGCGGCGCGGGCTGGCCGTGGGCGAAGTCGGCCGCGGCACCTTCGTGCGTTCGCCCGCCGTGGGCGCGGCCGCCGCATTCGCGCAATGGGCGCCGGCGCCGGGCGCCGTGGGTGGCGTCGATCTGGCGTTCAACTATCCGGTTTTGCCGGAACAGACGGACGTCTTCCGGCAAGCGTTGCGCGAGACGGCAGCCGGCGGCGATCTCAACGCGCTGCTCGCGCACGCGCCGCACGACGGGCATCCCGCCGACCGGCGCGCGGCCGCGCAGTGGCTCTCGCGCCGCGATGGCGCAGCGGTGTCGCCCGAGGCGCTGGTCGTCTGCGCCGGCGGCCAGCACGCCCTCGACGTCGTACAACTGGCGCTATGCCGCGCGGGCGAGCCGGTCGGCGTGGAAGCATTGACCTATCCCGGATGGAAGGCGCTGGCCGCGTTGCGCGACATCCCGCTCGTCGCGCTCGGCATGGCGCCCGGCGGGTCCGGAATCGACCCGTCGGCGCTCGACAGGCTGTGTCGCACTCACGCCGGTCGTCTGCGCGTGGTCTATACCATGCCCACGCTGCACAACCCGCTGGGCGATGTCATGCCGCTCGAACAGCGGCAGGCGCTGGTGGCCGTGGCGCGACGTCACGATCTGCTTCTGGTGGAAGACAGCGCATACGGCTTTCTGGTGGCCGACGCTCCGCCGCCATTGCGCACGCTCGCGCCGGAGCGCACGTTCGAGGTGTGCAGTCTGTCGAAGCCCGCCGCGCCGGGGCTGCGTATCGCCTATCTGATTGCGCCGCCCGACTTCGCGCCGCGCGTGCATGCCGCGATGCGCGCGAGCGTGTGGAGCGCCGCGCCGCTCATGGCGCAACTGGCGTCGCGCTGGCTGGGCGACGGCACGCTCGACGGCTGGATCGCGCGCAAGCGCGAGATGGCCGCGCGGCGCCAGGCCATTGCAAGGGTTTGCCTCGACGGTCTCGGCTCGACCGGCTACGCAGGCGCGTTTCATCGTCTGTTGCCGGTGCCCGCGCACGTGCGGTGCGACGATGTCGTGGCCGCGCTGCACGCACGCGGCATTGCGATCACGCCGGTCGATGCATTCGCCGCTCCTGGGCAGGCGGCGCCGGCCGCGCTTCGCATTGCGTTCGGCTCGCCGGCATCCGACGCCGCACTGGAAGCCGCCTTGCGGCAGGTCGCCGAAGTGATGCGTTCGCTCGCGCAAGCGCGCTGAGGTGACGCCGTCGCCCGTTTCTTTTATGATCGACGTGCTCCCTGCGGCGGCCGCGCCCGAGGCACCTCGTTCGCGTCGTGTGCCCCGTGCGTCGCGATACCGCGCAGGCTTCGTCCCTCGTCGACAATCTCAAGGACTCCGAATGTCGCAAATCCGCTCGTCACGTGCCCGCTCGACCGTGCTTGGCACGGCGCTCGTCATTGGCGCCAGTGTCGCCGCGCCGGCGTTCGCCGCCTCCAACCTGACTTTCATGAGCAATTCTCCACTCGCGTATCTGCGCAAGGCCGATAACGAAGCGCTCGCCAAGGCCGCCAATGAGGCGTTGTCGAAGAAGGAGGACAACGAGTCCCTCACGTGGGACAGCAAATCGACCCACAATCCGGTCGCCATCACGGCAAAGCTGACGCCGACCAATACGCACAAGACCGACGACAAGACCTGCCGCGATCTGATCGTGCTGCTCAATGCGAAGGGTCAGGAAGTCGAGCTCAAGCTGCCCGCGTGCAAAAAGGGCGACAACGGCCGCTGGGAACTGCAAAAGCGCGCCGCGCCGTAATTCCGAGCACCGGCTCGCACCGAATCAGGCATGAAAAAACGCCGGTCCCGAGACTTCGGACCGGCGTCTTTCGTGGTGCGGCCAGCACGCAGGCATCGGCAGGCGGCGCCGCCGGCGGACGGCTCAGGCCGCCGTCGTCTTCCTGTGCGCCTTGTTGTGCGCCCTGGCGCCCTCCACATCGGGCAGGAAAATCGTCACGATGCCGAGCAGCGGCAAATACGCGCACACGTGGTAGACGAAATCGATGCTCGTCGTATCCGCAAGTTCGCCCAGCACCGCGGCGCCCACGCCGCCCATGCCGAACGCGAAGCCGAAGAACAGTCCCGAGACCGTGCCGACCTTGCCGGGGATCAGCTCCTGCGCATAGACGAGAATCGCCGAGAACGCCGAGGCCAGCACCAGCCCGATCACGACGGTGAGCACGCCCGTCCAGAACAGGTTCGCGTAGGGCAGCATCAGCGTGAAGGGCGCCGCGCCGAGAATCGAGCCCCAGATCACAGACTTGCGACCGATCTTGTCGCCTAGCGGGCCGCCGATCATCGTGCCGGCAGCCACGGCGAACAGGAACACGAACAGATGTATCTGCGCGCTCTGCACCGATACGTGGAACTTGCTGATCAGATAGAACGTGAAATAGCTGCTGATGCTCGCGAGATAGAAGTACTTCGAAAAGATCAGCACCAGCAGAATGCCGATGGCGAACATCACCTTGCCACGCGACAGATGCGCCGTGCCGCCGCGGCGCGCGGCCGGCTTGCCGTGGCTCGCCGCACGCTGCACCGCGTACCAACGGCTCACCTGGAACAGCACGAAAATCGCAACGAGGGCTGCCACCGAGAACCACGCCACGCTGCCCCGGCCGTGCGGCACGATGACGAGTGCAGCGAGCAACGGCCCGAGCGACGAGCCGACGTTGCCGCCGACCTGGAAGAACGACTGGGCCATGCCGTGACGGCCGCCCGACGCCATGCGGGCCACGCGCGACGATTCCGGATGGAACACCGACGAGCCCATGCCGACGAGCGCCGCGGCCACGAGCAGGACGCCGAAGTTCGGCGCCACGGCGAGCAGCAGCAGGCCCACCAGCGTGAAACCCATGCCCACCGGCAGCGAATACGGCTTCGGGTGCTTGTCGGTGTAGAGGCCGACCACGGGCTGGAGCAGCGATGCGGTGATCTGATACGTCAACGTGATCAGGCCCACCTGGCCGAAGCTCAGGTCAAAACCGGCCTTGAGCAGCGGATAGATGGCAAGGATCAACGACTGAATCATGTCGTTGAGCAGGTGAGAAAAGCTGATCGCCGACAGCACGCGAAATGCCGCGCCCTGGGCGGCCGGCGTGGGGGCGCCGGAAAGGGTGGATGCAGGTTGACTCGACATGGAATGGACAGACTGACGTCAATGGCTTTGGAAAATGCGGACTTCCTGGCGGAGTTCGTGCAGATATGCAGAAAACTTGGGATTTATCCCAATTTTTGCCAGAAATTGAATAAGTGAAGTGTAGAGCATGCGTAAATCGCTGTTGCGCCAAGTTTTGTCGCGATTCCGCCATCCCCGGTTGCGCCGTTCCGGGGTCCGCGCAACGCGGTCTTCGGTAAATCCATCAGCGACTGGCAGTTCCCCCTGGCCCCGTCATTTCCTCGGATCGTCCCTGTCTCCTGCGGGTTTATCGGGCGTTGGACGCTGTCGGGGATTCGTGTAGAGTCAATTGACGAGTTGTGCCGTGCAACACGAAGCACACGCCAGGGCCCACTCATTCCATGGTTGGCAGCAGAACATGATTCAACACTCCAGAGTCGTGCAGTGGCTGGTGACCGGGCTTGTCGTGGCGGTCACGCTCGTCGTCGTCCTTTTTCTGGGCTGGTTGCGCATCTACCACATGTCGCAGTCGATCCTGCGCGACGAAGCCGAGCGCCAACGCGACGCGCTCGAACGGATCGTCTCGCAGGCCGAGAGCACGCTGCAGGGCGCGACCCCATGGGTCGGCCGCGCATGCAACGAGGTCGGCAGCTCGCTCCAGGCCGCCGGCACGCTCAGTCCCTACTTCCGTTCCATCTGGCTCGTCTCGCGCGGCCAGCTCTATTGCTCGTCGGTCATTCGCACCCACGAGGCCATCAACATGCCGCTGCCGGCCGACCTCGTGCCCATGCTCACGGGCACGCGCGCGCTGCTCGTGGGCGGGACGCCCTATGTCAGCGATTCGCCGGCGCTGGCGATCTACGTGCCGACGTCGGCCACCGACGGCGTGCTCGGCTTCGTCGACGGGGTGTACCTCACCGAGACGCTGCACAGCGTAAAGAGCAGCGATCTCGCATGGACGGCAATGTCCGTGGGCAACGTCGCCCTCACGTCGGAAGGCCCCCGCCTCGAGTCGGCGGGCGTCGCCACGCGCGGCGCGCAGGTCACGCTCGCGTCGGAGCATTTCGTGACGTCGCTCGCCGGCAGCCCGTCGCTCATGCGATCGCTCGCCGCCAATCAGGCGCCGATCTTCCTGGCGTTCGGCAGCGTGGTCGCGTGCCTGCTGGGGATCATGACGTTCCGCCATCTCGGGCCTGCGCAGTTCATGCGGCGGCAGATCGCGCACGGCATCCGGCGTAACGAATTCAAGGTGTATTACCAGCCCGTGATGGAGCTCGCCACCGGCCGTTGCGCAGGCTGCGAAGCGCTCGTGCGCTGGCACCATCCGGTCGCGGGCCTCGTTCGTCCGGACGCCTTCATCCCGATCGCCGAAGGCAACGGGCTCATCATCGAGCTCACGCGCGCGTTGCTGCGCCAGATCCGCAACGACGTCTCGAAAGGCGCCTTGCCGACCGGCTTCCACATCGGCATCAACCTGGCCGAAAGGCACTTGCGCGACACCACGATCGTCAACGATATCGAGCGCTACTACGGCTCGCTCAACGACACCTATCCGCTCGTCGCCGAGATCACCGAGCGTTACGTGATCCGCGACACGGCCGCGGCGCGCAACGTGATGGCCGAACTCCAGCGGCGCGGCATCGAAACCGCGCTCGACGACTTCGGCGCCGAGAACAATTCCATCGGCTACCTCAAGCGCTACGACTTCAATTACCTGAAGATCGACAAGGAATTCTTGCCCGTGACCGCGGACGACGTCGTCACGCGCAACATCTGCGACTCGATCATCCATCTGGCCGAGCGCCTCGAGATGACCATCGTGGCCGAGGGCGTGGAAAACGAAATGCAGGCGGCGTACCTGCGCGAGCGCAACGTGGCCTATGCGCAGGGGTATCTGTTCGCACGCCCGATTGCATTCGACGAACTCGTGCAGTTCGCCATCGCGCACGCCGGCACGGGCCTTGCCGCCGGCAAGTCGCCGCCCTCGGCCTCCGTCACGTCGATCTCCGCGAGGACGCCGCGTCTGGCGGGCTGAGCGCCCTCCGGTCGCCGGCCGTCCCCCGCGCCCTCCGAACCTCTCGGGCCTTCCGGCCCCCGTGCAGGCAGCGGTCGCGGACGAACGCCACCGCCCGGCGAAGGCCGCCGGGCGGTGGCGTGCGAGGCCAGGTTTGGACTAGAAGACCAGTTGCGGCAGATGGTTGCGTGGCGCGGGCATGGCGGCCGCCCGCGTACTGTCTCGCATTTCGGCACGCAGCAACCACAAGCGTTGCGCGACGAAGCGCCTGAAGCGCATTTCACCGGCGGAAAAAGAAATCTGCATCTGATGTCGCTTGCCGTTGGGCAGCGTGCGAACCAGACGATAGTATCGGGCCCCGTCAACCGTTTCCTTGATATTCCTGACGCGCATCATTTCACCCCGTTTCTGTTGTGTCAGGTGAGTGGGCACTTCGGTAAACGTCGCATTCCCGGTTGCACGCGAGACTGAAACGTCCGTCCGATGCGGCATTACCGGCACTGGGGGGGCATGCGGCAAATTGAATGTAGAGGAGAAACGTCCCCCATTCGTCCCCCACCGTGACGCCCGAAGCGCGCTTCGTTGGTGCGCCGCAACACTTTCCGATCCGGCCTCGTGCGGCGATACGCTCCGGGCGACGCACTGACCGGCAAACCGCACGATCGCCCGAACGGTTTGCCAGCCCTTTCGGATGCGACGACCTGCTGTATTGAAACGATAAAAACGTTATGGTTTCCGAACCTTCCTCAACGCCGGATGATGTTTTACACAACGAAATGACCGACAACTTGCAAGTGAGCGGCTCGCTCTGGCTGCATCGGGGCAACGCGTCGCTGGGCGGGCAGGCGCGTATCGCGCTGCTCGAGCACATTGCCGCGCAGGGTTCGATTACGGCGGCGGCACGGGCGGCCGGCATGAGCTACAAGGCCGCCTGGGACGCGGTAGATGCCATGAATCAGCTCGCCGGCGAGCCGCTCGTGGAGCGCAGCACGGGCGGGCGCGGCGGCGGCGGCACCCGGCTCACCGCGCGCGGCGCGAAGCTGGTCGCCGCGTTCCGCGCCGTCGAAGCGGCACAGCAACAATTCCTCGCCCGCGTGGCCGGCGACCTGGAGCCGTTCGGCGAGCAATGGCCGCTCATTTCGCGACTGGCCCTTCAGACGAGCGCACGCAACCAGCTGCACGGCACGATCTCCGGCATCCGGTCGTGCGGCGTGAACGACGAGGTAACGCTTGCACTGCCCGGCGGCGAGACGATTACCGCGTCGCTCACCCATCACAGCACGCAGACGCTCGGCCTGGCGGTGGGCGGCGAAGCGTTCGCGCTCGTCAAGGCGCCGTGGATCGACGTGGCGCGCGACGCCGATCTCGCGGGGTTGCCCGCGGCAAACCGTCTGGCGGGCACGATCGACGCGATCACCGACGAGGGCGGTCAGGCCGAGATCCTCCTCGCCTTGCCCGGCGGCAGCCGGCTCGCCGCGGTCGTGCCGCACGAGACGGTGAGCGCGCGGGGCCTGGCCCCCGGAGCCGACGCCACGGCCGCATTCGCGGCCGCCAGTGTGATCATCGGGGTGCTGGCCTGACGCGAGCGCATCAGGCCGGGCGGAAGGTCACGACGCCGGGTTCTCGCAAACCGGCGTGAGCGTCTGCGCGTCGCGGCGATCCAGTCGCAGGCTCAGCACTGCCACGCCGACGCCGGCCAGCGGCACGAGCGCCGCCACCCACGGCACGGCCGTCAGGCCCGGGCCGTGTTCGATGACGAAGCCGCCGAGCCACGCACCGATCGCGTTGCCGAGATTGAACGCGGCAATATTGAAGCTCGACGCGAGGCTCTCGCCGGCGCCCGACGCCTTCTCCATTACCCACAGTTGCAGCGGCGCGACGGTCGCGAAGGCGGCCGCGCCGAGCAGCGCCACGAAGACGATGGCGAGCCAGTGCGAGTGCAGGGCGAACGTCATCAGGCCGAGTACGACGGACAGGGCGAGCAGGCTGCCGAGCACCGTCGGCACCACGCGCCGATCGGCCAGCTTGCCGCCGAGCAGGTTGCCGACGACCAGACCGCCGCCGAAGATCAGCAGGATCGGCGAGACGGCGCCTTCGGAGAAACCCGTCACTTCCGTGAGCAGCGGCGCGATGTAGGTGAATACGCCGAACACGCCCACCCAGCCAAGCACGGTGGTCAGGAGACCGAGCAGCACAGGACGGCGGGCCAGCGCACGCAGGTCGGCACGCCAGTCGCCGGCGTCCTTGGGCGCGGCGATCTTCGGCACGAACCACGCAATCACGAGGAACGCAAGCGCGCCGATGAGCGTGACGGCCCAGAAGCTCGCGCGCCAGCCGAAGTGCTGTCCGAGCCACGTGCCGAACGGCACCCCCAGAATGTTGGCCACGGTCAGGCCGGTAAACATCACGGCGATGGCCGAGGCGCGGCGTTCGCGCGACACGAGGCCGGTCGCCACGACCGAGCCGACGCCGAAGAACGTGCCGTGCGCGAACGACGTCAGCACACGCGCAGCCATGAGCGCCGCGTAGTTCGGCGCGAGCGCACATGCCGCGTTACCGATGGTGAAGATGGCCATGAGCACGAGCAGCACGGTCTTGCGCGGCCAGCGGGCGGTGGCGGTCGTCATGAGCGGGGCGCCGACGACGACACCGAGCGCGTAACCGGAGATCAGCAGGCCCGCCGCCGCGATCGACACGCCGAAATCGGCGCCGACGTTGAGCAGCAGACCCATGATGACGAATTCCGTCACGCCGATGCCGAAGGCACCGGCGGTCAGGGCGTAAAGGGCGATGGGCACGGAAAAACTCCTGTCTGATGTTGGGAACGGTTCACGCCCGCCGGGTGACGGCGGCCGACCGATGAGCGGAATATAGACGTCCTCGCATTGATGAAATAGACTGCGCGAAGGAAAATCATTTGTGACTCAACGTCACAGGATCGCGCGCAATCAGTCACTGCAAGGGTCGAGGGCACAGCCGATGGGTCGACAGGACGTCAATCGCTCGGGCGATATGGAAGTGTTCACGCGCGTCGTGGAGCTGGGCGGCTTCTCGGCGGCGGCGCGGGCACTGCACATGACGCCGTCCGCCGTGAGCAAGCTGATTGCGCGGCTCGAGGCGCGCCTGGGCACCCGGCTCTTCAATCGTTCCACGCGCCGTCTGCAGCTCACGCCCGAGGGGACGGCCTTTCACGAGCGGGCGGTGCGCGTGCTGGCCGACATCGAGGCGGCCGAGCGCGAGGCGGCGGCAGGCGCCGTGCCGCGCGGGCTGCTGCGTGTCAATTCGAGCGTGCCGATCGGCACGCACTATCTGCTGCCGGTCATCCCCGCATTTCTCGCGCAATATCCGGAGATCCGGCTCGATCTCACACTGACCGACACCGTCGTCGACCTGCTCGAACAACGTGCCGACGTCGCGGTACGCGCCGGTCCGCTGCGCGACTCGCGGCTGGTCGCCCGCAAGCTCGGCGAGAGCCGCGTGCACGTGGTGGCCTCGCCCGAGTATCTGGCGCGCAACGGCCCGTTGCGCACGCCGGCCGACCTGATCCACCACAACGTGATGGCGTTCAATTTCGACCGCCAGGTGCAGGGCTGGCCTTTTCTCGACGGCGCCGGCGGCGTCACGCACTACCCGCAGATCGGCAACATGGTCGTGAGCAACGGCGAGATGATGCGCCAGCTGGCCGTCGAAGGGCTGGGACTCGCCCGCCATTCGCGCTATCACGTCGACGCCGACTTGCGCGCCGGACGGCTCGTCACCGTGCTCGAGGACTACAATCCGGGCGATCTCGAGCCGGTGCACGCCGTCTACATCGGACAGGGCGGACACTTGCCCGCCCGTGTACGGGCGTTCCTCGACTTTCTCGTCGCCAACATTCGTCTGCCCTGACTCCACGCTGAACCGCGCCTCGCGGCTCAGCGTCGATGCGACCACACGAAAAGCGGCCACGCCAGCGCGGCGCACATCAGGCCGCCGGCCCACACCAGTCCCCAACCGCCGAGCGCGAGCAGCAGCGGAATCGACAGCGGCGTGAGGAACATCGTGAGAAATACGCCGGTGTTGCCAATGCCCAGCGCCGTGCCCGCGCGTGAAGCGCCCGCCATCGTCGCCAATTCGGTAAACGCCACGCCGTGCCACGCCGACGCGATCACACCGCCCGCGGCGAGCAGCGCGATCATCGCCGGCGTGCCGTGCGCCAGCCATTCAGGATGGTGCCCCAGCCACGCGACGAGCACGGCCAGCGCGGCAAAGACCGCGCCCACGGCAATCGTGCACGCACGAAGGTACTGAGGACGGTTGCGGCGCTTGTCCGTATAGCGTCCGCTCCACACGCGCGTGATGGCGGCCCCGCCCTGCACCACGCCGAGCGCGAGCGAGATCGTGGCCACGTCGACATGCGCAAAGTCGTGCAGAAACACCGTGCCGAAGGTGAGCACCGCCACCTGCGGCATCGCCAGCACGGCCATGCCGAGGGCAGTGCCGAGCAGCTTGCGGTCGCGCAGCGGCGAATAGCCCGAGGCCGCGCACGCACGCGCGTCGCGCCGCGTCTCATGCGGCGCCTCGGGCGGCTCGCGCAACCACAACCACGCCATGAAGGCCGCCGCGAAACAGGCGGCCGCGAGCCCGCCGTACACCGCGCCGAAGCCCAGATGCAGCGCGACTCCCGGCAGCAGCAATGCGCCGATGCCGCCCCCGAGCGGCACGGCGCACTGGCGCACGCTCATGGCCAGCCCCCGCTCGTTGTCGTGAAACCAGCGCATGACGGCGCGTCCGCTCGATCCGTTCACGCTGCCGCCCAGCGCGCCGACGGCAAGCATGCCGGCCGCAAGCATCGGCATCGACGGCACGTAGTGCGGCGCAGGCGCGCCCCACAGACCGAGTGCGACGAGCGCTGCCGCGCTCGCCAGCAAGCCGGCGAGCAGCACGCGCCGGTCGCCCCAGCGATCGGTGAGCATGCCCCAGGGCAGTTCCGAGACGGCAATGCCCAGGCCGATCATGCCGAGCACGATGCCGAGATCCGCGTTCGCCAGCGCGTAGGCCGCGCGCATCTGGACGGCCGTCGCGGGAATGCCGCCCAGCGCGGCGGCGAAACTGGCATTGGCCGCCACCCCAACGCCAAGCACTTTCCAGCGATGACTGCGGTCAAGGACGGGGGAGGTCGCCGTGACGACGGCAGACGGGACGGTCGCGGTGCAGGAGAGTCGTTCGCTCATGAGTGACACGGTGCGCGGGCGCGCGGCGTAATAAGGAGGATCGGGGGCGCCGCGACACTGTCAGCGGACAGGTCCGACGCCATGCTTGCGCATCGTACCGATGGACAATCCATCGGAAAAGCGGGAAAATTCGATGCCTTATATCGTGTTTTCCGGATTAATGCCGTTCGGCCGCCCGGCCACCCGCCCGCTCGCGCGGCGGCATCCTCCGAGACTCGCCATGACCGTTCGCGCCTTCGACCTCACACAGTTGCGTACCTTCATCGCCATCCACGACGCCGGCAGCATTTCGGCGGCGGCAGAGCAGATCTTTCTGTCGCAATCGACGGTAAGCGAACAACTCAAGAAGCTGGAGGAACGCGCCGGACAGCCGCTGCTCGTGCGCTCGCGCAAAGGGATGCGCGCCACGCCGGCCGGGACACGTCTGCTCGCTTACGCGCGTCAGATTGCGGCGTTGTCAGAAGCCGCATTCGAGGACCTGCAAGGCGTGCTGCTCGACGGCGAGTTGCGCATCGCCATTACCGATTACTACCGTCCGCACGACGTGGGCCGCGTGCTCAAGCGCTTCACGAGTCTGTATCCGCGCCTGCGCCTGCACGTGAGTGCCATGCAAAGCGCCCAGATCGAGCGCACCGCGCTCACCGGCGAGCATTTCGATGTGGGATTGGCGTTGCGGCTGATGAACGGGGATGTCGGCAAGGGCGCAAAAGCGCTCGGCTACCGCACGCCCGGCACGCTGGTGCGCCGCGAGCGCCTCGTGTGGGCGATGTCGTCGACGCTGGCCGAACCGATCGGCGAACCGTTGCCGCTGGTCACGCTGCCGCCGTCATGCGCGCTGCAAAGCCTGGTGCTCGCCGTGCTGGAAAAACACAAGGTGCCGTACCGCGTTTCGCACTCTGCCGCCGGCGTGGCCGGCATGCAACTGGCGCTCGGCGCGGGCCTCGGCATCTCGTGTCTGAACGAGTCGGCGCTTACGCCGGATCTCGTGGTGTGTCCGCCCTCGCTCGGGCTGCCGCCGCTGCCGCGTGCCGAATTCCATTTGCTGCCCGGACGCGCCGACGAGACCGAACTCATCCGCCACGCGCGCAATGCGCTGCTGCGGCTCTTTGCGTGATACCTTTGCCCCCTCGTCCCGTTTTTGCCCGCATTTTGCGGTTGCCGCCATGCCGGAAGCCTCACCGATTCGTCTGAATTTCAACACCCGCCGCGCGCTGCTCTTCGCGCTCACGGCCGAGCGTCTGTCGGCGTATTACGAACACGGCCAGTGGATGACGGACAAGCAGGGGGCGACGCTCGCGCAGATGTGGCTATCGCGTTCCCGGCTGCAATTGCCGCTGGAGGAGCGCCGCCTGCTGTCGTCGTTGAGCGACGACTTCGCGCGTGAGCTCGCCGGCGCGCTGTCGCGCGAAGCCGGCCTCTACACGGCACATGAAATGATGGAGTCGCTCGACGCGGACTACGCGTATGCGTCAGTCGTGGCGCAGGACTTGCTGGAGGATTGCACGCGTCGTCTCGTCGAAGCCGGCATCACGGAATAAGACGAAGCGCGCTGTTTCAGGCGACGGCGCCGCGCTCCTGCACGAGCACCCAGGGCGCGACGACGACCGCCCACAATTCGGGCTTACGCGCGGTGAAATCGCTCGCCTGTTCGGCCTGCATGCGTTGCACCATGCCGGACGAGAGCCATTGCGAGACGGCAGCCGTGTCGTCGTTGGCCACGGCCTCGGCCACCGATACCAGATCCACGCCGGGCGCCACGTGCAGCAGCACGCCGCGCGCAAAGAACGATTCCAGATCCTTCCAGTCGATCCTGGCGGTCTCGCCGAGCAGCCGCAAATAGACGTCGCTCGCGCCCGTCGGCGCGGCATGGGGGACGTTCGGGACTTCCGGGACCTCCGCGGCTTTCGGGACTCCAGAGGTTTCAGGCGCTTGGGGAGGCTGGGCGGGCTTGCGCGAATTCATGGCGAGGCGGGCTCCGGGCGGAACAGACCGGCGGGCGGCTGGCATCCGGCAGCGGCAGATAACGAAAACCGCATTGTAATGCGCCCCGGCGTGCGCGACGGTGGTAGCATCGGAACCCCGCGCATGACGGCGGTGTCGCAGTGACATGGCGCCGCGCCCGCGCGGTGGTCAACGTTTTACCGAGGAACCGCATGTCCAAACAAAAAACCGATCCCAAGCTGGAACAAGCCCTGACGCGCGGCGACCTCGCCATGCGTCAGATCAACTCCGCACGTGCGACGGCGCTACTGCGCGCGCTTGGCGAGATGATCGTGGCAGCCTCGGCGACGATCGGCGTCGAAGCGGTGGTAGACGTGCCGAACGGCGACAAGGTCTACGATCCAGAAGACGGCGTATGGCCGCAGTCGCTGGTGCTGTCCTTCGACGGCCCGATCGAGGAAGCCGACGAAGAGGAGCTGCGTACCGTGCAGCTGATCGCCGACCGGTACCCCGAGACGTTCCGCGTGGAGTGGCATCGCGCCGATGGCAAGATGGGCCGCCACGAGGCGCGTCCGCTCGCGATGGTCGCCTTCCTGACCGACGTCGAAGTGCCCTGGCTCGACGACGACGCCTGATCGCCGCCACCGCCGCCGCCACTCACGACAGCGGCTGCGCAGCGCGCCGCCTGCCGTCAACATTGTCCGACCGCCGCCCGTGGTTCACGCCCGGGCGGCGGCGTCGTTTTACGGCGACGCCGACGCGTCTACTGTGGTCGAATGGCGATCAGGCGTCCTGCCATGATGCAGCCCGCCCCTGCAATGCCCGCAACGCCGAGAGACTCGCTGAAGACGGCGAATCCGAACAATGTCGCGAATAGCGGATCGCCGGTTTCGATGGAACACGCTGCCGAACCCGAACCGCCGGACGAGTCGCGGCCAGCGAGGCGCAAGCTTCGACGTTTGCACGCGAAGCTCGTGATTCGCCACACAGTACGACAGCACCAGCGGAAATGCGACGAAGCACTTCCAGAACGCTATCGACCCGGGCGTTGCGCCTGCTTCGAGGCCAATGCGCGTGAAGACGCCGATCGTCCCGTTCGGAAGCTGCGCCGCCGGCACGTACTAGAGGGACGCGAGCGCGAAAGTGCTGCCCGTCGCGATCCTGTCGATGACGCCGCCCTGCTTGAAGTGAAGCACGTCGAACTCGCCGAGCACCGTGGCGTTCTCCCCCTGGACGTGCAGCGCGGTGCCCTCCGGAAGACCGACCACGGACTCGCCCGGATGGATGGCGAGATACTCGGCCAGGCGTTCCTCGCGCGATTCGCCGTTGTGACCGGCCGGCTTGCCGCCGATGAAGTGCGGATTGACCTGGAACGGGATCAGGCCGAGCGCCTTGAACGTGGGCGGCTCCACGATGGGCATGTCGTTGGTGGTGCGAATCGTCGGGCACACGACGTTCGAACCGGCGCTCCAGCCGATGTACGGCACGCCGGCGCTCACGCGCTCGCGAATCAGGTCCACGATGCCCGCATCGTACATGCGCTCGAGTAGGGCAAACGTGTTGCCGCCGCCCACGGCGATGGCTTGCGCCCGCTCCACGGCCGCTCGCGGATCGCGATGGCGATGGATCGACTCGAGCTCATATCCGAGACGCTCGAACACCGGCTTCACACGCGCCTCGTAGTCGTCGTAGCTGAAGGTGATGCCGCCGGCGTAGGGCACGAACAGCACCCGGCCCGCGCGTGCCCTGAGCACGGCGTGGAGTTGGTCGTCGGCGTGCTCCATGTAGGCGAGGTTGCCCTTGCGGGAACTGCTCATCATCAGTATTTGTTTCACGATTCATGCCTCCTCGGCAGGCGCTTTTCCGGGGTGTCCGGGATGTTGGCTCACGCATGGGTCGTCATGCAGCCGCATAGCGTAACCCGTGCGCCCGTGCCAACGAGCATCGTCAAAATTCTCCGGACCTCTCGTGGGCCGCCCTTCGCCATCTCTCGACGCCATTTCTCACAAGATGAAACGCCGTACCGAATGCTGCAATTGCACACGGAAAAATGGCCGGCAGGCGCGGAGCCTTGCGGGGTGGACGTCATACGCAAACCCTTATGCCACCTATAACCCGGGGGCGTGTCGCGACTCGAAATCCCGGGTTTTCGAGCGCCGCCAGAAGGATTACACTCAGAGTCTTATATAAGACTGCCCCTTATCGTCAGTCGTACTGCCGGCGTGACCCGCATCGGGACCCGGGCCTGCGGCGAATCGGCGGACGAAGTCGCGTCAACCTGGTTTTCAAACTCGAGTACAGCATCATGACTTCCACTTCCCAGCGTGGCGGCCTGACGGTCGCAGACAATCTGATCGCGTTCATCGAAAAGGAAGCCCTGCCGGGCACCGGCGTCGATGTCGACGCGTTCTGGCGGGGTTTCGACGCCATCGTCCACGACCTCGCCCCGAAGAACCGCGCCTTGCTCGCCGAGCGCGACCGTCTGCAGGCCGAACTCGACGCCTGGCACCGCGCCAACCCGGGCCCGATCACCGACGCGCCCGCCTATCGCGCCTTCCTGGAAAAGATCGGCTACCTGCTGCCCGCTCCGGCCGAAGTGAAGGCCACCACGGCCAATGTCGATTACGAAATCGCCGAGCAGGCCGGCCCGCAACTCGTCGTGCCGCTCTCGAACGCGCGCTATGCGCTCAACGCCGCCAACGCGCGCTGGGGCAGCCTGTACGACGCGCTCTATGGCACGGACGCCATTCCCGAAACCAACGGCGCCGAGAAGGGCACCGGCTATAACCCGAAGCGCGGCGAACTCGTGATCGCCTTCGCGCGCGGCTTCCTCGACCAGGCGGCGCCGCTTGCGCAGGGCTCGCACAAGGATGCCACCGGCTATCGCGTGGAAGGCGGCAAGCTCGTCGTCACCACCAGGGGCGGCCAGACCGGGCTCGCCACGCCGGCGCAGTTCATCGGCCATCAGGGCGACGCGGCGTCGCCGGCGGCCGTGCTGCTCAAGCACAACGGTCTGCACTTCGAGATCCAGTTCGACGCGAACCATCCGATCGGCAAGACGGACGCCGCCCATGTCAAGGACGTGCTCGTCGAAGCAGCCGTCACGACCATCATCGACTGTGAAGACTCGGTCGCCGCCGTGGACGCCGATGACAAGGTCGAGCTCTACCGCAACTGGCTCGGCCTGATGCAAGGCACGCTCACGGAAGAGGTGAGCAAGGGCGGCAAGACGTTCACGCGTCGCCTGAACGCCGATCGCGAGTACACCGGCGCCGACGGCAAGCCCGTGAAGCTGCATGGCCGCTCGCTGCTGTTCATCCGCAACGTGGGTCACCTGATGACCAACCCGGCGGTCCTCGATCGCGAGGGCCGCGAAATTCCGGAAGGCATTCTCGACGGCGTGGTGACGGTGCTCGCCGCGCTGCACGACCGCAAGCTGCGACTGAATTCGCGCACCGGCTCGATCTACATCGTCAAGCCGAAGATGCACGGCCCGGCCGAGGTCGCGTTCGCCGACGAGCTGTTTGCCCGCATCGAGGACCTCTACGCGCTGCCGCGCAACACGCTCAAGATGGGCATCATGGACGAAGAGCGCCGCACGTCGGTGAACCTCTCGGCCTGTATCGCGGCCGCCGCCGCGCGCGTGGCGTTCATCAACACCGGCTTCCTCGATCGCACGGGCGACGAAATGCACACCGCGATGGAAGCGGGCCCGATGATGCGCAAGGGCGACATGAAGTCCTCGGCGTGGATCGCCGCGTATGAGAAGAGCAACGTGCTCGTGGGCCTGGCCGCGGGTCTGCGCGGCCGCGCCCAGATTGGCAAGGGCATGTGGGCCATGCCGGACCTGATGCACGCCATGCTCGAGCAGAAGATCGCGCATCCGAAGGCGGGGGCGAACACCGCATGGGTGCCGTCGCCGACCGCGGCCACGCTGCACGCGCTGCACTATCACATGGTGGACGTGCAGGCCGTGCAGCAGGCACTCGAGCAAATCGACTACGCGAAAGAGCGCGACGCCCTTCTCACTGGTCTGCTGAGCGTGCCGGTGGTGGCCAAGGCCGAGTGGAGCGCCGAGGAGATCCGCAAGGAGATCGAAAACAATGCGCAGGGCATCCTGGGCTACGTGGTGCGCTGGATCGACCAGGGCGTGGGTTGCTCGAAGGTGCCGGACATCAACGACGTTGGCCTGATGGAAGACCGCGCCACGCTGCGCATCTCGAGCCAGCACCTGGCGAACTGGCTGCGCCATGGCGTGATCACGCGCGAACAGGTCGAACAGACGCTAAAGCGCATGGCGGTTGTGGTCGACAAGCAGAACGCCGGCGACAAGGCCTATCGTCCGATGGCGCCGAACTTCGACGACTCGCTGGCCTTCCGGGCGGCAAGCGCGCTGGTGTTCGAAGGGCTCACGCAGCCCAACGGCTACACCGAGCCGCTGCTGCACAAGTACCGCCTGGAACTGAAGGCAAAGCAACGCGGGTAAGCATCGCCTCGAGGGCGGCGGCATCGCGCGCGACGATGCCGCCGGTCCGTCTGCACGTCGGCACGTCGGCCGATGCGGCCCTTATCATCGGGCGCCCGACGGGGTAACCTGTCGGGCGTCCTCGTTTTTTCAGGAGCCGGTCGCGCATGGACCCCGCCATCGCCCTGCAACGCGCCGAACGGCGCGCCCTGTCCTTTCTTCTCGTGGCGCTGGTCGTTTTCATTGCCACGCTGTTCATGCCCCCGCACTTCGTCACCGGCTGGATCCGCGCCGCCGCCGAAGCCGCGATGGTGGGCGGGCTCGCCGACTGGTTCGCGGTCGAGGCGCTCTTCCGCCGTATTCCGATTCCGGGCCTCTCACGGCACACCAACATCCTCATCCGCAAAAAGGATGCGTTGGGCGACGGCCTCGCGCGCTTCGTGCGCGAGAAATTTCTCGATACCCCCTCGGTCGTGCGCCTGATCCGGCAGCAGAACCCGGCCGACGCGGTATCGCACTGGCTGGGCTCCTACGAAAACACGCGCCAGTTGAGCGCCGTGATGGTGAAGGTCGCCGCCGGCGTGCTCGACGTGATGGACGAGCGCAACGTGCAGGCCTTCATACGGCGCGCCCTCGACACGATGATCGACCGGCTCGACATGTCGCGCTCTGCCGCGGCCATCCTCGACACGCTCACGCGCGACGGCCGCCATCAGGCGCTTCTCGACGAAACGCTCGATTACCTCGTCGCGCTGCTCAACGAGCCGGACACGCGCGAGTTCATTTCGGCGCGCATCGTCGAATGGCTCAAGACCGATCATCCGAGAAAGGAGAAGGTGCTGCCATCGGAGTGGATCGGCGACAAGGGCGCGGAGATGATTTCGGCAGCGCTCATGCGCCTGCTCGCGCAAATGGAGGCGGACGAGTCGCATCAACTGCGTCAGGCCTTCGATCGCGCGGTGGCGGGCCTGATCGATCGTCTGAAGCATGACGCCGAACTGCAGTCGAGGCTCGACGCGTTCAAGGCGCAGCTCAAGGGCGACACGGCGCTCAACGCATACGTGGGCGGCCTGTGGAACGAGTGGCGCGGTTGGGTGAAGCGCGACCTCGTGCAAAAGGATTCGGTGATCGGCGCAAAAATCACCGGCGCGGCAGCGTGGATCGGACAGGAACTCGCACGCAGCGAATCGCTGCGCCGGGCGCTCGACGCGCAACTGCTCGATGCCGCCGAGCGCATGGCGCCCGGCTTCGCCGACTTCGTGACGGAACACATCCGCGCCACCGTGCACGGCTGGAACGCCGAACATCTGTCTCGGCAAATCCGGCTGAGCGTCGGCCAGGACCTGCAGTACATCCGCATCAACGGCACCCTCGTCGGCGGACTGATCGGCGCGGTGCTCTATCTCATCGCGCAGGCGCCGGAGCTGTACGCGCGCTGACCGACGGGCGAGACGTCGAAAGTTTGAGCCCCTTGTGAAAAAAACGCCGGCCTCGAAAGGCCGGCGGCTTCGCGTCGCGGGCTGGCGCCGCGGCTTCGACTCACGAACGGCTGTCCCGGTCGAGCAGGGCGCGCTCGCTCAGTTGGGCGCGCACGTCCGCACGCGTCAGCGCGTTGGCCGGCACGGCCTTTTGCGCTTGCGAGGCAGCGATCAGCGGCGTGCCGGTCTCGACCTGGTTCAGTTGGCCGGCCGCGGCGGCCTGCGCCAGTTCGCTGCGCACTTCGGCACGAGTCAACTGGCTGGCCTGGACCTGGATGTCGGGGGTGTTGTCGTTGTAACGAGCGTCGGCGAATGCAGAGGCCGACACGAACGAGGCAGCAGCGACAACAGCAGCAAGGATACGGGTGTTCATGGTGATACTCCTGTCAATGGTTGTGTACTTTCGTGGTCAGCTAGCGTTCGGGGCACCTGCCGCGTTTTTGCTGGGTCGCGGTGTCCGTCGCGTTGGCATGGATGAATCCTAGGGAAAACCCGTGGTTTTTTCGCAACCGATCGTCTACAAAACGCGACCGATCGTCCGATTCGAAAAAACTATTGAAAATCAGGCGTTTAACGCCGTTGAAACGGGCATATGGCAGGTCAATGGCGGGGTTCGGGCGCGAAATCGACCGCAAACGCCGCTGCGCGCAACAGCTTGTTTGATCGGACGGGGTTTATTGCACAGAGCGTCAGCAGTAGAGTGACATCGTGAAGTCCCCCGTCGTCGTGGCTCGCAGGGTGCGCCGCACCGCGGACGACGACGGCAACAAAGACAGGAGCAAGACAATGGCCGCCCTCGGTTCTTTCCTTTTGCTGGCGAGCGCTTCGGTGCTCACGGCCTCGTATCTGCGCAGCCGTGCCGCCCGCTCGCGCCGTCAGGAAGCCCGCGTAACGCGCCGCTGAGCCCGACGGCGAGGCGGCGGCTCGTTCAGACCACGAAACGGCGCTATCGCCGTCATCGGCAAGTCATTATTTCGTTTTCAGCAATGCGCCCTTCTCCGAGCGCGCATTTTTCTCCTTGTTTCGCCGGCGTAGATTGGCAGCAATGACGACGCCCATGGTGGACGTCTCGCCAGACAGGAGAAACGAACATGAAGCAAGCGCTGATCGCCTCGGCCTTCGCCGCCGCCTTGTTGAGCACGGGCGCCGTGACCGCCGCCGAAAACACGCAACCCGCCCCCGCGCCGCAGCCGGCTCAGCAAACGCAGCCCCGGCAGCCGGCGCAGGCCCAGCCGGGCCCGGTGGCGGCACCGCAGACCACCACGGTCGCCCCGGTCTACGAAGTCCCGGGCCGCGTGAACCGCGCCGGCTCGATCTACTTCGGCCAATGAGCGTCGGCGGCAACATCCGGCGCCGCCGGTTCTGACGCGGCGCAAAAAGAACGGCAAGCCGGGGAGCCATCCGCCGGCCTGCCGTGTTCCCGAGGCCCGGGACCCTTCACCTCCGTCCTCTTCCCGTTCTCTTTCCCCGTTCTCTTCCCCCGTCCGCTCGGCCCCCTTCGTCGATCGCCTCCCTCAGTAGGTCCGCTTCATCGCCGCCGCGCACGCCGCGGACAGGCATCCCACCGCCAACACATACACCGCGATCCACCACGGCTTGCCGCCGCCGTATTCGAGCAGCGTCGCGGCCACCAGCGGCGTGATCGAGCTCGAGACGATGCCCGAGACCTGGTACACCACCGAAATACCCGTGTACCGCACGCGCGTGTCGAAAAGCTCGCAGAACATCGACGCCTCCGGCCCGTACACGAACGCGTAGATCACGCCGAGCGGCACGATCACCGCAAGCGATACGGCCCAGATGTTCGATGCGTAGTGCATTACCGCGAGCGCCGGCACCGAGGCCACGCCGCAGGCGAGCGCCCCCCAGCCGAACACGCGGCGACGGCCCGCGCGATCGGAGAGCTTCGACGCATAGGGAATGGCCGCCACGAGCACCAGCGCGGCGAGCGTGACGGCCACGAGAATCGGCGTTTTTGGGAAATGCAGCGTGCCCACGAGATACGAGATCGCGAACACGGCATAGACGTTGAACACCACGCCGTCGATGTAGCGCGCACCCCAGCCCAGCAGTACGTTGCGCCGATAGTCGCGCGCGATCTCCGAGAGCGGCACGTGCGCCACTCGCTGACTGTCCCTGATACGGGCGAACTCCGGCGTCTCCAGCACCCGCAGCCGGATGAACATGCCGACGGCCACGAGCAACAGGCTGAGCATGAACGCCACGCGCCATCCCCACGACATGAACTGGGCATCAGTCAGGGTCGACGAGAGCAGGGCGACGACGCCCGTCGACAGGCACAGTC
This sequence comes from Pandoraea nosoerga, assembly GCF_902459585.1. Lineage (GTDB taxonomy): Bacteria > Pseudomonadota > Gammaproteobacteria > Burkholderiales > Burkholderiaceae > Pandoraea > Pandoraea nosoerga. The sequence goes on from NZ_CABPSC010000006.1 coordinate 83,049, forward strand.
CGACCGCCAGCCCGATCTGCGGGTACGCCGCGAACTGCCCGCGCCTGTCGCGCGGTGCGTACTCGAACGCCATGAGCACCGCGCCGCCCCATTCGCCGCCCAGACCGATGCCCTGCAACAGACGCAGGAACAGCAGGATCAGGGGCGCCGCGATGCCAATGCTCTGGTACGTCGGCACCAGGCCGATCAGGAACGTGGACACGCCCATGATAGTGAGCGTGACGATGAGCAAGGGCTTGCGCCCGAGCCGGTCGCCGAAGTGGCCGAACAGAATGCCGCCGAGCGGCCGGGTCGCGAAGCCCACGGCGTAGACGGTGTAAGCGAGCGCCGTGGCCACGAATGCGTCGCCGCTCGGAAAGAAAAGCTTGTTGAAAACGAGTCCTGTGACAGTGCCGTACAGGAAGAAGTCGTACCACTCGACGGTCGTACCGATCAGGCTGGCAAGCGCGACCGTGCGCACCGCTTTTTCGGCGGACGCCGCATCGCTGCCGCTCACGCCGGAGAGAACCTGTTCCATTGCGCCTCCTGTTGATGCGCCGCGCCGTGGCGGCGCGCTGCGACGCACGGTCTGCGCCGGGCGTCTGTCTCCTGTGATGTCTCGATGCCGCGCCGTGGCGCGCGGCGGTTCTTCTTGATGATGGGTGATGCTGGAGCTGCGGGGACTGCGGGGACTGCTGGTAAGGCTCGAAACCACGCATGCACGACCGTGGACCGCCGGGCCGGGGCGGCCGTCGATCGGTCAGGCCGCTGCGCCGATGAAGTTGCGCCCGCGCGGGCCGTCCAGCGCGGCGGCGATCATGGCGCTCGACTCGGGTTCGCTCACGCCATACGCCGCGAACTCCGTCGCGACGCCCAGGCCGTTCAGAAACGCGGTGAGCCGCGCCGGCGCACTGGCGATATCGCCGTCGAACACCTGCGCGAGCACGGCGTCGCGGTCCGGGCGGCGTCCGATGGCCAGCCGCATCACGGCAGGCAGCGTGAACGAACAGGCAATGCCGTGCGGCAGGCCGTGACGGATCGTCATGTCGTAGGAAATCGAGTGCGCGAGCGCGGTCTTCGTGTTCGAGAACGCCAGTCCCGCCTGCAACGCGGCGAGCGCGGCACGGCTGCGCAGCGCCTCGTCGTCGAGCGCCGCCATAAGTTGCGGCAGCACGTGCATCATGTCGCGCGCCGCCGCCACGGCGAACGTGTCGGAGATCGGATTGGCGTTGACGTTCCAGATCGCTTCGAGCGCATGCGAGAGCGCGTCGAGCCCGCTTTGCAACGTGATGGCGCCCGGCAGCGAGCGTGTGAGCCGCGGGTCGACGATCGCCGCTTCCGGCCACGTCTGCGGCAGATGCAGCGAGTACTTCCTGCGCTTCACATGGCGGTCCCACAGCGTGGCCCACGGCGTGACCTCGCTGCCCGTGCCGGCCGTCGTGGGGATGGTAATCAGACGCTTGGTGCGCGTGGGGCGGAAGCTGCCGCCGGCCTCGCGCGCCTCGAGCGCATCGACGAGCGTGCCGAAGCGCTCGTCATCTCCGGCGACCATCAGCAGCTTGGCCGTGTCGAGCGCGCTGCCGCCACCCAGCGCCACGATCACTTCGCAATGCGCGTACTCGCGCCAGAACTGGCCGTACATGGGTGCGAGTTCGCGCACGTCCGGGTTCGGGCTCACCTGATCGATCACCCCGGCCAGACGTCGCCCGAGCAACGCCTCGACCTGTCCGGTCATACCGAGCGAGCGCGCTTCCGGCATGGTGACGAGTACCGCGCGGCGTTCGCCGACGAGCGCGGGCAAATGCGCGAGCGCCCCTGCGCCGAAATGAACGTCGACCGGATTGTGAAAGCGTGAGCGTGCAGTCATGGCGTGGGCGGTGCCGCCGCGCGTGGGCGCCGGCAGCCGATCGAGGAAGATTGAGCTGGATTATGGTGAGCGACGACCTATACTTCCAATTCACATTTTTTCCACGACCTATTCGTCCAATCTATACCTCGTCACGGGAGCGTCATCGATGCGGATAACCCAATTGCGCTCGTTCCACGCGGTCGCACGGCACGGCAGCGTGACGCGCGCGGCGCAGGCGTTGCATGTGAGCCAGCCCACGATGACCACGCAGATTCGCGCGCTGGAGGAGACCTATGGTGTGGAGTTGTTCTACCGGCATGGGCGCGGCCTCACGCTCACGCCGACCGGCAAGGCGCTATACGCGGTGAGCCTGCGCATCTTCGCGGATGAAGCCGAGGCGCTCGGCCTGCTCAGGGAGCACGGCGGTCTGCGCACGGGGGAGCTGCGCATCGGCGCGGTGGGCCCGCATCACGCCATGGAGATCGTGGCCGCGTTCCAGCCGCGGTATCCGGGCATCCGCATCTCGATGCGTCCCGGCAACTCGGAGGAGATGATCGAAAGTCTGCTGGCGTACCGCACGGACGTCGCGGTCCTCGCCCGATACCACGACGACGCGCGCCTGCACGCGGTCCCGTATCGCACGCACCCGGTCGTCCTGCTGGTGCCGGGCACGCACCGGTTCGCGAAGCGCCGCAGCGTGACGCTCGCCGAATTGGCCGACGAGCCGATGCTCATGCGCGAGCCGGGATCGACCACGCGTCACGCGCTCGAAGCCGCGATGCAAGACGCGGGCGTTTCGCCGAACGTGGTCATGGAGATCGGCAGCCGCGAAGCGATTCGCGAGGCGGTGATTCTCGGGCTGGGCGTCGCGGCCGTGTCCGCGCGCGAGCATACGCCCGACAAGCGGCTGGCCACGGTGGCGATCGGCGACGCCCGCGTCGAGACCACGACCGTCGTCGTGTGTCTGGCGGAGCGCCGCGAGGCGCGCGTGATCGCGTCGTTTCTGGAGGTGGTCGCCGCGCTGGTGTGACGGCCCGCCACCGGGTGCGATGAAGGCCGATCCCGGCGGCGCCCCGGTGCGCGTCACATCACCTGGCTGGCGGCGAGCACGGCGGCGGACGCCGCCAGGCAATAAATGCCGAACAGGTACCAACGGCCATGTTCGAGCCAGCGCGAGAGCCAGCGCAGCGCGATCAGGCCCGCGAGAAAGCTGAAGACCATGCCGGCGAGGCACGGCGCGAGCACCGTGGCGAAGTGCCCCGAGAGCGTGTGCGCACCGCCCGAGCTGTACAGCCGATAGGCCTCCTTGACGATCACCGGCGGCGTGAGCACCACGGCGAGCGCGAAGCTGAATTCCTCCACGCGAACCTTGTCGAGCCCGCGCAGCATGCCCGTCGAAATGGTGGAGCCCGAGCGCGAGAATCCGCGCAGCGGCAGGCACAGCCCCTGCACCGCGCCGATCCAGGCCGAGTCCGCAGCGCGCATCTCAGCACATATGGGGCGATCGTCCGTCGGCGCACGCTTGCGGCCGGAAATCAGGATCAGGAGACCCGCCATCGCGAGACCGGCGCTGATGATGTAGAGGTTGCCGAAGAGATGTTCGATCTCGGCGTGCTCGCTGCCGCGCATGAGCCCCTTCTCGATGAACAGCATCAACGCGAGACCGATCACGCCTGTGAAGGCGGTGGCGATGACGACCTGCTTGGCGTTGTGGACGAAGGCGTGCTTCGACGAGAAGTAGCGCGCTCGCCACGACTTCCAGAAGTAGACGATGACCGCGAGCATCGTGCCCGTGTGGAGCATTACCAGCAACAGGGTCATGGCCGGCGCCGACGGGTCGAGCCCCATGAGCTTCTCGGCCATGATGACGTGTGCCGAACTCGACACGGGAAGCAGCTCCGCAATGCCCTGCACGATCGCGAGCACCAGTACTTGCAGATAATCCATGCGCAATCCTCGAGAGACGGGCAAGGACACTACGCCGCGCAGGTGACGATCTGGTGACAGTCACATGACAGCAGTCCGGGCGCCTGCCCCCGACCCGTTGCCGCGCATGATACTCCGCCAGAATTGGCGCCGAATGAGGGATCGGCCGGCGTGTCCCGCATTCAGCGACCGTTCAGCGACCGTTCAGCGACCGTTCAGCGACCGTTCAGCGTCCCAGCGCCTGATCCAGATCGGCGAGCAGATCGTCGATGTGCTCGATACCGATGGACAGGCGCACCGTCTCCTCGCTCACGCCGGCCTTGCGCAATTCCTCGGGCGAGAGCTGGCGATGCGTGGTCGACGCCGGATGCGTGGCGAGCGACTTCGCGTCGCCAATGTTGACGAGGCGCGTGAAGAGCCGCAGCGCATCCTGGAACGCCGCACCCGCCGCGCGCCCGCCCTTCACGCCGAACGTGAGAATGCCGGGCCCGCGCCCCGACAGGTACTTTTGCACGAGTGCGTGATCCGGGTGCGTCGGCAGGCCGGCGTAGTTCACCCATTCGACCTTCGGATGCGAGTTCAGGAACTGCGCGACCTTCAACGCGTTGTCCGTGATGCGGTCCAGGCGCAACGCAAGCGTCTCGATGCCTTGCAGGATCTGGAAGGCGTTGAACGGCGAGATCGCCGCGCCGGTATTGCGCAGCGGCACCACGCGCGCGCGTCCGATGTAGGCCGCCGGGCCGAACGCCTCCGTGTACACCACGCCGTGATAGCTCACGTCGGGCTCGTTCAGGCGCCTGAAGCGCGCCTTGTGGTCCGCCCAGGGGAATTTTCCGGAGTCGACGATCGCACCGCCCAGGCTCGTGCCATGGCCGCCGAGGTACTTCGTGAGCGAATGCACGACGATATCCGCGCCATGCTCGAACGGGCGCAGCAGATACGGCGTGGGCACGGTGTTGTCGATGATGAGCGCAATGCCGTGCCGGTGCGCAATATCGGCCAGCTTCGCGATGTCGGTGATGTTGCCCAGCGGGTTGCCGACCGACTCGGCGAAGATCGCCTTCGTGTTGGCATCGATGAGCGGCTCGAACGACTCGGGCTCGCGCGGGTCGGCAAAGCGCGTGGCGATGCCCGAGAGCGGCAGCGTGTGTGCGAGCAGGTTGTAAGTGCCGCCGTACAACGTGCTGGCCGCCACGATGTTGTCGCCGGCCTCGGCGATGGTCTGGATGGCGTAGGTCACGGCAGCCTGGCCGGACGCGAGCGCCAGCGCGGCCACGCCGCCTTCGAGCGCGGCGACGCGCTGCTCGAGCACGTCCTGCGTCGGGTTCATGATGCGCGTGTAGATGTTGCCCGGCACCTTGAGGTCGAACAGGTCGGCGCCATGCTGCGTGTCGTCGAAGGCGTAGGCCACCGTCTGATAGATCGGCACCGCCACGGCCCGCGTGGTCGGGTCGGGCTGGTAGCCGCCGTGGACCGCCAGCGTCTCGAGACGCCATTGCGGGGTTTGCGGGGTTTGCGGGGTTTGCGGGGTTTGCGGGGTTTGCGGGTCTTGCGTGGCTTCGGCCTTGTCGCTCATGTCGAATGTCTCCGGATAAACAGGACGCTCCATTGCGGGAACGGTTGGTTCGGTCTCGGATGCCCATTCTAAGGGCCGGCTTGCCGCCGCTTTAGCTTCGATTGGCACATGCTTAGCAACACGCTCCGCGCACCGAGCGCAACCGTTCACCGCAGGGCTGCGCCGAGCGAGCGCCGATTCGCACGGCGTCCATCGCATCGTCCCAAGTCGCCGTGCCGGCTTCGCGACGTACCGGCTCCCGTCCGGATTCCCGCGCCCGGAAATCGCGATCGAAATGTTGCACTTCTTTTGCGGTGGTAACCCCAAAAGCCCCGGTTGGCGGGTGTTTCCACGGATCGGTCAGGGCGTTTTGCACCGGCATTCCACAAGGTTATGCACAGGAAAAGCCCGGGATTCCCACAGGAAATCCACTGCTTTATCCCCGTTTTTTCAGGACATATCCACCGACTATCCCCACGATATTCACCGGTTATCCCCGTCGAATCGACGACTTTTCCCTCGACTGTCCACCGGTTATCCCGCCGTCATCCACAAGGTTGTCCACAGGCAAAACGGCGCTTGTTCACAGCCTTATCGACAGACTTGTCCACAAGATCGGCGCGTAACGTAAATCCCCGTGTTGACGCGCGAATTGGCCGCACAAAACAAAATCGGCCGCCAAAGGGCGGCCGACCTGCAGTGAAGCGGGATCAGTTGCCGAAGTACGTCGAACCGGCAGCGACCATCTGGCCGACCGAACCCGGCGTCACCGCCGACGTCGCACCGCCAACGGTCGCGACCGACTTCGGATAGACGGCGTCGTGTTGTTGCACCAGGCCGGCTTGCTGCGCCTGCGCCAGTTCTTCACGAACCTGGGCGCGCGAGAGCACGCTGGTCTGCGGGACCCACGAGAATTCCGACGGACCGTCGAAAGCGTCGCTGGCGAAAGCCGAACCAGCCGAGACGGCCAGCATCGCGGAAATCAGGGCAGAGGTGATAAGTGTGCGCTTCATGGTATTTCTCCTGTCTGTTTGAAACGAGGCGATGTTCAATTCATCGTCGACAGATGCAGTCTATTACCCGCGCCTATTGCAATAAATACGATAATTGCCAATTTTAAATTGCAGTTTTGGAAATAATCAGAACGAACGTCAGCCCTTTCGGGCATCGAAAACGAAAAAAAGGGACGCCGGATGGCGTCCCTGCAGAGGGCGGCGAGGGCCGGGCTTGCCGGACCCTCGGGCCGTTGACTCTCTGGCCTTGACTCTCGAGCCTTGACTCTCTAGCCGTTACTTCGCGGCAGCCGTCCGCGGGCGGGGTGCGGCAGACGACGGCATCGGCGGCGCCAGCACCGGCTTGAGCGCTTCGCCGGTATGGCTCGCACGGACCTTCGTCAGCGCATCCGGCGACGCGGCCGCGACCACCGTACCGCCGTCCTTGCCGCCTTCCGGCCCCATGTCGACAATCCAGTCGGCCTCCGCGATCACGTCGAGGTTGTGCTCGATCACCACCACCGTGTGGCCGCCGTTGACCAGGCGGTGCAGCACGTTGATGAGCCGCGCCACGTCAGCCATGTGCAGCCCAACCGTCGGCTCGTCGAGCACGTACAGCGTGTGCGGCGACTTCTGGCCGCGGCGCGTGATGTCGTCGCGCACCTTCGTGAGCTCGGTAACGAGCTTGATGCGCTGCGCTTCCCCGCCCGAGAGCGTCGGCGACGGTTGCCCCAGCGTGAGATAGCCGAGCCCCACGTCCTTCATGAGTTGCAATGGATGCGCAATGCTGGGCATCGACGCGAAGAACTCGACGGCCTCGTCCACTTCCATCGTGAGCACGTCGCCGATGCTCTTGCCGCGCCAGGTCACGGCCAGGGTCTCGGCATTGAAGCGTTGACCGTGGCAGACGTCGCACAGCACCTTCACGTCCGCGAGGAAGCTCATGCCGATGGTGCGCACGCCTTGTCCCTCGCACGCCGGACAACGCCCTTCGCCGGTGTTGAACGAGAAGCGCGACGCGGAATAGCCGCGCGCACGCGCTTCGAGCGTGTCGGCGAACAGCCGGCGAATGGTGTCCCAGAAGCCGATGTAGGTTGCCGGGCATGAGCGCGGTGTCTTGCCGATCGGCGTCTGGTCGACTTCGAGCACGCGATCGATCGTCTCCCAACCGGTTACTGATTCGCACCCATGCCACGCGTGCACCACCGGACGACGCGGCTCGGCCGGCGCTTCGCTCGTCGCGCGCGGCTTGCCGTCGGCCTTCACGACGTGGCGCACGGCGCCTTTGCGCGCGCGTCGCTCGGCCGGTGACGACAGCACCGAGCGGCCTACGGCGTCGAGCAGGTTCGTCATCAGCACGTCGCGCGCCAGCGTCGATTTGCCGGATCCGGAAACACCCGTGATTGCCGTGAGGCGCGAGAGCGGCAACGACGCCGTCACGTTCTTCAGGTTATGCAGCGTGGCGCCATGCACGGTGAGCCAGTGCGGCGGCACCGCTTGCACACCCTTGGCGGGCGCGACCACTTCACGACGCGGCTGGATCGGATGCTGCAGCGGATGCGCGAGAAACTTGCCCGTCAGCGATTCGGGGTGCGCGGCGAGCTCGCTCACGCTGCCCTGCGCGACGAGCGTGCCGCCGCGCTTGCCTGCGCCCGGGCCGATATCGATGATGTGGTCGGCGCGACGGATCGTGTCTTCGTCGTGCTCGACCACCACCAGCGTGTTGCCCTGATCGCCGAGCTTGCGCAACGCGCCGAGCAGGATGCCGTTGTCGCGCGGGTGCAAACCGATGGTCGGTTCGTCGAGCACGTAGCACACGCCTTGCAGATTGCTGCCGAGCTGCGCCGCGAGGCGAATGCGCTGCGACTCGCCGCCCGAGAGCGTGGGCGCCGCGCGCTCGAGCGTGAGGTAGCCGAGGCCGACTTCCTCCAGGAACGCCAGGCGCCCCTGAATCTCGCTGATCAGATCGCGCGCGATGCTGGCCTCGCGCCCGTGCAGCGCGAGACGCTGAATCCACTCGCGCACGTCGGTGACCGTCCACTGCGCAACATCGGAGATCGCGTGTTCGTCGAACGTCACCGCACGCGCCACGGGGTTAAGGCGCGCGCCATGACAGTCCGGACACGGTTGATCGCCCACGTCCTCGGGCTCCTGTTCCTGCGACGGCAGCGAATGCTCGCGTCCGCGATTGTCCTGATTGAGTACCGTGTCGTCGAACGCCTCGCGCTGTTCGCGCGTGAGCGCGAGGCCCGTGCCCACGCAGGTGGCGCACCAGCCATGCTTGCTGTTGAACGAGAACATGCGCGGATCGAGATCCGGATAGCTGGTGCCGCACACCGGGCACGCGCGCTTGACCGAAAACACCTCGATCTCGCCCACGCCTTCGCCCGGCTGTTCGCTGTGCATCGTGTCGCCAAGCCCGTCGAGCGGCGCGAGCAGATGCATCACGCCCTTGCCCTGTTCGAGCGCGGCCGCAAGCAGCGTGCGCAGCAGCCCCTCGTTCTCGGGCGTGACCACGACGTCGCCGACCGGCAGCTCAATGGTGTGCTCCCGGAAACGGTCGAGCTTCGGCCACGGATCGACCGGCAGGAATACGCCGTCCACGCGCAGATGTGAATGCCCCCGCGCTTTCGCCCACTTGGCCAGATCGGTGTAAATGCCCTTGCGGCCGACGACGAGCGGCGCGAGCAATCCGACGTGCTGCCCGCGACGGTCGCGCAGCAATTGCGCGACGATGGAATCCGGGCTTTGCGCCGTAACCGGCGCGCCATCGTGAATGCAATGCTGAATGCCGAGCTTCACGTACAGCAGGCGCAGGAAGTGCCAGACTTCGGTCGTCGTCGCGACCGTACTCTTGCGACCGCCGCGCGACAGGCGCTGCTCGATGGCGACCGTCGGCGGAATGCCGTACACGGCGTCCACCTCGGGACGCCCCGCCGGCTGTACGATGGAGCGCGCATAGGCGTTGAGCGATTCCAGATAGCGGCGCTGTCCCTCGTTGAACAGGATGTCGAAGGCGAGCGTCGACTTGCCCGACCCCGATACGCCCGTGATCACGCTGAACTTGCCGCGCGGAATCGCCACGTCGAGCGACTTGAGGTTGTGCTCGCGCGCGTTGACGATGCGAATGTCGCCGCCGCCGGCCGGCGTGCGATGCGCCCGCGCGGCGCGCAACGCCGTCTGCAGCGGCACGCCCGCGTCGGCCGCGCGTGCCGGCGCAAGCACCGTTCGCTCGTACTCGGCGAGCGCGCGCCCCGTGTGCGAACCTTCGCACGCCACGACATCGGCCAGCGTGCCGGCGCACAGCACCTGGCCTCCCCCCTCGCCACCCTCGGGACCGAGATCGATGATCCAGTCGGCGGCGCGCACCACGTCGAGATTGTGTTCGATGACCAGCAGCGAGTTGCCGCCGTCGAGCAGTTTGCCGAACGCGCGCATCAGCTTGGCGATGTCGTCGAAGTGCAGCCCCGTCGTGGGCTCGTCGAAGATGAACAGGCGGCCGCGATGCGCCACCTTCTGCCCGCTGGCCGTCTTCTTCTGCGCCGCTTCCGCGAGAAAGCCGGCGAGCTTCAGACGCTGCGCCTCGCCGCCCGAGAGCGTGGGCACCGGCTGGCCCAGCTTCACGTATTCCAGACCGACGTCCACGATCGGCTGCAACACGCGCAGCACGTCGCGATCCGACGAGAACAGCTTCACCGCTTCATTGACGGTCAGCTCCAGCACGTCCGACACGCTCAGCTCGCGCATGGCCTCGCCCGGCACGGCGCGCTGAATCTTCACATCCAGCACTTCGGCGCGGTAGCGCTTGCCGTCGCAATCCGGGCAGCGCAGGTACACGTCGCTCAGGAACTGCATCTCCACATGCTCGAAGCCCGAGCCGCCGCACGTCGGGCAACGCCCGTTGCCGGAGTTGAAGCTGAACGTGCTCGCGGTATAGCCGCGCTGCAGCGCAACGGGCTCGGCTGCGAAAAGCTTGCGGATCTCGTCGAATGCACCGACATAGCTCGCGGGATTGGAGCGGGCCGTCTTGCCGATGGGCGACTGGTCGACGAACACCACGCCGCAGAGCTGTTCCGCGCCGGTGAGCTCGTCGTGCGCACCGGGTGCTTCGGTCGGATCGCCGAAGTGCCGTGCGAGCGCGGGGCTGAGGATGTCCTGCACGAGCGTCGATTTGCCCGAACCGGACACGCCGGTCACGCACACGAGGCGGCCGAGCGGAATCTCGACGTCGACGTTCTTGAGGTTGTGCTCGCGCGCGCCGCAGAGCCTCAGGCGCGGCGTGTCGGCGGCCACCGCGCGCGCACGCCAGTTCGACGCGTTCGCCACGTGCTTGCGCCCGCCGAGATAGCTGCCGGTGAGCGTGTCGGCCCGGCGCACTTCGTCGGGCGTGCCGTCGAAAACGATCTGGCCGCCGCGCTCGCCGGGCCCCGGACCCATGTCGATGACGCGATCGGCCGCGAGCATCACGGCCGGGTCGTGCTCGACGACGACGAGCGTGTTGCCCGCGTCGCGCAGGCGATGCATGGCGGCCACGATGCGATCCATGTCGCGCGGGTGCAGGCCGATGCTGGGCTCGTCGAGCACGAACAGCGTGTTCACGAGCGAGGTGCCCAGCGCCGTCGTCAGGTTGATCCGCTGCACCTCGCCGCCCGAGAGCGTGCGGCTCTGGCGATCGAGGGTGAGGTATCCGATGCCGACGTCGCACAGGTACTTCAGACGCGTGCCGACCTCTTCCTGCAACAGCTTGAGCGCGTCGTCGAGCAGGCTCGACGGCAGTGTGAGCGAATCGAAGAACTGGCGCACGCGCGAAATCGGCATGAGCATCAGGTCGTGCATCGTGAGCCCGGGCAGCGCTTCGAGTTGCTCGCGCGTCCACGACACGCCGCGCGGCATGAAGCGCTGCGACGGCGGCAGCACGGCGTCGGCGTTTTCCTTCGTGCCGATGCGCCAGAGCAGGCCTTCCGTCTTCAGGCGCGCGCCGCCGCACGTCTCGCAGGTGGTGTAGCTGCGGTACTTCGAGAGCAGCACGCGGATATGCATCTTGTAGGCCTTCGACTCCAGATAGCCGAAGAAGCGCCGGATGCCGTACCACTGCTTGTTCCACTCGCCCTTCCAGTCCGGATCGCCTTCGATGACCCATTCGCGGTGCTCCGGCGAGAGCTTCGACCAGGGTGTGTCGCGCGGAATGCCCGCCTTGCCTGCGTACTCGAGCAGATCGTCCTGGATCTCCTTCCACGCCGGCGTCTGGATCGTCTTGATCGCGCCGCCGCGCAACGTCTTGCGCTCGTCCGGGATCACCAGCCCGAGATCGACGCCGATCACGCGCCCGAAGCCGCGGCATGCTTCGCACGCGCCGTAGGCCGAGTTGAACGAGAACAGCGCCGGTTGCGGATCGGCGTAGTGCAGGTCGCTCTCGGGGCAGTGCAGGTCCTGCGAATAGCGCCAGATATCGGGCTCGCCTTCGTCGGCAAGGACGTAGACGTTCACGCGCCCGCGGCCGCGCTTGAGCGACGACTCGATGGCCTCCATTGCGCGCGCCTTCTCGGTGTTCTGGAGGCGGAAGCGGTCGGCCACGACGTCGAGCACCTTGCGGGTGCCCTCGGCGCTCGCCACTTCGCGCTCGGCCTGCACGCGCGTGTAGCCGGAGGCGGAGAGCCACTGTTCGACTTCGTCGGCCGTCACGCTGCCTGGCAGCTCCACGGGGAAGGTCACGGCCAGGCGCGGGTCGCCGCCCTGGGCGCTGCGCGCCATGAGGTCGGCGTAGATCGTCTCGGGGGTGTCGTGACGCACCGGCTGTGCGCTCTCGCGATCGAACAGCGCCGCCGCCCGGGCGAACAGGAGCTTGAGGTGGTCGTTGAGCTCGGTCATCGTGCCGACCGTCGAGCGCGAGCTGCGCACGGGGTTCGTCTGGTCGATGGCGATGGCCGGCGGCACGCCTTCCACGTGGTCGACCTGCGGTCGGTCCATGCGATCGAGGAACTGGCGTGCGTAGGCGCTGAACGTCTCGACGTAGCGCCGCTGGCCTTCGGCGAACAGCGTGTCGAAGACGAGGCTCGACTTGCCGGAACCGGACGGCCCGGTCACGACGGTCATCTCGCCGGTCTGCAGATCGACGTCGAGATTCTTGAGGTTGTGCTGGCGGGCGCCACGGATACGAATGGCGTGGCCGGCCGACGGATCGGGTTTCGAGGACGAATTATCCAATTGAATAGCCGCTTGGTTGACGTCTGGCAGCGCGCGCACGCGCCTCGGGAAAACTACTGTATCAGGCCGATACGACAGTCGCTGAGAGTACCCAGGCTTCGCTCGGCACGCGCTCGATTGTACTGTATGTTTGTACAGTTACCCCGATTCCCCTAATGCCGGCATTCCTAATCCGGGGCGCCGGTTTTCAACGTTTCATCAGCGGGAGTAGCATGGCGGCATTCCGGCTTTCTTTCGCAGAACATGGGCGCACGTTTCGCAGTCCGCATTCCCGTTCTCGCCTCGCTTTTCCCACCTGCCGTGCGCCCGGTGCGCCCCGTGCCCGCCGTGCTGGTCATGCTCGTCGTGCTCGTCGTGCTCGCCGCGTGCGCGAGCGTCCCGGAAAAGCCCCCGGCTGCCGTGCCCGCCACGGCCAGCGCGCCCGCCACGCGCTACAACGTCGCCCGGTTTCCCATCGAGCATTACGATCAGGACGTCGATCACTGGATCCGTCCCGATGCCGCGGACTACGACCGGCCGTTGCTCGGGGCGCAGGAGCAGGCCCGCCGCTTCGACGCGCTGCGCGCCCGCTACTTCGGCACCGGCGCTCGCGATCCGTCGCCATGGAACGGCACCTGGCTCGCCGCGTCGCTGCTCAACGCCGCCGGCGCGCGGCAGATCGCCGACTCGCAGGCGCGACGCGTGCGGCGCTTCGACAATGGTGCGTCGGGCGTGCGCAAGACCTACGGCGAGAACTTCCAGCCGCACACGAGCGCGTGGATCCGGACCATCGAAGCGAACATGGCGCTGGCCCAGCTCGACGCCAGTCACGCCGGTTGGCCTTACGATGCGCAACGTCGCGGCATCACCGTCGACAATGCCCTCGTCCGGCTGCTGCCCACGCACGACCCGGCGTTCTATGACTTCCGCGAAGCGGGCGAGGGGTATCCGTTCGACGCCTTGCAGGATTCCGCGCTGCGCCCCGGCACGCCCGTGTACACGCTCGCGCGCAGCGCCGATGGCGCGTGGCTGCTCGTCTATTCGCCCGATCTGATCGGATGGGTCGACGCGCGTACCGTGGCCTCGGTCGACGAACGGTTCGTCGCGACGTGGCGGGCCGCCGCGCAGCGGGAGCTCGGCGCCATCATTCGCGCCAACGTGCCGCTGGCCGACACGCCGCCGGGTGCGAGCGCGCCGCGCTACCGCACGTTCGCTCCGATCGGCACGGTGCTGCCGATGACACGCTCGCGCGACGGGCGCCCGGCAGCCCTGTTTCCGATCGCCGACCTTCGCGGCCAGGCGCACATCCGCACCGCCACACTGCACGCATCGAGCCTCGTGGCCATGCCGTGGAGCCTCACGCCGCGCCATCTCGCGCAAGTCATGAAGCAGCAGATCGGGCGCCCCTACGGCTGGGGCAACACGCTGTTCTACAACGATTGCTCCGCCGAGACGCGCAGCCTGTTCGCGCCGTTCGGCGTGTGGCTGCCGCGCCACTCGTCGGACCAGCTGCGCGCCGGGCGCCGCACCGATCTGCGCGACGCCGACATCGACACGCGCCTGCGCACGCTGGCCGAGCGCGGCCGTCCGCTGATGACGCTCGTCCACATCAACGGACATATCATGCTGTATCTCGGCAACGCGCAGCGCAACGGCGAGAGCGTGCCGATGACCTATCAGAACGTGTGGGGACTGTCGCCGGCCGACAACAGCCGCCGCAACGTGATCGGCGGCGCGGTGATCCTGCCGCTGCTCAAGACGTATCCGGAAGATCCGCAGGCGCGCTCGCTCGCGGCCAAGCCACTGTTCGAGATCAGCGTGATCGGCGAGAGCGACGCGGGAGCGCCCACAGGCGGCGGCGATGCAGAACACGCGCCTGCGGCCGATACGCCGGAAGACATGCCGCAGTAGCCGCGGCGCGCGGGCGGTCGTTCGCCCGCTCAGAAGCGTTGCGGACTGAAAGGCCGCGGATCGACGATTGGCGCTTCGCCCGTCATCATCTCGGCCACCAGCCGTCCCGTCACCGGCCCCAGCGTGAGGCCGTGGTGCGCGTGGCCGAATGCGAACCACAGATCGCGATGGCGCGGCGCGGGGCCGATCACCGGCATCATGTCAGGCGTGCATGGGCGACCGCCGAGCCACGGCGTGTCGTCGACGCGCTCGCCGAGCGGGAACGTCTCCCGCGCCATCGGCTCGACCGCCGCCAGTTGCACCGGCGTGGGCGGGGTGTCGCGCAGGCCCAGCTCAACGCCGGTCGTCAGCCGGATGCCGCGCGTCATCGGCGTGATCAGATAGCCGGGTTCCGCGTCGAGCACCGGCTGGTTCAGCGTGGCGCCCGGTCGGGCGCGATAGTGCATGTGATAGCCGCGCTTGACGGCAAGCGGCAGGCGGTAGCCCAACGCGCGCGTCACGGTGTCGGCCCACGGACCGAGCGCGATGACCGCACGCGGCGCCTGGACACGACCCTGGGCCGTCTGCACGGACCAATGCGGCCGCAGCGTCGTGGCGTCCGCCGTCAACACGCGCCCGCCCAGCGATTCGAAGTAGCGCGCATACGCGGCCACGAGTGCGCCCGGATCGCTCACCGACGCCGACGCCGTATAGCGCAGTCCGCCCACGAGCGCATGCGAGAGCGACGGCTCGTCGGCCCGCAACCGCTCGGCGTCGAGCACTTCGAACGGCACGCCGTATTCCCGCTGCCAGCGCTCGGCGTCGCGACGCGCCGCCTCCAACGCCCCGGCCGTGCGAAACACCTTCACCCAGCCGCCCTCGCGCAACAGCGCTCCGGCGCCCGACGCCTCGATCAGCGCCCGGTGCTCCGTCACGCAATGGGCGATCAGCGTGCTGTAGTCGCGCGCGATGCGCGCATGCCGCGAGGGTTCGGAGTGGCGCCAGTAGCGCGCGAGGAAGGGCGCGATGGCGGGCATTGCGCGCACGTGATACCGCACGTCGGTCGAATCGTTGCGCGCATAGCGGAGCAGCGTGGCCAGATCGCGCGGGAACGCGTAAGGGTAGACGCCCTCGCGCTGAATCAGTCCGGCGTTGCCGAACGAGGTTTCTTGGCCCGGCGCCTTGCGCTCGACCAATGCGACCGACATGCCGCGCCGCTGCAGATGCACGGCGACCGACACGCCAACGATACCGGCGCCGAGAACGAGTGCGTCGAACGTCATGAGCCTTGCGTCGGAGAGAGGGGGCGCACGAGGGGACAGCGCAGCGCGCGCGATCACGCCAGGGCGTCATCCGTCGCGCGCGTGCGCCGCCGCGGGGGGTGGCGTTACGCCAGCGCGGTCACGGCGATTTCGACCTCGAGGCCAGCGCGCATGAGCGGCGATTGCACGCAGGCGCGCGTGGGAGCGTGGCCTTGCGGCACCCAGGCGTCCCACACGGCGTTGAATTCGGCAAAGTGCTTCGCGTCCGAGAGCCAGATATTGGCCGTGAGCAAACGCGTCTTGTCGACGCCCGCTTCCTTGAGCAGCGAATCGATACGCGCGAGGATCTCGGTGGTTTGCTGCGTCACCGATACGTTGGCCGTATCGGGCACCTGACCGGCCAGGTACACGACGCCATTGGCGATCACGATCTGGCTCATGCGGGCGTTGGTGTGCAGACGCTTGATTTCGTTCGACATGGGGGGCACCGTAAAAAGAGGGGAAGTGAGAGACGGGCCGCGAGTCGGCCCGGGTGCCGCCATCTTATACGACGCGTGCGTACTGCTACCAGTCCGCACCCCGCCACGCGGTCACTGCCGGATGAGCGCCATCGCGCAATCGAGCACCGTGCGCTTGAGGTCGGCCATGCCTTCGGGCGGCAGGAACGGCCCCATCATGTGGCGATACGAGACGGTCTTGCTGATGGCCGAGGTGAGCATGAAGTACATCACGTCCGCATCCTGCGCGGGACGGTTCTGCGACTCGAGCCAGTCGGCCACGAGCGGCACCATCGCGTCGCGATACGGACGCACGAGCCGCTGCGTGAGAATGTCGAGCCGTTCGCCCTCCTCGGTCGCCGCGGTCGAGAAAAACATGCCGACGTCGGGATTGGCAAACACGGCTTCGACGAACAGGCGCACGGCCTGCTCGACACGCTCGGCCGGTTCCATCTCGCTGCGCCGCAATTCGTGGGTCTGCTCGATGAGCCCGCGCGTGAGCGTGGCGATCTGATCGACCACGGCGACCCACAACGCCTCCTTCGACCCGAAGTGATGCGAGATCAGGGCCGCATCGACGCCGGACGCCTCCGCGATCTGCCGCACGCTGCTTGCATAGAAGCCGCGCTGCGCGAAGATTCGCCGGGCGTTGAGCAATAACGCGTCGGCGCCGTGCGCGCAGTTGCACGTCGGACGCCCTCGCGCGCGCTTGCGCGGAACGAGCGGGGGATCGGCTTGCGAGACGGCTTTGTTCAGAGTCATTGAGCGATGGGGTAAGTCAATTCGCAACGGCAATGCGCCAAGTCTACCCGACCCGGCCGCGCCTGCCTGCCCAGACACGTCCTATTTGACATGCCCGGTGCACGCTCGCTATTATGCGCTTATTCATCACTTGTTGAATTTGACATTTCCCCTCGAATGTCTCGCGCAAACCGAATCGTGATCGTCGGTGGCGGTATTGCCGGCCTGATGCTGGCGACCCGTCTGGGCCGCACGCTGGGCCGCAGCGGCAGTGCGCGCGTGACATTGATCGACAGTCATCCCACGCACCTCTGGAAGCCGATGCTGCACGCCGTGGCGGCCGGCACGCGCGACGTCACCCGTACCGAAGTGACCTATCTCGCCCACGCCTGCAGTCACGGGTTCACGTATCAGGCGGGCCGCATGTGCGGTCTCGACCGTAGGCGGCGCGAGGTCGTGCTGGGGGAGATGGCGGGCCCCGACGGCTCGCGCCTGCTCGGCGAGCGTCGCGTGCCTTACGACGCGCTGGTGCTCGCCCTCGGTTCACAGGCCGATGACGCCCACCTGCCCGGTGTGCGCGACGTTTGCCATTTCATCGACA
Source organism: Pandoraea nosoerga (assembly GCF_902459585.1). Classification (GTDB taxonomy): domain Bacteria; phylum Pseudomonadota; class Gammaproteobacteria; order Burkholderiales; family Burkholderiaceae; genus Pandoraea; species Pandoraea nosoerga. The sequence goes on from NZ_CABPSC010000006.1 coordinate 100,524, forward strand.
GCCAGCCGCAGGCCGAAGCATTTCACGCGGCCTTGCGCTGCGAGGCGCTGCGCAGCGTGGTCAATGACGATGCCCTGCGCATCGTGATCGCCGGCGGCGGCACGACGGGCGTGGCGCTGGCGGCCGAGTTGAGCCGCACGTTCGCGCTCGCGGCCGGGTATGGCGACCCGCAGATTGCCGAGCGGCTCAAGCTCACGCTCGTGGAGCGTGCGCCGCGTCTGCTGGGCGCGTTCCCGCCCGACGTCTCGGCGTCCACGCAAGCGCGGCTCGAAGGACTCGGCTTTCGCGTATTGACCGATACGCGCATCGTTTGCGCCGATCGCGACGGTTTCTATCGCGACGACGGTCAGCTGATTCCCGGCGACCTGCTCGTCTGGGCCGCGGGTGTCAAGGCGCCCGACGTTCTGCGCGGCATTGGCGGTCTGACGACCAACGACGCCAACCAGGTCGTGGTGCGCAACACCCTGCAGACGGCGCAGGACGAGCGCGTCTTCGCGCTGGGCGACTGCGCGTCGCTCACGCCCGCGCCGGGCGAATTCCCGCTGCCGCCGACGGCGCAGGTGGCCACGCAGCAGGCGGCGCACCTGGGCCGCCATCTCGGGGCGTGGCTCGAAGAAGGGCGCGCCATCGCGCCGTTCGTGTACCGGGCGCCCGGTGCGTTGGTATCGCTGTCGGGATACAACGCGTCCGGCGCTCTGGGACGATTCGGATTTTTCAAAGGTGGCATCGTGCGCGGACGCTTTGCGCAGTGGAGCCACGCCATGTTGTACCGACGCCATCAGCACGCGCTGCACGGGTTCGCCCGCGCGACCGTGCTGCTGGGCGCGGAAAAACTCGGCGGCCTTCGCGGGCCGCGCATCCGGCTGGCCTGACCATGCGAAGCGACAGAACCGATTGCCCCAACCGAAGCGGCAGCCGCCGCGCCTCCGGCACCTCCGCGACCCGTTCGGCGCGCGCCTCGCGCGCCGCCGTGCGCGATCAGGGTGTCTGGCAGCACACCGTAGCCATGCTCGACGCCGAGCCGGTCGTGTGCCAGCCGGTCATTCCGTACACGCGGCGAGCGCCGATCGTGCGCGTGCTGGAGATCTCCAGCGAGTTGACGATCACCGTATCGTGGAACGACGCGATGGGCGGCAACTACGGCGCGCAGATCTGGCGCATTCGCAAGGCGCACCATCCGGGCGAATGCGCGCTGACCGGCGAGACCATCGACGTGGGCGACTTCGTCTACCGTCCGCTCTTCGGTGACATTCCGCCGCTCAACGCCGACGCCATGATTCTGGCGAGCGCCATTCGCGCCATGCGCGAGCGCGAACTCGAACCGGCGTTGCAGGAGGACTGACCGACTCCCTCGCGCTGAAATGTCGCCCCCCGACCCCCCGTTGAATTCAGCGCGTTGCCGCCCCGAGAGGGCGGTTTTTTTTATCCTCGCGGCTCTCCCTCGCGTGCTTCGTGCGCTTCGTGCGCTTCGTGTGCTTCGTGTGCTTCGTGTGCTTCGTGTGCTTCGTGTGCTTCGTGTGCTTCGTGTGCTTCGTGTGCTTCGTGTGCCTCGTGCGCTTTGACTTTCATGCCGACGGCGGACCGCGGGCCGCCGGCGCCTCGCCGGTTTGTCCGGCCATCACCGTTATGACGATTCGAGGCCATCGAAGCGGTTTGAAGCGACGGTGGCGGCTGTGACGGTTTCGGCGGTTTCGACAGTGACTGCCGTTACTGCCGTTACTGCCGTTACTGCCGCTACTGTCGTTACTGCCGTTACGGTGGTGCGACGCGAAAGCCGACGGCTTTGGGATTACGCTTCGGGCATCGCTCGCCGCGCCTCACAATGACGGCAACCCGGCCCCTCATCGCCAAGGAGAGTCTTCCCGATGTCCAAGCCCCGCCCTACCGCCTTCACCACCCTGGCCGCCCTGGCGGCCGCCACCGCCATCGTCTGGATGGGCCTTAGCACCCGCAGTCATGCGGCGCAGCCGCAGCCCGAGAACGATCCGCGTCTGGCGGAAGTCCGCTCGCTCGTCGACCAGACCGTCGAACCGCTGATGGCCCGGCAGCAGATTCCCGGCATGGCCGTCGGCGTGGCGTTCGACGGCAAGTCCTACGTCTTCGACTACGGCGTGGCGGACAAGGCCGACAATCGCCCCGTCACGCCCGACACGCTCTTCGAAATCGGCTCCGTGAGCAAGACGTTCACGGCCACGCTCGCGACATACGCGCAGGGCGCCGGCGCGCTGTCGCTCAGGGACAAGACGAGCCGCTTCATTCCCGAAGTGGCCGGCACGCCGTTCGGAAACATCAGCCTCGTGAACCTCGCCACGCACACCACCGGCGGCATGCCGCTGCAAGTGCCCGACGACGTCACCACCGACGAACAACTGCTCCAGTACCTCGAGGCGTGGAAGCCCGCGCAGCCCGCCGGTACCGTGCGCACATACTCGAACGTGAGCATCGGCATGCTCGGCAGGATCGTTGCACGCGCCATGCGCGGCGACTTCGCCACGCTCATGACGCAGCACGTTTTCCGGCCGCTGGAGCTCGGGCATACGTACATTCGCGTTCCGGCCGACCAGATGCAGCACTACGCGTGGGGCTATGGCAAGGACGGCGACCCCGTGCGCGTCTCGCCGGGGTTGCTCGAGGCCGAGGCCTACGGCGTGAAGACGACCGCCGGCGATCTGCTGCGATTCGTGAACGCCAATCTCGGCAAGCCGGTGTTCGACCATCGCCTGCGCCATGCGATCTACGCCGCACGCACCGGCTACTTCTTCGACAAGCCGATGACGCAGGATCTGATCTGGGAGCAATACCCGTATCCGGTCAGCGTGGAGACGCTGCTCGAGGGCAATTCCGCGAAAATGGCATACGAGCCGACCCCCGTGCGCGAGTTCTCGCCGCCGATGGCGCCCACGCCGGTCGCATGGGTCAACAAGACCGGTTCGACGAACGGTTTCGGGGCTTACGTGGCGTTCGTGCCTTCCAGGCAGATGGGCATCGTCATGCTGGCGAACAAGAACTATCCGATCGACGAGCGCGTGCGTGCGGCGCATCGCATTCTCACGGTCCTCGACGGCATGCCGCGCACGCCGGTCGTTCCACAGCCGTGATTCGACCCTGCGCGCCCCCGTGCGGGGCGCCATTGCCGACATCGGCGCCCGGACACTCTCGCCGGCGACGCCGCCCGGTCAGCGGCCAGACCTTGCGGGCCCTTGAGCCCGATGTGCAGGCAAACGACAGGCCCGCCGCCCCTCGTCGGGGAGTGAACGAGTGGCGGGCAGCGACGGCTTCAGCCTTGGGGTGCGCTGCCGGGACGCAGGTAGCCGAGCACGTGAGCCACGTAGTCGGCCTTGCCCAGTTCCACGCCGTGCTGGCGCAGGATGGCGTAGGCGGTGTTGGTATGGAAGTAGAACTGCGCGAGCAGCCAGTCGCGCACGTACTGCTCGCCGGTCATGTCGAAGATCACGCCGTTGGGCAGGGCGAGCGAGACGGCCCTGTCGGCGCCGGCGTCGAGCGCGTCGGCGGGCAACGCGTCGACAAAGGCGATGGCGTTGGCCAGACACGCCTGCGCCTGCGCGAACGTGCCGGGCTTTTCGCTTGCCGCCCAGCCTTCGCTCTGCACGGCGAGCACGTCCTCCGGAATCGCTTCGCCACGCAGGCGAAACGCCGGCTCCATGGCCTGGTAGCTCACGAAGCGCACCTGCGCGGCGAGCGGGTACATGTCGGGCGCGAGACGCAGCGTCATCAGCGCATCGGCCGTGCCGCCCTTCGACTTCTCGTAGCGTGCCGCCTTGTCGAGCCATGCCGACAGGGCGCGCATCATTTGCGAGGTCGTCGGCTTCAGAATTTCGGTGAGGGTCATGCGGCGGCTCCGTGTGTGCGTGTCCGGGTGGAAGTCCGGGGGCGAATGGTCGCGGCCGGGAAGGTGCCGCCCGCGAAGCTTATCGCGGCCGCCGCCAGTTCGCACGCCAGACTGTCCCGGGCGCGACGCGAAGCCCGCTACGTCGTGGCGACGAGAAGCTCCTCCGCGTTGGCCGGCGGGCGCAGCCCGTCACTGCGATTCGCGAAGTAGCGCTCGGTCAGCGCCTGCGCGCCAACGTGTCGGGCGTCGCGAAAGCCATTCTCGCGCGCGAACGCCATCATCTCGTCCGGCGTGAAGAAGCTGATGAACGGCGTGCCGCTCGCCCGCGCGCCTTTCTCTGCCATCTCCAGTCCCGGGCGCACGGCCGGGTCCGCCATCGACAGCGGCAGCAAAAACGTCATTGCGAAGGTCGATCCCGGCGCGAACGACGCCACTTCGCGCAGCGTCGCGGCATTGGCCTCGCGGGTGAGGTACATGCTCACACCGGTCGAGACGACCACGGCCGGCGCGTTCGGGTCGAAGCCGCTTTGCAGCAGCGCCTCGCGCCACGACTGGCCCGCCTCGAAGTCGACCGGCACGAAACGCAGGCTGTCGGGCACGCCGTAGCCGAGTGCGATCAGGCGTCTGCGCTTCCACTCCTGCGGACCGGGACGGTCGATCTCGAAGATCGTGAGCCGCTCGGCAAGCTCCACACGCCGTTGCGCGAAGCTGTCCAGTCCGGCGCCCAGGATCACGTACTGGCGCACGCCGCGCGCCGTCTGCGCTTGCACCAGGTCTTCGATGAAGCGCGCACGCGCGACGATCGAGGCGCGAAACGGCTGCGTGAATGGGCTCATGTCGCCTCGCTCGCGCCAGTCGTCCGGCGGGTCGAGCAGCTTCAGGCCGATGTCGTCTTCCAGGACGTGCGGCGCGGCGTCCACTTCGAGATGCAGCGCGCGCCATAGCGCCACGCGCTCCGCCGTACTGTCGGGGGCGATGTCTTTCGGATGTGTCATGTCGCGTACCTCGTGAGATCGGTGCCGGATGCGCAGATTTTTGCACAGACGGCGCGACCGGGTAAGACAGCGTTTCGCGCGTCGCCGCCGCGACCGCTCACGATTGCCGATAGTGTTCCGCCATGAAGTCGACGAACGCGCGCACCTTCGGATTGACGTGGCGCGTGTGCGGGTAGAGCGCGTAGTAGTGGCTGCGTCCCGCCGAGTACTGCGGCAGCACGCGCACGAGCGTGCCGCGCGCGAGCTCCGCGCGCACGGTGCGTTCGGTGAATGCGGCAATGCCCGCGCCCGCGAGCGCGGCGGCGAACACGGCCGTGATGGCGTCCGACGTCACCGCACCGTTGAGCACCACGCGGTGTGCCGAGCCGTCGGGCGCGCTCAGCGTCCATTCGGTCGGCGCGGTCGGTGCGCTCAGCGTTCTCGCGCCCGCGAAAACGAGCGCGTGATGCCGGGCGAGATCGTCCGGCGAAGCAGGCAGGCCATGCTGCGCGAGGTAGGTCGGGGAGGCGACCAGCACGGTGTCGGACGCCGTCAGCCCCTTCGCCATCAGGCTGCTGTCGGCCAGCGGCGCACTGCTGATGCGCAGCGCCGCGTCGAATCCCTCGGCGAGCAGATCGACGTACTGGTCGCTGCACGACAGGGCCAGCGTAATGTCCGGATAACGCAAACGAAATGCGGGCAGCCACGCCGGCAGCTCGAGCGTGCCCACCACGAGCGGCACCGTCACGCGCAAGGCGCCGCTCGGCTGCTCGCGCTCGGCGGACATGGCGTGCGCCATGGCGTCGACGCGCGCCAGGATGTCCGCGCAATGGCGGTGGTAGCGCTCGCCCGCGCCGGTGAGCGAAAACCGGCGCGTGCTGCGATTGACGAGCGCCACGCCGAGCGCCGCCTCCGTCCGCTTCAGTTGCCGCGACACGCTCGAATGCGACATGCCCAACGCATCGGCCGCGGCCGAGAAACTCCGGGTTTCGGCGAGCGTGTGAAAAATGCGCATTGCCAGCAATTGATCCATGGCGCGAGCGGGGCGTGCAGTCAATGGGGCTCGGAGAAAGGGCGTGTTCAGCGCAACGGCAGGCGCAGCACTTCGGCCGTCGTCAGCACGTCGCCGAAGGTGTCCTCGATTTCGGCGAGTGCCGCCGCGTGCAAGGCGTCGCTCGTGACGCGCGAACCGTCCGCGCGCACGATGTCGCGGGTCGCGGTAGCGTCCGATGCTACCACGACGCCATAGCCGAGCGGCACGGCGTCGCGCGCCGCGCCGGCCACGCACGCGTGCGTCATGAGCCCGGCGATCACGAGCGTGTCGACGCCTTGCGCCTTGAGCCGCTTGTCGAGATCGGTGCTCGCGAACGCGCTCACCGTCGTCTTGCGCAGGACCGTGTCGCGCTCGCGCGGCGCCATGCCGGGCGCGAACTCGACGGTCTTGCCGTCGAGTGCGAAGACGGGCGCCCCGTTGGGCGCGACGTGCTGGATCTGATACACGGGCATGCCGGCGCGATCGGCCATCGCGATCAGCTGCTGCGCATTGGCCAGCGCGCGCGTGCCGTCGGGAATCGGCATGCGGCCGGTGAAGTATTCGTTCTGGAAATCGATCACGATCAGCGCCGTGCGTTTCGGGTCGAGGTGGTCGATGCGCCCGGCGCCGAGCATGGCGCGAATGGTCGGATGAGCGGCGCCGTGCGCGGTGCGCCGCGCGTCTTTCTCGCCTTTCACGTCCGCCGCCTGCGCCGCGGCGCTCACCGCGGCGGACAGCGACAGCCCGAGCGTTGCCAGGCGCAGCGTGCGAAGAAACAGATGAGTCATGACGGAGCCTCCAGAGGGGTGTTGTCGAGGCACCCAGTCTAGGCGGCGGTGTTCGCGGCAACCAGACCGCGCCGGACACATCACTTGTTTGCCGTCTGCACCAATTGACGGCGGGTTGCGGGGGGTGGCGGCATTGCGTCGCCCGTGCGAACCAGACGCTGAAGTTCGGGCGTTGAAGTTCGGGCGTTGAAGATCACGCGTTGAAGAACAGTTGCGCGGCGCCGTGATAGCCGACGTACAGACCGACCAGCACGATGAGGATGCCGGAGAGGTAGGGCGCCTTGCGGGCGAACTCGCCGAAGCCGCTCCAGCGACGCGATACATGCCGCACGCTGAGCGCCGCCAGCGTGCCGGAGGCCACCATCGTCAGCGCGAGGCCGAGGCTGAAGCACAGCACCAGGCCGGCGCCCAGCGCGAACCGTTTGAGCTGCAGGCACAGCAGCAGCACCGTGATCGACGCCGGGCACGGAATCAGGCCGCCCGTCAGGCCGAACATTACGATCTGGCCGGTCGTCACCTCGCGGCCGGCAAAGCGCTTGCGGATGTCGCGCGCGTGCGCCCGCTCATGGGCGTCCTGATAGCCGTCGACGCCCAGCGCCAGGGCAGGGTCCGAATGCGCCGAATGCTCAGAATGCGCCGAATGCACGGCGTGACGCCCGGCGTCGGCGCGATCGTCATGGTGATCGTGCGCGTGGTCGCGGTCGTGATCGTGTGCGTGATCGTGATTGTGATTGTGATTGTGATCGTGGCCATGATCGTGGTCGTGCGAATGACCATGCTCGCCATGGCGGTTATCGCGCCACGTGCGCCACAGCATCCAGGCGGCGATCAGCAGGATGAGCGCGCCGGACGCCAGCTGAAAATAGGGCTCCGTGGCCTCGGCGTTCCAGTGGCGTCCGAAATACATGCCCGCCACGGCCACGAGCCAGACCACGGCCGTGTGCGAGAGCGTGGCCGACAGGCCAAGCAGCACGGCTTGGCCGACAGTGCCGCGAATGGCGACGATGAACGCCGCCATCATGGTCTTGGAATGCCCGGGCTCGAGCCCATGCAGCGCACCGAGCAGGATGGCACTGGGCACGAACAGCCAGGCATTGCCCTGCTGGAGAACGGTCGAAAATTCGGTCATGGAAAAGCGGTCGGCAGCGAATGAGCGATGCGCGCAATATACTCCCCCTGAGTATATTCGTGTTAGTCTTTTTCGCGAGTTCGTCGACAACTTTTCGTCAGTACAGGGGGCGCGGCACATCGTGCATACGATCCGGGACAAGAGCAAGCTGCTCGCGCGCGTTCGTCGCATTCAGGGCCAGACGCAGGCGCTGGAGCGCCAGTTGAGCGAAGAAGGCGACTGCGTCGACGTGCTGCAGCAGATCGCGGCCATTCGCGGCGCGGTCAACGGCCTGATGGCTGCGGTCATCGAGGGCCATCTCGTCGACCACCTCGTCCGCGAGCCCGAGCAGGCCAGTCGCGAAGCCGAACTCGCGCCCGTGCTCCACGTCATCAAGGCCTATCTGAAGTAACCGATCCCGTCCCATGCTGCGCTTCGACAACCTCACCCAGCGTTTCGGCGACTTCACGCTGTTCGAAAACCTGAGCTTTCGCGCCGAGCGCGGCTGCTTCGCGTTGCGCGACGAAGGCGGCGGCGGCAAGACCACGCTGCTCGGCATGCTCGCCGGCATGCGCGAGCCCGGCGAGGGCAACATCTGGATCGGCGGCCGCTCCATGCGCGAGGACGCCGCTGCCGCGCGCGCGGCGCTCGCGTTCGTGCCCTATGACTGCCTGCGCGAGCCGCAGCAGACGGGGCGCGGTTTTCTCGACGCGCGTGCGGCGGCCCGCGGCACCACGGTCGACGCGCACGTGCTCGATCTCGCCGAGCGTTTCAGCCTCATGCCGCACATGGAAAAGCGCTTCGAGCAGATGTCGACCGGCACGCGTCGCAAGTTCTATCTCACGGCGGTGCTGCTGGGCGGCCCACGCGTGGTTCTGGCCGACGAACCGACGGGCGGACTCGACGCCGCCTCGCGCGCCGTACTGATCGACCTGTTCGCCGCGCTCGGACAGACCGGGTGCGTCTTCTTCTCGACGCACGACGACGAGCTCGTCGAGGGCTGCCGCGCCACCACGCTCGGTTTCCCCGACCTCGCCCGCTCGCATCCCGCCTGATCGCTGCGGGCGCCCCGCCGACTATCGCGGACTATCGCGGACTATCGCGGACGAATGCGAACCATCCGGGGCCATCGGAGGCCATCGCGGCCACCGTTTCGCCTCTTGCGGGGGCACCGGGGCAGCCGGGAATGCCGCTGCGCGCACAGCCGTTGAAACCGACCCGGCCCGCGTTGATCTGGGCTCACTAAAGTTCGGCGGCAAAGTGGCCGTAAGCGCAGGGAGCATAGCGGCAGCGGACCGGCACGACGGCCCTGCGCGAGCAGCCCTCCCCCTCAACGGCTCGCTGGCGAGCCCACCGATGAAAGCCCATGAAAGTCACTTCGTTGCGAACCCGGATTCTGCTCATCACCTGTCTGACGGTGGTGGGGGCGCTGATGCTCTCTGGCGTCACGACTTATGCGATCGTGCGCGACAGCATGATGTCGAGCATTGCGCAGACGCTCTCGGCCGTGGCCAACGGCAATGCCAGCGCCATCGAACGCTGGTCCGCCGACAAGGCGCAGGCGGTCACCGCCACCGCGCAGGTCGTCGAAAAGGGGGACCCCGCCGGACTCGTCAAGCTCATGGGCAAGACGAACGACTTCCCGATCACGAGCGTCGGCTGGTCGGACAAGACATTCTTCTCCACGGCGCCCACCCCGCCCGATTACGATCCGACCGCGCGGCCGTGGTACAAGAGCGCCGTCGCGGCGGGCAAGCTCACCGTCACCAAGCCGTATGGCGACTCGTCGACGGGTATCCCATACGTGGCCTTTACCACGCCGCTCGTGCGTGACGGCCAGACGGTGGGCGCCGTGAGCGGCGCGGTGGCGCTCACGGGCGTGCAGGACATCATCAAGGCGGTGCACCCCACGCCGTCGAGCCTGGCGCTGGTGGTGGCGAGCGACGGGCAGGTGATCGCGCACCCGGACAACAAGTTCTCGCTCAAGCCGTCCACCGACGTGGCGGCGACGCTCACGGCCGAATCGCTGCCGGGCCTGGCGAGCGACGCCGCCGCGCCGGTCCTGATGACTCTCTCGGGCGCGCCGAAGCTCCTCAAGGCCAAGCGCATTCCGGGCACGGACTGGTATCTGGTGGTCGCGCTCGATCGCGCCGAGGCCACGGCCGGACTCACTTACGTGCTGTGGGCGACAGTCATTACGCTGGTCGTACTCACGCTGGTGGCGCTGGCAATCGCCTCGGTCTTCACGTCGCGCGCGTTCAAGCGTCTATCGGCGGTGCGCGACGCGATGGACACCATCGGCTCGGGCGATGGCGACATGACGCAGCGCCTGGACGTCGTCGGCCACGACGAGGTCGCGCAAATCTCGACGTCGTTCAACGCATTCGTCGACAAGATCAGCTCGGTGATGCTGGACGTGCGTTCCGGCGTCGCTTCGATGACGTCGGCGACGAGCGAGATCGAGATGGGCAACCGCGACCTGTCGCAGCGCACGGAGGCCTCGGCGGGTTCGCTGCAGGAGACGTCGTCCGCGCTCACGCAACTCACCTCCAGCGTCAGGCAGACGGCCGATACGGCCGAGCATGCGACGCGTCTGGCCAACGATGCGAGCGCCGCGGCAGTGCGCGGCGGCCAGGTGGTGACCGACGCGGTAAGCACGATGGGGGCGATTACGCAGTCCTCGGAGCGCATCACGGAAATCATCGGCGTGATCGACGGCATTGCCTTCCAGACCAACATTCTGGCACTCAACGCGGCCGTGGAGGCGGCCCGCGCGGGCGAACAGGGCCGCGGGTTCGCGGTGGTGGCGGGCGAAGTACGCACGCTGGCGCAGCGCAGCGCGGCGGCGGCGCAGGAGATCAAGGCGCTGATCGAGACGTCGGTGCAGAACGTGAAGAGCGGCACGGAGCGTGTGCAGGCGGCAGGCACGACGATGCACGAGATCGTCGAGGGCATCACCCGCGTGCAGCGTCTGGTGGGCGAGATCCACGGCGCGATGACCGAGCAGAGCGCCGGCATCAGCCAGATCGACCGCTCGGTCTCGGAGATGGATCAGGCGACGCAGCAGAACGCGGCGCTGGTCGAGGAGTCGGCGGCGGCCTCGGCAATGCTGAGCGAGCAGGCACGCATGCTGGCCGAGACGGTCGCGCGCTTTCGCCTGCGCGAGGGCCGGCAGGAGGCCCCGCGCGGCATGGGCGACGCGCCGTCGCTGTCCGCGGTCACGCCGCAGCAGCGTCTGGCGGCGTGATGCGGCAGCGGGCCACGACGACGCACGCATGCACCTGCGCACATACGCGCAGGCGCACGGGAAGCATTCACAAAACTTGGTTTTCCCGTTACAATCGCGCTCCCCTGCCCAGGTGGCGGAATTGGTAGACGCACTATCTTGAGGGGGTAGCGCCGAGAGGCGTGCGGGTTCGAGTCCCGCCCTGGGCACCAAGGCATTCAAGAAGGCAGAGGCGCGCGAGCGCTTCTGCCTTTCTCGTCTGTGTGGGTATGTCTGGGTATGTGGGGGCATGCGTGGGCGCGCCGGCGGCTGCATGGCCACCGTGCACGCCCTACGTGAGCATGGTGTAGCCCATCACCGCCACGCACACGGTCATCAGCGCCGTCGCGACCCACCCGCCGATCGCGATCGCGCGCGAGTTCTTCATCTTGCCCACGACCGTTTCGCGCGAGGACAGCACCATCACCATGACCATGCACGGCACCGCGACGACGCCATTGATCACCGCGCTCCAGTACAGCGCCTTGATCGGATTGATCGGGCTGAAGCACACGAGCGCACCGACCACCGTGCACAGCGCGATTACCGCGTAAAAGGTCCGCGCGGTGCGCGGCGTCTTGCTCATGCCGGACGGCTGGCGAAGCGCGCCCGCGAGCGCATAGGCCGAGCTTCCGGTAAGCGACGGGATGGCCAGCAGCCCGCAGCCGATGAGTCCCAGCGAGAAAAGCAGCCGGGCCGATTTCCCGGCAACCGGCTCGAGCGCGCTCGCCGCCTGGCTCGTCGATTCGATGTCGTGGACACCGTGGGTGAAAAACGCAGCGGCGGCCGTCATCATGATGCAGGCCGCCACGACGTTCGAGGTCAGCATGCCCACCCACGTATCGGCCAGAATGCGCTTTTCCTGCGTATCGCGCTCGTGCGCCGCGCGCTTGACGGGGTGCTCGTCGTCGCGCGCCTCGATCTCCTCGACCTCCAGCGCCGACTGCCACACGAACAGATAGGGGCTGATGGTCGTGCCGAGAATGGCCACGAGCGTCGTCGCATACTCCTTCGACGGTGAGATGGTGGGCAGGACGATGGCGTGCAGCGCCGCACGCCAGTCGGTATGGATGACGAACAGATTCGCGATGTAGGCGAACAACGCGAGCGTGAGCCATTTCAGATAGCGCGCGTATGCCTCGTACTTCAGGCGCACCTGGAGGACGAGCGTGAGTGCCGCGAACAACACCGCGTACCAGTAGTTCTTCCCGCCGATGGCTTCGGCGGTGGCGTCGCCCATGGCGGCGAGATCGGCGCCGACGTTGATGACGTTGGCAATGACGATGAGCGTCGCGATCACGATGGCCGTCGCACGCGAGTAGTTTTTCCGGACTTCGCTCAGGATGCCGTGACCGGCGCCGCGTCCGATGTGTGCGGACGCCACCTGGATGCAAACCATCAGCGGGATGGTGATGATCGCCGACCAGAGCACGTTGTAGCCGAACTGCGACCCCGCTTGCGTGTAGGTCGCGATACCGCTCGGATCGTCGTCGGCCACGCCGGTCAGCAGCCCCGGCCCCAGCCGCCGGAACAGGGACGGCTGCCGCTCGCCCCCGCGCGCCTTGCCATGTGTCACGGATGCTTCTTCTGTCGTTTTCATGGTCCGCTCTCCCTTTCCAACGACCGTCAGCAAGTATCGTGCCACCGGCTGCCGGCACGGTCCTTGCATGACATTGCATCCGACACGTGTATTCCACCGTTGTGACCAAGGAGAAAACCATGGCGTCCCACAAGAAGCAACAGCCGAAAGATCAAGGCTTGCGCGAGCTTTTGTATCAGGCCTACGAGACGGAACTGGGCGGCGAGAAGGTCTACACCGCCGCGCTCAAGTGTGTAAAAAATGCAGACCTTGAGAAGGAATGGAACGAGTACCTCGAACAGACCCGGCATCACCAGCAGGTGCTCGAGCATGTGCTCTCGTCGCTCGGCATGAGTGTCGACGAACGCACCCCCGGCCGTGAGGTCGTCGCTCACCACGGCGCCTCGCTCGTGGCAGCGATCGAGCTGGCCGCCAAGTCGGACAACCCCGCGCTGGCGGAAATCGTCGCCGCAGAGTGCGTTGTGCTAGCCGAGACCAAGGACCACCAGAACTGGGAACTGCTGTCGACCGTTGCCGAACATACCGAGGGCGATCTCAAGCAGGTGTTGCAGGACGCCGTCTCGGCGGTCGAGACCGAGGAGGACCACCACCTGTATCACACGATGGGCTGGGCCCGCGAACTCTGGATCGACACGCTGGGCTATCCGGCCGTGCTGCCGCCGCCGGAGGAAAGAAAGCATGTGGAATCCGCGATCGGCGCAGCGCGCGCCGAGCAGTCACGAGAGAAGATGATTTCGCGGCGGCACTGAGGCGGCACTGAGGCGGCGCGTTGCGACGATGCGCGCGGCGCGAGCGCGCCGCACGCGGGCCATTCGTGCTATTCGCACCATGTGCCCCGCGACGGAGCGCCCGACTGCGAAGGGCCCTGCTGCGCGGGGTCCTACTGCGCGGGGTCCTACTGCGCGGCGTCCGAGGGCGCCAGGCGGCCCAGGCGGTTGTACAGCGTCTTGAGGCTGATGCCGAGCGACCTGGCCGCGGCCGGCTTGTCCCCGCCGAAATGGCGCAGCGCCGACGCGATCATGAACTGCTGCGCCTCGAACAGCGGAGCGCCGACCGGGATCGACACCATGCCGCCCTCGAAGACGGCCTTCGCACTCGGCCCCGGTGCGGGCGTGAGCTCGAGTTCGTCGTCGGCGAGAATGAACGCGCGCTCGATCGCGTTGTGCAGCTCGCGCACGTTGCCGGGCCAATGGTACCGGCCGAGGATTTGCAGCGATCGCTTCGAAAATGATTTCGACGTGCCGCATTTTCCATTCAGTTCGGACAACTTCATTTCCGCCAGCGCGAAAACGTCGCTGCCGCGTCGCCGCAAGGGCGGCACCGACACCGTGAAAGCGGCAAGCCGGAAAAACAGGTCCTCCCGGAACTTGCCTTTGCGCGTGGCTTGCGCGGGGTTGCCGTTGGTGGCGGCGATGATGCGCGTGTTGAACGCCACCGGCTCGGTGCCGCCCACGCGAAACGCGGTGCGCGTCTCGAGCGCGCGCAGCAGCTTGACCTGCAGGCCAGCGGGCATGTCCTGGATCTCGTCGAGCAGGACGGTGCCGCTGGCCGCGGCTTCGAAATATCCGGCGCTGGTGCGATGCGCGCCGGTAAAGCTGCCGCGCTCGTGGCCGAAGAACAGCGATTCCGCGAGATCCTCGGGAATGGCACCGCAGTTGACGGAAACGAACGGGCCGGCGGAATTGAGGCCCTTCTCATGAAGATAGCGCGCAACGACTTCCTTGCCGCTACCGGTTTCACCGACGATCAGCACGCTCGCGTTGGTGGGCGCCAATCGTTCGATCGTCGCTCTCAGGTTGCATATCGCCGACGATTCACCGATCAAACGGTGCTCGGCGCGTCCAACTTTCAGCATCGATTCCTCCCAGAACTCGACCATCAGTTGTAAATCGCAAAGGGAAGCACAGCTTAACCATAGAGAGGCCAAACATGCGAGCTAGTTACATCGATATTTTTTCTCGACCGCTGCCGCGGGATAGAAACGATTTATTGGCGCGTTCGGATCTGACTGTAATTAGATACGAAGTCTCGCACAACGATATAGTTCGTATACGAAACGCGGAGCACTTATGCCTTATGTATTGATCGTTGACGGCGACGAAACCACGCGCACGATGCTCGGCGCCGCAGCCAATGCACAACAGCTCGCGAACGATGCGGTAGCAACGCTCGCCGAAGCCCGATGCAAGATCCGCAGCAGAGTGCCGGACGTGGTGTTCATGGAGCTGAACCTGCCCGATGGCAACGGCCTGGAACTGTTCGACGCCGTGCCGCGCGGGCTGAACGTCGAGATGGTGCCGATGACGGCGAACGCCAGCGTCGAGTCCGCCATCGAGGCGCTGCGCCACGGCGCCGCCGACTATCTGCAAAAACCGATAAACGTGCAGCGTCTGGACTCGATCCTCGCGCGCGTGCCCCGCACCGACGAGCTTCGCGCGGAGATTGCCGATTTACGCGCACAACTGCAGCGTCTCGGCCGGTTCGGCCGCATGCTCGGCAGTTCGCCGGCGATGCAGAAAATCTATGAAGCCATTGCGCGCGTGGCGCCGAGCGAGGCGTCGGTGATGCTCACGGGAGAATCCGGCACCGGCAAGGAACTCGCAGCGCAGACCGTTCACGACCTGAGCCTGCGCCGCAAGGGGCCTTTCGTCGCCGTCAACTGCGGCGCGATCGCCGCGAACCTGGTCGAAAGCGAGCTGTTCGGGCATGACCGGGGCAGCTTTACCGGCGCGGATCGTCAACACAAGGGCTTCTTCGAGCGCGCCCACGGCGGCACGCTCTTTCTCGACGAAGTCACGGAAATGCCGCTGGCCTCCCAGGTCAAGTTGTTGCGCGTGCTGGAGACGGGACGCCTGACACGGCTTGGCGGCAATCAGGAAATCGAAGTCGACGTGAGAATCGTCGCCGCCACCAATGTGGCGCCCGAGGCGGCGGTCGAGCGCGGCACCTTCCGTCTGGATCTTTTCCATCGCCTTAACGTGTTCCCCATTACCATGCCGCCGTTGCGCGAGCGCGGCGACGACATCGCCATGCTCGCCAACGCGTTTCTGCACGAGTTCTCGGAGCGCAGCGGCCGCCGAATGCGGTTTTCGCAGAGTGCGCTCGACGCGCTGGGCGACTATTCCTGGGACGGCAACGTTCGCGAGCTGCGAAATCTCGTGCAACGCGCCCACATCCTCACCGAAGGCGACGTCATCGAGTCGCTGCCGCGCCCCGCCATGCTGGAGGCGGACGAAGCCATCGCATCCGACGATACGGTGGTCCTGCCGGTGGAATCCACGCTCGAAGCGCTGGATCGCGCATTGGTCAACGCCACGCTGGCGAAGTGCGGCGGCGTGAAGGCTCATGCCGCGGAGATTCTCGAGGTCAGTCTGAAGACGCTGTACAACCGTCTCGACGGCGCCCACGACGAAAAGACCGGCACCGCGTGAGGCCCGGATTCCGCTCATTGCCGGTCCGGCTGCCGGCAGGGCGCTTGGCGGGCCCGGTAGCGCAGGCAGCGAACCAGTTCTTCGCAATAGGGAATACCGGCAAGGAGGACGGCTGCCGACAGGGCGCCGGCAAGGTAGCCCGGCGATGTCGTGCTCAGCGTCAGCGAGAAGCGATCCCCGGCCGGCTCGGGCGGCAGCGCGCGCAATTGATCGAAGTTGGCGCCGATGACGAGCGTGACGGCGGTGATCGGCAGCAGTTCCAGGAAGCTGTGGACGTGCTCCTCGAACGCCGTCAGCTCGCGGCGCTGTCTCGCGTAGCTGACATCCCACAGCGCGGTGATCTCGTGCAGGATCAGGCCGAGCACCATGATCGCCATCACCGTCACGTTGATCCTGAATACCAGCGCCACCAGCAGCGGGATGCCGACTTCGAACATCTGCGCGAGATGCAGCACGGACTCGCGCGCACCCGCATTGCGCTCGATGTGCGTGCGGCGGTGGCACATCCAGTCGGCGAAGCCCGCGAGCAGCCACAACGGAATGATCCAGTAGCGGATGTACAGATCGACGAATTCCTTGACGTCCACGGCCTTGGGCGAAATGAGTCCGGAGAGTCGATGCCAAGCAAGGGACATACCCGCCGACGCCCTCGGACGGATTTCCGGTGCATTCGTGATGCATTCCCGACGTGTTGCCGATGTGGCGCGAACGGCATGGCGTGGGGGGCCCGCCGTTTCAATGCTTCGGTACAACTTTTTCCAATTTGCACCCGGTGACCCGCGTGGCGCGGCAAGAGACGCTGATTCTCCAGCACGTTCGGCCACGCGGCGCGCCCGGCATGCAACTTGCTGCGTCCGGACGTGGGCGCCACCACGGCGCCGTTCCAGACGACGGGAGACCCCATGCGAGCGAATCATCGGGTGCTGGCCGGCAACGCCGGACGATGGCGCCTTTGCGCGGGCCGCGCGATGGCGCTCGCGCTCTTGACCGTGGGTGCCTGCACCCAGAGCTTTGCGGCGGGCAGCGGGCTTGGGGCGGGCCATCGCGACGACGCGATGTCGCCGGCGACCACCGACGAGGGCCAGGCCCGCAGCGCGACGGACATGGACGGTGAATTCCTCGCCGCGGCCGTGGGCTTCAGCCGGGATCAGATCGCGGCGAGCCGCGTCATCGCGAACGAGACGGAAAACTCGGAAATCCGCGCCTACGCCGGGCGGATGAGCCTCGAGCACGAGAAGCTGGCCGAGGCGCTCCACAGCCTGGGCGCGCGGCATTCGATCCAGACGCCGGACGCGCCGCCGCGGCAGTCCGACCTCAACGAGATGGCGAACACGCAACTCGCCACCGTCGACCGGCATTACCTGTCGATCGCGGGAGCCGCCGCGCTGCGCAAGATCATTCTCGTGTACGAGGACGAGGCCAAGAGCGGTCAGATACCCGAGATCCGGAAGTTCGCGACCTCCGCGCTCACGACGCTCAATCGCGAATACGGCATGGCGCAGGCGCTCGAGAAAAAAGTCTCGCCGAAGCGGTAAGTCCGCGGGCGAGCCTGCGCCGAGGTGCGCCCCATCGGCGCCATTACGGTTTATCGTCCTCCAGCCCTTCCCATGTGGGCGTCAGCTTGGGGTCCGACATGCGCTTGCCGCGAGGCTGCGTGCGCGCGCGACGCTCGACCTCACTGTCGTCACCAGTTGTCGACAGACCGTCGGAGACAGGCTCCACCGGCGCGTATTCGTCGCACTCGTGATGCGCTGGCCAGTAGCCGTTGCCTATGCGTCCGTGGTGCGTGCCGATCGTCTCTTCATCGCCGTCTTCGTGAAGCAGCCGATAGTCGATGCGCTCGTCCTCCGAGGGCGTGGCGTCGTGGGGGTCATGGGACACTGGCGCCCCGCGCCCACCGTGGGTATCACGGGTCTCGCGAGCGTCGTCCGATGTCGGGCGATTCATGGGCGTTCTCCCTCGCAATATGGGTCGGTTCGCGGGCGGCGGCGGGCGTCAGCCGCCGATACCGATGTTGCAAACGACGTCCGTGACGCCGGGAATGGCGCGAATGGTGCGCATGAGCTCGTCGCGCAAATCGGCGTGAGCGACCCATCCGTCGAGCGTGACTTCCCCGTCCGAGAGCTTGAACGTGACAAACGCATAGCGGCCGTCGGGCGGATCGCGCAGCGCCTCGCTCACGCGCGACTGGAGTCGGCCGAATTCCGGCGCCCCCTGGCCGCCGGGGCCGATATCGCCGCTCGGATGCTGCGACGAGGAGTGCGTCATCGGGGTCGGTCCGCCGTCTCCCGACGAGGTGGTGCTGCGCGGGTCCCCCGGCTCGTCGGGAAGTAGATAGCCCTTCTTGCGTGGATTCGTCATGATGGTCGTGCTCCAGAGAATGCGTCGGGTCGCTGCTTTGGTGATGCCAGCAGTTTCCGTGCCGAATCCTGGCGCACGCGCGGACGCGGCATGACAGCCCGTCTGCCGCGAATTTTCTGCATATCGTTGTAATTCCGCGTGGCCGCCGAGCACCGCACCTGGCGCCGCCGGACGCGCGCCGCCCTGGAACGGCAATTGCTCGGGAAACGATAAGGTTCATGCAACAGATGGGACACCGCGATACCGCACGTGGAGGCTCCCTCTTTCCGCCGCTGCGTCGGCGGTTTTTTTTACCCGGCGCCGGGGCGAGTCGCTGCCCCGCGCCAGGCCGGCCGAGCCGGTCCGGACCGGCGGCTTCGCGCCGTTCCCTCAGATCACGCCTTGCGCCAGCATGGCGTCGGCCACCTTCACGAAGCCGGCAACGTTGGCGCCGCTCACATAACTTACCGAGCCGTCGGCGCGGCGTCCGTGGTGCACGCACACCTCGTGGATGCTGCGCATGATGTCGTGCAGGCGCGCATCGACCTCCTCGCGCGGCCACGAGATGCGCATGGCGTTCTGGCTCATCTCCAGCCCCGACGTGGCAACGCCGCCGGCGTTGCTCGCCTTGCCCGGCGCGTACAGAACGCCGTGGCCCTCGAAGCGTTTTGCCGCCTCGTTGGTCGAGGGCATGTTGGCACCTTCGGCGACGCAGATCACGCCGTTGGCGATGAGCGTTGCGGCATCGTCGTCGTTCAGCTCGTTTTGCGTGGCGCAGGGCAGTGCGACGTCGACCGGCACGTGCCATGGCCGCCGGCCCGCCAGGAAGGTGAGACCGGTGCGCTGCGCGTAGTCGCTCACGCGGCCGTAGTGATGATTCTTCACGTCCATCAGCTCGGCGAGTTTCTCCGGCGTGAAGCCGTCCTCGTCGACGACCGTGCCGCTTGAATCCGACACCGTGACGACCTTGGCGCCGAGCGCCATGGCTTTTTCGACGGCGTACTGCGCGACGTTGCCCGAGCCGGACACGCTCACGCGCAGGCCGTCGAAGCCGCGACCGGAACGCCTGAGCATTTCTTCGGCAAAGTAGACGGTGCCGTAACCGGTGGCTTCCGGACGAATCAGCGAGCCGCCGAAGGACAGGCCCTTGCCGGTAAATACGCAGTCCGCGCGATTCGAGAGTTTTTTCATCATGCCGGCCATGAAACCGACCTCGCGAGCGCCGACACCGATGTCGCCCGCGGGCACGTCCGTGTCGCTGCCGACGTGGCGGAACAGCTCCGTCACGAACGCCTGGCAGAAGCGCATGACTTCACCGGGGCTCTTGCCCTTCGGGTCGAAATCGGAACCGCCCTTGCCGCCGCCCATGGGCAGCGTGGTGAGCGCATTCTTGAAGGTCTGCTCGAACGCGAGGAACTTGAGGATCGACAGGTTGACCGACGGGTGCAAGCGCAGGCCGCCCTTGTACGGGCCGATGGCCGAGCTGTGCTGGATGCGGTAGCCGCGATTGACTTGCACGTCGCCATGATCGTCGACCCACGACACGCGGAACATGACGATGCGCTCGGGTTCGACCAGGCGGTCCAGCAGGCCGTGCTCGGCATACTTCGGATGCTGCGAAATATAGGGCCACAGGCTTTCCATCACCTCCGTGACAGCCTGCAGGAACTCCGGTTGACCGGGATTGCGCTCGGCGGTGGAGCGCAGGAACTCGTCAAGTGACTGATATTTCATTTCGGAGGCCAATCAATGGCGCTTGTTCTTGGGGGGAACAGCATTTTGCACCATTTATGGGCGCCAGTACGGCAAAAATACGGAAATTCCGATGGGGCTTTCGGCAGGTTGTGCTGCGATGGCAAGTCGTGCAAAGGGAAATGCATAACGCTGGCAATTCCGCGCCCCTCCGTGCCACGCATTGCCTGTACCTATGACTGGACCGGCGGCTTCATCAAGAACGACGACAGCGCCGACGACGTGCGCGACATCGATCTGTCGATCGTCCATTTCCTGTCGGGTCCGGTGGGTGTGCGCGGCGCGAAACCGGGCGGTCTGCTCGTGGTCGATCTGCTCGACATTGGCGCCAGGCCGGACAGTCAATGGGGCTTCAACGGTTTCTTTTCGAAGACGAACGGGGGGCGGGTTTCTGACCGAGCACTTCCCGCACGCGCAAAAATCGATATGGGATTTCCACGGGCTGTACACGAGTTCGCACCATGTGCCCGTGTGAGCTTTGCGGGAATGATTCACCCCGTGCTCATCGGCTGCCTGCCCGCCCCCAAGTTGCTCGAGATGTGGAACGCGCGCGAGACCGGGCTCATCGCCACGGCGCCTGAGCGCGTGCCGCCGCTGGCGAATCCGCCGTTTGCCGCAACGCGAG
The DNA here is from genome assembly GCF_902459585.1 of Pandoraea nosoerga. Taxonomy (GTDB): domain Bacteria; phylum Pseudomonadota; class Gammaproteobacteria; order Burkholderiales; family Burkholderiaceae; genus Pandoraea; species Pandoraea nosoerga. Next base: position 121,290 of record NZ_CABPSC010000006.1, read on the forward strand.
CGCAGGCGTATTCGATCCTCGGCTGCGCGCCGGTGCACGGGCATATTAGCCTCAGGCGAGCGGCCGGGCGCCCCTGGATGATCAGTCACCAGTCGTCCGGCCGAAAAAAACCGCCTTGCAGTCACGCCCCGTGGTCGAGAGACGCATGGGGCTTTTTTTGCACTGCTATATTTGCACGGCGATACGAAGCCGATGACCGCGCGGGCCGGTACGGCAGCCGCGACAAACGTGTATAAAGGCGCATAAAGGCGCGAAAAGCCTCGGTGATGACCCGCAACGAGGCTCGCGGGATGACCGATGTGGCCCGCATGGCGCTTGACGCGGGATTGAAGCTTTTTTAACCTTTCGCGCAACTTGCCTGCGTTGATCAGCACTAGAAAACATTCATCGAACGGCAACGGTCTGGGCGTATACCAGGACACGGCAGCGGCGGCACCTCGTCGGCGCCGGTCGCGACGTGAGCGAAGTCAGCAAATCGGGGAAACAAGAATGAATATTCGCGGCGGACTGCCCGCGTCCTGGCGCAACGGGGTTCGCGCCTTGCTTGCCGTACTGATGTTTTCGAGTGCGCCATCGGCCGTCGCGGCCGTGCAGCTCGACTCGGTTTCTCCCCGCAGCGGACCTTCGGCCGGCCAGACGCAGGTCACGCTGACGGGCAGCGGATTCGTCCCAGGGGCAACGACGGTGAGTTTCGGGGGCGCGTTCGCCACGAATGTCGACGTTGTCGACGCGTCGCACCTCACCGCGACCACGCCGCCACAGGCGGTGGGGCCGGCGACCGTCACCGTTGCCGTACCGGGCGAGACGACCTCGATGGTCGCCGCATACACGTTTGTGGGCAAACCGACCGTCTCGGCAGTCTCCCCGGCGTCCGGCCCCGCAACGGGCGAGACGACCGTGACGATCACCGGCACCAATTTCGTGGATGTCACCAGCGTGTTGTTCGACAGAACCCCGGGGACCAACGTAATGGTCAGCGATGGGACGAGGCTCACGGTGAGGTCGCCGCCCGGCAGTGGCACGGTCGATATCACGGTGACCTCCGCCGGCGGCACGAGCGACCTCAATGGCAACGATCGCTTCACCTACACGGCGGTGGCGCCGACACTGACGATCAATACCACCGCGCTGGCCACCGGCACCGTCGGGCAGCCGTACAATCAGCCGCTGTCCATCAGCGGCGGCACCGCGCCCTACAACTACGCCATCACCGGTCTGCCTTCGGGGTTGGGCATCTCCAATGGCGCCATTGCGGGGACGCCGACGCAAGCCGGCGGGCCCTACAACGTCACCATCACGGTCACTGACAGTTCGACCGGCCCCGGCGCGCCGTTTTCCACAACGAAATCCTTGCCGCTCACGATCAGCCCGGCGACTTCGAATCAGGTGCCGTCTGCGCCCGCCGTGCAGGCGCAGACGTCACCGAACACGCCGGTCACCATCCGCGCGACGGCCAATGCGGTGGGCGGACCGTTCACGCGCGTGGCGATCTCCACACCGCCTTCGAGCGGCACGGCCATCGTGAATGGCGAGGACATCGTGTATACACCGGGCGCGACCACGAGCGGAAACGTATCGTTTGCCTATACGCTCACCAATGCCTTCGGTACGTCAGCGCCTATCGCCGTGACCGTGGCGGTTTCGGCGGTGCCTGTGCCGGCGTCGAACCTGCAGGCGACGATCGAGGCCAACGGCATCGCCGACATCGACATCACCGGCGGCGCACTGGGCGGGCCGTTCATCGGCGCGAACGTCGTGTCGGTGTCGCCGGCCAATGCGGGCACCGCCACGATCGTCGCCACGCCGGTCGCGCCGACGGGCAACAGCTATCGGCTGCGTTTCGCGCCGGCGGCGGCCTTCGCCGGCACGGCGGTCCTCACCTACACACTGTCGAACGCCAATGCGACATCGGCCCCGGCGACGGCACGTGTCACCGTGGCAGCGCGCCGCGACCCGTCGGCCGATCCGGATGTCACGGGGCTGATCGGTGCGCAGGTGGAAGCGGCACGGCGATTCGCCACGACGCAGATCGGGAACTACAACTCGCGTCTCGAAGCACTGCACGGTACGGGACGCGCGCCATCGAGCAACGGGCTGAACGTGGTTCTGCCCAACGCGCGACGTGGGCGAGATGCGTCGCCCTGTGACGACGTCGCGGGCATTTCGGCGCGCGACGCCTGCCTGCGCGGCAACGTCAGTCCGACGGCCCTCGCCGGGACGAACGGCGCCGGGCTGGGGGGGGTGCAGGGGTTGCAGGGGTTGCGAGATGCGTCGGTGGGAGCGAGCGGTATCGGCGCGGGCGACAGCGGTGCGCCGAATCTGCCGGGGCCGCGAGCGAACGAAGACAGGCGCTTTGCGTTCTGGACGGCGGGGACGGTGGACTTCGGATTCGCAAACACCGCCGCGCAACGTTCGGGATTTCGCTTCACGACGGGCGGCGTGACGATGGGCGCGGATTACCGGTTTTCTGACCAGTTCTCGCTGGGGGCCGGCGTGGGCTACGGTCACGACTCGACCGACGTCGGCAGTTCCGGAACGCGCAGCACGGGCGACAGCTACAGCGGCGCGCTGTATGCGAGCTTCCGCCCGACCCGGGCGTTGTTCATCGATGCCGTGGCCGGGTTCGGCACGCTGAGCTTCGATTCGCGACGCTGGGTGATCGATGCGAACGACTACGCGACGGGTAAGCGCAACGGCCAGCAGTTCTTTGGCTCGCTCTCGGCGGGCTATGAATATCGCAGCGACGCGTGGTTGTTCTCGCCATACGGGCGTTTGACGGCGTCGCGCTCGACGCTCGATCAATACAGCGAGACGGGCGCCGGCCTCAATGCGCTGACGTACTTCAAGCAAAACGTGAATACGCTGTCCGGGACGCTGGGCGTGCGTGCGGGCTTCGCGAAGGCCACGCGCATCGGCACGCTCGCGCCATACCTGCGCGTCGAATTGCAGCACGACTTCAATGGGCAAAGCCTGGCGGGATTGGCCTATGCGGATCTCGCATCCAGCGGGCCGGTGTATTTCGTCCCGGGCAGTCCCTATGGAAGTGAGCGCGTGCAAATCGGCGTGGGCGCGAAGCTCAGCACTCGCGCGCTGGTGTTCGGCCTCGACTACAGCGCGACGACCGGCATGGGCGGGCTGCAGCAAGGGGTCAGATTGATGGTGACGGCGCCGTTTTGACGGCAGGCCGCAGCGCAACCGTCGCTCGTCCTGCCACTGGCCCGAAGCCCCATAGGCCGGGGGCTCATGGGACTGCTTGCCAGCATCGCCATTACGTGCCCTCGCTGTGCCTTCATTGCGCCCTCATTGCGCCCTCATTGCGCCCTCATTGCGGGCCTTCTCTGCGCAGGCTTTCGAGCGCCGCTGCGCGCGGCTGCGATTGACCAGGCGTGCGCGGCTTCGCGATCGGGAATGTCATCTCACCGTACTTCACGAAACGCGACCGGCGCACCAGTCGGTAACCCGCCCAGATCAGCAGGAACAGCGGAATGCCGATGTAAGTCGCGACCACGCCGCCCCAATCGATCCTGTCCTGCAGGAACGCCTCGTAGTTCTGGCCGAGCGTGATGATCAGGCACAGGATAAAGGCGAAAATCGGGCCGAACGGAAAGAAGGGCGACACGTATGGCAGGCCCGACACATCGTGGCCTTGTTCGACGTAGCCGCGACGGAAGCGGTAGTGGCTGATGGCGATGCCGAGCCATGCAATGAAGCCGGTCATGCCGGAGGTGTTGAGCAGCCAGATGTAGACCGCGTTCGGGCTGAACACGAACGTGAAGAAGCACAGCGCGGCCACCGCAGCCGTGGCGAGCAGCGCCCGCAGCGGCACGCCGTTGCGCGACACGCGGCTGAAGAACCGCGGCGCCTTGCCGTCGCGCGCCAGGCTGTAGAGCATGCGGGTGGCCGCGTACATGCCCGAATTGCCTGCCGACAGCACGGAGGTGAGCACCACGGCATTCATGACCGATGCCGCGCCCAACAGCCCCGCGCGCTCGAAGATCAGGGCGAAGGGGCTCACGCTGACGTCGGTGACTTCGTTGCGCAGCAGGTGCGGGTCGGTGTACGGAATCAGCAGGCCGATGACGAGGATCGCCATCACGTAAAACAGCAGAATGCGCCAGAACACCTGACGCACCGCGCGCGGCACGTTGCGCGCCGGATCCTTCGATTCTCCCGCGGCGATGCCGATGAGTTCCGTGCCCTGGAACGAGAAGCCGACCACCATCGCCACACCGATCAGGGCGGCGAAGCCGCCGGCGAAGGGCGCGTCGCCGACCGTCCAGTTGACGAGCCCGCCGCTCTCGCCACCGCGGATGATGCCCAGCAGCATCATCACGCCCATCGCGACGAAGGCGAGCACCGCGACGACCTTGATCAGCGCGAACCAGAATTCGGCTTCGCCGAAACCGCGTGCGGATAGCGCGTTGAGCCCGAAGGTGATGGCGAGGAAGAGGGCGCTCCAATAGACGCCGGGCACGTCCGGGAACCAGTACGCCATGACGAGCTGCGCGGCGACGAGATCCACCGCCACGGTGACGGCCCAGTTGTACCAGTAGTTCCAGCCCAGCGCGAAGCCGAAGCCCTCATCCACGTAGCGCGCGCCGTAGGTGGAGAAGGAGCCGGACACGGGCATCGCGGCGGCCAGCTCGCCGAGGCTCGTCATCAGAAAGTAGACCATGACGCCGATCAGCACGTAACCGAGCAGCGCGCCGCCCGGCCCCGCCTGGGCGATGGTGGCGCCGGAGGCGACGAACAGGCCCGTTCCGATGGACCCGCCCACCGCAATCATTGTCAGGTGTCGCGCCGACAGCGCACGGCGCAATTCGGACGGAGCCGATGCCCCGGCTTTTCCGCCCTCGGGGTGCGGGTCGTGTTCCGATAGTGTCAAAGTTGTTTTCCTTAAGAGCTGATATGCGTCACGCGGCGCCGCGACCCAGGCGACCGCGTGATTTTCATGCCTGGTTCGAGAGGGGCGGCTTCCAAATCGAGATACGAAAAAAGGCCTTAAACATCAAGGCCTTTGTCGGTTCCTGTCTCGCTTTGCGTGTGACTTCGTTGCGACGCTGCGCGGTGGTGCATCGTTGTCACCGCGATGTCGTCGGGCCGCAAGACCGTGGCGCCAGGCAGGGAGCCGCTGGCGCCAGGCGGGCCCCATCAAACGTCAATATTCCCCGCTCGCAGCGCATTCGTTTCGATGAATGCGCGGCGCGGCTCGACGTCGTCGCCCATGAGCGTGGTGAAGATGCCGTCGGCAGCAATTGCGTCTTCGATCTGCACGCGCAGCAAGCGGCGCACCGCCGGGTCCATCGTGGTCTCCCACAACTGCTCCGCGTTCATCTCGCCCAGACCCTTGTAGCGCTGCTTCGAGACGTTGCGCTCCGCATCGGCCATCAGCCACTTCATCGCCGCCTTGAAGTTCGTCACCGGCTGCGAACGCTCGCCACGCTTGATCGTCGCACCTTCGCCGATGAGCCCCTTGAACGTCTCGGCCGTCTTCTGCAACTGGGCATAGTCTGCCGTCTGCAGGAAATCCTGATCGATTACCGTCACCTTCACGTTGCCGTGATGGCGACGCTCCACGCGCAGCGACGGCATCGGATCCGCATTCTCGACGTCTTCCATCACCGCCGTGATCGTGATCTCCGGGGCGAGCGGATCGTCGCTCAACGCCGCTTCCAGCGCCTTGGCCGATGCCTGCGCCGACGCCTGCGTGTCGAGGTTGATCTCGACGCCTTCGGTCACTGCCTGCAGCACGGACGCCTCATACACGCGGCTAAGACGCTCGATCACGCCATCCGAGAGCTGGTAGCTGCGCGTGAGCTCGCCCAGCGCGTCGCCCGAGATCGGTGCGGCGCCCGCCGACGGCGTGAGCTCGGCATTGTTGAGCGCCAGCTTCAACATGTACTGGCCCAGTTCGGCCTCGTCCTTGATGTAGCGCTCGTCCTTGTTGTGCTTGATCTTGTAGAGCGGCGGCTGCGCAATGTACACGTAGCCGCGCTCGATCAGCTCGGGCACCTGGCGATACAGGAACGTGAGCAACAGCGTGCGGATGTGCGCGCCGTCCACGTCGGCATCGGTCATGATGATGATCCGGTGATAACGCAGCTTGTCGATGTTGTAGTCGTCCTTGCCGATACCGCAACCGAGCGCGGTAATCAGCGTCACGATCTGCTCGCTCGAAATCAGCTTGTCGAAACGCGCCTTCTCGACGTTGAGCACCTTGCCGCGCAACGGCAGAATCGCCTGGAACTTGCGGTCGCGACCCTGCTTCGCCGAGCCGCCAGCCGAGTCGCCCTCGACCACGTAGATTTCGCACAGCGCGGGATCCTTCTCCTGGCAGTCCGCCAGCTTGCCGGGCAGGCCCACGCCGTCGAGCACGCCCTTGCGGCGTGTCATCTCGCGCGCCTTGCGCGCCGCGTCGCGCGCACGCGCGGCCTCCACGATCTTGGAGCAGATGATCTTTGCGTCGTTCGGCGTCTCCTGCAGGAACTCCTCGAGCGCCTTCGCCACATACTCCTCGACCGGCGCGCGCACTTCGGACGACACCAGCTTGTCCTTCGTCTGCGACGAGAACTTCGGCTCCGGCACCTTCACCGACAGCACGCACGTCAGACCCTCGCGCATGTCGTCGCCCGTGGTCTCGACCTTGGCCTTCTTCGCCAGCTCGTTCTCGTCGATGTACTTGTTGATCACGCGCGTCATCGCCGCACGCAGACCGGTCAGGTGAGTGCCGCCGTCACGCTGCGGAATGTTGTTCGTGAAGCACAGCACCGTCTCGTTGTAGCTGTCGTTCCACTGCATCGCGACTTCCACGCCGATACCGTCGCGCTCGCCCGTCACGTGGAAGATGGTCGGGTGCAACACCGCCTTCGACTTGTTGATGTACTCGACGAAGCCCTTCACGCCGCCGCCGAATGCGAAATCGTCTTCCTTGCCCGTGCGCTGATCCGTCAGGCGAATCCGCACGCCGTTGTTCAGGAACGACAGCTCGCGCATGCGCTTGGCGAGAATGTCGTAGTGGAATTCGACCTTGCCGAAGATCGTCTCGTCGGCCAGGAAATGCACCTCGGTGCCGCGCTTGTCGGTGTCGCCCAGGATCTTGAGCGGCGACGTCTCGACACCGTCGATCACCTCGATCTCGCGGTTCTGCGGCACGCCACGGTGGAACTCCATGAAGTGTTTCTTGCCGTCGCGACGAACGGTGAGCTTCAGATACGTGGACAGCGCATTGACGCACGACACGCCCACGCCATGCAGACCGCCGGACACCTTGTAGCTGTTCTGATCGAACTTGCCGCCCGCGTGCAGCTCCGTCATCACGATTTCCGCCGCGCTGCGCTTGGGCTCGTGCTTGTCGTCGAACTTGATGCCCGTGGGAATGCCGCGGCCGTTGTCTGTGACCGAGATGGAGTTGTCCGCGTGGATGATCACGTGGATGTCATCGCAATAACCGGCCAGCGCCTCGTCGATCGAGTTGTCCAGCACCTCGAACACCAGGTGATGCAGGCCCGTGCCGTCCGACGTGTCGCCAATGTACATGCCGGGACGCTTGCGCACAGCCTCCAGACCTTCGAGGATCTGGATGGAGGCTGCACCATAGCCGCTTTCGGCCTGCTTTTGCTGTTCGCTCATGACAATCTTCCGGTTACTGCGTCATTTCTGACGAATTACTGCTTCATGACCTGCCACCTCCCGCGCGCTTTTGGCGCCCCGAAGGCGGCTTATCCCGCAAAAGGATAATTCTCTAGAAACGCCAAAGGGGCGCTCGGCCCCTTCGCGCGTATATGGCGGCGCGTATGGCGGTGTGTCCGCTCAAATGCGCATCGGCATCACGACATACTTGAACTCGTCGTTATCCGGCAAGGTGATCAACGCGCTCGAGTTCGCATCTCCGAGGCTCACCTTCACCTGCTCGACCTTCAGGTTCGACAGCACGTCGAGCAGATACGTCACGTTAAAGCCGATATCCACCGACTCGCCCGTGTAATCGATTTCGATTTCTTCCTGCGCTTCTTCGTTTTCGGTGTTGTTCGCGCTGATCTTCAGCAGGTTCTCGCTCACGAGGAAGCGAACGCCCTTGAACTTGTCCGACGTCACGATCGCCGCGCGCTGCAGCGAACGATGCAGTTCTTCGCGGCTGATCACGAAGCTCTTGTTGTAACCCTTCGGGATCACGCGGTTGAAGTCGGGGAACTTGCCCTCGACCAGCTTCGACACCAGTTCCACGTTCGCGAAACGGAACTTGACCTGGCTCGGCGCCACGTCGATCTGCACCGGATCGTCGATGTCCTCGAGCAAGCGCTGCAGCTCGAGAATCGTCTTGCGCGGGATGATCACTTCCTGACGCGCAAACTTCTCGCCCGCGATCGTCGTGTTGCAGTACGCCAGACGGTGCCCGTCCGTGGCCACCGCTTCGATCTTCTCGCCGTCGACGACGAGCAGCATGCCGTTCAGGTAGTAACGGATGTCCTGCTGCGCCATGGCGAAGTGCACCATGCCCAGCAACTGGCGAAACGCGCGCTGCGGCAGCGCAAAGCTCGCGGCGTAATCCTTGGCCTCGGCCACCGTCGGGAAATCTTCGGCCGCCAGCGTCTGCAACTGGAAGCGGCTCTTGCCCGCCTGCACCGTCAGACGCTTGTCCGAGAGCGAGAGCGCCACGTCGGCGTCGGGCATGTTGCGCAGAATGTCGAGCAGCTTGCGCGCGGCCACGGTCGTCGCCACGTCGTCGGCGCCGGCACCGCAGTCCGCGGTAGTCGTGATCTGCAATTCCAGATCGGTGGACAGGAACGAAATGTCCTGCCCGTGCTTGCGAATGAGCAAATTGGCCAGAATCGGCAACGTATGGCGACGCTCGACGATGCCACTCACAATTTGCAGCGGCCGCAGCAGATTGTCTCGTTGAGTTTTGACCAATTGCATATTTATCCTTCGTAGTAACTGTTAACGGGTGCCAGATTCGACTAAAAACCCGAAAATTCCCTTATCAATCAATCTTCTGCGGAAGGGATAACAGGGCGGAAAACGCTGTGGACGAGTCGGGGACGCATTGTGCGCCGACCCGCTATTGTGCCCGAAAACGTCAGTTCCCCCCAAACCGCCCTCGGCTTATCCACAGGGAGGCGGGCAACCCCGCCCGCCACCCTTCCCGGGGGCCGCCATTCATCCCTTGAGCGTCTGCTCCAGCACGTGCAACTCGTGGTTGAGCTGCGCGTCCTTGCCGCGTTCTTCTGCAATCTTGCGTACCGCGTGCAGCACTGTCGTATGGTCGCGGCCGCCGAACAACTCGCCGATTTCCGGCAAGCTTTTCTGCGTGAGTTCCTTCGCCAGATACATCGCAATCTGTCGCGGCCGCGCAATATTCGCAGGCCGCTTTTTCGAGTACATGTCGGCGACCTTGATATTGTAAAAATCCGCGACCGTCTTCTGGATGTTTTCCACCGAAATCTGACGATTCTGAACCGTAAGCAGATCTTTCAGCGCTTCTTTCGTCAGTTCGATGGTGATCTCGCGGCCGTGGAACTTGGAATACGCCAGAATCTTGCGCAGCGCTCCTTCGAGCTCGCGCACGTTCGAGCGCAGATGCTTGCCCACGAAAAACGCCACGTCTTCCGACAGCCCCACGCCTTCGGCCTGCGCCTTCTTGATCAGAATCGCCACGCGCATCTCGAGCTCCGGCGGCTCGATGGCGACGGTCAGCCCCGAATCGAAGCGCGAAATCAGCCGGTCGTCGATGCCGGTGATCTCCTTCGGGTACGTATCGCTCGTGATGATCACCTGCGCGCGGTTCGCGATGAGCGCCTCGAACGCGTAGAAGAACTCTTCCTGCGTGCGGCTCTTGCCCGAGAAGAACTGAATGTCGTCGATCAGCAGCAGATCGAGCGAATGGTAGTAGCGCTTGAACTCGTCGAACGCCTTGCGTTGATAGGCCTTGACGACGTCCGAGACGTACTGCTCGGCATGAATGTAGCGAATGCGCGGGTTCTGCTTCTCGGCCAGCAACTGGTTGCCGATGGCGTGAATCAGGTGGGTCTTGCCCAGGCCGACGCCGCCGTACAGGAACAGCGGGTTGTAGGACGTGCCCGGGTTGTTCGCCACCTGGATGGCCGCCGCGCGCGCGAGCTGGTTCGATTTACCCGTCACGAAGTTATCGAACGTGAGCACGGGGTTGAGCTTCGAGCGCTCGTAAATCGACTCCACTTCGCTCACTTGCACCGGCTCCTGAGGCGTTACTCGCCAGTTGCGCCGCACGGCCTCGGCTTCGCTCGCCTCCAGGTCGGGGCGTTCACCGTCGAGCGACGCGGCCTCGGCCGCATTGGCGCCGGTCGTCGCGTGAGCGCCCGCAACGGCAGCATGGGCCGCGGCGGCGGTCGGATTCGCGCGCGCCACGCTGGCTGGCACGGGGGCCGGAGCTGCGCTCGGCGCCGGGGCAGGCGTGGACGACGGAGCGCGCATGCCGGCCTTCGGATCGAGCACGAAGGTCACCTCGATGGGCGCGTTCCAATAGTCGGCTGCCATGCTCTGGATGCGGCTCGAGAACTGGCTCTTCACCCAATCCAGCTTGAAGCGGTTGGGCGCGCCGATCTTGAGCGTGCGCGCCTGTTCGTCGAAGTCGAGCGGCGCCAGCGGTTTGATCCAGGTGCGGAATTGCTGGGGCGTCAGCTCTTGCTCGAGTCGAGTCGCACAGTGTTGCCAGAAATCGTTCATGCAGCGTGTGTCCAGGGTGGCGCGGGGTCGCCCGACCGTATTGGTTCTGGCCGACGCTCCATCCGTCACATCCCGATGTCTCGGATATGGGGGCAAAACGTCGCAAACCAAGCCGGCCGCCGCCGTCTCGGAGCACGGCGAGACGGGCAAAACGGCCGGAGTCGGGTCGAACCGACGGCGCAGTGCAGACGTCCGGCACCCGGCCGGCCACGGCGCGTCGTTCGGGTTTCGTGTCGCGCGCTCGGCCGGCTTGTCGGCGCGCGCAGACGACAAAACCCGGCGCGCTATCCACATGGCGGCGTCACCGGTACTCTGCTGGGAAAATTGTGATGGGGGATTTTACCGCCAAAGCTTGCGCAAAGCGAGTTATCCACAGGAATGCCCACAGCATTGGCGTTCGCGGGCGGCTGAGCCGCGTTAACCCGCCCGTGTTCGCGCGTTCACTGCGCAAATCCCCGGCAAACGCGAGGTTTTGCCGCGGCCTGTGGAATATCTCACCAATTTCCGGTTTATCCACCGGCCGATTGTGATGGTGCGGCCACTTTCAGCCATTATCCACAGCCGCAGGCCCGTGCCATGGCCGATCCGCGACAACAATGGCGCGGATCGCGTGCGCGCGTCTTGCGCGCAATGGCTAACCTATTGACACACAACGGAAAAGCCGATTAAATAGCGGGTTCGTTAGAAAGACAACCGGATTCCTATCCAACTCCCGACGGCTGGGTCGCGCGTGAAAGTCCTTGAATTTGCAGGTTTTCACGGTGTCCATGTGGCGTTTCACGATGCTGCTGCGCGGGAATTTTTTCACACAGTGAGTGCATCATGAAACGTACTTTTCAGCCTTCCGTGACGCGCCGCAAGCGCACCCATGGCTTCCTGGTCCGCATGAAGACCCGTGGCGGCCGCAAGGTCATCGCCGCTCGTCGCGCCAAGGGCCGCAAGCGCCTGGCCGTCTAAAACGCGGTTTCGGTCGTACCGCGGTTTGCGCGTCAAATCCGCAAGGCGCGAAGTCCCGGCACTGGGGTTTCCCAAAGCTGCGCGACTTCTCAAAACGGATGAGTTTTCATCCGTTTTTAGTTTGCGCCCCCTGCGTCGCAGCGCGCATTTCGTGTTGTATATGCGCCGGCGTGACATTGCGCCGGGCACCCCTGAAGATACCGATGCCACGCCTCAAGAGGGCCGCATCGGTATCGTCGTCGGCAAGAAGCACGCCCCCCGCGCGGTCACCCGCAACCTGATCAAGCGTCAGGCTCGCGAGATGTTTCGCCAGCGCCGCGCCAGTCTGGCCGGTTGGGATTTCGTGCTGCGGCTGACGCGGCGCTTCGACAAGGGGACGCACACGGCGGCGGCAGCGCCGGTGCTCAACACGCTGTGCCAGACCGAATTCAAGCAGCTCTTCGACGCGGCGGAGAAAGCCGCCCGCAAGAGTCGCGCGACCGACGACAAGACGGAAGGTAATTAGTCCTCACACGGTAGCGCCCGACCCCGGGCATGCGCCGCCCACCCGGCCACCTCGGCCGGACTGACAGGCGGAATCGAGATGCGAAGCGTGCTGTTGTTGCTCCTGCGCGGTTACAAGCTGGTGATCAGTCCCTGGCTGGGGAACCGTTGCCGCTTTCATCCGAGCTGCTCCGACTACGCACGCGAGGCCATCATCGAGCACGGTGCCGGTTACGGCACTTATCTCGCGGCCAGGCGTCTATGCCGCTGTCATCCGTTTCACCCCGGTGGCTTCGATCCCGTGCCGCCGGCTCGACACGTCTGTCACGCTTCCGACCCCATCGCCGAAGGCGCCCCGAAGGGCGCCGGCAGCGACGCGTCGCGAGCAGGGCAGGCCGTCCCGTCCAGGCCCGCGGCCGCATCGGCAGTTACGCGCCGCGCGCCGGGCCATTCCTGAGTTCCGTCCACCACGAGTTACCGCATGGACATCAAACGCACCGTACTCTGGGTCATTTTCGCGCTGTCTGTCGTGATGCTTTTCGACAACTGGCAACGCGCCAATGGCCATTCGTCGCTGTTCTTCCCGACGCCCGAGGTCTCGACCCCGGCCGCCACGGGCGGTAACAAGGCGCCGGCCAACGACCTGCCGCAAGCCGCCGCCGGCAACACCGCCGCCGCAGGCAACGCGCCGGGCAATGCGCCTGCCGCCGCCACTGCGCAGAAGGTGCGCATTACGACCGACGTCTACGAGGCCGACATCAGCACGCAGGGCGGCACGCTGTCGTTCCTCGCGCTCACGAAGTGGCCCGACGCCGAAGAAGCCGACAAGCACGTGGTGCTGTTCGACAACACGCCGAGCCAGCAGTACTTCGCGCGCACCGGTCTGATCGGCGGCGACTTCCCGAACCACAACGACATCTTCACGCTGGTGCCGGGACCGACCACGATGACGGGCGACACGCTGACCGTGAAGTTCGAGTCGCCGGTCAAGGGCGGCCTGCAGCTCGTGCGCGCCTACACGTTCCATCGCGGCAGCTACGTGATCGACGTGGCGAACACGATCGTCAACAAGACCGACGCACCCATCAAGCCCACGCTGTACATGGAGCTGGTGCGCGACGGCCGCGAGATCAGCGGCGCGAAGTTCTCGCATACGTTCACGGGCCCGACGGTCTACAGCAGCGACGAGAAATTCCAGAAGATCACGTTCAGCGATATCGACAAGGACAAGGCCAAGTACATCAAGCAGTCGAACGACGGCTGGATCGGCATGGTGCAGCACTACTTCGCCACTGCGTGGATTCCGAAGGAAGGCGCCGCGCGCGAGAACTACATCGGCAAGCTCGACAACGGCCTGTATCGCGTGGGGGTGAAGGAGCCGCTCGCGAGCATTCCGGCCGGCGGCACCGAGACGGTGGACGCCCGCCTGTTCGCCGGTCCGCAGGAAGAGCACATGCTCGAGCAGATTGCGCCGGGTCTGGAGCTCACGAAGGATTACGGTTACTTCACGATCCTCGCCAAGCCGCTGTTCTGGCTGCTCTCGAAGCTGCACGCCCTTATCGGCAACTGGGGCTGGGCGATCATCGCCGTGACGGTCATCATCAAGCTGGTGTTCTTCCCGCTGTCGGCCGCGAGCTACAAGTCGATGGCGCGCATGAAGGAAATCACGCCGCGCATGCAGGCGCTGCGCGAGCGCTACAAGAGCGACCCGCAGAAGATGAACGCGGCCCTCATGGAGCTGTACAAGACCGAGAAGGTCAATCCGTTCGGCGGCTGTATTCCGATCCTGATCCAGATTCCGGTGTTCATTGCGCTGTACTGGGTGTTGCTCTCGTCGGTGGAAATGCGCGGTGCGCCGTGGCTGGGCTGGATTCACGACCTCTCGACGCAGGATCCGTACTACATCCTGCCGGTGCTGATGGCCGTGTCGATGTTCATCCAGACCAAGCTGAACCCGACGCCGCCGGATCCGATGCAAGCGAAGATGATGATGTTCATGCCGCTGATTTTCTCGGTCATGTTCCTCTTCCTGCCGTCGGGCCTGGTGCTGTACTACGTGGTCAACAACACGCTGTCGATTGCCCAGCAATGGTCGATCAACCGCATGCTCGGCACCAAGAAGGAAAAGAAGGCGGCGTGACGATCCCGTCACCGTCTGCCTGAATGCAGCAAAGCGCCGCCCGCGGGTCTCTCGCGGGCGGTTTTGTTTGGTGCGTGTCAAAATGAACGCCTGTTTTTCGACGAATCCCCGACGAGCCGTTTCATGAGCGCCACAGCCCCGTCCGCCCCGTCCGCCCCGATCGCCGCCATCGCCACCGCACCCGGACGCGGCGGGATCGGCGTCGTGCGCGTGTCTTTCGGCAAGCATCGCGGCGAAGCGGTGCAACGCGTCATCGCGCGGCTCGTCGGTCAGCCGCTCAAGCCGCGTCATGCGTCGTATCTGCCGTTTCTCGATGCCGCCGGCGAGGCGCTCGATCGCGGCATCGCGCTGTACTTTCCCGGTCCGAACTCCTACACCGGTGAGGACGTGCTGGAGCTGCAGGGACACGGTGGTCCGATCGTGCTGCAACTGCTGCTGCAGCGTTGCATCGACGAAGGCGCCGAGCTCGGCGTGCGTCTGGCCGAGCCGGGCGAATTCACACACCGCGCCTTTCTGAACGACAAGCTCGATCTGGCGCAGGCCGAAGCCGTGGCCGATCTCATTGAAGCGAGCACCGAGGCCGCGGCGCGCTCGGCGAGCCGCTCGCTCGACGGCGCGTTCTCGCGCGAGATCCATTCGCTGGTGGATCTGGTGATCCATCTGCGCATGCTGGTCGAGGCGACGCTGGATTTCCCCGAGGAAGAGATCGATTTCCTCGAAGCCGCCGATGCCTTCGGGCAACTCGAGCGCATCCGCACGCAGTTGGCGCAGGTGCTGTCGCAGGCCCGCCAGGGCGCGCTGCTGCGCGAGGGAATCAACGTCGTGCTCGCGGGGCAGCCCAACGTCGGCAAGTCGTCGCTGCTCAATGCGCTGGCCGGCGCGGAGCTGGCGATCGTCACGCCGATTGCCGGCACCACGCGCGACAAGGTGCAGCAGACCATTCAGATCGACGGCATTCCGCTGCACATCATCGACACGGCCGGGCTGCGCGAGACGGAAGACGAAGTCGAGCGCATCGGCATCGCGCGCAGTTGGAGCGAGATCGCGAAGGCCGACGCCGTGCTGCATCTTCTGGACGCGCGCACCGGGCTGACACCGGAAGACGAGGTCATCGCCGCGCAATTGCCGACGCTCGTGCCTGTCGTGCGCGTGTACAACAAGACCGATCTGGCGGGAGCGCCCGCAGCGGTCTTGCCCAAGGAAGGCGCCGCGCCGCTCGGCGTGCGGCTCTCGGCCAAGGGCGGGCAGGGGATCGATCTGTTGCGCGCGGAGCTGTTGAAGATCGCGGGATGGCAGGCGGGCAACGAGGGCGTGTTTCTCGCGCGCGAGCGTCATCTCTCGGCCTTGCGCGCCGCGCGCGAGCATATCGAGCTGGCGCACGCCCATGCGCGGCAGAACGCCAGCGCGCTCGATCTCTTCGCCGAAGAACTGCGGCTCGCGCAGGAGCAACTGAGCACCATCACCGGCGAGTTCACGTCGGACGACCTGCTCGGCGTGATTTTCAGCCGGTTCTGTATTGGGAAGTAACCCCCCGCCTTGAAGCCCCTTGAAGCGCCTTGAAGCGCCTTCAACAGCCTGCAAGCGCCACCCCGCAAACGTAATGCTTTGAAACACTTCTCACGGCCGCCGTAATTGCTCCCCGGCAAGCGCGGGCCTAGACTCGGAGACGTCGGATCCCGGGCGGCGTCTTGTCACATTCATCCCGTTTGCGGCGCGCCCCGGGACCCGTTTTTCGAGGTCTGTGTCGTGAAACGTCTTCCTGTTGTTTTCGGCTTCGCGGCCGTAGCCGCCGCGATGGCCAGCGGCAGCGCCTTTGCCTGGCATGGCGGCGGGGTGCGCGTGTGGGTCGGGCCCGGCTACTACCCCGCCTATCCCTATTACGCGCCGGCGCCTTACTACGCGCCGCCGCTCGTCGTGGTCCCGAGCCAGCCGCAGCAGTACATCGAGCAACCACAACCGGGCGCGCAAGCCGACCAGCCCGGCGCCAACGGCGACACCTGGTACTACTGCGAGAAGGCCAAGGCCTACTATCCCTACGTGAAAACGTGTCCGGCCGGCTGGCGCGAAGTTCCCGCGCAGCCGATCAACTAGGCGGGAGACGCCCATGACCCTCGCATCACCGCGGCCCGTCGAGCGCCGCTCGCTGCACCGCGTCACCCGCGCGCGCCGCTTTGCACCCGCGCCCCTTGCCCTCGCCATTGCCATTGCGATTGCCACCGCCGCGCTGGCCGGCTGCGCCGTCGTGCCCGCCGGGCCCAGCATCATGGCATTGCCGGGCACGGGCAAATCGTTCGACCAGTTCCGCCAGGATGACTTCAATTGCCGCCAGTTCGCCTCGGGCCAGAACAACGGTCAGGATACCGCCACGGCGGCCAACAACAGTGCGCTGGGCAGCGCCGTGCTCGGTACCGCAATCGGGGCGGCAGCCGGCGCGGCCTTCGGGGGCGGCTCGGGCGCCGCCATCGGCGCCGGTGCGGGTCTGCTCACCGGCAGCGCCGTGGGAATGAGCAACGCGCAGTCGTCTGCATACATGACGCAAAGCCGCTATGATCAGGCCTACATCCAATGCATGTACGCATACGGCAACCGCGTGCCTGTGCGCGCAGACATGGTGTCTTCACAACCCATGCAGCCGGTGCAGCCGGTGCAGCGTTATGCACCGCCGCCGCCTCCGCCCCCGGGCTGGAAGCCGCCGCCTGGCTACTGAAAATCCCAACGAGACGCGACGCCGGCGTCGCCCCGTCCACACACGGAAGGGCCCACGCCGGCGAATGCGCGTCGCCTCGCCCGAGACACTCCATGGCCCACGATTCGACCGTCCGTCCCTCCGGTTTCGCTCCCACTTCTTACGCCACCGGCACTTCCCACCGTTTCAGCACTTCCAGCACTTCCGCCACTTCCCGCGCTTCATCGCTGCGCCGTTTGCACTGGCTGATGCTGCCCGCCGCGGCCGCAGCCGCGCTCATGCTGACACCACGCGCCCACGCACAGAACACGCCGGCGCCGACGGCGGGCGCCACCGCGCCGAGCGCCGGCGGCAACGCCCCCGCCTTCAACCCGAGCGCGGACATCTCGCGCGCCGTCTCCCGCGATACCACCGACACGGCAATCCAGAACAACTGGAACAGCATCATGAATCCGGCCAAGCCCAAGGCCGAAGAAAAACCGGCCGAAACCCCGCGGCGCGCACGTCGTGGCATCAACACCGGCGTCTCCACCAACTGACGAGCAGGGCCGCGCAACCTCCGCGCGACGCTCCCATCCACCGGAGCGGGTCGGGGCCGACGGCCGTCACAGCCGCCACGCTCGGCCCGCAGCCCGCCCTGCGCGTCGCTGCCGTGCCCCCCGGTCGCTTCCCCCTTCCGTGCGGTCGCGGCAATCGCCCACCATCGGCGCGGCTGGCATTCGCCGTATGGCACGTCTACTATGAGAATCACCAGCAGGCTCCACTCCCTGGTGTTCTCATGCGACTCTTCCTTGCCCTGTGGCCGGGGCAGGGCGTGCGCGCGCAGCTTCACGAATGGGCCGTATCGGCCCATGCGGAATGCGGCGGCCGTGTGCTGCGCGCCCAGACCCTGCACCTGACGCTCGCCTTTCTCGACGAGGTCGACCCCACTCGTCTGCCGGTGCTGCTCAGGTTGATGCAACGCACCCCGCTCGCGCCGTTCTCGCTCACGTTCGATCATCTCGGCTATTGGTCGGATCGCAAGATCGTGTGGGCGGGCGCGGCCGGCGTGCCGGAAAGTCTCGTTGCCACGCGCGACGCCCTGCTCTCGCAGTGGCGTGCGACCGGCGCGCGCGTGGTGACGCAATCGTTCCGTCCGCACGTCACGCTGCTGCGCCATGCGCGATGCGCGCCCGAAGACCCCTATCCGCGGCCCGTGACCTGGCACTGCGACGGCTACGTGCTCGTGCATTCGGTGCGCACCCCGCGCGGGCCGCACTATCGCGTGCTGGCGGAGTATCGCGGCGCGCCCCCCGAAGGCTTTTTCACCGCTGCCGCCCAGAAATCGACGATCCCCGCAGCGCAATACGGTATAGTCGGATGACGATGAGCGCCCCCGCCGGGGCGCGCATCGGTTCTTCGTCATTCGCAGGGAGTTTCAAGTGCAAGTCGGATCGATCGTCAAATCCAATCACATCGCAGTGCCGCGCGGCGCCATCGGCATCGTGACGCGTGTGCTGGGCGACATGGCGATGGTGCGCTGGTACGCCGGCCAACCCGGTGCATCCCGTGAACTCAACACTGAACCGTTCTTCATTGCCGACCTGATCGAGACGGGTGACGTCATGCCTGTCGGAGGCAGTCCCATCCTTCACTGAACATTCGCGCAACCCCATGCCACGGCGCCTTGGCGCCCCGTTTTTCACCACAACGAAACGCCGGACGATCTTTCGATGGTCCGGCGTTTTTGCATTCCCGCGAGGTCAGAGCCCAGGCGCAGGAGCCCACGATTCGGCACGCGCGAGCCGTGCCGCGATCAGGTGTGCCTCGCACGTTGGCGCATGAGCGCGTCGAGGCGGGCCGCCATGCGCTCGCGCCGCCTGCGCGAGGTGCGATAGAGCAGAACCGCCATGGCGAGCAATACCACGCAGGCAATGATGAAAACGCCATACGGCAGCGTGTCGCCTTGCAGCCGCATGCCGATCTGGGCGCGCGTCTGCAGGCTCGTCTCCAGATGGAACGCCAGCCACAACGCCACGCTGGCGGCCACGATCGCGATGAGCACCGACAGCGCAATGATGGTCGTATCCCACTGGAAGTACGCCTGCGTGCGCACCGCGCTCATGCCGAGATAGTGCATGCCGGCCACGCCGAGCCCGCCCACGACGCCCCCCACGATGCAGCGCGCCGCATTGCGATAGGGCGAGCGCGCCACGTACCAGAGCGCCGCGCCCGAGATCACCACGGCCAACAGGAGGCTGCCGAGCGTGGGCCATAGCGCATACGCCACGGGAAATGGCATACGTTGCGCGGCCATGCCGATGAAATGCATGCCCCAGATGCCGATACCGCCGAGTGCGAGTGCCGACACCCCGAGATAGCCCTTGCTGATGCGCCCGTCGTCGTCGCGAATGCGCGAGGCCGCCACCAGCGCGACATAGGCGCCGAGCGCCGATATCACGAACGACAGCAGGACCAGAAACTCACTGTATTGAAGGGGAATGACGCTACCTGGCTGCATGGGCTTATCCTGTGGTTTCGCTTTTCGCCGGGTGCCGAAGGCGCGGGCGAAAGACCTTTGTTCGAGCCTGCACGACTACGCCCCGGGCAGAGCGGACGCGGCATCGCACGCGTCGGGCGTCAGCGGCGATTTCATCCCGCCGCTCCGCCGGCGTCAAGGGGCAAAAGCGTCTGCCGTTCGCCAGAGAAACGCGATTTGCCGCATGCCGCCGTCACGGCACGAAGCCTGCCCGGCGCAAACCCATGGCGCACGCGCGATCCGCGCAGCCGCGATGGTTTTGCGCGATGAAATGGGGTGGAACGTCGCGGTTTAGAGCGACGTTTCCAAACCTGCGTCGCACATCGCCGCGATTTCTGCGGCAACATCGTGGGATCCGGGGACCGCCGCGATCCGTCGGGTCGGGCGCAACGTCAGGGAGATACCTCACATGGCCGACGCCGCCACCGCAAACTCCGCCGCCGCGCCGCAAGGCGCACCGCTGAGCGGCGCGCGACTGGCAATTCTCACCATCGGTCTCGCCCTGGGCACGTTCATGGAGGTGCTCGACACCTCGATCGCCAACGTTGCCGTGCCGACCATTGCCGGCAGCGTGGGCGTATCGAACAGTCAGGGCACCTGGGTCATCAGTTCCTACGCCGTGGCGGCGGCCGTTGCCGTGCCGCTCACCGGTTGGCTCGCGCGACGCGTGGGCGAAGCCCGGCTGTTCGTGTCGTCGGTGGCGGCGTTTACGCTGGCGTCCATGCTGTGCGGCCTCGCGCCGAACATGGAAGCGCTGGTCGTCTGCCGTCTGCTGCAGGGGCTGGTCTCCGGCCCGATGGTGCCGCTCTCGCAGACCATCCTGCTGCGCAGCTTCCCGGAGAAAAAACGCGGGCTCGCGCTGGGCCTGTGGGCCATGACCGTGATCGTCGCGCCGATCTTCGGCCCCGTTGTGGGCGGATGGATCACGGACAACTACACCTGGCCATGGATTTTCTACATCAACGTGCCGGTGGGAGTCTTCTCGGCGGCGTCGTGCTTCGTGCTGCTGCGCGGGCATGAGACGAAGACGCGCAAGCTGCCGATCGACCTCGTCGGGCTGACGCTGCTCGCCATCGGGGTGGGCTCGCTGCAGATGATGCTCGACCTCGGCAAGGACCGCGACTGGTTCAACAACAGCCTGATCGTCACGCTCGCGATCACGGCGGCTGTGTGCCTGTCGTTCCTGGTGCTGTGGGAACTCACGTCCGAGACGCCCATCGTGGATCTCACGCTGTTCAGTGATCGCAATTTCGCACTCGGGGTGGTCGTGATCTCGTTCGGCTTCATGACGTTCTTCGCGTCGGTGGTGATCTTTCCGCTATGGCTGCAGACGGTAATGGACTACACCGCCGGCAAGGCCGGGCTGGCGACCGCGCCGGTGGGCCTGCTCGCACTGGTGCTCTCGCCGATCATCGGACAGAACATGGAGCGGCTCAATCTACGCGCGGTGGCCTCGTTCGCGTTCTTCGTGTTTGCCGGCGTGTCGTTCTGGAATTCAGGCTTCGCGCTGAACATGTCGTTCGCGAAGGTGATCGAGCCGCGGCTCGTGCAGGGCATCGGTATCGCGTGCTTCTTCGTGCCGATGACGACGATCACCCTCTCGAGCATCTCCGACGAACGGCTTGCGGCGGCCTCCGGCCTGTCGAACTTCTTCCGCACGCTCTCGGGTGCAATCGGCACCGCGGTGAGCACGACGATGTGGGAAGATCGCGCGATCTATCACCACGCGCGCCTTGCCGAGCACATCACGCCGTACTCCGAGGCCACCACGAGCTATCTCGACCAATTGCGCCAGGGCCTGGGGCTGCCCCCCGGCGCGGACGTCGGCATGCTCAACGACCTCGTCACCCGGCACGCTTTCATGCTGGCGACCAACGACATCTTCCATCTGTCGGGCTACGTTTTTCTGGCGCTGGCGGTGCTCGTCTGGATGACTCGCCCGAAGCGTGCCGCGAGAGCGGCGCTCGGCCACTGACCGCGCCATCGTTCCAGAAAAGCAACATTACTTTTCGCCTTTCCGGCTTCTGGCCGTCACGACGCGGCGATACCATGCGGTATTGCGCGAATTCGCGCCCGCGCCCCAACACCACAGGTACCCGGCATGTTGTTCGATCTGATCGCCCGCTACGGACTTTGGCTCGTCTTTCTGAATATCTTCGGACAGGCGCTGGGCCTGCCGTTGCCGGCCTATCCCACCCTGATCGTCACGGCGTCCACGTCGCTCTTCCCGGCGGCGCTCATCGTCGCCCTGGCGGTATTCGCGGCGTTGCTCGGCGACGCGCTCTGGTTCCTCGCCGGACGCCGCTACGGGCACCACATCCTGCGGCTGATGTGCCGCCTGTCGATCTCGCCCGACACCTGCGTGAGCCGCACCGAGGGCGCGATGGGGCGCCACGGTGCGCGCGTGCTGATGTTCGCCCGCTTCGTGCCCGGCCTCTCGGCGCTGTCGGTGCCGATGGCCGGCGCCCTCGGCGTGCCATGGCGCAAGTTCCTGATGTACGACGCCATTGGGGCGGCGCTCTGGTCGGGCGTAGCCGTGGCGCTTGGCGTGGGCTTTGCCTCGCACATCGTGGCCGTGCTCGACGCGTTCGATACGCTCGGTCGCGGCGTGCTCTGGCTGGTGGTGATCGTCTTCGCGCTGTACCTGCTCAACCGGTGGCTCAATCGCTACCGGCTGCTGCGCTCGCTGCGCATGGCGCGCATCGGCGTGAAGACGCTCGAAGCCTGGATGAAGGACGAAGTGACGCCGGTCGTCATCGACGTGCGTTCGGCCGCGCGCCGGGCCATCGATCCGTTCACGATTCCGGGCGCCATCGCCATCGAGCCTGACGACAATCTGGCCGAGCAGTTGCGCGATATTCCGCGCGATCGTCGCATCGTGGTGTTCTGCGCCTGCCCGAATGAAGTCACCGCCGCGCGGCTCGCGCAGCAACTGCGCGCGCAAGGCTTCACGGAAGTGCGCCCGCTGCTGGGTGGCCTCGATGCGTGGCGCGACGCCGGTTATACCGTCGAGAAGATCGACGGCGTCGAGATGCTCGTCCCGGCGCACTGACACTGACCGGGCGGCAATCGATTGCGTGCCACTGAATGACGCACGTCCGGCCGAAATGCCGGACGCGCGTTTGTCCTCTCGGACGTTCCCCCCAGACATCGCTCAGGCGTCATTGAGCGCTTCGCGAAGTTGCAGCAGCAGGTTGCGAAGCGTCTTCTGCGCGGCGTCGGACTGGCCCGTGGCGGCCTGGACCTGCGCCGGCACGTAACGCGCCTCGCGACGCAGGCTCACGCCGCGCGGCGTGAGGTCGATGAAGACCTGACGCTCGTCCGCCTCACCACGACGACGCGTCAAAAGTCCCATGGATTCCAGTCTTTTCAGCAGCGGGGTAAGCGTGCCGGAGTCGAGCCCGAGGCGTGCGC
The DNA here is from genome assembly GCF_902459585.1 of Pandoraea nosoerga. GTDB lineage: Bacteria > Pseudomonadota > Gammaproteobacteria > Burkholderiales > Burkholderiaceae > Pandoraea > Pandoraea nosoerga. The sequence continues at coordinate 144,189 of NZ_CABPSC010000006.1, forward strand.
CCAGTTGATTGACTGCGATGCCGTCCTGCTCCCAGAGCACGACCATCGCGAGATATTGCGAGTAGGTGAGGCCCAGCCGGTCGAGCATCGGCTTGTGCGCCTTGGTCATGGCAAGCGCTGCCGAATACAACGCGAAACCCAACTGATCTTCCAGACGCACGGGTGTTTTCGGTGCGGTTTTGTTGCTCACTGCCATGCGGGTGTCGCTTCTCTTTTGCCGATTCGATTGCGCGCCATTCTATTTCACGGCGCGCAATGTGGCCAGTTGAAAGGCGGTGTCAGCGCGGCCGGATCATGGCCTCGTCGGCGGGTAACCGGCAGGCAGTCGGGTGACGGCGATGACGGCAATGATGGCGGTGACGGACCGAGGCTTCGGCGTTGCGACCATGGGCCCGGTGCGTTGCGCGCGGCCTCGCAAGAACTCGGGCGCCGCGGTTCCGATGCCGAAATCGCGGGCAGACCGGGGCGGCACGGAGACCGTTTTGAGCGCTCGGCTGCAGCCCACCGCATCGACGCTCGGCGTCGGCCCCCGGAGGTAGCCCCGCGGAGTCCCTAGGGGTCCCTAGGGGTCCCAGGGGCCTCCGATGCGGCCTAAAAAACGCGTTTATGTGAGCGATATTCACTTTTCGGGCGCCAGTCGCGGCGCCTCATCGTGGTGAACCGGAATGTCCGGGCCGGCATGTCCGGGCGGAAACGTCCGATCCGCCCGGGGCACGGGCCGGCTGAGCTCTCATTACCTGAGCAGCACTCAGTTTTCACGGCACCCGCCGGCCGATCTCGCGCCGGATGAGGCCCGCGCTTTCAAATTGAGTCGTCGGTCGATACCATGAGACCCAATTTCGATCACGACCGTCTCTTATCCGTGCCAGCAGTGTCCGCCTGGGCCAAATCGCCTGTCGTTGTGTGGGTGCGGCGTCAATTCGCACCGAACACCCTGCAGATCACGCTGCTGCTCGCCGGCATCGTCGGACTGCTGGGCGCGTTGGCCACCGTGGCGTTCCGGGAAGCGCTCTCCGGCTTGCAGTTCCTGCTGGCGGGGCATCACAGCGGCATGGTCGAGCTGGCGCAGGATCTGAACTGGTGGCAGCGCCTGCTGCTGCCCACCGCGGGCGGCCTCGTCGCGGGGCTGATTCTTCAATACGCCACGCTGTGGGTGCCAAAGAAGGGCGCGGACGACTATATGGAAGCCATCGCCATCGGCACCGGCGTGCTGAGTCTTCGCCAGACGCTCGTCAAGAGCATGTCGTCGCTCTGTTCCGTCGCCTCGGGGGCGTCGATCGGCCGGGAAGGGCCGATGGTGCAGCTCGCGGCGATGTTCGCGTCGCTCGTCGGGCGCATGCTCGCGTTTCCCCCGGAGCGTCTGCGCCTGCTCGTGGCCTGCGGTGCGACGGCCGGCATCACCTCCGCCTACAACGCTCCGATCGCCGGCGCGCTGTTCATCTCCGAGATTGTCTACGGCTCGATTTCGACGACCACGCTCGGACCGCTGGTCGTCGCGTCGGTCATCGCGAACATCGTCATTCGCCAGTTCCTCGGCTACGACGCGGTCTATCAAATGCCGCGCTTCGACTTCGTCTCCGGCTGGGAAGTCTTCTTCTACGTCGGCCTGGGCATTCTCGCGGGCGTGCTCGCACCGATGTTCCTGCGTTTGCTCGACACCGCCAAGCAACGCTTCGGCGCGCTGCCCGTGCCGCTCTTTGTGCGTCTGGCGCTCGGCGGGCTGATCGTTGGCGCGTTGTCGGTGCAGGTGCCCCACGTGTGGGGCAACGGCTACAGCGTGGTGAACTCGATTCTGCATACGCACTGGGCGTGGCAGGCGCTTGCCATGGTGCTGGTCTTCAAGGTGCTGGCCACGGCCTCGTCGGCCGGCTCCGGCGCGGTGGGCGGCGTGTTCACGCCGACACTTTTCGTCGGGGCGGCCCTCGGCAGTCTCTACGGTCTGGCGATGAACGCGCTGGCGCCGGCCACGGCGTCGGTGGCGAGCAGCTACGCCGTGGTCGGCATGGGCGCGTTTCTCGCGGCCACGACCTACGCGCCGCTCATGTCGATCCTGATGATCTTCGAGATGACGCTGAGCTACCAGGTGGTGCTGCCGCTCATGCTCGCCTGCGTGACCGCTTATCTCACGGCGCACGCGCTGCGCGAAGATTCGGTGTACGCGAAGTCGCTGCGCCGCAACCAGGTGGCCGGGCGCTGGCTGTCGATGACCGGCGAAGCCGGCACGATGCGCCTGTCCTCGCTGGCCGAAGACAACGACGCGGTCCTGAGCGCTGCCGCCACCCCGGAAGCTATCGCGCAACGGTTCATCGCCACCGGTTACCGCAACCTCGTGGTGCGTGCCGGGGACGGCGGGCTCGTCGGCACGCTGGACGCCGCGAGCTGGTGGCGGCGTCAAGCCACGGGTGAGCCGGCGCAATGGACGGAGGTGATCACCCCGTGCAAGCCGTTGGACGGCGAGACGACGCTCGTCGCGGCGCTGCGCGCGCTCGGCAAGATGCGCGCGGACTGGGTGCCGGTCGTCGACGCGCAGGGGAAATGGCTCGGCGTGGTGTCGCTGCCCGGGCTCATCGAGATCGTGACCGAAGAGCGGGGTGGCGAATGAGCCGGCGGGCGGGTGCGGGCCCCATCACGCCGGCAGAGCCGGCGACGGCCGCTGACGGCACGCCTTACTCGGCGGCGTTCGACGACGTCTATCACAGCACCGACGGCGCGCTCGGTCAGGCGCGCCACGTCTTTCTCGGCGGCAACGGGCTGCCGGCGCGCTGGCGCGATCGAGCACAATTCGTGATCGTCGAGACGGGCTTTGGCCTCGGGCTGAATTTCCTTGCCACGTGGGCCGCCTGGCGCGACGACCCGCAGCGGCCCGCGCGACTGCACTTCGTGTCGGTCGAGAAGTTTCCGTTCCGGCCGCAGGACTTGCGGCGCATGCTCGAACCGATGCTCGTGCTGCCGGGCATGACCGAACTCGCGCCGCTCGTCCAGCGCCTGTGCGACGCCTGGCCGGCGCCAGTAGCCGGCTGGCACCGGCTCGAGTTGGCGCCCGGCGTGGTGTTGAGCGTCGGCTTTGGAGATTTCTTCGCTCTGATGCCGTCGTTGCGGGTCGGCGCCGATGCTTTCTTTCTCGATGGCTTCGCGCCATCGAAAAACCCCGACATGTGGTCGGCTGACGTCTTCAAGACGCTCGGGCGCATGGCGCGCGACGGCGCCACGCTCGCCACTTACACGGCGGCCGGACAGGTACGGCGCGATCTCGTCGCAGCGGGCTTCCGGATGGAACGCAGGCCCGGCTATGGCCGCAAGCGCGACATGCTCGCCGGCGCCTACGCGCCGCCATACCGCATGCGGCGCTACGATCCGCCCGCCGCGCCGCGTTGGCGCGATCGCGAAGCGATCGTCGTCGGGGCCGGAATGGCTGGCGCCGCGATGGCCCGCCGGCTCGTGGCGCGCGGCTGGCGCGTGCGGCTCTTCGAGCGGGCGCAAGCGCCGGGCTCGGCGGCGTCGGGCAATCCCGCGGGCGTCTTCCATCCCCAACTCTCTGCCGACGATAACGTGCTGTCGCGGCTCACTCGCGCGGGTTTTCTCTACGCGCTCTCGCAATGGCGCGCGCTGCCGGGCGGGTTGCCCGGGCGCGCGGACGGCCTGCTGCAAGTCGCCGGCAATGACGCCGAGGCGCACGCGATGGCGCAGTTGATGGCCGCCCATGCATATCCGCCGGCTTATGCGAGGTGGGTCGACGCAGCGCAGGCCAGCGCGCTCGCAGGCGAGACGCTCGCCCATGGCGGCGTCTGGTTCCCGGAAGGCGGCTGGCTCGCCCCGGCCATGCTCTGCCGCGCGGAACTGGTTGCGGCCGGGCCCGCGCTCGATGCGCGCTACGGCGTGACAGTGGACCGGCTGGTGCAGTGCGGCGGGCGCTGGGCGGCCGTCGACGGCAACGGGCAGGTGCTGGCCGAAGCCGACGTTGCCATCGTCACGGCGGCCGACGTCTCGCAGCGCCTGCTCGCACCTTACCTTGCGCCCGAATTCGTGCCCGTCCGGAAAGTACGCGGGCAATTGACGTTCCTGCCGCCGGACACCTTGCCCGGCCTGCGCGTGCCGGTCTGCGGCGATGGCTACGTCGCACCGTCGCCGCTGGCCGGGGCGGGGCCGGTCACGGGCGCGACGTATGGCTTCGACGACCCGGCCGAAGACGTGCGCGTGGCCGATCACCAGGCCAACCTGCGGCGCCTCGCCGCATTGCTGCCCGCCCATGCAAAGACATTCGGCGAGACCGGGCTCGGCGGCGAGCGCGCCGCCGCCGAGCTTGGCGGACGCACGGCATTTCGGGCGCTCGTCCCCGATCGCCTGCCGATGGCCGGGCAATTGCCGGACGTGGCCGCCATCGAGCCGCAGCAGCGGCGCCTGGCCGGCGCACACCTGCGCGATTTGCCGCGTCTGGACGGTCTGTATGCCAGCTTCGCCTTCGGCTCGCGCGGGCTGGTCTTCGCGTCGCTGTGCGCGGAACTCGTTGCGAGTCAGATCGAAGGCGAGCCGTGGCCGGTGGGAAGCGAGCTCGCCGACGCCATCGATCCGGCGCGCTACCTCATGCAGGCGCTGCGCAAGCGCTGAGCGCCGAAGCGGTGGCGCACAGGTCGCCGCGCCGCGATGCCATCTCGCCAAAGGGAGCCCCTAGGCGGGTCCGTGGGCGGGTTCATGGGCGAGTTCATGGGCAAGTTCACGCGGGTCCCGGACCGGATCCCTGAGCGGCCGCTGCTTGCGGTCAATGTGCTGACTCAACAACGAGATGCCGTCCAGACATACCGCCGTGCTCCGAATTATCGATCCACTTGTCGATCCCCCTATCGATTCACCATCAATAAATCGAATCTGACCCCGTAGGGGTGAAAGACCCACCCCGTGCGGGGCCGACGCGCTGCGCGCTTGCCCCGGCACACCGTCTCCGTTCTCCAGCACCGGGCTGGCGCGAGCTCCGAAACCGTGGTTCCAAGCGGCGATTGGCCGCGCGGGGCCGGTTCGGTGGTTCGGCGGCTCAGGGGCTCAGGGGTCCGCAGGAGGGCCGCCGGCTTGCCGTCAGCCAGGCGATGGCCGGCCTTCACGGGCCTCGGAAACCGAGTGTGGCAAAATAAACCCAACCCTTCGGGTTCGTCGCGCATTTGTCGTTCATCCGCAACCCCGCGCGCGACTTTCTTTTCCTTTTCACCACTTGATGCGCCGTCAAGCGGCGCAAAGCGAGCATTATGACGTCGGAACTGTCCCTCTTCCCGGGCTGGCCGCCGGCGCCCGACCCCGTTTTCTTTGCCGGGCTGGCATTGGTATTTGCCGGCCTCGCAGGAGAAATCTGTTTCCGGAGACTGCGCCTGCCGCGCATCACCGGTTACGCCGTGGTCGGGCTGGTTGGCGGCACCCTGGGTCTTTCCTCGATGCTGGACGCGCAAACGAGCGCTGCCATCCGGCTGCTGATCGACCTGGCGCTGGGCCTGCTGCTCTTCGAACTGGGCAGCCGCCTCAACCTGAAATGGATGCGGGCCAACCCCTGGATCATCGTCACGAGTGCACTCGAGGCGCTGCTCACCTTTGTCGCGGTCTATGCCGTGCTGCGCGTATTTGGCATAACGCCGCTCACGGCCGTACTCATTGCGTCGATCAGCATGGCCACGTCACCGGCAGTCGTCATCCAGCTCAAGAACGAGCTGCGCGCCGAAGGCCAGGTGACCGAGCGATTGCTGGCGCTGGCCGCGCTCAACAGCGTGTACGCCGTGGTCGCCGTGAAGCTCGTCTACGGCTGGATGCACCAGGCGTATCACTCGAGCGTGTGGGTCGTGATGTTCCATCCGCTGTACCTGCTCATCGGCTCGATCGTGCTGGCGTTCGTCCTGGCCAAGGCGTGCAACCTCGTGTTCCGCAGCTTCGGCAGCCAGGACCATCACGCGTTCGTGATGCTCATCGGTCTGATCATGCTGATGGTGGCGCTCGTGCACATGCTCAAGCTGCCGAACTCGCTCACGCTGCTGCTCGCCGGGATCATTTTCCGGAACCTGGAGGAGCGCCCGCAGCTCTGGCCCGCGTACTTCGGCACGGCCGGCTGGCTGCTTGCCGTGGTGCTGTTCGTGCTGACGTCGCTGGCCTTCCAGTGGGAGTACCTCGTGCTCGGCGGTCTCGCCGCGGCCGCGATCATCGTGGTGCGTCTGGCCGCAAAGGTGGTCGGCACGGTGGCCGTGGCGCATCAGGCCGGTATCAGCTACAGGCAGGCCGTCGCGCTTGGGCTGTCGCTGTGCCCGATGGCCAGTCTCGCGTTCGTACTCGTTGCCGATACCTACGACATTTACCCCCAGTTCGATCCAACGCTCAAAGCCGTGGTGATGTGCGCCATCGCGTTGCTGCAACTGGTCGCGCCGCTGGTGGTCTATTGGGCATTGGCCCTTGTCGGTGAACGGAAGGATTAAGCCATGTCATTAGAAGAATTCATTCCCTCGAAGCCGTGTACGTTCGGGGTGGAGCTCGAGATGCAGATCGTCAATCGTCACGACTACGATCTGACCAAGGCTGCCGCCGACGTGATGCGTCTCGTGGCCAAGGAGACGCACCCGGGCGACATCAAGCCCGAGATGACCGAGAGCATGATCGAGCTCTCCACGGACATCTGCCACCACCACAGCGACGCCGTCGCACAACTGCGGCGAATTCGCGACGTGCTCGTCGCGGCGGCCGAGCAGCTCAACATCGGGCTGTGCGGCGGCGGCACGCACGCCTTCCAGCGATGGAGCGAGCGCACCATCTACGACTCGCCGCGCTTTCATTTCCTTTCCGAACTCTACGGCTATCTCGCCAAGCAGTTCACCGTGTTCGGCCAGCACGTGCACATCGGCTGTCCCGACCCGGACAGCGCGCTCTATCTGCTGCATGCGATGTCGCGCTATATTCCGCACTTCATTGCGCTGTCGGCGTCCTCGCCTTACGTGCAGGGGGTCGACACAGGCTTTCATTCCGCGCGATTGAATTCGGTGTTCGCATTCCCGCTCTCGGGCCGCGCACCGTTCGTGCTCAAGTGGGAAGACTTCGAGACGTATTTCGACAAGATGGTGAAAACCGGCGTTGTCGAGAGCATGAAGGACTTCTACTGGGACATTCGGCCAAAACCGGGTTTTGGGACGATCGAGGTGCGGGTGATGGATACCCCCCTGTCCGTCGACCGCGCGGCCGCCATCGCCTGTTATATCCAGTCTCTGGCCCGTTATCTGCTCGAGGAGCGCCCGTTCGTGCTCAGCGAGGACGATTACCTCGTCTATACCTTCAATCGCTTCGAGGCCTGCCGCTTCGGTCTGGAAGGCGCTTATGTGAACCCGCAGACAGGCGAGCGCACCACGCTGGGCCAGCACGTCGCGCAAACGCTCGAGGTCATCAAGCCGCATGCGGCGGCCCTGGAGGCCGAAGGCGCCTGCGAGGAGATCCGTCAGTTGGTCGCTTCAGGCAAGAACGACGCCGTATGGCTGCGCGAAGTCCAGGCCGACGCCAAGTCACTCAATGAAATGGTTCGCCAGCAGTGTCTGCGCTGGGCGGCATGACCTGAACCGGCCTGGAACACGGGCGTCGCGCGAACAGGATGTCTCGCGATGCGCGTCATTTGGGATCGGTGTTACCAAACCCCGCCTTGGCGGGGTTTTTTATTGCCGTCGCGATTTACGGCAGGCGGTAGCAGCCGGTTTTGCGGCACCCGGGCGTGCGCGTTGCGCAATGTGTCCCGTTGGGGACGATCGGGCCAGACAGCATGAACAAAACGAACAAGGCGGACAGGGCAGACAGGGGGAACGGCGCGAACAGGACAAAAGCGCCTGTGAGAGGGGAATTCCGCGCCGCGGGCGCCGCGTTTTCCACCGTTGCGGCGAAGCGGGTTCACACGTTTTTGCTCGGCTCGTAGCGAGGTTTTAAGGTTTTAATAGGTTTACTGTATGTATACATAGTAGTAGTTAACAAAGGCGGACCACTCCTGTGGATAACCACAGTTAACCGTGTGTAAACAGGATCTTGGCGAAATAAGAACTGGATGGAAAAACAGCGGGTATCCCGAGAACAAGTCGGAACAGTTTTGGGCCCCTGTGGAAACCTTCTGAAGTTATCCCGATGCCATGCACATCTAGTCCGACAAGTTATCCAGAAAGTTATCCACAGGCGCTTAAATTTTGTGCAGAAGGCCCTGAAATATGCGGTTTTGTGGATAATTTTGACGTTCTCGCGTCGCTCGCCTGGTTCGCGGCTACAATCTCGCCACTTTGTTTAGAGACCTGCCGGACGCGGTGCGAAAAGTGACTGATTCTGGTTTTGCTGGCTGCAACGAGCGAAATCGCCGGCATCGTCCAATTCTTCGTTTCGTGTGTTCGAACGGCCATGCCAACGTACACACTCACGACTTCACTTCCCGACTTTTCCGGCGAAACCGGCCTTCGGCCGACCCCCGGCCACTAACGATCCGCCGTTGTGTTTCAAATCATTTGCGTTCTGTCCGAAACGGCCAGATGAATGGCGCAGTCACGACCCCGGCATCCGGACATGCGGATCTCTCGAAAATCGAGAGATTTTTTGTGGCCCCGGTGGGGAACCTTGCATCGCGCAAAGGGATCGTTAAGGTCTGCAAGCCATGCGCGGCGCGGCTTCGCGCGCGACGGCGAATTTGTTGAGGGATGCAAGAGAACGGCGCCTGTGACCACTATTCAGCGAGCGATGAAATTCGCATGGGATGCGAAACGTTTTCAATGACGCGCCGCTTCGCATGGCGAGTGCGCAGGACACCAATATTTTGTAAACATCGTGAGTAGGATTTGGGAGATCAGTACAAGAACTGATACGCCAAAATTAAACTCGGAACACACAATGGAATCGTGGTGGGAAGGCAGGTTCAACAGCGACTTGCCGTCGCGTATCGACACGGAAGTGCTTTAGGGTTTCCCCCGGGCGGGGCGCCGGAACGCAGGACAAATGTGGGTCATGACGTGTGATGCACCGCCTGGGAGTTCGTATTTGACAAGCTGTTTTATCGACGTATAGTTTTTAGAAATCCTAAAGAAAATCATGGCTACTCCGACCCCACTTGATGAAGCGCTCTCCAAGCGCGTGACGGCAGGTTTGTTGCGCATGGGAACAGCGTTACGGAGCCACGCCTGGGAAGGCGCGGCAATGGCTGGATTGACGCCGACGCAGGGTGAGATACTCACCCTATTGCTAGCGCGCGGCGTGCCGATGCGACTGGGCGAAATCGCGGAGGATGCGGCGCTCACGTCGGCCACGGTGAGCGAGGCCGTGAGCACACTCGAAAGCAAGGATCTGGTTGAAAAACGCCGCGACGTCAACGATGGTCGCGCGTTGGCGCTGCGCTTGACCGCCCGGGGCAAGACCGCCGCCAGGAAAGCGTCGCAATGGCCGAACTTCCTGATGACGGCCTCGGAGACGCTCAACGAGAAGGAGCGCTCGCAGTTCTACCGCACGCTGCTCAAACTCGTCTTCACGATGCAGGAGCGTGGCGACATGCCGCCGCAGCGTATGTGCCTGACATGCACTCACTTCGAGGTGAACGCGCGCGGCAAGGGCCCGTACTACTGCGATTACTTCAACGCGACGTATGACGATTCCCGACTGCCGATCGACTGTAACGCGCACGAGGAAGCCGACATCGCCACGCAGCGCAAGATCTGGAAGATCTACAGCAAGGCCTGAACGAAAGACGGCATTCGTCCGAATCGATCGACTCGGACGATTGTGGACGATCGTCTCGCGTCGAGCGTGCGTCAGGGGAAAACGTCATCCGATACCGGGTGACGTTTTTTTTCGTTTTGCGTTGTCACGCACATGATGGCCTCGTGCCTGTACACTGCGCTTTTTTGCATTCACGAAACCTCGTCGCATAGACATGGCAGCCAAGCGCAGAATCGAAGTCAGGAAGTCGGGCGTCCACGGTAAAGGTGTGTACGCGCTCAAGCGCCTCAAGAAGGGAGACCGCGTGATCGAATACAAGGGCGAGATCATTTCGTGGCGCGAAGCGCTGCGCCGCCATCCGCACGATCCGGAACACCCGACGCATACTTTCTACTTCAGTCTGGAAGACGGCCGCTGCATCGACGGCAAGGTCAACGGCAACAACGCGCGCTGGATCAACCACGCGTGTTCGCCGAATTGCGAAGCCCGCGAAGAGGGCGATCGCGTGTATATCTATGCGCTGCGCGACATCGAGCCGGGCGAAGAGCTTTTTTACGATTACGGTCTGGTGATCGACGCGCGTTACACCAAGAAACTCAAACGAGAATATGCGTGCCACTGCGGCAGCAAGGATTGCCGCGGCACGTTGCTGGCGCCCAAGCGCTGATTCGCCGGCGAACGCGAAAAAAGGCAGCGTCCGAAAAGTGATCGCAGACCGGCACGCGCGAGCCGGGCGAGGGTGACGAAGACCGGTTGAGCGGCATCGGTGCGGATCGGGCCTGTGGGGTGCGTCCTGGCCGCGATACCGTCCGATGCTGAGAGAAACGCCCCGAAACGCGTGGTTGGGGCAATGCGAAGACGGCCGCGTTCAGCTCGAGCTGCGGTCGCCGGCAAACTGGTCGATGGCGAGCGCGAGGTCGACGTCGCGCTGGGTCAGGCCGTCGGCGTCGTGCGTCGAGAGCGTGATGTCCACGCGGTTGTAGACGTTGAACCACTCGGGATGGTGATTCATCTTCTCGGCCTTGAGCGCCACTTGCGCCATGAAGCCGAAGGCTTCGTTGAAGTCGTGGAACGTGAAGCTGCGCTGGATGGCGTCGCGGCCGACCACCTGATGCCACTCGGGCAGCACTTCGGCCAGGCCGGCGCGAGCCTCGGATGAGAGTCGTGTTGTCATAGCATTCCTTTCAAAACGTTCGGTTTGAATCGGGCCAATTCGAACGCACCGGCGTCGGCACGACGCCAGTGATGGCCGCGCGCCGGACACGGGAGGGTACTCGGCCGAGCCGCACGCGGCGCCCATGAAGCGGCGGGGTCGCCATTTCATGCGGTCTATTGTTTCACAGGCAGGCGGTGCGTGTGTCGAAGCGCCTGGATGGGGCGCTGGCAAAGACAAGCGGTGACGAGGGCCGACCCGCTCGCGCGCCGCGCTCACGCGGGCAGCAGGATTGGCGTGTCTTGCGGCTCGCGAGCGTTTGCCGCGAAAGGTGACGTCTCGGCAAAGGTCTTGAAGAGCGTGGGCAGATCGGCGCGCATCGCCTCGAACAGTTGGGCGAAATCATCGATCACGAAGTACGTTTGCTGAAACGTGTCGATGCGGTATTGCGTGCGCAGCACGCGCTCGAGCGAAAAGCCGATGCGGTTCGGTTCGCGCGAGGTGAGGGAGAACTCGGTTTCGCCGCGGCTCGAGACGATGCCGGCGCCGTAGATGCGCAGACCGTCGCCGTCGCGCATCAGACCGAATTCGACGGTGTACCAGTACAGGCGTGCGAGCAGCGGCAGTGCGCCCAGCGACTGCGCGAGCTTGCCGGCCTCGCCATAGGCCTGCATGAACTCGGCGAACACCGGGTTGGCAAGCAGCGGTACGTGACCGAATACGTCGTGAAAGCAGTCGGGTTCCTGCAGGTAGTCGAGCTGATCGGGGCGTCGCATCCACCATGTGGCCGGAAAGCGACGATGGGCGAGATGGTCGAAGAAGACCTCGTCCGGCACGAGGCCGGGCACCGCGACGACCTGCCAGCCGGTGGCGCGCATCAGTTTTTCGTTGAGACGGGCGAACTCCGGCACGCGACGGGCGTCCATGTCGAGAGCGTGAATACCGTCCATGAACGCCTCGCACACGCGTCCGGGAAGCATTGCCGTCTGACGTTCGTAGAGTTGTTGCCACACCGCGTGATCGACCGCGCCGTATTGTTCGACGGGCTGGTCGATCGTGAAGTCGGGCCGGGTCGTGAGACCGGCGTCGAACTGCTCCTGGAGCATGGCGGTGAGGGACATGATGCGGACGACTCAATCAAGCGGTTGCAATGATTGAAAGTGTAGTGCGCAGGGCGTGCGAAATGGGCGCATAATGCGCCTGTGGTGAAAGTGGTTTGCATAAAGTTCGCATAAAAAAGCGATTTATTGCGGAGAATCGTCATGCTTGATCTGGATAGCTTCGATTTGGCCCTTCTGGACGCATTGCAGAAGGAAGGACGGGCCACGCATCACCAGTTGGCCGAGCACGTGGCGCTCTCTGCGTCACAGATCGGCCGGCGCTTGCAGCGGCTCGAAGCGGCGGGGGTCATCGAGGGATATCGCGTGGTGCTGCGGCCCGAGGCGCTGGGCCTGGCCGTGACGGCGTTCACGACACTGCGTCTGCAGCATCACGGCGACCAGGTCATCGAGCGCTTCCAGGCGGAGATCGATCTGCTGCCCGAGGTGCTCGAGTGTCACGCCGTGGTCGGCGAGGCGGACTACCTGCTGCGAATCGTCGTCCCGGATCTGAACGCGTTGTCGGCGTTCGTCATGAAGCGGCTGATGCAGGTGCCGGGCGTCGAGAACGTTCGCTCGAACATCGTGCTGAGCGCTTTCAAGCGCAGCAACGCGCTGCCCCTCCACTATCTGGCCAACCGGCAGACGTCGCGCTGACAGGCGCGACGGCCCGCAGCCGCGCGCCCGAGCCGTCCGGGCCTTTCGAAACCTTCCGAGGCTTCCGGGCCGCGAGACACGCCCGGAATGGCGCAGTCGTCACGCCGCCTCAGTCGGACGGCATGAGCCACGGTTTCACGTATCGCCCATAGATCAGCGACTGGACCAGGGCGACTGTGGAGCCGACCAGCACCTCAATCACGCGCAGCATGGCGAGGCTCAGTTCTTCGTGCAGCCCTTGCTCCTGACCGCTCAAGGCCGCGGACATCAGGATCACGACCGTTGCCGGCCCGAGCCGCCAGTTCGACGGATAGTTCTGCACCAGCATGGCCGCGAGCGTGGCGATCGTGATGCCCAGCAGCATCGGCGCCAGCCCCGGCCCGATCATCAGCAAGACCACACATGCCACGACCGCGCCGGTGATCGTGTTGATCGAGCGCGCCTTGAAGTTGCTGCGCGCCTGCATCGGGTCGGGCTCGGTAACGATGATGAGCGAGATCATCGCCCAGTACGGCTCCGGAAAGCCGGCGGCGCGCAGACCGAACCAGACGATCAGCGAACCGGTGAGGATCTTGACCAGGTAGACCAGCGCGTTCTTCTTCGGATGGAGAAAGGCGATGGACATGGCGCGCTCGCAACGCACATAGGGAAAGACGCCAGTGTGACATAGGCCGCGTCCTGGACCCAATGCGCCGAATTCCGAACGCGTGAAGCATACGATCCGAATTCTGACGTTCGTCTGCGAGCGATGCGAGAATCGGCCGGAAACGGTTCGAATTGCCAAGGACTGCGGGTTAGAATCGCCTCACCAGAACTCGGGAGGAGTCCGGCATGCATAGCCGAACGCAACGCGTCTGGCCGGCTGCGCCGTTGGCGTGGGCGGCACTCTGTCTAGGAATGGGGATAGCGGTGCCGGCGCATGCCGCGCGCATCGTCAGCGTGAGCCCCCAGGGTGAAGTGGCCAGCGTGGATCAGGTGGTCGTCAAGTTCGACGAGGCGATGGTGCCCGCCGGCGATCCCCGGGCGAGCGCGCCGGCCGCCGTGCGTTGCACCGACGCATCGCTCACCGGCGACGGCCACTGGCTGGAACCGAAGATCTGGGTCTACGACTTCAAACAACCGCTGCCCCCGGGCGCGAAATGTACGGTGGAGGCGCGCAGCGGCCTGTCTGCCGCATCCGGTACGCCGCTCTCGGGCGCCACGCGCTACGCATTCAATACGGGCGGGCCGGCCGTCACCACGATTCGCCCGTCGTATGGGCCGATCGACGAGAACCAGATCTTCGTTCTTACGCTCAACGGCCCCGCACAGCAGGCAAGCGTGACACAGAACGCCTGGTGCGAGACCGAAGGCGTAGGCGAGCGTCTGGGCGTGAAGTGGATCGAAGGCGACACGCGCACGGCGCTGCTCAAGCGCTTCAATCTCGAAAAGCAGTCCGCTCGCGTGGTCATGCTGCAATGCAATCGCACGCTCGCCGCCGGCGCCAAGGTGCATCTGGTGTGGGGCGCGGGCATCACCACGCCGTCGGGCGTGCCCACGCGCCAGGCGCGGCGCTTCGAATACGACGTGCGCGAGCCGTTTACCGCGAGTTTCAGTTGCGAGCGCGAGAACGCGAACGCGCCGTGCACGCCGCTGCGTGCGCTGCGCCTGACATTCAACTCGCCGGTCGCGCGCGACATGGCGGCGAAGATACGGTTGCAGGGCGCAGGGGCCGAACGCTCGCCGAAGTTCGGCGATACGGACCGCGCGTCGAGCGTGAGCGACGTGACCTTCGACGCGCCGTTCCCCGAAAAGGCCGAGCTCACGATCACGCTGCCGAAGGGCTTCACCGACGACAGCGGGCGAGCACTGGACAACGCCAGCGAATTCCCGCTGAAGACGAAGATGGCGACCATGCCGCCGCTGGCCAAATTCGCTGCGGCGCCGTTCGGGATTGTCGAGCGCTTCGCGGAGCCGGGCATGCCGCCGATGCTGCCCGTCACGCTGCGCAAGGTCGAGCCGGCACTTCAGATCAACGGTCTGGGCGTGGCGGGGGAGGCTGCCAGGGCAAACGGCCGCACCCTGCAATTGCGCGTCGATGACGACGTCCAGGTCATGGAATGGCTCTCGCGCGTGCGTCGGTTCGACGAAACGACGATGACGCGCCAGCAGATCGCGCAAGCCATGCCGACGATCCTCACGGCGCCCGCGGCGAAGGAGACGTTCGGGCCGAACGCCGCGACGATCGTGGAAGACAAGCTCACGCGCTACGACACCCGCAGCCTGTCGCTGCTCTCCGGTCTACCGGGCGTGCAGGCCTTGACGTTGCCCGTGCCGAAGGACAAGGACCCGCGTCCGTTCGAGGTCGTGGGTATTCCGTTCCAGAAGCCCGGCTTCTATGTCGTGGAGCTCGCCTCTCCCTCACTCGGGGCGGCGCTGCTCGGCAAGTCGCTGCCGATGTACGTGCGCACCACGGTGCTCGTGACCAACCTCGGCGTGCACTTCAAGATGGGGCGGGAGAACGCCGTGGCGTGGGTTACCACGCTCGACAAGGGACAGCCCGTGGCCAATGCGCACGTGCGCGTGCTCGACTGCGAGGGCGCCGAAGTGGCGTCCGCCATCACCGACAAGACCGGCGTGGCGAAGATCGACAAATCGCTCGATCGCTACCGCTATTGCGAGAAGACGATGCGCTCGGGCTACTTCGTGGTGGCGCGTACGCAGGGCAACGATCCCGACATGGCGTTCGTGTCGTCGGACTCCGATCGCGGCATCGAGCCGTGGCGTTTCCATGTGCCGACCGACGGCGGCAGCAGTCCGACCCTTCGCGCGCAGACCGTGTTCGATCGCATGCTGTTGCGCGTTGGCGAGACGGTCTCGATGAAACACTTCATCCGCCAGGAGACCATGCAGGGGCTGGCGTTGCCGGCGAGCCTGCCCTCGCGGCTCACGATCACGCATCAGGGCTCGGGGCAGACATACACCCAGCCCATCAAGTGGCGTAACGGACGCCTGGCGGAGAGCAGCTTCCAGATTCCGCAGGGCGCGAAGCTCGGCGAGTACACGGTCACGCTCGACTACAGCGACGGCGATACGCGGCCGAGCACCTATCCCACGTCGCTCGATGCGGGCCATTTCCGTGTGGAAGCATTCCGCCTGCCGGTGCTCGCCGGCTCGATCGGCGTGCGCGACGCTGCGAAGTCCGCGCTCGTCAACAAGACCGAAGCGCCCGTGAGCGTGCAGGTGAATTACGTCTCGGGAGGGCCGGCCGGCAATTTGCCGGTGCGCGTGTCCGCGCTGTTGCGCGTGCGCGACCTGGCGTTCGACGGCTATGACGACTTCAGCTTCACGCCGTATCGGCCGCCATCGGCCCGGTCCGGTGCGCCCGACGACGATCAGGGCGACGACGAGAGTTCGGGCGCGGTCGATCAGAAGCTGGTCGCCGACAAGCAGCGGCTCGTGCTCGACCGAAATGGCGCGGGCAATCTGACGCTCAAGGATCTGCCCAAGGTCGACCGTCCGAGCGACCTGATGCTCGAAGCGAGTTTTGCGGACCCGAACGGGGAGATCCAGACGCTGCGCGGCAATGCCACGTTGTGGCCGGCCAACCTGATCACCGGGGTGCGCAGCGAGAGCTGGGTGTCCGTGACGAACAAGCTGCCGGTCAAGGCGCTCGCACTCGACCTGCAGGGCAAGCCGAAGGCTGGTGTCGCCATGGAGGTGCGCGCCGAAGCGCGCATCACGATCAGCAGCCGCAAGCGCATGGTCGGCGGGTTCTACGCGTATGACAATCGCACCGAGGTGAAGGACCTTGGCAAGGTGTGCAGCGGCAAGACGGACGATCGCGGCATGTTGTCGTGCGACGTGTCGCTCTCCCAGCCGGGGGAGGTCACCCTCGTGGCACAGGCCAAGGATGACAAGGGCAACCTGAGCACGTCGACCACGAGCGTCTGGGTGACCGGGCGCGGCGAAGTCTGGTTCGGTGGCGACAACACCGATCGCATGGACGTGCTGCCGGAGCGCCGCGCCTACGAACCGGGCGAGACCGCGAAGCTGCAGGTGCGCATGCCGTTCCGCTCGGCCACGGCGCTCGTTGCCATCGAGCGTGAGGGCGTGATGGACACGCGCACGATCGAGATTTCGGGCCAGGACCCGAACATCTCGCTCAAGGTGGACCCATCGTGGGGGCCGAACGTCTATGTCTCGGTCCTCGCCGTGCGCGGACGTATCCACGAAGTGCCGTGGTATTCATTCTTCCAGTGGGGCTGGAAGCAGCCGCTGGAATGGTTCCGCGCGTTCTGGTACGAGGGCCGCGAATATCAGGCGCCGACCGGGCTGGTCGATCTCGGCAAGCCGGCGTACCGCTTCGGTTTGGCGGAGTTGCGCGTCGGCACGGCCGGCCAGCGCCTCGGCGTGGAAGTGAAACCCGACGCGCCCACATATCCGGTGCGCGGCCACGCGAAGGTGCGCATCAAGGTCACGCAGCCTGACGGCAAGCCCGTCGCGCCGGGCTCCGAAGTCGCGGTCGCAGCCGTGGACGAAGCGCTGCTGGAACTGGCGCCGAACACCAGTTGGAATCTTCTGGACGCCATGTGGCAGCGGCGAAGCTACAGCGTGACGACGGCCACCGCGCAAATGGAGATCATCGGCCGGCGTCACTACGGGCGCAAGGCCGTGCCGGCCGGCGGTGGCGGTGGCAAGAGTCCTACGCGAGAGCTTTTCGACACGTTACTGCTGTGGCAGCCGCGTGTGACGCTCGACGACAAGGGCGAGGCCACGGTGGACGTGCCGCTCAACGACTCGCTGTCGAGTTTCCGCATCGTCGCCGTGGCCGACGACGGCAAGCCGGGGGCGCAGGCGCTCGGCTGGTTCGGTACGGGCAGTGCAACGATCCGCACCACGCAGGATCTGCAACTGATCTCGGGTCTGCCCCCGCTGGTGCGCGAGGGAGACAACTACCGTGCCCAGTTCACCGTTCGCAACACGACGCAGCACGCCATGCAGGTGCAGCTCACCGCAAGGGCGACCCAGTTGACGCTCGCGCCGCAGAGAATCGACGTGCCCGCCGGGGAATCGCGCGAAGTGGCCTGGGAAGTCACGGCGCCGACCGGGCTTGGCGACACGCGCGCCCAGCGACTGCTCTGGGAGGTCAGCGCGCAGGCGCCGGCCGTGGGCGCCGCGCCCGCGGCAAGCGATGCCATCAAGGTTGGCCAGGACATACAGCCCTCATTGCCGGCGACCGTGCAGCAGTCCGTGCTCATGCAGGTCGAGGGCAGCCTGACGCTGCCCATGGCGCCGCCCACGGGGGCAGTGGCCGACAGTACCGGCAAGTTGCGCGGCGGCGTTCGCGTGAACATGCAGCCGCGTCTGTCGCAGGGGCTGCCGGGCGTGAAGCGATGGTTCGAGCTGTATCCGTATGCGTGTCTGGAGCAGCAGGCATCCAAAGCGCTGGGGCTGCGCGACGTCGCGCAATGGAAGCGGGTGATGGGCACACTGCCGTCGTATCTCGACGACGACGGCCTGGCGAGCTATTTCCCGCCGCAGGAGGGGTTTGCCAGCCAGGGCAGCGACACGCTTACCGCCTATCTGCTTTCTGTGAGCAGCGAAGCCAAGGCGCTCGATCCGGCGTATGCGTTGCCGGACGACGCTCTCGCGCGCATGCAGGACGGCCTCACCGCGTTCGTGGAAGGGCGCCTGACCCGCCGCTTCTGGGCGCCGCGCGACGATCTCACGCTGCGCAAGCTCAGTGCGATCGAGGCGCTCTCGCGATACGGTCGCGCGAATGCGCGCATGTTGAGCTCGCTCACGCTCACGCCGAACGACTGGCCGACCTCGGCCGTGATCGACTGGTACGCCATTTTGCAGCGCTTGCCCGATGCGCCGCAGCGCGCCGAGCGTCTGGCGCAGGCCGAGCAGATTCTGCGGGCACGCCTGTCGTATCAGGGCACGCGCGTGGGTTTTTCGACGCAGGCGAGCGACGACCTGTGGTGGCTCATGGTCGGTCCGCAGACCAATGCCGCGCGTCTGGCCTTGCTCATGAACGCCAATCCGGCGTGGAAGGACGACATGCCGCGGCTCGTGGTGGGCCTGCTCGGCTTGCAGTCGCGCGGCGCGTGGTCGACGACGACGGCAAACGTCTGGGGCGGATTGGCGGTGGATCGCTTCTCCGCACGCTTCGAGCGCGATACGCCCACAGGGCAGACTGCGATTCAATGGCAGCGTGACAATCAGACGAGCGGCGGCGTACAGACGGTGGACTGGGACAAGCTCAAGCCGGGGACCGTGCCGCCGACCGTTTCCCTGCCGTGGCTGAGCCACGCCGCGGTGGGGGCGGACAGCGCACGCGACGTGCTGCGTCTTGACCAGACGGGTGCGGGCAAGCCGTGGGCCACGATCCAGAGTCTCGCGGCGGTACCCCTCAAGGCGCCGTTCTCCGCCGGGTATCGGGTCACGCGCAGCGTGCAGGTGCAGGACGCCGCAGAGCGCAGCGGCGAGAGCTTCGTGCGCGGGGCCGTGCTTCGCGTGCGGCTCGACATCGATGCGCAGGCCGACATGCGGTGGGTGGTCGTGAGCGACCCGCTGCCGGGTGGCGCGACGGTGCTCGGCGGCGGGCTCGGGCGCGACTCGGCGATTGCGACGCAGGGCGAGAAGACCGAGGGCGCCATGCCGGCGTTCGAGGAGCGGGCACAGGACGCCTATCGGGCGTACTTCGACTATCTGCCGAAGGGGCAGCATCGAATCGAGTACACCGTGCGTCTGAACAACGTGGGCAAGTTCGCCACGCCGCCCACGCGCGTCGAAGCGATGTACGAGCCGGCCATGTACGGCGAGGCGCCGAATGCGCCGGTGCAGGTCGTGCCGGCGAAACCTTGACCCCGGGAGACACGCCGACATGACGCCTAATGCCTTTGCCCTGAGCGCGGCGCTGCCGCGAGAGGCGCGCCGCTTCTGGTGGCTGGCCGCCGTGGCCGGCGCTGCCTATACGTTCTCGCTGCGCGGCGCGCCGTATGCGGACCAGGCGGTGGCCAAGGCGCTGCTGTGCGCGCTGCTGCTCTTCGCCGCGTTGTACCACCGCGCGCCCGGCGAGCGGCCCTGGCTGTGCGCGGCGCTGATCTTCTCCGGCGCGGGCGACGTCCTGCTTGCCATTCCGACGCTCGCACAAGGGTTCGTGCTGGGTCTCGCGGCGTTCCTGCTCGCCCACGCGGCGTACTTCGCGCTGTTCTGGCGCCTGCGTCGGCCGTGGTCGCAAGCGCCGCGCTGGCATCGGGTGGCCATCGTCGTCGTGTGGGTCGCGGCGGCGATTTCCTACGCGATGTATTGGCCGGGCATGGCGGCGCTCAAGGCGCCGGTGGCATGCTACGTGATCGTGCTGGCGATGATGGCCACGGCGGCGCTGCTTGCCGACCTGCCGGGCGAATGGGCGGCCGTCGGTGCGCTGCTCTTCACCGTCTCCGATGCGCTTATCGGCACCACGCGGTTCGTTGGCGCGGTGCCGGCGCAGGAATACGCCATCTGGGTCTTCTATGCGCTCGCGCAATTGCTGCTGAGCGCGGGCATCATGGCGCTGCGCGCGCCGCGAGCGCGTGGCGGGGCACAGGACGAGGAGCGTGCTGGCGGTGCGTGAGGTCTTTCGCTCCCACGCGGCACGTCGCGTCGTGCTGCGTGTCGTTCTGGCCCTGAGCCTGATGCCGGCAAGCGCGGCGGTGCGGGCCGTGCCGTCGTTCGACGACGTGCGGCAGGATTGGCGTGCCTCGGACTGGATCCTGCTCGATCGCCACGGCGAGCCGTTGCAGCGCCTGCGTGCCGACATGCAGGCGCTGCGCGGGGACTGGGTAACGCTTGCCGACGTGTCGCCCGCCTTCCGCCAGGCGTTGATCGTCTCCGAGGACAAGCGCTTCTATGCGCACAGCGGCGTCGACTGGCGCGGCGTGGCTGCCGCCGCGTGGGGCAATCTCTGGCACTCGCGCACGCGAGGCGCCTCGACGCTGACGATGCAACTCGCCGGGCTGCTCGACGACGACCTGCGGCCCAGCGCGCGCAAGCGCTCGATGACGCAGAAGATCGGTCAGGCGGCGACGGCGGTGTGGCTGGAACAGCGCTGGCGCAAGGACCAGATTCTCGAAGCGTATCTGAACCTCGTGCCGTTTCGCGGTGAGCTGGTCGGCATCTCGGCCGTGTCGCAAACGCTTTTCGGCAAACTGCCCGCCGGACTGGACGCGCGCGAGGCGGCGCTTGCCGTCGCCTTGCTGCGTGCGCCGAACGCGCCGGCGTCGCGCGTCGCCCAGCGCGCTTGCGCAATCCTTCGCGACCTGGGACAGGCGGCGGACTGCAATGGCCTGGAGGGGTACACGCAACTGGTGTTCTCGCGTCCGGCCAGCGTGATGGCCACGCGCGACGCCGTGAATCTGGCGCCGCATTTCGCACGGCGCGTTTTCAGCGAAACGCGTCCGCCGCCGGGCACACGCGTGACCGGCACCCTCGACGCGCAGTTGCAGCGGGTGGCCGTCACCACGCTGCAGCAAACGCTGCGCGAGCTTGGCGCGCCAGGTCGGTCGCGCAACGTGCAGGACGGCGCCATCGTCGTGATCGACAATGCCAGCGGCGACATTCTCGCGTGGGTCGGATCGTCCGGCGCATTGTCGTCGGCGGCGCAGGTCGACGGCGTGACGTCGTTGCGCCAGGCCGGCTCGACGCTCAAGCCGTTCCTCTACGCGCAGGCGATCGCCGAGCGGCGTCTGAGCGCAGCGTCGTTGCTCGACGATTCGCCCATCGATCTGCCCACGGGCGGCGGGCTCTACATCCCGCAGAATTACGACCGGCACTTCAAGGGATGGGTCAGCGTGCGCACGGCGCTGGCCTCGTCGCTGAACGTGCCGGCCGTGCGCACGCTCGTGATGGTCACGCCGCGCCGTTTTGCGCAAACGCTCGTCTCGCTCGGTCTGCCGCTCACGCAGAGCGGCGATTACTACGGCTTCAGTCTCGCGCTCGGCAGCGCCGACGTGACACTGCTCTCGCTGACCAACGCCTACCGTGCGCTCGCCAATGGCGGCGTCGTGGGCGCCATCAACGAGCGCATGGGTGGCGAGGCATCGCTCGCGCGCACGGCCGGCGTCGACGGCACGGCGGGAACGCGCACCGTCGCCGGCGAGAAGCGCGCAACACGCAAGCTGGCGCAGACGAGGGTGTTTTCGCCGCAAGTCAGCTTTATCGTGTCGGACATGATCGCCGACCGGCAGGCGCGCACGCGCACGTTCGGCCTCGACAGTCCGTTGTCCACGCGTTACTGGACCGCCGTGAAGACCGGCACGAGCAAAGACATGCGCGACAACTGGGCGATCGGCTACTCGCGACGCTACACGGTTGGCGTATGGGTGGGCAACGCCGACGGCGCGCCGATGTGGGACGTCTCCGGGGTGTCCGGTGCGGCGCCGATCTGGCATCGCGTCATGGACTACCTGCATCGCCGCACGGCGAGCGTGCCGCCCGCGGCCCCCCCGGGGCTCGAACATGTGGCGGTGCAATACGCCGAGCACGTCGAACCCGCACGCGAAGAATGGTTTTTGCCAGGCACCGCGCAGCGCACCCTCGCACTGTCCGCGCTCGCGACGAAGGCGCCGGGCGGGCCGCTGTGGCGCATTGCCGGGCCGGCCGACGGCACCATCGTCGCCCTCGATCCCGACATTCCGCCTGCGAATCAGCGCCTGTGGTTCCAGGTGGCCGCCGCGTGGCCCAACGGCGCGGCCTGGCGTCTCGACGGCAAGCCGCTCGCCGGTCGCGCGCGCGTGAGTTGGCTGCCTTGGCCGGGGCGCCATACGCTCGAACTCGTCGATGCCAGCGGCTTCGTTCGCGACAGCATACGTTTCGAGGTACGCGGTGCGACCGTCAACGACGGTAAGCGCATGCGCAATGCGAGTCGCTGAGCGCATGTGCGCAGCATCGGCGCGACAATGCCATGAATAATTTTTGATGTGGCAGACGCGTCGACGCGATGCGCGCTACACTGAAAACAAGACTTGGCAAAGCGTGACGCGAGAGGATGGCCGCGGGGACGAGACTCGCTGCCTGCGGCGCACGCCCCGAAGCGGAGACATATCGATGATCACGCTGGATGCGCGGCAGACCGCGCAGGTGTTGCCCTACCCGCAGTTGGCCGACGGTATCGAGGCCATGCTCGTGGAAATGCGTTCGGGCACGGCCCGCGCGCCCGAGCGTCTGCACTTTCCCCTCACCGAGCCCGAACGCGGCCGCCGCGGCGGCGTGCTGCTGGTCATGCCCGCCGCCAATCGCGACGTGGCGATGACCAAGCACATCACCGTGCACCCGGAGAATTGCCGCGCCGGCAAGCCGTCCATCATCGGCGAAGTCATGGTGTACGACCCGCACACCGGCGAGCGCCTGATGCTGCTCGACGGACCGACCGTCACCGGGCGCCGCACGGCTGCCGTGACGCTGTTCGCCGCGCGCAAGTTCGCACCGCGCCCGAAAGGCCCGGTGCTTATCGTCGGCGCCGGCGTTCAGGCGCGCGCGCATCTGGAAGCGTTCGCCGCGGGCATGGGCACGCGGCACTTCATGATCTATTCGCGCAGTCCGGAGCGCGCGCACGCGCTGGCGGACCATGCGGCATCGCTCGGCGTGGAAGCGACGGTGGTGGACGCCATCGAGCCGGTGCTCGGCACGGTCAGTATCGTGATCACGGCCACGACCAGCAGCGAGCCGGTGCTGCCCGACAGCGACGCGATCCGCTGGCGCGACGACATCTTCGTCGCCGGCGTGGGGGCGTTCCGTCCCGACATGCGCGAATTGCCGCCCCAGCTGTGCCGCGATGCGGCCGTGCGCGGCACGCTCGTCGTCGATACGTGGGAGGTCAAGCACGAGGCCGGCGATCTGCTGCACGCGGCCCTCGATTGGGGGCGCGCCGCACCGCTCATGGACGCGATCATCACGCCCGACCGTTTCCGCTCGAGCGGGCCGGTGCTCTTCAAGAGCGTGGGCTATGCGCTGTGGGATCTCGCGGCGGTGCTGTGCGCCCGCGCGAATCTCGACAAGGACGGCGTCCCCGTCGGCTGACCGCGCGGCCCGATCGGCGGGAACGCCCGCATCGTCAGGCCGGAAGCGCGAACGGCACGCCGGCCGACGCTTGCGGCGAAATCACCTGTACCGGTAACCCCAGAGTCTGTTCGATGAGTTCGGCGCGCATCACGTCGCGCGGCGCGCCTGCGGCCAGGATGCGGCCGCAGGCGAGCAGGGCCATGCGATCGGCGTGGCGTGCCGCCAGATTCACGTCGTGCACGATGGCCATGGCACCGAACCCCCACGTCCTCGCCAGTTCCCGGGTGAGCGAGAGCAGGTGATGCTGATGGGCGAGGTCGAGCGCCGCGGTCGGTTCGTCGAGCAGCAGATAGCGCGGCACCGACGGCGACGGCGTTTCGTCCGGCCACAACTGCGCCAGCACCCGTGCGAACTGCACGCGCGCCCACTCGCCGCCGGAGAGTGTCATCACGTCGCGGTGGCACAGCGCCAGCGCGCCGACACGCTCGAGCGCCATCGTCGCGATATCGGTGTCGCTGTGACCGCGCCGCGCGCGCGGCGGCCTCGGAAACGGCAGACGCCCCATCGTCACGATCTCCAGTGCGCTGAACGGAAACGAAAGCTGCGCGGTCTGCGGCAACACCGCGCGCAGCCGGGCGAGTGCCGCCGTGCTGTATTGGGCGAGCACGGCGCCATTGAGCGTGATGGTGCCGCTCACGCGTGTCCGAGGCGGCAGCGGCTCGCCGGCCAGCGCCTTGAGCAGGGTGCTCTTGCCCGCCCCGTTACGCCCGAGTAGCACGAGCAACTCGCCCGGCCGGACGTCGAGCGAGAGGCCGTCGAGAACGGGCGAACCGGTGTGGGCGATGGTGAGATCGTGTGCACTGAGCATGGCAAGGTCCTGGCGCGGGCGGTCACAGGCCGAACTGCTCGCGGCGTCGCCACAGCAGCATGAGAAAGAACGGCGCGCCGAGCAGCGCGGTGAGAATGCCCAGCGGCAACTCGGCCGGCGACACCCATGTGCGCGCAACGAGATCCGCGAGCAAGGTCAGCGTCGCGCCGAAGAGCGCCGCCGCGGGCAGTACGGCGCGCGGGTCCGGGCCCACGACGAGCCGCACGATATGCGGCGCGATCAGACCGATGAAGCCGATCATGCCGCTCGACGCCACCAGCGCCCCCACGCTCAACGCGCATGCCACCATCACGCGACGCTTCACCGCTTGCACCGCCACGCCGAGGTGCAGCGCTTCGGCTTCTCCGAGCAGCAGGGCGTTGAGCGAGCGACATTGCGTGGCGAGCATCGCGATACCCAGCGCGACGGGCCATACGATCACCGCGAGCATCGGCCACTGGGCGCCGCCCAGACTGCCGAGCGTCCAGAACGTGAGTGTGCGCAGCTGGGTGTCGTTGGCCAGATACGTGAGCAGGCCGATCACCGCCCCGGACACCGCGTTGATGGCGATGCCCGCGAGCAGCAGCAGGGGCAGGGCGAGGCGGCCGCGTCCTGCGGCAAGCCGATAGACGAGCGCGGTCACGCCCAGCGCCCCGGCGAAGGCGGTGAGCGGCAACAGCCACAGGCCGAGTGATGCGGCCAGCGCCGCCGGGAGCAGCGCGCTGCCCAGCACGATCACGCCAGCCGCGCCGAGCGCCGCACCGCTCGCCACGCCGATGAGGCCGGGATCGGCGAGCGGGTTGCGAAAGAGCGCCTGCAAGGCCGCGCCCGCCGCGCCGAACCCCGCCCCCACCAGGATGCCGAGCACGATGCGCGGCAGCCGGATCTGCACCATCACGTTGCGCGCCTGGTCTTGCACGAAGTCGCCCGTCGCGCCGCGGAACAGCGCCGCCATGGCCTCGCCGGGCCCGATGCGATACGCGCCGCCGCACAGCGCCGCGAGAACGGCGAGCGCGAGCACGGCGGCCAGCACCGTCATGACGAGCCATCGTGGCGGACGACGCCGGGCGGCGCCGCGACGCTCGCGCAGGGGCGGGACTTGCGACGCCACGGATTTCACTGACTTCGGAAGCGGGGGGGCGGCTGACATGGGGAGTTCACTGGCGATGGGCTGGCGGGATGCGGCGCTCGTCACGCGGTATGTACGCGTCGCGCGAGATCCGCGACGGCCTGCGGCAGGCGCGGTCCGAAACCGAGCAGGTAGAGCGCGTCGAAGCTAATGACGCGTCGCGCGCGCCCCGCAGGCGTGTTGGCCAATCCGGGTTGCGAGAGCAGTGCGGCGGCCGGGTCGGCCCGCTCGACGGAGGCAGGCCCGGCCGTGGTGGTGAGCAGAATGTCAGGCTGCGCCGCCACGGCCGCCTCGGCCGTGAGCGGACGGTAGCCCGTGAATCCGCGCACCGCGTTCTCCGCGCAGGCATAAGCGAGCATGGCGTCGGCGGCGGTGTCCTGTCCCGCGACCATGACCTGACTGCCGGTATGGCCGAGGATGAACAGCACGCGCGGGCGCTTCTGGATGCCCCAGCGTCGTTCGATGTCGTCGCGAGCGCGCAGCCAGTCGGCCATGAAGCGACCCGACAGGCGTGTGCCGTCCTCGGGTACGGCCAGCGCAGCGGCGACCTCGCGAATGTTCTCCTGCACGAGTTCGGCGCCGAAGCCGTGCCTGAAGCGCTTGACGGGCACCCCCGCCGCCGCGATTTGCGAGAGCACGTTGGGCGGCCCCGCTTCGGCGCCGGCGAGCAGCAGATCGGGATGCAGCGAGAGCACGCCCTCCGTGGACAGCGAGCGCAGATAGCCGATTTTCGGCAGCCTGGCCGCGGCTTCCGGATACAGGCTCGTCAAGTCGTTTGCAATCACACGATCCTGCGCGCCGAGCGCGTAGACGATTTCCGTGAGCGCGCCGCCGGCGACCACGACACGCCGCGGCGCGCCCTTGACCGGCGCGGAGGCGCCGGCGGCATGGGCGGACGAAGCCGGCAGCAGCGCGCCCAGCCACGCACCGGCGGCGAGCGCCGCACCCCCGGCGAGCAGCGCACGGCGCGTCTCGTCGTGCGGGTCGACAGGCTCGCTCACGCGACGCATGCCTGTCACACCCGTCATGGCCCTCATGCACCTTATGCGCCTCACGCCGCTGCCTCCTGGACGCGCCCGAGCGTCTCGCGCCAGTCTTCACGCTCGGCCTGCCCCGGCTTGCGCTCGCCAAAGAACATGGCGATCACCATGCCGGCCGCGTCGAGCAGTTCGAGCGACGAGACAATGCCGTCGGCGGTCGGCTTGCGCACGATCCACGCGCTATCGACGAGATCCTCGCGAAGGTGCAGGTTGAAACCAGGATCGAGCACGTTGACCCACGGACCCATCACGCGAATCTGCTTCACCGGCCCGGTGTGAATCTGGATCATGCCCGCGTTGCCCACGAAGACCATGATCGGCAGACCGGTGCCCGCGGCATCGTCGAGCAACCTTTTCACCGCCGTGGCGGGCACTCGCTGCGCGTGCCCGTCGGGCGCGAGACGCAGCGCCTGCGCGCGAGAGACGCCATGGCGCTTGAGCACTTCGAAGAACTGGTGCGTGTCGGTCATTGCCAGCCAGTCGCGCTGGAACGCGGCGGCGTCGATGTCGGCGTCAGGCGTTTGCGGCGCGGGGGCGTCGGCCCCGACGACGTGCTCGCCCGGCGTCTGGTCCTCGGCGCGAAAGCGTGCGACGAGCGCGTCATACGCGGCCACGTCGCTGTGATCGCGCAGAAACACCTTGTGCACGGCCGTGCCGGACTTGTCGAAGAACTGCAGCGATCGGCGCGGGCCGTTCTCGGTCGCCGTCTCGACCGCATAACCGTGCGCCCAGTGGTGATAGAAGATGCGCAGATCGAGGTCCTTGCCGAGCCCGAGACCGACGGTGCCCGAGTGCGAGAGCTTCTCGTACTGGCCGTCCTTCTCGTGCACGGCGGCGTTGTTTCGCGTGAGTGCCATGACGCGGCCCAGCGCGGGCAGCGCCTCGACGATCTCGGTGAACGCCGGGCGCAGGCGCACGGCGTGCTCGCCAACGAAGGCGGCTACCGTCTCGCCTTCGGAGACGCCAAGGGCCGCGGCAGCGTCGCGATCGCGCAGGTTCTGCTCGGCCTTCAGGCGCTGGAAGTCGCTGCGCAGACGGCGCACGTCGGCCAGTGCTGGCCGCAGGGCCGCAGCCACGCCTGCAGCGGGGTGGGCAGTGGCGTGGGTACCGGTGGTTTGAGCATTCATCATGGCAATTCCTCGTTGCATGTTTGCTGGCAGTGGCTGGCGGGCATCGGCGCGAATGCGATGTACGCCGTTTGCGTGCCGATGCCGGTCCGACGGTCGATGGATCGATTCGGGGATCCAGCAACCCGGACGCGTCGAATCAGTACTGAAGCTTCAGGCTCACAGCCACGCTGCGGCCCGGCGCCGAGTAGGCGTCCTTGACGGTCGAGTTCTCGGCGATGTTGCGCACGTCCGACCAGTTCCAATACTTGCGGTCGAACACGTTGTAGACGCCTGCATAAACGGTGGCGTACTTGTTGATGCGGTAGCCGCCCGACAGATCGAGCACGACCGACGACGGCGGCGCCCAACAGCGCTGGTTCTGCTGCGTGCCCGACGTGCAGGTATTTGCGATCTGACTTTGCGATTTGGCCGCCTGGAACAGCAGGTCGGCTTGCGCGAACCACGTGCTGTTGGGCTCGTAGCGCACGCCGAAGACCATCGAGAACGGATTGACGGTATTGAGCGGCTGGCTCGCTTCGCCGTTGTTTTCGGTGGTGCCGTGCGTGTACGCCATGGCCGTGCGCAGCGTGATACCGCCCTTGAGCGACCACGTGGCGCGTCCTTCCCAGCCCTGGATGCGGGCGCGGCTGTAGTTCACGTATTGATAGATGAGCGGATCGTTCGGACGGCCCGAGCCGCTGATGTTCTGTTGCGAGATGAAGTTGCGGTAGTTGCCCGCAAACACCGCCGTGCTGTACGTGAGGGGCCCGAGCGTGGTTGCGAGCCGGCCGCGCAGGCCCAGCTCGACGGTGTCGCTCGTCTCCGGCTTCAGGTCCGGGTTGGCGATCGACATGTAGCCGAAGACCGGGTTCGAGAAGCCGTTGTTGACCTGGTCGGGCGTCGGCGTTCGAAAGCCGCGCGCGTATTGCACGTATGGAATGAGCGATGGCGCGATCTCGTACATGATCGCCAGACGAGGCGAGAAGGCGGAATCGTTCGACGAGGTCGGCTGAATGCGCGTGCCGGTGCTCGTCT
The DNA here is from genome assembly GCF_902459585.1 of Pandoraea nosoerga. Taxonomy (GTDB): domain Bacteria; phylum Pseudomonadota; class Gammaproteobacteria; order Burkholderiales; family Burkholderiaceae; genus Pandoraea; species Pandoraea nosoerga. Next base: position 172,986 of record NZ_CABPSC010000006.1, read on the forward strand.
GCGACACGTACAGCGGATCGTTCTGCTTGGGCGAGAGCCAGTACGCGTCGTAGCGAATGCCCGGCGTGACGGTGAGCGCGCCGTAGCGGATTTCGTCCTGTACGAAGGCGCCGAAGAGCGTGTAGTCCGTGTCGGGAAACGCCTTGTTCGGGAACGACTCGCCCACGCCCGGCACGGTGCCGTTGCGGTAGCTGGTAATGTACGCGAGGCTCGCGTCCGTGCCGTACACGAGCTTGTGCGCGAGCGGGCCGGTGGCGAAGTGGCTCTCGGCCTGCAGCGAGCCGCCGATGGTGCGCTCCTTGTACGTGTTGTCGCGCGTGCGATCGCCCGCGGTGCGCTTCTCATACGAATACTGGTTGTTCTTCGCGTCCTGGAAGTACAGCAGCGCGTGGGCGTTCTGAACGTAGGCCTGCGAGGCGTCGTTGAAATCGTAGTCGAGGCTCACGCGATTGCGCTCGAGGCGGTCGCTCGTCGTCAGCCCCAGCGTGGTGGGCGGCGCGATCGCCGACAGTACGTTCGTGTCCGTGCGACGCCGCACGTTCTCCGCCGTCAGCTTGAATTGCGAGCTTGGCGTCGCCTTGAATACGAGCTTGCCGAGAATCGAGTTGCCGTTGGCGTCCTGCGGGTTGGCCGTTGTGCGCGCGGTGCTGGCCGAGTTGTTCGTGCCCTTGCCGTCGAGTTCGTGACCCTTGTTGCCGTCGACGATGAGCATGCCCTGGAACTGATCGCCGCCCCATGCCGCCTGCGCGGTGGTCCCGAAGCTCCGGTCGATCGAGTTGTAGTACGGACGCAGCGAGAAATAGGTCGACTTGCCGAATATGTCGAGCAGGTCCTGCGGGTCCTTGGTGAGGAAGTTGACGACGCCGGTCAGGCCGTCGCTGCCATAGAGCGAGGAGGCCGGGCCGCGCAGGATCTCGATGCGGCGCAGCACATCCATGCTCATGTAGTCGCCGCGGCCGGCTTCGAGCGGGCCGAACGAGTACGACGAGGGCATGCGGATGCCGTCTTCGAAGATGGCGACGCGATTGCCTTCCAGGCCGCGAATGTTGATGCTCGAGTTGCCGTCGCGCCCGCCGCCGGCTGCGGCCGAAGCCGGGCGATACGGCGCGCGGCGCACGGTGACGCCCGGCTCGTAGCGCAACGCTTCCTTGATGTCCTGCGCCTGCTGCTCCTCGAGGTCCTGGTCGGTGATGACCGAAATGGACGCCGGCGTGCGCTCGGCCTCGGTCGGGGTGCGGGTCGCCGTTACGTTCACCTCGCGCAGGTTCGCTTCGGCGATCTGCAGCGGTGCCTGGTGAGATGTCTGGCGCGGCGTCTGCGCGAGTTGCACGCTGGCGGCCGGGGCCGTTGCCGTTTCGGCGTCGGTCTGCTGCGCGAAGGCGGCAGGCAGCCAGACGGCGGCGAGCACCGCGCCCGCGAGCGGATGCAGGCGACGGCGTGGCGATGCGTGCGTTCGCGTCGCGCGGCCGCGAAGCGCACGGTGTGAACCGCTTGCGCCATGTTCCTGGCGCGTGGTCATGACAAAAGCGCGGCCCCCGCCGCTCGACGACTGCTTCACTGCTGGCTCTCCAGTGCAAAAAACCCCGTTGCTGGCTGGCAAGCGCTCGTGGCAATCGACGTGTACCAGCGTCAGTATCGACGCTGAGAGACGTGGTCAGGCGCGGCTGGCGAAGATTAACGTCGATCCGGCTACCGCTCGGAGACGTTTGGTAATGAGAATCATTTGCATATTAATGAGGTAGCGGCGGACGGTCAAGCGTGGAGTGTTGCATGTCGGTTAGTCAGCATCTCGGGGGAATGGTGAAGGACTTGTTGAGGCGGACGTCCCCGAAACGCCGTCGCAAGCGGCGCCGCCGCTGATAAAGAATAGCCCGGCGCAATGATCCGCTCACCCATGCCATGCGATTTCGCAAACTCGTGCGCCTGCTTCAGCAGTGTCCGGCGCTCGACTTCTGGAATGGTCTGCGCACCGGCCACGGGGCCGACCTGCCCGTAGAAGGCGAGCTTGATGTTGTTGAAGCCATGTTTGTGTGCGTGCGTCAGCAGAGGGATCAGTTCGCACCGATTTTCCATGCCGAGACACAGCGCCAAGTTGACCAAGATGCCGTTGCGCTGAAGTCGACGAACGTTCTTGTGAACCGCGTCGAAATGCCCTTTTCCCCGACGGCCGTCATGGAACGGGGCGCTGGCGGCGTCAAGGCTGACCTGAACGCAGGGAATGCCGAGTTCCACAAGCATGCGAAGATGTTCGGGGCTGAGTCGATCTCCTGAAATTTCCAGCAGGGGCAACATTCGATGTGCGCGAATACTGCGAAGGATCGGTTCGATATCAGGATGCAGCAACGGGTCGCCGCCGGAGACGATCACAAGGTACACCCCGTGCTTTGCGCCATCGTCGAGCACCGCTGTCACGCTGTCGAGCGAGAGGCGGCGACGGCCGAGCTGATCGGTTTCGACGAGATAGCAGTGCGGGCACCGGGAGCTGCAATCCGTCGTTATGGACAGGCTAATCGTTTGAGGTACGGGCAGCGGTAGCATGGGATTGTGGCCAGCGGATCGTGACAATCAGGACAGTCAGCGCGGCAAGCGCTGCAGCGTTGATCCAACGGTAGGCTGATGCAAAATCGTAGACCCGCGTCAGTTCGCCGACGGCGTAGACAGTTACGGCAGTCAGCAGGGCGCGAATCAGATTGGCAATGGAGAGCATGGTCGAACGCGCGGGCAGGTCCTCCGGGATCTCGCGGTTCAGACGATAGCTGTAGTACGAGGGAAAAATGCCGCGGATCAACTGGTGCGCCGCGATGCTGACCAGAAGCCATATCGGCGATGTTGCGTGCCAGATCAGCGGAGCGAGCGCCGTCAGGAATAGCGCCACAATCGCGAAATCCATGATGCCTTGGTCGAGCCAATGCTTCGGCGCGTTGCTGAAGAGATTGGCGACGATCCCACCGACCACGATCATTGCGCTGAACGTCATTCCGAAGTACTCGACCGGTATCCCTGCATCCAGCATGAGGGGCTGATAGGTATTGAATGACGCCCGGACGCACGCGAAGGTTATGGCGCAGCCCAGCGCCAGCAGACACCATGTTCGTGAACTCAGGGCTGCTTGCAAGGCCGAGCCCAGCATATGGGCAAGGGTCCGAGCTTCTCTGGCAGTGGCCGTGAGCGGTCCCGGCGTGGGGATACGCCAAAGCAGGAACAAGGTCAGGCCCGCCAGCACAATCGCATCGAGGGTAAGCGGCAGCACGAGCGAGTATCCGGCCAACCATCCACCGATGGCGGCTGCCGCAGCTGCGCTCCACAAGCCAACGCCAGTAGTGCGCGCTACGACCGCGTGGAACTTCGGAATAGCGCCGTGCGCGGCGAAGGCCTCGTACATCATTGCCTGAAACGTTCCGCTTGCGAGGCTGCTGCCTGTCGCGTACATGAGCGCTATGACGACCAACGGCACGTTGGCTTTCGCCATGATGAGCAAAAGCATGGCGGCGCAGTAGATGACGTTTCCGAGTATGAGGCAACGCTCTCGCCCGAATCTGTCCGCAAGCGCGCCCGCTGGCACCTCCATCAGCCAACTCAGGACGAACAGGCTCGCCGTGAACGAACTAAATTCAGCGAAACTGAAACCGGCGTACTGGAGGAAAAACAGGACGAGAGTGGCCATTGAGAAAATCTCCGGACCAAGCGCGGCTTGCGTGAGCGCAAGCGTTCTCCAACGACGAAGATTCGCAGGCCAAGGGGCGTTATCGGTCATTCGCGCGTTTCTCGTCGATAAAGATGTCCTGGCCGTATTCGCGGTACGCGAGGTGACATCCATGTTGATGGACACCTACGAAGGCGCGGTCGCCGGACTGGCCACGCCATCGAGCGAAATGCGGGCTGTGGAGCCACAGGTCCGAGAACGTGGCGCCTCGGCCAAGCGCTTGCGTAGTTCGATCGGTCTGTGTTTGCATATCGCACGCCGACACGGAAAGGTCGCTGTTGATTACGATTGTCGTCGTGCCGGCACCGCAGCCGAAGGTACTCGTCGATGCCCGATCACGCGGCATGAAGGACAGCCGTTTTACAAAAGGCCCGCCGTCGATTTTCAGTGTCGGGTAGGCCTGCGAGGCGATCCGCACGACGTTTGATATTTCTCGACAAATGTCGACGTTCAAGCGTAGATCGAGGCCGGAAAGTGCGCCTGACCCGACCGGGACGAATGCCGCAAACTTGACCTCCTGGACGCCGAGGGCCGACGCCAGCGCGAGCATTTGTGGCAGGTCCAGCTCGTCCGCTACGCGGAGTAATCGGCTCAGCGGCAGCTTTTGCGAGTAGTCGTCAAGGTAGCAATGCCGGCAGCGAAGATTGCATCGACTCGTGACATACCACTATTGCGAATAGGGGTGTTTTCAACCATTGGATTTCCGGCATGGGAGCCTCCCGACGAGGACATGGCCCGCCCCGCTGGGAGCCAGACCATGCCGGTTCAGAATCCCAGGACGTTGCTGCTGCTCAAACACCCTTCTACTGGGATGACCTCGAACTCGGGCACTTCAGGGAGAGAACCGGTGTCCTGTTCAAGGATCGGCTTAATGGTCGGCTCGGGTGACTTAACTGCTTCAGACATGGCTGAGCCCTCCAAGGAGAATGGCGGGGGGCGCTGGTAGCGGCGTCCATCTTTCGACGGCGTCGCGGTTGAAATTGTTGAGTGAGTTCCTCAGAAAGAAAACGGGCGGAGTCTTATTCTTGTTTGGAACGACACTGACCCGCGTCAGATCGGCAGGCTCGTGTCGAACTTGATTTCGCGCAGCACCACGCTGGTCTTCACGTTGGACACGGCAGGCAGCCGGAAGATGTGTTCGTGCAAAAAGGCGTCATACGCCTTGATGTCGGGCGCCACGATCTTGAGGATGTAGTCGGCCTCGCCGGTCGTGCTGTAGCACTCGGTGACTTCCGGGCAAGTGCGGATCTCGCGCTCGAACTGCTCCGTGCCGCCTTCCGTATGGCGGGTGAGTTGCACGTGCGCCAGGGCGCACACGTGCAGGCCGAGCTTCTCGCGGTCGAGCAGCACCGTATAGCGCTGGATCACGCCGCTTTGCTCCATGTCCTTGATCCGGCGCCAGCACGGCGTGGCCGACAGCCCCACGTTCTCGGAGAGTTCCTGCGCCGAGCGCCGCGAGTCGATCTGCAGAAGACGGAGGATCTGGCGCGCAAAGTTGTCGAGTAATTCCATTTCCCAAAATCCGTTTTTTCGAAATGAACGTTTCTTATTGTGCGCCAAGTGGAGTGAAATAGTAAAAATCTTTCTCCTGCCTCCCCATACACTGCTCCCATGCAGACGCGTGCCCGCGCCATGGGCGGGATACGACGTCAGGACGAACAGAACAGACGCCCCCGAAGCCTGGCCGCCGCCCCGCTCCCGCGAGAGACGATGGACGCCGCGGCCATGGGGATGAGGAGATACACCATGAATGCCCCCATGCGCGCCGCGCTCGCGACGCCGACGGCCAACCCCCTGGCCCACCCCGACTATCAGCTCTCCGATGCGCTTACCGCGCGCCGCGGCCAGATCTTTCTGACCGGCACGCAGGCGCTGGTGCGCATTTTGCTGATGCAACGTCAGCTCGACGCCGCGCGCGGGCTGAACACGGCCGGCTTCATCAGCGGCTATCGCGGCTCGCCGCTCGGCGGCGTCGATCAGCAGCTGTGGAAGGCGAAGAAGCTGCTCGACGCGGCGAACGTGAAATTCCTTCCCGCCATCAACGAAGAACTCGGCGGCACGGCGGTCATGGGCACGCAGCGTGTGGAAGCCGACCCCGAGCGCACCGTCGAAGGCGTGTTCGGCATGTGGTACGGCAAGGGGCCGGGCGTGGACCGCGCGGGCGATGCGCTCAAGCATGGCAACGCTTACGGCGCGTCGCGCCACGGCGGCGTGCTGGTCGTGGCCGGCGACGACCACGGTTGCGTGTCGTCGTCGATGCCGCACCAGAGCGACTTCACGATGATGTCGTGGAGCATGCCCGTGCTCAACCCGGCGGACATTGGCGAGCTGGTGGAATTCGGCCTGTACGGCTATGCGCTGTCGCGTTTCTCCGGCGCCTGGGCGGGCCTCAAGGCGATCTCCGAGACGGTCGAGTCGCGCGGCACCGTCGATCTCGACAAGATCCGCACCGACTGGGCCGAGCCGCTCGACTACGTCGCGCCGGAAGGCGGCCTGCACAACCGCTGGCCCGACCTGCCGAGCCTCGCGCTCGAAGCGCGCCTGGCGGCCAAGCTCGACGCCGTGCGCGCCTTCTCGCGCGTGAACAGCATCGACAAATGGATCGCGCCGGCCCCCGGCGCGGACATCGGCATCGTGACCTGCGGCAAGGCGCACCTGGACCTGATGGAGACGCTGCGCCGCCTGGACATCACCGTCGACGACCTCGCCGCCGCCGGCGTGCGCATCTACAAGGTCGGCCTGTCGTTCCCGCTCGACATGACGCGTCTGGATGCTTTCGTGAGCGGCCTCAAGGAAATCCTCGTCATCGAGGAGAAGGGCCCTGTCGTCGAGCAACAGATCAAGCAGTACCTCTACAACCGGACGGCGGGCGCACGCCCGATCGTGCTGGGCAAGACCGACGCCGATGGCCGCGCGCTGCTCTCGGCGCTCGGCGAGCTGCGCCCGTCGCGCGTGCTGCCGGTCTTCGCCGAATGGCTCGCCAAGCATCGCCCGGCGCTCGATCGCCGCGAGCGCGTGGTCGATCTCGTCGCCCACGAAATCCTCTCGAACGAAGCCGATGGCGTGCGCCGCGTGCCGTACTTCTGCTCGGGCTGTCCGCACAACACGTCGACCAAGGTGCCCGAAGGCTCCATCGCGCAGGCCGGTATCGGCTGCCACTTCATGGCGTCGTGGATGGACCGCGACACTACCGGCCTGATCCAGATGGGCGGCGAGGGCGTGGACTGGGCGGCGCATTCGCACTTCACCAAGCGCGCGCACGTCTTCCAGAATCTGGGCGACGGCACGTACTTCCACTCGGGCCTGCTCGCGATTCGCCAGGCGGTGGCATCCAAGGCGAATATCACCTACAAGATCCTGTACAACGATGCGGTCGCCATGACCGGCGGCCAGCCTGTCGACGGCTCGATCTCGGTGCCGCAGATCGCCCGTCAGGTGGAAGCCGAAGGCATCGCGAAGCTGGTCGTTGTGAGCGACGAGCCGCAGAAGTACATCGGCCATGAAGGTCAGTTCCCGAAGGGCACGACCTTCCATCACCGCAGCGAACTCGACGCCGTGCAGCGCGAGCTGCGCGAGATTCCCGGCGCGACCGTGCTGATCTACGACCAGACGTGCGCGGCCGAGAAGCGCCGCCGTCGCAAGAAAAACGAATTTCCGAACCCGGATCGCCGCCTGTTCATCAACGAAGCCGTGTGCGAGGGCTGCGGCGATTGCGGCGTGGCGTCGAACTGCCTGTCGGTCGAGCCGGTCGAGACCGCGCTGGGCCGCAAGCGTCGCATCGACCAGTCGTCGTGCAACAAGGACTTCTCCTGTGTGAACGGCTTTTGCCCGAGCTTCGTCTCGGTCAAGGGCGCGCAACTGAAGAAGGCGCTCGCGGCCGCCTTCGACCAGGCCGCGTTCGAGGCCCGCCTGAACGCGCTGCCGCAACCGGCCACGCTCGCCGGCGACGCGCCGTTCGACATCATGGTCACCGGCGTGGGCGGCACGGGCGTGGTGACCATCGGCGCGCTGATCACGATGGCGGCGCATCTCGAAGGCAAGAGCGCTTCGGTGCTCGACTTCATGGGCTTCGCACAGAAGGGCGGCGCGGTGCTCTCGTTCGTGCGCTTTGCCAACACGCCGCAGGCGCTCAACCAGGTGCGCATCGATACGCAGCAGGCCGACGTGCTGCTCGCCTGCGACATGGTCGTGGGCGCGAGCGCCGATGCGCTGCAGACCGTGCGGCGCGGGCGCACGCGCGTCGTCGTCAACACGCATGCGATTCCGAACGCGTCGTTCGTGCAGAACCCCGACGCCAGCCTGCATGGCGACGCCCTGCTCGCCAAGATGCGTCACGCGGCCGGCAACGACAAACTCGACACGTGCGATGCGCAGGCGCTCGCGCAGCGCTTTCTTGGCGACACGATGGGCGCGAACATCATCATGCTCGGCTTCGCGTGGCAGCTCGGCCTGGTGCCCGTTTCGCTGCAGGCGCTGCAACGTGCCATCGAACTGAACAACGTGGCCGTGCCGATGAACCAGCTCGCGCTGGCCATCGGGCGACTCGCCGCCGGCGATCCGGCCGCACTGACGGAGACGACGGCCAAGGCCGCGTCCGCGCCCGCCCATGCGCCGGTGGCCGACGAGATGACGCTCGACGCGCTCATCGCCCATCGCGTCGATCTGCTCACGCAGTACCAGAACGCGGCATATGCCGCCCGTTTCACCGCGTTCGTGAAGCAGGTCTCGGATGCGGAGGCGCGCGTGGCCGGCGCGCCGGGCCGTCTCACGCGCGCCGTGGTGCAGCAGCTCTCGCGTCTGATGGCCTACAAGGACGAGTACGAAGTGGCGCGCCTGTATGCCGAGACGGCCTTCACCGACGCGCTCGGCGAGGCCTTCGAGGGTAGGCCCGGCCGCGACTTCCGCCTCGAGTTCCACATGGCGCCGCCGCTCATCGCGCGCGGCAAGGACGGTGCGCTGCCGAAGAAGGTGACGATCGGCCCGTGGCTGTGGCCGGTGCTGCGCGGCATGGCGAAGCTGCGCGGGCTGCGCGGCGGTGCGCTCGACATCTTCGGCTATACGCTCGAGCGCCGCATGGAGCGCCAGCTGATCGCCGACTACCGCACGACCATCGAGCGTGCGCTGGCGGTGCTCACCGAGAACACGCTCGAGGACGTCATCGCGCTCGCGCAGGCGCCGGCGAAAATCCGCGGCTACGGTCACGTGAAGCTCGCGAATCTCGCGATGGCCAAACGCGTCGAGGCCACGATCGCGGCTCGTCTGGGTGTTGCGCCGGCCACGGGTGAAGCCGTCGGGCAGGCCCTCGCGCACGCCCGCGCAAGCGGCAAGTCGCTCAAGGGCATTGCGGTGGTGACGGCGCGCTGAGCGTCGGCGCTTTTTCGCATTCGCGCGCCGGCGCGCCGCCGCGCAACGCAGGTGAGAACGGGAGCCTCGGCTCCCGTTTTTCATGTGCGATCGCGGCGTGGGCGCGCGGGCGCCGCCGGGAGCGCAAGCACGTTTCTGTACCGGCGTCGGGCCGACGCGCTACCATTCGTAGGTTGCGGTAGACGCGTTGGGGCGAACCGGGGACGGCGAGCGGTGTGGCGAAGGCCGCGCGCACGGCCGCGGGCCGCCCCTAAATGCTTGATTACGGAGAGGAAAATGAGTGTTTCGAAGGCACCTGGGGATCGCAAGGTGATCCTCACGGGCGATCGCCCGACGGGCCCGCTGCATCTGGGCCACTATGTCGGCAGTCTGAAGAATCGCGTGGCGTATCAGCACGAATACAAGCAATTCGTGCTGGTCGCGGACGCGCAGGCGCTGACCGACAACACGGACGATCGCGGCAAGGTGCACCGCAACGTTTCCGAAGTGGCGCTGGACTATCTGGCGGTCGGCATCGATCCCGAAGTCACCACGATCTGCGTGCAGACGTGGCTGCCCGAACTGACCGAGCTCACGTTCTACTATCTGAACCTCGTGACGGTGGCGCGCCTCGAGCGCAATCCGACCGTCAAGCAGGAAATCGGCCTGCGCAACTTCGAGCGCGACATTCCGGCGGGCTTCCTCACGTATCCGGTCAGCCAGGCCGCGGACATCACGGCGTTTCGCGCCACGCTGGTGCCGGTGGGCGAGGATCAACTGCCGATGATCGAACAGACGAACGAGATCGTGCGGCGCCTGAACCGCCTCGCCGATCGCGAGATCCTCGTCGAGACGAAGGCGCTCGTGCCGCCGATCGGTCGTCTGCCGGGCATCGACGGCAAGGCCAAGATGAGCAAGTCGCTTGGTAACGTGATCAACATTTCCTCCACGCCGGACGAAATCCGCGCCGCCGTGAAGAAGTGCTACACCGATCCGCTGCACCTCAAGGTCGAAGATCCCGGACACCTCGAAGGCAACGTGGCGTTCGCCTACCTCGACGCGTTCGACGAGGACAAGGAAGGCCTGCAGGCGCTCAAGGAGCACTATGTGCGCGGCGGGCTGGCGGACTCCAAGGTGAAGGCGCGTCTCGAAGAGCGTCTGCAGGAGATGCTGCGCCCCATGCGCGAGCGTCGCGAGCAGTATGCGAGCGACCCCGGCTACGTGTGGGACATGCTGCGCGCGGGCACGGAGCGTGCGCGCGAGACGGTTTCGCAGACGCTCGACGACGTGCGCTCGGTGTTCGTTACGCCCGGCTGGAAGCCGTGACGACGGCGCCCGGCATGTCGCGTGCCGGGCCGCGCGCCAGAGGGCGGCGTCGGACGACGAAACAGGCTATCGACGAAAGGTCGGCAGACGAAAGAAGACGCCGAAACGAAGACGGCAAGAAGGCAGCCCGCGCTTCATCGGCGGGCTGCCTTTTTCGTGGGCCGGTGCACCTCGCGGCCGCGACGGCTGCCGGGACGATCGCTGCGATTACTGCAACGACTGCGGTTGCTTCGCGATCTTGCCGTCCTTGAAGACCCAGCGGATGCCCTCGCCCTGGCCCGTGAGCACGTCGATCGATTCGAGCGGATTGCCGTCGACGACCAGCACGTCGGCGAGGGCGCCCGGTGCGATCACGCCCAGCTCACCCACGCGATTGAGAATTTCGGCGCCGATCACCGTGGCCGAGCGCAGCGTCTCGGCCGCACCGAGCACGTCGGCGCGAATGGTGAGCTCGTCGGACTGGTACTTGTGCATGTCGCCGAGCAGATCCGAGCCGAAGCCCATTTTCACGCCGGCGTCGCGATAGATGGCGAGCGACTCGCGTCCGGCGCGCTGCACGTTCTCGACCTTCGCCACCGACTCCGGCGGCAGTCCCAGCGATGCGCCGTCCTTGGCGAGCGCGTCGTAGGTGACGAGCGTCGGCACGACGTATGCGCCCTTCTCGGCCATGAGCTTCGCCGTCTGCGCGTCGCACAGGTTGCCGTGCTCGATGGTGCGCACGCCGCAGCGCACCGCGCGCTCGATTGCCTTCGGCGTATAGGCGTGCGCCATTACGTAAGTCTGGGCCGCTTCCGCTTCCGCGACCGCGGCACGGATCTCGTCTTCCGAATACTGCGTGTTGGCGATCGGGTCGACAGGCGAGGCGACGCCGCCCGAGGCCATCAGCTTGATCTGCGTTGCGCCTTTCTGGATTTCCTCGCGCACGGCCAGACGGATCGGGTCTACGCCGTCGACCACGCGGCCGATGGCGCCGGCGCGAAACGCACACGAGCACGGCTCGAGCGTATCGCTGCGCGGACGGAAGTCGCCGTGACCGCCGGTCTGCGAGAGCGCCTTGCCCGATGGGAAGATGCGCGGGCCCGGAATCACGCCTTGCTCGATTGCCTGCTGCAGCGCCCAGTCCGCGCCGCCGGCGTCGCGCACGGTGGTGAAGCCGCGGTTGAGCATGCCCTGCATGATGGGCAGCGACTTGAGCACCGTGAGGACGTTGGGCTGGCTGGCGTTGGTGCCGAGGTTCGCGTGCGAGGCGAGCACGTGTACGTGGCAGTCGATCATGCCGGGCATGACGGTCTTGCCGGTGACGTCGATCACCGTGGCGCCTTCGATGTCGAGCGGGGTGGGGCTCACGGCGGTGATGCGGTTGCCGTCAATGGCGACGTCGTGACGCTCGAGCAGACGGCCGGCGGCTGCATCGAGCACGTTGCCGCCGCGAAGCAGAGTAACGGACATGGGGATTTCCTCGAAAAAATGCACAAGGCGCGCCGGGTGGGGCGCGCCTTGCTTGGGGGGAAGACTCAGGCCTTGGGCAGCGGCTTGACGAAGCGGGTGCCGATGAGACTGATGGTGGCGGCGACGATCACGTAGATCGCCGGCGCCATGTTGCTGCCGGTGCGCGCGATCAGCCAGGTGATGATGAGCGCGGCGAACCCGCCGAAGATCGTGACCGCGAAGTTGTACGCGACCGACAGACCCGTCGAGAGCACCTTGGCCGGAAACAGCTCCGAGAACGCGGCGAGGATCGGGCCGGTATAGCACGCGATGAGCGCGCCGAACACGATCTGGAATGCAAGCAGCGACGGCAGGCCGGGCGCCACGTTCAGATACGTGAACATCGGCCAGGCGAGCAGCAGGATCAGCAGCGCCGAGCCCGACAGGAACGGACGGCGGCCATAGCGATCGGCCAGACGTCCCACGATCGGCGCGAACACCAGGATCATCGCGCCGCCGACCATGCCGGCGGTAAAGCCGTTCGAGGCCGGCAGATGGAGCACGCGTTGCGCATACGTCGGCATGTAGAACAGCAGCACATACGTGCAGATGGTCCACAGCACGACCATCGAGAAGCTCGCGAGCGTCTCGCGCGGGTATTGCGAGAAAACATCGCGCAGCGGCGTGTCGGACTTCTCGGCATGCTGGAACGTCGGCGTCTCGTCGATCTTGTTGCGGATGTAGAAGCCGACCGGACCGATCAGCATGCCCACGATGAACGGCACGCGCCAACCCCACGATTCGAGCGCGGCACGGTCGAGCTCGGTGGTCACGAATGTGCCCACGGCGGCGCCCAGCAGCACGGCGAAGCCGATGCTCGACTGAATCCATGCCGAGTAGTACGCGCGCTGATTGGCCGGCGCGTATTCGGTGAGGAACGCGGTCGCGCCGCCCATTTCGCCGCCGGCGGAGAAACCTTGCAGCAGGCGCGCGAGCACGATGATGAGCGGGGCGGCCAGACCAATCTGGTCGTAGGTCGGCGCCAGGCCGATCATGGCGGTGCCGGCGGCCATGAGCAGAATGGTCAGCGACAGCGCCGCCTTGCGGCCCACGCGGTCGGCATAGATGCCGAGCACGATGCCGCCGACCGGGCGCATGAAGAAGCCCACGCCGAAGGTCGCCACGGCGAGCAGGAACGACGACAGGTCGTCGCCCGTGGGGAAGAACTGCTTCGCGATGATCGCCGCGAAGAAGCTATAGACGGTGAAGTCGAACCACTCCAGGCCGTTGCCGATCACCGTCGCCACGATGGCTTGACGGCGCTGGCGGGCCATATTGTCTTGAGGCACAGCGTAGGTCGCCTGCATCTGGGTCTCCCGGAGGATGGATGGCGTCCGTCGCGTGCCATGGAATTCACGTCGTGCCGGTAATACGCCTGCTTTTATCGAATCACGTCCGCCAAGACGGTCGCCCTCCCGAGGGGCTGCCGACAGGCTCGACGGGCGTGCGCGGATCCACCACAAAATAGGACAGACAAAATGACAGGCCAAACGAAAATTACGCATGTTGCCATGCGCCAGACGCATGGCAACTTTCGCAAACGTGCGTAAGCCCTATGATGGGAAACGAGTTTGCGAGTAGATCCAGTTGCGGAAAATTCGCGCTGCGGCATGCTCGTGGCGCTCGGCAGGCCACACGAGATAGTAGCCGCCGCCGAGGCTGGCGCTCGCCTCGCAGGCGCGCACGAGCAGCCCGGCCTCGAGACACGGATCGATCATGTGGCGCCAGCCCATGACCAGGCCGCCGCCCTCGATGGCCATCTGCACGAGCAGCGGGTAGTAGTTGGCGCTGACCATGCGTGGGAATTTCGGCACGCTCACGCCCTGCAGCTCGAACCAGTCGGGCCACGACATCCACTTGCGCTGGCCGTCCTCGATGAAGAGGAGCGTCTCGTCGAGGAGATCGGCGGCGCGAAGCTTGCGGCCGCCGAGGTAGGCAGGCGAGCACACGGGGAAGACTTCCTCGTCGAACAGGCGCCGCCCGGCAAAGTCGGGCGGCAGATCGTTGCGCACGTAGTACACGCCGAGATCGAACTCCGAGGCGGAGAGCGACGTAATGCCGTCCTTCACGATCACGCGGATCTTGATGTCGGGATGCGCGGCGCGAAAGCGCATGAGCTGCGGCGTCATCCACAGCACGGCCACGCCCGACGAACACGCCACCGTGAGCTCGAGCTCGCCGCGCCGCTTCATCAGATCGGCCGTCGCTTCGGCGCACTCGGCCAGCAGGCGTTGAATCTGCTCGGCGTAGCGCTGGCCTGCCACCGTTAGCCGCAGCGTGCGGTGCTCGCGCGTGAACAGCGCGCGCCCGAGAAACTCCTCGAGCTGCGCGATCTGGCGACTCACGGCGCTTTGCGTGAGGTTGAGCTCGGCGGCTGCCCGCGTGAAGCTCGCATGCCGCACGGCGGCGTCGAACGCGATCAGACAGTGCAGCGGCGGCAACGGCGAGATGGGCATGCGCGATGACGGAAAAGCGTGGGCGGGAGGCGTGCGCTCAGCGCTTGCCGACCATTTGTTCCGGGCGCACCCAGGCGTCGAACTGCTCGGCCGTCACGTGACCGAGGGCGAGGGCGGCGGCCTTGAGCGTGGTGCCTTCCTTGTGCGCCTTCTTCGCGATCTGCGCGGCCTTGTCGTAGCCGATGTGCGGATTGAGCGCAGTCACGAGCATGAGCGACTCTTCGAGCAACGTGCCGATGCGCGCGCGATTGGGCTCGATGCCGATGGCGCAATTGTCGTTGAAGCTCACGGCGCCGTCGGCGAGCATGCGCACGCTTTGCAGGAAGTTGTGAATGAGCATCGGCTTGAATACGTTCAGCTCGAAGTTGCCCATCGAGCCGCCGACGTTGATCGCCACGTCGTTGCCAAACACCTGACAGCACAGCATCGTCATGGCTTCGCACTGCGTGGGGTTGACCTTGCCCGGCATGATCGAGCTGCCCGGTTCGTTCTCCGGAATCATCAGTTCGCCGATGCCGCAGCGCGGGCCGCTGGCGAGCCAGCGCACGTCGTTGGCGATCTTCATCAGGCTCGCCGCCAGGGTCTTGAGCGTGCCGTGCGCGTTGACGATGGCGTCGTTGGCCGCCAGTGCTTCGAACTTGTTCGGCGCGGTGACGAAGGGCAGACCGGTGTCGCGCGCGAGCACCGCGGCCACTTGTTTCGCGAACTCGGGATGGGCGTTCAGGCCGGTGCCCACGGCCGTGCCGCCGAGCGCGAGCTCGGCGACGTGGGGCAGGGCGTCGTCGACGTGCCTGAGGCCGTGCTCGAGCTGCGCGACCCAGCCGGAGATCTCCTGGCCGAGCGTGAGCGGCGTGGCGTCCTGCAGGTGCGTGCGGCCAATCTTGACGATGTTGTCGTAGGCGTGGGCCTTCGCGGCGAGCGTGTCGCGCAACTGGCCGATGCTCGGCTTGAGGTGATTGACGAGAGCGTCGAGGGCCGCCACGCTCATGGCCGTCGGGAACACGTCGTTCGACGACTGGCCCTTGTTCACGTCGTCGTTCGGGTGCACGAGACGCGCTTCGCCGCGCTCGCCGCCGAGCAGTTCGCTGGCGCGATTGGCGAGCACTTCGTTCATGTTCATGTTCGACTGCGTGCCCGAGCCGGTCTGCCACACGGCCAGCGGGAATTCGTCGTCGTGCCTGCCGGCGATGACTTCGTCGGCCGCCTGGATGATGGCGTCGGCCTTCTTGGCGTCGAGCACGCCCAGGTCCTTGTTGACGGAGGCGGCGGCGCGTTTGACGCGCGCGAGCGCGCGCACGAGTTCGCGCGGCATCTTCTCGGTCGAAATCTTGAAGTTCTGCAGCGAGCGCTGCGTCTGAGCGCCCCACAGGCGATCGGCGGGTACCGCGATTTCGCCGAAGGTATCGCGTTCCATTCTCACAGACATGATCGACTCCTCGTAGAGAGACTTGAATAGTAGAGCTTTCGTGAAGATCCGGCATGGCAGCGCTTCGCGTTGCAATGCCACGGCATGGGAATGAATTGCGGGGCGGGACCTTTCGGAGCCGAAGGCCTTTGCAGACCCGAATTATGCGCCGCGTTTGTGTCCCCGGGCTACCCGGGCGAGCCGGCCAGGGCGTCCTGCAGGCGTTCCAGGGGCGCCCGCTGCGCAAGTGAAGCGCGGATGATAGGCGGTGATGCGCGTCAGGCCCAGACCGCCGCCACGAGCTGCAGCGCGGCGGCAATGGCCGGTTCCTCGCGCCGCGAGGCGAGCGTGACGAAGGTGAGCTCGGTGGGCACGGCCACGCCGTCGGCGATCACCAGACCGTGTGCGCGGGCTTCGCGCAGCGCGATCGAGTCGCGCACCAGCGACAGTCCCACGCCCGACTTCACCAGATCGAGCATCGACGGCTCCTGGTCCACTTCCGCGACCTTCACCGGCGACACGCCGAGCGCGCCGAAGCGCTCCGAGAGCAGGCGGTGGTGTGCTGACTCGGGCGGCGTCCAGATCCACGGCAGGGCTGCCAATTCGCGCCAGCCGCGTCGCGCCACACGCTCGCGCCAGCCCGCCGGCGCCACCACCTGATACGAGAACGGTGTGAGCGTGATGGCGTGAAAGCGCTCCGGATCGGGGCTGCCGAGATAGAACCCGACGTCGAGCTCGCCGCGCCCGAGGGCCTGCAGCACGGAACCGGACATGCCGTGACGCAGCGCCGTCTCGATCTGCGGGTACGACTCCACCAGACGCTTGAGGAACGCGCCGAGCCGCGTGAATTCGGGATCGAGGATGGTGCCGATGCGAAGCCGTCCGCGCACGGTTTCGCGCAGCGCGACGGCGGCCTGCTCGAAGTCGCCGAGCGCGGCGAGCATGCGCTCGGCCAGCGGCAGCAGCGCCTGCGCGTCGCGCGTAAGCGCAAGTCCCTGGGCGGTCCGGGTGAACAAGGTGAGCCGCAACGCTTCCTGCAGCGCCTTGACCTGAAGGCTGACGGCCGGCTGTGTCAGGTGCAGGCGTTGCGCCGCGCGCGTGAGGTTGCCCTCGCGGGCAATGGCGACGAAAGCGCGAAGGTGGGCGAGTTCCATGGCGTGCGCGTCAGCGAAGAGGGCGAGGGTGATGGGCGATGGGCAAGGGTGAGACGCTCGCGCGCCAGCAACATAAGCGAATCTTATATTGCTTTTCATAATTTCTCATTGGATCGCCCGTGCGCGCCGCAGTACGCTTTGCGATCATCGTCGCGCGCGGCGCTCGTTTGGCCTTTTCCCGTTTCGCGCGACAGCCGGATATCGGCCTTTCCCACGATAACGAACGTGCGGCCCACGGACGCCGCAACATGCCTTCGGAGAGCAATGGATATGAGCAACGCTGATGTTACGACGGTGCAGCACTTCATCGGTGGCCGGCGGGTCGCCGGTGAGAGCGGCCGGTTCGCCGACGTTTTCAACCCGGCCCACGGCCGAGTGAGTGCGCGCGTGGCGCTGGCGGGCGAGGCCGAGGTAGACGCGGCGGTGGCCGCGGCCAAGGCCGCGTTGCCGTCGTGGTCGGAGACCGCGCCGCTCAAGCGTGCGCGAGTGCTGTTCCGTTTCAAGGCGTTGCTCGACGAGCATCACGACGAACTGGCACGCCTTATTACGCGCGAGCACGGCAAGGTGTTCTCGGATGCGCGCGGCGAGGTCACGCGCGGCATCGAGATCGTGGAGTACGCGTGCGGCGCACCGCATCTGCTCATGGGCAAGCATAGCGACAACGTGGGCGGCGGCATCGACAACTGGCATCTGCGTCAGCCTGTCGGGGTGTGTGCGGGCATCACGCCGTTCAACTTCCCGGCGATGGTGCCGATGTGGATGTTTCCGATTGCGCTCGCGTGCGGCAATACGTTCGTGCTCAAGCCGTCCGAGCGCGATCCGTCCGCGAGTCTGCTGATCGCCGAACTGCTGCGCGAGGCAGGGCTGCCGGACGGCGTGTTCAACGTGGTGCAGGGCGACAAGGTGGCGGTCGACGCGCTGATCGCGCATCCGGACGTCGACGCGCTGTCGTTCGTGGGCTCCACGCCGATCGCCGAGTCCATCTACACGGAAGGCACGCGGCGCGGCAAGCGCGTTCAGGCGCTCGGCGGCGCGAAGAACCATCTCGTGGTCATGCCCGACGCCGATCTCGACCAGGCGGTCGACGCGCTCATCGGCGCGGCTTACGGATCGGCGGGCGAGCGCTGCATGGCCATATCGGTCGCCGTGGCGGTCGGCCAGGTGGCAGACCGTCTGGTCGATGCGTTGGTGCCGCGCGTGAAGGCGCTGCGCGTGGGCCCGGGCGAGGACGATGCCTCCGAGATGGGGCCCGTCGTCACGGGCGCGCACAAGGCGAAGATCGAGGGCTATATTGCCGAGGGCGTGCGCGCCGGCGCGGAGTTGCTGGTCGACGGACGGGGCCTGCGGGTGCCGGGGCACGAGCAGGGGTTCTTCCTCGGCGGGACGCTGTTCGATCATGTGACGCCCGAAATGACGATCTATCGCGAGGAAATCTTCGGGCCGGTGCTGGCGGTGGTGCGCGTGCCCGATCTGGCGTCGGCCATCGCGCTCGTCAATGCGCACGAGTATGGCAACGGCGTGTCGTGCTTCACGAGCGACGGCGGCGTGGCGCGCACCTTCTCGCGCCAGGTGAAGATCGGCATGGTCGGTATCAACGTGCCGATCCCGGTGCCGATGGCATGGCAGTCGTTCGGCGGCTGGAAGCGCTCGCTGTTCGGCGATCATCACGCATACGGCGAGGAGGGGATTCGTTTCTACACGCGTTTCAAGAGCGTGATGCAGCGGTGGCCAGACAGCATTGCCAAGGGTGCGGAATTCACCATGCCGGTGGCGAAGTAAGCGAAGCTGGCGGTCGACCGGGATACGGGACAAGCGTGGAAGTCGTGTGGAAGCCGTGTGAGTTTGGAAAACGAGCGGGCGGGGCGCACGCGGCGACGTCACCACCCGACGACAAAATGAACCCGATGCCGGTGGCGACAGTCCACCTCACTTCGGGTGCCGCACCGGCGTCGGCACCGCACCATGGCGAGTGCCGCGCCATCGACGGAGACAGGCGGGAATGACCAAGCAGGCAGCAAAGCAGGAGAGCTTCGATTACATCATCGTGGGGGCCGGTTCGGCCGGCTGTGTGCTGGCCAACCGGCTCACGCAGGACCCCGACGTCAACGTGCTGCTGCTCGAGGCGGGCGGCAAGGACGACTATCACTGGATTCACATCCCCGTCGGTTACCTGTACTGCATTGGCAACCCGCGCACCGACTGGCTGTATCGCACGCAGGCGGAGGTCGGGCTCAACGGCCGCTCGCTGGCGTATCCGCGCGGGCGCGTGCTGGGGGGCAGCTCGTCGATCAACGGCATGATCTACATGCGCGGTCAGCGCGAGGACTACGACGCGTGGGCCGAGGCGACCGGCGACGACGGCTGGCGCTGGGACAACGTACTGCCGCTCTTCAAGCGCAGCGAGGATCACTACAAGGGCGGCACGGAGTTTCACGGCAGCGGCGGCGAGTGGCGCGTGGAAAAGCAGCGTCTGTCGTGGCGCGTGCTCGATTCGTTCGCCGATGCCGCCGAGCAGATCGGCATTCCGAAGACGGACGATTTCAATCGCGGCGACAACTTCGGCATCGGCTATTTCGAAGTGAACCAGCGGCGCGGCGTGCGCTGGAGCGCGGCGAAAGGTTTCCTGCGTCCGGCGATGCAGCGCCCGAACCTCACTACCGTGACGGGGGCGAGCGTGAGTCGTCTGCTGTTCGACGGCACACGCTGCACCGGCGTGGCGTATCGCGGGGGGAACGAAGACTTCACCGCGCTCGCGCGCGCGGAAGTGATTCTCGCGGCGGGCGCGGTGAACTCGCCGCATCTGCTGGAGGTGTCGGGCATTGGCGATGGCGAGCGTTTGCGCGAGTTCGGCATCGACGTCGTGTCGGATCTGCCGGGTGTCGGCGAGAACCTGCAGGACCATCTGCAACTGCGCACCGTGTACAAGCTGCGCGGCGCGAAGACGCTCAATCTGAGCGCCAACAGCCTGGTCGGCAAGCTGATGATCGGCATGCAGTACGCGTTTGCGCAGCGCGGGCCGATGAGCATGGCGCCGTCGCAGATGGGGGCGTTCGCGCGCAGCCGCGACGACGTGGCGCGGCCCGATCTCGAGTACCACGTGCAGCCGCTGTCGCTCGATCGTTTCGGCGAGCCGCTGCACAAGTTCAATGCGTTTACGGCATCGGTCTGCAATTTGCGGCCAACTTCGCGCGGCAGCGTGCATCTGAGCTCACCGGACGTGCGCGTGGCGCCGGCGATTGCGCCGCGCTATCTGTCGACGGAAGACGATCGGCGGGTCGCGGCGGACGCGATCAGGCTCACGCGCCGCATCGTGGGCGCGCCGGCGTTCGCGCGCTACGAGCCGCGCGAGTATTTGCCGGGGCCGTCGTACCAGAGTGATGAAGAATTGATGCGAGCGGCGGGCGACATCGGCACGACCATCTTCCACCCGGTGGGCACGTGTCGCATGGGGCGGGCGGACGATCCCGCCGCGGTGGTCGATGCGCAGCTTCGCGTGCGCGGCGTGCAGAACCTGCGCGTGGTCGACGCATCCGTCATGCCGGTGATTACTTCGGGCAACACCAATTCGCCGACGATCATGATTGCCGAGCGGGCGAGCGACATGATTCGGGCGGCGCGCAAGTCAGGGTGACGGGTTGGCGGAATGGGGCAGGGACTTTCGGAGAAGGTTGGGAGTATCGGTTTCTTGATAACGCGAGCATTGATAGAGTCGCGCGGCGCCCACGTTGTCGGGAAATACATGGAGCGATATCGATTTACAACCTTCCTCCGCGGCGATCGCTTCCGCCCCCGCTAGCGTAGTGGGGTCCGCCAGGGAGAGGCAATCATAGGCTTGCGGCCTTGACCGCACGGACGACGACTTATCCCAATCGCCAAGGAGTATGTCGACGGCGCTCATGGAAGTGTTTCCGTTGACGGTTGTCGGGACACAATGGCTCTACGCGCCGGATCGAGTTCATCGCCCGTCCCGTGCCCAGCGCCGACGAAGAGCAGCGGTTGCTCACCGTCATCATCGATCAGGAGTTGGGCTCTGACCTCCCGGTCGCGGAAGGCTCCCGAAAGCCACGTCTTCAAGCCGCAAGCTGTGGCGCACAGGAGAAAGGTCTGGGACAAGTGGCCAATGTCCAAGAGGGAGACGCGGTAGGCCCGGGAGTGAGGGTATTTCCACCACATGCGATCCAGCCTGCCGGTGAAGAAAACACCAAATCCTAGTTCTCGTGAGAAGTACTGGTCGCTCAACGCATACGACAGCCAATCTCTGCTCAGTTCTGAAGTGAGGCGGCGGAGCGTGTGGTTGGTCGGATTGTAGTGAAAGAGCCCGGGTGGAATGCCGTTGACGTTTTGTAGCACCACATAGGCTTCGGAAGCATTTAAGCCTCCGCCGGAGGGGCTAGAACGCCGGCTCCGAAGCGAAGCCGGCACGGATTCATGCACTTTGTCCGTTCGCTCCGCAAGGAAAGCGAGGGCCCCGTAGAGTACTGTACTTACATCCTGGAGGGGTGTTGATTGATTAATAAACTCTCGGCAAGTTGCGCGCGTCCGACAGCATTTCCAGAGTGGCGCCGCATGAAGGCGCGACATGTCCGGCGGTGGAAGAGGCAGAATGTCCCCGTGGTTGGAATCCCTAGGGGGTGGAACAGGGCGGCGGGCGGCTTCGGCGCAGGCAGATAGATTGTTTGTGGCCCACTGAAGACTGGACTCCGGCGATGGTGGCTGCGGAATATCGCTTGTGCCGATGTGGAAGATCCGCGCAAGTGCGTCCCAGCCCCAGGATGTCAACGGAAATGGTCTCCGAGAGATGGCGCCAGCGTTGAGCAGGGCCACGTCTATCGGATTCGACTCGTCGAGGGCGGCCCTGTCCAGGGACAGCTCAATCAGGCGCTGCGTGTGCGACGAGTCGAGTGAATATTGGCGATGTTCCCGTACGTTCCACAAGACGACTTGGCCCTGTGAGACTTGTAGGAACGTGTCCCGATTGAAATGGATGGTCATATCGGAGAAATGGGCACCGGATGGTGCCCATTGTCATCAAGTGAATTTACTTGAGCGGGATGGCCGCCTGGGTCCAATTAGCCATAACGCACGATTCGGGTTGAATCTCTTTCATGACAGTCTCCCGGTTGAAGGTGAAGGGCGCCTCGGCCGAGGCAAGGCTATCGTTGCGCGGTTCTGGCCCGGTCGGAAGAGGTAGGAGGCCGGAAGTCGGAAGCTCGAGTCGGGAATAGAAAAGGGGCGCACCGAATTTCTGCTTTTCCGGATTTCTCCCGATCAAACTTACGTAGTAATACCTAATGTCATTGGCGCGAACGATTGGCGGGGCGCCGGTGAGAGCGTTGGCCCACGCATTTGCGTCTGCCGCAAAAGCCTTGTGCCACAAGGGCTGCAAGCATGCCCGGACGGTGTGACCGAACGTTCTCGAACGCGTGCGGGCATGCGCGTTTCGAGGGTTGGGAAGCCTAGTGCAAATCCCAATGATCGCGTTGCAGCAAACCACACACAATAACGTTTCCCTATGTGCGAACGAACCAAGAATTCGGCGCTTCATGCGGGACGCGGGGGATTTCGCGGAGGACGCAAACCATAACGTCGTCCGGCTGCCTCGCGGTTGTCACAGACGATGGTGTCGGGCGCGCATCCGCGCTCACACCGCCAACCAGGAATGTGGCAGGAGACATGGCGAACAACGATTACATTCTCGAAACCCGCGGGCTCACCAAAGAGTTTCGTGGCTTCACCGCCGTGAACGGGGTCGACCTGCGCGTCGCGCGCGGCACCATTCATGCACTCATCGGCCCGAACGGCGCCGGCAAGACCACCTGCTTCAACCTGCTTACGAAATTCCTCGTGCCCAGCGCCGGGACGATCTCCTTCAACGGTGAGGACATCACCCGCGAAGCGCCCGCGCAAATCGCGCGCCGCGGCATCATCCGTTCGTTCCAGATCTCCGCCGTGTTCCCGCACCTCACCGTGCTCGAGAACGTGCGCATCGGCCTGCAGCGCAACCTCGGCACCGCGTTCCACTTCTGGCGCAGCAGCCGCTCGCTGCGTCAGCTCGACGCCCGCGCGATGGAGCTGCTCGCCGAAGTGGGACTCACCGAATTCGCCCATACGCTGACCGTGGAGCTGCCATACGGACGCAAGCGCGCGCTCGAGATCGCCACCACACTTGCTATGGAGCCCGAACTGATGCTGCTCGACGAGCCCACGCAAGGCATGGGCCACGAAGATGTCGATCGCGTGACCGCGCTCATCAAGAAAGTGTCGGCCGGGCGCACGATCCTCATGGTCGAGCACAACATGAACGTGATCGCCGGCATTTCGGACACCATCACCGTGCTCCAGCGCGGAGAGGTGCTCGCCGAAGGCCCGTATCACGAGGTCTCGAAGAATCCGCAGGTCATGGAAGCCTACATGGGCACTGCGGACGGCGAACTGCAGGGAGCCCACGGGTGAGGACGTCTATGTACGGAAATGGCAACGGTAACGGTGGCGGTAACGGCGCGGGCAAGGGCGGCAGTAACGTGCCGGCGCTGGAAGTCGAAGGGCTGCAAGCCTGGTACGGCGAATCGCACATCCTGCATGGCGTGGATCTGACCGTCGGGCGCGGCGAAGTCGTCACGCTGCTCGGGCGCAACGGCGCCGGCCGCACCACCACGCTGCGCGCGATCATGGGGCTGACAGGGCAACGCCAGGGCTCGATCCGCATTGCGGGCGAAGAAACCATTCATCTGCCGACTTACAAGGTTGCGCACCACGGCGTGGGCTATTGCCCCGAGGAGCGAGGCATCTTCGCCAGCCTGTCGTGCGAGGAGAACCTGCTGCTGCCGCCGTACATCGGCATGAGCGGCAACCGCCGCGAGGACGGCGGGCGGGGCATGTCGCTCGAAGAAATCTACGACATGTTCCCGAACCTCAAGGAGCGGCGCCACAGCCAGGGCACGCGCCTGTCCGGCGGCGAACAGCAGATGCTCGCGGTCGCGCGCATTCTGCGCACCGGCGCGAACCTGCTGTTGCTCGACGAGATCTCGGAAGGTCTCGCGCCGGTGATCGTGCAGACGCTCGCGCGCATGATCACCACGCTCAAGGCGCGTGGTTACACCATCGTGATGGTGGAACAGAATTTCCGTTTTGCGGCCCCGCTTGCCGATCGCTTCTACGTGATGGAGCACGGCAAGATCGTGGAGCGCTTCGGCGCCCCGGAGCTGGAAACGAAGATGCCGGTGCTGCACGAGTTGTTGGGCGTATGAGGTGAGCTACCCGGAGCGAGCACGCCCCGGGCGATGGACCCAGGCGATCAAATCCACGAAGGAGACGAAGATGACGATGCGGATGAAGGCGTTGGCCGTTGCGGCCGCGTTCGGTTTTGCGGCAATGGCCTCGCAGGCCCATGCCGATGGCAATACGGTGAAGATCGGTTTCATTACCGACATGTCGGGCCTGTACACCGACATCGACGGCCAGGGCGGCGCGGAAGCCATCAAGATGGCCATCGCCGACTTCGGCGGCAAGGTGCTCGGCAAGCCGGTCGAACTGGTCACCGCCGATCACCAGAACAAGGCTGACGTGGCGGCGTCGAAGGCGCGCGAATGGTTCGACCGCGGGGGCGTGGACATGCTCATCGGCGGCACCAACTCGGGCACCGGCCTGGCCATGAACAAGGTCTCGGCGGAGAAGAAGAAGGTCTATATCAACGTGGGCGCCGGCTCCGATGCCCTCACCAACGACCAGTGCCAGCCATACGGCGTGCACTACGCCTACGACACCGTCGCGCTCGCGCGCGGCACCGGCTCGGCCGTGGTGAAGGCCGGAGGCAAGTCGTGGTTCTTCCTGACGGCCGACTACGCTTTCGGCCACGCGCTCGAGAAGGCCACCGCCGACGTGGTCAAGGCCAACGGCGGCACGGTCAAGGGCCAGGTGCGCCACCCGCTCTCGGCGTCGGACTTCTCGTCGTATCTGCTGCAGGCGCAGTCGTCGGGCGCACAGGTGCTCGGCCTGGCCAACGCCGGCGGCGACACGATCAACGCGATCAAGGCGGCGAAGGAATTTGGCATCAAGGGCAAGATGCAGATCGCAGGCCTGCTCGTGTTCATCAACGACATCCACTCGCTGGGCCTGGACAACACCGAAGGCATGTACCTCACCGACAGCTGGTACTGGGACAGGGACGAGAAGAGCCGCGCGTTCGCGAAGCGCTATTTCGACAAGATGAAGAAGATGCCGTCGAGCCTGCAGGCCGGCGACTATTCGGCGACGATGACGTACCTGAAGGCCGTGCAGGCCGCAGGCACCACCGATGCCGACAAGGTCATGGAGCAGCTCCACAAGATCAAGATCGACGACATGTTCAGCAAGGGCTATATCCGCCGCGACGGCACGATGGTCCACGATATGTACCTGATGCAGGTCAAGTCGAAGAAGGAATCGAAGTCGCCGTGGGATTACTACAAGGTCGTGGCGACGATCCCGGGCGAGAAGGCCTTCACGACTGAAGCGGAATCGACCTGCAAGCTGAAGTAAGCGGTACGAGTCTTATCGCGATGCACCGAAAGCGGCGGGGCGCCTGCCCCGTCGCGACCCTTCCCCCAGAGAATCGATTTCGATGGAATTTCTAGGCATCCCCCTGCCGGCGCTGTTGAGCCAACTGCTGCTGGGACTGGTGAACGGCTCGTTCTACGCCATGCTGAGCCTCGGCCTGGCGGTGATTTTCGGTCTGCTCAACGTGATCAACTTCGCGCACGGCGCGTTGTTCATGCTGGGTGCCATGCTGGCCTGGATGGGCGGCAACTACCTCGGCCTTAACTACTGGGTCATGCTGATTCTCGCGCCGGTGATCGTGGGCGTGATCGGCGTGATCATCGAGCGCACCATGCTGCGCTGGATCTACAAGCTCGACCACCTCTACGGGCTGCTGCTCACGTTCGGCATCACGCTCGTGCTCGAAGGCGTGTTCCGCTCGATCTACGGCGTGTCGGGCCAGCCTTACGACGCACCTGACATGCTCTCCGGCGCCACCAACCTCGGCTTCATGTTCATGCCGAACTATCGCGCCTGGGTCGTGGTGGCCTCGCTCGTCGTGTGTTTCGCTACGTGGTTCGTGATCGAGAAGACGAAGATCGGCGCGTACCTGCGCGCCGGCACGGAAAACCCCAAGCTCGTGGAAGCCTTCGGTGTGAACGTGCCGCTGATGATCACGCTGACCTACGGCTTCGGCGTCGCGCTGGCAGCGTTCGCCGGCGTGCTCGCCGCGCCGGTCATCCAGATCTCGCCGCTCATGGGCCAGTCGATGATCATCACGGTGTTCGCGGTGGTCGTGATCGGCGGCATGGGTTCCATCATGGGCTCGATCGTGACCGGCCTGATGCTCGGGGTCATTGAGGGCTTCACGAAGGTGTTCTACCCGGAAGCGTCCGCAACGGTCGTGTTCGTGATCATGGTGATCGTGTTGCTGCTGCGCCCGGCAGGGCTGTTCGGCAAACAAAAGTAAGGGGCAGAGCAATGCAACAAGGAATGCAACAACGCGCGCTTTACTCGCTTTTGCTGCTCGCGTTGATCGTCGCGCCGTTCGCCGGGGCGTATCCGGTCTTCATCATGAAGGTACTGTGCTTCGCGCTGTTCGCGTGCGCGTTCAACCTGCTGCTCGGCTTCACGGGGCTGCTGTCGTTCGGCCATGCGGCGTTCTTCGGCAGCGCGGGGTACATCACCGGCTATGCAATCCGCAACCTCGGCTTCACGCCCGAGGTCGGCATCGTCGCCGGCGTGCTCGCGGGAGCGGTGCTCGGGCTGGTCATCGGTTTGCTGGCGATTCGGCGTCAGGGCATCTACTTCGCGATGATCACGCTGGCGCTCGCGCAGATGCTGTACTTCTTCTGTCTGCAGGCGCCGTTTACCGGCGGCGAAGACGGTCTGCAGGGCGTGCCGCGCGGCAGCCTGTTCGGTGTGCTGCCGCTCGACTCGGACCTGACCCTGTACTACGTGGTGCTGGCCATCTGCGCGCTGGGCTTCCTGCTCATCATGCGCGTGGTGCACTCGCCGTTCGGCCAGGTGCTCAAGGCGATCAAGGAGAACGAGCCGCGTGCCATCTCGCTCGGCTACGACGTCGATCGCTTCAAGCTGCTGGCGTTCGTGCTGTCGGCCACGCTCGCCGCACTGGCCGGCTCGACCAAGACCGTGGTGCTCGGCTTCGAGACGCTTACCGACGTGCACTGGACGATGTCGGGCATGGTGATTCTGATGACGCTCGTGGGCGGCCTGGGCACGATGCTCGGGCCGGTGGTCGGCGCGGTCGTCATCATCGTGCTGGAGAACAAGCTCGGCGACATCGGCAACTGGCTCGCCACGGCCACAGGCGTGACATGGTTCCAGACGCTCGGCGAGTCGGTCACGATCGTGATCGGCGTGATCTTCATCATTTGCGTGCTGGCCTTCCGACGGGGGCTCGTCGGCGAGCTGGTGGCGCGCAGCCAGTTCTTCCGGACGATGGTGCAGCAGCAGTCGTAAGGGCTGGGCTGGCTGGCCGGGCAGGGTGGCGGGCGCACCGAAATGGGGCGCCGGATCGTCACCCTGACGCATGTATGTCGGAAAAAACCTAATTCGTAGGGGTAAATGCTGACTTGTGGTGCATCGGGTGCTCCTTTATTCTCTCCCTCAGTTCGCGTCACGGCAGGATATAGGGGCGAGGAACGAGGAGACAATAAGCGCGAAACGCGCACCGCCAAAAAGGAAGCGCTGTTGGAGAAAACTCCAACAGCGCTTTTTATATTGCGCTTCGCCGCCGGGCGAGGCCGTCGTCTGCCGCAGTGTGCCATGCGGGCGCCGCGCGCCATTCAGCCAATTTCACGCCACGTTGCGAGAATCGTGTGGGGCAAATACGCGCAATGCGGTCTAAAGACGCTATGCTCGCCGTTTTGCCGCGCAATTCACGTACCGCTTCACGTACCGATTCACGTGTCGATTCACGTCGCGATTTCTTACCGTATTCGTTCGGCCCGCCCGAGCATCCGCCACCGTATGTTCCGCCTGTCTGCCGTTCCGTCGTTTGTTTCGTCTCTCTGGTCGACGTTGTTGCCGTCGCGCCTGTTGCCGCGTTCCGTTTCGATCGGCGCGCGTGCGGGGAGGGCGCCGTGATGGACTGGGCGCTGAGCGACTTGCTGATGCTCGCGGGCGGGGCGTTTCTCGCGGGGCTGGTGGACGCGGTCGTCGGCGGAGGCGGCCTGATCTCGGTGCCCACCCTCTTCGCGGTCTTCCCGAACGCGGCGCCGCCCGTGCTGTTCGGCACGAACAAGCTGGCCGGCGTGTGGGGCACGGCATCGGCGGCCATGCGCTACGCGCGCGGCATCGAGCTGCGCTGGGCGATTCTGGTGCCGGCGACGGTGGCGGCTTTCGTGTTTTCGTTTTGCGGCGCGTATGCCGTCACGCACATCCCGGCGGACGTCCTGCGCAAGGCGTTGCCGTTCGTGCTGGCGGCGGTGGCCGTCTACACGTTGCGCAAGAAGGATTTCGGGACGGTCCACGCCCCGGTCAAAGGCAGCGCGGGGGTCACCCTCATGGCGGTGGCCGTGGGCGGCGCCATCGGTTTTTACGACGGTTTCTTCGGCCCCGGCACGGGCAGCTTCCTCGTGTTCCTGTTCGTGCGTCTGTTCGGACAGGACTTCGTGAACGCTTCGGCGTCGTCGAAGATCGTGAACGTGGCGACCAACCTGGCCGCGCTGCTGCTCTTCGGCATGGGCGGGCACGTGTGGTGGCAGGTCGGCCTCGGCATGGCCGTCATGAACGTGCTGGGCAGTCAGGTCGGCAGCCGGCTCGCGCTCAAGCACGGCGTGGGCTTCGTGCGCCGCATGTTTCTGGCGGTGCTCGCGGTGCTGATCGTGAAGACCGGGTACGACGCATTCCTGCGCGGCTGACCGGGCGGGAGAGGGAAAGCGGCGGGAACGCCGCCGGGCGTGGCGGGTGGGCGCAGATGCGTCCGATGCCACATGTGGGGAAACCGCACTTTACGAGAAGGTGCCGGTGCCCGTAAGATGGGCGACAATTTACCGACTGGGCGGTCGGTTAATGTCAAAAGAACGAATTCGCATTTTTGTGAGGAGACCCAAATGAAACTGAAGTTGCTGTGCATGGCATCGGCGATGATGCTGGCCGCGGGCGTTGCGAACGCTCAGGTGAAGATTGGCGTGTCGCTGTCGGCGACCGGTCCCGCCGCTTCGCTGGGCATTCCCGAGAAGAACACCATTGCGCTGATGCCGAAGACGATCGCGGGGCAGTCGGTGCAATACATCGTGCTCGACGACGCCACGGATACCACCACGGCCGTCAAGAACATGCGCAAGCTCATCAGCGAAGACCACGTCGACGCCGTGCTCGGCTCGACCGTGACGCCGAACTCGCTGGCCATGGTCGACGTGGCCGCGGAGACGCAAACGCCGGTGATCTCGATGGCCGCCGGCGCGGCCATCGTCGAGCCGGTCGACGCCAAGCGCACCTGGGCCTTCAAGACGCCGCAGAACGACATTCTGATGGCGACCGCCATTGCCAAGCACATGGCCGACAACGGCGTGAAGACGGCGGCCTTCATCGGCTTTGCCGACGCCTACGGCGAAGGCTGGTTCAAGGAGTTCCAGAAGGCTGCCGACCTGAACAAGATCAAGATCGTGTCGAACGAGCGCTTTAACCGCGCCGATACGTCGGTGACGGGCCAGGTGCTCAAGATCATGGGCGCGAACCCCGACGCCGTGCTGATCGCCGGCTCGGGCACGCCGGCGGCACTGCCGCAGCGCACGCTCAAGGAGCGCGGCTACAAGGGCAAGCTGTACCAGACCCACGGCGTGGCCAATAACGACTTCCTGCGCGTGTGCGGCAAGGACTGCGAAGGCACGTACCTGCCGGCCGGCCCGCTGCTCGTGGTCGAGCAGTTGCCGAACGACAACCCGGTGAAGAAGTCGGCCGCGGCGTACAAGGCCGCCTACGAGAAGGCCTACGGCGCCGGCTCGATCTCGACCTTCGGCGGTCACGCCTGGGACGGCGGCCTGCTGCTGCAGGCGACGATTCCGGTCGCGCTCAAGAAGGCCAAGCCGGGCACGCCGGAATTCCGCGCCGCGCTGCGCGACGCGCTGGAGAACGTGAAGGATATGCCGGGCACCGCCGGCATCTTCAACATGAGCAAGAACGACCACAACGGTCTGGACCAGCGCTCGCGCGTGATGGTGCAAATCGTCGACGGCAAGTGGAAATTGGCGAACTGATGCGCGTCGGGGCTGCCTATAGCACGCAGGCATGCCCCGTTGTCGTATCTGCAGCACTCGCGCCCGGTCGCAGTTGACCGGGCGGCAGGAACGGGCGTTCGCGCCCGTTTTTTTTGAGCGTGGTAGTTTCGCGCTCGCAAGGAGACGGCAGGACATGCGACTGAGAGCGGCACAGGAGAGGCCGCGTTGTCCCAACCTGATCGCCGCAGCCGGGGGGCTGTCCCAGGCGATCCTTTCGAGCGTAAATCCATGACGGGTGAATTCGAACACCGCAATCTATCCCTGGTATTGCTACAGACGCGTGAGGCGGTGATGGGGCTGTTCCGGCCCCTGCTCAATTGTTACGACATCACGGAACAACAATGGCGTGTCATACGCGCCGTCAACGATAGCGTATCGGGGGAGATGGAAATCGGCCAGGTGGCGCGCGAGTGCTGCATTCTCAGCCCGAGTCTGTCGGGAATGCTCGAGCGCATGGAAGCCGCCGGCCTGATCCTGCGTCGGCGCGTGGCCGCCGATCAGCGTCGCGTGATGGTCTCGCTCACGCCCTCGAGCCGGGCGCTGTGCAAGAAGCTCGGCCCGCTCGTCGAGGCGCGCTATCGCTTCCTGGAAGACAAGGTCGGGCGCGACACGCTCGCCGAGATCTACCGTTTGCTCGACGTCGTGCACGACGCGCTGCCGCAGGAGGTGCTTGCCGAGGCGCCGCCCCTGCCGGCCAGGCCGCGCCGTCGCCGCAAGGCGGCTGCTTGAGCGGGACGGAGCAAAGGGGCGTGAGGAAGGTGGGAGACGGAGAGAGTGACGGAGAGGGTGACGGCAAGGGGCCAAGGAGGGCAAGGGGTGGCCGCGTCTCAGTAGTCACCCGAGTTTTACCAATGCATAACGATTTATACAATTCATAATTCGCTGCGCTGCGTCACGGGGAACGTGCGGGGTGTATCGATGTGAAGGGGAACGGGGCGGCGGCGCGCCGCGCCGTGCATCACACCGGCTGTCTCGCCAGCCGGTTCAAGAAGTACTCAAACGAAGTGAGAGGAGCATGGATCTTTCGATTGCAGCCATCCTGGCGCAGGACGGCATCACTACGGGCGCGATTTATGCCTTGCTGGCATTGGCGCTCGTGCTGGTGTTTTCCGTCACCCGCGTCATCTTCATTCCGCAGGGCGAGTTCGTGTCGTATGGCGCGCTCACGCTGGCGGCACTGCAAACCCAGAAGTTTCCGCTCACGAGCTGGTTGCTCGTGGCAATGGGCGTGTGCACGTTCATCGTAGAGACGGCGAGCGTGCTGCGGCACAGCGAGCGTCGCAAGCTGGCCGGGCGGCTGGTGCCGGTGCTCGCGGGCAAATATCTGGTGTTTCCGATCGCCGTGTTCTTCGTCGTCAAGGCGCTGGCGCCGATGACGCTGCCGATGCTCGTGCAGATCGCCGTCACGCTGCTGCTCGTGGTGCCGATGGGGCCGATGCTCTATCGCCTCGCGTACCAGCCGCTCGCCGAAGCAAGCACGCTGTTGCTGCTCATCGTCTCGGTCGGCGTGCATTTCGCGCTCACGGGCTTGGGTCTGGTGATGTTCGGCGCCGAGGGCTCGCGCACGCAGGCATTCTCCGACGCGAGCTTCAATCTCGGTTCGGTGATGATTTCGGGGCAGAGCCTGTGGGTGGTGGGCGTCTCGGTGGTGATGATCCTTGCGCTGTACTTCTACTTCGACCGCTCGCTCTCCGGCAAGGCGCTGCGCGCGACGGCCGTGAACCGGCTTGGCGCGCGCCTGGTGGGTATCGGCACGGTGCAGGCCGGCCGTCTGGCGTTCACGCTGGCCGCGGTGCTGGGCGTGCTGTGCGGCATTCTGATCGCGCCGATCACGACCATCTACTACGAGTCGGGCTTCCTGATCGGCCTGAAGGGCTTCGTGGGCGCGATCATCGGCGGCCTGGTGAGTTATCCGGTCGCGGCGCTGGGCGCCATTCTGGTGGGCCTGCTCGAGTCGTACTCGTCGTTCTGGGCGAGTGCATACAAGGAGGTCATCGTCTTCACGCTGATCCTTCCGGTGCTGCTGTGGCTGTCGCTCACGAGCAAGCATGTGGAAGAAGACGAGGAATAAGCCGGGGCGGACCACAGAATGAAAAACAAATACTTCCTGATCTTTTTGGTGCTGCTGGCCGTGTTGCCGGTCCTGCCGGCGCCGGTGCGTTTGCCTGAATACTGGGTGACGCTGCTCAACTACATCGGCCTGTACAGCATTGTCGCGATCGGCCTGGTGCTGCTCACCGGCGTGGCCGGCATGACGTCGTTCGGCCAGGCAGCCTTCGTCGGTCTTGGCGCATATGCAACGGCGTATCTCACGACCGCGTATGGCGCGTCGCCGTGGGTCGGCCTGATCGTCGGTATCGCCATTACGGCCGCGGCGGCGCTGATCATCGGTGCGATCACCATGCGCCTGTCCGGGCACTTCCTGCCGCTGGGCACGATTGCCTGGGGCCTGTCGCTGTATTACCTGTTCGGCAATCTCGAATTCCTGGGCAAGTACGACGGCCTGAACGACATTCCGACCATCAACCTGTTCGGTCTGGAGCTCGCGAGCGGGCGTCAGATGTTCTATCTGATCTGGGTCGTGGTGGTGCTGGCGGTGGTGTCGGTCAAGAACCTGCTCGATTCGCGTCCGGGGCGTGCGATCCGCGCGCTCAAGGGCGGCGGCGTGATGGCCGAGGCGATGGGCGTGAATACCGCCTGGATGAAGGTCGTGGTGTTCGTCTACGCGGCGGTGCTCGCGGCGATTTCGGGCTGGCTGTACGCGCACTTGCAGCGTGCGGTGAACCCTACGCCATTCAACCTGAACCACGGCATCGAGTACCTGTTCATGGCGGTGGTCGGCGGTGTCTCGCACGTATGGGGCGCGGTGCTGGGCGCGGCGATCCTCACGGTGCTCAAGGACTATCTGCAGAACATCCTGCCGGTGCTCCTGGGAGCGAACGGCAACTTCGAGACGATCGTTTTCGGCATCTTGCTGGTGTTGCTGCTGCAGTATGCGCGTGATGGCGTGTGGCCGTTCTTCGGCAAGATCTTCCCGGCGCGGCGCGTGGCGAAGGCGCCTGCGCAGGCCGAGGCGCTGGGCCATCGTGCCAAGCCGGCGGTGGGCGAAGTGGTGCTCAAGCTGGAGAAGGCGCGCAAGGAGTTTGGCGGTCTGGTGGCGGTAAACGACGTGTCGTTCGAAGTGAAGGCGGGCGAGATCGTCGGCCTGATCGGCCCGAACGGCGCCGGCAAGTCGACCACGTTCAACCTCGTGACGGGCGTGCTGCAGGCTACGCGCGGCGAGATTTCGTTCCTCGGCGAGCGCATCGAGCGTCTGCCGTCGCGCGAGATCGTCAAGCGTGGGATCGGCCGCACCTTCCAGCATGTACGTTTGATGCCGCACATGAGCGTGCTCGAGAACGTGGCGATCGGTGCGTATCTGCGCGACAAGAACGGTCTGCGTCGCCGTCCGCAGGGGGGCGTGTGGTCGAGTGTGCTGCGTCTGGATCGTCATGAAGAAGCGATGCTGCTGCACGAGGCTGCGCGGCAGATCGAGCGTGTGGGATTGGGCGCGCACATGTACGACGAGGCGGGCAGCCTGGCGCTGGGCCAGCAGCGTATTCTGGAAATTGCACGCGCATTGGCGTGCGATCCCACGCTGTTGCTGCTCGATGAGCCGGCCGCGGGTCTGCGTTACAAGGAAAAGCAGGCGCTGGGCGACCTGCTCAAGAAGCTGAAGGACGAGGGCATGAGCGTGTTGCTGGTCGAGCACGACATGGACTTCGTGATGAATCTGACCGATCACCTGGTGGTGATGGAGTTCGGCACCAAGATTGCTGAGGGGATGCCGGAAGACGTGCAGAAGAACCCGGCGGTGCTCGAGGCCTACCTTGGAGGAGTGGAGTGATGGCGGACGCAATTCTGGAGGTCAAGGACCTCGCCGTCGCATACGGCAAAGTCGAAGCGCTGCACGGTGCGCATCTGCGTGTGGAGGCGGGCCAGATCGTCACGGTGATCGGGCCGAATGGCGCGGGCAAGTCGAGCATGCTCAACGCGATCATGGGCGCGCTGCCGCACAACGGCTCGAGCAAGGGAAGCGTGTCGTATCTCGGTCACGAGATGTCGGCGCTGACGATCGAAGCGCGCGTGGCGCGGGGCATGTGCCTGGTGCCGGAAAAGCGGGAGCTGTTCTCGACGATGTCGGTGGAGGACAACCTGTTGCTGGGCGCTTACCGCCGCAAGCGGGCAGGGGAGAAGAACTTCCTCGACCAGATGGACGTGGTCTACGAGCTGTTTCCGCGACTCAAGGAGCGTCGGACGCAGCAGGCGGGCACGCTCTCGGGGGGCGAGCGTCAGATGCTGGCGGTAGGCCGGGCGCTCATGGCCAAACCGCAGTTGCTGATGCTCGATGAGCCGAGCCTGGGGCTCGCGCCGCTGATCGTCAAGGAAATCTTCCATATCATCAACGACTTGCGTAAGACGGGCGTGGCGACGCTGTTGATCGAGCAGAACGCCCGTGCGGCGTTGCAGGTGGCCGACTACGGTTACGTGATCGAGACGGGTGAGCTTGCCCTGGAGGGCCCGGCGCAGGAGCTGGCGAGCAATCCGAAGGTCATCGAGACGTATCTCGGCCTCGCCAAGAAGGCGGCCTGAGCGGCTGGGAGGCGGGCGGCCGGTTCGGCGCGCTCGCGCCGGTCCTTCCCGTTCGGGAAGAGCCGCCCGTCACAGCGCCCCGCTCGGCCGTCCATAAGCGGCCCATAAGTGCCCCCATAAGTGCGTACCCCATAAGCGCCCCGTACCATATACGCCCTCGAGCCCGTCCCTGACAGCCCGCACGTCATGGCGGGCATTTTTTCGTCCGCGTGGTGCGAGGAGGGCGAACGAGCGTTCGCAAATTTTGTTCCGTCCCCGTTTTTTTCATCGCGCAGTGAGGCTGGACGACAGACATTCGGAGACCACTTATTCACAGTTGCTTGTGGATAGATGTGACTCACGGAAATCTATGGCGCACCGCCGCAATAAGGCGTTACGACGATTTTTCGAGAATCTCGAGGAAAATGGGATTCGGGTTATCCACAGAAAAGCAAATTATTCAGTGGGACTTGTCTATCCCGGGGGAGGGTGTGGATAACAAGAGGAAATTCTCGATTTTCCTCGATGCAGTTTCTTGGTTGCGGGAAGGCTTCGGTGTTTGGAGACCGGTTTTCGGTCTGCGAGTTGGAGTTTCTGGGCGGTCGTTGGCTTTTTGAGGTCGTTCTCTTCAAAAGCCGCGAGGTCGGGGCTTATGCACGAACTGTCCCGGACGATCGGGAGATGCTTGCCACCTCGGCGGCTTTACGTGCGATGGTTTCTGTCATGCGTCCGGGCGCGGAGCCCAGCGGTACCCCGACTGCGTTCCAGCCGAAAGTCACTCCGTCAGGGCACCGCCGGGCTCCGCCATCAAGCTTCCAAGTGCTCGGGTCGAAGCGTTGGGTGGTTTCACGTGGAACGTCGGGAGATGCTTGCCACCTCGGCGGCTTTACGTACGATGGTTTCTGTCAGGCGTCCGGGCACGGAGCCCAGCGGTACCCTGACTGCGTTCCACCTGGAAGTCTCTCCGTCAGGGCACCGCAGGGCTCCGTCGTCGAGCTTCCGAGTGCTCGGGTCGCATCGTTGGAATGGGTTTCATGCGAAGAGGGAGGGGCGCCCCGTCCCAATGAGGGATGAACCGATAGGTAGCCACGGGGCAGTGGTCCGCGCGATGGGGAACCGCATGCATGTTTTATGTCCTGGAGCGAGTGCGGTGTTGCGATGAACGTTCGGACCCGACCGGAGGTTTGGGCGGTCCTGGGGTGCGTCTTGATCCTGCTTCCGAGCGTGGCGCAGTCGGATTTCCGGAAATGGGGGTTTTCCACCGCGCCGGCGTATGAGGGGGCGACTTGCAGTTATTCTGAGCTCGCAGGGCGTCGACGGGATCCGGTGGGCATGGGCGCTGCGCGGTCCTCGTGTGTTTCACGTGAAACACACGCCGCACCATTCGCCGCTTCGGGGTATTCGATTGGAGAAGGCCGGCCGTGCCCCACAGTGGCGGCTTTCAGATGGAGGGCAGACGAGCGCAGACGAGCGCAGACGGAGCGGGGCGGGTTCGGGCTTCGCTGCCCGAAAGCGGGAGAAGCAGGATGGCGTCGGTTGGTCGCGGCCGTCTGCCGCCTCTAGCTTTCACTGCCCGAGCAAAAAAACATCCGATTGTTTCACGTGAAACCACGGCACGACCTTTGAGGTCCTGTGTCTTCGATGATCTCGGGGTGCTGCGTGGAGTCGACCGCGGCGCATGGCGGCGGCGGGGGGCATTGGCTCGACGAAGGCTGGTCAGGCCGTAGCGACTTTTGGGCGGGATGGGGCCTGGCCGGTCTTCATGCCGTGCGGGAGGCGACGGGTCGGACTCAGGAGTGCGACAACTTCTCCGTTTCACGTGAAACATCCAGACGGTTACAAATGATGCATCGCAATACCGCTATAATTCCGCAATTACCGAATCCAGAGAGTTTGCCGCACGCGGCAAAATTGCGATGCTTTATCCGACCGAGTTCGACGTGATCGTGGTGGGTGGCGGCCATGCCGGCACCGAGGCTGCGCTCGCCTCGGCCCGCATGGGCTGTAAAACCCTTCTGCTTACCCACAATATCGAGACGCTCGGCCAGATGAGCTGCAATCCCTCCATCGGCGGGATCGGCAAAGGTCATCTCGTGAAAGAGGTCGATGCGCTGGGCGGGGCAATGGCCGCCGCTACCGACGAGGGCGGCATCCAATTCCGTATCCTGAATTCGTCCAAAGGCCCGGCCGTTCGCGCCACTCGCGCGCAGGCGGACCGCATTCTCTATAAGCAAGCTATCCGCCACCGGCTCGAAAACCAGCCGAATCTTTGGCTTTTCCAGCAAGCCGTGGAAGACCTGATCGTCGAGGGCGAGCGCGTCGTTGGCGCCGTGACTCAAGTCGGCCTGCGCTTCCGTGCGCGTGCCGTTGTGCTGACGGCCGGGACATTCCTCGACGGTAAGATCCACGTTGGCCTGAACAACTACGTCGGCGGCCGGGCCGGCGATCCCGCCGCCGTCAGTCTTTCCGCACGCCTCAAAGAGTTGAAATTGCCGCAAGGGCGGTTGAAGACGGGGACGCCGCCGCGCATCGACGGCCGCTCCATCGACTTCTCGGTCCTGGAAGCGCAGCCCGGCGATCTGGACCCGGTGCCCGTTTTCTCGTTCCTCGGCCGTCCCGAGCAGCATCCCCGCCAAGTGCCGTGCTGGGTAACGCACACCAACGAGCGTACCCACGACATCATCCGTGCCGGCCTGGATCGCTCGCCCATGTATACGGGCGTGATCGAAGGCGTCGGGCCGCGCTATTGCCCGTCGATCGAGGACAAGATTCATCGCTTTGCCGACAAGACGTCGCACCAGATCTATCTCGAGCCGGAAGGTCTCACGACCAACGAGTTCTACCCGAATGGCATCTCCACCAGTCTGCCTTTCGACGTCCAGCTCGAACTGGTGCGCTCGATGAAGGGCATGGAGAACGCCTATATCCTGCGT
Source organism: Pandoraea nosoerga (assembly GCF_902459585.1). Classification (GTDB taxonomy): domain Bacteria; phylum Pseudomonadota; class Gammaproteobacteria; order Burkholderiales; family Burkholderiaceae; genus Pandoraea; species Pandoraea nosoerga. The sequence goes on from NZ_CABPSC010000006.1 coordinate 210,664, forward strand.
CCCGGCTATGCCATCGAGTACGACTACTTCGATCCGCGTGGCTTGCGCAGTTCGCTCGAAACCCGCGCCATTTCAGGGTTGTTCTTCGCCGGGCAGATCAACGGCACGACCGGCTACGAAGAAGCGGCAGCCCAGGGGCTGCTCGCCGGCATCAATGCCGCGCTGCAAGTGCAAGGCCGCGAAGCCTGGTGTCCGAGGCGCGACCAGGCCTACCTCGGCGTACTCGTCGACGACCTGATCACCCGCGGCGTATCCGAGCCGTATCGCATGTTCACCAGCCGGGCCGAATATCGCCTGTCGCTGCGCGAGGACAACGCCGATATGCGTCTGACGGAAATGGGCCGCGAACTTGGCGTAGTGGACGATGTTCGTTGGGAAGCGTTCTGCCGCAAGCGCGACGCTGTTTCACGTGAAACAGAACGCCTCAAATCGACGTGGGTGAATCCGAAAACTTTCCCGGCCGAGGATGCTGTGCCGTTGCTCGGCAAGGCGATCGACCACGAATACTCGCTGGCCGACCTGTTGCGCCGCCCCGAAGTGAGCTACGACGCGCTCATGGCAGTGCAGGGCGGCCGGCTGGCGCCCGAGGGTGTATTGTCGGACGACCCGCTGCAAGGCCACCAGATCCGCGAGCAGATCGAGATCGCGGTGAAGTATCAGGGGTACATCGATCGTCAGGCTGACGAGATCAGTCGCAAGGAAGCCAACGAGAATACCGTGCTGCCGCCCAACATCGATTACAACGATGTCAGGGGGCTTTCGATCGAAGTGCGCCAGAAGCTCAATGCGCAGCGTCCCGAGACGCTCGGCCAGGCCTCGCGCATCTCCGGCGTCACGCCCGCGGCGATCTCGCTGCTGATGATCCATCTCAAGAAGGGTCTCGGACGGCGTCGCGCGTCAGAGGACACGACTGCCGCCGATTCCGGCGACCAGCACGCTGCCTGACGCGGAGCGCTCATGACTGCTTCGCGAAGCAATGCCGCAAACGGCGGCAACGAACTGGGCGCGCTGCTGGCCGACGGTATCCGGCAGCTCGGCCTTTCCATCAGCGACGAACAGCAAGCGCGTCTGCTCGACTATCAGGCGCTGCTCGCCAAGTGGAACGCCTCACTGCAAATGACCTCGATCCGCGACCCGCGGCAAATGGTCATCAAACACCTGCTCGATTCCCTCTCGATCCTGCCGCGTCTGGATAGAGAGCCGATTGCGCGCGTTCTCGACGTGGGCTCGGGCGGCGGCCTGCCCGGTGTGGTGCTCGCCATCGTGCGGCCTGACTGGCAGGTGACCGTCAACGACATCGTTCAGAAGAAGACTGCCTTCCTGACGCAGGCGCGCGCCACGTTCAGACTGACCAATCTCACCGTGGTGACCGGCCGCGTCGAGTCGCTGGTGGTCGGCAAGGAAGTGCCGGCCGCGTTCGACGCGATCGTCTCGCGCGCCTTCGCCGAATTGCACGACTTCGTCACGCTGGGCAGCAAGCTGCTTGCCCCGGGCGGCAGCTTCTGGGCGATGAAGGGAGTGGCCGCCGAGAGCGAACTCGCGCTCCCCGCCGGTTATGAGCTCGTCGAGCGTCTCGCGCTGGACGTTCCGTTTCTCGACGCCGAGCGTCATTTGCTCCGCGTGAAGGTGAAGGCATGAACAAGATGACCCGCTGGGCAGGCGCCGTCATGGTCGGGTTTTCGGTGGCGGCGGCGGTGGCCTGGGCGCAGTCGGGGCAGGAATCGCTCACCACGCGCGTGCGTCCGGTTCAGAGAATCGACAAGGAGCGCTACGTCGGCACCTGGTACGAAATAGCACGCTATCCGAATTTCTTCGAGCGAAAATGTGTGTCGGACGTGACGGCAGAGTACGTGGCGTTGCCGGACGGCAAGATCGCCGTTACCAACCGGTGTCGCAAGGACGACGGCACCTGGGTGAGCGACGGCGGCCTGGCGCGCACCGACGGGCAGGGGACCGGCACGGCGCGCTTCAAGGTGACGTTCGCGCCGGACTGGCTGCGCTGGATTCCCTGGCTTTGGGCAAACTACTGGGTTATCGTGCTCGACGGTGACTACCAGTATGCCGCCGTCGGCGAGCCGAGCCGCGAGTACCTCTGGATTCTCTCGCGCACGCCGACGATGGACGAGAACGCGCTGAATCAAATGCGGGCGCAACTGCGCAAGCAAGGCTACGACACCGACAAGCTGGTGTTGACGCCCCAAAAGGCTAGCGCCCCCTGATGGCAGGGAGGCGGGCGCCCGGGTCACCGTTTCATCGTTTTACCGTCTCAGCCGCCCGTCGGCGCAATAACTGAGCATTACTCAGATAATCGGGTTTGCGGTCGAACTTTCGGGATGCAGTGTGCGGCCATGCGGGCCGGCGGGCGGTTGGCGGCATCGCCTTCGCAATTGCGCTTCATCCCGGCATCATGTGCACCATCGGCATCAATCGCTTCAACACGGCAGCATTCGGAGGACTACATCGGCATGGCGAAAATTTTCTGCGTGGCCAATCAGAAGGGCGGCGTCGGCAAGACGACCACCACGGTGAACCTCGCTGCCGGACTGGCGTCGCACGGGCAGCGTGTCTTGCTGGTCGACCTGGACCCGCAGGGCAACGCCACGATGGGCAGCGGCATCGACAAGGCTGCGCTCGAGTCGAGCGTGTACGAAGTGCTGGTCGATGGCGCCGATGTCGCGGCGAGCGCTCAGCGCTCGGAGACGGGCGGCTATGACGTGTTGCCCGCGAACCGCGAGCTGGCCGGCGCCGACGTGGAGCTCGTCTCGCTGGAGAACCGCGACACGCGTCTCAAGCAGGCGCTCGCGAAGGTTGAAGACGCATACGACTTCGTGCTGATCGACTGCCCGCCCACGCTTTCGCTGCTCACGCTCAATGGCCTGTGCGCCGCGCATGGCGTGATCATTCCGATGCAGTGCGAGTATTTCGCGCTCGAAGGGCTGTCGGATCTCGTCAACACGATCAAGCAGGTGCACGCGAACCTCAATCGCGACCTGAAGGTCATCGGGTTGCTGCGCGTGATGTTCGATCCGCGCATCACGCTGCAGCAGCAAGTCTCCGAGCAGCTCAAGGAGCATTTCGGGGACAAGGTTTTCAACGCCATCATTCCGCGCAATGTGCGGCTCGCCGAAGCGCCGAGCTACGGTATGCCGGGTGTCGTTTTCGATCCCGCTTCGCGCGGCGCGAAAGCGTATCTGCAATTCGGCGCGGAGATGATCGCGCGCATTCAAACTATGTAAGGCGCATTCGCGCAGGAACGCATTGTCATGGCGACCAAGACCAACGCACTGAAAAAGAAAGGCCTGGGCCGCGGCCTCGAAGCGCTGCTCGGCGCGCACGCCGATAACCACAACGGCGCGACGCAGGCCAATGCCGATGGCGCGCCCGCCATGATGGCGCTCGAGCGCCTGCAGGCCGGCAAGTATCAGCCGCGCACGCGTATGGACGAGGGCGCATTGCAGGAACTCGCCGCGAGCATTCGCGCGCAAGGCCTGATGCAGCCGATTCTCGTGCGCCGCGTCGATGGTGAGAAGTACGAAATTATTGCGGGCGAGCGACGTTTTCGCGCCGCGCGCATTGCGGGACTGGCCGAAGTGCCCGTGCTCGTGCGTGACGTGCCCGACGAGGCCGCCGCCGCAATGGCGCTGATCGAGAACATTCAGCGCGAAGATCTGAATCCGCTCGAAGAGGCGCAAGGCATTCAGCGTCTGCTCGGCGAATTCAACTACACGCACGAACAAGCCGCGCAGTCGCTGGGCCGCTCGCGCAGCGCCGTGTCGAACCTGCTGCGTTTGCTCAATCTCGCGCAACCGGTGCAGACGATGCTGCTCGCCGGCGATCTCGACATGGGGCACGCGCGCGCATTGCTCGCCGTCGATGCGGCCACGCAGATCACGCTGGCCAATCAGGTGGTGAACAAGCGTTTGTCGGTGCGCGACACGGAGCGCATCGTCAATGCGTCGCTCAAGCCGCAAGGTGACGGCATTCGCCGCCGGTCGGCGCAAGAGGGCGGCCGCGACGTGACGCGCCTCGAGGAAGAGCTCTCGGATTTGCTCGCGTCCAACGTCAAGATCAAGGTCGGCCGCAAGGGGGCCGGGCAGCTCACGATCGAGTTCGGCAGTCTCGACGCTCTCGACGGTATTCTCGCGCGCATCCGCGCCGAATGATTTCGGCACCCTGAACGATTCGATATGACAGCAGCGCCTACCGGGGAGCCGCCCATCCGGCCGGCTTGCGCGGACGCCGGCGTGCAGCGCGCCGCCGGGAAGATCGATGACATCGATAAGGTCGATGAGGTCGATGAGGTCGATGAGGTGGATAAGCTCGGTAAGCCCGGTAAGCCAGGCGCATCGGACAATTCGCGTGCGGCGGCTGACCCGTCTACGCCGCAGGCATCCTGCAGGCCACTCACGTCGCGGCTCGGGCGCGCGCTGCGAGCGACGTATGCGCGCGTACGTGCCGACCGTGTGCTCGTCATCCTGCTCGTCGGCTTCGTGATGCTGCAGATCGCGCGTCCCGCGAGTGCGGGCGAACTGTGGCATCGCATCGACCGGCAGACGATCCTCACGCTCGCCGGCTTGTTGATGCTCACGCGCGCGATCGATCAGAGCGGCTTTCTCGACTGGTTGGCACAGCGCCTGCTGAGAGCGTTTCGCACGGAGCGCCGCCTCGCATTACTGATGGTGACGTTCGCCGCTGCGCTCTCCACGCTGCTCACCAATGACGTCGCACTCTTCGCCGTGGTGCCGTTGGCGCAGTCGCTTGCGCGTATCGCGCCCGTGCGCATCGAACGTCTCATCATCTTCCTGGCGCTCGCCGTGAACGCGGGCTCCAGCCTCACGCCGCTCGGCAATCCGCAGAATCTTTTCCTGTGGCAGCGCAGCGGTATGGGCTTTGGCGCGTACATCGCGATGATGACGCCGGTCACGCTCGCGCTCATGGCCGTACTGCTCGCGGTGTGTGCCGCCGCGTTCGATTCACGCGCACTGCACTTTCAGCGACGCGGCCCGACGCATGACGTGCACTGGCCGCTGCTGTGGACCGCACTCGTCTCGTTCGTGGCCTTCGTGGCGCTTGCCGATCACGGGCGTGCGGCGTGGGCGTGTGCCGGCGTGGCGGCGCTGCTGCTGGCCGTGCGACGCAGCGCCGTGCTAGGCATCGACTGGCTGCTGCTGGCGATCTTCGTGCTGATGTTCGTCGTGCTGCGCGGCGTGGCCGAATTGCCGGCGGTCCACTCGGCGCTCGGGCACGTCGATTTCTCGGGCGATGGTGCGGCATATGCCGGCGCGGCCCTTCTCTCGCAATTCATCAGCAACGTTCCCGCGGCAATCCTGCTCGCGGAGTACAGCCACAATTGGCCGGCGCTCGCGCATGGGGTCGCCGTGGGTGGCTTCGGTCTGGCCGTCGGTTCGCTCGCGAATCTGATCGCATTGCGCATGGCGAAATCCCGCCGGATCTGGTGGCATTTTCATTGGGTGTCCGTCCCGTTTTATGCGGTGGCAATCGGGCTAGGCTACCTCGCACTGAAATGGGTGTGATCACGCACCGAACGACGTCTAGCTGCAGGGATTGCGCAGCGTTCGCGGGGAATCCCGCGCTGCACCATGAGGAAAATGGCGGTCCGTGAGAGTTGGCGCCAAATCGACGCATGCACTGCACAATTTCGGCGAATTTGTTGCGCGTTTCGATTGACTGCCGTTCGTAATGTCCCGTAAAATCTCGCGGATTTATCTGCTTGAAGAGCCCATTCGTTTTGCACGAGTCGGGCGGGGAGGGAACGAGATGGCCGACGAACAACGGTCGAACTTGGAACCGAAACCGCAAGCGCCGGCACGTGCAACATCAGAGGCTTGGGACGACGAGCAGGAGCAAGAAACAATCGTTCCGCTCACGCGTGCGCAGGCCGAGCGCCTGTTCGGTCCCGATGTGGGGCGCGCATCCCGTGTGACTCCATTCAGGGTGGTGGGAGCCCAGGTACTACTGTCGCTGGTCGCGACACTGGCCTGGTGGCTTCTCTCGGCATCGCCACGAGACGCGGCGGTGTCCGCTTGGCTGGGCGGAATGATCGGTTGGTTGCCGGGCGCGCTGTTTGCGCTGCGGTTGAGAATGTCAGGTGATCGCCTCTCCGTCGGTTCGCTGGTGATGGGGGAAGCGGTCAAGGTAGCAACGACGATTGCGTTGTTGGTGGCGGTAGCGTTCGGTTACCCCGGGGTTCACTGGGTAGCGTTGCTGGTCACCTTCGTGCTCGCGCTCAAGGCCTATTGGCTCGCGATGGCACTGAAGTAGCGGTGAAAACCGCTCACGCGTCGACACGCTGCCGTGTGCGGATTTTCATAATTGGGTGTTTGATCGCTATGTCAGTAGAAGCCGGAAGCCACGCTCCGAACCCGTCGGAGTACATTTCGCACCACCTGCAAAACCTCGCGAGCTCGACGCAGACCAAGATCGTCGACTTCTCGATCATCAACTGGGACACCATGTTCTGGTCGATCACGATGGGCGTTCTGGGCTGTTTCCTGCTGTGGCTGGCCGCCCGTAAGGCGACTTCCGGCGTGCCGGGCCGTTTCCAGGCCGCCGTCGAAATGCTCGTGGAGATGGTCGAAGACCAGTCGAAGAGTATCGTGCACGGCAACCGTGCCTTCATCGCGCCGCTCGCGCTCACCGTGTTCGTCTGGGTCGCGCTCATGAACTCGCTCGACTTGCTGCCGGTCGACCTGCCGTCGAAAATCATCGGCTGGGTCGGCCTCGAGTCGATCATCACCCATCACCGTATCGTTCCGACGGCCGACCTGAACGGCACGCTCGGTATCTCGGTCGGCGTGCTCCTTCTGATGCTGTTCTACAGCTTCAAGATCAAGGGCGCCGGCGGCTTCATGCATGAGCTCTTCACCGCACCGTTCGGCAACCACTTCCTGCTGTGGATTCCGAACCTGCTGCTCAACATCATCGAATTCTGTGCCAAGACCGTGTCGCTCGGCATGCGACTGTTCGGCAATATGTACGCCGGCGAACTGGTGTTCCTGCTGATCGCCCTGCTGGGCGGGATCTGGAGCTTTGGCGCGGATGCGTCGGTGCTGGGTTTTGTCGGCCACGTCATTGCCGGCACCGCATGGGCGATTTTCCACATCCTGATCGTGTTGCTCCAGGCGTTCATCATGATGATGCTCACGCTGGTGTATATCGGCCAGGCGCACGACCATCACTGATCGGTTGTTGCGGTTGTTACGTGTTTCCCGGTTTTTCGGTTTTCAAATTTAAAGTTTCAAGTCTCTAACCAATAGGAGTAATCATGCAAGCTTTCATCGCTAACATCCAGGGTCTGACCGCTATCGGTATCGGCATCATCATCGGTCTGGGCGCAATCGGCGCCTGTCTGGGTATCGCGCTGATGGGCGGTAAGTACATCGAGGCATGCGCTCGTCAGCCGGAGCTGATGAACCCGCTGCAAACGAAGATGTTCCTGCTGGCTGGCCTGATCGACGCCGCATTCCTGATCGGCGTGGGTGTTGCCATGCTGTTCGCATTCGCGAACCCGCTGCTGTCGAAGCTCGCTTAAGTTTCTTTCGGCCGGTCGCGCACTGATCCGCGCGGCCAACTGGACATGAACGGCGCGCCCAAGCCAGCAGGCATGATGGGGCGCGCTGTTTTGCCAATCGACTCGCATCACCGAAAGGAAACACCGTGAACATTAACGCAACTCTGTTCGCGCAAACCGTCGTGTTTCTGATCCTGGCATGGTTCACGATGAAGTTCGTGTGGCCGCCGCTGATCAAGGCTATCGACGAACGCGCGAAGAAAATCGCCGACGGACTGGCCGCTGCCGACAAGGGCAAGGCCGAACTCGAAGCCGCCAACAAGCGCTCCACGCAAGCTCTCGCGGAAGCTCGCGACGAAGGCGCAAAGCGTATTGCCGACGCGGAGAAGCGCGCACTGGCCGTGGCCGACGAGATCAAGGCCCAGGCGCAGGCCGAAGCCGCTCGCATCATCGCCAACGCCAAGGTGGAAGCCGAGAACCAGGCCGTCAAGGTCCGTGAATCGCTGCGCGAGGAAGTTGCCGGTCTGGCCGTCAAGGGCGCCGAGCAGATCCTGAAGCGCGAAATCGACGCCAAGGCCCACGCCGACCTGCTGAACCAACTCAAGGCAGAGCTCTGATCATGGCCGAACTCGCAACCATCGCTCGTCCGTACGCTGAGGCGTTGTTCCGCGTGGCCAAGGCCGGCGACCTGAATCGCTGGTCCGAGCTGGTGCGCGAACTGGCGCAGGTGGCAGCGCTGCCCGAAGTGGCCAATCTGGCCGACGATCCGAAAGTGACGCCGACGCAAGTCGTCGACGTGCTGACCGCCGCCGTGAAATCGACCGACGCCGAAGTGCGCAACTTCGTCGCCGCCGTGGTCGAGAACGGTCGTCTGGCAGCCATGCCGGAAATCGCCGGGCAGTTCGAAGCGTTGAAGAACGCCGCCGCCGGTTCGGCAGACGCCTTGATCGAAAGCGCCTTCCCGCTCGAAGGTGAGCAACTGACCTCGCTGGTCAAGGGCCTCGAGCACAAGTTCGGCCGCAAGCTCAACCCGACGGTGACGGTGGATTCGTCGCTCATCGGCGGCGTGCGTGTGGTGGTTGGCGACGAGGTGCTGGACACTTCGGTGCGCGCCCGCCTGGCGGCCATGCGGACGTCGCTGACGGCCTGAAGGCCGGCGCGAATCGCCTGCGACGGCAAGAATTGAATATCAGGAGCACATATGCAACTCAATCCCTCTGAAATCAGCGAACTGATCAAGAGCCGGATTCAAGGTCTCGAGAGCGGCGCCGAAGTCCGTAACGAAGGCACCGTGATCTCGGTGACTGACGGTATCTGCCGCATCCACGGCCTGTCGGACGTGATGCAAGGTGAAATGCTCGAATTCCCGGGCAACACCTTCGGTCTGGCACTGAACCTCGAGCGCGACTCCGTCGGCGCCGTGATTCTGGGCGAGTACGAGCACATCTCGGAAGGCGACACCGTCAAGTGCACGGGCCGCATTCTGGAAGTGCCGGTCGGCCCGGAACTGAAGGGCCGCGTCGTTGACGCACTGGGCCAGCCGATCGACGGCAAGGGCCCGGTCAACGCCAAGATGACCGACGCCATCGAAAAGATCGCCCCGGGCGTGATCTGGCGTAAGTCGGTGTCGCAGCCGCTGCAAACGGGTACCAAGGCTATCGACGCCATGGTGCCGATCGGCCGCGGCCAGCGTGAGCTGATCATTGGTGACCGTCAGACGGGCAAGACCGCCGTGGCCATCGACACGATCATCTCGCAAAAGGGCAAGGGCGTGACCTGCGTCTACGTCGCCATCGGTCAGAAGGCTTCGTCGATCATGAACGTGGTGCGCAAGCTCGAAGAGCACGGCGCGATGGAGTACACGATCATCGTGACGGCCACGGCTTCGGACTCGGCCGCGATGCAGTTCATCGCACCTTACGCCGGCTGCACCATGGGCGAGTACTTCCGCGACCGCGGCGAAGACGCGCTGATCATCTATGACGACTTGACCAAGCAAGCCTGGGCCTATCGTCAGATCTCGCTGCTGCTGCGCCGTCCGCCGGGCCGTGAAGCGTACCCGGGCGATGTGTTCTACCTGCACTCGCGCCTGCTCGAGCGCGCCGCGCGCGTCTCGGAAGAGTACGTCGAGAAGTTCACCAACGGTGCGATCAAGGGCCAAAGCGGCTCGCTGACCGCCCTGCCGGTGATCGAAACGCAGGCCGGCGACGTGACCGCCTTCGTTCCGACGAACGTGATCTCGATTACCGACGGCCAGATCTTCCTGGAAACCGATCTGTTCAACGCGGGCATCCGTCCGGCAATCAACGCCGGTATCTCGGTGTCGCGCGTGGGCGGTGCTGCACAGACCAAGGTCATCAAGAAGCTGTCGGGCGGTATCCGTACCGACCTCGCGCAGTACCGTGAACTGGCCGCATTCGCGCAGTTCGCCTCGGACCTGGACGAAGCCACCCGCAAGCAGCTCGAGCGCGGCCGCCGCGTGACGGAACTGCTCAAGCAGCCGCAATACCAGCCGCTGCAGGTCTGGGAGCTGGCCGTGTCGCTGTTCGCCGCCAACAACGGCTATCTGGACGACCTCGAGGTCTCCCAGGTGCTGCCGTTCGAGAAGGGTCTGCGCGAAGTTCTGAAGACCAGCCACGGCGCGCTCATCGGCCGTATCGAAGAGACGAAGGATCTCTCGAAGGACGACGAAGCCGCCCTGCACGCTGCGATCAAGGACTTCAAGAAGACCGGCGCTTACTAATCCGGTTGAATCGGCAACTATTCAACGGACCCGGGAAGGCGCGACGTTCGGGCAACAGCGAACGTCGCGCCGAGACAAGGAGTAAGCAATGGCTGGAATGAAGGAAATTCGCGGCAAGATCAAGAGCGTGCAAAACACGCGCAAGATCACCAAGGCCATGGAAATGGTGGCCGCGTCGAAAATGCGCAAGGCGCAGGAACGCATGCGTCATGCCCGGCCTTACGCTGACAAGGTGCGCCAGATCGCCGCGCATATGGGCCAGGCGAATCCGGAATACCACCACCCGTTCATGGTGAAGCACGAAGACGCGAAAGCGGCGGGCATCATCGTGGTGACGACGGACAAGGGCCTGTGCGGCGGCTTGAACACCAACGTGCTGCGTGCCGTGGTGAACAAGATGAAGGACATCGAAGCCCAGGGCCTGAAGATCGAGGCCACCGCCATCGGCGGCAAGGGGCTTGGCTTCCTGAACCGTATTGGCGCGAAGGTGGTCTCGCACGTCGTGCAACTGGGCGACACCCCGCATCTGGACAAGCTCATCGGTGCGGTGAAGGTTCAGCTCGACGCATACGCCGAAGGCAAGCTCGACGCCGTGTACCTGGCTTACAACCGCTTCGTCAACACGATGAAGCAGGAAGCCGTGGTCGAGCAGCTGCTGCCGCTGCCCGAGAAGCTCGAAGGCGCCTCGGAAGAAGCGAGCGCGGTGCCGGCACAGCATTCGTGGGACTACATCTACGAACCGGATGCAAAGACGGTGGTGGATGCCCTGCTGGTGCGTTACGTCGAAGCTGTCGTGTATCAGGCAGTCGCAGAGAACATGGCGTCGGAACAGTCCGCCCGCATGGTGGCCATGAAGGCCGCGTCGGACAACGCGAAGACCGTGATCGGTGAATTGCAGATGGTCTACAACAAGGGCCGTCAAGCAGCGATCACGAAGGAACTGTCCGAAATCGTGGGTGGCGCCGCCGCGGTGTAAGCGGTGGCACGGGCCGATGCGCCGCAAGGCGAAATGAATTTGAGTATCTAAAGGAAAAGCGATGAGTACTGCTTTGATTGAAGGCAAGATCGTACAGTGCATCGGCGCCGTGATCGACGTGGAGTTCCCGCGCGAGAGCATGCCGAAGATCTACGACGCGCTCATTATGGACGGTTCGGAACTGACGCTCGAAGTCCAGCAGCAGCTGGGCGACGGCGTGGTCCGCACCATCTGTCTGGGTTCCTCCGAAGGCCTGCGCCGCGGTATGACGGTGAAGAACACCGGTCTGCCGATCACGGTGCCGGTCGGCAAGCCGACGCTGGGTCGCATCATGGACGTGCTGGGCCGTCCGATCGACGAAGCCGGTCCGATCGCACAGGATCACACCCGTTCGATCCACCAGAAGGCGCCGGCATTCGACGAGCTGTCGCCGTCGACGGAACTGCTCGAGACCGGCATCAAGGTTATCGACCTGATCTGCCCGTTCGCCAAGGGCGGCAAGGTGGGTCTGTTCGGTGGCGCCGGTGTGGGCAAGACCGTGAACATGATGGAGCTCATCAATAACATCGCCAAGGAACACGGCGGTTATTCGGTGTTCGCCGGCGTGGGCGAGCGTACCCGTGAAGGGAACGACTTCTACCACGAAATGAAGGACTCGAACGTTCTGGACAAGGTCGCGCTGGTGTACGGCCAGATGAACGAGCCGCCGGGCAACCGTCTGCGCGTCGCGCTGACCGGCCTGACGATGGCCGAGCACTTCCGTGACGAAGGTCGCGACGTGCTGTTCTTCGTGGACAACATCTACCGTTTCACGCTGGCCGGTACCGAAGTGTCGGCACTGCTCGGCCGTATGCCGTCGGCCGTGGGCTATCAGCCGACGCTGGCTGAAGAAATGGGTAAGCTCCAGGAGCGCATTACGTCGACCAAGACCGGCTCGATCACGTCGGTGCAGGCCGTGTACGTGCCTGCCGATGACTTGACCGACCCGTCGCCGGCGACCACCTTCGGTCACTTGGACGCCACCGTCGTGCTCTCGCGTGACATCGCCTCGCTGGGTATCTACCCGGCCGTCGATCCGCTCGACTCGACCTCGCGCCAGATCGACCCGAACGTGATTGGCGAAGAGCACTACACGGTGACCCGCCGCGTGCAGTCGACGCTGCAGCGCTACAAGGAACTGCGCGACATCATCGCGATTCTGGGCATGGACGAACTGTCGCCGGAAGACAAGCTGGCCGTGGCGCGCGCCCGTAAGATCCAGCGCTTCCTGTCGCAACCGTTCCACGTGGCAGAAGTGTTCACGGGCTCGCCGGGCAAATACGTTCCGCTCAAGGAAACGATCCGCGGCTTCAAGATGATCGTCGACGGCGAGTGCGACCACCTGCCGGAACAGGCCTTCTACATGGTTGGCACGATCGACGAAGCGTTCGAAAAAGCCAAGAAGATGCAGTAAACGGTTGAGTGCCGGGAAGCGGCGGCGCCTCGCGAGAGTCGCCGCCGCGCCCGGCAGGTGACTGTTGCAGGGCGGGGTAGCGGAGCGAGGACGGCAACGTCCGGACTGGCGCGCCTGCCGCTTCATCACACTCAACGGGAGCGATTATGGCAACCATTCACGTAGACGTCGTCAGCGCGGAAGAGCAGATCTTCTCGGGTGAGGCGCGCTTTGTGGCGCTGCCCGGCGAAGCGGGCGAGCTGGGTATTCTGCCCGGCCACACGCCGCTGATCACGCGCATCAAGCCGGGCGCGGTGCGCATCGAAGATGAAGCAGGTAACGAGGACTTCGTCTTCGTGGCCGGCGGCATTCTCGAAGTGCAGCCGAACACGGTGACCGTGCTCGCCGACACCGCCATCCGCGGCAAGGACCTTGACGAGGCGAAGGCCGCCGAAGCCAAGCGCCGCGCGGAAGAAGCGCTCGCGAACAAGGACTCGAATATCGAGTACGCGAAGGCACAGGCCGAACTGGCCGAAGCCGTCGCCCAACTCGCGGCGATCCAGAAGTTCCGCAAGGCGAAGATGTAAATTGGCGCCGGTGCCGCGAGAGGCCATCGCGATGTGGCGATGGTGTTCCGCGCGGCCCCGACGCCCGCCGAACCTCACCGGTCCGGCCGAAAACCCCATGCATTCAGTGCATGGGGTTTTTGTCTTTTGGCCCGTCGCAGGGCCACCACGGACCTCCACCGGCCTGCGCCCATCTCGTCGACAGCGTTGTGACGCCATCGTGTCATGACCCGCATCCAGGCCACGCGTGCGACTCAGGGCCATCCCCACTCGTGACGTCACTCGAATTACGTTAACGTAAACGTCAATCGAGTTCGACGCGCTATTGTTATGAACACGAGCCCGCCGTCGTTCGGTGCAACGACAGGCGGGCCATCCACTGGCATGGACGTCGCGCGACAGCATTTCGCCACTTCAGCATTGCTTCAGGAGACACAAGCATGGAAAGCCGGGAAGGTGCGGGCGTTGTACCTCGTAATGGATTGTCGTATGTGAAGGGCGACACCGATGTGCCGCTCTCGACGCTGACGGTATTCGGGCTGCTCGCCGAGACGGCGGCCAGGTTCGCCGAGCGGCAGGCGGTAGTGTTTCGCGAGCAGGGCGTGGACTGGACCTGGCGCGAATTCCTCGCGCATGTGGATACGTTCGCGGCCGGGCTCGTGGCGCTCGGCCTGAAGAAGGGCGACCGCGTGGGCATCTGGTCGCCCAATCGCGTGGAGTGGCTGGTCACGCAGTTCGCCACCGCGCGCATCGGGCTGATTCTCGTGAACATCAATCCCGCGTATCGCCTCGCCGAGCTCGAATACGCCATCAACAAGGTCGGCTGCAAGGCGCTGGTGACAGCGGAGTCGTTCAAGACGTCGCGCTATCTCGACATGCTCGGCACGCTCGCGCCCGAACTCGCGCAGTGCGCGCCAGGCGAGCTTCACTCGGAAAAATTGCCGACGTTGCGCACCATCATTCGCATGGGTGCCGGCATCACGCCGGGCATGATGAACTACAGCGACGTGGTGACGCTGGGCGCCGACGCCGACCTCGCCACGCTGCGCGCGATCTCCGACAGTCTCGACTGCTTCGAGCCGATCAACATCCAGTTCACGAGCGGCACGACGGGCAGTCCGAAGGGCGCCACGCTCACGCACCACAACATCGTCAACAACGGCCGCTTCATCGCCATGGCGATGCGCTTCTCCGAGCACGACAGCCTGTGCATTCCGGTGCCGTTCTATCACTGCTTCGGCATGGTGCTGGCGGTGCTCGCGTGCGTCTCTACCGGCGCGACGATGGTGTTCCCGGGCGAGGCCTTCGACCCGAAGGCCACCATGGCGGCCGTCTCGGAAGAGAGCTGCACGGCATTGCATGGCGTGCCGACGATGTTCATCGCGCAGCTCGATCACCCGGAGTTCGGCAACTACCATTTCGATACGCTGCGCACGGGCATCATGGCCGGCTCGCCGTGTCCGATCGAGACGATGAAGCGCGTGATCAACGAGATGCACATGAGCGAGGTGACCATCGCCTACGGCATGACCGAGACGAGCCCGGTGTCGTTCCAGACCACCACGACCGACCCGCTGGACAAGCGCGTGACCACGGTCGGTCGCGTGCAGCCGCACCTCGAGGTGAAACTCGTCGATGCCGCCGGCGAGATCGTGCCCGTCGGCGAGAAGGGCGAGCTGTGCACCAAGGGCTACTCGGTGATGCTGGGCTACTGGGACGACGAGCCGCGCACGCGCGAAGCCATTCGCGACGGTTGGATGCACACGGGCGATCTGGCCACGCTCGACGAAGAGGGCTATTGCAACATCGTCGGGCGCGTGAAGGACATGCTCATTCGCGGCGGCGAGAACATCTACCCGCGCGAGATCGAGGAATTCCTGTTCCGCCATCCGAAGGTGCAGGCCGTGCAGGTGTTCGGCGTGCCTGACGCGAAGTATGGCGAAGAGGTCTGCGCGTGGATCATTCTGAAGCCGGGGCAGACCGCCACCGAGGACGAGATCCGGGCGTTCTGCAAGGACCAGATCGCGCACTACAAGATTCCGCGCTACATCCGCTTCGTCGACGAAATGCCGATGACGGTCACGGGCAAGGTGCAGAAGTTCATCATGCGCGAGCAGATGGTCGAGTCGCTGGGGCTGTCCGAAGCCAGGACGGCCTGAGCGCGGCGTACACGCTCGCGGGCCGCGGCCGCCTGGCCGCCGCCGGTGCGGGCGACCCCGGCGTCGCCTGCACCCGTGCGCCTGCTGCTCAAGGTTTGGGCGAGACCGGGGACAATGCCGTATCATTCGGGATTACCCTAGGCCCGCATCATGTCCACCCACTATTTCCGCACCGTCTTCGTACTCGGCATCCTGTCGGCCATCGGCTCGCTGTCGATCGACATGTATCTGCCGGCATTGCCCGCGATCGCGCGCGAACTGAATACGACGGACGCGGCGGCGCAATTCACGCTCGCGTCGTTCTTCATCGGGCTGGGGCTGGGACAACTGTTGCACGGCCCGCTCGCCGACCGGTTCGGACGCAAGCGTCCGCTCTACGCCGGACTGGCGCTCTACACCCTGGCGTCGGCCGGCTGCGCGCTGGCGCCGAACATCGAGACGCTGATCGTCTGCCGCTTCGTTCAGGCCGTGGGCGGCTGCGCCTGCTTCGTGATCGCACGCGCCATGGCGCGCGACCTGTTCGATACGAGCACCGTGGCGCGCGTGCTCTCGCGCATGACGCTGATCATGGGCGCGGCGCCCATCCTCGCGCCATTGGCCGGCGGACAGTTGCTGCTCTTCGTGAGCTGGCGCTGGATTTTCTGGGGATTGACCGCCTTCGGCGCACTCTGCTTCGCGATGTCCGTCTACTGGCTGCCGGAGACGCGTGCCGCGGCCCGCGGAGCACGCAACTGGCTCGCGACGGCATGGCACAACTACGGCGTGCTGCTGCGCGATCGTGAGTTCATGGGCAACGCGCTCGCGGGCGGCGTCGCGCAGGCCGGCATGTTCGCCTACATCACCGGTTCGCCGTTCGTTTTCATCAACCTCTACGGCGTCGATCCGGCGAACTACGGCTGGCTGTTCGGGATCAATGCGTGCGGCATCATCGGGGGCTCGCAGATCAACGCGCACCTGCTGCGCACGCGCCGTCCGGCCGACGTGTTGCGGCGCACCAACAATCTCGTCGCCATTCTCGGCCTGCTACTGCTGTGCGTGGCGGCGCTGCGTCTCGGCGGGCTACCCGGGCTGATGGTGCCGCTCTTCGCCTTCGTCGCGAGCCTCGGCTTCTCGCAGCCCAACGCGATCGCGGAAGCCCTGAACCGACAGCACCAGCGCGCGGGCGCCGCGTCGGCGCTGCTAGGTGCGCTGCAGTTCCTCGCGGCGGCAGGCGCCGGTGCGGCGGTCGGGCTACTGCACGCCCGCTCCGCGGTGCCGATGGCCGCCGTCATCGCGGTGTGCGGCGGCCTCTCGTGGTGCCTGCACACGGTGCTCATCCGCCGCGCCGGTTCGGCGCTGCCACCGGCCGCGGGCGCGGCCTGACGTCGATTTCCCGAGTCCCTGGGAACCGCAACCCGAGCTTTCCTTCCAAACCTGGAATTCGTGCCGCGGCACCAGACCTGTAACAGTTTGTAATTGCGCTGTTACGGTGCCCGCTCGATTGGCAAAGTACGGTCCAGACGTCCTGGCAGAAGGCCCCCCAAGTATTTTTGCGAGGACGGCTAAAGTTCGGCGGCAGACCGCCGAAATACAGCCATGTAGTAGAGCGCAGCTTCGTGACGCTTTCATGAAGCCGTCATCCCTCCGCCGCCGATCGTTCGCTCCGAACGCATCGCAGGGGACGTGCGTCCCCGTCCTGTAGGAAAAACTCCTACAAAAAACTTCCGCTTTTCTCATCATTTTCCGTAGTTTTTCTCCGATTTCTTTATCTTTCGCCTTTATCCACAATGCGGGGGTAAAACCAGTAGTACCGCCAGATAATCCATTGCGCCGGGGGGCCGCATGCGAAACAGCGAAACACTGAATGAGATTCGCGAGTTGAATCTCTCCTACCTTGTCCTGGCTCAGCGCCTGATCCGCGAGGATCGCGCGGCGGCGATGTTCCGCCTGGGCATCAGCGATCAGCTGGCCGACGTGCTCGGCAGTCTTACTCTGGCTCAGCTCGTCAAATTCGCGGGGTCGAACCAGCTCCTGTGCCGATTTCGATTCGACGACCACGTAATCCTCTCGAGCCTCACGCATGGCGCGAAAGACGTGGGTATGCAGCAGTCGCACGCCTCGATCCTGCTGGCGGGCCAGCCCGTCGAGCAGATCGGCTGAGCACGCGACACGCGCCGCGTCGCCCCAGGGGGCGGCGCCACGCGTGACTAGCCAGGAAGCCTGTATATGCGTACCAAAAGCGTCGTCCTCGAGGCCAGGGAGATTCAGCTGGCCATCGAGCTGATCGAACTCGGTGCCCGCCTCCAGTTGCTGGAAGCGGAAACGAGCCTGAGCCGGGACCGGCTCATCAAGCTCTACAAGGAACTCAAGGGCGCCTCGCCGCCCAAGGGCATGCTGCCGTTCTCGACCGACTGGTTCGTGACGTGGCTGCCGAACATCCACTCGTCGCTTTTCCACAACATCTACCGCCACCTCGTGCAGTACGGCGGCTGCCAGGGCATCGAAGCCATCGTCAAGGCGTACCGCCTGTACCTCGAGCATGTGGAACTGCATGGATGGGAGGCGGTGCTCGGGTTTACGCGGGCATGGACGCTCGTGCGCTTTTTCGACAGCAAGATGCTGCAGATGACGCCATGCACGCGCTGCGGCGGCCATTTCGTCACGCACGCGCACGAGCCGCATGGCCAGTACGTTTGCGGGCTGTGCGCACCGCCGTCGCGCGCCGGAAAGACCCGCAAAGCAAAGCACGCGCCCGCCGCCGATCTCGCGCCCGCCGCGGCGTCGCCCGCGACCGGCGGCGATATTTCCCCGCTTGCCGCCTGAGCGCGGCCACGTCACGAGGTCGCACCCCCTACAGTTTCCCTGCGTGTCTGCCGTTAAGCCCTCTGAACAGGAAGGACAATTTTCCGTAGACGTATTTTTGCGAGAGGTATCCGGCAGTGCTTGTCGTCATTGGTTACATCATCGTTCTGGCGTCGGTCTTTGGCGGCTTCGTCATTGGCGGGGGCCACCTGGGCGCGCTGTTTCAGCCGACCGAGCTGCTGATTATCGGTGGCGCGGGCGTCGGCTCGTTTGTCGTGGGCAACAACAGCAAGGCGATCAAGGCGACGGTGAAAGCCCTGCCAATGCTGTTCAAGGGCTCGAAATACACCAAGGAGCTGTACATGGAGCTCATGGCGCTCCTGTACGTGCTGCTCGCCAAGGCGCGCAAGGACGGCATGCTCGCCATCGAAGGCGACGTGGAAGACCCGGCCTCGAGCCCCGTGTTCTCGCAGTACCCGCGCATTCTCGGCGAGCCGCGCATCATGGAATTCCTCACTGACTATCTGCGCCTGATGGTCAGCGGCAACATGAATGCGTTCGAGATCGAGAACCTGATGGATCACGAAATCGAGACGTATCGCCACGAGGGCGAAGTGCCCGCGCACTGCCTGCAGAAGACCGGCGACGCCATGCCGGCCTTCGGTATCGTGGCCGCCGTGATGGGCGTGGTCCACACGATGGCTTCGGCCGACCAGCCGCCGGCGGTGCTCGGCGCGCTCATCGCGCAGGCGCTCGTGGGCACGTTCCTTGGCATTTTGCTCGCCTACGGCTTCATTTCGCCGCTCGCGCAGCTCATCGAACACCGTATCAACGAGTCGGTGAAGCTCTACGAGTGCATCAAGGTCACGCTGCTGGCCAGCCTGAACGGCTACGCACCGGCGCTGTCGGTCGAGTTCGGCCGCAAGGTGCTGTACTCCACCGTCCGTCCGTCGTTCGCCGAGCTTGAAGAGCACGTGCGGCAGGTCAAGGCACGTTGACGGGCGGCAGCAATGAGCGAGAAAGAAGAGCGGCCCATCGTCGTCAAGCGCCGCAAGGCGGGCGGTCACGGCCATCACGGCGGCGCGTGGAAGATTGCCTACGCCGACTTCATGACGGCCATGATGGCGTTCTTCCTGCTCATGTGGCTGCTCAGCTCCGTGAGCAGCAAGGAGCTGGCGGGCATTGCCGAATACTTCCGCACGCCGCTCAAGGTCGCGCTCACGGGCGGGCGTAACGCCGCGGAGAACGCCGGCGTGATTCCCGGCGGCGGCGCCGACACCACGCGCACCGACGGACAGAAGTCGCGCGGCGATCAGGTGCGCTCGCGCCAGGCCACGACCACCGAGCTTGCCGAGCGCGCCGATGCGGCGCGTTTGCGTGAGCTCAAGGCGCGCATCGAAAAAGCCATCGAGAATAATCCGACGCTGCGGCAGTTCCGCAAGCAGTTGCTCATCGACGTGACGACCGAAGGACTTCGCATCCAGATCGTCGACGACCAGAACCGACCGATGTTTGCCAACGCGAGCGCGCAGGTGCAGCCGTATATGCGCGACATCCTGCGCGAGATCGGCAAGTCGCTCAACGACGTGCCCAACCGCATCAGCCTGTCCGGTCACACCGACGCCACGGCCTACGCGCAGGGCGACAAGAGCTACAGCAACTGGGAGCTGTCCGCCGATCGCGCGAATGCTTCGCGCCGCGAGCTCATCGCCGGCGGGCTCGACGGCGAGAAGGTGCTGCGCGTGGTGGGGCTCGCCTCGACCGTGCCGCTCGATCGCGACAACGCGTACAACCCCATCAACCGCCGCATCAGCATCATCGTGCTCAACCGGCGCGCCGAGCAGTCGGTCAAGCACGAAGGCGACCAGCCGACGATCGACGCCGCGAACGCGCGCGGCGCAGGGGCAAACGCGGTGAGCGCCGCGCTGGGCGGCGAGCCGCCGGCACTGCCGACGGTGCCGGCCGTGCCCGCGCCGCCCGCGCCTCCGGCAGGTCCGGCCGGTCCGGCCGGCTCGGCCGGCGCACGATAACCGACAAGAGGAGACGCATGCAGGCACTGCGCAACACGATTCTCGCCGTCGACGATTCCGCGTCGATGCGTCAGATCCTGGCGGCCACGCTCGATGAGGCCGGCTACGCCGTGACGACCGCACGCGACGGCCAGGAAGCGCTGGCGCTGGCCTCCAATGCCGCGTTCGATCTGGTGCTGACCGATCAGCACATGCCCGGCATGGACGGTCTGTCGCTCATTCGCGCGCTGCGCGAACTCGACGCATTCGCGCAGACGCCCATTCTGGTGCTCACCACCGAAGTCGACGGCGCCTACAAGACGGCGGCCCGCGAGGCGGGCGCCAGCGGCTGGCTGATCAAGCCGGTCGACCCCGAGGCATTGGTCGACGTGGTGGGCTCGCTCGTCGGCGACGGCGCCTGATGACAGCGTCGATGGCACAACCAAGTTAGGACGAGGAAACCGGTGGATATCACCCAGTTCTACCAGACCTTTTTCGATGAAGCCGAAGAGTTGCTCGCAGAAATGGAGCACCTCCTGCTGGCGCTCGATGTCAACGCGCCCGACAACGAGCAGCTCAACGCGATCTTTCGCGCGGCGCACTCGATCAAGGGCGGCGCCGCCACGTTCGGCTTTACCGCGCTCACCGAGACCACTCACCTGCTGGAAAACCTGCTCGATCGCGCGCGTCGCGGCGAATTGCAGTTGCGCACCGAGATGGTCGACACCTTCCTGGAAACCAAAGACGTGTTGCATCAACAGCTGAATGCCTACCGCGCCTCCAGTGAACCCGACGTCGAGGCGATGACGCGCATCTGCGCGGTGCTCCAGCAACTCGCAGCCGAAGAAAGCGGTGCGCCGGCAACCGCCGCCCCTGCCGCACCCGCCGTTCCTGCCACAGCCGCCGCGCCGGCCGCTTCCACGGCACCGGCCGCCGCCGAGCCCGCCGCGCACGCGAGCGGCGCGCCGACGAGCGCCGTGCCCGCGGGTCAGACGCGTCTGAAGGTCACGCTCACCGGCGTGGGCGAGAAGGACCAGACGTTGCTCGCCGAAGAGCTGGGCAACCTCGGCCAGGTCGCCGGCCGTCAGTCGAGCGGCGACGTGCTGCACCTGTGGCTCGACACCACGTGCGACGCCGACGACATTCTCGCCGTGTGCTGCTTCGTGATCGAGCCGTCGCAGATCGACGTGCAGGACGCCGCCGCGCCGGCGCCGGCCGAGGCGCCCGCAGCGCCCGCCGCCACCTCCGAAATCTCCGCTCCCGTGCCGCCGCCGGCCTCGGCCGCTCCTGCCTCCGCTTGCGCACCGATCGACGTGAGCGCTGCCGAGCCCCTCGCTACAGCCACAGCCGCTCCCGCTGCCGCTGCAGCTCCCGTGCCGCCGCCGGCCGCCGACCCGATCGTCGTGCCG